>CACWYB010000045.1 GCA_902765005.1 uncultured Eubacteriales bacterium | reverse complement strand
TCGCCGGGGAGCTTGCCGTAGGCGCCCCGCAGCAGGTCCTTGCTGTTGTTGGGGAAGGTCTTGTAGCGGCCCATGAGCACGTTGAACACGGCCTGGGTGCCCACGATCTGGCTGGTGGGGGTCACCAGGGGCGGATAGCCGAAGTCCTTGCGGACCTGGGGGATCTCCGCCAGCACGTCGTAGTACTTATCCTCGGCGCCGGCGTCCTTGAGCTGCTTGACCAGGTTGCTGAGCATGCCGCCGGGCACCTGATAGATGAGGGTGTTGGTGTCCACCATCATGGACTTGGTGGTGTAGATGCCTTCCTTCATCATCCGATCCTGAACCTTGCGGAAGTGCTTGGCCACCTCGGCGAGGGCGGCAAGGTCCAAACCGGTGTCCCGCTCGGTGCCCTTGAGGGTGGCCACTAGGGATTCGGTGGCGGGCTGGGCGGTGCCGTTGCCGAAGGGGCTCAGGCAGGTGTCCACGATGTCCACCCCGGCCTGGGCCGCCATGAGGTTGGTCATGTCGCCGGTGCCGGTGGTGTTGTGGGTGTGCAGATGGATGGGGATGTCACCCAGCTCCGCCTTCATCTTTTTGATGAGGCTGTAGGCGTCGTAGGGCAGCAGGAGGTTGGCCATGTCCTTGATGCAGATGGAGTCGGCGCCCATCTGGACCAGCTCCTTGGCCAGCTTCACGAAGTAGTCCTCGGAATGGACCGGGGAGATGGTGTAGCTCAGCGCCGGCTCGCACCAGCCGCCGTACTTCTTGGTGTACTTGATGGCGGCTTCCAGGTTGCGGGTGTCGTTCAGGGCGTCGAAGATACGGATGATGTCGATGCCGTTCTCGATGGCCTTGCGGCAGAAGGCTTCCACCACATCGTCGGCGTAGTGCTTGTAGCCCAGGATGTTCTGGCCCCTAAAGAGCATCTGGAGCTTAGTCTTGGGCAGGGCCTTGCGGAGCTTGCGAAGCCGCTCCCAGGGGTCCTCGTTCAGGTACCGCAGGCAGGCATCGAAGGTGGCGCCGCCCCAAACCTCCAGCGACCAGTAGCCGATGTTGTCCAGCGCCTCGCAGGCGGGCAGCATATCGGAGAGGGGCATCCGGGTGGCCGCCTTGCTCTGGTGGCCGTCCCGCAGGATGGTATCGGTGATATAGAGTTTATTGGCCATAGCTTACCTCACTTAAACAGGGACAGGAACACGCCCGCCGCGATTGCGGAGCCGATGACGCCGGCCACATTGGGACCCAGGCCCTCCACCTGGGAGACACGGGCCGCCATGGGCACCGCGGACACGCCGGCGGAGCCGATGAGGGGGTTGATCTTCTCCTTGAGGAACAGGTTCATGAACTTGGCCAGCAGCAGACCGCCCGCCGTGCCGCCGCCGAAGGCGAAGATGCCCAGGGCCATGATCTCCAGGGTCTGGAGCTTGAGGAAGTTGGCCGCGGTGGCAGTGGCGCCCACGGACACGCCCAGGAAGATGGTGACGATGTTGCACAGCTCGTTCTGAGCGGTCTTGTTGAGACGGTCGGTGACGCCGGATTCCTTAAACAGGTTGCCCAGCATGAGGCAGCCCACCAGGGGCGCCGCGTCGGGCACCAGGAAGCTGACGAAGATGGTGACCGCGATGGGGAAGATGATCTTCTCCGTCTGAGACACGGCCCGCAGCTGTTTCATGGTGATCTGGCGCTCTTCCTTGGTGGTCAGGGCCCGCATGATGGGGGGCTGGATGACCGGCACCAGGGCCATGTAGGAATAGGCAGCCACGGCGATGGCGCCCAAAAGCTCAGGGGCCAGCTTGGTGGTGACCAGGATGGCCGTGGGGCCGTCCGCGCCGCCGATGATGCCGATGGAGGCCGCCTGGGGGGTGGTGAAGCCCAGGATCAGGGCGATGCCGTAGGCCATGTAGATGCCCAGCTGCGCGGCCGCGCCCAGGATCAGGGACTTGGGGTTGGCGATGAGGGGACCGAAGTCCGTCATGGCGCCCACGCCCATGAAGATCAGGCAGGGGTAGATGCCCAGCTTAACGCCCAGATACAGGTAATCCAGCAGGCCGCAGTTCTTGGGATCGGCCAGGGCCGCCCAGTTTACGTGACCTTCCGCATAGATTTCCGCGTGATAAAGCCCCGAGCCCCGCGCCCGGCAGGTTGGTGAGCAGCATGCCGAAGGCGATGGGGAGCAGCAGCAACGGCTCGAACTTCTTCACGATCGCCAGATACAGCAGCACGCAGGCGATGAGCAGCATCACCAGCTGGAGCGGGTTCTGGAAGATCTGATAGAAGCCGGTCGTTTTTAAGAACTCAAGAATGGCAGCGCCCATAGCTCGGTGACCTCACAATCAACCGATGGAGCAGAGCAGCTGGCCGGAGGAAACGGTGGAACCCTTCTGAACGGACAGGTTGGAAACGGTGCCGGCGCAGGGGGCGATGATCTCGTTCTCCATCTTCATGGCTTCCAGGATCATGAGGATGTCGCCGGACTTGACGGCCTGGCCATTCTGTACCCGCACATCCAGGATGTTGCCGGGCATGGGGGCGTTGATGGTCTCACCCTTGCCGGCGGGGGCAGCGGCGGGCGCGGCCGCGGGGGCGGCGGGCCGGGGCGCGACGGGCTTGGCGGCGGGACGGGCAGCGGGGGC
>CACWYB010000044.1 GCA_902765005.1 uncultured Eubacteriales bacterium | reverse complement strand
CGAAGTGTTCGAGGAGGCCATGAACAACATCATGCCCGTGCTGGAAGTCAAGGCCCGCCGCGTCGGCGGTTCCACCTACCAGGTCCCCATCGAGATCCGCGCCGAGCGTCGGCAGACGCTGGGCCTGCGCTGGCTGGTGTCCTTCGCCCGTGCCCGCAGCGAGCGCACCATGCGTGAGCGCCTGGCCGGCGAGATCCTGGACGGCGCCAACAACGCCGGCAACGCGGTGAAGAAGAAAGAGGACACCCACCGTATGGCCGAAGCCAACAAGGCTTTCGCTCACTATCGCTGGTAAACCAATGCGCGAGATACCGCTGGAGCTGACCAGAAATATCGGCATCATGGCTCACATCGATGCCGGCAAGACCACCACCACCGAGCGGATCCTGTTCTATTCGGGCAAGATCCACAAGATGGGTGAAACGCATGAAGGCGCGGCCACCATGGACTACATGGCCCAGGAACAGGAGCGTGGTATCACCATCACCTCCGCCGCCACCACCTGCTATTGGAAAGGTCACCGCATCAACATCATCGACACCCCGGGGCACGTGGACTTCACCGTGGAGGTGGAGCGCTCTCTGCGGGTGCTGGATGGTGCTGTTGCCGTGTTCTGCGCCAAGGGTGGGGTGGAGCCTCAGTCCGAAACCGTTTGGCGTCAGGCGGTGCGCTACGGCGTGCCCCGGATCGCCTACGTGAACAAGATGGACATCGTGGGCGCCGATTTCTTCAACGTGGTGGACATGATGCGCCAGCGGCTCGGCGCCAACCCCGTCCCCATCCAGCTGCCCATCGGCGCGGAAAACACCTTCCGGGGCCTTATCGACCTGGTGCGGATGAAGGCGGAGATCTACTACAACGACGATGGCACCGACATCCGGGAGGAGGAAATCCCCGCGGACATGCTGGACCAAGCCAAGGAGTACCGAACCAACCTCATTGAGTCCGTCATCGACCAGGATGAGGAGCTGATGGAGAAGTACTTCGAGGGGGAGGAGCCCACGGAGGCGGAGCTCAACGCCTGCATCCGCAAGGCTACCATTTCCGGCGCGGCGGTCCCCGTGACCTGCGGCAGCTCCTATCGGAACAAGGGCGTCCAGCCCCTGATGAACGCCATCGTGGAATATCTTCCTTCGCCTCTCGACATTCCGCCCGCCAAGGGCACGGATGCCGAGGGCAAGGGGGAGATCCTGGCCCATGCGGACGACAATGGCCCCCTGGTAGCCCTGGCCTTCAAGATCATCTCCGATCCCTTCGTGGGGCGGCTGGTGTTCTGCCGGATCTACAGCGGCACCCTGAAGAGCGGCACCTACGTATATAATGTAGGCAAGCAGCGCAAGTCCCGGGTCAGCAAGGTCCTCATGATGCACGCCAACGTGCGCACCGAGGTGGAGGAAGCCTACGCGGCGAAGGCCACGAGATGCTGCTGGAAAGCATGACCTTCCCCAACCCGGTCATTCAGGTGGCCATCGAGCCCAAGACCAAGGCGGGGCAGGAGAAGATGGACCAGGCCCTGCTCAAACTCCAGGACGAGGACCCCACCTTCCGCACCTATGTGGACCAGCAGACGGGCCAGACCATCATCGCCGGCATGGGCGAGCTCCACTTGGAGATTATCGTGGACCGGCTCATCCGGGAATTTCGGGTGGAGGCCACGGTGGGCAAGCCCCAGGTGGCCTACAAGGAGACCATCAAGTCCGCCGTCAAAGCCCGGGGCCGCTTCGTGCGGCAGTCCGGCGGCCATGGCCAGTACGGCGACTGCCTGGTGCTCTTTGAGCCCCGGGAGACCGGCGAAGGGTATCTGTTCACGGACAAGACCGTGGGCGGCGTGATCCCCAAGGAGTTCATCCCCGCCATCGACAAGGGCATTCGCGGCGCCCTCCAATCCGGCCCCCTGGGCGGATACGAGGTCATGGACGTGAGCGCCACCTTGCTGGACGGCTCCTATCATGAGGTGGATTCCTCCGAGCAGGCCTTTGAGATCGCCGGATCCCTGGCGGTGAAGGAGGGCCTCAAGCGGGAGAACAGCACTCTCATGGAGCCCGTCATGGCCGTGGAGATCATCGTCCCCGACGAGTACGTGGGCGACATCACCGGCGATCTGAGCAGCCGACGCTGCCGGATCAACGGCATGGAGACCAGGAACATGGGCACGGCCATCGACGCCTTCTGCCCCCTGTCCGAGATGTTCGGCTACGCCACGAGCCTCAGGTCCCACACCCAGGGCCGCGGCACCTTCACTATGCAGTTTGCCCATTACGAAAAGGTTCCCGAGGCCATCGCCGAAAAGATCCTGGGCAAGTATAACTACAACTTCTAAAAACGAACACAATACATTCAACAAGGAGAAACTTCAATGGCAAAGCAAAAATTTGAACGGACGAAGCCCCATGTCAACATCGGCACCATCGGCCACGTTGACCACGGCAAGACGACCCTGACGGCGGCGATCAC
>CACWYB010000043.1 GCA_902765005.1 uncultured Eubacteriales bacterium | reverse complement strand
ACAGCCCCAGGGAGACCAGGGATAACAGTAGGCAGATCAAGACGCATAGCCGAAAGGGCCCTGAGGCGGGGTCGGCAGAGGTTCGGCCCAGGAGGGTATACGCCGTCAGCGAAGGGGCGATGCCCAGCAGAGTGCTCAGCAGATACCGCCCAAAGGGACAGCGGCACACCCCCAGGTATAGGCCAACGATCTGCAGCGGCAGGTCTATGCCTCGCAGCAGGGTCGCGGGCAGCAGGCCGGGGGCGTTGCGGCCGCCCTGGATCAGGGTCAACTTGGGATAGCGGTCCAAAAGGGTCTTCAGCAGCGACGGCCCGGCGGTTCGCCCCACGAGGTAGGCCGGGATGCTGGCGATGCAGAGGCCCACAAGGTTCAGCAGCAGGGCGAAGGCCAAGGGGAACAGCTGTCCGCTGGCGGCGAACAGCACGCCGATATGCAGCAGAAAGTCCACGCTTTTCAGGAGGAACAGGCCCAGCAATATGAGGGCCGCCAGCCAGGGCCGCTCGGGCTCCAGGGTTGCCACATCATCAACGGTGATCCCTCCATGAAACCGAAGGAGCAGCAGCCCCACCGAGGTCCAGGCCAGCAACAGCAGCAGGCCCCAACGAATGAGGTTTCGCCGTGTGAACAGGCCCTTCATGGGGTCAGCCGCAGGATGCTGATAAGGAGCATGGCCTTGACGGACCAAACGAACGCCTTTTTCGATGCGTTACTCATGGGGCGCTTCCTCCTTTTCTGTGCACAGGATGTGGATGTTCCGCACACCGTAGAGGACCCCGGAGAACAGGACCGAACAGACGCAGACGATGATGAGCAGATCGGACAGAAAGCCGGACATGTTCGGGAACAGCAGATGCAGGATCATGGTGAAATACAGTGCCGTCGTGGCCACCTTCCCGTGCCAGTCCGCGGACAGAACCTCCTCCGTCCGATGGATGGCCAGGAGGCTGGAGATCATGACGAACAGCTCCTTGACGCAAAGGACGATGAGGATATAGATCGTATGGGGGAAGCGGACCGTGAGACAGCCGATCATGACGATCTGGGTGGCCTTATCCGCCACGGGGTCCAGGGCCTTGCCCAGGTTGCTGACCATGTCGAAGCTGCGGGCGATATAGCCGTCCAAAATATCGGTGATCCCCGACAGGATCAGAATGGCCGCCGTGCCCTGGCCGTCTCCCTTCGTCACATAGGTCCACACGAACCAGGGAATGAGCAGCAGACGGAGGAAGGACAGAAGGTTGGGGATGGTGAACAATTTTCCGCTGAAGATCGTTTTCATTGTCTGATCTTTTTGTTGAAAAGCACGGGTAAGGGAGAGGCTGCCGAGGAGATGAAGTATTGTCAGAAGACTTTCGTCAGCCTCTCCCTGCGGAACAGATATGAGACAAAGTCGTTTGAGAAGGGAGATAGGTGCTTTGCCCGCATATCAGTGCCATTCGATCCGTTCCCAGGGCATGAAGTCGGCATGTCCTCTCGGCAACGGATCTCGTCGAGGATCGTTTCCCTGGAAACGTGCTCTGTGCCAAAGGTCTCCACATGGAGGGAGACTGGCTCCGCTACGCCGATGGCGTAGCCGATCTGGACCTCGCACCGATCCGCCATCCGATTGGATACGATGTTTTTCGCCAGGAAGCGGGCCATGTAGGCCCCGCTCCGGTCCACCTTGGAGGGATCCTTCCCGGAGAAGGCGCCGCCCCCATGGCGGCCGTGGCCGCCGTAGGTATCGCAGATGAGCTTCCGTCCAGTGACCCCGGTGTCCGCTGCCGGACCGCCCATGACGAATCGGCCCGTGGGGTTGATGAGATATCGGGTGTTTTTATCTACCATGGATTCCGGCAGCGCGGGCAGGATCACCTCGTCCATCAAGGTGAAGCGCAGTTCGTCCAGGGAAACGGTGTCCGTGTGTTGGGCGGAAAGGACCACAGTGTCGATCCGAACAGGGACGCCGTTTTCATATTCCAGGGTGACTTGTGCCTTTCCATCGGGTCGCAAAAAGGGCACCGTCCGCATGTGCCGCACATAGGCAAGGCGCTGGCAGAGGAGGGTGGCAAGCTCGAAGCTCAGCGGCATCAGGGATGGGGTCTCGCTGCAGGCATAGCCGAACACGATGCCCTGGTCCCCAGCACCCTGCTTCTCCGCCTCCGTCTGCACGACCCCTCGGGCGATGTCCGGGGACTGCTCGTGGATGTTCAGCAGGATCGTAGCCTCGTCGGCGGAAAAGCCAACGTTGGACTCATCGTAGCCAATCTCCCGCACGGTCCGCTTTATCACATCCGCGTAGGCGGGAGCGCCTTGGGCGGTGATCTCCCCCATGACATGGATCATGTTGGTGGTGGCGGCCACCTCACAGGCCACATGGGCCAGGGGGTCCAAACGTAATGTCTCATCCAGAATGGCGTCGGCGATGCGATCACACACCTTGTCGGGATGCCCCTCGGTGACACTTTCTGAAGTAAAATAGGTTTTCATATGCTTTCTCCTGTGGATGATTTGTTGTCAATCAGGCGGG
>CACWYB010000042.1 GCA_902765005.1 uncultured Eubacteriales bacterium | reverse complement strand
GTGCGAATGGGGTTTTGGCCTCATCAAACACGACTTCTCCACCTTCGACAGCTTCGGAAAGTGGGGATTTATGATGCAGCCTCTTGTCACCGATGACGGATGGCATTTCTTTGACCGGAGCAAAACATCCGCCGAGATCCTGGTCAATTTCTACCGCGTTATTTATGAAGCAGCCGCTCCATACGGCACGTTGATCCTGGGCTGTAATACTGTGGGCCACCTGGCAGCCGGCCTGGAACACATGCAGCGCACAGGCGATGATACTTCGGGCCTTCTGTGGGAGCGCACCATGCGTATGGGCGTCAACACGCTGGCCTTCCGCATGCCCCAGCACCGCACTTTCTTTGACTGCGACGCCGACTGCTACGGCGATGTCGGCGAGATTCCGTGGGAATACAACCGGCTGTGGGGAGACCTCTTGTCGAGGAGCGGCACCTCCTTCTTCTTCTCCGTGAAGCCGGGTCTATACACAGAGGAACAGAACCGGGCCCTTGCCGCGTTTCTTGCTGCCGCCTCCAGGCAGGAACAAATCGCCGAACCGCTCGACTGGCAGAACACCATCTACCCGCAGAAGTGGAAATCCGGAGATACAATTCTCTCTTATGACTGGTATCAGGACATCGGCCTTCGGATCGTCGCCGGTCCCGGCAGCATATGGGAGGAGTATCAGGAGAAGCATGTATTCTGACCCTCATACGCTGAATGTAAAAAATCCCGGAAAGCTTCACAGCAAAGTGCCCGGCAATCCACTGGACAAACCGCAGCACAAATTGGTATATTGTCACATGAACAAGTACAAAGCACTAGTACTGCGTGTGAAAAGACTTCTCTCCGGACTCACGCTATAGAAAGGATTCTACACATGAATAGCAACAAAAATAACCGTATCATCATCCTATCCATATTCATTCTGGTTGCACTTATCGCCGCCATCAGCTTTTTCCCCAGAGGGGCGAAAACCACTGCGGAGCCCAACGCCGAAACGGCAGTGGAACCCACCGCTGGGACCACTGCGGAATCCACTGCCGAAACAGCTGCGGAACCCGCTGCTGATACTGCTGTGGAACCCACTTCCGCCCTCTCCACCTACTGGGCCCCCGATTCGCCTGTCGCCCAGAGTTTGCGCGACTACGTATCCAAGGTGACGGATCCGGCTGACACCGATCACTTCATCCCTGTAAAAGACCGCATCGCTGTGTTCGACATGGACGGTACGCTCACCTGCGAGACTTACTATACCTATTACGATACCATGATGTTCATCGAGTTTTGCCTGCACGACCATCCGGAGCGGGTTTCCGATGAGTTAAAAGAAGTCGCTGCTGCCATCAAACCCGGCTATCTGGCCGATGAGAGTCTTGCACGGAATTTTGCCAAAGCCTACGCCGGCATGACAATGGAGGAATTCTACAATTACGCGGTCGAGTTCGGCAAAAAGCCGACTGCTAGCTTCGAAAACATGCGCTACATCGACAATTTCTACCTCCCGATGGCGGAGCTCGTGCAGTACCTCTACGAGAACGACTTCACGATCTACGTGATCAGCGGCACAGAGCGCACAACCACCCGCGCCATTGTGGCGAACTCGCCGATCAGGGAGTATGTCACGCCCAACCATGTCATCGGAACGGACTTCGAGGTCAAGCAGAAGGGCCACGAGACCGAATCCTCGAACATGAATTTCAAATATGCTAACGGCGACGAACTCGTTCTCACAGGCGGCTTCATCCAGAAGAACCTCAACGCCAACAAGTCCATCTACATCGAGCGGGAAATCGGCCAGCGCCCCGTTCTTGCATTTGGCAACAGCGGCAGCGACACCAGCATGATGAACTACACCATCGACAGTCGGAACCCGTATCCCGCACAGGCGTACATGGTCGTCGCCGATGACAACGTCAGAGAGTGGGGCAAGCAGAACTGGGAAGAAAAGTCTGCGGACTATGAGGCAAAGGGCTACATCCCCGTCTCCATGCGAAACGACTTTGCCCAGATCTACGAGGAAGGCATCGTGCCCGCTGAGGAGCAGTATCAGGAGCCTGTCCTGCCTGCATCTGACGCTGCAGAAAGTGCTCCTGAAGCTACAGAGAATGCACCTGCTGACACAGAAACCGAATCCGAAGATGCCGAAGAAGCACTGCAGCCTGCAGCATAACTAAAACTGTATATCCGTCTCCGCAAAAAGGGCAGCTGCGTTCTTGCAGCTGCCCTTTCATTCGTTGTACGCAAAAAAAGCTGAAAACGTGATAAACTCAACGTTTTCAGCTATCGTGGAGACGGTGGGACTTGAAGCCATTGGAAGAAAGGGAAAATCCTTTGTTTACGGCACTTTTCCGGATTAAGGTAAGTCACCCCGGAATCTCCCGATAACTAACATAGGATTATTG
>CACWYB010000041.1 GCA_902765005.1 uncultured Eubacteriales bacterium | reverse complement strand
TTCCTGACCGAGGATAGGGAGCTCATCGAAGAGTTCTCGCATTATGACCGGGAACGGTAAACGACAAAACTTGCATCGCACCACATGCGTGGGAAGGGGACCAGGCAGGACAGAATAGAAAGGAGGAAAAAGCTATGCTGACCAAAGTTCATGGCGTCATCATCCATCAAATCAGCAAAGGAGGAACGCTTGCCCTGCATGAACATGACCCGAAGGATCAAAAACACCATCTATCAAGTTAAAGTTACCGTCGTGGACAGCGACGGATCGAATATGGAGGATCGGATCATCCACATGATCCAAAATCAACCAGTTGCATTGGCCGGGGAAGGTGGTATACTGGACGTACCGCAACCGTCCTGTCGGCAGCCTGAAAGGATGAACACATGAGCATCAGGCAGACAGAACAAGAACAGATCACAGCCCTATACGAGCGCCTGTCCCGGGACGACGAGCAGCTGGGGGACAGCAATTCCATCGTGATGCAAAAGCGCATGTTGGAGGACTATGCCGCGCAGCATGGTTTCTCGAACTGCGCCCACTACACCGACGACGGCTACACCGGCGGCAACTTCGAGCGCCCGGATTGGAAGCGGCTGGTGGCGGACATCGAAAATGGGAAGGTGGCGGCGGTGCTGGTCAAGGACATGAGCCGGGTGGGCCGGGACTATCTGCAGACCGGCTTCTACACGGAGGTGTTCTTTCCCCAGCACGGGGTCCGGTTCATCGCCATCGCCAACGGCGTGGACAGCGCGGATCGGCAAAGCGGCGAGTTCGCCCCCTTCCTCAACATCATGAACGAGTGGTATTTGAGGGACGCCAGCCGCAAGCAGAAGCAGTCCTACCTGGCCCGGAGCCGGGCGAACATCCCCTTTTCCAACAAGGTGCTCTACGGCTACAAAAAGGACCCGGAGCAGAAACACCACCTGCTGATCGACGAGGAATCCGCCGCCGTGGTGCGGGAGGTCTTCGCCCTGGCCCTGAAGGGGTACGGCCCCGCCGTCATCGCCAACAAGCTTAGGGAGCGGAAGATTGAGCGCCCCTCCTACTATATGCATACCCACGGCCTGGAGCTCTACGCCACGGACCTGGATCGCCCCTACGACTGGGCCCCCCGAACGGTGGCGAAGATGCTCTCCCGGCCCGAGTATTTGGGCCACACCGTGAACCACCGCACCGACAAGGAGACGTACAAGAGCCCCAAGGTCTACTGCACCCCGGACCAGTGGCAGATCATCGAGAACACTCACGAGCCCATCATAGATCAAAGCACCTTCGAGGCCGTGCAGCAGATCCGCAAGACCGTCCGCCGCACGGACACCACCGGCGAGCCCAACGTGTTCACGGGCCTGGTTTACTGCGCGGACTGCGGCGGCAAGATGTACAACCACCGGGGCATGGCCAAGAACCAGTGGCACACCTTCACTCCCGACCCCGTCACGGGGCTGCTGCCCGCGGACTCCTACCAGTGCCGGACTTACACCATGTCCTCCCGGCGGGAAAATAAGACCTGCTTCTCCCACTACATAACCACCCAGGCCCTTCGCTCCCTGACGTTGGACGCCATCCGCACCGCCGCCACCTTCGCCATCCACAACAAACCGGAGTTCCTGCGCCGGGTCCGGGAGGCCTCCGCCCTGAACCGCCTGCCCCTCGCCCGCTATGAGCAGATCGCCGCCCGGTACGAAGCCGAGCAGGCGGACCTACAGAAGACCCTGGCGGACGACCAAGGGCAGCTCGCCGCTTTCGACAAGGACACGGACCGGGCGGAGCAGTTTCTGTTCCTGGCCAAAAGGTACACGGATTTTTCGGTGCTGACCAACGAAATGATCCTGGAATTCGTGGACAGGATCCTGGTCCACGGCCCCACCCGGGTGGGGGGCGTCAAGATGCAGAAGGTGGACATCTTCCTCAAGCACATCGGCAAGGTGGACCTGCCCGAGGAGGAGCCGCCCGTGCCCCTCACCGAGGAGGAGCTGGTCGCCGAGAAGCGCCGCCGCCGGCAGGAATACGACCGCCGCTATTACTACGAGAAGCGCAAGCCCAAAATGGCCGCCGCCAAGGCCGCCCAATCCCCCGAGCCGAACGACGACCCGCCCGACCCAGAACCCTAAACACCAACGCCCCGCAGGGAGACCTGCGGGGCTTTACTTGTTTAGGCTCTGAATAGAAAAAGAGCCTATCCACTCCGACAAGTGAACAAGCCCTTGTCAATACGCCCAAAGCGAGTAGCGGTACAGCTCTAATAAGCAATATACGCTCCCAGAGCGAAAAAGTCAACGGTTTACTTACGGCAAGTAAATTGCCGGAAAAATCTTTACTTTTCTGGGAGAAAAGCACCCCAAAAGTAAAGATGTGATAATTACGCCTTATAGGCATGTAGCGTTCTGAGAAACCTAAATGCATGTAAATTAATCCGCAGGCTTTCCTTTTACAGCGTGCATGATATAATAAAACATAAGCAGAACCATATAGCGTAGAACGCTGGGAGGTTACGATGAACGAAGAGAGCAGAAAGGATACTTCGATTTCCGTTGTCGGCAACAAGGATTCGGCAAGCGAGGCAGAACAAGTCAGCATGTCTGAAATGGTAGATGCTGCCCTTGCCGACATTCATACGGAGATAGAACGAGGAAACGCGATCACGGTACCCATCGTCCAGTTGGGGCTACTCGGTGGTACGGTTGCTTCCATGATCCCTGCCCTGCGGACAGCAACGCAAACTACGACCGTTAACACCACTGGCTTATATAGATTGGCAAATGAGAGCATTGGAGACACCTTAAAGGTTGCTAAGAACGGAAACTTTTGGGGCGCGTTCAAAAAAGCTGATGGTGGATCAAAGTTTGTACAGCTTCAAAACGCTGGGCCTGTGTCGGCGACAAACTCCTATGTTATGCCGATCGACCCGGCGACCATGATGATGGCCGCTGCACTGTTCGTGATTGAACAACAGCTCGGCAACATAGAGGAGATGGGCGAGCAGATCATTTCTTTTCTGGAGATCGAAAAGGAATCGAAGATCGAAGCGGATGTGAAAACGCTCACCAGCATTATCGCCAATTACAAGCACAATTGGGACAACAAGCTATTCGTTGCGAGCAATCATAAAATGGTATTGGACATTCAAAGATCATCGCGAGAGCATATGATCTCCTATCAGCGGATGGTGTCAGACTCCCTGAAAGCCAAATCACTTATCATGGGGCAGAGCAAAGTCGCCGCCGCATTAGACGGGCTGATGAAGAAATTCAAGTACTATAAGCTGTCCTTGTTCTCCTATTCCCTTGCCTCCATGCTGGAAGTGATGCTCAGCGGAAACTTCAAGGAAGAATACCTTCAAGGGATTTGTCACGAGTTGGAAGAACAAGGTGCGGCGTACAGGGATCTCTTTACAAAAAGCTCTGTGTACCTTGAAAAAATCTCGGGCACAGCCATCGAAAAGAACGTTCTGAAAGGGATTGGGACCACCAGCGTGGCCCTCGGGAAATTCGTGGGAGAGCTGCCTCTGCTCAAAAAGGGGTCTGCGGACGAGTTCTTGCAGAACAGAGGTTTGAAACTGTCAAATCAGGCGGAAAAGCTGGAATCCGCTGCGGTCAGGTCCTTTGCAGAGATACGTGATCCGGGTATCCGGGTGTTTGTTTCCCGAATGACGGACATGTCGCAGATATATAACCATACTTCTGATATTTGCTTTGATGAAAAGAATATCTACCTGATAAGCTGACGATTGGTTGAAAATATAACATTGGGAGGAATCCATGGAAACCCTATTGAAGCGTATGGACGACGCTAAAAAAATAGCGAAACAGTTGCTAGAAAGCCAACAATACATGTTTCGGGGGCTTACTCCTTCCATGCTGGAAAGCGTCGCAGGCGTATATGCGATCTTCGATCAGACGACCGGAGCGACGTTGTATGTCGGCAGAACAAAGAACATTAGGCGTCGTCTCTACACCAATCATCTGATGGGACCCGAGACCAACGCTCGACTAAAGAAATATCTTTGGATGGATCCTGACCGTCCGGACATTCCGGATATGGTCGCTGCCAAACAGTATCTGATCGACAACTGTTATTTTCAATACATTCGCGTGGATGAAATGGTTAAACGCGGA
>CACWYB010000040.1 GCA_902765005.1 uncultured Eubacteriales bacterium | reverse complement strand
CCGGAGGACGTGTTCAATGACGCCGCCCTGTATCTCAAAATCTATTTTGCCGGCTGCACGGGCCTGGTCATGTACAACATCTTCGTGGGCATCCTGCAGGCCAGCGGTGACTCCACCCATCCCCTCTATTACCTCATCACCAGCTCCGCCATCAACGTGGTCCTGGACATCACCCTGATCGGCGTCTTTCACATGGGCGTGGACGGGGCGGCCATCGCCACCATCGTGTCCCAGGGGATCGCCGCGCTGCTGGTCATGGGCCGGCTGCTGCGCCAGTCCGGAGACATCCGCATCTCCTTTAGCAAGATCGGGTTCCACTGGCGGCGGCTCCGGGAGATCGTGCTGTTCGGCCTGCCCACAGCGGTGCAGAACACGGTGATCGACTTTTCCAACGTGCTCATTCAGTCCTATATCAACTCCTTCTCCGCCGCCGCCATGGCGGGCATCGGCGCCTATGCCAAGGTGGAGGGCTTCGCCTTTTTGCCGGTCACGGCCTTCTCCATGGCCATGGCCACCTTCATCTCCCAGAACATCGGCGCACAGAAGCTGGATCGGGTGAAGGAGGGCATCCGCTTCGGCCTGCTCTGTTCCGTGGCGGCCGTGGAGGTCGTGGGGATCATCATGTTCCTCTTCGCGCCTCAGCTGGTGGCCGCCTTCAACCAGGACCCCAACGTCATCGCCTACGGGGTGCTCCGGGGCCGGGTCTGCTCCCTGTTCTTCTGCCTGCTGGGCTTTTCCCACGTGTCCGCCGCCGTGTTCCGGGGCCTGGGCAAGCCCATGGTGCCCATGCTGGTCATGCTGATCTGCTGGTGCGGCGTCCGGGTGCTGGTGTTGATGACCATCGGCCAGATCTACCACAACATCCTGTTGGCCTGCTGGATCTACCCCATCACCTGGGGCATGAGCACCGTCGTGGACTTCATTTACCTGGGCCACGTGCGCAAAAAGGGATACGCCCTGTAGCCTTTCCGTCTGTTAAAACTGTAAGCAAAAAGGATACGCCCTGTGAGCGGCGCATCCTTTTCTGCAATCGTATTTGCGCTGCTTTAGTCCAGCAATCCCTTGTCGATGATCTGGAAGTTGGCCCGGTGGATATAGAGGGCCTTGCCGTCGATCATGAGCTTAGTGAACTTGGGCAGGTCCTCCTGGACCTCCGAATAGACCTTGTTCCCGGAGAAGGCGTAGATGGGCGCGCCCATCTGGGACTTGATGACCACCACCATGGGCTTGCCGAAGGCGTTTTTGACGCTGTTCACCTTGCCGGCGATCAGCACCGAATCCATGATCCCCGACGAGGAGCTGTCGATGTCGTCCAGATAGAATTCATATTCCGGGGAAAGCCGCGTGTCGTAGAAGATGCAGGTGTCCCCGCAGGAGATGAGCTGCTTCCCGTCGATGGTGATGGTGATGACGGAGCTCAGCGTCTTGGTGGTGAACCAGCCCTCGGAATCCGAGGAATAGGACGTTTCCTCCACCACGTTGTTGTCGATGTCGATCTTCTCTCCGTGGGTTCTCAGGGTGCGCAGGCCCATGTTGTCGAAGATGTCGATGTTGTATTCGTTGCCGAAGATGCTGCCGTGCAGGTCGTGGATGCCGCTTTTGAGCATGGAGCAGCCGGCTTGTCCCACCGCCAGCAGCAGAAGCAGCGCCACCGCTATTACTTTCCGCATCAAATTCCTGTTTTTCATACCGTTTCCCCCATATATCGTTGGTATCCATGAGGATACCCCCTGTTTCGCCCGTTGTCAATGGGGAGCAAGAGCGATTCTTTTGACCTCTACACTCAAAAAACTCAATAATTATAGGTTGATTTTATCCTATAATTTGCGTATACTGTTTTCGGAGGTACGATATGACCATAGATACCAACACCATTGCCACCATGACGGAGGCCAATCAAAACTTTTCCCGCGTGGCGAAGAAGGCGGATCAGTACGGGGAAGCAATCATCTTTAAGAACAACCGACCCAAGTATCGGCTGGTCGATTTGGAGCGGGAGGCAGTGTCCCCGGATCGGGAACTGACGGACGATGAGAAGATCGACATCGTGGCCCGGCAGATCCTGAAGGAATACAAACCGGCCTTTTTGGAACTTGCCAAATGATTAAGTTTTCCAGAGAAAAGGTGCTGTTGCTGCACCAGCTGATCACGGAGGAAACGGGCGGCGACGCCGGAGTGCGGGACTTCGGCCTGCTGGATTCCGCCCTGGAGAGTATTTACCAGACCTTTGACGGGCAGGAGCTCTATCCCACCAAGCAGGAGAAGGGGGCGCGCCTGGGGTACACCCTGATCTCCAACCATGCCTTTGTGGACGGGAACAAGCGCATCGGCATGTATGTGATGCTGAGCTTCCTTCAGGTCAACGGCATCCATATCCACCCCACCAACGAGGAGGTGGCCCGGGTGGGCCTTGCCGTGGCGTCCGGAACCATGAGCTGCGAGGAGCTGCTCGCCTGGATCGTGGAGAATTCGGCGGAGTAACCCTTGACTTGGGGCTTTATGGTTTTTTAGTTCAGTGTTCCTCGTGGATATAGGTGACATTCAACAGATAGCTTAAGAGTCCTTCTATCTGTCCGCGTTTAACCATTTCATCCACGCGAATGTATTGAAAATAACAGTTGTCGATCAGATACTGTTTGGCAGCGACCATATCCGGAATGTCCGGACGGTC
>CACWYB010000039.1 GCA_902765005.1 uncultured Eubacteriales bacterium | reverse complement strand
CCCAGTTTCCTGTTTGCCATTGCTGCTTCCTCCTAATTAATCTTCGTTGCTGCGCAGGGACAAGCCCAACTGCGCCAGTTTTTGCTGCACTTCTTCGAGAGACTTCCGGCCCAGGTTGCGAACCTTCATCATCTCGTCTTCATCCCGCTGCACCAACTCCTCCACGGTGTTGATGCCGGCCCGCTTCAGGCAGTTGTAGGAGCGGACGGAAAGGTCCAGATCCTCGATGTTCATCTCCAGGATCTTCTCCTTCTTGCTCTCCTCCTTCTCCACCATGATCTCCACGCCCTGGATCCGATCGGTCAGGTTGATGAAGAGCATCAGGTGCTCGGTGAGGATCTTGGCGGCGTAGCTGGCCGCCTCGTCCGGCTTGATGCTGCCGTTGGTCCAGATCTCGAGGGTGAGCTTGTCATAGTCGGTGATCTGGCCCACACGGGTGTTGTCCACGGTGAAATTCACCTTGGTGATGGGCGTATAGATGGAGTCCACGGCGATCTCGCCGATGGGCATATCGGGCCGCTTGTTGCGATCGGCCACCACGTAGCCCCGGCCATGGTCCAGCATGATCTCCATGTGGAGCTTGCCGTTCTCGTCCAGGGTGGCCAGGTGGAGCTCGGGATTGACGATCTCCACGTCCGCATCGGGCAGAATGTCACCGGCGGTGACTTCGCACTCCCCCGCGGCGTCGATAACGACCTTCTTAGGGCCCTGGCTGTGGAGCTTGCAAATGAGGCCCTTCAGGTTCAGGATGATCTCGGTCACATCCTCCTTCACGCCCTCGATGGTGGAAAACTCATGGAGCACACCGTCGATGCGGATGGAGGTGGCGGCCACGCCGGGGAGGCTGGACAGCAGCACCCGACGCATGGAGTTGCCCAGCGTCATGCCGAAGCCCCGCTCCAGGGGTTCCACCACGAACCTGCCATAGTTCTCAGACATCTCAACGCATTCGAGTTTGGGCTTTTCAAAATCCAACATATCGTACCCTCCTTCGGTAATGTCGTTTTGGTGAGTAAGAGGCTTACCTGGAGTAGAACTCGACGATGAGGTGCTCCTCGATGGTCAGATCGATATCCTCTCTCTTGGGCAATGCCACGACCTTACCGGAAAGGTTCTCGGCATCCAGCTCCAGCCACTCGGGCACGGTGCGCTTGGCGCCCTGCTCACGAAGCGCGGCAAAAGCGGGGATCTGGCGGCTCTTCTCCTTGACGGAGATCACGTCGCCCACCTTCAGCTCGTAGGAGGCGATGTCCACCTTCTTGCCGTTGACCAGGATGTGGCCGTGGGTCACCATCTGGCGGGCCATGGGGCGGGACTCACCGAAGTTCAGGCGGTAGCACACGTTGTCGAGACGGCGCTCCAAAAGCTGGAGCATGTTCTCGCCGGTGACGCCCTTCATGTTGGAGGCGGTCAGGTAGTACTGATGGAACTGACCCTCCATGATGCCGTAGGCCCGGCGGACCTTCTGCTTCTCACGAAGCTGAATGCCGTACTCGGACTGCTTCCGGCGGCCCTGGCCATGCATGCCCGGGGGGGTGTGGCGCAGGGTCATGGCGCACTTCTCGCTGTAGCAGCGGTCGCCCTTCAAAAACAGCTTGGCGCCTTCCCGGCGGCACTGTCTGCAAACGGAATCCGTATATCTTGCCATTGCTAATTTGCCTCCTTACACTCTTCTGCGCTTGGGCGGGCGGCAGCCGTTATGGGGGATGGGGGTCACGTCCTTGATCATGTTGACCTCCAAACCGGCCGTCTGCAGGGCGCGGATGGCGGACTCACGGCCGGAGCCGGGGCCCTTCACGTACACTTCCACGGTCTTCAGGCCATGCTCCATGGCGGCCCGGGCGGCGGCTTCAGAAGCCATCTGGGCGGCGAAGGGCGTGGACTTGCGGGAACCGCGATAGTTCAGCGAACCGGCGCTGGACCAGGCGATAGCATTGCCCTGCATATCGGTGATGGTCACCAGCGTGTTGTTGAAGGAGGAACGGATGTGGGCCTGGCCGCGGTCGATGTTCTTCTTTTCACGACGCTTGCGGCTGACAGCCTTCTTGACTTTCGTTACTTTAGCCATTGCTTCTCCCCTCCTTATTTCTTCTTACCGCCCTGGGTGCGTTTCGGGCCCTTGCGGGTGCGGGCGTTCTGCTTGGTGCTCTGACCGCGAACGGGCAGGCCCTTGCGATGACGGACGCCGCGGTAGCAGCCGATCTCCACCAGGCGCTTGATGTTCATGGAAGTTTCCCGGCGAAGATCGCCTTCCACCTTCACATTGTGGTCGATGTACTCTCTGAGTTTGTTGACATCGTTCTCCGAAAGATCACGTACCCGGATGTCAGGGTCGACGCCCGTAGCAGCCAGGATATCGTTGGACATTGCACGACCGATACCGAAGATGTAGGTCAAGCCGATCTCGATCCGCTTGTCTCTCGGAAGGTCTACGCCAGCAATACGTGCCATATGGTTTCCTACCTCCGTAAAAATTTCAAAATGGGTATGTATCTATATCCGCTCGCAGGAAGTGCTCCTCCGGGTATGGAGAGGCACCAGCCGCCCCGCGAGTATTTTCTATGACGCGACCCTTGCGCTTGATGATCTTGCACTTCTCGCAAATCGGTTTCACAGACGGTCTGACTTTCATTTTTCTATCTCCTTAAACTTTAGTTCTGGTGGTCTAATTTTTGGCGCGCCAGGTGATGCGCCCCCGGCTCAGGTCATACATGGACATCTCCACGGTCACCTTATCTCCCGGCAGGATCCGGATGTAGTTCATGCGAAGCTTTCCGGAGATGGTGGCCAAGATCTTGCGTCCGTTCTGCAGCGTCACTTCAAACATGGCATTGGGGTATGCTTCCGTTACGACGCCTTCCAGTTCAAAAACATCCGCTTTGGACAAGCTGTACCTCCTTTTCTGATCCCTTAGGTTTCATCGGCTGCCGTCAGGGCGGCGATGTGCTTGCGTATATCCGCGTCGCACAGGGCCCTCCCCTGGGGGAATTCCATCCGGCAGGAGCCCTTCTTAGGATAGGGCTTCACATGCATCCGCTTTTTCTTCTTGGGCGAATCCACTCGCCGCAAGTCGCCGTCCGCCAGGAACACGAACCCGTCCTCGCACCGGAGCACCACGAAGGGGCGCCCCTTGTCCCGGCCTGCCCGGGAAACGACCAGATCACCGACCAAAATATCGACGCTCATAGATCGCCCTCAAAGTAGGTGGTCATCACCGGGTCTCCCTCGGTGATGAGGATCGTGTTCTCGAAGTGGGCCGAAGGGAGCCCATCCGCCGTCTCCACCGTCCAGCCGTCGGACAGGACCTTCACATCGTAGGTGCCCAGGTTGATCATGGGCTCGATGCAGATGGCCATGCCCGCGTGGAGGCGCTGCCGCGCCCGGGGGGAGTAGTAGTTGGGGACCTCCGGGTCCTCATGCATCTCCCGGCCGATGCCATGGCCCACATAGTCGCGGACCACGCCGTAGCCGAACTTCTCGGCGTGCTGCTGCACGGCCTTGGAGATATCGGAGATTCGATAGCCCACCCGGCAGAACTTGAGGCCTTCGAAGAAGCATTCCCGGGTCACCCGGACCAGCTGCTGGATTTCCGGCTTCACCTCCCCGCAGAGGAAGGTGCGGGCGGCGTCTCCATGGAAGCCGTCCAGGATGGCGCCGGTGTCGCAGCTGACGATGTCCCCGTCCTGCAGAACGCGCTTACCGGGGATGCCGTGGATCACCTCGTTGTTCACCGAGATGCACACGCTGCCGGGATAGCCGGCATAGCCCAGAAAGGAGGGCTTGGCGCCGCAGCCGGTGATAAAGTCGTAAGCCAGCTTGTCAAGCTCCTTGGTGGTGACGCCGGGGCGAATGTTCTCGCCCAGGAGTTTCAGCGTTTGGCCTACGATCTTGCCGGCGGCCTGCATCTTGACGAGCTCGCTGGTGGACTTGATGGTGATCATGCGTCCAGCTCCCTGGCGATTTCCTCGGCCACAGCGTCCACCGTGGCGTCGCCGTTGACCCGCAGAAGCTTGCCCTTCTGGGCATAGAAGTCGATGAGCGCTTCGGTCTTCCTGTGGTATTCCCTCACCCGGACCGCCACGGTTTCCGCCTTGTCGTCATCCCGCTGATAGAGGGTGCCGCCGCAGGAGCACTTGTCGCCCGCGTGGGTGGAAACATGATAGGTGGCGCCGCACAGGGGGCACATGCGCCGGCCGCTGATGCGCTCGATCAGCCGCTCGTCGGGCACCTCGATGTCGATGACCCGATCGATGTCGGTGATCTGCTCCAGCACTTCGGCCTGGGCGATGGTGCGGGGGAACCCGTCAAAAAGGAAGCCGTTCTGGCAATCGGGCTGCTGGATCCGGTTCTTCACCATGCCGATGATGACATCATCGGGAACCAGCTGACCGTTGTCCATGTAGGCCTTGGCCTCACGGCCCAGGGGCGTGCCCTCCCGCACCTCGCTGCGCAACATATCCCCGGTGGAGATATGGGCGATGCCGTAGCGGGCGGCAATCCCCTTGGCCTGCGTGCCTTTGCCCGCCCCCGGCGGGCCCAGTAGAATCATCTTCATAGGCTTAATTCAGGAAGCCCTTGTAGTGCCGCATGAGCATCTGGGCCTCCAGCTGCTCGGTGGTCTCCAGCGCCACGCTCACCATGATCAGCACGCTGGTGGCACCGAACATGCTGGTGATGTGCAGAGAGTTCAGCACAATGGTGGGGATGATGGCGATGACGGCCAGGAACAGGGAGCCGAACAGGGTCAGGCGGTTGCTGATCTTGCCCAGGTATTCGCCCGTGGGACGGCCCGCCCGGATGCCGGGGATGAAGCCGCCGTTCTGCTGCAGGTTCTTGCTCATCTCCACC
>CACWYB010000038.1:352-3178 GCA_902765005.1 uncultured Eubacteriales bacterium | reverse complement strand
GGCAAGGTGGTGCAGAACTCCTTTTCGGACGCTCTCAAAAGGTTTCAGCTCTGAGTCTGAACAAAGGACCCCGTTTGATTAAAAGTGTTACAGAGAAGCGCCCCGTGATGAAAAACCCATCACGGGGCTTTCTTTGTCAATGGCGCAGGGGATCGGGGCGCTGTATGCTATGGGCAGCAAAAACACAAAGGAGGAATACAAGCATGTATTATTCAGCAGGAACCTATGAAGCCTTCGCCCATCCGGAGAAGCCCCTGGATGTGGACAAGAAATCCGCCTATATCATCGGGACGGGTCTGGCGGGGCTGACTGCAGCCTTCTACCTGGTCCGGGACGGGCAGATGAAGGGCGAGCACATCCATCTGCTGGAAAAACTGGAGCTGCCCGGCGGCAGCTGCGACGGTTATCAGGATACCCGCAAGGGCTTCTATATGCGCGGCGGACGGGAGATGGACAACCATTTCGAGATCATGTGGGATGTCTTTCGGGATGTGCCCTCCCTTGAGACGGAGGGCGTGTCCATCCTGGATGAATACTATTGGCTGAACAAAAAGGACCCCAACTACTCCCTGTGCCGCGCCACCGTTCGCTGCGGCGAGGACGCCCACACCGACGGGAAGTTCACCCTGGATAAGGATTCCGCCTTGGCCCTATCCCAGCTGTTCATCACGCCCGAAAAGGACCTGGAGGGAAAAAAGATCTCCGAAGTGCTGCCCGAATCCTTCTGGAGCACCAATTTCTGGCTCTACTGGCAGACCATGTTCGCCTTCCAGCGCTGGTCCAGCGCTCTGGAGATGAAGCGGTATCTGTGCCGCTATGTGCATCACATCGACGGACTGCCCGATTTCACCGCCCTGCGCTTCACGAAATACAACCAGTATGAGAGCATGATCCTGCCGCTGGTGAAGTATCTGGAGGCCCATGGCGTCAAGATCGAATACGGTATGGATGTGAAGAACGTGGTGATCGACACCGTGGGCGATAGGAAGATCGCCCGCCAGATCGAGTATGTGAAGCAGGGCCAGCGGCAGACCATCGACCTCATCGAGGACGATCTGGTGTTCATCACCAACGGCTGCTGCACCGACACCTCCTGCTACGGGGATCAGGACCACGCTCCGGACCTGTCCCGGGTGAAGAACGGCGTGGGCGAATCCTGGGATATGTGGAACAACATCGCCAAGCAGGCCAAGCACGGCGAGTTCGGCAACCCCGCCGCCTTCTGTTCGGATGTGGAGGCCACCAACTGGATGAGCGCCACCGTCGCCACCTCCAACGAGGAGATCATCCGCCACATCATCCGCATCTGCAAGCGGGACCCCCGGGAGGGCAAGGTCACCACCGGCGGCATCGTCACCGTCAAGGACAGCACGGACAACTGGTATCTATCCTGGACCATCAACCGGCAGCCTCAGTTCAAGGCTCAGGATAAGGATACGGTGCTGATCTGGGTGTACGCGCTGAGCACAGGCAAGGACGGCAACTATGTGAAAAAGCCCATGCGCTTCTGCACAGGCGAGGAAGTCTGCCGGGAGTGGCTGTACCACATCGGCATCCCCGAGGACAGGATCGTGGAGCTGGCCCGGAACGAGTGCAACACCACCACCTGCTTCATGCCCTATGTCAACGCCTTCTTTCAGCCCCGCAAGACGTCGGACCGTCCCCTGGTCGTGCCGGAGGGATCCGTGAACGTGGCGTTTCTCGGCCAGTTCACCGAGACGCCTCGGGATACCATCTTCACTACGGAATATTCCATGCGCACCGGCATGGAGGCGGTGTATACGCTGCTGAACGTGGATCGCGGCGTGCCGGAGGTCTGGGGCAGCAAGTATGATATCCGTGAGATATTGCGGGCCTGCTACTTCGGCATCGACAAACAGCCCATCACGGAGGTGAAGATGTCTCTCAAGGAACGGGAGGCGCTGAAGGTCCTGCTCAAGAAGATCAAGGGCACGGATGTGGAGCTTCTGCTCCAGGAAAGCGGCCTCATCGAGAGGTAAAAACGAGTCCGTACCATCTCGCTCCTGAACGAAGGAAGGAGAGGGCAATGCTGTCCTCTCCTTCACACATCCTAATGGATCAAAAACCGTTCTATGCCCAGACCTCTTTTCCTTTGTTTGCGCCCAGCTCGAAATGATATTTGACGATGCCCAGGTCGGTCTTGGTATAGAACCCAAAGCCAGCCCTGGCCGTGATTTTGTCACCGCTGCGCTCAAAGCGGAACTTCTGTTGGTTCAGGGCTGTGGGGGCCAGCAGAGCGGCTTCCAGCCCTGCCCTGAACCAATCGGGATCGCCCTGGGTATAATCGCTGATCTCTGAAAGGGCTTTTGTCTTGTGGGCGACCCCCTGGTTTGCGCCGTAGCCCAGGGCCACCACCATATAAAGTTTTTCGCCTGTCTCTATGGCCACATGGGCCTTGCCCTTCTTATAGGTCAGCGCCACCCAGCAGGAATTGACGCCTAGGACTTGGGCCTTCAGCACGACGCGTTCCCCGTAGTAGCCGATCTGCTCATCCTTGCCCTTGGGGCCTACCAGGGCAAGATAGTTTTTGCAGCCCTTGAACTGACCATAGGTGGGCTTCTCCGCCTGAAAGGCCTCCGGTTCCTCCGTGATCAGTTGGATGTGCAGCCCGCCTTCCCGGTTGCAGGCGGCGATCTCCGCGTTCAGTGCGTCTACCGTGTCCGCCGCCAACGGAGTATCGGTAAACCAGCGTACAGAATGTCTTGCTTGGGTATATTCCGGGCGAGATTGCCCTTCCAGCAGGATTGACTGGTTGGGAGTTCATCCACATGATGCAGGATATGTACGGTATCCATAATGATGAGA
>CACWYB010000038.1:0-346 GCA_902765005.1 uncultured Eubacteriales bacterium | reverse complement strand
AGATGTTGAAAAAAATGCTTGACCTGTTCAAGTTGGAAGATAACGTGCTGAAGGGCGATACAAAACACATGTCTCTGGGTGTCAAGAGAAAGCTCGCAAGCGGTGAATCGGTCTACGAAAACTGCACTACGTCTTTGATACGGATTGCAGCGGCATAATGACGAGGGCTCGTTTTTCGGGCAAAAAGGGCTCGTTCGAGCCCTCCTGTGAAGTCGGGTATGGACCCGGCTGTTTTTTTTACCAAAACAGTTGACAAGTCAACATTTTAGACGTATACTTGACAAGTCAACGAGTTTTAAATAGGAGGATGTTTATGGATCAGGCGGGGAGATACATATCCGTATTG
>CACWYB010000037.1 GCA_902765005.1 uncultured Eubacteriales bacterium | reverse complement strand
TCACACACCTTGTCGGGATGCCCCTCGGTGACACTTTCTGAAGTAAAATAGGTTTTCATATGCTTTCTCCTGTGGATGATTTGTTGTCAATCAGGCGGGGGCGACCTCCCGGAGGCGCAGGATGTGGGCAAAGCCGCTGTCCTCGCCAGAATCGTTGACGATCCCGGCGATGCCCAGGGAGTCGATCACCAGATGCCTGGCGTCGTCCAGCATCCAGCGGGCATCCCGCCCGTTCTCCCGTTTTAGCCGCCACAGCCGGACCGGCAGAGTCAGGTCAGGGGTGTCTCCCATACTCTGCCCTATGGTCCGGTCCTGTGGCGGCGTGCCATAGCCCAGAGCGTAGGGGTCTGTGATAAGCAGCACCTCCTTGGCTCCCTGCTCTATGGCCCGGTCCTGGTCCGCCGCCGGTTCAGAGCCCGACACCAGCATACCGAACAGCACCCGGAAGGTATGCAGGATCTCGGAGGCCTGGGCCGGTGTCCCATCCAGCTTTTCCCTCGTCAGCAACGGGATCACGTTCCCCGTTCGCAGCAGGTCCCGGGCAAACCGCTCGTCGATCAGCTTGCCGCCCGTCAGCACCCAGAAGGTGCATCGGCTGTGCTTGTTGGCGACGGCTACCAGCTCCCGCTTATGCTGCAGAGGCTCGTCCCCTGCTATCAGAAAGCGGTGGATGCCCCGCTCCCTTTCTTCGGTGACGACGGCGTCCAGGGCGTCGAAGGAAAGGATCGTGTCGCACCGCTGCCCAAAGACCTTCGGCCCGTCGTCCACCAAACAGGTCACCGTCCGGCTGTCGGCGGCAGCTGCGGCGTGGTGGCCGGTCCAGTCCGCGTGAAGGATATAGTTCTCGGACAGATGGTACAGGGTTTGGGCGTCGATGTCCCGAAACAGGCTCCCCAGCCAGCGATACAAGCCGCCGGTCCTGTCCGAACACGCCTGCTTCAGCAGGGCGTAGGTAACGGAGCCGCTTGGCCCCGCCTCGGGATACATGCGATCCACCCAATCCATCAGCTCCGGCAGATGCACCTCCGGGTCCGCATAGATGGCGTCCAGGATATGCTTGAGCCCCATGGGGATCGCTGTTCTCGTGTCGTTCATACGCTATCCTTTCCCTCGATCGTCCGACCGGGAGGGCTTCAGCCCTTCTTGGCCATCTTGCCGGTGTACTGGGTACCCTTCCGGTTGGGCATGTTCTCCCACATCTCATCGGCCACAGGCGCCCAGCGCTCCGCCGTCGCCACGCAGCGATTGCAGTAGTCGCAGGCCCGCTCGGGGCAGGCCAGGTCCGTGGAATGGGCCCCGGACTCCGCCACCAGCTCCGTGAGCCTACCTGGGTTGTCCAGCACCGGGCAGGGACGGAGCATGTTCTCGTTGAAGGGCTGGTTCTTCCGATAGGCCATAAAGAGGGGCGACTGATAGCACTCCAGCAGGGACTTTTCCCGGATGTTGGCGTTGGAATAGTGGATGAAGGCGCAGGGCTCCATGTCCCCATTGGCGTTGATGTGGCAATAGCCCCGGCCGCCGGCGATGCAGCCGCCTACAGCGTCGCCGTCGTTCCAGAAGTCCATGGTGAACAGGGGCTTGGTCTTGCGATACTCATGGATGCGCTCGTACATGAACTTGCGCTGCTCGGCGGTGGCGATGAGCTCAGGTACCGCGTCGGCGCCGATGGGCATGTAAGTGAACAGCCAGGCGAACTTGGCCCCCATGTCGATCATGGAATCGAAGTATTCCTCGCTGCCGATGACTTCCACGTTGGCGCTGGTGTAGCAACAGGAGATGCCGAAGAGGAGCTTACGGGCCTTGAGGCGCTCCATGGCGGCGATGACCTTTTGATAGGTGCCCTTGCCCCGGCGGGAATCGGTGGCCTCTTCAAAGCCCTCGATGCTGATGGCGGGAACGAAGTTCTTCACCCGCAGCATCTCGTCCGCAAAAGCGTCGTCGATGAGGGTTCCGTTGGTAAAGGCCAGGAAGGCGCAATCGCTATGTTTCTCGCAAAGCTTTATGATATCCGCTTTGCGGACCAGAGGCTCGCCGCCGGAGTAGATGTAGATATAGGTCCCCAGACGCTTGCCCTGCTGTATGACGCTGTCCAGTTCGTCGAAGGTCAGATTCAGCTTATTGCCGTATTCCGCCGCCCAGCAGCCGGTGCAATGAAGGTTGCAGGCGCTGGTGGGGTCCATGAGGATTGCCCATGGCACGTTGCACTGGTACTTGTCCTGCATACGCATGGTCTTGGGAGTGCCGATCAGGGTCCCATTCACAACCGCAGTCTCCACCAGCTTCCTGCGCTGGCCAGCGTCGATGTCGGTCCAAAGGCTCTTTACCAATTTGGACCAGTTGTTGTCGGGATCGGCCATAGCCCTCTTGATCCCCTCCACCTGATGGGTCAGGCTGGTGCCGTCAGGATCAAACTTTACGAGATAGTCCAAAACCTTGGGGATATTCTTCTCAGGATCCTTGTCCAGCCACCCGTACAGCCGTTTCATGGCAAAGCCGGTCATATGTTCCGATGTGTTCATGGTGTACCTCCTCTTGTGTTTATCTGGCTCCATGATATCGGCTTTTACTGCTTTTTTCACTTCACAACAAAGGCGGTCTGTCGGGAAATTCGACAAACCGCCCGTTGTGTCCGGTTCTGGCTTTATGTGGTCCCAAACTTGTCCAATATGTGATTCAGCCCTCCGTCCACCAGGGTGCAGAACTTATCCAACTGCACCCGGTTCTCATCCGGCATGCCCCGCTCTATCCATTTGATGAGAAACCCGGAGAGAGCTTGGGTATAGAAGGAGGCAATGAAGTCCACATCTTCGTTGGCGAGTGCGCGCTCCCCCCGGTGGGAGAGGATATAGTCTTTGACTCGGGGGTAGACATATTCGGTGAACAGTGTTTCATACTGTATCCGGTTCACCGGGTCATAAGCGTTGCGGATCATCTGCCGGTTGTCATAAAACAGGCTGAACAAGGCGTAGGTATACTCCCTCAAATTGGTTTTGTCCACCCGGTTTTCCTCTAAATATGTGATCATGTCCTGCTCTGTGGTCCAGAACATCAGATCGTAGACATCCCTGAAATGATAGTAGAAGGTCTGCCGGTTCACATGGCAGCCCTCCGTGATGTCCCTCACGGAGATGCGGGAGA
>CACWYB010000036.1 GCA_902765005.1 uncultured Eubacteriales bacterium | reverse complement strand
TCTCCCCGGGGATCATCTCGTTCTGGGTCAGGATGCCGTCGGTCTTGCCCAGCTCCACGTAGGCGTTGCCCTTCTCCACCCGCTGCACGATGGCGGTGAGGATCTCGTTCTCCTTCTCGGCGTACTCCTCGTAGATGTTGCCCCGCTCGGCCTCCCGGATCCGCTGGACCACCACCTGCTTGGCGGTCTGGGCGGCGATGCGCCCGAACTTGCGGGTGTCCGCCTCCTCCTCGATCACGTCGCCCACCTCATAGAGAGGGTTCACCTTCTTGGCCGCGGCCAGGGAGATCTCCACGGTGGGGTCCGTGACCTCCTCCACCACGGTCTTGCTGGCGTAGATGTGGATCTCGCCCGTGGTGCCGTCGATCTCGGCCCGCACGTTGCCCTGGGAGTTGTAGTTGCGCTTGTAGGCGAAGATGAGGGCGGATTCCACCGCCGAGAGCAGCACGTCCTTGCTGATGCCCTTCTCCTTTTCCAGCGCGTTGAGAGCCTCGATAAAATCTGCGTTCATTGTTCTTCCCTTTCCCTGTAGGTTAAAATTCGATATACGGGCGAACCAGCGCCGCGTCCTTGCGTAAAACGGTGTGCTCCTTGCCCCCCTCGGTTTTGAGGGTGAAGGCGCTCTCGTCGAAGGAGATGAGGGTGCCGTGGAGCTGCTTGATGCTCCGGCCGGAGGCCGTCTTCAGGGCCTGATAGAGCTTGACCTCGATGGGCTTGCCCATGTTCCGCTCAAAGTCCCGGGGCTGCTTGAGGGGCCTGTCGAGCCCCAGGCTGCTGACGGACAGGGTGTAGGCCTGCTCGATGGGGTCGTTCTCGTCCAGCACCGGCTCCAGAGCCCGGCTCACCGCCTCGCAGTCCTCGATGGTGACGCCGCCCTCCTTGTCAATGTAGAAGGTCAGCACCCAGTCGCCGTATTCCTTCTGAAACTCCACGTCCCAGAGGACGAAGCCCAGCTTCTCCACCGTTTCCCGGCACAGGGAAGCGCACAGCTCAGTGGTCTTCACGCCATTCTCCTCTCTCAAAATGAAAGAGTGGGTCGCCCCACTCTCCACTTGCATTTCTCATTCCAACGCAGGCAGTATACCATAGTATACCGAAAAGCGCAAGAGTAAAATTCAGCTTTGCCGTGCAAACTCCGCCTAAGCCGGGCGAAGCCTGCCCCGTTCACGCCCTTGCTCAACGGTCCCCGCTGCCCGATGCCCCGGGGCGGGTGCCCGTGACAAGATACATCCGCTCGTCGGACCGGACGCGTGTCACCTTTAGGTGGGGCGCGAAGAGGGCGGCCACCTCCTCCGCCGGGGGCAGCGGGTGGGAGACGGGCCGGGCGCTGCCGCTGTGATGGGCGTTGATCTTCTCCCGGCTCATGCCGTGGGCCACGGTCAGCGTGCCGCCGGGCTTGAGAAAGGCGCACAGATGGCCCAGCAGGGCCGCCGGGTCCGAAAAATGGGGAAAGGCGTTGTAGATCAGGATGCAGTCGAACCGGCGGCCGAAGTCCCACCCCTGGGCGTCGCCGCAGAGGAAGCGGACCCGGTCCTCCCCGGCGAACTTCTCCCGGGCGATGCGGATCATCTGGGGGGACACGTCGATGGCGGTGACGGAGGCCGCGCCCCGGCCAAGATAGTCCGGGATCAGCACCCCGGTGCCGCAGGCCACGTCCAGCACGTGGGCCCCGGGCGCCACGTTCGCGGCGTCCAAAATGGCGGCGATGACGGCTTCGTCCCGGACCATGCCCCCGTCCCAGCCGGGGGCCAGCCGGTCAAAGAATGCAATCACTTGGGTCAGTTCGATCATGTTTTTACCACCTCACGAACCAGGAGTATAGCCGCCGCCGGGGCAAATGTCAACCAAGCAAAACCGGCTGCCCCTCTTGCAGGCAGCCGGTTTCTGTCCCCGGTTTGCGTCACATCTGCTTCATCCGCTCGTTCAGCTTCCTGATCCGCCGCTTCCAGGCAAAGTACTGCAGGACCCAGATGACGATGAAGATGAGGGTGAAGACCAGCAGGTATTTGAGGAAGCCCACAAGGCTGTGCTCCATCCACCCCGTCACATAGGCGATGGGCAGCATGGCCCCCGCCAGGATCAGGAAGTTGGTCCCCGTCTGCCGAAGGATGCCCCAATCCGTCTCCCACACCACGGAGCCTCCGGCCCCGGCGGCCCCCAGCAGGCCGCAGAGGAAGGTTTGCAGCGCCACCGCCCCCAGCTCCGAGCCCACCATCTCCGCGAAGGCGGGCATGCAGACCACAAAGGTCCCCTGCCCCAGCATGGCCGAAGCCAGCAAGGACATGCACTGCCCGATGGCGATGCCCATGGGAAAGCCCCAAACGACCCGCAAAATGAGTTTCCGTTTCATGTGTTTTCCTCCTTATATCCCCAGAATGGTCTTGATCTTGGACACATAGCGCCTCGACGCGTAGGTCTCCGTGCCGTCGGAAAGCCGCACGCAGATGGTGCCCGACAGGCTCAGGTCGAAGCTCTTCACCTTCTTCAGGTGGATGATCTCCGACTGGGAGATGCGCACGAAGGCCCGCTCGTCCAGCCGCTGCTCCCACAGGTACAGGGGGCCCCGGAGCAGGAAGGTGCCCTGCTCCCCGGCGGCGTAGACCCGGCCGCCCTCGGCGTAGATCCGGGTCAGCTTTTCCGGCTGGAGCACCGTGGCCTCCTCCCCGGAAAAGCCCACCAGCAGGCCCCCGGCGCCCCCTTCCAGCTTGGAAAGGAGGGCCTTCACCTCCTGGTCCATCTGCCGGGCGTGGATCACCACGCAGGTCTCGGGGCAGTCCGCCGCCAATTTGACTTCGATCCGCATGTGGTGTGCCTCCTTTCGATGGTTCGAGCATACAGGACGGACGGGCGTTTGTCCATTCTTTTTGGATATGCGGGCGCTTTTCGGGCATATCCGGTCAGGGGGAACACAAAAAGGAGCGGCCAACTTGGCCGCTCCTTAGGCTTGCATGAGGGGATCAGAGGGACACGTCCTCCACGTACAGCTCCCGGACGGCGTTTGCCGCGGGGGCTTCCTTCTTGGGCTCGGGCTTGGGCTCCGGCTCCACGAGACCGTCGCGGACGTCGAAGAACTTCTTGGCCACCTGGGGCAGGAGCGCGTAGCTGAGCACGTCCTCCTCCTGATGGGCCTGCTCGCCCAGCTCCTTCCTGTACTTCTCCAGCTCCGGCTCGATGAGGTCCGCGGGCCGGCAGGTGATGACCTTCTCATCGCCGATGGCCTTCTTGCGCACTTCCTCATTTACCTCGCCGGGGAGCTTGCCGTAGGCGCCCCGCAGCAGGTCCTTGCTGTTGTTGGGGAAGGTCTTGTAGCGGCCCATGAGCACGTTGAACACGGCCTGGGTG
>CACWYB010000035.1 GCA_902765005.1 uncultured Eubacteriales bacterium | reverse complement strand
GCCAACCGGGACAACGAAGTCGTGCAGCAGAAGCTGGACGCCATCACGAAAGCTATGGAAACTGGCGAAGGCAACCTGTTGGAGCTGGCCGTGGAGGCCGCTCGTGCCCGGGCGTCCCTGGGCGAGATCTCCTATGCGGTGGAGAAGGTTTGCGGGCGGCATAAGGCCGTGATCCGCAGCATCTCCGGCGTGTACTCCTCCGAGTACTCCGATTCCGCCACCATCGAAGAGGTCCGGAAGATGACCGCCGAGTTCGAGAAGAAGCACGGCCGTCGGCCCCGGATCATGGTGGCCAAGATGGGTCAGGACGGTCACGACCGTGGCGCCAAGGTGGTGGCCACCGGCTACGCCGACATGGGCTATGTTGTGGACGTGGGCCCCCTGTTCCAGACGCCCGCCGAAACCGCTCAGGACGCGGTGGACAACGACGTGCACATCGTGGGCATGAGCTCCCTGGCCGCCGGTCACAAGACGCTGCTGCCCCAGCTGGTGGAAGAGCTGAAGAAGCGGGGCCGCGGGGACATCATGGTCATCGCGGGCGGCGTTATCCCGGCCCAGGACTACCAGTTCCTGAAGGACCACGGCGCCGCTGCCATCTATGGCCCCGGCACCCCCATCCCCTTCGCGGCCAAGGACATGCTTGAGATCTTGAACAAGCGGTTGGATGAGGAAGAGGAGTAAGGCTGATTCATTTCTCTTTTGCCGCTTTTTTCTCTTCGGTGAAGAGAAAAAAGCGGCGTAAAAAAGAGAAGCTTAAGAAGGGATCAAGGACTTCGCGAAGTAGAGAATTTCATTCTTAAAGTTCTTTTGTGCACCTTTTCTTGAAAGAAAAGGTGCAAGCTTTAGATAATTCCTTTCAAAAAGGAGGTTCCCGTGCCAGAGGAATACACCACCTACAAGCCCGAGTGGATCGATAAGGAGAAGCAGCAGGACGCCAAGTTCGCCAGCTTCGTCATGACCGGCATCACCAAGAGCAACGAGGAGCTGCGCCGGGCTACTGACGCTACTCGCTCCTCCCGCCCGCCCAAGATGACCATCGACGACTATGTGGAAGGCGTGCTGGCCGGGGACCGCATGAAGCTCTCCCGGGCCATCACCATGGTGGAGAGCAACGCGCCAAAGCACTATACCATGGCCCAGGACCTGGTTCAGCGGCTCCTCCCCTACACGGGCAAAGCCATTCGGGTGGGCATCACCGGCGTGCCCGGGGCGGGCAAGTCCACCATCATCGAGGCGCTGGGCACCAAGCTTTGCCAGCAGGGGCACAAGGTGGCGGTGCTGGCCGTGGACCCCAGTTCCTCCGTCACCGGCGGCGCCATCCTGGGGGACAAGACCCGCATGGAGCAGCTGTCCAAGGAGCCCAACGCCTTCATCCGCCCGTCCCCCGCAGGAGGCACCCTGGGCGGCGTCACCCGCAAGAGTCGGGAGACCATGCTGCTGGCGGAGGCCGCCGGATATGACATCATCCTGGTGGAGACCGTGGGCGTGGGCCAGAGCGAAACGACGGTCCGGTCCATGGTGGATTTCTTCCTGGTGGTGGTGCTCACCGGCGCCGGGGATGATCTGCAGGGCGTGAAGAAGGGCGTTATCGAGCTGGCTGACGCGATCCTGGTGAACAAGGCCGACGGAGACAACCTGCAGAAGGCCCTTTTGACCCGGGCTGACTATGAGCAGATCCTTCATTACCTCATGCCCGCCACCGAGGGCTGGACCACCAAGGCTTACACCTGCTCCGCCTACACCGGCGAGGGCATCCAGGAGATCTGGGACGTGGTCCTCCAGTATATCGACCAGATGAAAAAGACCGGCCAACTGGAGCAGCGCCGGGCCGCCCAGAATCTGACCTGGCTCAAGGAGATGACCTCCGACTACCTGATGAACCTCTTCCTCCGGGACGAGGCGGTGTCCGCCGCCCGGGAAGCCGTGGAGAAGCAGGTCATGGAGGGAACCCTGGCCCCCACCAAGGCCCTGAGCCTCATCGCGGAGGCGCTGGACAAGCGGTTCAATCGAGGGGAATGATTTGTTTGGATTTTGCGACTTTTTCTTTTCCGTGAAAAGGAAAAGTCGCCCAAAAAGAAAAGCTTAGGAAGGGATTGCTGATAGACAGCGATCCCTTCTTTTATTTCCTGAGCTTCTCTTTTTCCGCCGCTTTTTCTCTTCACGGAAGAGAAGAAGCGGCAAAAGAATAACCTACACCACCAAATCTCCTTCCTCGGAGTTGATCACCTGGAAGATCTGCTCCTCCTGGCCGGTGAGGGCGTTGATGTAGACGATGTAGAAGGTCTCGCCCCGCGTGGCCTTGAACTCATAGCAGAGCACTTCCGTGCACTGGGTCAGAGGGATGAGCGCCAGGTCAACATGCTCGATGGCGAGACCGTCGGACACGTATTCCGCCGCCTGCTCTCGGGTGATGCGGGGCTTATCCAGTGCCCGCTGCCGGTGATTCAGCCGGTAGTTCCTGGCATCGATGCCCATGACCTGGCCGTTCTCCCGGTCCAGGTACACCTTAATGAGGTCGCTGTACAGGATCACGCCCGCCTGCCGGGGCGCAAAGTTCAGCACCGCCACGCCCTGGTAGTATTGGGCGTAGGCCGCCGCCGGGTCCTCCACGCCCATCTCCTGCAGAAAGGACAGGGCCACTTCCTTCAGCCGCCGGCTCTCCTGGTCGCTGGGCGGGTCGTTCTTCGTGCCGGTGGGCTCCCCCATGAAGGACAGCAGCTGCCCGCCCTGCTCCGTCAGCGACAGGGACACCTGGCCTCTGTCCGCCGTGTTCACTGTCAGCTCATACACCGGCAGGGGCCCGGCCACATAGACGGTGGACAGGACTTTGCCGCCTGCGAACAGGGTTTGCGCCTTTTGGGCCGCCTGCGCCGCCGTGATCCGCTCCCCGGGGTCGGCTTGGGGCGCCCGGTTTTCCGCGCTCTCGGAGAAGGGTCCGTCGTAGATCAGGGTGGGGTATTCGCTGATGGAGGCCTCGCTCTCGTTCTGCTCATAGCAGCCGGCGTCCACGTTATCGGCGGAAACATACTCGCCCGATTCAATGGCGTCCCCGGCGATGCTCCTAATCTGGGCGCAGGTCTCCCGCATGCTCTGGAGCTGCCGCCGATCCTCATCCGTCAGGGATCGGCCCTGGAGCACGCCGCCCATGAGGGTGTGGGCATAGTCCCCGCAGCGGGTGATGAACTGGCTCATCTCAACGCTGTCCGCATGGGAGAGGGGCAGCAGGGCCATGGCGGAGCCGGCACTGCCGGTGGCCCGCCACACGTCCCCCAGCAGCAGGGCGCTTTGCCGGGGCGAGGCGGCCGCAAAGAGCTTGGACAGGGACACGTCCACGTCATTGAGATCGTCGTCGATCCGGTGATACAGGGTTTCGATTCGGGTCCGTTCCGCCGCCCGGCTGCTGTCCAGCTGTTCCCTGGCCTGATGGAGGCCCACCACCGCCGCCGCGAGGGCGACGATCAGACCCAAAAACAGTAGGGTTCTCACTCTTTTTCTCATACTCGCACCTCTAATAGCAGAACACATGGCTGCCGATCCGCAAGGCCACGGGCTTGCTCAGCATCCACCGGTTGGTGGTACTCGCGGGGTTGTAGTAGTACAGGCACCCATACGTCGGATCGTAGCCGTTCATGGCGTCCCGGGCCGCCCGAAAGGCGGCGTCGTTGGGAGCCAGGTCGATTTGCCCGTCACTCACCGCGTCGAACGCCCCGGGCTGAGAGGAGGTTTGTCAAGGGGTGTTTTACAAAAAATACACTATTCTTTCTTTATTCAAAGCAGATAAAACTCACAATCATAGCACATTATACAGAGGATGATTTCTATGCGAAACTTTGTTCCCTTTTATAGGAGATGATTTCTGCGCGAACGGAGACGCCATTGATTTTTCCCGGGGAGGTGATATACTTTTGTCAGCAAATCCATCCCGAGAGAGCGGCGACATGCAGACTACCGACAAAACCAAACAGTATCTGATGACGGAGGGGCCCATCCACCAGCGGGTCCTG
>CACWYB010000034.1 GCA_902765005.1 uncultured Eubacteriales bacterium | reverse complement strand
GCTCTCGATCCGACGTTACTACAGGCAGTTCGATTATTGAGCCTCACAATCAAAAGGGGCTGTTGCAAATGCAAGAAGATTGCAGTGCAACAGCCTCTTCTTTGCATGGGCCCTTCACTGTATTGTAGTTAGGAATTGCCTTGTTTCGATCATCTCATCCAAGTGCTCATTCAGGGCATAAACCGCCTGATCTTCTTTGAACTTGGTTAGGTGAGTATAGATGGAAAGCGTTATGATTAGGTGCAAAGAAAAATGTGGTGAAATGTGGTGAACGTAGCTTTTGGTAATCCAAAAGCAGTACGATTGTGGTTTCATGATTGGTCGAGATATACCACTCTCTCGTAGTAAATGTTGGATGCATGTTGGGACGAAATGGGCAGTAAAAAAGCCCATAAACGTAGAGTTTATAGGCTTTTTTGGCGTCCCTGGCGGGATTCGAACCCACGACCTATCGCTTAGGAGGCAGATCCTCTATCCTGCTGAGGTACGGGGACTTATTAGGATGCCACTGGTGCGCCCTCAGACGATCGCCTTTTCGAGGGCGGCTGTCGGGGCCGGGGGCTCCCGTCGGAGGGTGGGCTGGTTGAGGATCAGGCGGAGGATGGCGTCCTCCATGGAGATGTCATTCTGTCGGTCGTTGTAGACCTTCACCTGATAGACCGTGTTCCGAATGATCCGCGTCATGTTCATAAGATTTCTCCTTTCTTTCATCGAGACCCTTTTCTTTTTTCCGTCGCTGTGGTATAGTGCCTGTGTTGCAAATCTTTTTGCCTGCTGTGGGCTGGTCCCGCAACCGTCCCGCCGCAGCGATTTCGTATTTGGCGATTAGTAAAACCACCTTTCACAGTATATCTACTGGTAGATGACGCCGGCGATGGAGTTGGGAAATTTGCTGGATTTGACCCGGTTGAGGATCACCGCGCCCACGGCCACCTGGCCCTTGTAGGGCTCGCCCCGGCTTTCACCGTAGATGCAGGCGGCCAGGAGGCGCACGCTTCTGTCGGAGGAGGCGTCCTGGGCGCCGCCTGCGGAGGAGGACAGGCTCATGCCCAGGGCCGCGGCGGTCTTGGTGCCCACCACGCCGTCCACCGCAAGGTTGTTTTTCTGTTGGAAAAGGCGAACGGCCTTCTCCGTGCCGGACCCGAAGACGCCGTCCACCGCGCCGGTGTAGTAGCCCCACTGCTTCAGCTTTTTCTGCAGGGTGACGACCTCGTCCCCGGAGGCTCCTTTGCGCAGGGAGGCCGCGTCCGCCGCCAGGGGCAGCAGCAAGGCGAGGAGGACAAGGAGCGTGGCCCCCAACCGGCGCAGGCGGATCCGGGGCCTCATGCCCGGCCTCCCGGGCCATCGATATAGTGAATCGCAACATATACGTGTGTCATAGTTTCATTTTCCTTTCTTCCCTCAGTATGCCCTGTTTTCGACAAACTAAACTCAATGCATACCCATTTATAGCAACGGCGCCAATCGTCAAGGCGAGCGGTTTTTCGGTTGGCTTATGAGCAGCGAACGGGCATCCTGCAGAAAAGGGGCTACAATGCCCGGAGCATCGGCGAGATCATCGGTTACATGGGACCGCTGGAAAAGGGACGAGCAAAAGGGGAGACGAATTTGGAAGCGACAAACCGTCGCCGCGCAACCTTGATTCGGCAGGATATATTTTTGCAGGAAACAAAAATACAGATCCTGCGTTCCCGGGCCTCACCGTTTGCCTCTGAAATGCTTTTTGAGAAAGGCCCAAATGTCGCTTTCGAAGGTGAAGCCGGAAAAATCCTCCGGCAGGGCGCCGTCCTTGGTCACCACGCACAGGGGCGGGAACAGGACGCACCACCAGTTGTGCCCGGCCCCCTCTCCCAGCACGACGCAAAGGGCATCGTAGACCCCGGCGGGGAAGAGGATGCCCTGGTAGGTCCTATCCGGAAAGGGGGTCTCCCCCAGCAGGAGCTGGGCTCCGTAGGAAGCGTGGCAAGCGGAGAGGGTCTTTTGGCAGAGGGAAAAAAGCTCCGCCCCATGCTGCAGGACGAAGGCGCGGGCACTTTCGTAGCTTTCGCTGCTTTCAAACAGAGGCAGCAGGGCGTCCCGGACCTGGAGCTTGATGGCCTGATCCTGCCGGCTGTCGCTGTTGGCCAGGATGTGTAGGCGCAGCACCTCCTTTTCCGGTTCCGCCTGGCAGGGGCGAGCGGTGGGGCTGGGCAGGAGAGCGGCGGTCCCCAGGACCAGCGCCAGGCATATGTGAAGCATATGGATAGTCTTGCGTTTCATCTTTTACCTTCCTTTCTGGGGTTCAGTATTGTCCGCGGCGGGGCAAGATAAACCTGTCTTGACAGCGAAAGGAAAATTCGATACGCTTTATATATGGAAGATTTGTTTGCGTCACTGACGGAGGAACTGGCTGCCTGGGTGAAGGGCGCGACGGGGGCGGAGGTGTCCCCGGAGGACTTTCGCCTGCCCCGGGGGGAAGGGCAGCTTTCCCTGGGCGCCTTTGTGCGCGGCGGCGCGAGGGAGGCGGCCCAACGCCTTTCGACGGCCCTGGACGGATGCCCGTCGGTGGGCCAGGTGCGGGAGAGGGACGGCTGGCTGCTGTTCTTCCTGTCCGACGGGTGGTTCAATGGGCTCATTGCCTGGACCAAGGGGCTGAACACCCGGCCCGCGGGGACCTATTTGGAGAACCGAATGGCCATCCTCGCCCGCAAAGGCGACGCTCCCTGCCCGGATGCTGAGCCGGTGCGGCAGGCGCTGTGGGCGGCGTACCTGGCCCATCGCCGGGGATTCTGGCGGGAGGCGGATGAGCGGGCAGCCCTGACCATGACCCACCAGGCCCGGGACAGGGCGCGGATGGAACTGGAAAACCGCTGCGGCGGCGCGGCGGCAGCCATATTGAAACTGAGAGGAGAATCCCTATGAAGATCAGCTATTTGGGCCACGCCAGCTTCCTGCTGGAGACATCCCAGGGGACCCGGATCGTCACCGACCCCTACGCTCAGGATATCCTGCCCCATCCCGTTGTGAAGGCGCAGGTGGTCACCCTGTCTCACGGCCACCACGATCATTGCGATTTGAGCCAGGTGAAGGGGGACTATGTGATCGTGAACAGCACAAAGGCATGCACCTTCCTGGATGTGAAGATCACCTGCGCGCCATGCTTCCACGACAGCATGCAGGGCAAAAAACGGGGTGAAAACCGGGCATACATCTTTGAGGCGGACGGGCAAAAGGTCGTCCACCTGGGGGATCTGGGGGAGGCGCCCACCTCGGCGCTGGTGGAAGCCTGTGCCCATGCGGACGTCCTGCTCATCCCCGTGGGCGGCACGTTCACCCTCACCGGGCCGGAAGCGGCGGCCGCCGTGAAGGCCCTCGCTCCGAAGGCGGTGGTGCCCATGCACTATCGGTGCCCGGGGCACAGCTTTGAGATGATTTCCTCGGAGGAGCCCTTCCTCCGGGCCATGGGGGACAGCCTGCCGGTCCACCGGCTCAAGAGGCTGGAGGAGCCGTTTTGCCAGGGCGTGTGCCTGCTGTCGCCTGTGCCCGCCGGCGAGGAGCCCTAAGCCGAAATCGGATGGCGCCACGGGAGCAGAGCATGCCGTGGCCGGCCGGCATTTTTGAGAAAAAGCTCTTGACAGCCGCCCCACTGCCGGGTATAATAACTCTGCTATGGCGGTGTAACTCAGTTGGCCAGAGTAGTCGGTTCATACCCGACCTGTCATTGGTTCGAATCCAATCGCCGCTACCATCGAAAAAGCCCGATAGATCGGGCTTTTTTCATATCTTAGGTTCGCTTGAAAGGGCTTGATTTTGCGCTCATTTGGGGTTTTGACAACATTTTGACAACAAATTGACAACAGGGCTTCGCTTTGCCTTTTAGTTTCTTTCCATGTTTAAAAAAATGCTTACCAAAAAATGACCCCCCAATTCCTTTGGGGGTCTTTTTTTCGCGGTTGGATTCGAACGGGCACGGTGGTGAATTGGGTGCCAGTGGCACCCAAGGCGACAAGAATAAAGTGAGTTACTGACCGCTCTTGCCGTAGTTGGACAGCACTCGGGCGGAGGGGTCGTCCACGTCGCAGCCGGGCCAGGTCCTATTGGGCATCCAGTAGTCCGGGATCATACGCGCCTGGCCGGGATAGAACCGCTCGAACAGCTCGCGGTACAACAGGCTCTCCTTGGTGAAGGGCGGTCGATACGCATATCCCGCGGCGCGCTCCCTGAATTCACTGTCGCTGTAGGTCCTCTCCGCCAGGGCCTTCAGGTCGTTGACCATGGAGTGGCCCACGGCGTCGGAGAAGGCAGCTTTCTGCCGCCAGAGGATCTCGTCGGGCAGGATATGATCGCCGGCGAAGGCCTTCCGGATCAGGTATTTGCCCATGTCGTGCCGGTTCATCTTCAGCTCCGGGTCGATGCTCATGGCGTAGCGTACAAACTTCAGATCGCCGAAGGGCACCCGCGCTTCCAGGCTGTTGACCGAGATGCAGCGGTCGGCCCGCAGGACGTCGTAGACGTGGAGCTCCCGGATGCGCTTCTCCGCCTCCTCCTGAAAGGCCGCCGCATCCGGCGCGAAATCCGTATACTTATAGCCGAACAGCTCATCGGAGATCTCGCCCGTCAGCAGCACCCGGACGTCCGTGTGCTCATGGATCCACTTGCACACCAGATACATACCGATGCTGGCGCGGATGGTGGTGATGCACCACGGTGGGCAGGGCGTCCAGCACGTCCCGTTCGTTGATGATAACCTCCGTATGGTCCGACCCAATGTAGTCCGCCACCTGGCGGGCGTACTTTAAATCGATGGCGTCCACGTCCATGCCGATGGCGAAGGTACGGATGGGCTTATCCAACATACCTTGGGCGATGGCGCAGACCAGCGAGGAATCGAGGCCCCCCGAGAGCAGGAAGCCCACCGGCGCGTCCGCGTCCAGCCGCTTCTCGACGCCGTCCATCAGCAGCCGGCGGAGCTTCGGGCAGACCTCCTCCTCTTCCTTCATGGTGAAATAGCCCACGTAGGCAGGGTCAGCGTATCGGACGAACTGCCCGTTCACCCAATAGTGTCCGGGCGGGAAGGGTAAAATGGCCTCACACAAGCCCAGCAGGTTCTTGGGTTCACTGGCAAAGGCCCATTCGCCGTTGGACAGCCGTCCATAGTATAAAGGACGGATGCCGATGGGGTCTCGGGCAGCGATGAGTTGTTGCTTCTTTCCGTCCCTCCAGGGTCTTGAACATCTCCACGCCGTATTCGTGATACAGGGGCAGAAGAATCTCGCAATCCGACTGGCTCTTCAGGTCATATTTCTCCAGCAGCCGCTCCCGCAGGGGACGGAAGCCGTACAGCTCGCCGTTGCACACCACCGCATCCTGATCGAGATGGAAGGGCTGCATGCCCCGCTCGTCGAGGCCCATGATCGCCAGGCGATGAAAGCCCAGGTATCCGCAGGGGATCTCCTCGAACCGGCTCATGTTCGGACCTCTCGAGACGGTGCGGTCAAAGCACGCTTTCAATTTCTCTACGGGAATAGATTTGGTCGTGAAGCCGCAAATGGAACACATAAAAAGCACCTCCGTTCGTTGGTCGGCAATCGTTCTGATATTTCAGGACGAATGCCGCCGCTCCGTGGTGCCACCTGATTTGCTTCTCTTTCCGGGCTCCATCAAGCCCTGGCGCGTTCACGCCGCTCCTACTGGCTCCTCGCTTTCGGTTAGGGCTTGGAAGGGTTCTTCGCCTGAGGGCCCATACGGGATTCTCACCGTCGCCCGCTCTCTTAAAATGCCGCCGCACCAGGGTACTTTGCTTCCGCATCGCTTTACTCTATGAAAAATATGGATGCATCATAGCACCGTTTGAAACGTTTGTCAAGAAATAATATATTATATATTGTTTTTGGTGGAGAGGTATGCTACAATAGGCCATTATTTCCCGGACGGTGGGACCCGCCTGGGAAACGGAGCATCGCATCCTTGCGATGGAAAGGAAGGTACCATGAAACGATCGACACTGCTGTTGCTTGCCCTGCTGCTGTGTATGGCCCCCCTGCGCGCTGTTTTGGCCGCGGAGGAAGCGGCCGCCGCGAACGGGTTTTGGGATACGCTCACCCGGATCAACGACGCCGTCAATGGCGTGGTGTGGGGCTGGCCGGCCATCCTGCTGCTGGCCTTCGTGGGCATGCTGATGACGGTTCTGACCCGGGTGTTCCAGGTCACCCATTTCCGCCATTGGATGAAACGCACCCTGGGCGCCATGAAGGACCGGGGCGTCATGGGCCACACCGCCGACAGAAGCATCTCCCAGTTCCAGTCCCTGTGCACGGCCCTGGCGGCCACGGTGGGCACGGGCAACCTTCTTCGGCATGATGACCAACTACTCCGAAAACGTACTGGGCATCTACTATCGCCGCAAGAACAGCGACGGAGAGTGGTCCGGCGGCGCCATGTACTATCTGCGGGACGGCCTGGGCAGCCGCAGGGGCTGCAAATGGATCGGCAAGATCCTGGCCGCGCTGTTCTCGCTGTTCTGTCTCTTCGCCTCCTTCGGCATCGGCAACATGACCCAGGTCAACGCCATCTCCGGCAACATGCAGGCATCCTTCGGTATCCCCACCTGGGTCACGGGGATCTTCATCATGGTCATGGTAGGTCTGGTGGTGGTCGGTGGTCTCAAGCGCATCGCCGCCGTCACGGAGAAGATCGTGCCCTTCATGGTCATTGCATACATGATTGGATCCCTGGTGATTTTTATCACCAACATCGACAAGATCGGCGCCGTCTTCTCCGCCATCTTCAAAGGCGCCTTCGCGGCCAAAGCGGCCGGCGGCGGCGTCGTGGGCTACGGCATGAAGCTGGCCATCGAACAGGGCTGCAAGCGAGGCGTGTTCTCCAATGAAGCGGGCCTTGGCTCCTCGGTCATGGTCCACTCCAATTCCAACGTGAAGGAACCCGTCATGCAGGGCATGTGGGGCATATTTGAGGTGTTTGCGGATACCATCATCGTCTGCACCATGACCGCCTTTACGGCCCTGTCCTCGGGCCTTATCGACCTTGAAACGGGGCATCTCGTGACCGCGGCCTACAACGGCGTGGAGCTGACCAAGACCAACCTCATCTCCACCGCCTTTGCCATGCAGTTCGGCCGGATCGGCTCCGTATTCATCGCCATATCCATCATGCTTTTCGCCTTTTCCACGGTGCTGGGCTGGTCCCATTACGGCACCAAGGCGGCCGAGTATCTGTTGGGCGAGAAGCGGACCTTCCTCTACCGGATCCTGTTCGTCCTGCTGGTGTTCGGCGGCGCTGTCATGGGGGATAATCTCGCCTGGGACCTGGCCGACACCTTCAACGGCCTCATGATGATTCCCAACCTGATCGGCGTGATCACCCTATCGGGGGTGGTGGTCCGGATCACGAAAAACTACCTGGACCGCCAGCTACGCGGTGCGGACATCCCCCCGTTCTACTCCGCTTTTCCGGACGTCCAGTCGGAGCAGGAGAAAGGCTGAATCAGATCTGATAATCAGTAAAACCACGAAGCAGGCGCCTTTTAAGCGCCTGCTTCGTGGTTTCAGGAGACGGATCATGATATGTAAAGAGCATTGCCTGCTCATTCCGGAAATTGACAGGATGCGGGATGTCAATCATCTCAAACCATCTTTTGCGCATTGAGCCGCGCATCCAGTTCCTGCTCGCCAAGAAACCCGAGCCGCAAGCAGGCCGTCCGCAGATCCAGCCCTTCCCTGTAGGCCAGTTCCGCTACGGAGGCGGCCTTCTCATAGCCGATCACAGGGTTGAGAGCTGTGACCAGCATGAGCG
>CACWYB010000033.1 GCA_902765005.1 uncultured Eubacteriales bacterium | reverse complement strand
GCGGGCGGCATGGATCAGGTGGTTGCCGCCGATAGCGGAGCTGTCGCCGTCGCCGGTGATGACGATGACGGTGAGCTCGGGCTTGGCCATCTTGATGCCCGTGGCGAAGGCGATGGCCCGGCCGTGGGTGGTGTGGATGGTGTTGAAGTTCATGTAGCCGGCGGCCCGGGAGGAGCAGCCGATACCGGAGACGATGACCACCTTGTCACGGTCAAGGCCGAGGTTCGTGATGGCCTGGGCGACGTCCCGCATGAGGATGCCGTTGCCGCAGCCGGGGCACCAGATGTGCGGCAGGTTCCTGAGCCGCATGGTGTTGTTGATCAATTCGCTTGCCATAGCTTATGCCTCCTCCTGCAGTTTCGCGAGCACTTCGTCGGGATCGACCACGGAGCCGTTGAACCGGCCCAGGAAGTCCACAGGCGTGTTGCCGGCATGGGCCTTCACTTCGATGACCATCTGACCGGCGTTGTTCTCCACCACGATGATGCGCTTGACCTTCTTGGCCACCGCTTCCAGGGCCTTCTCGGGGAAGGGCCACACGGTGATGGGACGGAAGAGACCGGCCTTGATGCCCTGCTTGCGGGCTTCCAACACCGCTTCCTCAGCGGAGCGGGCGGCGCCGCCGAAGCTGACCACGGCGATCTCGGCATCGTCCATGAACTTCTCTTCCCACTTCTCAATGTCGTCCCGGTTCTTCTCCACCTTGTCCAGCAGGCGGGTCATGAACTTCTCATAGCTCTGGGCCGTGCCGCGGGGGAAGCCGGTCTCATCGTGGAACAGACCGGAGACGTTGTAGTGCTGGCCTTCGCCGAAGGGAGCCATCTCGGGGACCCACTTGCCTTCGGGAATGGCATAGGCCTGCTCGTCGGTCAGATCCCAGTTGATGGGGCGGTCAACAATCTCAAGCTCGTCGCTCTCGGGCAGCTCGATGCCCTCGCGCAGGTGGCCCACCATCTCGTCCATGAGGAAGATGACGGGGGTGCGATACTTCTCTGCCAGGTTGAAGCAGCGGATGGCTTCCAAATAGGTCTCGCGGACCGTGGCGGGGGAGATGACGATGGCGGGGTGGTCACCGTGGGTGCCCCAGCGGGCCTGCATGAGGTCGCCCTGAGCGGGGCTGGTGGGAAGACCCGTGGAGGGGCCCACACGCTGGACGTCCACCACCACGACGGGGATCTCCGCCTCGGCGGCGTAGCCGATGTGCTCCTGCTTGAGGGAGAAGCCCGGGCCGGAGGTGGCGGTCATGGCCTTGACGCCGGCCACGGAAGCGCCGATGGCAGCAGCGATACCGGAGATCTCGTCCTCCATCTGGAGGAAGCGGCCGCCCACCTTGGGCAGCTCCTGAGCGGAGATCTCAGCGATCTCGGTGGAGGGCGTGATGGGGTAGCCCGCGAAGAACCGCATGCCCGCGGCGATGGCGCCCATGACGCAGGCTTCGTTGCCCTGCATTAAAACTTTCTTACCCATTAGTTTGCACCCTCCTCAACTTTTTCCAGGTAAATGGCATAGTCGGGACACCGTTGCTCACACTGCCCGCACTTGATGCAGGCCTCGAGGTTGGCGGCCGTCGCCTTCCCCTTCTGCAGAACGAGCACCTGCTTGGGGCAGAAGGCCACGCAGATTCCGCAGCCCTTGCACCACTTCTGATTGATGATCAGCCGTTTGTTAACCATGTGTTTCCCCTTTCCATATAATTAACGGAAGTATAGAACATCCTTCCCTTATGATAGCATGACCGGGAAGGATGGAAAAGCAGTTTTATGGGCGGGTAGGCAACAACCATTCGGTTGTTAAAAATGGGAAAACAGAAACTTTTTGCAAGGATTCTTGCAGGTTACGACTTTGCTTGCAGGATTTCTTGCGCTTCCTGTATGAAATCCCGGGCGGCGTTGGAGAGATACTTCTCCGGATGGTAGGCCACCACGATGGTTTGGGTCAGATCCGCGTCCAGGGGGAACCAGTCCACCACGTCCCTGGCCTCGGGGGAGGAAGGCAGAAGGGACTGGCTGGAGAGGAACAGCTCCGGATAGATGGTGAGGCCCATGCCCTCCATGGAGAGGGCGAAGGCGGTTTGGATGTTGCGGGTCTCCAGAAGGATGCGCGGGGTGATGTCGTAGCGGGAAAAGAGCCTGTCCGCCATGCGGCGCACCCGATCGTCCCGATCCAGGAGGATGAAGGGCAGGTCCTTGAAGAGGCGGATGTCCACGCCGTCGGCGAATTCCGCCCGCTTTTTGTCGGCGTTCCGTCCGAAAAGGGCGTTCATATACTTTTTGGGCACCACCAGGAACAGCCGCTCCCGGCTCACCTCCGCAGCTTCGAAGGCGTCCAGGTCCCGGGGCACGTAGCCGATGAGCAGGTCGATGAGACCTTTGCTCAGATCCTCCTGGAGCTCCGAGGAGGAGCCCTCCAGAATGGTGACGGTGATGCCGGGGTGCTTTTCGTGGAAGGGGGGCAGCAGCCGGGGCAGGAGCACCTGGCCCCGGGTGTAGCTTACGCCGATGCGCAGCTCGCCGGTGTTGTTGTGATTGAGGTCGTCCAGCTCCAGGTGGAGCTGCCGTTCGATGGCGCCGATCTGCTCGGCGGCGGCCTTGAGCCGCTTGCCGGCGGCGGAGAGGGCAAAGCGGGGATAGCGCTCAAAGAGCTTGGCGCCCAGCTCCTTTTCCAGCTTGCCGATCTGGCGGGAGAGGGCCTGCTCGGAGATGTGGAGGCGCTTGGCGGCACGGGTGACGTTCATCTCCTCGGCCACGATAAGGAAGTATTGCAGGTTTTGAAAATTCATGCTGCCCTCCTGCTTCCTATTATTAGGAAGTTAGTTAGATTATACGGGATTGTTCGGCCCCTGTCAATGAAGGCGAGGCAGCCTCAAAAAGAATAAGAGGAAGGCGGGACAATCACGAAAAAGTGTTGACTTTTCGTTGGTAATCCATTAGCATAATAGTGAAAAAGAATACCGTTTTTATGGGTGCAAGGAATCCGGTGAGAATCCGGAGCAGTCCCGCTGCTGTCAATGGCTGCAAGGGCGCAGATGCCACTGCGATTTCGTTTCGTGGGAAGGCGCGCCTGAGGGCAAAGCCATGAGCCAGAATACTTGCCGTAAAACGAACGATCGCCCGTCCCGAGGAGGACGGCGCCGATCCGGGACATCGGCCCCGGGGATTTGAAAAAGGATCCCCTGGTTGGTCCTTTTTGGGCATTTATGAACAGGCCCCTCTTTTACGGCAGTATCGGCGGGAAGGCAAGGCGATCCCGGCGATAGTGATATACATTGAAGAAAGGATGTTGAGATGGATACCAATTCTAAAAACGAACCGTTGGCTCCGGTGACCTTCGACGAGTTCGAACCGACCTCCTACGAAGTGTGGAAGGCCGCGGCCATCGAAAGCTTGAAGGGCGGCATCTTCGAGAAGAAGCTGTTCACCAAGACGCCGGAGGGCATCGTGCTCTCGCCCATCTATACCGAAGAAGAGGCTGCCCCCTACAAGGAGCGGCTGGGATTCCCCGGCGCGGCGGATTTCCTCCGCGGCACCAAGACCGCCGGCTACGCCGAGGAGCCCTGGAAGATCGCCCAGGAGGTGGAGGTCCATGACCCCGCTGAGGCCAACAAGGTTTTGCTGGAGGAGCTCAACAAGGGCACCACGGCCGTCAGCTTTGACGCGGACGCCGTGAAGCTGGACACCCTCAAGGACGTGGAAACCCTTTTGAACGAGGTCCAGCTCCGCTACGCGCCCCTGTCCGTGTACGCCGGCGCCACGGCCCTGCCCCTGATTTCCGCCATCGCCAAGCGCCAGCGGAACGTGGGTGACGACGCGCCGCTGACCGGCTGCGTGGGCGCCGACCCCATTGGTGAAGCGGTGAAGAAGGGCGGCTTCGACAGCAGCTTTGACAGCTACATGGACCAGATGGCCACCACGCTGAAGTTCGCTTCCCATCATGCCCCCGACTTGAAGACCATTTTCGTGCAGAGCTCCGTCTACCACAACGGCGGCGCCAACGCCATCCAGGAGGCGGCCGCGGCCCTGGCCACCGGCCTTGCCTACATCGACGCCATGATGGACCGGGGCTACACCGTGGACCAGGCGGCCGAGCACATTCGCTTCAACTTCTGCCTGGGGCCCAACTTCTTCATGGAGATCGCCAAGCTCCGGGCTGTCCGCGTGGTGTGGGCTCAGCTCATGCAGGCCTACGGCGCGGGCGAAAAGGCCCAGTGCATCGACGTATTTGCCGAGACCTCCCAGTTTACCACCACCCTCTATGATCCCTACGTGAACGTGCTGCGGGCCACCACCCAGGCCTTTTCCGGCGTGGTGGGCGGCGTGAGCGGCATGAAGGTACTGCCCTTTGACGCCGCCGTTCGCGAGAGCGACGGCTTCTCCCGCCGCATCGCCCGGAACATCCAGGTGATGATGCAGGAGGAGTTCAACCTCCTTTCCCCCGTTGATCCGGCGGGCGGCTCCTGGTACGTGGAGACCCTCACCGGCCAGCTGGGCGAGGCCATCTGGAACCAGATCCAGAAGATCCAGGCCCAGGGCGGCATGCTGGCGGCTCTGAAGGCCGGCACCGTTCAGAGCGAGATCGCCGCCACCTTGGCCGACCGGTTCAAGCGGCTGGCCACCCGGCAGGATCGGGCCGTGGGCACCAACATGTACCCCAACATGAGCGAGAAGCCCCTGGAGGGCGCCAAAGCCCCCGTTTACGAGAAGCCCCAGGGCAAGGCCATTCCCGAGCTGGGCACCTGCCCCAAGGCCATCGGCGAAGCTTTGGAGAACGGCGCTACCCTGGAGGACATCGCGGCTTCCTTCGCGGACGGCAAGGGCGAAGAGATCACCGCCATCCTGCCTCACCGCTGGACCGAGCAGTATGAGGCCCTCCGCAAGGCCACCGAGGACTATATCGCCAAGCTGTGCAACATGGGCCCCATCCCCCAGCACAAGGCCCGGGCGGACTTCTCCGCTTCCTTCATGGAGGTGGCCCACTTCGACGTGCTGCGCAACAACGGCTTTGCCACGGTGGATGAGGCTGTGGACGCGGCGGTGGCTTCCGGCGCGGACGTGGCCATCATCTGCTCCACCGATGATACCTATCCGGAGCTGGTGCCCCCTGTGGCCCGTGGCATCAAGGCCAAGGCTCCCGGCATGAAGGTGTTCCTGGCGGGCGCTCCGGCTCCCGAGTGCAAGGCATCCTATGACGAGGCCGGCGTGGACGAATACATCCATGTCCGGGCCAACTGCCTCGCCATCCTGACCAACATCCAGAAAGGAAAGGGGATCATCTAATGGGCAAAGTGGATTTTAGCAACATCCCGTTCCGCCAGGAGGCGGTCAAAGGGATGACCTATGAAGAGTGGCTGGAAAAGCTGAAGAAGGAGACCGGCAAGACCCCCGAAGATCTGTACAACCACACCATGGAGCAGATCGACATCCGGCCGCTGTACACCGAGGACGACTATAAGGACATGAACCACCTGCACTTCATGGCGGGCGTGCC
>CACWYB010000032.1 GCA_902765005.1 uncultured Eubacteriales bacterium | reverse complement strand
AACGGGCAAAAGAGCTGTTGGGGAAAATAAACGCTTGAACTAATCCATAATCAGAAGGGGTGCATAGCGTATGAAAGAAGAGAAATCATTGTCAGAATCATTGGCAACCACAATTTCCCAAGAGGAAGTTAGCATTCTATCCGATTTAGGTGAAATTGCACTGGATTCCGTTTTGAAAGATGGATTGCTAAAGGATATTCCATTTGTTTCCACTGCTATTTCCCTTTATCGTATTGGAAAGAGCATTCATGAGCGTGAACAAATAAAGAAACTGGCTTCTTTTTTGGATGAAATCCGACTGCATACTGTAGATGAATCAGAGCGCGAGGAGTATTTGAGAAAAATCAGGGACAATCCCAAAAAGAGGGATAAGGAATTAGAATATGCCCTCGTTATCATCGACCGATATATCGGCTATGATAAGCCAAGAATGCTTGCAAAAATGTATTTGGCATATTTGCGCGAAGAGATAGATTGGGACGAGTTTGCGGTTTTTTCTGAGGTAATTGATCGTCTGCTGCCAAATGATTATCCGGCGCTTTTAGATGCGAATTATAATTATATAGCAAGAGATGGCCTTGGCAGTGAACCATACCTCCGTTTAGCTGCGTTGGGGATGATTTACGAGAAAAGCAGTGATCCCCCTTATATTCCATACGGGACGGGCGATAATGCAGGCATCTTTTTCAATAGCTCTACATTTGATCGTGCGTATAGAAACGAAAAGGTATATAAACGAACTGATTTTGGTAATAAATTTGTACGTATAATCGAAGGAAAAGAAAAATGAGCTACGACTATTCTGAAAACATACTGGTGCAGGCGAGCGCCGGGCAGCTGCTGCAAGAGGAGCTGGGCTGGGAGGTGAAGTTCGCCTATAACACGGAGGTGTTGGGCGAGGGCGGCACCTTTGGACGGCGGTCCTACAAGGAGATCCTGCTGGTCCGGTATTTTCGGGAGGCCCTGCGGCGGCTGAACCCATGGATCACCGAGGCGCAGATCGGGGAGGCCCTGCAGAAGATGGAGAGTCGGCTGTCCACGGCGTCGCTCATGCAGGTGAACGAGGAGAAGTATAGTCTCATCCGGGACGGCATCCCCGTGACCGGGAAGAAGCCGGACGGAACGGACGACCTGAAGACGGCCCTGGTGATCGACTTTCAGCACCCGGAGAACAATTATTTCCTGGCGGTGAAGGAGCTGAAGATCCACGGGGACCTGTACCGGCGGCGGACGGACATCGTGGGCTTCGTGAACGGGATACCGCTGCTGTTCATAGAGCTGAAGCGAGCCTCGGTGGACGTGCAGAACGCCTACACGGACAACTACCGGGATTATCTGGACACCATTCCACACCTGTTCTACTACAACGCTTTCCTCATGCTCTCCAACGGCGTGGAGGCGAAGGTGGGCACCCTGGGCAGCAAATACGAGTTCTTCCACGAATGGAAGCGGCTGGAGGAGAAGGAAGCGGGGAGCGTAGCCCTGGAGACCATGCTGCGGGGCATCTGCAAAAAGGAGAATTTTTTGGACCTGCTGGAAAACTTCATCCTCTTCGACCACAGCGACGGGCGGACGGTGAAGATACTGGCCCGGAACCACCAATATCTGGGCGTGAACGAGGCCGCCCGGGCCTACGCCGCCCGGAAGCTGAACGGCGGGAAGCTGGGCGTGTTCTGGCACACCCAGGGCTCCGGCAAGAGCTATTCCATGGCCTTTCTCGCCCAGAAGATCCGGCGGAAATTCGTCGGCTCGCCCACCATCGTGGTGTTGACCGACCGAAACGAGCTGGGACCTGGTCGGGAAGCTGAAGGGGAATCCCAGCTTCATCTTCACCCTGATCCAGAAATTCAACGATCCGAATCCCACGCCCATATACCCGGACCACGACATCATTCTCATGTCCGATGAAGCTCACCGGACCCAGAACGGCATCTTTGCCGACAACATGATGAAGATGCTGCCCACGGCCGCCCGCATCGGCTTTACGGGGACGCCGCTGCTGTCCAGCGACAACATCACAGCCCGGACCTTCGGCGGGTATGTGTCTGTCTACGACTTCAAGCGGGCGGTGGAGGACGGCGCCACGGTGCCCCTCTATTATGAAAACCGGGGCGAGAAGATTTTGGATCTCAACAACCCGGAGATCACGGATCGGATCTTGGACGCCATCGAACGGGCGGACATAAGCGACGACCAGCAGGAGAAGCTGGAGGCGGAGTTCGCCAAGGAGATCCACCTGCTCACCGCCGAGCCCCGGCTCCGGGCCATCGCCAAGGACTTTGCCAGTCATTACAGCGATCTGTGGACCAGCGGCAAGGCCATGTTCGTGTGTCTGAACAAGGTGACCTGCGTGCGGATGTACAACTATGTGCAGGAATATTGGCAGCAGCAGATCGAAGCCCTGAAGGCCCAGCTGCGGACGGCCACCCAGCAGGAGGCCCAGGAGCTGAACCGAAAGCTCACCTGGATGCAGGAAACGGAGATGGCCGTGGTCATCAGCCAGGAGCAGAACGAGATCAAGACCTTCGAGAAATGGGGCTTAGACATCCGATACCACCGGGCCAAGATGGAAAAGCGGGAGCTGGACGAAGAATTCAAGGACGATTCCAATCCGTTGCGGGTGGTGTTCGTCTGCGCCATGTGGCTGACCGGCTTCGACGTGAAGTGCCTCTCCTGCCTGTATCTGGACAAGCCACTGAAAGCCCATACCCTGATGCAGACCATCGCCCGAGCCAACCGTGTCAACGAAGGCAAGAGCAACGGTCTAATCATCGACTATATCGGCATCGTGAAAGCGCTGCGCAAGGCCCTGGCTGATTATACCGCCAACGCCAACGGCCATGGCGGGGACGATCCGACGGTGGACAAGCAGAAGCTGATCGAGCGCATCCTGGCCACCATTGAAAAGGCCAAGACGTTTCTGCGAGAACGCGGGTTTGAGCTGCAGTCTCTCATCGGCGCGAAGGGCTTTGAGAAGGTCGCATTGCTTCAATCCGGCGCGAATGCCGTATGCGGCAGCATGGAAGATCGGAAAGCCTTTACAACGTACGCTTCTGAATTGACCCGGCTGATGAAATACATCGATCGGGACGATATGGAGCGAGACTCGCGTCGGGAATATGAGGCCATCGCCGCTATCTATAGCGTCCTGCAACGGAAACGCAAGCATGCGGACACCACGGATCTGATGGTGGAGATCAGCGGGATCATCAGCCAGTATATGCGCATCGAGGAACCGACGCCAGGCATCACGCCTTCGCGGCAGTTCGACATCAGCTCAATCGACTTTGATTTGCTGCGTCGGGAATTTGCTCGGGCGAAGAACAAGAATTTGGTGATGCGGGACCTGGAAGATTTGATTGAGGAAAAGCTCCACAGCATGTTGTCGGAGAATCCCAACCGAATCAATTACTACGAGCGATATCAGGCCATCATCGCCGACTACAACAGCGAACAGGACCGAGCGACTATAGAAAAGACATTCGCGGAACTGATGGCTCTGGCCAACAGCATGAGTCGGGAAGAGCAGCGCTATGTCCGTGAAGGTTTCTCCAGCGATGAGGAACTATCGCTCCAGAAAATCAAAGCCAAAATCGCCGAGCTGGATCACTGGACAGACAAGCAGGAAACCAGAGCCGCGGTGGACAATCTGATCCGCAACACGCTTTGGGCTGAGCTGCCGGAGAGCTATGACGAGATCAGCATCTCTGAGTACCGACAGAGGATTTACGAATACGTATTTACAAGGTATAAAGAGATTGCATAAAGAGTTTGAAAGGCAATAAGCTGTATATCAAATGCCTTGTTCCATCCGAACTATTTCTACAGGTGACATTGTCTGTCACCTGTTTTTGCATTTTATCTGTTTGATTTGGTTGTTTACGATGCCAAGTTGTAATGGCATCATTTTTATAAATTCAGCAGCAAATACGATTTGCTGTTGAATTTGAAAAACGGCTTTGGGAAGGATAGTGATTGTTCCTTGCATCTGCACGGTTTATGGGACTATATGCGTGGCAAGTTTCGCAGTCCTGCAAATGGGACAATTAGTTTGATATAATAGGAGCCCGGGAAAGAGGAGAGCGACCAAAATGGTGCGAAGAAGGGGGTGAGCGTGTGCCGATAAAGATCAAGCGGGAGGACGGGAGCGTCTCGACCTATCTGAACGCGTGGAGCATTCCGGCATTTCTGCTCATCCCCGAGGAGCTGCTGCGGCAGGCCAGCCGGGAGATATACACCTTGCCCCGGTGCCGGGCGGCGCTGCTGGGGGACAGGAAGGTGATCGAGGTCATCGAAAGCAACCTGTTCCTGGCTACCCTGTCCGACATTTACGCCTATATGGCCTGGCCCCACATGGGTCTCGAGGGGAAGATGGAGAGCTATTCCGGCTTTGACCCCTGCTGGAAGATGGCCCATGCCGTCTCGCTGTGGGTACAGGGGCTGGAGGAATTGAGCCTCCTGCACACCCTCCCAGAGTGGTTGGCCCTGACAGAGGATCAACCTGTGACCAATTTCAGCTTCGCTCCCTATGATTTGGTGGACGGGTTCATGGCCGCCGCCGTCCCGTATGTTCTTGAACGCGATGGGCACAGGGAATGGATGACCCATGTCCAGAAGAACCATTGCCATGAGGATTTCGCCCGACGATACAGTCTTCAGAAAGCGAGCTTTTACAGGGAGTGGTATCACACCCGCACCGCGCATCCTACCACGGTCGATTATGAAATAGAGTGCAAAAAGCTGCCCTACAGCGACAACCACTATGGACAGATGGTTGAGCAGACCATCTCCCGGGTGGATATGGAACGATTTATAAACAGCCTGCCGAAAACGGATCGCAAGATCATGGCTCTGCGACTGAAGGGTCGATCCTTGGAGGAGATCGCCAAGCTGACCGGGTTTAAGACCCACAGCGCCGTCCTCAAGCGCATCCGAAAGGTGGGGAAAGCCTATGAGCGGTATGCCGGGGCGGACCTTGGCTTCGATGAAAAGAAAATCATATGATTTTCAAAAAGCTGGAACAATTTGGCATTCCAAATGTCATGTATATGTAGATAGTGGCTCTGCATGATTGGAGTTGCCGCTTCTGATAATTCTGGCCAACTTCGCTAGAATTATAGCGCTGAAAAACCATCCCAAGTTGGGATGAATTTTGAAGGACATGTCAGGTCAACTTTGTCGCAAGTTGCGACAAAGTCAGCCAGAAAAGTCTAGCCAAGTTGGCCAGGCTTTTCTACAACAACTTCCGCTCAAGTTGAGCGGAAGTGAGCGAGATAATTATTCCCAACTTGGGAATAATTTTAAGACAGCCACTTCCCGACAACTTGTCGGGAAGTGGGCGATGACTGTTTTGAAAATGCGTCCCAAGTTGGGACTCATTTCGCGGATGTCGTTGGTCCGGAGCAGGGATAGAAATTCCCGACAAATTGTCGGGATTATTACGAGGAAGGACGCGGGCAAAAGTTGGGCCAAGTTGGCCCAACTTTTCTATAACAATTTCCGCCCAAGTTGGGCGGAAGTGAGCGTTGAAATTCGTCCCATGATGGGATTAATTTCTTCGGTGACAACTTCGTCCCAAGTTGGGACGAAGTTGAAAAGTCTCGCCAACTTGGCGAGACTTTTGACGGAGGCGGGGCTGCTGACTTGTGGCCAACCTGGCCACAAGTTGAAAAATGGTGCTCAAGTTGATCAACATTTTAGGTGTCTGAAAGATAATTCAGTTCAATTTGAACTGAATTAACTTGTGCTTTAGTTGATCACAAGTTGAAGCAGGGTGACTTCATCCCAAGTTGGGATGAAGTAAAAGGGCTTCAACTTCAAGACAACTTGTCCGGAAGTTAATTGTGGCCAAATTGGCCACAATTTCCGATGGTCCATTTGCGGTCAACTTCTGGCCATGATGGCCAGAAGTAAATGGTGTCCAAGTTGGACACCATTTCCCAGCGAACACGGGCTTTCAAAAAGGTTTCCAAGTTGGGAACCTTTTCTGCGGTCAACTTCTGGTCAACTTGACCAGAAGTTAATTGTGACCATGATGGTCACCGTTTTGCGCCAGAAACTTCTGCCCAAGTTGGGCAGAAGTGGAAACCTGGACCATGATGGTCACCGTTTTTGCATACGGTACTTCCGCCCATGAGGGGCGGAAGTTGAAATGTGGACCAAGTTGGTCCAAATTTTTCATACCCGAGACTTCGGATCAAGTTGATCTGAAGCAGGAAATCCACGCCATGATGGCACGAATTATTTGGCCGGGTCGAAGGCAAAAATGTGCGCCAAGTTGGCGCTACTTTTTTATGAAAGCACGTTACTGGAAATGTGGGACAACTTGTCCCACATTTCTGAGGGGGAGACCAACAACAGAAATTCCGGACAAGTTGTCCGGAATTTTCAGGCGAACACAGATCGACTTCCCGCCAAGTTGGCGGGAAGTTCGGAACCAATCGTGATCAAACTTCCTGCCAAGTTGGCAGGAAGTTCAGAGCAGTCGTTGAGCTAACTTCGTGCCAAGTTGGCACGAAGTTGAAGGCGGTCGACTTCGCGCCAACTTGGCGCGAAGTTGCGGAAAGGAGGTGAGGCCAGGGGCTGATCGTATCGCACCGCTGCGGCGGGAAAGGGACAAAAAGGAAGGAAAGGAGGTTCAGAAGATGAGGATTCGTCATTCTTCCAGTACACATATTGGCTGGACACAGGAAGCAAGAACTGGTCCTTAAGGACCGAACGGGGACGGGTGCCGGGCTGTAGCCCGCGGGTATCGTACAGCGGCTATGGCCGCAAGGTTGGTTCCCGGAAGGGCTTCGCCCAACAGGAAACGGACATCCCGAGGGATACGCAGTATCCTGGGATGTCCTTGCAAGCATAGCATTTGGCGTTCCAAATGCGCTTGCCGGGGCACCCGGACCCGTATGCCGCGCCTTGGCGCGGGGAAAGGGAGCATGGAATTTAGAACAAGAAACATTCACGTAGGGACCCGGCTAAATGAAGCCGAGCATAAGAAACTGATGGAGCTATGTCAGCATACAGGACTGGGCACCACCCGGCTGCTGCGGAAGCTAATCACGGACAAGGAGTTGAAAGCGAAGCCCACCCCGGAGCTCAGGGAGGTGCTGCGGGCCGTGGACCGGATCGGCAACAATCTGAACCAGCTGGCCCACCGGGCCAACGCCATCGGGCTCATCGACCAGGCCGAGTGGGACCGGGTGAAGGCCCTCCACCGGGCGCTGCGGGAGGAGGTGTACAGATGGCGGTGACGAAGATACTGGCCAAGACCGTGCGCCTCGACAAGCTGATCCGGTATGTGGTCAACCCCAAGAAGACGGAAGAACAAGTGTTCGTCTCCTCCGTGGGATGTGTGCCGGAAAGTGCGGCCCGGACCTGGATGGACACCAAGCGCCGGTTCGGGCGGACAAAGGGCGTCCAGGCCTATCACCTGATCCAGAGCTTTCGGCCCGGGGAGATCACCCCGGAGCTGGCTCATGAGATCGGGAGCCGGTTCGCGGAACGGTATCTGGACGGGTTCGAGGTGATCGTGGGCACCCATGTGGACAAGGCCCACGTCCACAACCACATCATTTTCAATTCCGTCTCGGACCGGGACGGGCACAAGTATCACTCCTCGCCCAACTCCTACTTTATGGAGGTCCGGGCCCTGTCCGACGCCCTCTGCCGGGAGTACGGCCTGTCGGTCATCGAGGAGCCGGGCAGGCGAGCCCTCACCTATGTGGAGTGGCGGATGCAGAAGCTGGGCATCCGGACCCAGCGGCAGCTGGTGGACCGGGACGTGGCGGAATGCCTGTCCCTGGCCATGGACGTGGGGCAGTTCTACGCTCTCATGGAGGATCGGGGCTACACCATCCTGCACAGGAGCCGCTACCCTACTTTCGTCCCCTACGGAGACGATCATGGCCACCGGGCCAGGGTGAAGGGCAAGTCCATGACGGAGGACGACCTCATCGCCTACATCGATAGGGCCATGATGGACCCCACCTTCGAGGTCATCATGCCCAAACAGCAGCGGGTCCGCTTCCCCCGGGGAAAGGTCACGGGCTTCCGGGCCTGTGTTCTGGCTTGGACGTACATCCTGGGGTTGGTGAACGACGGGGTGCAGATGCAACGTGTGGTGCCGCCCAGGGAGCTGAAGCGATTCGAGCAGATGAAGAAGGCGGCGGCCTACCTGACCAATAACAAGATCGACACCCTGGAGCAGCTGGAAGAGAGGATAGCCGATCTCACCCGGCAGATCGACTGGCAGACCAAGCACAGGATCATCCTGAACGGGCAAAAGAAGCGGCAGCGGCCCCTCTACGACGCCCTGCAGACCGTGGCCATGTTCGAGGGCCGGGACGAAGCCGCCTGTCCTCTCTCCCCGGAGGAGCAAAACAAATTACAAAAAGCACAGCAAATTCTTTCAAAAACCCCCATCGACATCCTCAAACTTGAGCGGGAAAGGCTGTATGCTGATCTAGTGGAGGTAAATCGGGCGCTCCGCGACCTGAAGAGCGAGCTTCACCTTTGTGAGCAGATAGAGGCGGACAGCACCCACATCCACGAAAATCTCCAACCTTTCCTGACCGAGGATAGGGAGCTCATCGAAGAGTTCTCGCATTATGACCGGGAACGGTAAACGACAAAACTTGCATCGCACCACATGCGTGGGAAGGGG
>CACWYB010000031.1 GCA_902765005.1 uncultured Eubacteriales bacterium | reverse complement strand
TCCTTGTTCTCAAAGGGATAGTGCCACTGGGCGAAGGGCATGGAGCCGGAGTCGAACCAGCAGTCCATGACCACGCTCTCCCGCTTCATGTTCCCGCCGCACTGGGGGCACTTGACCGTGACCGCGTCGATAAAGGGCTTATGCAGCTCGATGTCCTCCGGGCAGTCCGGGCTCATGGCCTTCAGCTCCGCCTTGCTGCCGATGACGTGGACCTTGCCGCAGTCCGGGCAGACCCACACGGGGAAGGGCGTGCCCCAATACCGCTCCCGGGTCACGGCCCAGTCGATGACGTTCTCCACGAAGTTGCCCATGCGGCCGTCGCGGATGGTCTCGGGGATCCAGTTTACGCTCTTGGTGAACCGAACCAGCTTATCCTTCACCGCGGTCATTTGGATGAACCACTCCTCCCGGGCGTAGTAGATGAGGGGCGTGTCGCAGCGCCAGCAGAAGGGGTAGCTGTGCTCGAACTGGGGCGCGGAGAACAGCTTCTCCTGCCGCTTCAAATCCTCCAGGACGGGCTTGTCCGCGTCCTTCACGAACAGGCCGTCGAAGGGGGTGCCGCCGCACATATGGCCGGAGGTGTTCACCAGCTGGAGGAAGGGCAGATCAAAGGCCTTGCCCACCCGGTTGTCGTCCTCGCCGAAGGCCGGGGCGATGTGGACCACGCCCGTGCCCTCGTCCAATGTGACGTAGTTGTCCGCCACCACCCGATAGCCCTTCTTGCCGTTAAAGCCCGCGCTCATGTCGAACAGGGGTTCATACTCCGTGCCAACGAGATCCGCGCCGGAGAAGCGCTCCATGATCTCCACGTTCTCACCCAGAACCTGCTTCACCAGCGCCTCGGCCAGGATATAGACCCCGTCCTCCCGGCGGGCCTTCACGTAGGTTTCGTTGGCGTTGACGCAGAGCGCCACGTTGCTGGGCAGGGTCCAGGGGGTGGTGGTCCAGGCCAGGATGCAGGTGCCGCTGCCGTCGGTCAGATAGAACTTGGCGATGGCGGAGGTCTCCTTCACGTCCTTGTAGCCCTGGGCCACCTCGTGGGAAGAGAGGGCCGTCCCGCAGCGGGGGCAGTAGGGCACGATCTTGTAACCCTTGTACAAAAGGCCCTTGTCGTAGATGGTCTTCAGCGCCCACCACTCGGACTCGATGTAGTCGTCGTGATAGGTGACGTAGGGGTCCTCCATGTCCATCCAGTAGCCCACCCGGTCGGACATGTCCTCCCATTCGGATTTATACTTCCACACGGACCGCTTGCAGCCCTCGATGAAGGGCTCCACGCCGTATGCCTCGATCTGCTCCTTGCCGTCCAGACCCAGCTGCTTTTCGACTTCCAGCTCCACGGGCAGGCCGTGGGTGTCCCAGCCGGCCTTGCGTAAGACGTCGTAGCCCTTCATGGTCCGATACCGGGGGATGATGTCCTTGATGCTCCGGGTGAGCACATGGCCGATGTGGGGCTTGCCGTTGGCCGTGGGGGGGCCGTCGAAAACGGTGTAGGCCGGGGCGCCCTTGCGAAGCTCCACGCTCTTTTCAAACACATGGTTGTCCTTCCAGAAGGAAAGGACCGCCTTCTCCCGCTCCACAAACTTCAGATCCGTCGATACCTTGTCGTACATAGTCTCCTCCAATATGTTATTGAAAATAAAAGGCCCTTCACCCCGTACTCAACGGGGCGAAAGACCTGATCTTCCGCGGTACCACCCGCCTTGCATGGCTTTGAACAAGCCGATGCCGCTCATGTGCCCCTGTAACGGAGGGCCGCCGGAGGCCGCTACTGCATCTTTCACGGTCCCGCTCCCGGGTGATCTCGCCGAACGCGCCCCTTGCCGCCTTGCACCGCCCGCGGCTCGCTTGAAGGGGGAGGCATCCGCTACCTGTCCCGATCCACGTTTGGCGATAGTATACATGAACGGGGGGGATTTGTAAAGCTTTGTTTTTGTTCCTTTTTTCTCTCAGTGAAGAGAAAAAAGGAACCGAAAAAAAGAGAAGCACAAGAATAATAATGGGAAGTACAGCGTCAGCCATACTTCCCAATTGCGTTTCTTTTGGGTGCCTTTTCTTTACAAAGAAAAGGCACAGATGCTTTCAATACTTCCTCTACTCGTGGAGCTGGCGCTCCCGCTTAAGCTCGTCCCGCTTGCCCTGGATGCGGCCGTAGCAGTAGGCCAAGAGGCCTGCGCAGAGGATGTTGATGACGCCCAGGCTGGTCACGCGCAGGTTGCTGAGTCCGATGCCCAGGTTCATGAGCATGACCGCCAGCAGCATCCGGCAGATGTTGCTCAAGAGCTGGATGCGGGAATCCAGGTCGCTGTTGAGCTCAAATTCACCCAACTCAGCCTTGCGGCGGAAGTAGATCCACATGGCCATCCGGCCGATGTACTCCGCGCCCATTTCCCTCAAAAACGACTCATCGGCCACATCCCGCTTGCGGAACTCCTCCCGGACGATGTACGCGCCCGGCTCGGTCCTTTCAAAATAGAAGGTGCAAAAGCCCACCCGACAGAGGGTCCAGCCCTCCGCGGCCATGGAGTTGAGCCAAAGCTCCTCCTCCTCGAACTGCCACACCCAGAACCATCTGGTGACTTTCTTCGTTTCCATATCCCCCATCCTTTCCTTATGCCTGCGGCTGATCGTCGCCGTCGTCCTTCTTGTCCTTCTTCTCGCTGTCGAAGGACATGCCCACGACCATGCCGAGACACATACCGATGGGCATCCACAGCCCCAGGTTCTTGGTGGCGGCGCCGATAGCGGCACCCACGGCCAGGCCGATGCACAGGCCCAGGACCATACCCGAATCGACCTTCTTCTTGTCTCCGCGCTTCTCCGGCTGCTCCGGCAGCTCTTTCCTCTTATCTTCCATCACGCTGCGCCTCCCAACACCATCTCTCCGTTCTCCACCAGCTCTTTGAGCCGGTCCAGTTCCCAGGTCAGGGCCTCCCGGCCCTTGTCCGTCAACACATACTCCTTGCGGCGGCTGTCCTCCGCCCCGGGGACCGATTTGATCCAGCCCTTGTCCAACAGGCCGTTCAAAGCCCCGTACAGCGTCCCCGCCGCCAGCTTCACCCGGCCCCCGCTCATTCGCTCCGCTTCCTGCATGATGCCGTAGCCGTGCCGGGGCGTCACCAGGGACAGCAGGATGTAATACACCGCCTCCGTCAACGCCGTCTGTCCAACCATGTCCTCCCCTCCTTTATCGGTCGCCGTTATATCGGCTGTCGTTATATCGTGCTTAGAGTATAACGGCCCCCGATATATTTGTCAACCCCTTTTTCAAACTTTTTCCCAGAAAAAAAGCCCGCCCCTTTAGGCAGGCTTTTCGCATCCTATTCTTTAGCGTTTTTTCTGTCCCCGGTGGCTCATCGCCGCGACCAGGGCCGCCGCTACGACCAGAGCCAAGGCTCCTGCGCCCAGGAGCAGGATGGTCAGCCCGCTGTCCGCTGATTCTACCGCCAGCGGCGCTTCCGTGGCCGGGGCCGGGCTCTCGGGCGCCTGAGTGGGCGCCGGCTCCTTGGTCACGATCCGCTCCACCTGGGGAATCTGGGGCTCCGGGGTGGGCGTGGGCGTGGGGCTGGGGGTGGGCGTCGGCGTGGGCGTGGGGGTGGGGGTCGGCTCCGGCGTGGGCTCTGGAGTCCGGGAGATCTCCTCGATCCAGGACAGGCCCCCGTCCTCCTCGGTGTACACGGCGGTGACCACATAGTTCCGCTCGATCTTCACCCCGCTCAGGTCCACATCCCAGTGGCCCACCTTGGCGTTAAGGCTGTTGCGGACCGGGGGCGGCTCCACCGTGTCCCCCCAGGCCACGGCCATCTTCTGGTTCACGCCGTACTCATCCACGAATACCACCTGATAGCGGGTGTAGGCGTCCACCGCCGCGGCGAAGAAATCGGGCCAAGAGGACCGGGGCGCATGGTAGTCGAACCAATACTTCATCTGCTTGGTCTGCTTGCCGGTGTTGTAGTAGGCCCCGTCCATGTTCCACACGTCGCAGAACCGGGAGTAGGTGTCGAAGGGCATCTTGTTGTAGCCGATGCCGCCGGTGTCGTAGCTGGACTCCGCCACGATATAGCCGTCGCTCAGACCGTCCTTGTTGTCGTCGTACTTGTCCATGATCAGCATCTCGTGATCCGTCCGGGAGGTCATCACGTCTCCCGCCAGGCCGTAGTAGGGCCGGGCGCGCATGCTGGAATTCTTCTTCTCAAAGTCGGCGATGCCGCCGGCGTTCCCCTCCGCATTGTAGTAGACGGTGTTGAGCCCGGCCAGCCGGAAGGCATAGTGAACGAAGCCGGAGCAGTTGGTCCCCATCTCCTTATCCGCCTTCACCCGGCCGTAGTACACGTCCTGGTCGTGCTTGCTGTTGGAGTAGACGGTGCCCCAGTCCGGGTTCAGATACCAGCCCGTCTCCTTGAAGGGCCAGTAGCCAAAGTGGAAAAAGGGGATCTGGAGCCCCATGCCCTGGAAGAGGGAGATGTGGCTCATGACGCCGATGATGACCCCCTCCCGGGTGAAGGCCCCGGCCTTGGCCACGTTCTCGGCGATGGCGGCGTTCACCTCCTCCACGGTGGTGCCGCAGGCCTCGGGCAGATAGGTTCTGATGGCCGCCTTGGGATAGCCCTGGTTCTCATGGAGGAAGTTGATGTTGTAATAGTCCGTGGGCAGGTCCACCGCCGTGGGGCCGTAGGTGTTCCCCTCCGTGTCCCGAAGCCAGAAATAGTAGCTCCCGGGCCACTTGGTCAGCCGAAGGTAGCGGTCCTGGGTCTCCACCCAGTCATAGTTGTCCGCCGCCGGCTCCTTGGGGATCACGCCGAAGTAGTATCCGGCCATCTGGCAGCGGATGGCCCGGATCTCGATGTTGAGGATCACGCCCTGCTCGATGGTGAGGCTCTCCACCGACAGCCCCTTCTCCTCCGGTCCGGGGGCCGTGGGCAGGGGCGTGGGTTCAGGCTCCGGGGTCTCCTCCGGTCCGGGGGCCGTGGGCAGGGGCGTGGGGTCAGGCTCCGGGGTCTCCTCCGCCCGGCCTATGGCGGGCGCAACCAGCATCAGCAGGACGAACATATATGCTAAAACACGTTTCACTTTATTTTGGCTCCAAACTCATTTGGATATAGTATAGCACGCGCTTTCCCCCTTTTGCAACAAAAAAAGGCCCCCATTCTTGACGGAAAAGGAGAATCATGCTATGGTTAAGCCATTCTCTATACTGAAGGAATGTGCCCATGAGCAAAAAACTTCTGGGGCTTATCCTGGCGCTGCTGTTCCTGCTGACGCCGCTGTCGGCCGCCCGAGCCGCCTCCGACGCCCCGCTGAACCGCAAATGCACCCTGGATTGGAAGGGCTTCTGCAACTACCCCTCCCGCCTCACCGACAACAACTTCAAAACCGGCGTGGACCTGAAGAAGGGCGCCACCGGCGGCATCTACTGGACCAGCGATGTGCCCGTGGGCATCGTCTACTGGGAATGGATGATCCCCCCGGACGAGTGCCGCTACACCTTCTACGACGAGAACCGCCAGCCCATCAGCACCAGTGTCCGCTACCGGGAGGGGGACCGGGGGTACCTGACCGTGCCCGAGGGCGCCCGGGGCATCACCATGGAGGTGGTCCAGCCCTACGGCAACAGCGCCTGCCGGCTCACGGAGTGGCACGTGTACGACGCCGCCCACGTTCCCGAGACCATCCACCTGTGGGAGATGGCGCCCGACAAGTGCGACATCATGCTGGTCTCCGCCCATTCCGACGACGAGCTGGTCATGATGGGGGGCATCATCCCCACCTACGCCGCCGAGCGGGGGCTCCGGGTCCAGGTGGTCTACTGCTATGTGCCCGAGCAGAACCGCCACGGGGAGGCCCTCAACGGCCTCTGGTACAGCGGCATGCGGACGCTGCCCGTGTTCTTCATCATCGAGCAGGAGAACAACTACCACTTTGCCGAGAAGATCACCCGGGAGATCCGCCGCTTCAAGCCCGAGGTGGTCATCACCCACGACATCAACGGCGAATACGGCAACCCGGGCCATAGGCTGGTCAGCAAAAACTGCCGGGAGGCTGTGGAGGCCGCCGCCGACGAGGGGAAGTTCCCCAAGTCCGCCGCGGAATACGGCACCTGGCAGGTGAAAAAGCTCTACATCCACCTGTATGAGCAGAACCCCATCGTTATGGACTTCGACACCCCTCTCTCCTTCTTCGGGGGCAAGACCGCCTTTGAGATCGCCCAGGAGGCCTATGCTTTCCACAAGTCCCAGCGCAGCGACTGGCTCCGGGTCCTCAAGTCCAACCAGTACGACTGCCGCAAGTACGGCCTCTACTCTACCACCGTTGGCCCGGACGTGGAGAAGAACGATTTTTTGGAAAACATTCCGCCCGAATGCCTGTCGGACTATGTGGCGCCCGCCGCCACCCCCACCCCTGAGCCTACGGAGGAGCCCACCCCGGAGCCTACGGCCGAGCCTACGCCGGAACCCACGGCGGAACCTACCCCGGAGCCTACGGCCGAGCCCACGCCGGAGCCCACGGCGGAACCTACCCCGGAACCTACCCCTGTGCCCACCCCGGAGCCCACGCCGGAGCCGGCGCCCTCTTTGACCGGCTCCCCCCTCTCCCTCCTGCTGCTGGGGCTGGGGGCCCTGGCCCTGCTGCTCACGGCAGCCCTGGTCATCGCCCTGCTCAGAAGAAGGCGCTGACCGAACCAAATAAACGAAAAGAGACCGCTTTTGCCAGCGGTCTCTTTTTTATGGTTTGCTTCTCTTTTTCGGTTTCTTTTCCTCTTCTCACGAAGAGAAAAAGGAACAAATCAACCCTCTCACTTTTTGAGGGCGTCCCGGATCTCGGTGAGCAGCTTCACTTCCTCGGAGGGCTCGGGTTCGGGAGCGGGCGCGGGGGCGGGCTCTTCCTTCTTCCGGCGGAGCTTGTTCATGCCCTTGACCATGAGGAAGATCACCAGAGCGATGAGCAGGAAGCTCACGATGTTCTGGATGAAGTTGCCGTACCGGATGGCGGCCTCCTCGATGCCCGCGGCCTCGTCGGCAGCCTTGAGGACGATCTTCAGCGTGGTGAAGTCCACGCCGCCAAAGAGCAGGCCGATGATGGGCATGAGCACATCGTTCACCAGGGAGGTGATGATGGCGGTGAAGGCGCCGCCCATGATGATGCCCACGGCCATATCCATCACGTTGCCACGGGTGATGAACTCCTTGAATTCAGCTACGATACCTTTTTTCTCCATTGCTTTTTTCTCCTTGTTCAAGAATATATGATAGTATAGCACAGGCCTTTTAGTTTTTCCATCCCCTTTTCTCACTTCCGGGCCCCTTTGCCCCTGAATTTTGACACAAATATGTCGATCGTGATTCAAATGTGATGATTAGCACTCTCCCATTGACAGTGCTAATTATGTGAGTATACTGTGCATTGTAAGGAAACGAACGGGGCATGATGATAAGGAGTGCCCCCGGGGAACATGGAACGAATGAAAGGAAGTGTTAGCTATGTTGCCCAGTATTTTCGGAGAAAACCTGTTGGATGATCTGTGGAACACCAACTTTGACCGCGACTGGTTCAATATGGACCGGGAGCTCTACGGCAAGCATGCCAAGAACCTGATGAAGACCGATGTGCAGGAAAGCGAGACCGGCTACGAGATGGCCATCGAACTGCCCGGCTTCAACAAGGAGGATATCCACGTGGACCTGAAGGACGGCTACCTCACCGTCTCCGCCCAGAAGTCCCTCAACAAGGAGGACCACCAGGGCAAGAAGATCCTGCGCCAGGAGCGGTATTCCGGCTCCTGCAGCCGTAGCTTCTACATCGGCGACGTGAAGGCCGAGGACGTGAAGGGCAAGTATGAAGCCGGCGTGCTGACGCTGGAATTCGAAGCTGGAGGAGAAACGGACCATCGCCATCGAGTAACGATAGCCACTTGAATCGGAACGGACAGCCAGCAATGGCTGCCCGTTTTTTATGCAGGTCTTGCTTTTGAGCCAAAACAGATATATACTATTTTCCAAAATGAATAGATGAAAGGAAGGAAACAAAGCATGATCACTCGTTCCTCTCTCAAAAACATTCTGGTGTGGGTCCTGGTACTGGCCCTGATGCTCCCCCTGATCCCTGCCGTCACGCATGCAGACACCTATGGTTTCAGCGAGATGTATGTAAAGACCGACAATGGTAAGAAACTGGCCGTCCGCGCCCAGCCCAACAAGAATGCGGAGATCATTGGGTACGCTCAGTACGGTCAGCAGGTCGCGGTGGACTGGTCCTATGCCGGCAACGATGGTTGGTCTAAATTGGTGTGGGGCTCTTTGGGCGACGGCTTTGTCCAGACCCGCTACCTGGTAAGTGAAAAACCCGCACCCTACCAAAAGCCGACCAAGGCGCCCGCCACGCCCAAGCCCACCACGGATCCCAAGAAGGAAGCCGCTGAGCTGAAAAAGCAGCAGGATGCCCTGAACAAGGAGCTCAAGAGCGAGAAGGAGATCGAGCCCTGCTACATCGCGGTTCGTCCCAGCCGCTCCACCGGCATGGTCAACTTCCGCGTTGGCCCCTCCACCATCACCACCAAGATCACCACCTTCCCCTCCGGCAAGGAGCTCATCGCCTTGGGCGAAACCAAAAACTGGTGGCGCGCCCGGGATCCCGAAACCGGCAAGGTGGGCTACATTTTCAAGAACCTGACCGTGAAGCTGGATAAGAAGTTGGTCACCGAAGAGGCCCAGGACGCCACCCAGAAGCTGGGCAAGCTGAGCGTGAACGGCGAGTTCGAGCTGATCTGCAAGCTGCCTGTGGATTACAAGATCCAGGTGGTGGACATGAAGGGCGAGCGGATCTTCGCCTCCATCCTGTCCGACGACATGACCAAGCCTGAGATGTATCTGCGCATCAGCTATGACGAACTCTATGGGGAAGTGGATCGGATGAACGACATGTCCGCGGAGGATCTGGCCGTTCTGGAGAACTCCTTCACCTCCGACAACGAGGTGGAGATCTCCTACCGGGAGACCGGCTACGGCACCAAGCTCCTGGTGGCCAAGGAGATCGGCAGCGGCGCGGACTCCGTGTCCATCCTTTCCGTCTACAAGGGCTACCTGGTGGAGTTTGAGATGACCCCCAGCCCCAACGCCGCCAACCAGACCCTGAACGAGGAGCAGATCCAGATGTGCATCGACTTCCTCACCAACGTGGACTTCAACCCCATCAAGAACTGAGTCCATCCCTGACCCACACTAAAAAGGCCCCCGAATCGGGGGCCTTTTCCTTTGCCGCAAAACCGGCTCATACTTTCTTTCTTCCCACGTAGAGCAGATGGCTGGAGGAGCCCAGCAGCTCCCGCTCCTCGCAGAAGCGCAGGTGATAGGCCGCATAGGCGGCAAAATCCTCGTCGGAAAGGACGAAGTCCGACCGCCCCTTGGCCAGCTCCAGGATGCCGTCCGTGGCCACGGTGACCAAGTGCTCCACAGGCCTGTCTTCCAGCAGGGCCTCGAATTCCTTCACTTGAAAGCCCGTGAACCCCTGCGCCGCAAAGTGCCGGGTCTCATAGGCCGGGGTGAAGTTTTCCGCCAGCCCCGCCCGAAAGCTATTGGGCTCCGCCTGCAGATAGTTGTCGAACAGGATGGCATGGACCGACAGGAACGCCGCCATGAGCACGCCTCCGGGCCGGGTCACCCGAATCGCTTCATCCAGGGCCTGCTCCATGTCCTTTCGGTCAAACAGGTGGTACATGGGCCCCAGGCACAGCACCAAATCGAAGGCGCTATCCGCCCAGCGCCCCAGGTCCAGGGCGTCCCCCTGGACCGATACCAGGTTGGAGAGCCCCTGCCCCCTTTCCCGCAGGATCCGCAGGTTGCCGTCCACCAGCTCCACCGCCGTCACCCCATAGCCCCCCCGGGCCAAGGCCACGGAGTAGGCCCCCGTGCCGGCGCCGATCTCCAGCACCTTGGCGGGCTGGGGACACAGCCGGTGGATATAGTCCATGGTGGTGAGAAACTCCAGCTGCCCCCGGCGGCTGCGGGTGAGGCGCGTGTCCTCCCGGCCGTTTTTGTAGAGGCGACTGATGATTTGGACCCGCTCGTCCATGGTCCTCACGCCCCGGGCTCGGCCGCGGCGAGGGGGATGTCGATGAGCATGTTGTCGGACCCGGACATGACCGAGGGGAGCTTGCCGTCCCACTTCGCCACCGTCTGATACTTGATCAGCAGCTCCGAAATGGACTCGGTGATGATCCGGTTGGACTCGGCGTTGGCTTCCGCCAGGACCTTGATCTCGTTGGCCTCCGCCTCGGCGGCGATGACCCGCTTCTGGGCCTCCGTGTTGGCGATGACCAGGGCCTGCTCCTGCTCGGTGCGGGTCTTGATCAGGTTCTGCTCCGCCACCTGCTTGGCCTCCACGGCGTTGATATACTCCTCGGAGAAATCCCAGTTGATGATGTTCAGCTCGTTGATGAAGATGCCGTAGCCGTTGAGCTTGTCGTTGAGGCCGTCGTCCAGAAGCATGCTCACCTCCGCCCGGCTACTGACCAGCTCCACGGCGGTATATTTGGCGGTGACCGCCTTCAAAACCTCGTTCACCGCCGGGCTGATGAGGACCTCCTCGAAGCCCATGCCCACGGTCTTATACAGGTTCTGGCTGCTCTCCTTGCCCACATGGTAGTTCACCGCCACCACGGTGTTGATGGTCTGCAGGTCCTTGCTGAAGGCCTCCGTGTTCACGTCCAGCTTCACGATCCGGTTGTCCACCACCACGATCTTCTGGATGAAGGGGACCTTGACGTGCAGGCCCTCCTGGAGCACCGTGTCCTCCACCTTGCCGAAGGTCAGCGCCACGCCCGTGTGTCCCGCCGGGATCACCACAAAGCAGGAGCTCAAAACGATGATGGCCAGCACCACCACCAGCACCGAAAGCACCAGTTTTGCCGGGGAAAAGTTCCCCGCCCTATCCTTAAACATCCTTTACTCCTCCTTCCTGGGTTCACAGATATAGATCACGTCCGGTATGTTCCGGCGGTTCCGGGGCTTGCTCACCCGCTCCCCGCCAAAGGCCATGACGGAGCTGTCTCCGCCATCCATGTTGTAGGCCGCCCGGCAGCCCAGCGACTCCATAAACCGGGACAGCTGCTGCAATGTCATGCCCTTGGAGTACTTGTCCCGCCGGCCCTCCACCACCACGAAGCAGTAGTGTCCGGGGGCGTAGTACCCCAGCACCGTCCGGGGGTTGGCCCCGGTCAGGCTGGAGTTGAAGGTCTCCTTGGCCTTCCCCTCCTCGTCCAGCAGAGCCGGGCCGAAGCACCAGGCCTGCCAGGGGTCCATGGCCAGGATCTGCTCGCTGCTGGTCTTATTCCCGTCCAGGGTGAGCATGCTTCCGTCCCGCAGGAGCACGCAGGCGTCGTACCGGGGGTTGTCCACCGCCCGGGCCGTCACCCCGTTGCTCACCACGCAGCCAAAGTCCCACTTGCACACATAGTCCCCGTTGATCATGAGCAGGGCGTCCTCCCGCTCCATCAGCTCCAGCACGTCCATGGCCCCCCGCTCGCTTTCGGCCAGGGTCTCCTTGGACCAGGCGGAGCGAAGGCTGGTGATGTCCTCGATGTAGATGTCCGCCACGAAGCACACCATGGGCTTGGGGAATCCCTCCGGGTTCTCCACCCGGGTGATGCGGATGCTCACGGATTCGCTCTCATAGCTGTCCTCGGTCTTCACCGCCTCCCCGGCGCGGAACTTGTCCGCCGGGTGGTCCCCCCCGTGAAGGCAGTCCGGCGTGGGCACCGGCGTGGGGGCGGGGGTATCGGTGGGGGCCGGGGTGTCCGTGGGCACGGCTGTAGGCGCCGGGGTGGCCGTGGTCAGTTCCACCGTCACCGGCACCGCCGTGGGGGTGGCCGTGGGCGCAGCCGTGGGGACGGGGGTCGCCGTCGCCTCCGCTGTGGGGGCCGCCGTGGCCACGGGCTCCCGCTCCAGGGCATCCAGCGCGCCGCACCCCAGGAGCAGGGCGCACCCTATACTCAATACACAAAGCGCAATTCTCTTCATGGTCCCCATTGTACGATATTTCCCCAAAATGCGCAACAGAAAAAGAAAGCCGGAGAAGGCATTTCCTTCCCCGGCCTTTGGGCTCATGGCATTACCAAATGCTGATCCGCTTCTCGGGCGCGATGTACATCCTGTCGTTTTCCGTCACATCGAAGGCTTCATACCACTCGGAGAAGTTCCGGGGCGCCATGTTGGCCCGCAGCTCCGCCGGAGAATGGACGTCGCTGGCCAGCAGGAGCCGGATATACTCCTCCTTGGCCTTCATGCACCAGACCCGGGCCCAGTTTTTGAAGTAGCCCTGGTAGTCCGGCGCGGCCAGGGTATGCATGATCTCCAAGGTCACGCCCATGCCGCCGTTGTCCGCGATGTTCTCGCTGACCGTCAGTTCGCCGCTGACCTTTCCGCCGTGGTACTCGATGCCGTCGAACTGCTCGATCATGCCCTTTGTCAGATCCTTGAAGGCCTTGAAGTCCTCCTCCTTCCACCAGTTCTTCAGGTTCCCGTGCTCGTCGAAGTTGGCGCCGTTGTTGTCGAAGGCGTGGCTGATCTCATGGCCGATGACCGCGCCGATGCCGCCCAGGTTCTCGCTGACGCTCTGGCTCAGGGCATAGAAGGGCTTCTGCAGGATGGCCGCCGGGAAGGTGATGTCGTTGCTGCTGGGGTTGTAGCAGGCGTTGACCATGTGACCGGGCATGACCCACTCCGTCCGATCCACGGGCTTGTTGAGCTTGTCGAACGCGTCCTCGGTGCGGATGCGGCTGATCTCCTTCATGGCGTCGAAGAGGGACGCGTCCTCGTCGAACACCTGTTTGGACCAGATCTCCTTGATCTCGTCCGGGTAGCCCATCTTGATCTCGATGGTGGAGAGCTTTTTGATGGCCTGGGCCTTGGTCTCCTCCGCCAGGAAGGTGTTCTTCTGCATGCGGAGCTTGTAGGTGTCGATGATCTTCTTCACCAGCTCCACCACGTCCTTCTTGGCTTCCTCGCCGAAGTAGGTCCGGCCGTAGTACACGCCCACGGGCTCGGCGTACGCCATGGAGGCGGTCTGATAGGCCTGCTTCTCCAGGGTGGGATCCGCGCTTACGCCCCGCAGGGCCCGGCTGTAGGTCTTGCCCAGGGTGGCCAGCTCCTCGGAAAGGCAGGCCGTGGCCCGCAGCAGGCAGCGCACCGTGGCCCAATGGATGTACAGGTCAAAGGTCTCCCGGGAGAAATAGCCCTGCATCTCTTCGATGGCCCTGGGATCGTACACGATCAGGGTCTGAGGGGCTTTATCGCCGTACAGGTCGTTCAACAGCCGTTTGATGTCGAAGGGCGCCACGAGGGCGGCCACCTTCTCCGCCGCATAGGGGTTGTGGCACTTGTAGTATTCCGACCACTCCAGCTGGCTCTTCACCTTCTTGGCCACCAGGGCGTCGAAGGCAAGGGCGTCGTCCAGATACCGCTTCTGCTCCTCCGGGGAGAGGGGCGTGAAGGCAAGGACCTTGGCGGCCATATCCGCCCAAACGGCCAAAAGCTGCTTGCCCGCCGGGTTGTCCTCGGCATAGTAGGTGGTGTCCGGCAGGATGATCCGGGGACCCATGACCAGGAAGGAGTGCTTCTCCGCGTTCTCCATGTCCGCCTCCACGGCCACCTGCAGGGGCAGATCCACATCCAGGAACAAAAGCTCGGCGGCATGCTCGTTCAGATCCTCCGGGGTCTTAATTTGCCGTAGTTTCTCCAGCAGGGGCAGCACAGGGGCGATACCCTCCCGGTTCCGCCGGTCGCTGTCCAGCACCTTCTTGTAGAGGGCGATGGCGTATTTCATTTCGGGGATGTCGGTGGTCTTCTCCCCGGAGGCGAAGGCGCGAAAGTCCTCCATCATGATCTTCTCCACGCCCTGGTCCAAATCTGAAAACCCGCCGGTGGTGGGCCTGTCCTCCGGGATCACGGCCGTCTTGAGCCATTCCCCGTTGACCGCTTCATACAGATCGTCCTGGATCCTCACTTGTGCGTCGCTCATATTTCCTTCCTTTCCGTTTCTTATGGCAAGAAACCTGCTGTTCCTGTTCAGTATACCGCACCCCGGCAAAAAAGGGAACCCGCTGAGCGGGATAAATATCGAAAAAAACGGAGCCGCTTACCGCCGCTCCGTTTTTTTCGCTTGTATTGCCGCTTTCAGCCGATTATTCCTCGGTGAAGGCATCCTTGTCCAGGCCGCACACCGGGCAGGTCCAGGATTCGGGGACCTCCTCCCAGGGGGTGCCGGGGGCGATGCCGTTTTCGGGATCACCCACCTCGGGATCGTACACATAGCCGCAGGGGCAGACGTACTTCATGGTTTGTTCTCCTTTCGTAGTTTCGTTATGCTTTCCACAGACCGTGGAGATTGCAGTAGGCGTACACGGCCTCCACCTCGTCCCCGTCCACCAGGGCAAAGGTGACCTCGGGGGCGCCGTCCACCACCAGGGCCTTGCGCTGGTTGCCGGCCTTGGTCTGCAGGCTCACCCACTCGATGTGATGGGCCGCGATCATGGGATGGGCCGCGGAGCCCACCTGGACCTTGACCAAATTCCCTTCCTTCGTCCACACGGGCACATGCTTCTCCTGGGCGGCGTCGGTGGTGTTGGGCACGATCTCCTGCATGGCCTGGCCGCAGCACATGGTGGGGCAGGCGGAGGGCTTCACCATGGCCACGATCTTGCCGCAGCGCTCATACACATAAAACTTCTGTTCCATATTCCCTCCTCAATAATTGGCGGCGGACACTTCAAAGTAGCTCTGGGGATGGGCGCAGGTGGGGCAGATTTCGGGGGCCTTGGTGCCGATGACGATGTGACCGCAGTTGCGGCACTCCCACACCTTCACCTCGCTCTTTTCGAACACGGCCTTGGTCTCCACGTTCTGTAGAAGCGCCCGATACCGCTCCTCGTGGCGCTTCTCGATGGCGCCCACCAGGCGAAACTTCTCTGCCAGCTCTTTAAAGCCCTCCTCCTCGGCGGTCTTGGCAAAGCCCTCATACATGTCGGTCCATTCATAGTTCTCGCCCTCGGCGGCGGCAGCCAGGTTCTCGGCGGTGGAGCCGATGCCGTCCAGCTCCTTGAACCACAGCTTGGCATGCTCCTTCTCGTTGTCGGCGGTCTTCAAAAACAGATCGGCGATCTGCTCAAAGCCCTCCTTCTTGGCCTTGGAGGCAAAGTAGGTATACTTGTTCCGGGCCTGGGATTCCCCCGCAAAGGCCGCCTGCAGATTCTTTTCGGTTTGAGTTCCGGCGTACTTGTTCATAGCGTCTCCTTTATCTGTTTGTTATTGGATGGGTTCAAAATCCGCTGCGCCGTGCTTGCACAGCGGGCAAACGAAATCGTCGGGCAGGGTGTCGCCCTCGTAGACGTAGCCGCAGATCTTGCACACGAAGCCCTTCTTCCCCTCGGTGGCGGGCTGGGGCTTTACATGGGCATGGTAGAAGGCGTAGGTCATGGAGGGGGCGTCGGAGATGACACGGGCTTCCGTCACGTCGCAGATGAACATGCCGTGGGTGCCCAGGTCGATGTGCTGGATCACCTTCAGGGACATGACCGCGTTCACGTATTTGCGCAGCATGACCAGGCCGTTGTCGGTTCGGGTGAGGGTCTCTCCGGCGAACTTGTCCGCCGTCCGGCCGGACTGGAAGCCGAAGTTTTCGAACACAGAGAAGGGAGCCGCCTCGGAGAGGATGTTCAGGTTCATAATGCCCGTCTGCTCAATGACGTGGTGGGAGTAGTTCATCTTGTTGATGGTCACGGCGATGCGGTTGGGCTGGCTGGTGACCTGGGCCACGGTGTTCACGATGAGACCGTTGTCCTTCTTGCCGTCGTTAGAGGTGACCACATAGAGGCCGTAGCCGATCTTGAAGAGGGCGGTCATGTCGTTCTTGTTGGCGGTCTCGGAGGACAGGGCCTGGTAGTTCTTGCAGAGCTCCGCGGTCAAGGCCTCGATCTGCTCCTTGTTTTCCGCATTCAGGGCGGACTTGATGTGCACCACGTTCTCGGCGAAGGTCAAATTCTTGCAGGAAGAGAGCTTCTCCTTCATAACCTTATAGGCCATGGGAGCCCAGGAGCCGTTCTCCATGAAGGCCACGGTGCGGTTCTGGAAGTTCCGCTCGGTGAGATGGTCGATGAACTCCCGCATAAAGGGGTAGATGTCCGCATTGTAGGTGGTGGTGGCCAAAACGATCTTCCCGAACTTGAAGGCCTCCGCCACGGCCAGGGACATGTCCGTCCTAGCTAGGTCCCGGACCACCACCTGGGGGCAGCCGCCCTGGCGGAGCTTGTCCGCCAGCAGCTCCACGGCCTTGCGGGTGTGACCGTAAACGGAGGTGTAGGCGATGAGGATGCCCTCCTCCTCCACGGCGTAGGAAGCCCAGGTCTCATAGAGCTTGAGATAGTGGCCCAGGTCCTTGTCCAGGACGGGGCCGTGCAGGGGGCAGATGGTGGCGATGTCCAGCCCGGCGGCCTTCTTTAGGAGGGCCATGGCCTGGGCGCCGTACTTGCCCACGATGCCGATGTAGTACCGGCGGGCTTCGTCGTCCCAGGGCTCGCTGCGGTCGAGAGCCCCGAACTTGCCGAAGGCGTCGGCGGAGAAGAGGACCTTGTCGGCGGCGTCATAGGTCACCATGACCTCGGGCCAGTGGACCATGGGGGCGAAGACGAAGGTCAGCGTGTGGCGGCCCAGGGCGAGGGTGCCGCCGTTTTGGGCCACCTCCCGGTTCTTCACCAGATCTGGCCCAAAGAAATTGTCCATCATGGCGAAGGCTTTCGCCGTGGCCACCACGGTGGCGTTGGGGTAGGTCTTCAGGAAGCTGTCGATGTTGGCGGAATGGTCCGGCTCCATGTGCTGGACGATGAGATAATCCGGGGTCCGGCCGCCGAGGGCGCCCTCCAGATTGTCCAGCCATTCATGGGTGAAGTTCTGATCCACGGTGTCCATGACGGCCACCTTCTCGTCCAAAATGACATAGGAGTTGTAGCACATGCCGTTGGGCACCTTGTACTGCCCCTCGAACAGATCCACCTTGTGGTCGTTTACGCCCACGTACAGGATATCCTTAGAAATCTTCATAGTCCCGTCCCTTCTTGATTTGTCGACAACAGTATACTATACTTGCAGGAGAAAAGGCAACAGAAACATTCGTAAGGTGAAGGAAGCCTGCGAGGCTTTGAAGCGGCAAATCGGGATTTCTCTTAGAGATAATTGATGGACGAGAATTACCAGAATATATGACAATGAATAAGGGGAAGATATGTGGCTGATCATGGCGGCTTTGTCCGCGCTCTTTGC
>CACWYB010000030.1 GCA_902765005.1 uncultured Eubacteriales bacterium | reverse complement strand
CGCCTGATCGAGCGGAACACCACCATCCCCACCAAGAAGAGCCAGATCTTCTCCACCGCCGCCGACGGCCAGACCTCCGTGGAGGTCCACGTGCTCCAGGGCGAGCGGGAGATGGCCCAGTATAACAAGACCCTTGGCCGCTTCCAGCTCTCCGGCATCGCGCCGGCGCCCCGGGGCGTGCCCCAGATCGAAGTCACCTTCGATATCGACGCCAACGGCATCGTCCATGTGTCTGCCAAGGACCTGGGTACGGGCAACCAGCAGCAGGTGACCATCACCGCTTCCACCAATCTGACCGAGGACGAGATCAAGAAGGCGGTCAACGAGGCCGAGCAGTACGCCAACGAGGACAAGAAGCGCAAGGAAGAGGTGGACGCCCGCAACCACGCCGATCAGCTGGTCTACACCACCGAGAAGACCATGAAGGAGCTGGGCGACAAGATCGCCGCTTCCGACCGGAGCCTGCTGGAGGGCCTGGTGGCCGACCTCAGAAAGGCCCTGGAGGGCACGGACACCGAGGCCATCAAGCGGGCCACGGAAGCCCTGACCGAGAAGAGCTATGAGGTCTTCGGCAAGATCTACCAGCAGCAACAGCAGCAGGGCCAGCAGCCTCCCCATGCCCCCAACGACGGCACCAGCTACGGCCCCAACGACGGCGGGGACGACAACGTGGTCGATGCGGATTACGAAGTCGTCAAATAACAAAACGTATACAGCAAACGGCGAGAGGGGCGGGCAGCCGCCCCTTTACGCCGAGGAAACGAGGTGAGGATCGTGGCAGATAAGCGGGATTATTATGAGGTTTTGGGCGTCAGCAAAACGGCTTCCGAAGACGAGATCAAGAGCGCCTTTCGGAAAGCGGCCAAGTCCTGCCATCCGGACCTACATCCCAACGACAAGGCCGCCGAGGCCCAGTTCAAGGAATTGAACGAGGCCTACAGCGTCCTGTCCGATCCTGAAAAGCGAGCAAAGTACGATCAGTACGGCCATGCCGCCTTCGACCCCACCATGGGCGGAGCCAACCCCTTTGAGGGCGCCGGCTTCGGCGGCTTCGACGACATCATCAACAGCTTTTTCGGCGGCGGCTTCGGCGGCGGTTTCGGCGGCCGTTCCGCCGGGCGGGACGCCCCCATGGCGGGGGACGACCTTCGGTACAACCTGTCGCTGACCTTCGAGGAGGCGGCCTTCGGCGTGACAAAGGAGCTGCTTATCCCCCGGGAGGAGAGCTGCGAAGCCTGCGGCGGCACCGGCGCCAAGGCCGGCACCAGCCCCGTGCGATGCCCCACCTGCAACGGCACGGGCCAGGTCCGCACCCAGCAGAACACCATGTTCGGCGCCTTCACCACCAGCCGCCCCTGCTCGGCCTGCAACGGCACGGGCAAGTATATCAAGGAGCCCTGCGCGGAGTGCCGGGGCAAGGGCCGGGTCCGCAGGAACACCCGCATCCAGTTGAAGGTCCCCGCCGGCATCAACGACGGCCAAACCATCAACATGCGGGGCGAGGGCGAAGCGGGCTACAAGGGCGGCCCCAGGGGCAATCTCTATGTGACCGTGTCCGTGAAGCCCCATAAGCTTTTCACCCGGGACGGCTGCAACCTGCTGCTGAATCTCAAGGTGCCCTTCACCACCATGGCTCTGGGCGGGGAGATCACCGTGCCCACCCTGAAGGAAAAGCTGCGCTACACCATTCCCTCCGGTACCCAGAACGGCACCACCTTCCGCCTGAAGGAGCAGGGCGTGCCCATCCCCAGCGTCACCAACCAAGGCAAGGGCGACCTGCTGGTGACCGTGGAATCCGATATTCCCCGGCGGCTCTCCGAGGAGCAGCGTTCGCTCCTGCAGCAGTATGCGGCCCTCAGCGGCGAGGCCACCACGCCTTCCAAAAAGAAGGGCGGCATCCGGAACATCTTCAAGTGATCCGTAAAACAGGAGGGTGCTATGCCGGTCTATCCCTACAAGGGCGTGAGCCCTGAAATCGCAGAGGACGTGCTGCTCTGCCCCGGCGCCATGGTCGTGGGCCGGGTGAAGATCGGCCAGGGTTCCTCGGTTTGGTACAACGCGGTAATCCGGGGCGATGTCCACGACGTGATCATCGGCCGGTATGCCAGCATCCAGGACGGGACCCTCATCCACGAGGATTCCGGTCGTGGCAGCGGCCTTGAAGGGGGCCTGCCCACGGTGGTGGGGGACTATGTGACCGTGGGTCACGGGGTCATCCTTCACGCCTGTCGGGTGGAGGACTACGCCCTCATTGGCATGGGCGCCATCATCATGGACGGCGCCATCATCGGCAGGGGCTCCGTGGTAGGGGCCGGCGCGCTGGTGACTAAGAACACCGTTGTCCCGCCTTTTTCCCTGGTGCTGGGGAGCCCGGCCAAGGTCGTCCGCACCCTGCCGGAGGCGTCCCTCGCTCAGCGCAAGGAGCAGGCCATGCACTATTACGGATTGGCTCAAGAGCACAGAAGGATGCTCGCCGATCTGCCGGATTAACCGAGAGAATTAGAAACAATCCTGCCGCTTCGGCGGCAGTTTTTTGTTGCTTTTTTTCGTCCGGATGATATGATAGCTCCATAGGGAAGAGGGGAGCGAACGTATGTCTGCTGGCGTGATTCTGGGCATCGCCCTGGTGGTGGGGCTTGTGCTGGTCGTGGGCGTCCTCTCCGGGCGGCATGTGTCCGATTCCGGCGACTTTCTCTCCGGCGGCGGCCAGGCCGGCACCTTCCTGGTGGCCGGGGCCATCATGGGGAGCCTGGTGGGAAGCCAGGCCACCATGGGCACGGCGCAGCTCTCCTTTCAATTCGGCTTTTCCGCCTGGTGGTTCACCCTGGGCTGCGGGTTCGGCTGTTTTGCCCTGGGCCTTGCCTACAGCCACAGGCTTCGGCAGAGCGGCTGCATCACGGAGCTGGAGATCGTTACCCGGGCGTACGGCCCCGCTTCCGGGGTCCTGGGGTCCGTGCTCTGCTCGGTCGGCATCTTCTTTAGCGTCTTCTCCCAGGTCATCGCTTGCGCGGGGCTGCTGACGGCTCTGTTCCCGGGGCTGCCCCTGTGGGCGGGGGCGGTCCTTTCCGCAGCGCTCATGGGGCTGTATGTGCTCTTCGGCGGCGCCTGGGGCGCGGGCATGGGCGGCATCGTCAAGCTCCTGCTGCTGTGCGGGGTTTCCTTTGCCGGTTTGTGCCTCATCCTCTCCTGGAGCCATGGGCTCAAGGGCCTTTGGCTCGATCTCAACAGGCTCCTTTGCGGCACCGCCCTGGGGCAGATCCAGCAGCACACCATGGGCATCGGGAACCTGATGGGGGAGGGGGATATGGCTGGACGCTTTTTGTCCCTCACCGCCCGAGGCGCCGTCAAGGATCTGAGCTCCGGCTTTTCCCTTCTGCTGGGGGTGCTCTGCACCCAATCCTATGCCCAGGCCATTTGGTCGGGCAAGTCCGACCGGGCGGCCCGAAACGGTGCCCTGATCAGCGGCGTGGCGTCCCCCTTCATCGGTCTATGCGGCATTGCCATCGGCCTATTCATGCGCAGCCACTATATGCTCCGTTCGGAGGCCACGGCCCTTGCCGCAGCGGGGCTGCCTTTGCCTGACCTGCCCATCCTGGAGGGGACCATCCGAGCCATGCCCACCTTCGCCCTGAACCACCTGCCCCCGCTGTGGGGCGGCGTGGTGCTCGGGACCCTGCTCATCACCGCCATCAGCGGTGGGGCGGGCCTGGCCTTCGGCATGGCCACCATCCTGACCAGGGATATCCTGAACCGGATCTCCCGCCGCTGGGACGACCCTAAGCGGGAGCTTGCGGCGGTGCGTTGGTGCATCGGGGGTGTGCTCCTTGCCTCGGTGACGGTGACCGTGGCCATGCCCGATTCCCTCATCAACGACTTCGGCTTCCTCTCCATGGGGCTCAGGGCCTCCGTGCTCTTCTTGCCCATGACGGCGGCGCTGTGGCTGCCCGGGCGGATGAACGGCCGGTTCGTGCTGGTGTCCATGATCCTCGCCCCTTTGGCCGTGCTCCTTTCCAAGCTCCTCAGCCTCCCCGGAGACCCGTTGCTGTGGGGCATGGGGACTTCGCTCCTCTGCTGCGGAGCCGGCCTGCTGTCGGGCAAAAAAGCCCAGGAAGGGCTTGGCAGAAGCCGCCGGGTATGATATATTGTTTTCCACTTCAATAAAGGAACCCGCTGCATGTCACTCAGTCGAACCTTCATCATGGGCGCCCTCTTTCTGCTGGCGGCTTTGCTCATCCTGGGCTGCGCTATCTATCTGGTGGTCTGCGTCCATCGCTTCAACTGTTTCAAGACCCTTTCTGAGAGCAGGAAACTCCTTTCCTGGGCCTTGGCGGCCGGCATCGTGCTGCTGCTGGGGCTGTTCGCGTTCATCAACGTGCCCACCTTGCTGGTGATCCTGCTCCACCTGGTGGCGGGCTTTTTGCTGCTGGACGGGGTCGGCCTTCTCTTTCGATTCTTTCACCTGCCCCTGGGCGCCGATCTGAAGGGCATCCTGGCCCTTGTTCTCACCGCCACCTACCTGGGGATCGGCTGCTTCCTGGCCTTCCATGTGTTCGAGACCCGGTATGCGCTGACTACGGACAAGCCTATAAACAGAGACCTGCGCCTGGTGGCCATTGCCGACGCCCACCTGGGCGTTACCCTGGACGGGCAAAGGTTCGCCCGGCAGATGGAGCGGGTCCAGGCGGCGGAACCCGATCTGGTGGTCATCGTGGGGGACTTCGTGGACGACGACACGAAGAAAGAGGACATGCTCCTTGCCTGCCGGGCCCTGGGCAGCCTTAACACCACCTACGGCGTATACTTTGTCTATGGCAACCATGACAACGGCTATTATGCCTATCGGGACTTCTCCTCGGAGGAGCTGCGCGCCGCCTTGGAGGAAAACGGGGTGGTCGTGCTGACGGACGAAACGCGCCTGATCGACGATAGCTTCTATCTCATCGGCCGCCGGGATCGGTCCATGTCGGCCAGGATGAGCGCCGCCGCCCTGATGGAGGGGGTGGACAGGAGCAAATTCGCTATCCTGCTGGACCATCAGCCCAACGACTATGCCGCGGAGGCGGCTGCCGGGGCGGACCTTGTCCTGTCGGGCCACACCCACGGCGGCCACATCTTCCCGGCGGGGCCCATGGGCCTTTGGATGCATGCCAACGACAGGATCTATGGCCGGGAGACCCGGGGCGGGACCACCTTTATCGTCACCTCCGGCATCTCCGGCTGGGCTATTCCCATCAAGACGGGGACCTTCTCGGAGTACGCGGTCATCGATATTTACGGAAAATAAGCTATTTACATATAAAAAGGGACGCCAAAGGGCGTCCCTTTCGTATACGCTTTTTCATCCTACGGTGAAGAAGGCCTGGTCCCCCAAGGCGTTCACCAGCTGGATCACGGCAGGGGAACCGTCGTCCGTGAGAGGCAGCTGCAGGGGAAGCTTGGGCTTGGTTAGGGTATAGCGGGGGTAGAACACCCGATCCTTCTCCCTGCCGATGGCCGCATAGGCAAGGGGGGCGGGCCGGCGGTTCAACATGGCCTCGGTGATAAGGACGACGCTGCCTTCCCGGGCGCAGGTTACCTGGCATTTGCCCCGCTCGGCGGGATAGTATAGGTTCATGGGCCGCTGGGCGATGCCCGGTTCATCCAACAGCGTGGGGCTGGCGGCCAGGGACAAAAGGCGCTTTCTCAGGGTGATGAGGGCCACGGGGGAGGCGTCCACCGCCAGGAACCGGCGGCCGGTTTTCACCGCTGCCGCGGCGGTGGTGCCGCTGCCGGAAAACAGGTCGGCCACCAAATCCCCCTCCCGGGAAGAGGCCAGGATGATCCGTTCCAGCAGGGCTTCCGGCTTTTGGGTGGGGTAGCCCAGGCGCTCCTTGTCCTTCTGCTGCAGGTGTTCGATGTCCGTCCACACGTCCGTGGGGTAGACCAGATCGTCTTCATAGTATTTATACAGCTTGCCCCGGGAGCGGATGGAGAAGCCCACCCGGCCGTCCGGGTCCACAAACTGCTTCATGTGGTTCCGGCGCTCAGGGCCCCTGGGCTGGCCCACGGCGGCGATGTTGAAATAGACCCGCCGGCTCTTGCGGTAGAAGAGGATGGTGTCGTGCTTGCGGGGGAAGAAACGGGTGGCCCGGCCACCGGACTTATATCCCCAGACGATCTCGTCCATGAAGTTGTCCTGGCCGAAGATCTCGTCCAGCATGAGCCGCAGCTTAGCGCTCATACGCCAGTCGACGTGCAGGTACAGACTACCGGTGGGGGAGAGCAGCTCCCGGCAGCCGGTCAGGATAACCCGCATCCATTTAAGGTAGGCTTCCTCCGGCATGTCGTCCCGAAACAGGGGCGTTTTGTCGGCGCCTTTGGCGGGGAAGGAGTCCCCGGTGCCGAAGGGCGGGTCCAAATAGATGAGCTGGACCTTGCCGCCGTAGGCCTCGATCAGGGCCGGCAACTGTTTTTCGGAGCGAGCGAGAAAGAAGGAGCCCGGACCGCCTATGTCATGATGTTCCGCTTTGCAATAGATCCGCATTCATCTTTCCTCCTGACTCTGTTCTACCTTTATTATCATACAAGATATTGCGGCATAAAGCAAGAGATGAGGGCATATTTTGATGCGATGGAGATGATAGGATGCAGGAGAACAAAAAAATATTGCAATGTGCTGTGCATAGTGCTATTATATATCAGATTTAACACAGGAGGTTTTCTTATGAAAGTCATCATCGATTCCGCCGAGAACATCGCGGCTCTGGCTGCTCAGCAATACGTCGAACTGCTCAAGCGCAAACCCAACGCCATTCTGGGCGGCGCCACCGGCTCCACCCCGCTGGGCCTCTACGCGGAGCTGATTCGCCTGAACAAGGCGGGGGAGATCTCCTTCAAGGATGCCTCCAGCTTCAACCTGGACGAGTATGTGGGCCTGGACGGCAGCCATGACCAGAGCTACCGCTACTTCATGGATCACAACCTGTTCAACCACATCGACATCGACAAATCCCGCACCCGGGTGCCCTCCGGCATCGACATCAGCGACCCTGCGGCCTACGATAAGGAGATCGCGGCGGCGGGCGGCGTGGATCTGCAGCTGCTGGGCATCGGCAACAACGGCCACATCGGCTTCAACGAGCCGGGCACGCCCTTTGGGTCCCTGACCCATATCGTGGAGCTGACCGAGTCCACCCGGGAAGCCAACAAGCGCTTCTTTGCTTCCATCGACGAGGTGCCCACCCATGCGGTGACCATGGGCGTGAAGACGGTCATGCAGGCCAAGTCCATCATCCTCATGGCCATCGGGCCCGCCAAGGCACCCATCATGAAGGAGATGCTGCAGGGCCCGGTGACGGAGAAGGTCCCCGCTTCCGTGCTCCAGCTCCATCCGGACGTGACCGTGTACATGGACTTTGAAGCGGCCAAATTGCTGTAAGGAGAGCGACTATGGGCAAGTATTTCGGTACCGACGGCTTTCGCGGCGAGGCGAATCGGGATCTGACCGTTTCCCACGCCTTCAAGATCGGCCGGTTCATCGGCTGGTACTACGGCCGGGATCACAAGGCCAGCATCGTCATCGGCAAGGACACCCGCCGCTCCGGCTACATGCTGGAGCACGCCCTGGTGTCCGGCATCACAGCCTCCGGCGCAGACGCCTATCTGCTCCACGTGACCACCACCCCCAGCGTGTCCTACGTGACCCGCATCGACGATTTTGACTGCGGCATCATGATCTCCGCCAGCCACAACCCCTACTACGACAACGGCATCAAGCTGCTCAACGGCAGGGGCGAGAAGATGGAGGACGAGGTCCTGGATCTGGCGGAAAAGTATCTGGACGGGGAGCTGGAGGAGCTGCCTCTGGCGGAGCGGGAGAACATCGGTCGGGCCATCGACTACGCCGCCGGCCGGAACCGCTACATCGGCTACCTCATCAGCCTGGCCACCCACTCCTACAAGCACATGCGGGTGGGCCTGGATTCCGCCAACGGCTCCACCTGGCAGATCGCCAAGAGTGTCTTCGAGGCCTTGGGAGCGGACACCTACGTGGTGGGCAACACCCCGGACGGCCTGAACATCAACAAGGACTGCGGCTCCACCCATATCGAGAACCTGCAGCGGCTTGTACGGGAGAACCACCTGGACGTGGGCTTTGCCTTCGACGGCGATGCGGACCGGTGCCTTGCCGTGGATGAGAAGGGGAACGTGGTCAACGGCGACCATATCCTCTACATTTATGCCAGATATATGCAGGAGCGGGGCAAGCTGGGCGACACCAAGGTGGTCACCACCGTCATGAGCAACTTCGGCCTGTATAAGGCTCTGGACGCCCTGGGTATCGGCTATGAGAAGACCGCCGTGGGCGACAAGTACGTCTACGAGAACATGCGCGCCAATGGTCACCGCATCGGCGGCGAGCAGTCCGGCCACATCATCTTCAGTAAGTACGCCACCACCGGCGACGGCATGCTGACCGCCATCAAGATCATGCAGGTGATCCTGGATCGAAAGACCACCCTTTCCGCCCTGGCGGAGCCCTGCCATATGTATCCCCAGGTCCTCAAAAACGTGGTGGTTCAGGATAAGGACGGCACCATGAACGATCCCCGCGTCCAGGCGGAGGTGAAGGCGGCGGAAGCGCGGCTGGGCGATTCCGGCCGGGTGCTCCTGAGGAAGAGCGGCACGGAGCCCGTGCTCCGGGTCATGGCGGAGGCCACCACCATCGAGACCTGCGAGAAGGAAGTGGACGCCATCATCCATGCCATGGACGAGGCGGGCCAGCTCATTCGCATCAAGTAAGAGGGGAAACATATGTATACTATCACTGATCTGCTGGATTTGAGCCACACCAAGGCCGCGCCCCTCTTTGCGGGCAAGTCCTACCCCTACGAAGTGCTGGACGGCATCAAAGGCTTCATCCTGGAGTTGGGCGCCACCCTCTCCCCGGAGGAATACGACCATCCCCAGGAGGATGTGTGGATCGCCAAGGACGCCGTGATCTACCCCAACAACTACATCGCCGGCCCCTGCATCATCGGTCACAAGACCGAAGTCCGGCCTGGGGCCTTCGTCCGGGGCAGCGCCCTGGTGGGGGACAACTGCGTGGTGGGCAATTCCACGGAGCTGAAGAACGTGATCCTCTTTGACAACGTGCAGGTGCCCCACTACAACTACGTGGGTGATTCCATCCTGGGCTACAAGTCCCACATGGGCGCCGGCTCCATCACCAGCAACGTGAAGTCCGACAAGACCCTGGTGGTCCTGAAGGACGGCAAGCAGGAGCTGCCCACCAACCGGAAGAAGGTGGGGGCGGTCCTGGGCGATTTTGTGGAGGTGGGCTGCAACAGCGTGCTCAACCCCGGCACCGTCATCGGCCGCCACAGCAACGTGTATCCCACCAGCTGCGTGCGGGGAGAGATCCCGGCGGAGTCCATCTTCAAGACCGGCGGCAAAATCGTGAAAAAAGCCTGATAATTTCATAAAAAAGTGTTGACTTCCTCGGCAACTGGGGCTATAATACTTCAGAACGTCGCCAAAGACAGCCGGTAGCGGGCCGAACCCCGTGTAAATCCTGCCGAGGTGGTGGAACACAGACTTGTATTGTGTCCTTCCGTCTTTTCGCGACGGGAGGATTTTTTATACAAGGAGGTGAAACAATGGCAAACGCGAAGTTTATCGAGCAAAAAGCAGCCAAGGTCGCTGAGATCCAGGCGAAGATC
>CACWYB010000029.1 GCA_902765005.1 uncultured Eubacteriales bacterium | reverse complement strand
GGAGATGTGGACCACCTCGTCGAACCCGCCGCAGAGCCAGGGCAGATGCTCGTTCACCTCCACGATGACGATGTCCGCCTTGTCGATGATGCCCTTGCTCACGCCGGTGGAGCAGCTCAGGTTGAAGTAGCCGTGCTTGTCCATGGGCGTGACGCTGACCATGGCCACGTTCACGGTGAGGAAGTGGGTGTAGTAGGGCACCACGCTGCGAAACACCATGGGGATGAAGTTGCAAAGGCCCCTGTCGCACAGGCTCCGCTCATAGCCCGAGCAGTGCCAGGAGTTGTAGATGAAGTGCTCCCGGGTGAGGTCGTTCTCCACGGTCTCCAGCCGGTTGAAGATCAGGTTGCCCCGGATCTTCACATCGAACAGCTCGTCCCTTCGCTTGCTCAGCGCCCGATCCAGCAGGATGGGAAAGCCCAGCTGGGAGGTATAGTCGATCCAGTCGCCGCTTTTCACGCATTGAACGGCTTCCTCCGGCGTGCGGAGTTTGCTGCGGTATTCGCTGTAAAAATCCATGGGATTCTCCTTTTCTTAGTTTTTTTCCAATTTCAGTATATCATCCCTTGCCCCTATTGACAATTCCCGCCGCATGGTATATTATTGTGTACATTGAATATGCACAATATCTCAAGGAGGGACTCTATGCCACTTTTGGACGTGCGAAACCTGGAGAAGCGCTACCCCACCTTCACCCTGGACAAGGTCAGCTTCTCCCTGGAGCCGGGCTACATCATGGGCTTCATCGGCCGGAACGGGGCCGGGAAGACCACCACCATGAAGGCCATGCTGAACCTGATCCACCGGGACGGGGGCGAGGTGTACATCAACCATCGCTCCTTCTTTGAGAACGAGAAGGCCTGCAAGGAGGAGATCGGCTTCGTCATGGGGGAGTTCGACTGCTATAAGACGGCCACCCTGCAGAAGATCACCGACGTGACGCGGCGCTTCTACCCCGCCTGGGATGAGGCGGCCTACCGGGGATACCTGAAGCGCTTCAGCCTGGAGGAGAATAAGAAGGTGAAGGAGCTGTCTGCGGGCATGCGGGTGAAGTACGCCCTGGCCCTGGCTCTGAGCCACGACGCCAAGCTCCTCATCCTGGACGAGCCCACCAGCGGCCTGGATCCGGTGTCCCGGGACGACCTGCTGGATGTGTTCCGAACCGTCATCGAGGACGGCACCCGGTCCATTCTCTTCTCCACCCACATCATCTCGGACCTGGAGAAGTGTGCGGACTACATCACCTACATCAAGGGCGGCCGGATCCTCGCCTCTACGGACGTGGACGCCTTCCGGGAGAGCTATCGGCTGGTGGCTGGGGACAGGGAGCATTTGGAGGTGCGCCGGCCTAAGCTCATCGGCTGCAAGGAGCACGCCTTCGGCTTCACGGGCCTGATCCGGGCGGAGGACGCCCCTGCCTTCGCCGCCTGCAAAGTCGCCCCGGCGGACCTGGAATCCATTATGATCTACACCGAACAGGAGGACGGCCATGAAGAACCTGCTCTATAAGGAATACAAGCTGTGCCTGGTGCCCATGGTGCCGCTGTTTTACCTCTTTGCCCTCATGCTGCTCATCCCCAGCTACCCCTATCTGGTGGCGGCCTTCTTCACCTGCAACAGCATCTTCTACCTATTGAAACAGGCCTCCCTCAACGGGGACATGCTCTTTTCCGCCATGCTCCCCGTGCCCAAGGCGGACGTGGTGCGTGCCCGAGTCAGGTTCGTGGTCATCATACAGATGATCATGTTCATTCTGCTCATCCCCATGATCCTCATCAACCACCGGCTCTACCCCCAGGGCAACCCGGCGGGCACCGACGGGAGTCTCACCCTCCTGGCATTCGTGCTGGTGGTGTTCACGGTGTTCAACGCCATCTGCCTGCCCGGCTTCTTCCGGGACGAAGCGAAGATCGACAGGATGTTCCTGCTCGGCGTCATCGGGGTGTTCGGCTGGATCATCCTCTGTGAGGGCTTCATGATCGCCGCCAAAGTGGCACCCCAGGTGCCCCTGTTCGCCTGGGTGGAAGGGCATCTGGACTGCTATCCCACGACCGACGGGGCCTGGCGCGCCCAGCTCCTGGTCCTGGGGATCGGCGCCCTCATCTACGGCCTGGGCACGCTTCTCACCACCCGCCGGGCCATCCGATACTTTGAAGGAAAGGACCTCTGATGGACCTGTTTCTGACCGGCAGCTCCGGGCTTCCCATCTACCGCCAGCTCTTTGACCAGCTCTGCGCCCAGATCCTGGACGGGCGGTTGAAGAGCGGCGACGCCCTGCCCCCCATCCGCGCCGTGGCAAAGGAGCTCTCCATCAGCGTGATCCCGGTGAAGCGGGCCTGGGAGGAGCTGGAGGCGGCGGGCTTCATCGAAAGCTTCGTGGGCCGGGGCTGCTTTATCGCGCCCATGAGCGCCGAGAAGCTCCAGCGGCTCAAGGCCTCCATGGCGGCGGACAAGCTCTCGGACGCCGCCGCTTACTGCCGGAGCCTGGGCCTGAGCCTGGCGGAGGCGGAGAGACTGCTCAGCGACGCCTGGGCCTCGCCCGGGGAATAGGAGGAGGATATGGATCGGAAGCTGGTCAAGGAATATCTGGTCATCACGTTCGCCCTCATGCTGCTCTTCTGGGGCGGCTGCGTCCTGGCGAGCCGGACGCTGGGTCTGACGGTGGAGGCCCTGTGGATGCGCATCCCCTACGCCCTGGGCGGCTTTTCCCCCACCGTCGCCTCCTACGTGGCCCTGAAGCGGAGCGGCCGGGTCAAGACCTTCCGGGAATGGCTCAAGCGGGTGTTCGACCTGCGGCACAGCCTCTGGGTATACGCCGAGGCGCTCCTGTTCGTGCTGGTGTACTATGCTGTGAATTGTCTCGTAAACGGGTTCACCGCAGGCGCGCCGGTCTTCATGCTGGTCGTCATCGTCCCCCTGATGCTGTTCGGCGGCGGCAACGAGGAGGCCGGCTGGCGCATGGTCCTGCAGCCGGAGCTGGAGAAGGCCCTGGGCTTCCACGGCGCCACGCTCCTCACCGGCGGGATCTGGTGGGTCTGGCACCTGCCTCTGTTCTTTATCCACGGGACCGCCCAGGAGTCCATGAACTTCTTCCTGTTCGGCATCCTGTGCCTGGCCCTGTCCTACGCCCTGGCCACGATCCGCAGGACCTCCCGGGGCGTCTTCCCCTGCGTGCTGACCCACTGCCTCATCAACGGCCTGTCGGCCGTGCTGGTGTTCGAAAGCAGTCTGCTCTCCGCCTGCCTGTGCCTGGGTTTGACCGTGATCCTGTCCCTGATCCTGCTCAGGGCGAAGATCCCCCAAAAATAAAGGGGCAAGGTCATTGACGGCTCCGAGAAAACGTGATACGGTATGTACAGCGCCCCTGACCACTTGGGATCAGGGGCATTTTTTCAGAGGTGGGACATGGCGGCGAACACGAAGGACCTGACACAGGGCAGCATCCGCTCGGTGCTGCTGGGCTTTGCGGCCCCTCTGTTTTTGAGCCAGCTCTTTCAGCAGCTCTACAATTCCGCCGACGCCCTCATCGTGGGCAACTTCCTGGGCAAGGAGGCCCTGGCCGCGGTCAGCTCCTCCGGCCCCCTCATCTTCCTGCTCATCGGCTTCTTCAACGGGGCCTCCACCGGGGCCGGGGTGGTGATCTCCCGCTACTTCGGCGCCCAGGACACCCTGCGCGTGCGCAAGGCCATCCACACCACCGTGGTCTTCAGCCTGTTGACCGGGTTCCTCCTCTCCCTGCTGGGGGTGCTCTTCACCCCCCTGCTCCTCAAATGGATGGGCACGGACCCGGCGGTGCTGCCCCTGTCCACAGCCTACTTCCGCTGGTACTTCTTCGGCGCCGTGGCCATCGTCATGTATAACGCCCTCAAGGGGATCATGACCGCCCTGGGGGACAGCCGGCGGCCTCTGTACTATCTGATCTTCTCCTCCGTGCTTAACGTGATCCTGGACCTTGTGTTCGTGGGGGTCCTCCACGGGGGCGTGGCGACGGCGGCCCTGGCCACCACCCTCTCCCAGGGAATCTCGGCCCTGCTGTGCCTGGTTCACCTGCTGGAGAAGGACCAGATCTACACCCTCAAGGCCCGGGAGCTGCGCATAGACGGCCCGGTGCTCAGGGAGATTTTGAAGATCGGCCTGCCCACGGGGGTGCAGATGTCCGTGATCTCCATCGCCAACGTGATGGTCCAGAAGAACATCAACTCCTTCGGGGCCGACGCCATGGCCGCCTGCGGCTCCTACGCCAAGGTGGAGGGCTTCGTGTTCCTGCCCATCACCTGCTTCTCCCTGGCCCTCACCACCTTCATCAGCCAGAACCTGGGGGCGGGCAAGGTGGATCGAGTCCGCGCCGGCAGCCGGTTCGGCCTGTGGGCGGCGGCCCTCACGGCGGAGGGGATCGGGGTGATCGTGTTTTTGTTCGGGCCTCAGCTCATCTCCCTCTTCAACAGCGATCCGGCGGTGCTGGCCATCGGCTGCCGGCAGTGCCGCATCGAGGCGCTGTTCTTCTGCATGCTGGCCTTCTCCCACACCGTGGCGGGCATCTGCCGGGGGGCGGGCAAGGCCACGGTGCCCATGCTGGTCATGCTGGGGATCTGGTGCGTGCTGCGCATCGCCTACATCACCGTGGCCATGCAGGTGAGCCACGACATCCGGCTCCTCTTCTGGGCCTATCCGATCACCTGGACCATCAGCGCCGCCATCTTTGGCCTGTACTACAAAAAATCCAACTGGCTGGGGATCTATGCCCCGCCGAAGAAAAGCGAGGCTTGACCCCATGGCGTCCAAACCCGACAAATTCACCCTCATGACCACCCAGCCCGTGAAGAAGCTGGTGCTGCGGCTGGCCGGCCCCACCATCGCCTCCATGCTGATCTCCTCCCTGTACAACATGGCGGACACCTTCTTCGTGGGGCGCATCGGCACCTTCGCCACGGCGGGGGTGGGCCTGATCTTCCCGCTGATGACGGTGATGCAGGCCTTCGGTTTCTTCTTCGGCCAGGGCTCGGGCAACTACATCTCCCGGTCCCTGGGCGCCAGCAAGACCGAAGACGCGGAGAAGATGGCCGCCACGGGCTTCTTCTGCTCGTTGGCCATGGGGGCTCTGCTCCTTGGGCTGGGGCAGCTGTTTTCCACCCCCGTGCTCCGGCTCCTGGGGGCGGACCCCGCTCGGGTGGCCCAGGAGACCGTCTCCCACGCCCGGGCCTATTACACCACCCTGCTCTTCGGGGCGCCCTTCGTCATGGCCTCCTGCGTGCTGAACAACCAGATGCGCTTCCAGGGCAACGCCTTCTTCTCCATGATCGGCCTGGTGTCCGGGGCTGTGCTGAACATCGGTTTGGACCCCTTGTTCATCTTCGTCTTCCGCATGGGCGTCATGGGGGCCGCCGCCGCCACGGTGGTGAGCCAGTTCTTCAGCTTCTGCGTGCTCTACGTGGGGACTCTTCGCAGCGACAGCCTGAAGATAAAGCTAAAGAACCTGACCCCCACCGCCCACTACCTGGGCACCATGGCCGCCGGGGGCCTGCCCTCCCTGCTGCGGCAGGGCTTCGGCAGCGTGGCCACCCTGTGTTTGAACGCCGCCGCGGCCGCCGCCGTGCCCCTCCCTCAGGCGGACGCCGCCATCGCCGCCTTCTCCGTGGTAAGCCGGGTCATGTTCTTCGTGTTCTCCGCCCTGCTGGGCTTCGGGCAGGGGTTCCAGCCCGTGTGCGGCTACAACTGGGGGGCCAGGAAATTCGACCGGGTGCGGGAAGCGTATCTGTTCTGCATGAAGGTGGGCTTCCTATTCCTGCTGGGGGTGTCCTGCTGCACCTTCCTCTTTGCGGAGCATTTGGTCGCCCTCTTTAGGGACGACCCGGAGGTCATCCGTATGGGCACCGTGGCCATGCGCTGCCAGAGCTGCACCCTGCCCCTCATGGCCATCGTCACCGTGTCCAACATGTTTTTCCAAACCACGGGCAAGACCGTTCGGGCCACCCTCCTGGCCGTGGCGCGCCAGGGGCTGGTGTTCGTGCCCTGCGTGCTGATCCTCCCCAAGCTCCTCGCCCCGGCCATCTGGGGCGTGTATCTGTCCCAGCCCATCTCCGACGCCATCGCCTTTTTGATGGCCCTGGTCATGCTCCTGCACATCCTGCCCCGGTTCAAGGCCGCTCAAAAGGATCCCACCTTCACCCCTTGATATTTGTTGCCACGGCAACATATTTCGGGGAGCAAACTGGCTATAATAACCCTGCTTGAAGCCCAAGCAGAAAGAAGGATTGTTCCATGAAGAAATATATTGCCCTGATTCTGGCACTTTTGATGACGGCCGCCCTGTTCGCCGGCTGCGCGAAGCCCGCCGCGGAATCGTCCGCCCCCGAAGTGACCGAGGCCCCTGCGGCCGAAGAAAAGCCCACCGAGGAGAAGGCGGAGGAGCCCCAGGCGGAAGCCACGGAGGCGCCCGCCCCCGAAGCTACCGAAGAGCCTGCCCCCGAAGCTACGGAGGAGCCTGCCGCCCCCGTGACCATGAAGCTGGGGAGCCTGAAGGGCCCCACCACCATGGGCATGGTGAAGCTGTTCAGCGACAGCGACGCCGGCCTCACCGCCAACACCTATGAATACACCATCGCCGGCGCCGCCGACGAGCTCACGCCCCTGTTCCTCAAGGGCGAGATGGACGTGCTGGCCCTGCCGGTGAACGCGGGCTCCGTGCTGTTCAACAAGTCCAACGGCGCCGTGACCATGCTGGCCGTGAACACCCTGGGCGTGCTGTACATCCTGGAGAAGGGCGGCGAGACAATCCAGTCCGTGGCGGATCTGAAGGGCAAGACCATCTACGCCACCGGCAAGGGCAACACCCCCGAATACGCCCTGGCCTACCTGCTCTCTCAGAACGGCATGGACATCGCCGCCGATGTGACCATGGAATGGAAGAGCGAGGCTTCCGAGGTGGTGGCCCAGATGGCCAAGGAGGAGACCGCTGTGGCCCTGCTGCCCCAGCCCTTCGTCACCGTGGCCAAGGCCAACGTGGAAGGCCTGCGGGTGGCCCTGGACATGACCGAGGAATGGAACAAGGTGGGCAGCACCCTGATCACCGGGGGCCTCATCATCCGCACCGCCTTCCTGGAGGAGCATCCCGAGGCCGTGAAGACCTTCTTGGAGGAGTACGCCGCCTCCACCGCCTACACCAACGAGCATCCCGCCGAAGCGGCCCAGCTCATCGAGCAGTACATCGGCGTGAAGGCCCCCGTGGCGGAGAAGGCCATCCCCGCCTGCCACATCGTCTGCCTCACCGGGGAGGAGATGAAGGCCGCCGCCGAGGGGTATCTCACCGTTCTCTTCGGCCTCAATGACAAGGCTGTGGGCGGCGCCCTGCCCGGCGAAAGCTTCTACTACATGCCGTGAAGGATCTGCTGAAACAAAAATCCATACACAAGCTCCTTTCCATAGCTCTCGCTCTGCTGTTATGGCAGGCGGGAGCTATGGCGTTAGATCTGCATCTGCTGCTGGTGACCCCCCTGGAGGTGGTGGGCCGGCTCTTCACCCTGGTGGGTGAGAGCGACTTTTGGCGCACGCTTCTGTTCTCCTTCAGCCGGATCGTGCTGGGGTTCCTGCTGGCCTTCCTGCTGGGATGCCTGCTGGGGGTGCTCTCGGGAAAGTGGCCCTGGCTGGAGACCCTGCTCTGGCCCTACGTGATCACCATCAAGACCGTGCCTGTGGCCTCCTTCATCATCATCAGCCTCATCTTCTTCTCCGCCCGGCAGCTCTCCACCTTCATCTCCTTTTTGATGGTGTTTCCCGTGATCTACTCCAACGTTTTGGAGGGCATCCGCAGCACGGACCGGGATCTATTGGAGATGGCCCAGGTGTTCCGCGTGCCCTGGCTCAGACGCCTGGGGTACATCTACCTGCCCCACCTGAAGCCCTTTTTGTTCTCCGCCTGCTCCGTGGCCCTGGGCATGAGCTGGAAATCCGGGGTGGCGGCGGAGGTCATCGGCGTGGCCTCCGGGTCCATCGGAGAGAAGCTCTATGAATCGAAGATCTACTTTTTGACGGAGGACCTGCTCAGTTGGACGGTGGTGATCGTGCTGGTGAGCGTGGTGTTTGAGAAGCTGTTTTTGCGGCTGATGAAGGCGGCGTTCGATGGCTGGGAGGGGCGCTGATATGGCCATCATTCTTGAGAATCTGACCAAATCCTACGGTGAAACCCTGGCCCTGCCCCCCTTCTCATTGCGGGTGGAAGAGGGGGAAAAGCTGTGCCTCTTAGGCCCGTCCGGCTGCGGGAAGACCACCCTCCTTCGGCTCCTGCTGGGGCTGGAAGCGCCCACGGGGGGCCGTGTTTTAGGCCTGCCGGACAGGATCAGCGCCGTGTTTCAGGAGGACAGGCTCTGCCCCGCCTTCTCCGCCTTGACCAACGTGACGCTGGCCCTGGGGCGTCAGGTGACGAAGGAGCAGGCGGCGCGCATGCTGCGGGAGCTGGGCCTGGGCGAGGACCTGAATAAGCCCGTCCGGGAGCTCAGTGGCGGCATGCAGCGGCGGGTGGCCATCGCCCGGAGCCTGCTGTGCCCGGCGGAGCTGTATGTGATGGACGAGCCCTTCAAGGGGCTGGACGAGGACACCCGCCGGCAGGTCATGGACGCGGTGCTGGCCCGCACCGAGGGCAAAACCTTGCTGGTGGTGACCCACGACCCGGAGGAGGCCGCCTATCTGGGGGGCCGGATCGTGCGCATGTAGGCTATCAGGCAAAAGACAGCCTAAAGGAAAAAGCAGCGGTTCGCTGGCAAGGGGCAACCGTTGTTTTGTTTTATGCTTGCATTTTGGGGGAATATGCGGTTAAATAGACAGGAATCAGATTGCGGGAAGGAGGCGGCGCATGAAGCGGGCGGTTTTGCTTTGTCTGTTGGGGCTAACCCTGCTGCTGGGCTGCCAGGATCAGCCGGCAGCGCCGGCGCCCACAGCGGCGCCTTCAGCCACCCCTGTTGTGATCGAGGCCACCAAAGCGCCCCAGGCCATCGCCCTGACCCTGGCCCCCACCTTCACCCCCGCCCCTACGGCCACACCCCGACCCACCTTCACCCCAACCCCCACCCCGGAGCCTACCCCCACGCCCACCCCGGTGCCCACGGCCTTTTCCCTGGCCCTGATCCCGGACACCCAGGCCCTGGCCTACAGCCATCCGGAGGCCTTCCCCCTGCTGCGGGACTGGATCGAGGGCCATCGGGCGGCGGAGAATATCATTGGCATCATCCACACCGGGGACATGGTGGACAACGGCTTCAAGGACGAGCAGTGGGACCGGTTTGCGCCCCTGCTGGAGGCCGTTCATGACGGGGTGTTCTTCTTTCCCATCGCCGGGAACCACGATTTGGGCGCCCATGCCCAAAGCTACTACGCCTACCTGAAGCGGCCCTTCCTCGACGACTATCCTGAGGAGCAGAAGTTTGAGGGAGGCAAGATGCTTTACCGGGTCCTAAATGCCGGCGAAGAGCAGATCCTGCTGCTGGGCGTGGGCTGGGACGCCTATAAGTCCACTCCGGCGGTGCGCTGGATCGACCAGGTGCTATCGGAGCACGAGGGGATGCCCTGCATCCTGGTCACCCACGGGTTCCTGCTGAGCAACGGCGGGTATCTATCCTACCTGGAGAAGCTCATCAGCCAGCGGCCCGCCATCCGGCTGGTGCTGTGCAGCCATGCCCGGGACTACCAGACCCGGTCCTTCGCCTATGACGACGACGGGGACGGGGTGCCGGAAAGATCCGTCACCGCCCTGATGCTGAACATGCAGGACAGGAAGGACTATGCCTTTCGGCTGCTGACCTTCGATCCGGCTGCACACGCCATCCAGGTGCGTACCTTCCGCCTGGACGGCGCGCCCGCCCCGGACCTGGAGGGGCTGGGGCCCATCAGCTTCACGCTGGAAAACGCCTATTGATGCGCAACATAAAACAGCGGCACGGTCTCCCGTGCCGCTGTTTTGTTCGCTGTATTATTTCTGCCGAAGTTTGACAAATTCCATGAGCGCGCCGTAGAGGACGGCGGCCACGGGCCAGATGATCCAGGTCATGTCCCAGCGGTTGGTGATAAAGCTCACCGCCAGGAACGCCGCCACGATGACGCCCCAGTAGATGCCGCCGTATCTGCGGTTGTTCCGCTTCCGGCTCCGGGTGTAGTCCCCCTGCTCCAGGAGCATCTGATACCCCTCCCAGGGCACGCTGGCCAGGATAATGGTATACACGCCCACGGCCACCAGCGCCAGGATGGCGCAGATGCCCAGCGTTCCATAGAAGGCGTCCTCCCCCTGCCAGAGGAACACGGCGAACAGGGGCACCGCCGCCAGCACGCACAGGACCACGCCGATGGCGATGCGGCGGGTGTGATCCCCCTCCTCCCGGCTCATCCGCTCCCGAACCATGCCGGAGACGCCGTAGGCCGTGTCCAGAGCGTTCTTTTCCAAATATTCAAACTTGCTCCCCCGCATGCCGGTGAGCACGAACAGCAGCACCGCCCCCGCCACCATGAGCAGCAGCACGATGAGGCCGATCATGGCCGCCTGCATCTCTGTCAAAGCGAGCCGACCGCTGTCCTGGGCCCCGCCCAAAAGGATGAGGGTTATGGGCGACAGGATGCACAGCAAGACCCCCAGGGCGATCCGCGGGGCGCTCTCCCGCTTATACTCCAGGAATGCGTTGGCCTCCTCCATGGACACGTAGGTGACGCCCTCGTCCGCGGCCTCCTCCGAAGCGGGGACCGGCTCCGGGGCCTCCAGGCTGTCCTTCAAAAGGTAATCCGTGCTCGGGGATGGACTGGGCCCCCTCCCACTTGGAAACGGACTGCCGGCTCACGCCCAGCTTCTCCGCCAGCTCCTCCTGGGACCAGCCCGCCTTCTTCCTCAAATCGATGATCTTATCCGCCAGGATCATGTGTCGCTCCTTTCGTCCGGCCCTTGGGCTCGGCTCTGTTTTCTGGCCCCATGCTACCCGAAAAGCCGGTTGCCCGCCACCAATTTCCGCCGTCAATCTGTCAACCGGCGGTTGCAACCGGCGCCATAGGGGCCTTACGCCGCCTTCGTGCGCTTCCTGCACACCAGCAGGATCGCGCCCAGCAGCGCCGCGCCGAGCAGCGCCGCCCCGACCCCAGCGGCGAGGGCAACCTTGCCGCCGATGCCCCTTTCTCCGGGGGCGGGTGTCTCCTCCGGCACCGGCTCCGCCGTGGGGGTGGGGGCTTCGGTAGGCTCCGGCGTGGGGGAGGGAGCGGCCGTCGGCTCCGGCGTGGGCGTGGGCGTCGGTTCCGGGGTGGCCGTGGGTTCCGGCGTAGGCTCCGGGGTGGCCGTGGGCTCGGGCGTGGGGGAAGGCGTGGGCGGCACGTAGGTGGACAGAAGCTCCGCCGGCACGTTGTCAAACACATCCTCCCCCGCCGCCACCACGCCCTTGATCATGCCGAAGCGGTTGAAGGCGAACCGGTCGTTGTCCTTCTCCACCGCGAAGCCGATCTGCTGGGACTCATGCTTTTTGAAGGCCTTTCGGGCCACGTTCCAGGCGTCGGTGCCGTTGAAAAAGCTCAGCGGCGTGGACGCGTCGATCCACAGCTCGTTCTCCGGATAGACATGCAGATACAGCTTCTGCACCTGCCAGGTCCCCAGGCTCTCCACCGATTCCGGATCATAGCCCGGGTCCGCCGCCAGTTCGAAAGCCTCCACCGCCGCCTTGGAGGTGAGCTTGTGCTGCCAGTGGCCATACTCCCCCTCCACATCCTGGGCGAAGACCACCACCGGGTGGTACTGCCGATACACCCGCACCAAGGCCAGGAGCACCTCCTCGTAGCTGAACTTGCTCTTGCGCTCCTCGGTGGCGTCCCGGGGGATGTCCGGGAACCCCAGAAAGAAGGGCCGATACCTGAGACCCAGCTCCCAATCCGCGTTGATGGCCTCCCGCATGCGGTAGCGGGCCATGCAGGTCACATAGGCGATGCTGCCCACATACCCCTGCTCTGCCCCGTAGACGGGCACCACGGAGCCCATGTAGAGCACATCGTCGTCCGGGTGGGTGGCGATGAGCAGATAATCCAAATGATCCGGGGTCTCTTGCCAGAGATGGAAGGGGTCGGGCAGCTCCCCGGCGCCGAACACGCACAGGCAGGAGATCTTCATCCCCTGCTCCCCCGCCTGGATGACGACGGACCGGATCTCGTCCCCAATGGGCAGGACCGTGTCCGCAACGGGAGCGGGCCGCTCCTCCCGGCTCAATTCGCCGGCCTGATCGAAGAGGCGGATGGTCACGCCCTCCGGCATCTCAAACCATTCCAGGCACAGCCAGCAGGGGTGCACGTCCTCCCTCCAGGACACGGTGATGGTCCCTTCCGGCGAAAAATCCTGATGCATCATCACGTCGTGGCTCAACAGCCGATTCAGGTTCGCCCCCGCATAGCCCGTGGCCTCGATGGTGCACTTCTTCGTCAGTTCCCGAGCCATGGGCAGGCTGTCCGCCAGGGACGCCCCCGGCAGCAGGAGCAGGATGAGCGCCAGCGCCAGGCACAGGCCCCGGCGCAGGCTCGCCTGCATATGAACTGTTCGATCGGTTCTCGTCATTCTCTCCTCCCCTGCCCGGCGCGTGGGAAAGCCGCGGCACATTTAGTATTATCATCATCGGCAAAAAATGTCAACCTTCGCCGGGTGTGGCGGGAGCAAAAGGGGGCATGATCGGAAAAAGCGCGGGCTTGGGGCCGGACCGGGCATTTTTTCTTGCAAACCCCGTTGCCAAATCCGGCCAAAATGGTATCATAGAGGCAGGCGGACCGCCAAAAGATTATTATAGGGAGGAACCCCCATGAGCTATCCGAAAACCGGTCATGAAGTGTATGTGAGTCTGAATCTGAGCAACACCATGCTCACCACCCTGGGCCGGGCCACCATCACCCGTGACCAGGTCTCCGCGGACGAAATGAAGCGCCTCTTTCAGAAGCACGGCGTCATCGTCTCCGCCAAGGAGGAGCAGCTGCCCATCCTGCAGGTTGTCACGGAAAAATACGGCTTCGAGTGGGAGCTGCCCCAGACCCTGAAGCTCTTTCAACTCAGCGAGGACCGCCGGACGCTGGTGGTCATCATGCCCCAGGGCCTGCGCCGCAAAGGGGGCTCGCTCCTGCCGGAGTATTCCGCGGAGGAGCTGGAGGAGGCCACCTTCATGTTCGTGAAATACGACGTGCGCAGCGAGCAATATGAGGACCTGCAGGCCCGCTGCAGCCAGCTTCAGCAGGAGCTGGCAAAGAAAGAGGCGGAGTAAGCGAAGCAACCCGGCGCCGGCGTTTGGGCCGGCGCTTTTTTTGCTTGCCTGATGGGCGGCTTTCGGGTATGATAGCCACAGAACCATCGACTGCCACCCAAGGAGCCGGGGCTCCCCCCGGCCCGGAAAGGATCACGTATGAAAAAAATCTTGGCTTGCTTGCTGATATTCCTGCTCCTGGGAGCAGGCTGCCGGGCACCCGGCACCGCCCAGGCCGCCCCCACCCCGGCTCCTGCGGCGGAACCCGCCCCTACGGAGGCGCCCCAGGCGGAGCCCGCCGTCACGGAGGCGCCCGTCGAGGAAGCCGCCCCCGCCCCGGAAGAGGAGAGCGCCCCCTCGGAGGCCCCGGCGGAGTACGCCTTCTCCTTCACCGCCCAAACGTTGGAAGGGGAAACAGTGACGGAGGCCGTCTTCTCAGAGCATGATTTGACCATGGTCAACGTCTGGGCCAGCTGGTGCCCGCCCTGCCGGGGGGAGCTCAGCGAGCTGGCGACGCTCTACGGCAGGCTGCCCGAGAACGTGGGGTTCCTGTCCGTGACCGTGGACGATGCGGGGGACCTGCCCGCCGCCGCCAAACTTCTGGAGCAGCACGGCTGCGCCTTTACCTGCCTGGACGGCCAGGGCTCCCCGGGCCTGATGGCGGGCTTTTTGGGCCAGGTCATGGCCATCCCCACCACCGTCTTCTTTGACAGGGCCGGCAACCAGGTGGGCCAGTGGATCGTGGGGGTGCCCCAGGGATCCGGGTCCGTGTCGGAGGCGTACCTGGCCGAGATCGAGGCTCGGCTCGCCCAACTCAACAAATAATGAAAGGGCATAGCTGGATAAAATGGGCCCTGCTGGGGCTCGCCATCGGATGCATCGCCTGGGGCGCGGCTCAGGGCCAGGCCCTGGCCACCCTGCGCAAGGCCATCTACATCTGCCTGGAGTGCATGGGGTTGGGCGCATGAAGAGACAGCATCGCCGCACCCTCATACAGTTTCTGGCCGCCCTGGGGCAAAACGCCTATATCCCGGGCTTTTTCAGGGGCGTCATCTATCAGGGCAAGGGAAAGCTCCTGTGCGTGCCGGGCCTGAACTGCTACTCCTGCCCCGTGGCCCTGGGGGCCTGCCCCCTGGGGTCCCTTCAAGCCGCCCTGGGCCAGGGGATGGGCCGGTTCCCCGCCTATGTGCTGGGGTGCCTGCTGCTCTTCGGGGTGGTGCTGGGCCGGCTGGTGTGCGGGTTTCTGTGCCCCTTCGGGCTCCTGCAGGACGCACTTGCCCGGGTGCCCCTGCCCAAGCTGAAGGTGCCCCGGTGGCTGGATCGGCCCCTGCGGTACCTAAAGTACGCTATCCTCCTTATGCTGGTGGTCCTCACCCTGCTGCGGCTGGAGCCCGTGTTCTGCAAATACCTCTGCCCGGCCGGGCTTCTGGAGGCGGGGCTGCCGCTGACGGCCCTGAACCCCCAGTTCGCGGCCCTGCGGGGCGGGCTGTTCTACCTGAAGTTGGCCATTCTTCTGCTGATCGGGGCGTTGGCCCTGTTTGTGGAGCGGCCCTTCTGCCGGTATCTGTGCCCTCTGGGCGCCTTCTATGGGCTGTTCAACGGCGTGGGGTTCTACCGGCTGCAGGTGAAGGAATCCGCCTGCGTCCGCTGCGGTAGATGCAGCACCGCCTGCCCCATGGCAGTGGACCCGGTCAAAGCGCCCAACAGCCCCGAGTGCATCCGCTGCGGCCGGTGTATGGACGCCTGCCCCACCCAGGCCATTTGCGGCGGGTTTTCCCTTTCCCATATGAAATCCAACTAAAGGAGCGTGCCCATGAACCGACCTCTCTGGCTGAACGACGCCGTTTTCTACGAGATCTACCCCTCCTCCTTCTGCGACAGCAACGCCGACGGCATGGGGGACATCAACGGCATCCGGCAAAAGCTCCCCTATGTGAAGGACCTGGGGTGCAACGCCCTGTGGCTGAACCCCTGCTTCGACTCCCCCTTTAAGGACGGGGGTTACGACGTGCGGGACTACAAGCGGGTCGCCCCCCGGTACGGCACCAATGAGGAGCTGGGCGCTCTGTTTGCCGATGCCCACCGGCTGGGGATTCGGGTGCTGCTGGACCTGGTCCCCGGGCACACGTCGGAGGAGCACCCCTGGTTCAAAAGGAGCGGCCAGGCGGAGCGAAACGAGTTTTCCGACCGGTATATCTGGACCGACTTTTGGATCAAGGGCACCCCGGGCCACCCCTATATCGGCGGCGAGACCCCCCGAAACGGCACCTATATGCTGAACTTTTTCAAGTGCCAGCCGGCCCTGAACTACGGCTGGGCCCAGGTCAGCGAAAGCTGGCAGACGCCCATGGACGCCCCCGCCGCCCGGGCCACCCGGGACGCCATGGCGGACGTGATGCGCTTTTGGCTGGAGATGGGTTGCGACGGGTTTCGGGTGGACATGGCGGATTCCCTCATCAAGGGGGATGAGCCGGACAAGCGGCACACCGCCGCCCTTTGGCGGGAGCTGCTGGGCGAGCTGCGGCGGGCGTATCCGGAGGCGGCCTTCGTGTCCGAATGGGGGCACCCGGAGCAGGCGCTGGCGGCGGCGGGGTTTGACATGGATTTCTATCTGGACCACTGGGGGAACGGCTACAACCGGCTCCTTCGCGCGGAGGACGCCTATCTCACAGGCACGGACCCCATGGGCTTTGTGACGGACTACCTGGATCGGTATGAGGCCAGCAAGGCCTTTGGGTATATCAGCTTCATCACCGGGAACCACGACACGCCCCGGATCAGCCACTATCTGACCGAGGCGCAGCTGAAGCTGGCCTACGCCCTGCTTTTCACCCTGCCCGGGGTGCCCTTCCTCTACTATGGGGACGAGATCGGCATGCGATACCTTCAGGACCTGCCTACCAAGGAGGGAGGTTACACCCGCACCGGCAGCCGCACGCCCATGCAGTGGGCGCCCGGACGGAACCTGGGGTTCTCCGCGGGGCCGTCCGACGCCCTGTATCTGCCCGTGGACCGGTTGGCTGACGCGCCCACTGCGGCGGAGCAGGCGGCAACGCCCGGGTCGCTGCTGAACACGGTGAAGGCGATCCTGGCCCTGCGGCACGGGGAGAAGGACCTGCAGGCGGACGGGCCCCTTGAGATCCTGCACGCGAAAGCCGGGGATCCCCTGCTCATCTACCGGCGGGGCGGCCGGGTCCTGGCAGTGAACCCCTCCGACAGGCCGGCTGAGACGAAGCTTGCCGGCGAACCCCGGTTTTTAATCGGCGCCTTCTCCCGCGGCGTCCTGGGCCCATGGTCGTTTGTTGTGATTTAATGGAAGGAATTATAGTTCACACCTTTTCTTGAAAGAAAAGGTGTGCAAAGAAACTTTAGGAATACTAAAAAGCTCAGGAAACCTAATTCATTAGCCTTCCTGAGCTTTTCTTTTTGGGCGACTTTTTCTTTTCACTGAAAAGAAAAAGTCGCAATAAAGGATCAAGCCCTCACCAATCGGGCTCGCCGGCGCCTAAGAACAGGAGCCGGTGGGCGGGGATGTCCGCCTCGTTAAGCTGAGAGGAAAAGAACCGGTGCATGACCTGGTCAAAGGTCAGGCTGTCGTCCCCGGAGAGGACCACCGCGTACGCCGCCTGCCCGTTGGTCTCCCCCCGCAGCGTGAGCAGGAAGGGAAAGGGCTCGTCCGCCAGGTCGAACCCATCGGAGAAGAACACCCGATACTGCCCCCGGACGTGGAACACGTCCAGAAGCGCCATCTCCTCCCCAAAGAACTCGGCCACCCGCACCCCGGCGTCCTTCCCCCGGGCCGAGCGCCGTAAAAACCGCTGCCAGATGCGAACGTTCTCCGTGACGGTGAGATCCTCCAGCACCACCCAGCCATAGACCTTCGCCGCCTGCCGGGTGTACCCGGCCTCCACGGTCTCGAACCCAGTATAGGCCCCGGTTTCGTCCAGAGTAAAGGACACGGGCCGCAGCACGCAGCCCGTGAGCAACAGCACCGCCAGCAGGAGCAGGAGCGCCTTACCCTTCATGGGGCAGCTCCTCCGTGTAGAGCATGTCGTGGGAGATGCTCCCGTAGAACAGCCGGCTGATCTCATCCCGATCCCGGGTCTGGCCCAAGATCCACATGAGCTTGGCCACCACAGCCTCGGTGGTCATATCGTAGGCCTCCAGCACGGGCAGGTCCTTCTTCAGCTTATGCCCCACCCGGTAAACCGTAAGGTCGCTCCCCTCGTTGGGCACCTGGGTGGTCATGACCACGGTCTTCCCCGCCAGGACCCCCCGCCGGATGGCGGCGTAGAACCGGGACCCCTCGCTGGGCACCCCGCCCACGCCGAAGCTCTCCACCACCAGGGCGTCCTTGCGGCGGAGCATGTAGCTGATCACATCCGGACCCATGCCCGGGATCAGCTTCACCAGGCCCACGCTGTCGTTGAGCTTATGGCTGAACACAGGCGGCTTAGAATAATTCAGATTGATATACCGGAGCACCCGCCCCTCCCGCAGGTTGGCCAGCTCGGGGTAGTTGATGCTGGCGAAGGCGGAAAAGCTCTTGGACCGGACCTTCCGAGCCCGGGTGCCCAAAATGACGGACCCGTTGAACACGATGACCACCCCGCAGCTGCCCGGGGAACAGGCGTAGGCGAAGGCGTCCAGCAGGTTCACCTGGGAATCCGTGTTCTCGGAATGGATGGGCTTCTGGGCCCCGGTGAGCACGATGGGCTTGGGAGAACGGCGGATGAGATACGAAAGGGCCGCCGCCGTGTAGGCCATGGTGTCCGTGCCGTGGGCAATGACGAAGCCGTCGTAGTCGTCGTAGTGCCGCTCGATGGCCCCGGCGATGACCAGCCAGTCGGCCGGGGTCATGTCTGTGCTGTCCAGATTCAGGACCTGGATGGCGCTGGGCTCGCAGAGGCTCTTGAGCCCCGGCACGCACCGCAACAGCTCCTCCCCGGAGATGGTGGGGGCGAGCCCGTTTTCCGTATTCCCGGAGGCGATGGTCCCCCCGGTGGCGATCAGCAGTATCTTTTTCATAGCTACAGTATAGCCCCAACCAGGGCCGATTGCAAGCAGGAGGCGGGGTAAATGCGCCTCCGTTGCCCTTTTTTGCGCCTCTTCTCGCCTGCGGGCTGAGGGTCGAGCGCCTGGAAAAAGGGCCGGTGACCCTTTTTCAGCGAGACCGGGCGAAGCCCTGGGTTCGGCTCTGAAGCCCCGCCGGGGCTTCATTCACTGCCGAACCGCAGCTTCGCTGCCCGGAACGAACCGGGTGCTGGCGCACCGGCCGATGGGGGAGTAACATCTCCAAAAACAAATGCACCTACAGGAGGTGAGTATGAATTGGAGGCGCTTCTCGCCTGCGGCTCAGGGCCGAGCGCCCGGAAAAAGCTCCAGTGGAGCTTTTTTAGCGAGGCCGGGCGAAGCCCTGGTTTGGCTCTGACGGTCCACCGGACCGTCATTCACTACCAAACCCCAGCGCTGCGCGCTGCCCGGAACGAACCGGGCGCTGGCGCACCGGCCGATGGGGGAGTAACATCTCCAAAAACAAATGCACCCTGAGGGTTTTGCAGACCCGTGCCTTACCGCTTGGCTATGGCGCCATATGGAGCGGGAAACGGGGCTCGAACCCGCCACCTCAGCCTTGGCAAGGCTGCGCTCTACCAAATGAGCTATTCCCGCAATAAAAATGGTGCCTCAGAGTGGACTTGAACCACCGACACAGGGATTTTCAGTCCCTTGCTCTACCAACTGAGCTACCGAGGCACATTGGCGACCCGGAGGGGGCTCGAACCCCTGACCTCCAGCGTGACAGGCTGGCGTACTAACCAACTGTACTACCGGGCCGAATATCTTGGTGGGAACAACAGGGCTCGAACCTGTGACCCCTTGCTTGTAAGGCAAGTGCTCTCCCAGCTGAGCTATGCTCCCCCACGCGATTTTTC
>CACWYB010000028.1 GCA_902765005.1 uncultured Eubacteriales bacterium | reverse complement strand
GGCCCGCATCTGGTTGCGCAGCTTGGCGTCCAGGTTGGAGAGAGGCTCGTCCATCAGGAACACCTTGGGGTCACGGACCATGGCGCGGCCGATGGCCACACGCTGGCGCTGGCCGCCGGAGAGAGCCTTGGGCTTGCGCTTCAAATACTGGGTGATGTCCAGGATCTCGGCTACCTCGCGGACCTTCTTGTCGATCACGTCCTTGGGCTCCTTGCGAAGCTTGAGGGCGAAGGCCAGGTTGTCATACACGGTCTTGTGGGGATACAGGGCGTAGTTCTGGAACACCATGGCGATGTCCCTGTCCTTGGGGGGCACATCGTTGACCAGCTTGCCGTCGATATACAGCTCGCCGTCGCTGATCTCCTCAAGGCCGGCCACCATGCGCAGCGTGGTGCTCTTGCCACAGCCGGAGGGGCCTACCAATACGATGAATTCGTTGTCCTTGATTTCCAGATTCACATCATGTACTGCGGTCACTTTGTTGTCGTAGACCTTCTTCAATCCCTTCATGACGACTTCCGACATGCTACCGTTTCCTCCTTCTGGTTCCTTTCCGCTTTTGTTTTTTACGAAATGTGAATAGGGGCGGGAAGCCCTTTTCCATCCAATTGCATTATACGGAAATATTTACAAACTGTCAACAAAAATGTGAAATAATTCGTTACAAAATGTAACTATTTCGGTAATGGGAGACGATACGGCCCATCGAAAAGATGTATTGGTTTACGTTTTGCACATCTTGATTTTCCACAACCGGTATGCTATAGTTAGTTCAACGTATCACACAGTATAGAAAGGAAACCCTTCATGGCTCTCAAACGAGTCACCATCCAGGATATAGCCGATGCCTGTGGCCTCAGCCGCAACACCGTCTCCAAGGTGTTCAACGGCCGGGGGGCCGTGCCGGAGTCCACCAAGCGGACCGTCATCCTCAAGGCCCAGGAGCTGGGCTACTATCAGCTGCCCCTGGAGGAGGAGAGAGGGGAGATGCCCGCCTCCGGCGGAAACATCGCCCTGCTCACCCAGTCCAAGCCTCTGAACCACAACTTCGGCTCCTTCTTCATCACCGGCTTCACGAACCAGATCTGTCGGGCCGGATATAATCTGAAAATGTACGAGATCTCCCCGGAGGAGCTGCAGAGCAGGGCCCTGCCGCCCCACCTGCTGCTCAAGGACATCGCGGGCATATTGGGCATCGAGCTCTTCGACAGGGGGTATCTGGACATGCTCTGCTCCATCGGCCTGCCCACCATCTTCATGGATTCCTTTGCCGACGCGGGCTGCTCTCTGCTTCAGGGGGATATCATTTGCATGGAGAACTATTCCAGCGCCATCGCCCTCACCCGGCGGCTCATCGAGGCCGGCGCCAGGGAGATCGGCTTCGTGGGGGACATCGGCCACTGCATGAGCTTTGAGGAGCGATGGATGGGCTATCAGACGGCCCTTCTTGAGGCGGGGTTCGCCCCCAGCGCGGTCTGCTCCATCCTGCAGAAGGACAGCGAGGCCTACGGCGACACGGACTGGCTTCTAAGCCAGCTGGACGCCATGCCCCGGATCCCGGACGCCTTCGTCTGCGCCAACGACTACCTGGCCATCCACCTGATGACCGCCCTGAAGAAAAAGGGCCTGTCCATCCCCGAGGATGTGATGATCACCGGCTTCGACGGCTCCCCGGAGTCAGCCATCGTGGAGCCCGCCCTGACCACGGCCCACATCCCCAGCGCGGACATGGGCCGGGTGACGGCGGACATCCTCCTCAATCGCATCCAAAACCCGGAGCGGCCCTTTATGCGCACCTATGTGAAGACCATCCCCCTCTTCCGCGGCACCACCCGATGAGCAATCGAGAAAAATAAAAAGCCCGAGCATTCGGGCTTTTTTTGTTGCGTGTTTTTTTACCCGTTGTTCCGCCAGGCGGCGGGGGAGAAGAGCAGCAGCATGGGGAAGATCTCCAGCCGCCCAAAGAGCATGTCCAGGGAAAGGACGATTTTAGAAAGGTCCGAGAAGGCGGCGTAGTTGCCCATGGGACCCACCATGTTGAGGCCCGGGCCGATGTTGCTGATGCAGGCGATCACGGAGGTCAGGGTGGTGACGCCGTCGAAGTTGTCGAAGGAGACGATGAGGGCGGAGATGGCCAGGATGAAGAAATAGGCCAGGCTGAACACATGTACGCTGCGGACCGTGGAATCCTCCACCATCTTCTTGTTCAGCCGCACGATGTGCACGCTCCGGGGGCGGAGCATGGTGGCGATCTGGTTGCCCAGGCTCTTGATGAGGATCAAGATCCGGCTCACCTTCATGCCGCCGCCCGTGCTGCCGGCGGAGGCGCCCATGAACATGAGCAACACCAGTATCCACTTGGAGAGCTCCGGCCACAGGTTGAAGTCCACGGTGGAATAGCCCGTGGTGGTGATGATGGAGCAGATGGTGAAGAACACATGGTGGATGCCCTCCCCCAGGCTGGGGAACAGGGACCGGGTGTTGATGACCAGCACCACCAGCGTGGCCAGGATGATGCCCAGGTACCAGTGGAGCTCCTCGTCCATGAGGCCCCGGCGGGCCTGGCGGGTGAGGATCAGGTAGTACACGGAGAAGTTCACTCCGAAGAGCATCATGGCGAAGGAGAGCACCGTCTGGCTGTAGTGGCTGTAGGCGCCGATGCCCGCGTTCTTGATGGAAAAGCCGCCGGTGCCCGCGGCGCCCACGGCGTTGCAGAAGCTGTCGAAGGCCGGGTCGCCCCCCAGCACCAGCAGCAGGAAGGTGATCAGGGTGAGGGCGATGTAGATGGCGTAGAGGGCGCGGGTGGTCTTGCGCATGGTGGGGGATACCTTGCCCACGTCCGGCCCCGGGCTCTCGGCCCGCAAAAGGTGCATGCTTTCGCCGCTGCCCTTGGAAAGGGGGATGATGGCCATGACGAACACCAGCACGCCCATGCCGCCGATCCAGTGGGTGAAGCTCCGCCAGAACAGCAGCCCCCGGCACAGCCCCTCGATGTTGGTCAGGATGCTGGCGCCGGTGGTGGTAAAGCCGGAGGCGGTCTCAAACACCGCGTCCACATACCGGGGGATCTGGCCGGAGAGGGTGAAGGGCAGGGCGCCGATGAGGGACAGGAGCACCCAGCTCAACCCCACGATCACGAAGCCCTCCCGGGCCTGCATGCTGTGGTCTCCCTTTTGCCCGATGAACAGCAGCAATGAGGAGACCACCAGCAAAAGAAGCATGGTGATCAAAAAGCCGTTCACCGCGCCCCAGGATCGGTCCACCATGGCGATGATCAGGGCGGGGGCCATCAAAATGGCCTCCCAGCGCAGGATGTGGCCTATGAAATAGCGTACGGCCCGGCCGTTCATACGTTGCCTCCGGGGAAGGCGTCCTTCAGCTCCGAGATGGTCACGTCCCGGGGCGCCACCACCACCACCCGATCGTCAGGCAGCAGGCAGTCGTTGCCGCTGGGGATGATGAGCTGCCGGTTCCGGGCGATGGCCGCCACCAGGGTGTTCTTCCGCCGGCGGCTCTGCAGGGCCTTGAAGGGGATGTCGCAGTAGTTGGCGCCGGCGGGGACCACGAACTCCATGGCCTCCACCTTTCCGTCCATGAACCGGCTCAGGGCCACCATGGACTGCCCGGACCGGCTGCCCATGGCCCGCACGTAGCGGACGATCTCGTTGGCGGTCAAAAGCTTGGGGGAAACGATGGTGTCGATGCCCGCGTTGGTATAGACCTCCAGATGCTCGGTCCGATCCACCTTGGTCACGGTCTTGGGCACCTTCAGGTAGTTGGCGAACATGGAGATGGTCAAATTCTCCTCGTCGAAGCCCGTGAGGGCCAGCACCGCGTCCGTGTCCTGCACGCCCTCGGAGAGGAGCACCTCCTGCAAAGACCCGTTGCCGCAGATGATGGTGGCCTCGGGCAGAAGCTCCGTGAGCCGGCGGCATTTCTGCTCGTCGTTGTCGATGATGGTGACCCGAACTTTGTTCCGCTGCAGGAGCCTGGTCACGTGGATGGCGATGCGGCTGCCGCCCACGATCATCACCTTGCGGATGCTGGGGGTGGGCAGATCCAAATCGTTCATAAAGCGGATCAGGCCCGCGGCGTCGGCGGTGAGGGAGATGCGGTCGTTCGCCCGGAGGATGAAGTTGCCGTCGGGGATGGTCACCTGCCCCTGCCGCTCCACGGCGCAGATCAGGGCCTTCACGTCGGTGAGGCGCCGCAGGTCCATGAGCTTGAGCCCGTCCAGCCGGCTGCCCGGGGCGATCTTCAGCTCCACCAGCTCCGCCCGATCCCGCAGGAAGGTCTCCCGTTTCAAAAAGGCGGGGAAGCGGAGGATGCGGAATATCTCCCGGGCGCAGGTGAGCTCGGGGTTGATGGAAAGCGAAATGTGGAACTCGTCCTTCAGCAGCCTCAGATCGCTGTCATATTCCGGGTTCCGGACCCGGGCGATGGTGTTCTTGGTGCCCAGCTTCCGGGCCACCATGCAGCTCAGCAGGTTCACTTCATCCGAATCGGTGCAGGCGATGAGCAGGTCCGCCTTGGCCGCGCCCGCCTCGTCCAGCACCGTGGCCGCGGCGCCGTTGCCGCAGAGGGTGGCCACGTCCAGGGTCTCCTGCAGCTTTTTGAGCACCGCAGGCTCGCTGTCGATGGTGACGATATCGTGCCCCTCCGCGCAGAGCTGAGAGGAAAGGGTGGTGCCGACCTTGCCCTGGCCGACCACAATGATGAACATATGCATGCCCCCAAAAGATGATTTTGTATATAGTACCACAATTCCGTCATCTTGGCAACGTGCGTCGGCGAGCGTTCAAGGATTGTTCATTTGACGGGCTTTTGCCGAAAGCATACAATATTGCTGAAAAAAGGGAAGATAAGGGAGAGATGGATATGCAGATCGTGGCTTTGGACGCCAAGACCCTGAAACCGGAGGAGTTGGACCTGTCCCCATGGCGGGCCCTGGGCACCCTGTCCCTCTACGATCGGACGGACGAAAGGCTGGTGCCCCAGCGGCTTCGGGGGGCGGACGTGGTGCTCACCAACAAGGTGAAGCTCACCCGGGAAGTCCTCCAGGGGGCCGGCGCCCTGAAGCTGGTGTGCGTGCTGGCCACAGGGTTCGACGGGGTGGACGTGACCGCCGCGAGGGAGCTTGGGATCCCGGTGTGCAACGTGCCCGGGTACGCCACCGCCTCCGTGGCCCAGAGCGTGTTCGCGTTTCTGCTGGAGATGACCTATCACACGGCGCTGCACAGCGCCCGCATCCGCCAGGGGGCCTGGACGGCCTGCCCGGAGTTCTGCTGGTGGGAGCGGACGCCGGTGGAGCTGGCCAATTTGACCTTGGGCGTCATCGGCTGCGGAGCCATCGGCTCCCGGGTGGCGGCCATCGCCCGGGCCTTCGGCATGGAGGTGCTGGGATATTCCCGCCATGAGCACCCGGATTTCCCCGGCAGGCAGGTGTCCCTTGACGAGCTGCTTGCCCGTTCCGATGCGGTGAGCCTCCATTGCCCCGCCACGGCGGAGAACAGGGGCCTTATCTGTGCCGAGACCATCGCAAAAATGAAGGACGGGGCCCTGCTCATCAACACGGCCCGGGGCTCGCTGGTGATCGAGGCGGACGTGGCGGCGGCCCTTGCCGCCGGGAAGCTGGCCGGCTACGGGGCGGACGTGGTGAGCCGGGAACCCATCGACATCCATAACCCGCTGCTGAAGGCGCCCAACTGCTATCTGAGCGGCCACTGCGCCTGGGCCACATTGGACGCCCGCCAGCGGATCGTGGACGTGACGGCGGAGAGTATCCGGGGGTTCCTGGAAGGGAAGCCGCTGCATGTGGTGAATTGATTGTATTGTTTTTTCTTTGCCGCTTTTTCTTTTCGGTGAAAAGAAAAAGCGGCGCAAAAAGAAAAGCTCAGGGATATGAATGTGTTTGTATTCCTGAGCTTTTTAGTATTCTTAAAGTTCTTTGGCGCACCCTTTCTTTCAAGAAAGGGTGCGAGCTTTCAAATACTCCACTTCTATAAAAACTCTTGTCAAAAAGCGGCGCAAAGGGTATGATATAAATAATTATAATCGGGGTTTGGTATCCATGTTGCTGCTGTCGGAAAAATCACGGACCGCCTGTTCCCTGAGGGAGCAGGGGGGCGTGGTGTGCGCACTCTCCGGCGGCCCGGACTCCGTGGCGCTGCTGCTGGAGCTCAAGCGCCTTCACGACGAGGGCGGCATCGGCCCCCTGTACGCGGCCCATTTCGAGCACGGCATCCGGGGCGAAGCCTCCCGGGAGGACATGGCCTTCTGCCGCACCCTGTGCCTGAAGCTGCAGGTGCCCCTGTTCGCGGAGAGCGAGGACGTGCCCGCCTTCGCCCGGTCCGCCGGCCTTTCCCTGGAAACAGCGGCCCGGCAGCGCCGCTACGGCTTTCTGCGCCGGATCAGATCCGCTCTGGGGGCGGACGCCATCGCCCTGGGCCACCATCAAGACGATCAGGCGGAAACCGTGCTTTTGCACCTGATTCGGGGCAGCGGCCTCAAGGGCCTCACGGGCATGGCCCCCCGATCCGCTGACCTGGTCCGCCCCCTGCTGTTTGTCAGCCGGGAGGAGATCCTCGCCTACTTGGATGAGCGCGGCCAGCCCTATCGCCAGGACAGCACCAACGCCCTCTTGGATCACAGCCGCAACCGACTCCGCCATCAGGGCATGGGGGCCCTGGTTGAGATCAACCCTCGGGCGGCGGAGCATATCGCCCGCTGCGCCGACAGGCTCCGGGTGGAGGACGAGTTTCTGGATTCCTTGGCCCGGCAGGCCCTCCTGGACGCCCGCGGCAGCCGAAAAGCCCTGTCCGCTTTGCCCCCTGTGCTGCGGGACAGGGCGGCGGTGCTCCTCATCCGGGGCGTCACGGAGGACTATACCGAAGCGGACGTGGCCCGGCTTTCCACTCTTTTCGCCCTTCCCTCCGGCCGGCAGGTCCCCCTGCGCGGGGGCTTGGTGGCCCGGGCGGACGGGGACAGGCTCATCCTCGGCCCGCCTCCAAAAAACGCCTGCTTTCAGGCGGGCATCGCCCCGGGGCAGACGGTGGAAACCCCCTTCGGCCGCTATCGGGCGGCGTGGGCGCAAAAAGCCGGCTTCCCCTGCCCGGACACGGAAGCCTATCTTGACGGGGACAGGCTCCAGGGCGCCCTGACGCTGCGGCAGCCTCGACCCGGGGACAGGTTCACCCCCCTGGGTATGGAGGGCAGCAAGCTCCTGTCCGATTATTTTATCGACCGGAAGATGTCCCGGGACGCCCGGCAGCGGCCCGTGCTGCTGGACGAGGCGGGGCCCGTGTTCATTCCCGGCGGCACGGTGGCGGAACGGGTAAAGATTAGTGACCAGACCCAACGGATACTACATATCATCTATGAAAAGGGGGACGAAAGTCATGGAGAACTGGGGTGCTGAGTTTATGAATCAGGATATTGCGGAGGTGCTCGTCAGCGAGGAGCAGATCAGGCAGCGGGTCAAGGAGCTGGGCGAGCAGATCTCTCGGGAATACGCCGGCAAGGAAGTGGTCCTGCTGTGCGTGCTCAAGGGCGCCTGCGTGTTCTTCACGGACCTGGCCAGGGCCCTGAGCATCCACCTTAAGATGGACTTCATGAGCATCTCCAGCTACGGCGACGCCCAGAAGACCAGCGGCATCGTCCGCATCAACAAGGACATGGACGGCAGCATTACGGGCAAGCACGTGATCATCGCCGAGGACATCATGGACAGCGGCCTGACCCTCTCCTACCTGACCCGGCTTTTGTCCGAGCGGCAGCCCGCCTCCCTGCGGGTGTGCGCCCTTCTCGACAAGCCCGAGCGCCGGGAGTGCGAGATCACCCCGGACTACTGCGGCTTCACCATCCCCAACAAGTTTGTGGTGGGCTACGGCCTGGACTACAAGGGTTACTACCGGAACCTGCCCTATGTGGGCGTGCTCAGCCCTCGGGTGTACGAAAACGAATAACAGCGGCGGGGAAGGCCCCGCCCCAAGGAGAAACGCGCATTGAATCCCAGAACAAGAAAAAACATATCCACCCTGCTGATCTGGGTGCTCATGGGCGCCCTCATCCTCTATATGATCAGCGGCGGCTTTTCCGCCAAGTCCCCGGACCAGATCACCCTGCAGGACTTTGTGAAGCTGGTGGAGGATAAGAAGGTCTCCGCCCTCCATGAGACTCTGGGCTCGGGGCTCTACAGCGGTCTGTACGCCGGCTCCTCCTTCACGGCGAAGGATCTGCCCGCCCGGGCGGACTTCACCTTCTCCGCCTCGGAGGAGGAGTTCAGCCGGAGCATGGCCCTGCTCCTGGCCCGGACCGAGGGAAAGGACGCGGAAGCCGTGTCCTCGGTGGATTATCCCTTCCCCTTCACCGTGTCCCAGCCCAAGGGCGAGAGCCTGCTGAGCATCCTGCTCCCCTATGTGCTGCTGTTCGCCATGATGGCCTTCTTCATGTGGTTCCTCTATCGGCAGCAGGGCGGCGGCAAGCAGATGAGCAACTTCAGCCGCTCCCACGCCCGGGAGTACGCTCCGGGGCAGAACCCGGTCACCTTCGCCGACGTGGCGGGGGCCGAGGAGGAGAAGCTGGAGCTTCAGGAGATCGTCGACTTTTTGAAGGAGCCCCAGCGCTTCGCCGCCGTGGGCGCCCGGATCCCCAAGGGCGTGCTGCTGGTGGGCCCGCCGGGCACCGGCAAGACCCTCATGGCCAAGGCTGTGGCGGGGGAGGCGGGGGTGCCCTTCTTCTCCATCTCCGGCTCCGATTTCGTGGAGATGTTCGTGGGCGTGGGCGCGTCCCGGGTGCGGGACCTGTTCAACACCGCCAAGCGGAACACCCCGGCGGTGATCTTCATCGACGAGATCGACGCCGTGGGCCGCCAGCGCGGCGCGGGCCTGGGCGGCGGACACGACGAGAAGGAGCAGACCCTGAACCAGCTCCTGGTGGAGATGGACGGCTTTGCCCCCAACGAGGGGATCATCATCATCGCCGCCACCAACCGGCCGGACATCCTGGACCCCGCCCTGCAGCGGCCGGGCCGGTTCGACCGGCAGGTGACCATGAACTATCCGGACGTGAAGGGCCGGGAGGCCATTCTGCGGGTCCACGCCCGGAACAAGAAGTTTGAGCCGGATGTGGATCTGGCGGTTCTTGCCCAGCGGACCCCCGGGTTCACGGGGGCGGATCTGGAAAACGTGCTCAACGAGGCGGCCATCCTCACCGCCCGGGATCGGCGCAAGCTCATCCGCCAGCAGGATCTGGAGGAGGCTATCACCCGGGTCCAGATGGGGCCTGAGAAGAAGAGCCGGGTGGTCACCGAGGAGGATAAGCGGTATACGGCCTACCATGAGGCGGGCCACGCCATCCTGGCCATCGAGCTCCCTAAGTGCGACAACGTCCACGAGGTGTCCATCATCTCCCGGGGCATGGCCGCGGGCTACACCATGACCCTGCCCAAGGACGACTGGAACCACGTGACCCGGGCCAGGCTGGAGGACCATATCTGCATGACCATGGGCGGCCGGGTGGCCGAGGAGCTGGTGCTGGGGGATATCAGCACCGGCGCCAGCCAGGATCTCAAGCAGAACACCGCCACCGCCCGGAAGATGGTGGAGCAGTACGGCATGAGCGAGGAGCTGGGCCCCGTGTTCTACGGCGGGGACCAGGAGGTGTTCATCGCCAAGGAGTGGGGCCACGGCAAGGATTATTCCGAGGAGATGGCCGGCCGGATCGACGAGGAGGTCCATCGGCTCCTGGCGGCCCAGTACGCCCGGGCCAAGGAGCTCCTGTCCCGGAATCTGGAGGGGCTCCACCGCACCGCCGCCATGCTTATGAAGTATGAGCGGGTCACCGGCGATGCCTTCGAGCGGGTGTACCGGGGGGAGGACATGGACGCCGTCATGCAGGCGGAGCAGGCGCCCCAGGCAGAGGCCTCCGGGGCAGAAAACGAACAGGAAGCGAAAGAGAACGAATGAACCACAGATTTGACCTGCACACCCATAGCGACCAATCCGACGGGACCTATGCGCCGGCGGAGATCGTGCATTTCGCCGCCCGAGGGCATCTGGAGCTGCTGGCGGTGACGGATCACGACTGTATCTCCGGCGTTCCGGAAGCTATGGCCGCAGGCAAGGAGGAAGGGGTCGCGGTGATCCCGGGGGTGGAGTTCGACAACGAGTGGCACCACGAGCTGCACATCCTGGGCCTGGATGTGGATATGGACCATCCCGTGCTCAACCGGGCCATGGAGGTGGCCCGGGAGCGGCGGGACAAGCGGAACGAGATCATCCTCTCCAAGCTGGACGCCGCGGGCATCGAGGTACGGCCCTTTATGCGCACCGGGCAGATGGCCACCACCAAGCTGCACATCGCCCACGCCATCATCGCCGCCGGCTATGCCGCGGAGGTGCGGGAGGCGTTCATGAAGTATCTTCGGCCCGGCACCCCCGGGTATTACACGGAGAAGCGGTTCACCCCGGAGCAGGTGCTGGAGATCATTCACCGGAGTGACGGCGTGCCGGTGCTGGCCCACCCCTGCCACATCCGGGAGAACCTCCACGGGCTGGTGCGGGAGCTGGTGAGCATGGGGCTGCTGGGCATCGAGGCCTATTATCCGGCCAACACCCCCCGGCAGACGGAGCTGTACGTGTCCTTGGCCCACCAGTATAAGCTGCTGACCACCTGCGGCAGCGATTTTCACGGCAAGAACCGGCCCGGGGTGCCCGTGGGCTGCGCCTGGCGGGAGAGCCGGGAGTTGGAGCAGACCTACGAGACGCTGATGCGGCGGATGGAGTCATAAACCTTTTTCTTATGCGGCTTTTTCTTTTCGGTGAAAAGGAAAAGCCGCCCAAAAAGAAAAGCGCAGGAAGAAAAAGATCGTCGGTTGGTGGTCTTTTTTTGTATGCGAACCCTTTATCCTTCCTCGCTTCTCTTTTTCGGTCCCTTTTTCCCTTCCCGCGAAGAGAAAAAAGGACAAAAGAAAAAAACAACAATTCATACTTATTCCGAATCTATGTTGCAGATATGTTGCAAATCGTTCGCATCCGGCTGGTATAGTGGCAGGGAAGGAAA
>CACWYB010000027.1 GCA_902765005.1 uncultured Eubacteriales bacterium | reverse complement strand
CCTGAACAACGGCTATCGGTTCTACAGCGGCACGGACACGGAGGTGGCCATCAAGCTGGTGGACTATTACTATCGGAAGTACAGGATCGGGCCCATCGACGCCATCAACCGGATGATGGTCCGGGTCCGGGGCAGCTACGCCCTGGCCCTCATGTTCAAAGATTATCCCGGGGAGATCTACGCCGCCCGGAAGGACAGCCCCCTGGTCATCGGCGTGGGGGACGGGGAAACCTTCCTTGCCTCCGACGTGCCCGCCCTGCTGCAGCACACCCGGGACGTGTATTACATTGAAAACCACCAATCCGCCCGCCTTCTGCCCGGGGAGGCCCACTTCTTCGATTTGAACGGCGACGAGATCGAGCTCCCTCTGACCCACGTAACCTGGAGCGCCGAGGCCGCCCAAAAGGGAGGCTACGAGCACTTCATGATCAAGGAGATCCACGAGCAGCCCCAGGCCGTGAAGGATACCCTGAACAGCCTGATCAAGGGCGGCCGGGTGGACCTTTCTGCGGCAGGCCTTTCGGCCGAGCACCTGGCGGCCATCCAAAGCATCCATATCGTGGCCTGCGGCTCCGCCTGGCACGTGGGCATGAGCATCCAGTATGTGATCGAAGATTTGTGCGAGGTACCGGTGCGGGTGGAGCTTGCCAGCGAGTTCCGCTACCGCAAGCGCCTGCTGGGGCCCGGGGCGCTGGTCATCGTCATCTCCCAATCCGGGGAGACGGCGGACAGTCTGGCGGCCCTGCGGGCGGCCAAAGACCAGGACGTACCCACCTTGGCCGTGGTCAACGTGGTGGGCTCCTCCATCGCCCGGGAGGCGGACCACGTGCTCTACACCTTGGCGGGGCCGGAGATCGCCGTGGCCACCACCAAGGCCTACAGCGCCCAGCTCTGCGCCCTGTACGCCTTTGCCGTGGAGCTGGCTTTTGTGAAGGGCAAGCTGGACGAGAAGCGGTACGCCTCTTTGCTCCGGGACCTTCTCTCCCTGCCGGAAAAGATGGCCCAGACCCTTCAGGACAAGGAGCGGATCCAGTGGTTCGCCGCCCGCCACGCCAACGCCCGGGACATCTTCTTCATCGGCCGGGGTCTCGATTACGCCATCTGCCTGGAGGGGAGCCTGAAAATGAAGGAGATCTCCTACATCCACAGCGAGGCCTATGCCGCCGGGGAGCTGAAGCACGGCACCATCAGCCTGGTGGAGAAGGGCACGCTGATCGTGGGGGCCCTGACCCAGGGGGACGTGCTGGAAAAGACCGTCAGCAATATGGCCGAGTGCCGGGCCCGGGGGGCCTATCTGGTGGGCCTGGCCGGAGAAAGCAGCCGGGCCGTGGACAAATTCCTGGACTTCTCCCTCTTCGTGCCCGAGACGGACCCCCATTTCATGGGGAGCCTGGCCATCATCCCCCTGCAGCTGCTGGCCTACTATACCAGCGTTTCCAAGGGCCTGGACGTGGATAAGCCCCGGAACCTGGCCAAGAGCGTCACCGTGGAATAGGAGGACGGCTATGGAACCGGAAACCGTTCTCATCCTGGACTTCGGCGGCCAATATAAGCAGCTTATCGCCCGCCGCATCCGGGCCTGCCGTGTGTATTGCGAGATATTGCCCCACACCACGCCCCTGGAGTTCATTCGCGCCAGGCAGCCCAAGGGCATCATCCTCACCGGCGGCCCCAGCAGCGTCTATGCCCCGGACGCCCCCACCTGTTCCGCTGAGCTCTTCGATTTGGGCGTGCCCGTGCTGGGCATCTGCTATGGCGCCCAGCTCATGGCTTATCGCTTGGGCGGCCGGGTCCAACCCGCCGACACCTCGGAATATGGCCGCACCGACTTGTCCCTTGCGGCGGACAGCCCCCTGTTTTCGGACGTCCCTCCAAGCACCACCTGCTGGATGAGCCACACGGACCGGATCACGGCCCTGCCAACCGGCTTTCGCGCCACGGCTCACACCCCCAATTGTCCCATAGCAGCCATGGAGGACAGCAGCCGACGGCTGTACGCCGTCCAGTTCCATCCGGAGGTGGAGCACACGCCGGAGGGCTCAGATATGCTGCGCCGCTTCGTCCGGGACATTTGCGGCTGTCAGGGCGCCTGGCAGATGGCCTCCTTCGCCCAGACCGAGATCAAAGCCCTTCGGGACAAGGTGGGTCAAAAGCGGGTGCTGCTAGCACTGTCCGGCGGGGTGGATTCCTCCGTGACGGCGGCTCTCCTGTCCCGGGCCGTGGGAAGGCAGTTGACCTGCGTGTTCGTGGATCACGGTCTGCTGCGCAAAAACGAAGCGGAGGGGGTCCGTCGAGTGTTCGGCCCCGAGGGGGATTTCGATTTGGATTTTGTTTCGGTGGACGCCCGGGATCGGTTTTTCGACGCCCTCAAAGGCGTGGAGGAGCCGGAGCGAAAGCGAAAGATCATCGGTGAACAGTTCGTCCGGGTCTTCGAGGAGGTGTCCAAAGGGGTGGGCGACGTAGCCTTCTTCGCCCAGGGGACCATCTATCCCGACGTGGTGGAGAGCGGGTCCGGCGGCGCCATGATCAAATCCCATCACAACGTGGGCGGCCTGCCTGAAAGCATGTCCTTCGAGGGGATATTGGAGCCCCTTCGGATGCTGTTCAAGGATGAGGTCCGTACCCTGGGCCTGGAGCTGGGCCTGCCCCGGGAGATGGTCTTTCGGCAGCCCTTTCCCGGGCCGGGGCTAGGGGTGAGGATCGTGGGCGAGGTCACGAAGGAAAAGGCGCACATGGTCCAGGAGGCGGACGCCATCTTTCAAGAGGAACTCCTTCGCCACGGCGTGGACACAGCCCAGGGCCAGTTCTTCGCCGCCCTGACCGACATGCGCTCCGTAGGCGTCATGGGGGACCACCGCACCTATGAATACGCCGTGGCCTTGCGGGCCGTGGCCACCAGCGACTTTATGACTGCCGCTGCCGTGCGCCTGCCCTATGAGCTGCTGGAAACCGTCATGAGCCGGATCGTGAACCAGGTCCCGGGCGTCAACCGGGTCCTCTACGACCTGACCAGCAAGCCCCCGGCCACTATCGAGCTGGAATAAGGCGACCATCCGGACATAGCTGACGATACTGCAGAGGAAAGGGAAAAAACATGAAGCCCATCCGACAATACATGGCGGCCGTCGTGCAGATGGACAGCCAAAACGATAAGGGGGCCAACCTGAAGGTGGCCTGCCGTTATATCGACGAGGCAGCGGCGCGGGGCGCACGGCTGGTCTGTTTCCCTGAGGTCATGAACCTGAACGGAAAAAACGTGGGCGAGGGCGGCGGCAGAGAGCTGATCCCCGGTTATACCACCCAGATCCTGATGGACAAGGCCCGGGAGCACGGTCTGTATATTCACAGCGGCAGCTTGTTTGAACGGATACCCGGAGACGCCCGGGCCTATAACACCTCCGTCCTCATCGACCCGGCAGGCCGGATCGTCGCCCGGTATCGCAAGCTCCACACCTTCGACGCCACGCTGGCCGATGGGACAGCTTGCCGGGAATCCGACCGCATCCATCCCGGAACTGGAATCGTCACCGTAGACACGGCCCTGGGGCGCATGGGGCTATCCATCTGCTACGATATTCGGTTTCCGGAGCTGTATCGGGCCATGGCGCTTCAGGGCGCAGAGGTCGTCTTCACGCCGGCCAACTTCACCTATCCCACGGGCAAGGCCCATTGGGAGCCCCTGCTGCGCGCCCGGGCCATCGAAAACTTCTGCTATATCCTGGCACCCGATCAAACCGGACAGAAGGAACAATACCTGGCCTACGGCAACAGCATGATTATCGATCCCTGGGGCCAGATCCTGGCCCGGGCGGGCAGCGAGCCCTGCATCCTCTATGCCCAGATTGACCTTGATCGTATTCAGACTGTCCGCACCCAAATCCCCTCCCTCCGCAACCGCCGGACGGATGTGTATGCCGTGACATGGATCAATTCCCCACGGTCTGAAAACAAAGACTCCAAAACAGACAGGAAGCCCGAGTGATCGGGCTTCCTGCTTCGTTGAGTCACACGTTCCCCCATTTTGATGGAGCTTAGCTTACATACAATCCGATTTGAAAAACCCCTTGACAAATCTCCTCTGGGGAAAAGAAAAAGCGGCGCAAAAAGAAAAGCTCAGGAAGACTAATGCTGTAGTATTCCTAAGCTTTTTTATATTCCTAAAGTTCTTTGGGTCTGCACCCTTTCTTTCAAGAAAGGGTGCGAGCTATCAATCCTTCCGCTCACTCCTCCGGCTCGGATTCCAAGGCCTGGCACCTCTTTTTGTAGACACGGGCAAACAGGGAAAGGACCCCGAAGCAGAAAAGGAAGGTTATCCCCATGCAGATGAGGGCCGTTATCGCCCCGCGGGCAGTCACGCCGGGGAATCGGATGAGAATCACCACGAAGTTCACCGCCCCAACGATCAGGGCCACCACCAGGGAGACGAGCAGGTTCGTTTTGAGATTGGGCTGTAGGCGCCTGTCCCAGATCCCCTGCCGCAGGCATCCCACCGCAAGATAGCCCGAAAGGATCAGAAATACCGCCGCTTCGCCGATCATCGGCTTGAAGTCCGTTCGAAACACCACCAGCTGCACCAGAAGGGCGATCAGCAGTCCCCAGAAGGCCAGCCAGCACCCTTTGCCTTCGATTTTTTCCAGAGCCTGCTCCTGCCGCTCGTCCAGATTATTTTTCCACTGTTTCATTTTCTTCCTCCTCCCAAAAGATATCGTTCAATGTGACGCCCAGGGCCCGACAGATGGCCACGCACAGCTTGATGGAGGGGTTGAACTCCCCCGCCTCGATTAGCCCGATGGTCTGCCGGGTCACGCCAGCCTTTTGCGCCAGCTCCGTCTGCGACATGCCGCGCTCGATGCGCTTGAATTTCAGCTTCAGGTTTCTCATGACGTTTCCCTCCTGACGATGTACAGTATATATTGCATTTTCGGATTTGTCAACTATATTTTGCAAATCAATTTTATAAATTGCTTATCTGCCGCTTTTTCTTTTCAGGAGAAAAAGAAAAAGCGGCGCAAAAAGAAAAGCTCAGGAAGACTAACAAAGTAGAATTCCTAAGCTTTTTTGTATGCCTAAAGTTCTTTTTGGTCCTTTTTCTTTCAAGAAAAAGGATCGAAATATAAATGATTCCGATTAAGACAACTCAAACATGCCCATGTACAGCTGGTAATACCGCCCCTGCTGGGCCAGGAGGTCCTGATGGTCGCCCCGCTCGATGATGACGCCGTGCTCCAGGACCATGATGGCGTTGGCGTTGCGGACGGTGGAGAGCCGGTGGGCGATGACGAACACGGTCCGCCCCTTCATGAGCTCGTCCATACCCTTTTCGATGTGAGCCTCGGTGCGGGTGTCGATGGAGCTGGTGGCCTCGTCGAGAATGAGCACCGGCGGGTCCGCCACGGCGGCCCGGGCGATGGCGATGAGCTGCCGCTGGCCCTGGGAAAGGTTGGCGCCATCGGCGGTGAGCACGGTGTCATACCCCTCGGGCAGGTGGGAGATGAAGAAGTGAGCGTTGCTCCGCTTGGCGGCGGCGATGCACTCCTCGTCCGTGGCGTCCAATCGGCCGTAGCGGATGTTCTCCATGACCGTGCCGGTGAACAGGTGGGTGTCCTGGAGCACCATGCCCAGAGAGCGCCGCAGGTCGTCCTTTTTGATGTCCTTCACGTTGATGCCGTCGTAGGTGATGGCCCCGGTCTGCACGTCGTAGAACCGGTTGATCAGGTTGGTGATGGTGGTCTTCCCTGCGCCGGTGGAGCCCACGAAGGCGATCTTCTGGCCGGGCTTGGCGTAGAGGCTCAGGTCCTTGAGCACGTCCACCTTCCCGTCGTAGGAGAAGGTCACGTGGTCGAAGCGCACGTCGCCCCTAAGGGGCACCCGCTCCTCCCCCCGAACCCAGGCCCACTGATCCTTGCCCACCTTCTCCAGGGTGTACCGGCCCTCATCCACCTCGGGGGCGGTGTCCATGAGGTCGAAGATCCGCTCGGCGCCGGCCATGGCGTTGAGCACGCTGGTGACCTGTTGGGAGATCATGTTGATGGGCCGGGCGATCTGCTTGCTGTACTGCAGGTAGGCGGCCAGGGTGCCGATGTCCATGAGCCCCCGGATGATGAGGGCGGTGCCGGACATGGCGGACACGGCGAAGAGGATATAGCTGGCGTTGCCCATGATGGGCATGAGGATCATGCCGTAGGAGTTGGCCTTGGCGGCGGCGTTCCTGAGGTTCTCCGCCAGGGCGCCGAACTCGGTTTTGACCTTTCCCTCATGGCAGAACACCTTCACCTCCCGCTGGCCCTCGAAGTGCTCCTCCACATAGCCGCTGGCGGCGGCGATGGCGGCTTGACGCGCCCGGAAATACTTGGCGCTGAGCCGGGTGAGCCGGCCTACGAAGAGGGTCATGAGGAACAGGATGCCCAGGACCAGGAGGGTGAGCTTCCAGTTCATGAGCAGCATGGCCACCAGCACGCCGATGAGGGTGACGGAGCTGCTGATCATGTTGGGGAGGGCGTTGCTGAGCATCTCCCGGAGGGTGTCGGTGTCGTTGGTGAACCGGGACATGATCTCGCCATGGGTCCGGCTGTCGAAGTACTGCAGGGGAAGCTTCTCCAGCTTCTCATACATCTGGCAGCGGATCTCATAGAGCACGCTGGTGTTCACCTTGAGGAGCAGGCGGTTCAGGCCGTAGTTGGCCCCCACGCCGGCCACGTACACCGCGGCCAGCAGAAAAATGTTCCTAAGGATGGGGCCGAAATCCCGGCTGCCGGTTTGGAACATGTCCGCGGCGATGTTGAAGATGGGCTTCAACAGATACGTGCCCACCACGCCGCCCAGGCTGCTCACCAGCAGGAGCAGGGCCGCCAGAATGAGCTTGCCCGCGTGGGGCTTGAGGTAGCTGAACAGGCGGGAGAAGGTTTTGCCCACGTTTTGGGGCTTTGCAAATCCTTTAGCCATTTCAATCCTCCTTCCCTGTTGGCCGTTTTGACGGTTTCGCCTGCGAAATTGCCGCGCCGGTCCGCGGCAAAGTCACAAACTGCGCATAATGGAAAACTTGTTTTTTCATTATGCCGCCTCCTTCTGGGTCTGAGATTCATAGACCTCCTGGTAGATCCGATTCCGCTTGAGCAGCTCCTCATGGGTGCCCACGTCGTTGATCTTTCCCTCGTCCAGGACCACGATCCTGTCCGCGTCCATAACGGAGTTGAGCCGCTGGGCGATGATGATCTTGGTGGTCTGGGGGCAGGCGTTTTTGAAGGCCTCCCGGATGGCCGCGTCGGTGGCGGTATCCACGGCGCTGGTGGAGTCGTCCAGGATGAGGATCTTGGGGTTCTTGAGCAGGGCCCGGGCGATGCACAGCCGCTGCTTCTGCCCGCCGGACACGTTCACGCCCCCCTGGCCCAGGTTCGTGTCGTAACCCTGGGGGAAGGATTGGATGAAATCGTGGGCACAGGCGGCCTTGCAGGCGGCTTCGATCTCGTCATCGGTGGCGTTGGGATCGCCCCACTTCAGGTTCTCTTTGATGGTGCCGGAGAAGAGCACGTTCTTCTGCAGCACCATGCCGATGGCGCCCCGGAGGGTGTCGGTGGAATAGTCCTTCACGTTCACGCCGCCCACCTTCACGGTCCCGGCGTTCACCTCATAGAGCCGGGGGATCAGCTGGACCAGGCTGGTTTTGCCGCTGCCGGAGCCGCCGATAACGCCGATGACCTCGCCGCTTTGGATGTGCAGGTCGATGTCCGTCAGGGTGGGGTTCTCGTCGCTGCCGGAGTAGGAGAAGTCCACATGGTCAAAGTCCACGGAGCCGTCCTTCACCTCCAGGGTGGAGGACCGGTTCTCGTCGATGGCGGGGACCTCGTCCAGCACCTCCACCAGACGCTTGGCGGAGGCGGAGGACATGATGAGCATCATGAAGTACATGCTGAGCATCATGAGGGAGATGAGGATGGAGCTGATGTAGGAGATGAAGCTGATGAGCTCGCCGGAGAGCATCTGGCCCGTGGCGATATGGCTGCTGCCGATGCCCACCACCGCCAGGATGCAGGCGTACATGGTCAGGGTCATGAGGGGGCCGCTGAGGATCAGCAGCTTTTCCGCCCGCAGCTGGGCGTCCCGCACGTCCGCGGCGCACTTCTTGAACTTCTTTGTCTCATAGTCTCCCCGGACGAAGGCCTTCACCACCCGGATGGCGATCAGATTCTCCTGGGCGGAGGCGTTCATGTCGTCGTACCGGTGGAGCATGGCGATGAACCGGGGATGGGCCTTGGTGCCGATGAGGATCAAAAAACCGGCCAGCACCGGCAGGGCCGCCAGCAGCACCAGGGAAAGCCGGCCGGAGATGCGGATGGCCATGAAGGTGGCCAATATAAGCTGAGCCGGGGAGCGCATGGCCATGCGGATGGTCATCTGAAAGGCCTGCTGGATGTTGGTGATGTCGTTGGTCATGCGGGTGATGAGGGACGGGGTGGTGAACTTATCCGTGTTCTTGAAGGAGAAGTCCTCCACCGCGCCGAAGACCGCGTTCTGCAGGTTCATGGCGAAGCCCGTGGAGGACCGGGCGCCGAAGATGACCCCCAGCATGCCCAGGAGCATGGCCCCCAGGGTGAGCAGGATCATGACGCCGCCCATACGGTATACGTACCCCGTGTCCCCCAGGCTGATGCCGTTGTCGATGAGCAGGGCCATGTACCGGGGAATGAGCACCTCGAAGACCACCTCGCCGATCATGCACAGGATGGTAAGGATGGCCGGGTACTTATACTTGCCCACGTAGCCCAAAAGTCGCTTTACGGTGTTCTTCATTTCTTTTCCTTTCGCTTTTCCGCTTCCATCAGGGAGGCGAAGACCTGGTTGGGTTCCACGTCCCGGCCGCCCAAATTATCGATCATCCTGTCCAGGACCCGGGAGAAGATGGCCAGCTCCCCTTCCCCGATGCCGGCAAAGGTCCGTTCGTTCACCCGGTTGAGCATGGCCCATTTCTCGTAGGTGAGGGCCCGGCCCTCCTCCGTCACATAGAGCTGGTTTTTCCGCCGGTTCACCGGGTCCACCCGCCGCTCCAGCAGGCCCTCCTTCTCCAGGCGCTTGCAGCTGGTGGCCACGGAGGCCGGGGAGATATAGAGCCATTGGGCCACCTCCCCCTGGGTACAGCCGGGATGCTCCAGCACATAGGCCATGAGGGGCACGGGGATAAGCTTCTGCCCCAGCTGCTCCCGCTCCCGGTTCAGGGCGGCCCGCCGCAGGGCGGACACGAAGGCCATCCGCCTGGCCAATTTCTCCGTCTGCATGGATTCCCTCCTTTTGCATAAAATTAAATAGTTAACTGTTAGTCAGTTAACTATTATAGCCCTATGTGTGCGGATGTCAATGGGGAAATTGTGGCAGGAATGGGAACTTTGGGCCTACGGTTCCAGCAGGTCCCGCAAAAGCCGCTTGCGGTCGGAGAGAAACAGGCTGGTGATCTGAAAGCTGTCCGTGTCCTCGTAGGCGATGGGATGGAGGGGCCCTTCGTCGAAGGAAAGGATGGCCGCATCCGGCAGGCCCAGCAGGATGGGCGAGTGGGTGACCATAAAGAACTGAGCCCCGGCCCGGGCGCAGGTGTAAATCTCCCGAAGCAAGGTCAGCTGCCGCTGGGGGGACAGGGCGGCCTCGGGCTCATCCAAAAAGTAGAGCCCGCCGGGCCGAAAGTTGTTCTGCGCCGTGGCTAAGAAGCTCTCCCCGTGGGATTTCTCATGGAGGTGCTGGGGCACGCCGCCGGGGCCCCGGCTGTACTCATTCTCCGCCGTGGCCACATTGTAGAAGCTTTCCGCCCGAAGGAAGTACCCCCAGCGGGGCTTTTTCACGCCCTTGACCAGGCGCATGCTCCCGCACAGCTCGGAATGGGAATCGAACGTGGAAAAGGCATAGTTCTTCGTGCCGCCCTCGGGGTTGAAGCCGGCGCTCACGGCCATGGCCTCCAGCAGGGTGGATTTGCCGCTGCCGTTCTCCCCCACGAAGCAGGTGACGGGCCTGTCAAACTCCACCCGGTCCACCCCGGCAATGGCGGGGATGGTCCACAGGTAGCTGTCCTTTTCGATGCCCGCCCAGTCCAGGCAGGCCGCGCGGATGAACAGATCGTTCATAGCCTCACTCCAAGCACCGCTTGACCTTCCAGAGCTTGTCCTCGCCGATCATCACCTTCACACGGGTGCCGGTGTCCTCATAGGATTCCTCCAGGATGCTGCCCGCGGCGCGCAGGGCCTGCATGGCCTCGTATTTGTCGTAGGGGATGAACAGCTCCATGAGCCGCTGGCCCTGATTGAGGATCTCCTCGGCTTTCGTCAGAAGCTCGTCCAGCCCCTGGCCCGTGAGCGCGCTGATATGAACGAAGGTGCCCCGATGGGCGGGCAGGGCTCCCTCCTTGTCCACCTTGTTGTACACGTCGATGCGGGGGGTGCTGCCCGCGCCCAGGGAGTTCAAAACCTCGTCCACCACCTGCATCTGGACCTCGTAGTGGGGGCAGCTGCTGTCCACCACGTGAAGGATCAAGTCCGCGTCCCGCACCTCCTCCAAGGTGGAGCGGAAGGCCTCGATGAGATCCGTGGGGAGCTTGTTGATAAAGCCCACCGTGTCGGAGAGGATGCAGGCCGTGCCCTGGGGCAGGGTGATCTGCCGGACCACCGGGTCCAGGGTGGCAAAGAGCTTGTCCTCCGCCAGGACGGCAGCGTTGGTGAGGGCGTTCAGCAGGGTGCTCTTGCCCGCGTTGGTGTAACCTACCAAAGCGATAAGAGGCACGCCGGTCTTCTTCCGGGCGGTGCGGCGCAACGAGCGCTGGCCCTCCACCTCCTTGAGCTCCTCCTTCAGTTCGTAAATCCGGCGGCGGATGCGGCGGCGGTCGATCTCCAGCTTCTTTTCACCGGGGCCCCGCATGCCCACGCCCGCGCCCTGTCGGGAGAGGGCCAGGCCCGTGCCGAGAAGCCTGGGGAGCCGGTATTGGAGCTGGGCCAGCTCCACCTGCAAGCGGCCCTCCCGGCTGGTGGCCCGGGTGGCGAAGATATCCAGGATCAGCATGGTCCGGTCGATGACCGGGGTGCAGAGGATGTCCTCCAGGTTGCGGATCTGGATGGCGGAGAGCTCGTCGTCGAAGATGAACAAATCCGCCTCCGTGGCGCTGGCTAAAAGCCGCAGCTCGTCCGCCTTGCCGGAGCCGATGTAGGTGGCGCTGTCGATGGAGCGCTTCTTCTGGCTCTCCCGGCGGATGACCTCCACGCCGGCGGTCTTGGCCAGCTCCTCTAACTCACTTAGAGTGTCGTAGCCCTCGTTGTTCTCGATACCCACCAAAATGGCCCGCTCGGGCTTTGACCCGGCCACGTCCACGGCGGGGGCCTTCAGCCGCTGGTCGGCCTCCATGATGGCGTCCAGCAGCCCCCGCTGGGGGAGCCGGTCCCACCGCAGGGGGCCGTAGATCAGGGGGCGCCGCTCCTCGTCCACCACCTCGCCCACAAAGGCGGCGTAGAGCGCACATGGCGTCCAGGCGCATGGCATTGAGGGTGCCCAAATCCACGTCGGAAAGGTAGCCGCTTCCGTTGGGGTGGGTGTGGATGCAGCGGACGCCGTTGAGCCGGTCGATGTTCCGGACCAGGCGCATTTCGGGCATGGACACGGTCCGATCGTCGCCGACGGACACGTCCTTGATAAGGCCCGCCCGGGAGATGTACACGCTGATCTCCCGGTTGATCCTATACGTGAAGGCGCACAAAGCCTCCAGCAGCTCCCGGGAAGCGAAGGTGCCCGCGGGCTGGTCCATGTCGTAGAGGGTCTTCATTTCCTCCAGCAGCACGTCGCGGATGCCGCTGATGTTTCCGTTTATCTTCTGTTCCATGGGGCAAGTATACCATGGCCCCGGCCGGTTGTAAATGAGGATAAGGGCCTATTTGCGGGGGACGAAGTTCAGCAGGTCATCCTCATCGGCCACGTTGGTGTAGGCCTCCGGCACGTCGCCCACGATCACGTTCTCCGCCACGGGAGCCTGGGCCTGGACCAGCACCGTGGCCGCCTTCCCCGGCAGCATGATCCGGACCGTGCCCGTGAGCTCCAGGGTGATGCGGTGCAGGGTCTGGTTAATGCCCGCGGAGCGGAATTCGCTGTGAAACCCGGCCTGGACCATGCCCACCGGGGTGAACCGAAAGCTCAGCCGGGGCCCCAGCCCGGAGAGGAGCGGAATGCCGCTCAGGGTGCCCAAAGGCACGGACACCCCCTGCTCCCCCAGCTCCATGATCCTGTTTTGGGCGGAGGCCGCGCAGTCCGCCGCCAGCAGGTTCAGCTGCCCCGCGTCCGCCGTGAGCAGGGAGATGTGCCCCTCCTGGGACGCCCGCACCCGCAGGAGCTCCCGGGCGGAGGCGGAGCCAAGGACCTCCAAAATGGCCTCGTTCATGGCCCTGGCCGCGGCGCTCTCCACCCGGGCGGAGGCCAGGCCCGCCAGCACGGGCCGCAGGTTCGCGTTGATGTAGCCGAAGGCCGCCCCGGTGAGCAGCCCCGCCGCCAGCAGCAGGATCAGCACTCTTTTACCGCGTCTTCTCATACCAAACCCCTCCGACACACCCTATGCCGAAGGGGTGGCATTTTTGCCCTTTTCTCGAAAAAAAGGTCAAATAGAACTTCGGGAATACAAAAAACTCAGGAATACTGCCATATCAGTCTTCCTGAGCTTTTCTTTTTGGGTGACTTTTTCTTTTCACTGAAAAGAAAAAGTCGCAGGTAAACAGTCCTTACTCGCCCCTGAACACGATCCCCTTCTCCGGGTCCGCGCTCTCGATGATGGCCAGGGACTCCACATGGTAGCCTGCGTCGCGGAGCTTCTGCCCGCCGGGCTGGAAGCCCTTCTCCACGGCCGCGCCGATGCCGACCAGCTCGGCCCCGGACTGCTTCACGATCTCCACCACGCCCCGCAACGCCTCGCCCATGGCCAGAAAATCGTCGATGACCAGGACCTTGTCCTCAGGATGCAGCCACTGCCGGGACACCAGCAGCGTCACCTTCTTCTTATAGGTGTAGGACATGATCTCGCTCTGGAACAGGCCGCCCTCAATGTTGTCGGACTTGGCCTTCTTGGCATACAGCAGGGGCACGCCCAGATCCGCCGCCACGGCGGAGGCCAGGGCGATGCCGCTGGCCTCCACGGTCATGACCAGCGTCACCTTGGAGGTGTCGAACCGGCGCAAAAACTCATGGCTCAGCTCGTGCATCAGCTGCATGTCCACCCGGTGATTCAAAAAGCCGTCCACCTTGATAATGTTCCCCGGCAGAACGCGGCCCTCTTTGCGGATGCGCTCCTGAAGGGGCGCGAAACCCTTGCTCTCATTCGCCATGCAAGCTAACCTCCTGAAGAAAAATATATGTCTTATTATGGCGAATACAGCACGAAATTGCAAGCAATTTTTCGTTTTCCGTGCAAATTTGTTTTCCCCGCCCGTCCCTTGACAACAAAACCTCCAAAAGGCTAAAATGACCTAACCAAACCGAAGGAAGAAGGATACCCTCATGTTCACTGGATTTTCCCAGGAAACCAGCGAGTTCATGCTGAACCTCGCCCTCAACAACGACCGCCCCTGGTTCGAAGCGCGCCGGGAGATCTACGAGCGGAGCCTGAAAAAGCCCATGGACGAGCTCGGCAAGGAGGTCATGGCCGAGATGGTCCGCCGCTTCCCTGACGACCCCTTTGAACTCCACATCTCCCGCATCTACCGGGATGCCCGCCGCCTCTTCGGCCGGAGCCCCTACAAGGAGGAGCTTTGGTTCTCTTTGAAGCCCTCTAGGAGCATGCCGGGCGGCGGCACCCTGTTCTTCGGCATCAATGCCCTTAGCTGGCAGATCGGCGGCGACTACTGGCGGGATCCTCAGGGCATGGCGGGCTTCCGCAAGAGCATCGACGACGACCCCGAGACCTTCCTGAAGCTGGTCCGCCAGTTCAACCGGCAGGATTACTTCACCCTCAACGGCCCGGAGTACGGCCGCAAGAAGGGTCACGCGGGCGACGAACTCGCCCCCTGGTACAACAAGAAATATCTGTGGATGAGCCACGAGGAGCCCTTCAACGAGAAGCTCTTCTCCCACGACCTGGTCCCCCTCATCTGCGACCACCTCTCCACTCTCATGCCTCTCTACCGCTACTTCCTCAAAGTCTACGGCTACGGCGCGTGAGCGGAAGAGCTTGTGGCCGCGACGAGTCGCGGCTACAAAATGTGGGTGTTTATTTTCCAAAACCCCTTTACAAATCCACAAACGTATGCTAATATACGCCCGATGATTTTTAAGCGGTACAGAGATGCCGGCAAGGTCAGCAAGCACAGGGCCCCCACGGGCACATAAGGATGTATGCAAAGCCTGCCGGAACATCGGCGGGCTTTTTTCATGGCCCGTCCCGCGGAAAGGATGTCCCATGAAGTTCAAAGCCCAGATCATGGATGAGGCCGCGGTCCAGCGGTCTTTGGCCCGGCTGACCCATGAGATCATCGAGCGGAACCGGGGCACCCAAAACGTTTTGCTGGTGGGCATCAAGCGCCGGGGCCTGCCTCTGGCCGAGGCCATCGCCGCCAACATGGAGAAGTTCGATGGCGCGTCCGCCCCCGTGGGCTACATGGACATCACCCTCTACCGGGACGATCTCTCCGAGATCAGCTCCCTGCCCGACGCCGGGGACTCCCATTTCCCCGTGGAGGTGGCGGGGAAGGATGTGATACTGGTGGACGACGTGATCTTCACCGGCCGCACCGCCCGGGCCGCCATGGAGGGCATCTTCGCTTTCGGCCGGCCGGCGTCCATCCAGCTGTGCGTGCTCATCGACCGGGGCCATCGGGAGCTGCCCATCCGCCCGGATTTCGTGGGCAAAAACATCCCCACCTCCCGGGACGAGATGATCTTCGTCACCGTACCCGAGGTGGACGGGGAGCCCATGGGCGTCAAGCTGTTCGCTATCCGCTGAGATCATGGCGGATAAGATATAGGTAAATAAGAAAGGGAGTACAAACAATGAAACTCATCTACAACGTGGAGGACAAGCCTCAATTCTCCGAGCGCGTGGTATTCGCGTTCCAGCAGCTGCTGGCCATCATGGCCGCCACCATCGCCGTGCCCGCCATCATCGGCAACGGCATGACCGCTTCCGCCGCCCTCTTCGGCGCCGGCGTAGGCACGTTGGTCTATCAGCTCTTCACCAAGTTCCGCAGCCCCGTGTTCCTGGGCTCCTCCTTCGCGTTCCTGGGTTCCATGTTCGCGGCTTTCGCCGGCGGCGTGTCCATGAGCCTCGGGTTCCTGGGCCTCATCCTGGGCGCCGTGTTCGCAGGCCTTGTGTACGTGGTCTTCGCCATCATCGTGAAGGCTTCCGGCGTCCAGTGGATCAATCGGCTCATGCCTTCCGTCATCATTGGGCCCATCGTGGCCATCATCGGCCTTAGCCTGGCGGGCAACGCCGTGGGCGACATGGTCAAGGGCGACGGCCCCGCCACCTCTCCCTATGTGGCCCTCATCTGCGCCCTGGTCACCCTGTTCGTGGTCATCATCTGCTCCGTCTACGGCAGCAAGCGGATCCGCCTAATCCCCTTCATCATCGGCATCCTGGCCGGCTACGCGGTGGCCGCCTGCTTCACCCTCATCGGCAACGCCACCGGCAACGACGCTTTGAAGGTCATCGACTTTGCCCCCTTCACCGGCCTGTTTGCGGGCGGCGTGAAGCTCAAAACCTTCCTCAGCGTGCCCCAGTTCTCCTTCCTCATCGCCAAGGACGGCCTTTCCGAGCTCAACGGCACCTACGTGCTGAGCATCTTCTTTGCCTACGTGCCCGTGGCCATGGTGGTCTTCGCCGAGCATTTGGCCGACCACAAGAACCTGTCCTCCATCATCGAGAAGGATCTGACCGTTGATCCGGGCCTTGACAAGACCCTGCTGGGCGACGGCATCGGCTCCATGGCCGGCGCCTTCTTCGGCGGCTGCCCCAACACCACCTACGGTGAGTCCATCGGCTGCGTGGCCATCACCCAGAACGCCTCCGTCATCACCGTGACCTACGCCGCGTTCCTGTCCATCCTGGTTGCCTTCGTCAGCCCCCTGGTGGCCTTCCTGGATTCCATCCCTCCCTGCGTCATGGGCGGCGTGTGCATGACCCTCTACGGCTTCATCGCCGTGTCCGGTCTCAAGATGCTCCAGCCCGTTGACCTGAACGACAACCGGAACCTGTTCGTGGCCTCCGTCATCCTGATCGCCGGCGTGGGCGGCCTTTCCCTCAGCTTCACCACGAGAATGGGCACCATCACCATCACCACCGTGGCCTGCGCTCTGATATTGGGCATCGTCACCAACCTGATCGTCCGCAAGGGCGCCACCCCCGAGGGGGAGGAGCCCAAGCCCCAGCAGCTCATCAAGTAAGCTGCCGATAAAATATATTATCTTTCGCCGGGGGACCAGCAACAGGTCTCCCGGTGCTTTTTGGCTGTTCCTGCCGTCTTTTCGGGTTGACATCTTTTTCTGTTGTGATATGATAGAGATGCAATGAAACCTGCAGTATGCGGTGCAGGCGGAGGCAACAAATTTCATAATGGAGGTCACTATGAACGCATACATCGAGAGAGTTATTGAGGATGTAAAGCGCCGCGATCCGGATCAGAAGGAATTCATTCAGACCGTGGAAGAGGTTCTCCGTTCCCTGGAGAAGGTCGTTGAGCAGCACCCCGAGTACGAGAAGGCCGGCTTGCTGGAGCGGCTGGTTGAGCCCGAGAGGATCATTCAGTTCCGGGTTCCCTGGGTCAATGATGCCGGCGAAGTCAAGGTAAACCGCGGTTTCCGCGTACAGTTCAACAGCGCCATCGGTCCCTACAAGGGCGGCCTCCGTTTCGCTTCCCACGTGAACCAGTCTGTCATGAAGTTCCTGGGCTTTGAGCAGACCTTCAAAAACAGCCTGACCAGCCTGCCCATGGGCGGCGGCAAGGGCGGTTCCGATTTCGATCCCACCGGCAAGTCCGATGCGGAGATCATGCGGTTCTGCCAGAGCTTCATGACCGAGCTCTATCGCCACATCGGTCCCAACCTGGACGTGCCCGCCGGCGACATCGGTGTGGGCGGCCGGGAGATCGGCTTCCTGTTCGGCCAGTACAAGCGCATCCGCAACGCCTATGAGAACGGCGTGCTCACCGGCAAGGGCCGTTCCTACGGCGGCTCCCTGATCCGTCCTGAGGCCACCGGCTTCGGCGCCATCTACTATGCCGAGAACGTTTTGAAGCATGACGGCGAGACCATGGAAGGCAAGACCATCGCGGTCTCCGGCTTCGGCAACGTGGCCTGGGGCGTCTGCAAGAAGGCCGCTCAGCTGGGCGCCAAGGTCGTCACCCTGTCCGGCCCCGACGGCTTCATCTATGATCCCGACGGCGTGGTCACCGAGGAGAAGATCAACTACCTGCTGGAGATGCGTTCCTCCAACCGGAACCGGGTCCAGGACTACGCCGACAAGTTTGGCGTGGAGTTCTTCCCCAAGCAGAAGCCCTGGGGCCGCAAGGTCGACATCTGCATGCCCTGCGCCTATCAGAACGAGATCGGCATGAAGGAAGCCCAGCAGATGGTGGACAACGGCATCAAGTACTACATCGAAGTCGCCAACATGCCCACCACCAACGAAGCCCTGTACTTCCTCATGGACAAGGGCCTCACCGTGGTCCGTCAGCGGCCTCGAGATGAGCCAGAACTCCGAGCGCCTCAGCTGGAAGGCCGAGGAAGTGGATTCTCAGCTCCACAACATCATGGACAACATCTACGCCGCCTCCGTGGAAGCGGCCGAGAAGTGCGGCCTTGGCTACAACCTGGTGGCCGGCGCCAACATCGCTGGCTTCCTGAAGGTGGCCGACGCCATGATGGCTCAGGGCATCGTCTGATGATCGCCTGAACGAACCTTAATCCTACCCGCAGCGGCGCGAGGCTCTCGCGCCGCTGCTTTTTCTTTACTCCCGTGGAATAATACGGTATACTGGCCCTATGGAATGGCATTTGGATGAGATGAGCTTCGCCGCCGCCTGCCGGGCGGTGCAGGAAACGGGCCGGGCGGATCAGGGCGTGGGTACCCTGGGGGAGAAGACCCTCCACGCGGTGCTCAAGCGGATGATCGAGCCGGACATGGCCCGCCACGAGGTGAAGCTGGGCCGGTACACTGCGGACGTGCTCAACGAGCAGGGCGTCTTCGAGGTCCAGACCCGCAGCGTCCACCGGCTCAAGGAAAAGCTGTCCGCCCTGCTGCCCTACTATCCCGTCACCGTGGTCGTCCCCATCATCGAAACCAAATGGCTCCTGAACATGGACGCCCAAACCGGAGAGCTGCTGCAGAAGCGCAAGAGCCCCAAGCGGGAGCGGCCGGAGAGCTTCCTTTCGGAGCTGGTGTACCTGAAGGCCTTTTTGCCTGACCCCAACTTCTCCCTGCTGCTGGTGCGGCTGGAAGGGGAGGAGGTACGCCTGATCGCGGGGGCGGGCCGCCGCGCCGTCCGAAAGCTGGAATTCGCCCCCACCCGGTTCCTGGGGGCCCTCCCCCTGAAGACCAGGGGGGACTACGCCGCCCTCATCCCCGCCGGGCTCCCCGAGACCTTCACCGCCCAGGAGCTGGGCCGGGCCATGGGGATTGCCAAGGCCAGCCGGAGCGCCGCCGCCAACGTGCTCTGCTGTATGGACGCCATCCGCCGGGTGGACCGCCGGGGCAGCGCCTATGTTTATTCCCTTTCCCGCCCAAAAGACGACGGTTGCCATTGACAAACCGCCCGCCTCTCTGTATGCTCAAAGCATGAGAAAAACGGTTTGTATCCTGTTAGCCTTTTCGCTGCTGCTGGGTCTTTGTGCCTGCGGCGAGCCGAAGGAAGATACGCCCCGGCAGGCCGGCGGCCTTCACATCGTCACCACCATCTTTCCCCTTTACGACTGGGTGAAACACGTGGTGGGGGAGGAGGACGCCCGGATCACCATGCTGCTGGACACCGGGGTGGATCTGCACAGCTTCCAGCCCACGGCCCGGGACATCCTGCAGATTACCGCCTGCGATGTGTTCCTCTACGTGGGGGGCGAGTCCGATTCCTGGGTGGCGGACGCCCTGCAGGAGGCCCAGAACGAGAACATGCTGGCGCTGAACCTCCTTTCTGAACTGGGCGACGCGGCCAAGGCGGAGGAGCTGGCGGAGGGCATGGAAGGGGAGCCGGAGGACGAAGCTTTGGACGAGCATATCTGGCTGTCCCTGAAAAACGCCGCCTGCCTGGTGGACCGGATCGCCCAGGCCCTGTCGGAACTGGACCCGGCCGGCGCCTCCCAATATGCCGCCAATGCGGCCGCCTATGTGCAGAAGCTGAACGCCCTGGACGCCCGCTATGAGCAAACCGTGGCCCAGGCATCGGTGCGCACCCTGCTCTTCGGGGACCGGTTCCCTTTCCGGTATCTGACGGATGATTACGGCCTCGCCTACTACGCCGCTTTCTCGGGCTGCTCCGCGGAAACGGAGGCCAGCTTCGAGACCGTGGCCTTTTTGGCGGGGAAGGTGGACGAGCTGCGGCTCCCCGCCGTCCTGATGATCGAGGGCGGGGACGGGCGCATCGCCCAGACCATCGTCAACACCACCCAAACCAAGGATCAAACCATCCTGACGCTGAACTCCCTCCAGTCCGTCACCGCAAAGGATGTGCAGAACGGGGCCGACTACCTGGCCATCATGGAGGAGAATCTCTCGGTGCTCCAAGCGGCGCTGACCGGGAAAGGATAAGGACATGGCTTTACTCACCATTCAGGACCTGACGCTGGGGTACGACAACCGCATCCTGGCGGAGCATGTGAGCTTTTCCGTCCACGAGGGCGACTATCTGTGCATCGTGGGGGAAAACGGCTCCGGCAAATCCACCCTTATGCGGACCATGCTGGGGCTCCAGCCCCCCATGGCCGGGCAGATCCTCTTCGGGGAGGGGCTCAAGAGCAGCCACATCGGCTACCTGCCCCAGCAGACCCCCGTCCAGCGGGATTTCCCCGCCTCGGTCCGGGAGATCGTCCTCTCCGGCTGCCAGGGCCGTTGCGGTCTGCGCCCGTTCTATACTGCGGAGGAGAAAGCCCTGGCCCGGCGCAACATGGAGCGCATGGGCGTCCTGCCCCTTCAGGATCGGTGCTATCGGGAGCTGTCCGGGGGCCAGCAGCAGCGGGTCCTTTTGGCCCGGGCCCTCTGCGCCACGGGGAAGATTTTGCTGCTGGATGAGCCGGTCTCGGGCCTTGACCCCCAGGCCACGGCGGAGATGTACGCTGTTTTGAAGAGCCTGCACAGGGAGGGGGTCACCCTCATCATGATCTCCCATGACATCGCCGCCGCCCTGCCCTACGCCACCCACATCCTCCACATGGGGGCGCGGGCCTTCTTCGGCACCAGAGAAGAGTATTTAGACAGCGCCGTGGGCCGGCGGTTCACCCAAAGGGAGGTGGAGCTATGATCCAGACCCTGCTGCAGTATCTGCAGTATCCCTTCGTTCGCTACGCCCTCATCGTGGGCGTGCTCATCGCCCTGTGTTCCTCCCTGCTGGGGGTGACGCTGGTGCTCAAGCGCTTCTCCTTCATCGGCGACGGGCTTTCCCACGTGGCCTTCGGCGCCATGACCATCGCCACGGTGCTGGGAATAAGCAACGAGATGCTGCTGGTGCTGCCCATCACCGTCCTGAGCGCGGTGCTGCTGCTGAGCGCGGGCCAGCGGGCCGCCGTCAAGGGGGACGCAGCCATCGCCATGGTGTCCGTGGGGGCCCTGGCCTTTGGCTACCTGCTCATGAACATCTTCTCCACTTCCTCGAACCTGTCCGGGGACGTGTGCAGCACCCTCTTCGGCTCCACCTCCATCCTGACCCTGACGGTCCGGGAGGTGGTTTTGAGCATCGTCCTCTCGGTGCTGGTGGTGGCGGCCTTCCTCCTGTTCTACCACAAGATCTTCGCCGTGACCTTCGACGAGACCTTCGCCCAGGCCACGGGCACCAACGCCCGGCTCTACAACCTGATCATCGCGGTCATCATCGCGGTGATCATCGTCCTGGCTATGAACCTGGTGGGGTCATTGCTCATCTCGGCCCTGGTCATCTTCCCGGCCCTGTCGGCCATGCGGGTCCATAAAACCTTCCTGTCCGTCACCATCTGCTCCGCCGTCCTGTCCGTGGCCTGCGCCCTGGCGGGCATGCTCATCTCCATCCTGGGAGGCACCCCCGTGGGCTCCACCATCGTGGCGGTGGACGCGCTGGCCTTTGGTATCTTCACCCTGATCGGCAGAATAAAAGGAGGCATTTCCCATGCGTAAAAAGCTGTTGCTGCTGGCCCTTTCGGCCCTGATGATCCTGCTTCCCCTCCTGGGCTGCGGCGGGGGCGGCGCCTCCGACGTGGACCTGGATCTGAGCCGGATGAACCCCAACATGCGCTATGCCGAGATCACCCAGGTGACCCAGACCCCGGATAAGTATGTGGGCAAGACCGCCCGGCTGGTGGGGTATTTCCGTCCCTATCCCGACGGGGACAAGAACGGCACCTACACCACGGACCGCATCGCCCTGGAGATGCCGGACCAGGCGGGCTGCTGCGCCGCCGTGGTGGAGTTCGTGCTGAAGGACCCGGAGGGGGCCAGCCTCCCCGCCGTGGGCACGGAGGTCATCGTGGAGGGCACCTTGGAGACCTACACCCAGGACGGCCTTACCCGCTGTCAGTTCGTGGACGCCACCATGCGCAAGGCCCACTGAGAGCAAGAATAGAACGAGCCCCAAGATGTGATCTTGGGGCTTTTTGTTTTGTCCCTTTTTTCTCTTCAGGAGAAGAGTAAAAAAGGGACCGAAAAAAGAGAAGCCAAGGGGATAAACGCATGCGAAGGGATACCGAAATCTCATCCTGCGCTTTTCTTTTTGGGGCTTTTTCTTTTCACTGAAAAGAAAAAGCACAGAAGAAAAAACTAATCGTTCTCCACGATGTTCCGGGCCCACTTGCCCTGGCGAACGAAGCCGTAGCCGAAGAGGGCCTTGAGCCCCTCCGTGGCGGTGACCGCGGCGTACACCGGCACGATGGGCAGCGCCGTGAACCGGCACAGGCAGAAGGCCAGGGGGATGCACACGCCCCAGACGAAGCAGCAGTCGTAGATCATGGTGAGCTTCGTTAAGCCTCCGGAGCGGAGGGTGAAATAGCAGGCGTTGGTGAAGGCGTGGACGGGCATGATGGCGGAGGTGATGAGGATCAGGCTGGACGCAATGGCCCGCACTTCCCCGGTGGTGTTGTAGAGCCGGGGATAGACCCCCGCCGTGGCCGCCAGGAGGCCGCCGATGGCGAAGCAGCACATCACGGAGAAGGCGGTGAGCCGGGTGTTGGTGCGCCGGGCCTCCTCCAGCTCGCCCGCCCCCAGCAGGTTCCCCACCACGATGCCGATGGAGGAACCCAGGGACATGAACACGATGTTGAACAGCATGGAGATGGTGTTGGAGATGTTGATGGCCGCCACCACAGCCAGGCCCCGGGTGGAGTAGATCTGCACCAGGGTGGTCTGGCCTGAGGACCAGAGGGCTTCGTTAAGGAGCAGGGGCATGCCCTTGAGTAGGATCAGCCCCGCCAGCTTCCGGGGCACCCGAATGGTTTTGTAGAGCCCCGCGGCAAAGGGATGGATGTCTGGGCGCAGATGGGTGAAGAGCAGGATGATGGCCAGCTCCACGAACCGGGAGAGGACCGTGGCCCAGGCGGCGCCAACCACCCCCAGCCGGGGCGCGCCGAAGTGGCCGTATATCAAAATCCAGTTCCCCACCAGGTTCACGATCACCGCCGCGATCCCCGCCCCCATGGGCAATGTGGTGCTGGCGGTCTCCCGTAGGGTGGAGGCGTAGGCCTGGGACAGGGCGTACACGGGCAGGCCGATGAGAGCTACGGCCAGGTATTCCTTGGCGCAGCGGAGGGTCAGCGCCAGGTCCCCCTGCTCGCTGCCCTGGTGGAGAAACAGGGAGAGGAGGGGCTCGTCGAACAGGATCAGCACCGTCACCCCCGCCAGGGACAGCACCGTGATGAGCCAGAGCTTGAACCGGAAGACGCTGCGCACGCCCTCCAGATCCCGCTTGCCGGAAAACTGGGCCCCGTAGATGCCGGCGCCGCTCAGGCCCCCGAACACGCACAGGTTGAACACGAAGATCAGCTGGTTGCAGATGGCCACGCCGCTCATCTGCTCCGTGCCGATGCCGCCCACCATGAGATTGTCCAGCATGTTCACAAAGCTGGTGATGCCGTTCTGGATCATCACCGGCAGGGCGATGGTCAGCACCAGCTTGTAGAACGCCCGGTCGCCTATCAGCTTTTCCTTATATTTTGCAAGCCTCATGAACAGAGATTGTATGCTCCTTTTCGCCCAAAAGCAACAGGGAATGAACAAATTATCGGAAAAATCCGTTAGTATTTGCCGCTATGCTGTGTGTGTGGGGTCAACAACACGAGGAGGAAACATGTCACAGCTATTGAAAACCCAGACCATTCATCTGGACACCCTGCGCCCCTTTGCCGGGGAGCTCAGGGGGATCGTGGCCGGCGACACGGGAAACGTGCTGCGCTTCCTGCTGGAAGCGGATGGGGAGGCTTTGCCTCTGGCAGCGGACCATCGGCTGGTGCTGGTGGTCTGTTCCAGCCGGGGCGTCGTCACCCAGGACAGCGCCCTTGCCGGCAGCGGGATCACCTTCAGCCCCGGCTCCAACCAGGTGGACATCCGCCTGTTCGCCGGCAGCTACGGACCCGGCACCAACCTGTGCGTCCTGCAGCTCTATTCCACGGAAACCAGGGCCGGCGACACCCTGATCTCCGCCGTGCCCTTCAGCTTCCTGGCCTATCCCGGGGCGGATCTGGAGGCGGCGGTGGAGAACTGGAGCAACTTCCCGGCCCTGCAGGCGGCCATGGAGCGGTGCACCCACTGGTTCGCCGGCACCGAAATGAGCGGCACCGGCTCCGCCATCAGCGCCCAGGTGCCCGGGGCCCAGGCGGGAGATTTCTATTTCAACCCCGTCACCCGCCGGGTCTACGCCTACGACGGAACCCTTTGGTCCTTCCTGGCGGAGCTGCGGGGCGACACCGGCGCCACCGGCGCCCAGGGCCCCCAGGGGGAGCAGGGTCCCCAGGGCGAGCAGGGGCCCCAGGGCGAACCGGGCCCGACGGGCCCTCAGGGGGAGCAGGGGCCCCAGGGGGAGCAGGGGCCCAAGGGGGACACCGGCGGGGTCACCTCCGTGAACGGCTCCACCGGCGCCGTCTCCCTTACCGCGGCCAGCCTGGGCGCGGCCGGCCTGGACTCTTCCGGCAAGGTGAAGGCCAGCCAGCTGAGCGCCCCCATCCGGACCGTCACCGCCAACTACACCCTGGTGGCCGACGACGCGGGCCGCTTCATCCGCCTGAACAACGGCTCCGCCAACGTGACCGTGACCATCCCCCAGAGCACCGCCATCTTGCCCATCGGCACGGAGATCACCCTGGCCCGCTTCGGCACGGGCACCGTGACCATCGCCTCCGCTTCCACCAGCGTGAGCATCCTCTCCGCCAACAGCAAGCGCGCCATCTCCGACCGTTACGGCGTCTGCCATCTCAAGCGCCTGAGCAGCGGGGAGTGGGCCCTGTGGGGGGATCTGGGATGAGCGAAGGCGCCATCACCATCCTCTGCGCCCTGCTGGGCAGCGGGGCCGCCACGGCGGCGGTGACCGCCTTTCTCAACGACCGGGCCGCCAAAAAGCGCTTGGACACGGGGGAGGTCCAGGGCATGCGCTGGCTGCTGCAGGATCGGCTGGAGCAGCTGGCCCTCCACCATCTGCGGTTGGGCCGCATCGACTATGAGGAGCTGCGCAACTGGAACCGGGGACACAGGATCTACCACGAGCTGCTGGGCGGCAACGGGGATCTGGACAACCTGAAGGAGGCGCTCAAACGCCTTCTGTACACCAACGAAAAGGAGAAGGAATCATGATGGAAGGATTTTTGACCTGGGGCGATCTGGCCACCTACGGCGGCGCCGTCATGGCGGTGCTCATCATCACCGAGTTCACCAAGGACCTGCCCGGCATCCGCCGCCTGCCCACCCGGCTCTGGGCGTATCTGGTGGCCCTGGTGCTGCTGGTGGCGGCCGTCGTCTTCGGGGGCGGCCCCATCCGGGCCCAGGACATCCTGCTGTGTCTGGTCAACGGCGTCATCGTGGCCATGGCGGCGGTGGGCAGCTACCACGCCGTCCGGGAGTCCAACTGATCCCAAAGCAAAGCAAAACCGCGGGGGAGGGGTCGCCCCGCGGTTTTTTGTTGCCCCGCGCCCAAAACCGCGCTATACTTATAATATCGCACATCCCTCGGAGGTCCCCATGCTCCCTCTTTTTCTCATTCTCATTCTGCTTTTGCTCCTCCTCGCCTTCTGCTACGGCGTCTATCGCTTCGTCCTCTATGCCCCCGTGGGCCGGCAAAACATCCCCCAGCACCTGCCTCGGGGCGAGCAGTATGACCCCTGGCGGGAGGAGATGCTCCGCCTCATCGAGGAGCTGCTCCAACTCCCCCAGGAGCGGGTGTATATCCGGTCGAAGGACGGCCTGCGCTTGGCGGGGGACTACTTCGCCGGTCAGCCGGGCCGCCCCCTCCACATCTGCTGCCACGGCTACCGGGGCATGGGCGTGCGGGACTTCTGCGGCGGGGCCCAAACCCTCCTCTCCCGGGGCGACGGCGTCCTCCTCATCCACCAGCGGGCCCAGGGGGACAGCCAGGGTCACACCATGACCTTCGGCATCAAGGAGCGGGACGACGTGCTCCGCTGGGCCCAATACTGTGCCGACCGCTTCCCCGGCACGCCCCTCTTCCTCCACGGCATCTCCATGGGCGCCGCCACGGTCCTCATGGCCGCGGCCCTGCCCCTGCCCCAGGCGGTGAAGGGCATCCTGGCCGACTGCCCCTACGACCTGCCCCGGGACATCATCGTCCTCACGGCCACCAAGGCGGGCTTCCCCGGCAGGGTCCTGTGGCCCTTCCTGCGCCTGGGGGCCTTTCTCTTCGGGGGCTTCCGCTTCGGCACCCTCTGCTGCCATGAGGCGGTGAAGCAAACCCCGGTGCCCATCCTCATCCTCCACGGGGAGGACGACCGCTTTGTCCCCGCCTATATGTCCGAGCCCATGGCCGCCGCCAACCCGGCCCGGGTCACCCGCTTCACCTTTCCCACCGCCGGCCACGGCATGAGCTACCTGGTGGACACCCCCCGCTACCGGGCCATCACCCAGGCCTTCATCGACAGCTGCCTGAACTGACCGAAAAAAACTTCCCCATTTTTAGGGAAGAACTTGCAACGGGGCGGATTGTTTGGTATTCTATATATTGATCACATCAATCCCATTCTCTTTTCCCCCAACCGACCATATAGGAGGTTCATATGACCACAGGCAAGCGAATCCTATCCCTGCTGCTCATCGCCCTGCTGGTGGCGTCGTTAGCCCTGGTCCCGGCGCCCCACGCCCACGCGGAGGAGGACACCTGCCCCAACAGCGAGGACGGCAAGCACGACTGGGTGGTCTATGAGAACCCACCCGACTGCACCAACCCCGGCATGCGGGAATATCAGTGCACCAAGTGCTATGCCACCCGGGATTATGAAGAGATTCCCGCCCTGGGCCATGATTGGGGCGAGTGGATCACCCGGAAGGAGGCCACCTGCACGGAAAGCGGCACCCGCTATCACCAGTGCAACCGCTGCCACGAAAGCGAGACCGAGGACATCCCGGCCAAGGGCCACACCCCGGTCACCTTTCCCGGCCAGGCGGCCACCTGCACCGAGACTGGCCTAAGCGACGGGGTCAAGTGCTCTGTCTGCGGGGAGGTGCTCTCGGCCCAGCAGACCCTGCCGGCCCTGGGCCACAGCTACCAGGGCGGCGTCTGCGTCCGCTGTGGGGCGGCTGACCCCGCCGTGACCCCCGCGCCCACGGCGGTCCCGCCCACCGCGGTCCCCGTGACGCCTGTCCCGGCCACGCCCGTGCCGGCCACGCCTGTTCCGGCCACCCTCGTGCCCGCTACGCCCGTTCCGGCGACGCCCGTCCCGGCGACGCCCGTCCCGGCGACCCCCGTCCCGGCCACGCCTGCGCCCGCCCCGGTGGCGGCGCCCTTCAGCGGCATGAGCCTCCCTTCGGGCTTCGGCTTTTTGCGGAACGACCCCGTCCCGGGGAATCCTCTGCGCATCGTTCAGCAGCCGGAGGGCGGCTTCATCCCCAAGGGCGGCTATACGGATTTGACCGTGGAGGCCGCCGGCGGCGAGGGCGAATATACCTATGAATGGTGGTATGCGCCGGCCTTGCCCACGGTCGGCACTTCCGCCCTGACGGACTTTTTGACCGGGTTCTATGGCGACACCGTGGCGACCGTCTCCCAGGCGAAGGAAAAGACCAGCCCCATCGCCGCCGAGTTTCTGGAGGCGTGGAAAAAGCAGAACGGCATTTCGGGCACCGTCGACCATTCCGTGACAGCCACCGAGGGCACAATCGCGTCTACCGAGACGGAGACCATTACCATGGAGATCTTCAACCCGCTTGCCACGCGGCTTTCCGAAGATTCCCCATCCATCAACGCGTGGGAACGCGGCACCTATTGGGTCGTTGTCTATGACGAGGCGGGCCACCATGCGACCAGCGACAAGGTGCAGGTGCAGTACGGCCTCTATATCTCCGGTCAGCCGGAAAGCAAGAATATCTATGGTCTCTCTTCCGTCACACTCTCTTGCCGGGCGAGAGGCGGCAGCGGCAACTATGCCTATACCTGGTACGACGGCAACGGCAACGTGGTGGAGGATCAGCAAACCTATGTGGCCGAACAGATGGGCGTGTACTATTGCGAGGTGGCGGACTACGACACCCTGGAGGTGGTCCAGTCCAAGCCGGCCCAGGTCTATTCCGAGGAGCGAGACATACGGCCTGTCATCACCTTCCAGCCAAAGAGCGTGATTGTGGAATACCGGGAGGACGGACAATATGACGTCTCCTCCTTCACTTGCAAAGCCATATCGCCGTTGACCGGGGATGACAGCAATTTGGAGTATGTATGGGAGGTTTGGAATGACCAAGGGGACGGATGGGGTAATACCGACGTAACCGATGAGGAGCTGCACTTCTATGATGTTCAACCGAACACGCTTTATCACTGCAGAGTCACCGACAAAACGAACGGAGCGTTTGTCATCAGCGATGAGGTGAAAGTTGCAACGAAAATGAAAATATGGGTCTGGCACGATGCGCCGGATTATAATAATGTTGTATTGCTCTATTATCGGATAGAGGGAGGAAAAGCACCGTATACGGTTCAAATAATGCAAGAATTTAGAGTAGGGAATGAGTTCCATGATGTGCTTATGAGAAAGTATACGATAAATGATAATGAAACTCATTTCAAGGCAGTATCCGCTGACTATCGGCCGTTAACATATGATAACGAAGGATATCTTGAACATTATACTAATGTTTATGCCACATATCATTTAGAAGTCGTAGATGCTGTTGGACAGTATCGTAAGAGCATATCGATCATGATCAGTGGTAAAGAAGCAGAGCCACGATCTTAGCATCACGGGAAGGGAGCGATGATTATGAAAAAACTGTTTGCAATACTGCTGTCCCTGTCCCTGCTGCTGGTCCCCGCCCTGGCCCTTGGGGAGGAGGAGACCCCCGCCGATATCACCGGTCTCTGGTATACGGAGGTGGAGGGCATGGTGGTGGAGCTCACCTTGAACGCCGACGGTACCTATGCCGTGGCCATCCCCGCCCAGCCCGGCGAATCCATCACCGGCGCCTGGGCGGAAAAGGACGGGTTTTTGTACTTCGACGGAAGCGACCTGCCCCAGATCAATGTGCTGGGGACGGACGTGATGAAGTGGCTGGACTATGACGCCTTCCTGCGCCGGGAAGCGCCGCTGATCTATGCCCCGGCGGACCCCCTTTCTGACGCGCCCGTGGAGCTGTTCACCGGCTATTGGCGGGCCCAATATGTGGGGGTGAACGGGGCCATGCTCTTTGCGGACACGCTCGGGTCGCCCACGGAGGCGCTGATCGACGGCACGAACGTAGCCCTCATCGGGCCCCTGACCGGGGAGACCGTGCTGGAAACGGCCTATGAAAACGGGGCCCTCACCTGGGCGGAGGGGGAGGTGTCCATCGCCCTGGCCCTGCAAGCCGACGGCTTCCTCCGCCTGACCCTCACCGCCGGCGGCGAGACCGTCACCCTCTACCTCCTGGCCGTCCCCCAGGGCGAGCCGGTTGGGGAGTGAGCGAACACAAACACAAAAAGACCGCCGCAGCCGCGACGGCCTTTTTCGTTTCTCTCAATATCGTCTCACAAACTCCGCGTCGATGTCCGTCAGCATGCCCTCCAGGGGGGCGGCGGCGCTGATGGCCCGGGCCGTGAACCGGTTCAGCTTCCCCAGCTCCAGGTTGGTGAAGCCGCTGATGGTGCAGCAGGCCGGGTGGATGCTCCCCTCCTGCTCAAAGGTGCTCCCCGGGGTGAACCCCAGCCGGGGCACCTCCCGCAGAAAGGCGCTCCGATCCTCCGCGGACAGAAAGCTCATGGTCAGCGTCACCCGCCGGACCATGTTCAGATCCCCGCCCCGCTTGCGCATGGATTCGATGTACGCCGCGTTCTCCACGGACTGGAGCCGGGCGTCGTCCGGGTACAAAAACCGGTAGTAGGTGGTGAAATGGGGCTCCGAGGCGTGGGCGCAGGTGATGGCCAGAGACCCGAACTCCCGGCAGATGGCCGAGGCGTGCTGGATGGTCTCCGCCTCCGCGGCGTAGAAGTAGAGGGTCCGCAGCGTGTCGGTGAACACGCTCCCCACCGGGATCGCCCGGCCCTCCATCTCGTCCAGCAGCCGCTGGTTCAGCTGGCGGCCATGGGGTCCTTGGGGGCCACGCACACATAGACCAGCTGGGAATAGGAAAGCACGGGGAGCAGCTCCCAATACTGCATGTCCACCCGGAAGGTGGCCCGCTCCCCGTTCAGATCCCATTCGTATGTGAGCCAGTCCGTCATGGCCCGGCCTTATTTCTCCAGGATCGCCTTGATGCGGCGCACACCGGAGGAAGAGGCCTCCTCCTTCTTGATCACAAAGTGACCAAGATCCCCCGTGTTCTGGGCGTGAGGCCCGGCGCAGATCTCCTTGCTGAAATCGCCCATGGTGTAGACCTTCACCTTCTCGCCGTACCGGCTCTCAAACAGGCCGATGGCGCCCTGCTCCTTGGCTTCGGCCACGGTCATCTCCTCGCAGGTGATGGGGAGCTTGCGCTGGATCTGCTCGTTCACCAGGTCCTCCACGGCCTTGAGCTCTTCCGGCGTCAACTTCCGGGGGAAGCTGAAGTCGAAGCGAAGCCGCTCGGCGGTGATGTTGCTGCCCTTCTGGGAGATGGTGTCGTCGTTGAGCACCACCCGCAGGGCTTTGTGCAGCAGATGGGTGGCGGAGTGCAGGGCGGTGGTGGCCTCCTGATGGTCCGCAAGGCCGCTCTTGAAGCGCTGGGCAGAGCCGTCCTTCGACTTCTCCTGGTGCTCGGCAAAGGCCGCGTGGAACCCGTCCACGTCCACCCGGATGCCCTTCTCCTGGGCCAGCTCCATGGTGAGCTCGATGGGGAAGCCGTAGGTGTCGTACAGGTGGAAGGCGGACACGCCGTCGATGCAGCCGTCCTGGGCGTTGGCGGCGGTCTTGTTGAATTCCTTGATGCCCTTCTTCAGGGTGTCGGCGAAACGGTTTTCCTCCCGCTTGAGCTCGGCGATCACCTTCTCCCGGTTCTCCTCCAGCTCGGGGTACACGTCGCCGTACTGGTCGATGACCGCAGACGCCACCTCCGCCAGGCCGTACCGGGGGATGCCCAGCTGCATGGAATAGCGGATGCTCCGCCGGATGAGCCGCCGCAGGATGTAGCCCTGGTCCACATTGGAGGGGGTCACACCCCGCTGGTCGCCGAGAATAAAGGTGGCGCAGCGGATGTGGTCCGCGATGATGCGGAAGGCCTTCACCGTGTCGGCGTTCTCCTTATAGGTATGGTGGGACAGCTTCCCGATGAGCTCGATGATGCCCGAGAAGGCGTCCGTGTCGAACACGCTCTCCACGCCCTGGAGCGTGGCGATGGTGCGATCGAGGCCCATCCCCGTGTCCACGTTCTTCTGGGCCAGGGGCTCGAACTTCCCTTCGCCTACCTTATTATATTCCATGAATACGTTGTTCCAGATCTCCAGATACTTGCCGCAGTCGCAGCCGGCCTTGCAGTTCGGTCCGCAGGCGGGACGGCCCGTGTCGTAGAAGATCTCCGTGTCCGGGCCGCAGGGGCCGGTGAGCCCGGCCGGGCCCCACCAGTTGTGCTTCTTGGGCAGGTACACGATGTGGGAGGGGTCGGCGCCCATCTCGATCCAGCGATCGTGGGAGACCGTGTCCCGGGGCGCGTCCGCGTCGCCCTCGAAGCAGGTGAAGGAAAGCTTCTCCTTGGGGATACCCAGCCACTTCTCGTCGGTGAGGAACTCCCAGCTCCAGGCGATAGATTCCTTTTTAAAGTAGTCGCCCAGAGACCAGTTGCCCAGCATCTCGAAGAAGGTGCAGTGGGAGGTGTCGCCCACCTCGTCGATGTCGCCGGTGCGCACGCACTTCTGCACGTCGGTGAGGCGGGTGCCGGCGGGGTGCTTCTGGCCCATGAGATAGGGGACCAAAGGATGCATGCCCGCGGTGGTGAACAGCACCGTGGGGTCGTTTTCGGGGATCAGGGACGCGCTGGGGATCACCGCGTGGCCCTTGGAACGGAAGAAGTCCAGATACAGCTGCCTGAGCTCTCGGCTGGACAGATTGCGCATAAAAGTGCCTCCTCATACTGTATTCAAAGATAATCGAAGATATTTTAACGAAAAGGCTTGCATTTGTCAATTTAATATAGTAAAATGCTTGCTAATCCTCCCCAAAAAGCTTGCGGAAACCCCCTGAAAAATAAATTGACAAAATTTGAAAAAAAGGGGTTGACAAAGCGGGAGGTGCGAGGTATACTAACGAAGCTGTCGCGGGGAACGAACGGAAACGCGAGCGAAACGCCACAGCGAAGCACCTTGAAAACTATATAGTGAAAACAACAAACAAGCCAAGTTGATTCTTAGTAATTGAGAGACAACAACGCGAGAGCGAAAC
>CACWYB010000026.1:1254-35338 GCA_902765005.1 uncultured Eubacteriales bacterium | reverse complement strand
GCGGCGTCCACGCCCTGCACGAAGCCGTAGCCATAGCGGACCACGGCGGGAACGGCCATGCCGCCCAGGAAGCCCAGCTTCTTGTAGCCCAGCTTCACAGCCGCGTAACCGGCCATGTAGCCGCAGAGCTCTTCCTGGTACACAGCGGAGTACAGGTTGGAGGGGATGGCGCCCTCATAGCCCAGATCGAACTCGCTCACGTCCAGGGCGATGAAGGTGACCTCAGCGTTGTTCTCGGCGGTGGCCTTGATGGCGGGACCGAAGGCGTAGCCGGGCATCACGATGGTGTTGAAGCCGTCGTCGATGGCCTTCTCGATGGAGGAGATACGATCCTCATCGGAGTCGGAAGCGGGCTTGTAGTACTGGAAGTCCAGGCCCTTGCCCTCGCAGAACGCCTTGCAGGCTTCATAGGTGGTCTGGTTGAAGGACTGGTCGGTGATATCGCCGTAGTCGGTGATCATGGCGACCTTCACGGCAGCGGCCGCGGGCTCTTCGGTCTTGGTCTCGGTCTTGGCGCCGGAGGTGCAGGCCACCAGGGCGAACACCATGGCGAGGCAGAGAACGACAGCCAGAATCTTAGAGAATTTCATTTCTGTTTCCTTTCCCAATTTGATTTGGATTTATCTGCAGCAGAAGAAGACCTGCTCCCCTGCGCAAATACACGTTTTTTATAACACAAAAGCGGCGGATTGTCAATTCTGTTACCGAATATCCGCGGGATTCTTTTGGCGAATCCATCTTTTCAGATGAAGAATTTCCGCTGCAGATGCTCCTTGAGGGGCTGGATCATCCCCGCCAGGATGAAAAAGCCGCCGAAGAGGAAGAACACCACCGCCGCGTAAACGGACCAGGTGAACATGTCCGTGCCGAAGGTGAGATGCTCGAAGAACTCCGCCAACAGACACGCCCCGCCGCAGGCCATGAGCAGGCCCCCGGTGATGAACAGGGTGCCCTTCTTCACATAGCGGTAGAGGGCCAGGGCGCCGATGGTCAACGCCGCCAGCAGGAGGGTCAGGGGGAAGGCGAAGGTCAAAAACCAGTGGCCCCCGGTGTAGCCCGAAAGCAGCAGGAGCAGCAGGCACACCGAGGCGAAGGACACGGGCACGAAGACCATGGGGTGGGGCTTTCTGAACCAGAGGGGCAGCAAAAAGGCGAAGTAGAAGGCCGCCGTGCCCACGATCACGTAGAAGGACCAGCCCACCCGGCCCGTCATGTTCAGGCAGATGGACAGGCACGCCAGCATGGCCGCCAGCAGCACCGCCGTCAGGGCGGCCATGGCCGTGAGCCGCTCCTGCCGGCTGATGACGGGATACCGGCGGGAATAGGAGGTTCGCTCCTCTTTCTCCCCCGCCTCATCCGGGCACCAGACGGGGGTGGCGCACAGGGGGCAGGTCTTGACGCCCTCGGCGAGCTTGACGCCGCATTTTACGCAATACATCTATGCTTTCTCCTCAATGGATTCGATGGACACCGGCACCCCCAGCTCCACCAGCCGGGAGAAGAAGCGCCGTTCCAGTTCCGTGCTTTGGGTGCTGCGGATCATGCTCACGCAGGTGATGCCGTTGCAGGTGACCACCGAGCAGTTGTTGGGATAGGAATACTGAACGCCGATGATGAACTCCATCCGCTCCACATAGGGGGCCATGGCCGCGGGGAGCTTCTGCACCCCCAGGTTGGAGATGTTCAGGCACCCCAGCCTCTCCCCCCGGCGGTTGTACACCGCCCGCATGACCGGGGTCTTGAGCAGGATGGGCACGGCCTTCAGCAGCCGATTCCTCTGGGGCTCCACGTTCTCCGCGATCCGGCCCGCCATGCGCTGGGGGGTGATCTCCGCCGCCAGCTGATGGGTGAAGCTCCGGCAGATCTCCTCCAGGGTGTATCGCCCCAGGCGGGGGTCCACCCCGGGGTTCACCGTCAGGGCAAAGTTCCTCAGGGTCCGGCTGGGAAAGAGCCGCCGCAGGTCCACGGGGATGGTGATCTTCACGGGCTTCTGCCGCCGCTTGGGCAGGCGCTGATTCTGGATGGCCAGGATGGATTCCGCCATGACCGCCGAAAGGAACACCGTGACCGTGCAGCCGTGGGCCTTGGCCTTCTCGTGAAGGACCTCTGCCGGGATCAGGCCCGTGATCAGGGGGAAGAAGCAGCCCAGCTCCCGCTTGCCGGGCAGCCGGTAGGCCTCCGCCTCCGGGCAGTAGGCCGCATGGTCCGCGGCGTAGCGCTGAAAGCTGTCCTCCAGCTCCGCCGGGTCCGGAGGGGCCGCCATATCCAGCACCCCCTCCTCCGGGGGGATGTCCGCCCCGTAGCGAAGGGTCAGATAGCGGGCGGCCAGGGTCTTCAGGTACACCATGGCCCCGCCCCCGTCGGACAGGACATGGAAGAACTCCACGGCGATCCGGTTCCGATAGTAGAACACCCTGAGGCAGCAGCGCCTCATCTCCTTCTTGGTCATGAAGGTCAGGGGGTAGGCGTAGTCCTCCTGGACCCGGGGCGGGGCCTCCACCTCCTCCAGATAGTACCAGAAGACCCCCCGCCGAAGCCGCAGATAAAAGGACGGGAACCGGGGCATGAGCTCGTTCACCGCCTGCTGCAAAAGGGCCGGGTCCACCGCCTCCGTCAGGGTGACGGACTGGCGAAACAGGTTGCTCCAGTTTTTCCGCCGGATGGCGGGAAAGATGAGGGCCGCGTTGTCCAGGGGCATCCAAACCTTGCTCATCGGGTCACCTCCCGCAAACAGGCGGCGATAGCCTCCCGGTCGGCCCGCCGCTCCTTCAGGTCGTAGAGGACGTAGCCGTGCCACATCCCCTCCGCCACGGTGAGCCGGGAGGGGGAGCCGGCCTCTGTCAGCGCCTCATGGAGCCGAACGGCGTCGCTCTGCATGATCTCGTCCCCGCCCACGTAGATGCGGCTCTCCGGCAGGCCGGACAGGTCCCCGTAGAGGGGCGAAACCAGGGGCTGCATCCTATCCGCCGGGTCCGGGACGTAGGCCGCGGCAAACCGGTCCAGCCGCTCCTTGGTCATGGAGGGGTCAGCCTCCCTGTTCTGTGCGTAGGAGGGGCCGGACTGGGTCAGATCCACCCAGGGGGAGATGGGGATGAGGGCCCCGGGCAGGGGCAATCCCAGGGCTTTGCATTGAAGGCACAGGGCGTAGATCAGCCCGCCGCCGGCGCTTTCGCCCACCAGGGCGATCTTTTGGGCGCTGCAGCGGTCCAGCAGGAAGCGGTAGGCGTCCAGGGCGTCCTCCAGGGCGACAGGAAAGGGGCTTTCCGGGGCCAGACGATAGGCCGGGCACAGGGTGTGGGCCGACCCGTCGGCTGAAAGGACGGAGCCGTAGCCGCAGGCGTAGGTCAGATCCCCGCAGCAGTAGCCGCCGCCGTGGAGATAGAGGATGGCCCCCTCCCCCGCCCCCTGTTTGGGGCTGAGCAGGGCCGCCCGGCACCGGGGGAGCTGGATCTCCTGGGATTGGAGCCGCCGCCGGTCCTTCCCCAGCAGGGCGCCCGCCAGCTCCTGGGTCATGCGCTCCACCTGCAGCGGTTCCTGCAGGGCCTTGAGCCGGCGGAGCCGCCGGCGCACGAAAGCCGCGTGCATAGGCTCGCCTCCTTTCCAAAAACGTTAGGTGCATTGTACCACAGGCCCCCACCGGACGCAACCCCAGACAGTTGACAAGGGGAGGATTATATATTATATTAGCACGAAACAGGAAGGAGGGGCGGCTATGAGCCATGTGGTCATCCCCGCGGGGTACCGGGCGCCGCTGAGCGTGTATGAGCTGCAGCGGGCCATCGAATTCATCAAAAACAGCTTTCAGGTGAACCTGGGCAGCGCCCTGAACCTGCGGCGGGTGTCCGCGCCCCTGTTCGTGGCGGCGGGCTCCGGCCTCAACGACGATCTCAACGGCGTGGAGCGGCCCGTGTCCTTCTCCATCCCGGCGGCGGAGGCGGAGGGCCAGGTGGTCCACTCCCTGGCCAAATGGAAGCGGCTGGCCCTGAAGCGCTACGGGTTCCGCCCGGGCAAGGGGCTGTTCACGGACATGAACGCCATCCGCCGGGACGAGCAGCTGGACAACCTCCACTCCGTGTACGTGGACCAGTGGGACTGGGAGAAGATCATCCGGCCCGAGGAGCGGAACGAGGAGACCCTGCAGCGAACGGTCCGGGCCATCGTGGACGCCATCTGCGAGACGGCGGACGCCCTGTCCGTGGCCTTCCCCAGCCTGCCCATGGGCCTTACCCGGGAGGTGTTCTTCATCCGCAGCCAGGAGCTGGAGGATTTGTTTCCCGCCCTCTCCCCTAAGGAGCGGGAAAACGAGATCACCCGCCGCCACGGCACCGTGTTCATCTCCCGGATCGGCGGCCCGCTCAAAAGCGGCCAACCCCACGACGGCCGGGCCCCGGACTACGACGACTGGACGCTGAACGGGGACATCCTCATGTGGCACCCGGTCCTCTCCTCGGCCATGGAGATCTCCTCCATGGGCATTCGGGTGGACCCGCCGGCCCTCCTTCGCCAGCTGCAGGCGGCGGGCTGCCCGGAGCGGGCGCAGCTGCCCTTCCACCGGATGCTGCTCAGCGGCGAACTGCCCCAAACCATGGGCGGCGGCATCGGCCAAAGCCGGCTCTGCATGCTCATGATCGGCACCTGCCACATCGGCGAGGTCCAGAGCAGCCTGTGGGATGAGCAAACCCGAAAGGCCTGCGAAAAAGCGGGCATCCTGCTTTTATAAGGATACAGTAAAACGGACACCTTTTCTTGAAAGAAAAGGTGTCCAAAAGAACTTTATTTGGGGAGTATTGCTTGCGCGGTACTTCCCTATTGCTATCCCTGTGCTTTTCTTTTTGCGCCGCTTTTTCTTTTCACCGAAAAGAAAAAGCGGCAAAAGAAATGGTTATCCCGTCTTCTGCACCCCATAGATACCTACGAAGATCACCAAACAGCAAAGAGCGCCGAACCAGGTGAAGGGCTCGTGGAGGAAGATCACACCGGCGAAGACGGACACGGCGGTGGTCAGGTTGGAGAACACCGTCTCCCGGGCCACAGTCATATAGGTGATGGTGTAGCTGGACAGGAAATAGCAGGCAACAGAACAGACCAGGGCCAGGAACAGGATGGCCGCGAGATAGGTGGACTGCCCCAGGGGCCGGATATAGTCCGTGAAGCTGCCCCTGGTTTGTATGAGGGCAATGGGTGTGAACACCGCCGTACCTACCCCCATCATCATATAGGTCCGCTCAAAAGGGGTGTACGCCCGGGAGATGCCCCGGCCGATGAGGGTATAGGCCCCGGCGGAAAGGACAGCTACGATAAGGGCAACCACGCCGATCCAGTCGAGAGCGCCGGAGTTCCGGTTCATGAGTCCGATGCCCACCACGCCGCCGATGGACAGGAGGCTGAAAAGGAGCTGCCCCACCGTAGGCTTCTCCCCCAGCACCGGCGCCGCCGCCAGGGTGGACACGATGGGGATCATGGCGATCATGACCCCGGAAAAGCTGGTATTGGAGTGAAGGATGCCATACTGCTCCCCAAAGAAGTAGACCACCGGCTCCATGAGCCCCAAAAGGATGGGCTTCCACAGGGCCTTGCCCCGCAGGTCGACCTTGCCCACGCCCATAAGGAGGAGCAGATTCATCACCAGGAAGGACAGTCCGAACCGATGGCTCAGCAGCACAAACACCGGGGCCGCGTCCAGCCCCTTGCGGGAGGCCAGAAAGCTGAAGCCCCAGGCGCCGTGGCTCACGATGGCCGCCAGAATTAACTTGAACCGTCTTTTCCTGTCCATGCTGAGTAGTTTAGTATCGTATGACAGATTTTTCAAGAGCCGTCGGGATCATTTCGAAGGCAATGCCGCAATCAAAGCGGCGAGCTCCTGTGGGGTCCTGCCCACGGTATCGATATGGACGGCGCGGGTATCGGCGGCCTGGGCGTCCAGACAAGCGGGGATATGTCGGACGCACCAGCTGTCCGGCTCCTCCCTGCCTGAGTCGATCATGCGGTGCTTCAGTGTAGCTTCGTCGGCGTCCAGATAGATATACCGCGCCGGGATGCCGTCGCCCAGCAATCGTCCGATAATGGCGGTATAGGACGATTCCTGCAGCAGGGTCATGGGCGCAATGATATCGCCGTCGTACCGTTCATATAGGTCCTTCAGCAGCTTATAGTTCGTTTCCAGCCAGATCGGGTACTCCTCGTAGGTCTCGCAGAACAGACTGTCGGGATAGTTGTCCCGAATGCCGTTGCCTACCATTTCCGGGTCGAAGATATGGGCGTTGCGCAGCAGAGGCTGCAGCGCTTCCGCCACAGTGGTCTTGCCGACGCCATAGGCGCCGTTGAGCCAATAGATCATGGGCATCTTCCTCAGATATCGATCCAGATGCCCACGTCCCGCATGAGGGAATTGGGCACGCTTGTATAGAACCGCTGGGCCTCCTCGTTGGCGGCGGTGAGGGCGATGAGGGTGTCGATCCCCCGCTGCTTCAGCGCCCGGCGCAGGGTTTCCAGCAGGGCCTGGCCCACGCCCCGATGGCGGCGGCTCTTAAGCACACAGATCCAGTCCAGATAGGCTTTCGTTGAGCCGTCGAACCGGCTGCGGATCAGGGCGGCGTCGATGCGGCCCACCACCTGCCCCGCCTCATAAGCCAGGAACGACAGGGAATCCCGGAAGGCGTCGTCCTCGAAGCTGGCCTTCACTTGGGCGATGTAGGCGTCGTCGATGGCCCAGCCCCACACGTCCTCCTCCTCCCGCAGGCGGCGCTCGAAGGCAAGGACGTCCTCCAGCCTATCCCCGGTGTAGGGCAGAATGGACAGGCTTTCCTCCCGTGGAACGGGGCGAAGGATCTCCATAAACACATCGTCCTCGGTGCGGTCGTATTCCCGAAAGCCGCATTTTTCGTACACGTGGATGGCCCGGGCGTTGAAGGGGAAGGCCTTGAGATAGACCCGGGAAAGGCCCAGCTCGTCCATGGCATAGCGAACAAAAGCGGGGATGGCTTCCGAGCCGTACCCCTGCTCCTGCCTGGCGGCGGTGATGGCGATGCCCAGCTCCCCCGCCCCGTCCGCCACGTCCATAAGCTCGATGTTGCCGATGAAGGCGCCGGTGGCCCTATCCACCATGGAGAAGACAGGAGCCTTCTCGGCCAGCTTCTTTTGGACCCACAGGCGGTCCTGTTCCGCTGTGATAGGCTGGATACGGCCGATGAAGCGGCCCACGCGCTCCCTGTCGTTGATCATGGCGAGATAGTCCGGCACCAGGTTCTCGGACACGGGAACGAAGTCTATCCTTTCGGATGTGAAGATGGGGGTCATGGGCGCCTCCTGAGTATGATTTTATAAGATGATAGCAGGAAAAACCACGATTTGCAAGGGGGAGGGCAGAAGGACTCGAATTCGCACCTGCGGGCTTGGTCGGGCTTCGGCTCTCGGGCCCCACAGGGGCCTGATTCATTACCGAAGCCGTTCGAGTCCTTCTGCCCAATCTAATCAAAAAGAGATACCACCCGGATGGGTGGTATCTCTTTTGGCAGGGGCAGAAGGACTCGAACCCTCAAGAACGGTTTTGGAGACCGCTATGTTACCATTACATCATGCCCCTAATAAGCGCCGATTTCGGCAACGGAAGCAGTATAGCACACCGGTGCCGTGTTTGTCAAACGAATTGTGAAAGATACCGGTGCAGGTTCCAGTAGGCGATGCGGGAGACCTGCTCCTCGTTGAAGCCGGCCTTGAGGAGGGCTTCGCAGAGGGCCGGGTAGTCGGCGCTGTTCTTCAGGTCCCGGGGGTAGACGCTCATGCCGTCGAAGTCGGAGCCGAAGCAGCAGCAGTCCACGCCGCCGATGCTGACGATGTGCAGGATATGCCGGACGATGTCGTCGATGCAGGCCTGCCTGTTGGGGGTGAGCTGGGGGCCGTAGAAGTTTACGCCGATGACGCCGCCCTGGAGGGCGATCTGGCGGATGAGGTCGTCGGGCAGGCACCGGGGGGAATCCATCAGGGCCCGGGCATTGGAATGAGAGGCGAAGATGGGCTTCGTGGAGAATTCCAGGGCGTCCCGGATGCCGTCGTCGGAAAGGTGGCTCACGTCCAGCGCCACGCCGATTTCGTTCATCTCCCGGAGCATCTCCCGGCCCAGGATGGTGAGGCCCTTCTGCCGCCGGGCCATGGCCGCGCCGGCCAGCTCGTTGTTCTCGTTCCAGGTGAAGGTCATGGTCTTCACGCCCAGCTGCTTAAAGATGCGGAGCATGGCCAGGCTCCCCTCGCAGATCTCCCCGCCCTCGATGGTGAGGACCGCCGCGATCCTGTCGCCGTTGGGGTTGAAGTCACGGGTGAAGGGCACGAAGACAGGGTTGTTTTTCAGCATCCGGTTGTAGCAGTCCACCATGGTCAGGCCCTGCTGGAGCGGCGGGGTCTTGAGCTTTGAATCGTACCAGCAGGCGAAAAACTGCATCTTCACGTTGCCCTGCCTGAGGTACGGCAGGTGGATCACCTGGTCCCGGCGCAGGGTGTTGATGTCGTAGCCATACTCCATGGCCCCGTAGAGAAAATCGCAGTGCGCGTCGGCGATGGGAAAGTTCATATGGACCACCTTTACTTTTTTCTTTTGCACCTTTTTCTTTTCAGTGAAAAGAAAAAGGTGCCCAAAAAGAAAAGCTTAAGAAGCAAAAGGAGGCTATGTAAACCTACTCAGCCTCCTTCTTAAAGTTCTTTTGGGTCCCTTTTCTTTCAGGGTGCGAAGCCATTGCGCTGCCTGTGGCAGATACAGCAAGGCGCAGCACGGGCAAAACAACGAGAAACCAAACGTAGTGCAGGTTTCGACTATGTTTTGCACCCGGTACAGGGATACCGGCTTTCAATACGTTCCTTTATTTCGCCAGCTCCATGGTCCGGGTCTCCCGGATCACGTTGACCTTGATCTGGCCGGGGTACTCCATCTCGTTCTCGATGCGCTTGGGACCTCGCGGCCGGCCTGGATGGCGTAGGAGTTGTCCACGCCGTCGAAGGAGTTGGCGATCTCCTCCAGCTTTTCAAGGCGCTTGATGTAGGTTTCCAAGGTCTCGCGGCGGGCGCCGGGGCGGGCGGCGGAAATGGCGTCCGCGGCCTGGACCAGCACGGCCTCCAGGGTCTGGGGCTCCACGTCGTTGTGGTGAGCCATGATGCAGTGGATGACCTGGTTGTTCTCCCGGTACTTCTTGGCCAGGTCCGCGCCGATCTCCACATGGGAGCCCTCCACCTCATGGTCGATGGACTTGCCGATGTCGTGCAGCAGGCCCGCCCGGGTGGCCAGCGCCACGTTGGCGCCCACCTCAGCGGCCATGATGCCGGCCAGGTGCGCCACCTCGATGGAGTGGTTCAGCACGTTCTGCCCGTAGCTGGTGCGGTACTTCATCCGGCCCAGGTAGCGGATGAGCTCGTGGTGGAGCCCATGGACGCCAACCTCCAGCACGGCGGCCTCGCCGGCCTCCCGGATCTGGTTGCTGACCTCCTTCTTGGCCTTCTCCACCATCTCCTCGATGCGGGCGGGGTGGATGCGGCCGTCCATGATGAGCTTCTCCAGGGCGATCCTGGCGATCTCCCGGCGGACCGGGTCGAAGGCAGAGAGGATGACGGCCTCGGGGGTGTCGTCGATGATAAGGTCCACGCCGGTGGCGGTCTCCAGGGCCCGGATGTTCCGGCCCTCACGGCCGATGATCCGGCCCTTCATCTCGTCGTTGGGCAGGGGCACCACGGACACGGTGGCCTCGGCCACATGGTCGGCGGCGCAGCGCTGGATGGCCAGGGTGACGATGTTCCGGGCCTTCCGGTCCGCTTCCTCCTTGGTCTTCTGCTCGATGTCCCGGAGCAGGATGGCGGCGTCGTGCTTGGCTTCCTCCTCCACCCGGGCAAGGAGCATCTCCTTGGCGGAGTCCACGGTCAGGCCGGAGATCCGCTCCAGCTCCTGCTCCTGCTTCTCCACCAGCGCCTCGGCGTCCGCTTCCCGCTGGTCCACCTTGGCGGCGCGCTGGTTCAGCGCCTGCTCCCGGGCCTCCACGGCCTCGATCTTCTTATCCAGGGACTCCTCCCGCTGGAAGAGCCGGCGCTCGGTGCGCTGCAGCTCGTTGCGGCGGTCCCGGTTCTCCTTCTCGGCCTCGGTGCGGAGCTTGTAGATCTCCTCCTTGGCTTCCAGTTCCTTCTCCTTGCGAATATCTTCAGCCTTTTTCTGTGCTTCATCCAGCATGGTGCGGACGGCGTCCTCAGCCTTGGCGATTTTGGCTTCCGCAACGTTCTTGCGGTAGATATAGCCGATCGCGATGCCGATGAATGCCCCCAGCACGATGGCGGGGATCAAATACCACCACTGCATAGTTTCATCTCCCATCTATAAAAATATAACCGGGCAGACGCCCGGTCATAATAGTCCATACCATGGGTGTATATATTCGCTGTATATGTTAAAAGCCTTTATTCGCTTATCTTCCCAGCATCTATATATATATCTATCTATGAACGCACCGAGCGTGCAGATTACTTGAAATTATTATACGATTTCGCCTCCCCACTGTCAAGCGTTTTACTCTCCTTTTATGCTCAAAAATCGAACAGGGAGATCTGGTCGCTCTTGGGCAGGCCCTCGAAGCACCCCACCCCTTCCAGGGCGGAAATGACGCCGCTGTTGGCGCCGGTGCGGGCGGCGAACTCCTCGATGGACCTAAAGGGCTCGCTGCCCCGGTTCTCGGCCATGGCCACGGCGGCGTTGTCCCCCACGCCGGGGATGGAGTTGAAGGGGGGCCGGATGGCGCCGTTTTCGATGGTGAACTTGGTGCCCTGGGACTTGTAGATGTCCACGGGCAAGAGCTCGATGCCCCGCATGTTCATCTCATAGACCACCTCGAGGATGGTGATCAGGTCCTTGTCCTTCTTGGAGGCGTCGGCGTCGGCGGCATTCAGGTTCTTTTCCAGGGTGTGGATCTGCTCCAGAACGGCCTTGGCCCCGCCCAACGATCGGGAGATATCGAAGGAGTCCGCCCGGACGGTGAAGTAGACCGTGTAGAACTCCAGGGGGTGATGGACCTTGAAGTAGGCGATGCGGAAGCCCATCATGGTGTAGGCCACGGCGTGGCCCCGGGGGAACATATACTTGATCTTCTTGCAGGAGTCGATGAACCAGGCGGGGATCTTCCCCTGGTGCATGGCGTCCTCCATCTCGTCGGTCAGGCCCTTGCCCTTGCGGACCCGCTCCATGATCTTGAAGGAGAGGGAGGCCTCCATCCCGTGGGCGATGAGGTAGTTCATGATGTCGTCCCGGGTGCAAAGGACCTCCTTGAGCTTGGCGATGCCGTTGACCACCAGGGGCTCGGCGTTGTTGAGCCACACATCCGTGCCGTGGGTCAGGCCCGAGATGCGGACCAGCTCCTCCATGGTGGTGGGGCGGGTCTGCTCCAAAACCTTCTGCACGAAGCTGGTGCCGAATTCCGGCACGCCCAGGGTCCCCACGGTGCACTCCAGGGCGGACAAGTCCACGTGCAAGGGCTCCGGTGAGGAGTAGATCTTGCGCGTCTCGGGGTCGTCCAGGGGGATGGTGGTGGGGTCGATGCCGGTTAGATCCTGGAGCATCCTGAGGGCGGTGGGATCATAATGGCCCAGGATGTCCAGCTTCACCAGCCGGTCGTCCATGGCGTGGAAGTCGAAGTGGGTGGTGATGGTCCCCTGCTCCACCTTGTCCGCCGGGTACTGGATGGGGGTGAACATGTAGATATCCTCGTCCTTGGGGACGATGACGATGCCCGCCGGGTGCTGGCCCGTGGTCACCTTCACGTTGAGGCACCCCTGGCTCAGCCGCTCGATCTCCGCCCGGCGCAGGGTCTGGCCCGTGACCTCGGCGTAGTGGTAGACGCACTCGAAGCCCTTCTTCTCCGCGATGCCGGCGATGGTGCCCGCCCGGTAGGCGTGGTGCTCGCCGAACATCTCCTCCACATACTTGTGGGCCCGGTGCTGGTACTCGCCGGAGAAATTCAGGTCGATATCGGGGGTCTTGTCCCCCTTGAAGCCCAGGAAGACCTCGAAGGGGATCTCGAACCCGTCCTTTTTCAGCTGCGCCCCGCAGACCGGGCAGACCCGGTCCGGCAGGTCCACGCCGGTGTTGTATTGGAGGGGGTCGATGTCAAAGTCGCTGAACTTGCACTGGGGGCACACGTAGTGGGGCGGCAGCGGGTTCACCTCCGTGATGCCGGACATGGTGGCCACGAAGGAGCTGCCCACGGAGCCTCGGGAGCCCACCAGGTATCCGTCGGAGTTGGACTTGTGGACCAGCCGCTGGGCCATGAGATACAGGGAGGCGAAGTGGTTGCCGATGATGGACTTCAATTCCTTGTCCAGGCGCTTTTGCACCACCTCGGGCAGGGGGTCGCCGTAGATGCTGTGGGCCTTGTCCATGGTCATGCGGGTGAGCTCGTTCTCCGCGTCGGGGATCATGGGGGCGTGGGTGCCGTCGGGGAAGGGCTTGAGGACCTGGATCCGATCGGCGATGGCGTTGGGGTTGTCGATGACGACCTCCTGTGCCCGGTCGCCCAGGTAGGAAAACTCCTCCAGCATCTCCTGGGTGGGCTTAAAATACAGGGGAGCCTGGAAGGCCGCGTCGTCGAAGCCCAGCTTGTAAAGCAGGATCTGGCGATAGATGGCGTCCTCGGGCTCCAGAAAATGCACGTCTCCCGTGGCCACGGTCATCTTGCCCAGCCTGTCGCCCAGGGCGAGGATCCTGCGGTTGATGTCGTGGAGGCCCTCCGCGTCCTTCACCTGGCCCTCCCGCAGGAGGAAGGCGTTGTTGCCGTCGGGCTGGATCTCCAGGTAGTCGTAATAGGAAGCGATCTGCAGGAGCTTCTCCTCCGGCTCCCCGGCCAAAACCGCCCGATACAGCTCCCCCGCCTCGCAGGCCGAGCCCAAAATGAGGCCGCCCCGAAAGACGGAGAGCATGCTCCGGGGGATCTGGGGCTTGCCGCCCCGAAGATGATCCAGGTTGGAAAAGCTGATGAGCTTGTAGAGGTTCTTCATGCCCGGCTGATCCTCGGCCAGGATGATGATATGGTAGGTCTTCTGCTTCTCCTTCTTCAGGTGCCGATCCCGCTCGGCGGCGGCGTCCGGCACCACGGGCAGGCTCTGCACCCCCATCTTCTTCAGCTCCTCCATCATTTTGAGCAGGAGCATGGCGCAGGAGTTGGCATCGTCGTCCGCCCGGTGGTGGCTGCCCATGTCGATGGAAAAATGTTCGCAGAGGGTGTCCAGCTTGTGGTTGGGCACGTCGTCATGGAGGATATAGCGGGAGAGCATGAGGGTGTCCGCATAGGGCAAATCGAAGCGGATGCCGAACTTCTCCCCGTGGAAGGTGATAAAGCCCGTGTCGAACTTGGCGTTGTGGGCCACCAGGCAGGCGTTGCCGCAGAATTCCCGAAAACGCTTGAGAGCCTCCCGGCTGGACGGGGCGCCGGCAAGCATATCCTTCGTGATGCCGGTGAGCTCGGTGATCTTCTTGGGGATGACCACCCCGTCGTCGATGAAGGTGTCGAACCGCTCGGTGACCTGGCCGTCCACCAGGCGGACGGCGCCGATCTCGATGATGTCGCACTGCTCGGCCTTCAGGCCCGTGGTTTCGATGTCGAAGGCCACGAACTCCCCCTCCATGGGCACGTCCACCGTGTCGGGAAGCAGGTAACCCTCCACCCCGTAGAGAGCCTTGACGCCGGTGGCCTTGGAGGCCTTGGCGGCCTCGGGAAAGGCCTGCACGTTGCCGTGGTCCGTGATGGCCAGGGCCTTGTGGCCCCAGCGGGCGGCGGTCTTGAAGGCCTCGGTCAGGTCCGTGAGCCCGTCCATGGTGGACATGCGGGTGTGCAGATGGAGCTCCGCCCGCTTGCTCTCGGCCGTGTCCTGGCGCAATACTCGGTCGGAAAGGTTGCAGTCGTTGATATAGAAATTCAGTTCCGGGTTGTATTTGCGGCTCCGGCAGGTGCCCCGAAGGACGAAGTTCTTCCCCTTCTTCTTGGCGGACTCGATCCAGAACAAAAACCGCTGGGCCTTCCACTCCTCAAAGAAGGTGGCCTCGCAGTAGACGGAATCGGTGAAGTCCGTCACGTTCATCTGGATCCGCCAGCTGCTCTTGCCGTTCTCCTTCCGGTTGCCCCAGCCCTCCCGCAAGGTGGCGGACACCAGGCGGCCCTCGATGGTAAAGAGCCTGTCCCCCTCCGCCAGATCGTGGATGGGAGCCCGCTTGCCCCCGGGGATCCGGCTGCCCAGCAGGATGCCGTTCTCCGGCAGGTCCGCTTCGATCACGTTGGTCTTCTTCTTCACGGCCACCGCCGCCGTGGGGGGCACGGCGGGGGCAGGCGCAGGGGCCGCGGCCCGGGGCGCGGGGACAGGTTCCGCCTGCTGTTCCGGCGCTTCAGGGGGCCGGACGGCATAGGTAAAGGTGAGGCTGTAGCGATCCAGCAGGGCCCGCATGGCCGCCTCAAAGGCGCTTAGCTTCTCCTGGGGCAAGGGGGCGCTGAGGGCGCAGGAAACCTCCACCGCGCCGGTGCTTCGAAAGAGGTGCACGTTCTCGATGGTGATCTGCTGTTCCGTGATGCCTGCCTGCTCGTACGCCGCTCTCAGGGGCTGCTCCATGTATACCTCACTTACGTCTGTTGCGTGCGCGCTTATGACGCGCTTGCGCTGCGGTTATTGCTTGTCCAGCATCTGGTTGGCTTCCGCCACCAGGCGGTCTAAAATCTCCTGCACCGGGCCGGCGGCTTCCTTCTCCCCCCGGCGGAACAGGACCCCGTTCCCCTGGCCGAAGGCGATGCCGATGTCCGCGTCGGAGGCCTCTCCGGGGCCGTTGACGGCGCAGCCCATGACCGCGATCTTTATGTATCCGGCGTTGTGGCGCACGTGCTCGTTCACGTAGGCGGCGATGGCGGGCAGGTCCACCCGGGTCCGGCCGCAGGTAGGGCAGGAGATGATCTCCACGTCGTCCTTCCGGACGCCGATGGCCGCCAGGATCTTCTTAGCCGCCAGCACCTCCTGGACCGGGTCGCCGGTAAGGCTCACCCGGACGGTGTCGCCGATGCCGTCCAGCAGCAGGCTCCCGATGCCCGCGGCGGATTTGATGAGCCCCGCTTCCCCGCTGCCCGTCTCGGTGACGCCCACGTGCAGGGGGTAGTCGACGAGGGCATGGAGCCTGCGCATGGCGGCCACGGTGCAGCGGACGCTGGAGTGCTTCACGGAGATGACCGTGTCGTAGAAGCCCTCCTGTTCCAGCAGCCTCACATGGGAAAGGGCGCTTTCCACCATGGCGGATACGGGGTCCTCCGGGAATTTGGCCTTCATGTCCTTATCGAGGGAGCCCCCGTTCACGCCGATGCGGATGGGGATATGATGCATTTTGCAGCAGTCCACCACGGCCTTCACCCGCGCCGCGGAGCCGATGTTGCCCGGGTTGATGCGCAGCTTCCTGCAGCCGTTCTCCACGGCGGCGATGGCCAGCCGATAGTCAAAATGCACGTCCGCCACCAGGGGGACGGCGATATTGTCCACGATGTTTCGCAGGGCTTTGGCCGCGTTCATGTCGAAGACGGCGGAGCGCACGATCTCACACCCGGCTTCCTCCAGGCGGTGGATCTGCGCCACGGTGGCGGCGGCGTCCCGGGTGTCCGTGTTGGTCATGGATTGGATGGTGACGGGGGCGCCCCCGCCCACGGGGACGGTGCCCACCAGGACCTGTCTTGTCATAGTCTCACCCCCGTATGAGCCGCAGCACGTCGTTGAAGGTGATGACCACCACCAGTATCATGAGCAGGGCAAAGCCGATCACATGGACCAGGCCCTCCTTCTCCGGGGGCACGGGCTTGCCCCGGACCCACTCGATGAGGATGAACAGGAGCCGGCCCCCGTCCAGCGCCGGGATGGGGAACAGGTTCACGATGCCCAGATTCACGCTGAGCATGACGCACAGGCTCAGCACATAGTACCAGCCGGAGTCCGCCGCCTGGCCCAGGATCTGGATGACCCCTACGGGGCCGGCCATGTCCTTCAGGCCCGCCTGGCCGGAGAAGAGCATGCCCAGGGACTTGAACACCAGGCCCGCCATCTCATAGCAGTAGGACGCCCCGTCTTTTATGGCGTAGAGGGGCCCCACCCGCTTGGTGCCGTAGGCGATGGTGACGCCCATCAGATTGGCGTCCGCCTCCGCGTTATATAGGTTGGTCAGAACGAAAGACTTCTCCTCCCCCGCCCGCAGGACGGTGACCTCCATATGGTTCGGGTCCGCGGCGGTGACCGCCTCCGTGACCCCCTCAAAGCCGGCGACGGCCTTCCCGTCCACGGACAGGAACCGATCCCCGGGCAGCAGGCCCCCGACGGCAGCCGGGCTGTTCTCCCCCACGGAGCGGACCAGCACCTGGCTTTCGTCCGCCACGCCCCAGCCCAGGGGCAGGGCCACGGCGATGAGGAAAGCCAGCACAAAATTCATCAGCGGCCCGGCCAGGATGACGATGAACCGCTTCCAGGCCTTTTGGGCGTTGAAGCAGCGCTCGTCGGCCACCCCGTCGTCCTCCCCGTAGAAGCGGCACATGCCCCCCAGGGGCAGGGCCCGCAGGTTGTATTCGATGCCGTTCTTCTTGAAGCCCACCAGCTTGGGGCCCATGCCGATGGCGTATTCCAAAATGGAGAAGCCCAGCAGCCGGCCCGCGGCGTAGTGGCCCAGCTCATGGAACATGACCAGGAACGAAAGGGCCAGCAGGGCCTCGATGATATGCAATGCAGTCGTCATGTAAAACTCCTTGTGCGTTGAAACGCGTCCACCAGGCGCCGGGCTTCCCCGTCCGCCGCCAGGATGTCGTCAAGGCCCGTCATGGGCCGGTTCACGAAGCCATCGAGGGCGTACGCGACGCTCTCCTCGATCTCTAAAAAGCCTAATTCTCCGGCGAAAAACAGCTCCGCCGCCCGCTCGTTGGCCCCGTTGTAGACCACGGGGCAGCCCCCGCCGGCCTTCAGGCAGAAATAGGCCATCTTCAGGGCGGGGAACCGGTCCATGTCGGGCCGGATAAAGGTGAGGCTGGGCTGCTCATAGAGCTTCAGCGGCCGGGCCGGGGAGGGGACGCGCTCCGGGTAGGTCATGGCGTACTGGATGGGCAGGCGCATGTCCGCCCGGCTCAGGTTGGCCATGACGGTGCCGTCCCGGTAAGCCACCATGCTGTGGATCAGGGACTGGGGATGGATGAGCACGTCGATCTCATCCCCGGAAAAGCCGAAGAGCCGGGCCGCCTCCATGACCTCCAGGCCCTTGTTCATCAGGGTGGCGGAGTCAAGGGAGATCTTGCGGCCCATGGACCAGGTGGGGTGCTTCACCGCCTGGGCCGGGGTGATATCCTTCAGCTCCTCCCGCTTGCGCTGGAAGAAGGGGCCGCCGGAAGCGGTGAGGATGAGCTTCTCCACCTCCTCCCGCCGGCCGTTCTGCAGGCACTGGAAGATGGCGGACTGCTCGCTGTCCACGGGCAGGAGCTCTCCCCCGCCCTGCCGCAGGGCCTCCCTGACCAGATCCCCGCCGCAGACCAGGGATTCCTTGTTGGCGATGGCCACCCGCTTGCCGGCCCTCAGGGCCGCGAGCAGGGGCATGAGGGCCGCGATGCCGGACACGGCCAGCACCACGATATCCACCTGAGGGTCGGCGGCCAGGTCGCAGAGGGCCTCCTCCCCAAAGGAGAAAGCCACCCCCGGCACCGCCGCGTTTATAGGCCGGGAGAAGACCGCCCGCCGGGGGCGTTCCGCCTGCACCAGCGCAAGGAACGCGTCCTCCCGGCTGTGGGCGCTGACGCCGTAGAGGGCGAACCGGTCCGGATGGGCCTTCACCACGTCCAGGGCCTGGGTGCCGATGGAGCCGGTGCTGCCCAGGATCGCAACATGTTTCATGCTAAACTCCTCATTCAGGAAAGGGCCAGGATGCAGAAGGCCAGCACCACCGGGGAGCAGAGCAGGACGCTGTCCAGCCGATCCAGCACCCCGCCGTGGCCGGGCAGGGTCTCGGAAAAGTCCTTCAAATCCGCGCTGCGCTTAAGGCAGGAGGCGAACAGGTCCCCAAACTGGCCCGCCACCCCGCAGATGAACCCCAGGCTCAACAGTTCAAACAGGCCCATGCCCCTGTCCAGCGTCCAGATGCGCTGGGCATAGTAGAGCCCCACACCGGCCAGCATGGCCCCCAGGAGGCTGAACACCGCCCCCTCCACGGTCTTCTTGGGGCTTATCTTGGGGGCCAGGGGGGTCTTCCCCAGGGCCATGCCCCCGAAGTAGGCGCAGATATCCCCCACGGAGGGGCACAGGATGGCCGCGCAGCAGGCGGTCTTGGCCATCCAGGGGGGTAGCGCAAAGTAGATGGCCACCAGGGCGCACTCGCTCAAAATGGGGTAGGCGAAGGGCAGCAGGCAGTAGGCCGCGGCGGAGAAATCGTCCCCCATGAGCAGGACCTGGCCGATCATGGTGGCGGCCACCATCAGCAGGGCAAAGGCGCAGACCACCGATAGATTATAGGCCGTGAGATAGTAAACGATGCCGAAAAAACCGGCGAAGATATAGGCGGGGGTGATGACGATCTCCTTGCCCATGGCCTTGATGAGGCCGTCCATCTCCTTGATGGTGATGAGGAAGGCCCCGCCGAAGATGAGCAGGAACACGATGTCCCCGAGATGGAGGCACAGCACCAGAAGGCCGATGAGGCACACGCCGGTGACGATCCGCAGCAACGCTTTTTTCATCATAGACCTCCGAAGCGGCGGCCCCGACGGGCAAACTCGATCAGGGCGCGGATATACTCCTCTTTGGTGAAGTCGGGCCAGAGGACGGGGGTGAAATACAGCTCCGCGTAGGCCGCCTGCCAGAGGAGGAAGTTGCTGAGGCGCTCCTCCCCGCTGGTGCGGATCATCAAATCCAGCTCCGGCTGGCCGGCGGAATAGAGATGGGACAGGAAGGCCTCGTCCCCGGGGTAAGCGCCCGCCTTCACCGCCTCCTGGGCGGCAAGGCGCGCGGCCCGCAAAATCTCCGCCCGGCTGCCGTAGTTGAGGGCGATGTTCAGGCGCAGGCCCGTGTTCTGCCGGGTCTTATCCTCCGCCCGCAGCAGGGCGGCGCGGACCTTCTCCGGGAAGGGATCCTTCTCGCCGAAGATGGTGATGCGGACGTTGTTCTCGTGGAGCTCGTCGATCTCGCTGTTGAAATACTCGATGAGGAGCGAAAAGAGCACGCTCTTTTCCTCCTCCGGCCGGCGCCAGTTCTCCGTGGAGAAGGCGTAGAGGGTCAGGGCCTGGATGCCCGCGTCCGAGGAGAAACGGATGATCTCCCTGAGGCGCTCCGTGCCAGCCCGGTGGCCGAAGCTCCGGGGCAGGCCCCGCTTCTGGGCCCAGCGGCCGTTGCCGTCCATGACGATGGCCACGTGGCGGGGCAGGGTCTCCCGACGCAGGCCCAGGCTATTGAGTTCTTCCGCGGTGAGCTTGGACATAGGCTCCTTTCATGCAACGATGCAAAGCGAAAAACCGCTTTGCATCGCTATTGTTCGCTTATGCTTTGAAATTCGACCAGGTGAGGCGGCACACGCTTCCCTCCGCCTGCTGCCGGATCACCCGCTTTTGGCCGGCGGGCGGGTCCTTCCGGGGGCGGGCTTCCGTGAGCTCCACCGTAAATCCTTCCGCCTCCATCCGGGCCACGGCCTCCTGAAGAGGCCAGCAGAGTACGTTCGTCAAACGGACATGATCTCCTTTTCCTTGGCCTGGGCGATGGCGTCGATCTCCTTCACCTTCTCGTCGGTGAGCTTCTGGACCTTCTCCTCCAGCTTCTTCTGGTCGTCCTCGGTGAGAAGGTTGTCCTTCTTCTGCTTCTTGATGTCCTCCATGGCGTCCCGGCGAATGGAGCGGACGGCCACCTTGCTTTCCTCCGCCTTCTTGCGGATGACCTTGGCCAAATCCTTGCGGCGCTCCTCCGTGAGCTCGGGGAAGATGAGGCGGATGACCTTGCCGTCGTTGGCGGGGTTGATGCCCAGGTCGGACTTCTGGATGGCCTTCTCCACCGCGGGGATCATCTTGGTGTCCCACAGGGCGATGATGAGCATCCGGGGCTCGGGCACGGAGATGTTGCCCATCTGGTTGATGGGGGTGGGGGTGCCGTAGTAATCGGCGGTGATCCGATCCAGCGCCTGGGGGTTGGCCCGGCCGGCCCGGAGGGAATTGTACTCCTGCTTCATGACGCTGATGGTCTTGTTCATTTTATCGGTGGCGATATCCAAAATTTCCGGCATGGCTAAAGTCCCCTTTCCAGTTCTAACTTGTATATTTTACAATAGGGCGATGGTGAATTCAAGAGGTTTATGGGCGGCTGTCGATCAAAGTACCAACATTTTCACATTCCACCGCCTGTTCCAGTTTGTCCAGGGCGAAGCACAGGATGGGCAGCTCCTGCTCCCGGCACAGGGTGATGGCGGTCAGGTCCGTGGCCTTGAGATTGTCCTGAATCACCTTTTCATAGGTCAGGTGGCTGTAGCGGACGGCCTCCGGATGGGTCTTGGGGTCCGCAGAGTAGATGGCGTCCACGTTCTTGGCCAGCAGCAGCGCGTCCGCGCCGATCTCCGCCGCCCGGAGGGCCGCCGCGGTGTCCGTGGAGAAGAAGGGGCAGCCGGAACCGCAGGCGAAGATGACGATGGTCTTGGCCGACAAGAGCTCCTTGGCCCGGCGGCTGGAGAAGGGGTCGCAGAACCGGTCCATGTCCACGGCGGAGAGGACCGCCGCCTTCACGCCCATGCCCTCAAAGGCGTCCTGGAGGGCCAGGGCGTTGATGGCCGTGGCCAACATGCCCATGTGGTCCCGGCGGTTGCGATCGTGCTGGCCGGCGTCCCGGCCCCGGATGATGTTGCCGCCGCCCACGACCACGCCCACCTCCATGCCCTTTTGGGCGATGGCCGCGATGCTGCGGGCGGTTTTCTCCACCTTTTCAAAGCCGATGGGGCCGTTGTCGCCCATGAGGGCCTCGCCGCTGATCTTCAGCAGAATCCGTTTATACATTCCTTCATCCTCCCCCAGATGGTTTTATTCGCTAAAGAGTATAGCACGGCGAACGAAAAAAAGGAAGAGCCTATGCTCTTCCTTTCAGCTTGTCAAAAAACCTTTTGACAAGCTGAGCAGTCTGTCAGCAAAGGATGGCAGGAACCGTTTTCTCCGACCCGAAGCTGTGCAAAAGCACCGCGAGAGGGAGGAAAAACGGCTAATTTGCGGCAATTCAATAAAAAGAAATGGCGGTTTGCGCCATTTCCAAAAGAAATGGCGGTTTGCGCCATTTCCTCCTACCGGTATGTTTTACTTCTTGTTTGCCGCAAATGTCCTGCCGCCTTTTTCGACAGACTGAAAGGAAGGGTCTATGCCCTTCCTTTCGTGTTTGAATCGTTGCTCCGGCAGAGGGAGCCGGAGGGGCAACCATCGCAGCCGCAGGTGCATTTGCCCTGCTTTTTGTTGCGAATGAGGCGACGGATGGCCAAAATGAGGACCAGGGCGACGAGCCCGCCGATCAGAAGATCCCATATGTTCATTCACATCACCCCCAGCAGCAGGCCGAACAGCCGCACCAGCAGCGCCGCCGCGCACTGCCAGAGCACCAGCAGCAGGGCCCACCTGCCCCCCAGCTCCCGCCGGATGGCGGCCACCGCCGCCACGCAGGGGGTGTAGAGCAGGCAGAACACCAGCAGCGCCGCCGCGGCAAGGGGCGTCAACGCCGCCGCCACGCCTCCGGGGAACAGGATGCCCAGGGTGGACACCACGCTCTCCTTAGCCATGAAGCCGGTGATGAAGGAGGTGCAGATCCGCCAGTCCCCCAGACCCAGGGGCCGGAACACCGGGGCGATGACCCCCGCCAGCAGGGCCAGGATGCTCCCCTGGGAATCCGCCACCGGGTTCAGGCGCAGATCGAAGCTCTGCAGGAACCAGACCACCACCGTGGCCACCAGGATCACCGTGAAGGCCCGCTGCAAAAAGTCCTTGGCCTTCTCCCACAAAAGCCGAACCACGTTCTTGGGGCTGGGCAGCCGGTAGTTGGGCAGCTCCATGACGAAGGGCGCCGCCTCCCCCTTAAAGAGGGTGCCCTTATAGAGGAAGGCCACCAGGATGCCCACCAGGACCCCCAGCAGATACAGGCCCGTCATGATGAAGCCGCCCTTGCCGGGGAAGAAGGCGTTGACGAAGAAGGCGTAGATGGGAAGCTTGGCGGTGCAGCTCATGAAGGGGGTCAGCAGGATGGTCATCTTCCGATCCCGCTCGCTGGGCAGGGTGCGGGTGGCCATGACCGCGGGGACCGTGCAGCCGAAGCCCACCAACAGGGGCACGATGCTCCGGCCCGAAAGGCCGATGCGCCGCAGGAGCTTGTCCATGAAGAAGGCCACCCGGGCGACGTAGCCGCTGTCCTCCATGAGGGAGAGGAAGAAGAACAGGGTGACGATGATGGGCAAAAAGCTCAGCACGCTCCCCACCCCCTCGAAGATCCCGGAAACGATGAGGCTGTGGATGGTGGGGCTCACCCCGGCGGCGGTGAGGCCGGCATCCACCAGGGCGGTGAGGGCGTCGATGCCGGCGGCCAGCAGGTCCTGCAGGAAGGCGCCGATCACGTTGAAGGTCAGGTAGAACACCGCCCCCATGATGAGGATGAAGCAGGGGATGGCGGTGTATTTGCCGGTGAGGATACGATCGATCCGCTCGGATCGGGTCCGCTCCCGGCTCTCGTGGGGCTTGATGACCGTGGCCTCGCAGACCTTTTCGATGAAGTCGAAGCGCATGTCCGCCATGGCGGCGCTTCGGTCCATGCCGCACTCGGATTCCATCTGGACGATGATGTGCTCCAGCATGTCCCGCTCGTTGGCGTCCAGATCCAGCTTATTTAGCACCAGCTTATCCCCCTCCACCGCCTTGCTGGCGGCGAAGCGCACCGGAAGCCCCGCCCGATCGGCGTGGTCCTCGATCAGGTGGATGACCCCGTGGAGGCACCGGTGGACGGCGCCGTTGTGGTCCCGCTTGTCGCAGAAATCCTGGCGGGTGGGCCGCTCCTGGTTCTGGGCGATGTGCAGGGCGTGCTTCACCAGCTCGTCCACGCCCTGGTTCTTGGCGGCGGCGATGGGCACCACGGGGACGCCCAGGAGCTTTTCCATGCCGTTCACGTCCACGGAGCCGCCGTTGGCGGTCACCTCGTCCATCATGTTGAGGGCCACCACCATGGGGATGTGCATCTCCAGGAGCTGGACCGTGAGGTACAGGTTCCGCTCGATGTTGTTGGCGTCCACGATGTTGATGATGGCCGTGGGTTTCTCGTCCAGCACGAAGCTGCGGGAAACGATCTCCTCGCTGGAATAGGGGGACATGGAGTAAATGCCGGGCAGGTCCGTGATGAGGGTGTTGGGATGGCCCTTGATGACGCCGTCCTTCCGATCCACGGTGACGCCGGGGAAGTTGCCCACATGCTGATTGGCGCCGGTGAGCTGGTTGAAAAGGGTGGTTTTGCCGGAGTTCTGGTTGCCCACCAGGGCGAAGGTGAGCCGGCTGCCGGCGGGGAGCGGGTCCCCGTCCCCCTTGGCGTGGTATTTGCCGCCCTCGCCCAGGCCCGGGTGCTCGCTCTCTTCTATGGAGGAGATGCCCGTGTGGGGGTTGGTGCGCCTGTCGATGGGCTCGACCTCAATCTGGGCGGCGTCGGCCATGCGGACCGTCAGCTCGTAGCCGTGGACCTGGAGCTCCATGGGGTCGCCCATGGGGGCCAGCTTCACCACGGTGACCTCCGCCCCGGGGATCATGCCCATGTCCAAAAAGTGCTGCCGCAGGGCGCCTTCCCCGCCCACGACGCGGATCACGGCGGATCTGCCCACGGAAAGTGTATCCAAAGTCATATGCGTTCGCCTCGCTCACGCCCCGGTTTGCCGGGGCTTACTCTTTTTTCGACAAGTATACTCTACTTTTGCGAAGGAAGCAACGCTTTGTGCGAAATATATGGGGAAAGGAGGGATGTATAGTACACACCTTTTACCATGGGCAAAACATAGTCGAAACCTGCACTCCGTTTAGTTTCTCTTTGTTTTGCCCGTGCTTCGTCTCGCTGCATCTGCCACAGGCAGCGCTCGGCTTCGCACCCTGAAGAAAAGGTGTCCAAAAGAACTTTAGGAATACTAAAGCGCTCGGGAAGCATACATGCTTTGACTTCCTGAGCTTCTCTTTTTTGCGCCGCTTTTTTCTTCACCGAAGAGAAAAAAGCGGCAAAAGAAAAAGCCGGTGGATATCCACCGGCTATTGGCTCGCGTTTGCTTACGCCTTCATCTGGGACATGACTTCCTCAGCGAAGTTGTCCTCCCGCTTCTGCAGGCCCTCGCCCATCTCGTAGCGGACGAACTTGACGACCTCGGAGGCGTTCTTGGCCTTGAGCATATCCTTGACGGCGATGCCCTGGTCCTTCACGTAGACCTGCTCCAGGAGGCAGACCTCCTTGTAGTACTTGCTCATGCGGCCGTCCACCATCTTCTCCACGATGGCCTGGGGCTTGGGCTTGGCAGCCTGGGCGTTCTCATCCAGGGCCTTGGCCAGCTGGATCTTGCGCTCATGGTCGATGTAATCCTGGGGAAGATCGTTCACGCCCACGCACACGGGGTTGGCCGCGGCGATCTGGAGGGCCACGTCATGCATGGCTTCCTTGTCGCAGGGCGCGGAGAACTGGACCACGACGCCGATGCGGCCGCCCATGTGGATGTAGGTATCCACGGCGCCCTCGATGCGGACGAAGCGGCGGATGCTGATCTTCTCGCCGATGCCGGCCACGGCGGTGGATACGGCGTGCTCCACGGTGTCGCCGTCCATGGTGGTGGCCATGAGGGCGTCCACGTCAGCGGGGTTGGTGACGGCGATCTGCTTGGCGATCTTCTTCACGAAATCCAGGAACTTGTCGGTCTTGGCCACGAAGTCGGTCTCGCAGTTGACCTCCACCAGCACGGCCACGTCGCCGTCCCGGTAATCGGCCACCACGCCCTCAGCGGCGATACGACCGGCCTTCTTGGCGGCAGCCGCCAGGCCCTTTTCCCGCAGGAAATCGATGGCCTTCTCCACGTCGCCTTCGCAGGCCATGAGGGCCTTCTTGCAATCCATCATGCCGGCGCCCGTGCGCTCACGGAGGGCCGCCACGTCCTTAGCAGTGATCGTTGCCATAAAAATCTATCCTCCTCGATTACTCTTCGGTCTCGTCCTTGTCTTCCACCTCGGCGGCGTCCACAGCGGCGTCGGTCATCTGCTCGCCCTGCTTGCCCTCGAGGACGGCGTCGGCCATCTTGGAGGTGATGAGCCGGACCGCGCGGATGGCGTCGTCGTTGGCGGGGATGGGGTAATCCACCTCGTCAGGATCGCAGTTGGTGTCCACGGTGGCCACGATGGGGATGCCGAGCTTGCGGGCTTCGGTGACGGCGATGTGCTCCTTGCGGGTGTCGATGACGAACAGGGCGCCGGGGAGCTTCTTCATTTCCTTGATGCCGCCCAGGTTCTTGATGAGCTTCTCCTGCTCGGCCTTGATGGCGATGACTTCCTTCTTGGGCAGCAGATCGAAATCGCCGTTCTCCTCCATCTTCTCGATGGTCTTCAGGCGGGCGATACGGGTCTGGATAGTCTTGAAGTTGGTCAGCATGCCGCCCAGCCACCGCTGGTTCACGTAGAACTGCTCGCAGCGCTTGGCTTCCTGCTCGATGCTCTCCATGGCCTGCTTCTTGGTGCCGACGAAAAGAATATCCTTGTCCTGGGCAGCCGGTCATCTGCAGGTCGATGATGTGGATGCCGTTGCGCTCGGTGAAGATATAGGGCTTCATCTTGGGGTTCCAACGGCGGGTCTGGTGGCCGAAATGTACGCCGGCCTCCAACAGCTGCTTCATAGAAATCACGGACATGAGAAATCAAACCTCCTCGTTTTATTTTTTGTCCTTCCCCCGCTTCAAGAGGCGACAACCCATATTGCAGGGACGAGAGCCGCCGATCCACGGAGGTGCGTGATAAACCTTGGCTATTATAGCAAAGCAAAAGCCCCGTTGCAAGGGCTTTTTAAAAAAATATTCAGTCTATTGAAAAGAATTTCAACAGACTGAGCACCGCCTGCGGGCGGGGTTCCCGGCTCCGGCCTATACTGCCGAGGCAGCATAGGGTGGCCAGAGCCGCAAGGTGAAAAATCTGACGCGCATGTCGCCAGATTGTACGGGATTCTTAGCCGGGCGTTCTTCCCGCCCAGTCCGTTGCCGCATTTCTATGGGATACTATTCCTCTTCCCCGTCCTCTTCGTCGAAGAGGTCCTGGAACTCCCGGAAGACCTCGTCCAGCAGGATCTCGTTGTCGATGGAGCGGTAGGTCTCCTCCCCGTTCTCCTTCACGATCTCCAGGAGCACGATCTCGTCCTCCGCCACCCCCTCCACGTCGTCCAGGGGCTGCAGGGCCGCGTAGCGCTTGCCCTCGTAGGAGAAGGTGAGCAGCAGATCGAAATCCACTTCCCGGCCGTTGTCCTCGTCGATGAGGGTGACGATGGTATCCTTTTCTTCCATATCTCTATCCTCTTTGCGTCGTTTTTCAGGTTCGGCGGCTCTCCATGTAGCCCTGGAGGATGACCACGGCGGCCATCTTGTCGATGACCTGCTTGCGCTTCTCCCGGGACACGTCCGCGTCGATGAGCACCCGCTGGGCGGCCATGGTGGTGAGCCGCTCGTCGTAGAAGGCGTGGGGGCCGTCCCATTGGTCGATGAGCCGCTGGGCGAACTTCTTCACCTTCTCCGCCTGCTCGCCGTAGGTGCCGTCCATGTTCCGGGGCAGGCCGAAGAGCAGGGTGCAGGGGGCGTACTTCTTCGCCAGGGCAAGCAAATATGCGGCGTCCTTCTCCGCGCCGCCCTTGCGGTGGTAGGTCTCCAGGGGCTGGGCCGTGATGCCCAGGGCGTCGGACACGGCCACGCCGATGCGCCGGTCGCCCACATCAAAAGCCAGTATGCGCTGCATCATTCCTCTTCCCGGGACTGGCGGCGGGCATAGAAACGCACCAGCTCCTCCAACAACTCGTCCCGCTCCACACGCAGAATGAGATAGCGGGCGTTCTTGTAGCTGGTGATGTAGGTGGGGTCGCCGGACAGCAGGTAACCCACGATCTGGTTCACCGGGTCGTAGCCCTTCTCCTTCATGGCCGAATAGACGGTCATGAGCACCTCACGGGGGGTGAGCTCGCTGCGGGAGGAGGTGAATCGTGTGGTTTTTCCACCCTTGTTTTCCATGGTGTTCGGTTCCTTTCCTTCAGCCGTGGGGGCCGAATAGTCTCTCTCGGCGATACTATACCATAGAAGCCTTAAAAATTCAAACCCTATCTGCGCTTTCTCACGAAAATTCCGCATTTTGGACGTCTTTTTTTCTTTGCGGCTTTTTCTTTTCAGTGAAACGAAAAAGCCGCCCAAAAAGAAAAGCTCAGGGACGTCAATGAATATAGATCCCCCAAGCATTTTAGTATGGTTAAAGTTCTTTTGGGTACCTTTTCTTTTAAGAAAAGGTACGAATACTAATCCTTCCTCTCAAAAACACCATCTTGATGAACTAAGCATACTATAGCAAACCAACCAAAAGGAGGAACGAGCATGAAAAAGAGGATGTGCGCCCTGCTGCTGGGGCTGCTGGGGCTGCTGATTATGCCCCTGGGATGCAGGAATGGGGAGACGGCGGCGAAGCCTGTGGAGCTCCACGAGGTAACCCGGTCCGTGTTCTACGCGCCCCAGTACGTGGCGCTGAACCTGGGCTTTTTCGAGGAGGAGGGCCTGCAGGTGAACATCACCACCTCCGGCGGCAGCGACAAGGCCATGACCGCCCTCTTGTCCGGGGACGCGGACATCTGCCTGGCCGGGCCGGAGACGGCGGTGTATGTGTATACCGCCGGGCAGGAGAAGCACCCGGTGGTGGTGGGCCAGCTGACCAAGCGGGACGGCTCCTTTCTGATGTCGAGGCATGAGGAGCCGGCCTTCGCCTGGGAGAGCCTGCGGGGCAAGACCATCATCGGCGGCCGCAAGGGCGGCATGCCCCTTATGACCCTGTACTACGTGCTGCGGCAGCACGGCCTGGAGCCCGGGACGGACGTGGAGGTCATCGACAGCATCCAGTTCAACATGATGGGCCCGGCCTTCGAGGGCGGCACCGGGGACTATGTGACCCTCTTCGAGCCCACGGCCACCGAGATGCAGAACGCCGGCAAGGGCTATATCGTGGCCAACGTGGGGCTGGAATCCGGCAGCATCCCCTACACGGCCTATATGGTGACGCCGGAGAAGCTGGCAGACGACCCGGACACCGTGGCCGCCTTCCTGCGGGCCATCTACCGGGCCCAGCGCTGGTGCGCCGCCGCCACCGACGAGGAGATCGCCCGGGCCATGCAGCCCAGCTTCCCGGACACCAGCCTGGAAAGCCTGATGATCGTGGCCCACAGCTACCGGGCGGCGGACGCCTGGAAGCAAACGCTTTCCATGGACGAAGCGGACTATGGCCGCCTGCTGGACGTGATCGACGGGGCCGGGGAGCTGACCGGTCGGCCGCCCTTTGATGACCTGGTGGACAACAGCCTGGCCCAGGCCATCCAAAGCGAGGAATGAGCGGAAGGAATTCGTATGTGTGGGAGCGTCCTCGGGCGCTCCTATTATGTATATTTACCGCATGAACCTATTGACAAATATTGGATAACATGATATTAATTATTACATCGAAACAGTGACCTCTGAAAGGAGTCTTGTATGGCCGAATACGTATTGAGCTGCTGCTCCACCGCGGATTTGTCCAAGGAGCATTTGGATTCCCGGCACATCCCCTATGTGTGCTTCCATTTCTTCCTGAACGGGGAGGAACGGCTGGACGATCTGGGCATCACCACGCCCCCCAAGGAGCTGTACGACGCCATCCGCGCCGGCGCCAGCACCCGGACGGCTCAGGTGAACGCAGACGAATATGCGGCCTTCTTCCGTCCCATTCTGGCGTCGGGCAAGGACCTGCTCCATGTGGCCCTGTCCTCCGGCATCTCCGGCACGGTGAACTCCGCCCAGGCGGCCGCGTCCATGCTCCGGGAGGAGTTTCCGGATCGGAAGATCTACATTGTGGATTCCCTCTGCGCCTCCTCCGGCTTCGGCTTGTTGGTGGACAAGCTGGCGGACCTTAGGGACGAGGGCATGGGCATCGACGAGCTCTACCGCTGGGCCGAGGAGAACAAGCTCCGGCTGAACCACTGGTTCTTCTCCACGGACCTGACCACCTACATCCGGGGCGGCCGGGTGAGCAAAACCGCGGGCTTTGTGGGCGGCCTGTTGGGCATCTGCCCCCTGCTCCACGTGAACAACCTGGGCCAACTGGAACCCGTGGCCAAGATTCCGTCCAAGAAGCTGGTGCGCCGGGAGATGGTGAAGAAGATGGAAGCCCAGGCTATGAACGGCCACGACTACGCGGAGAAGGTATTCATGTGCCAATCCGACTGCATCGAGGACGCCCAGAAGGTGGCCCAGGAGGTGGAGACCAAGTTCCCCCACATGAACGGGAAGGTGCTCATCAACCCCATCGGCGGCGTCATCGGCAGCCACACTGGCCCCGGTACCGTGGCCCTGTTCTTCTGGACGGAGAAGCCGAACCGAGAGCGGTAAGTATTTCTATGCAGCTTTTCTTTTCAGGAGAAAAGAAAAAGCTGCGCAAAAAGAAAAGCCAGGAAGGGATCAGGGCGGCGTGAAGGCCCCGGTCCTTTCTTTTGCTGTTTGCGTTTCGTTGCACGGAAAAACGGGACCTGTGTTTAGCCCCCCTTGTCAGGGGGGCTGTCGCCGAAAGGCGACTGATGGGTAGTCACGCTAAAGAAAAACAAGAAAGGGATCAGGGCGGCGTGTAGGCCCCGGTCCTTTCTTTTTCTTTTGCGTTTCGTTGAACGGAAAAACGGGACCTGTGCTTAGCCCCCTTGTCAGGGGGGCTGTCGCCGAAAGGCGACTGATGGGTAGTCACACTAAAGAAAAGCCAGGAAGGGATCAGGGCGGCGTGAAGGCCCCGGTCCTTTCTTTTGCCGTTTGCGTTTCGTTGCACGGAAAAACGGAACCTGTCTTAGCCCCCCCTTGTCAGGGGGGCTGTCGCCGAAAGGCGACTGAGGGGTAGTCACGCTAAGGAGCGGAGCAAAAAGAAAAGAGACACTCGGTTGAGTGTCTCTTTGGGGTCCCTTGGGGTCCCGGCGGCTGCCTATCTTCCCGGGCCGTTGCCAGCCAAGTATTGTCGGTGTATGTGAGCTTAACTTCTGTGTTCGGAATGGGAACAGGTGGAACCTCACAGCTTAACCACCGGAAGGGTGGGGTGCATAAGCACCTTGAAAACTGCATACCGTAATCCGCTTCAAGAATCAGAGTCTTGTGTTGAACAAGCCCTCGACCTATTAGTATCGGTCAGCTTAACACATTGCTGCGCTTACACCTCCGACCTATCAACCTGGTAGTCTTCCAGGGGTCTTACCTCATGAAGAGTGGGAGATCTTATCTTAGGGTCGGCTTCACGCTTAGATGCCTTCAGCGTTTATCCGCTCCGCACATGGCTACCCAGCTATGTGCGCCCACGATGGATAGGGACCGAACTGTCTCACGACGTTCTGAACCCAGCTCGCGTGCCGCTTTAATTGGCGAACAGCCAAACCCTTGGGACCTGCTCCAGCCCCAGGATGCGACGAGCCGACATCGAGGTGCCAAACCTCCCCGTCGATGTGGACTCTTGGGGGAGATAAGCCTGTTATCCCCGAGGTAGCTTTTATCCGTTGAGCGACGGCAATTCCACTCTCATACCGCCGGATCACTAAGTCCGAGTTTCCTCCCTGCTCGACGTGTCCGTCTCGCAGTCGGGCTCCCTTCTGCCTTTGCACTCTGCGAATGGTTTCCAACCATTCTGAGGGAACCTTTGAACGCCTCCGTTACTCTTTCGGAGGCGACCGCCCCAGTCAAACTGCCCATCTGGCAATGTCCGGACGCCGGGTCACGGCCGTCCGTTAGAACCTCAGTAACAAAAGAGTGGTATCCCAACGGCGGCTCCACAAAGACCGAAGTCTCTGCTTCATAGCCTCCCACCTATGCTGTGCATTCGTTACCAAAATTCAATGCCAAACTACAGTAAAGCTCTACGGGGTCTTTCCGTCCTATCGCGGGTAATGTGCATCTTCACACATACTACAATTTCGCCGGGTCCCTTGTTGAGACAGTGCACAAGTCGTTACTCCATTCGTGCGGGTCGGAACTTACCCGACAAGGAATTTCGCTACCTTAGGACCGTTATAGTTACGGCCGCCGTTCACCGGGGCTTAAGTTCCGTGCTTCGGTTGCCCTAACACTTCCCCTTAACCTTCCGGCACTGGGCAGGAGTCAGCCCGTATACGTCGTATCTCTACTTCGCACAGACCTGTGTTTTTGATAAACAGTCGCTTGTGCCTATTCTCTGCGGCCCATTGCTGGGCTCCCTTTATCCCGAAGTTACAGGGTCATTTTGCCGAGTTCCTTAACAAGGGTTCTCCCGTTCGTCTTAGGATTCTCTCCTCGCCCACCTGTGTCGGTTTGCGGTACGGGCACTCACAATCTCCATAGCAGCTTTTCTCGCCAGCGTGAATTCAGCAAGCTTCCTACTTGTTTTCGTAGCTCTCACAGCCCAGCCTTAGTGCGCGTACTTCACTACGCACCAGCCTCACTGCTTTCACCGGGATACCATTTCCCGACTTGCCTATCCTTCTGTGTCACTGCCTCTGTCAAACAATTGTAAGTGGTTCAGGAATATCAACCTGATGTCCATCGCCTACGACTACTGTCCTCGGCTTAGGCCCCGACTTACCCTGAGAGGACGAACCTTCCTCAGGAAACCTTAGGCTTTCGACGGCAAAGATTCTCACTTCGCTCTCGCTACTTATGCCTGCATTCTCTCTCCAATACAGTCCACACTCGCTTACGCTTGTGCTTCAGTCCGTATTCGTTGCTCCCCTACCGATTGCAAAACGCAATCCCAAGACTTCGGTGTACGGTTTAGCCCCGGTACATTATCGGCGCACGACCACTCGACCAGTGAGCTATTACGCACTCTTTAAATGTGTGGCTGCTTCTAAGCCAACATCCTGGTTGTTTGTGCAGTTGCACATCCTTTCCCACTTAACCGTTACTTAGGGACCTTAGTCGTTGATCTGGGCTGTTTCCCTTTCCACGACGAAACTTATCTCCCGCCGTGTGACTCCCGTAAATCAATTATCCGGTATTCGTAGTTTGATAGGGCTTGGTAAGCTTTGTGGCCCCCTTACCCATTCAGTGCTCTACCCCCGGTAATCTCTTACGAGGCTAGCCCTAAAGCTATTTCGGGGAGAACCAGCTATCTCCGAGTTCGATTGGAATTTCTCCGCTATCCACAGCTCATCCCCGCATTTTTCAACATACGTCTGGTTCGGCCCTCCACGACGTCTTACCGTCGCTTCAGCCTGTCCATGGATAGGTCACCCGGTTTCGGGTCTACTGTGTGCAACTATACGCCCATTTGAGACTCGGTTTCCCTACGGCTCCGTCGCTCTACGACTTAACCTCGCTACACACAGTAACTCGCAGGCCCGTTCTACAAAAAGTACGAGGTCGCTTTCGCTCCCTCTGCTTGTAAACACAGGGTTTCAGGTACTCTTTCACTCCCCTCCCGGGGTTCTTTTCACCTTTCCCTCACGGTACTATTCTCTATCGGTCACCAAGTAGTATTTAGCCTTGGGGGGTGGTCCCCCCGTCTTCCCACCGGATTCCTCGTGTCCTGTGGTACTCTGGATACCGGCCTCACGTCCACAACTTCGATTACGGGACTGTTACCCTGTTTCGTGCTGCTTTCCAACAACCTTCTTCTCGCTGTGTCTGTGATTCCGCCGGTCCGAACCCCTCAGATCCGTAGATCCAAGGTTTGGGCTCTTTCCCGTTCGCTCGCCGCTACTAAGAAAATCGATGTTTCTTTCTCTTCCTCCGGCTACTTAGATGTTTCAGTTCACCGGGTTCCCTCCGTTGCACTATGTATTCATGCAACGGTGATACGATTGCTCGTACCGGGTTTCCCCATTCGGATATCCATGGATCAAAGCCTGCTTACGGCTCCCCATGGCTTTTCGCAGTTAACCACGTCCTTCGTCGGCTCTTGGTGCCAAGGCATTCACCCTGCGCTCTTATTAGCTTGATCGTTTTTTAGAATCTCTGATTCTCTCGCGTTCAAATCTCTTTGAACTCTCGGCATGAAATCGCAGTATAGTTTGTAATTCTTACATTACCTACTTTACTTTTTCTTTCAATGTCTTTTCTTTCCGCGAATTACTTTTTTCTGTATGCAGTTTTCAAGGTGCTTGGTGGGCTCAAGTGGACTCGGACCACCGACCTCACGCTTATCAGGCGTGCGCTCTAACCGACTGAGCTATGAGCCCATTCTCGCGCGCTTAACCCCTCACCACTTCTATGGTGGAGGTAAACGGATTCGAACCGATGACCCCCTGCTTGCAAAGCAGGTGCTCTACCAGCTGAGCTATACCCCCGTGGTTCAGCCCGCTTTCTTACCCTTTCAAGGTTCTTCTCAGTACCTTGAAAACTATACAGTTACTTCCAACAAACCGAAACTCCCTTCACGCCACGCGACCCGAACCAGGTCCGTGGTTGTGTACTCCCTAGAAAGGAGGTGATCCAGCCGCACCTTCCGATACGGCTACCTTGTTACGACTTCACCCCAGTCATTGATCTTGCCTTCGGCAGCTCCCCCCTTGCGGTTAGGATACTGACTTCGGGCACTCCCAACTCCCATGGTGTGACGGGCGGTGTGTACAAGGCCCGGGAACGTATTCACCGCGGCATTCTGATCCGCGATTACTAGCAACTCCGACTTCATGTGGGCGGGTTGCAGCCCACAATCCGAACTGGGACTGTTTTTATGAGATCCGCTTCATCTTACGATGTCGCTTCCCTTTGTTGCAGCCATTGTAGCACGTGTGTAGCCCAAGACATAAGGGGCATGATGATTTGACGTCGTCCCCACCTTCCTCCGAGTTGTCCCCGGCAGTCTCACCAGAGTCCCCG
>CACWYB010000026.1:0-1245 GCA_902765005.1 uncultured Eubacteriales bacterium | reverse complement strand
CGCTGGTAACTGGTAATAAGGGTTGCGCTCGTTGCGGGACTTAACCCAACATCTCACGACACGAGCTGACGACAACCATGCACCACCTGTCTCACTTCGTCCGAAGACACCTCATGTTTCCATGAGTTTAAGTGGATGTCAAGCCTTGGTAAGGTTCTTCGCGTTGCTTCGAATTAAACCACATGCTCCGCTGCTTGTGCGGGCCCCCGTCAATTCCTTTGAGTTTCAACCTTGCGGCCGTACTCCCCAGGCGGAATACTTATTGCGTTTGCTGCGGCACAGAGGGAGTTGATACCCCCTACACCTAGTATTCATCGTTTACAGCGTGGACTACCAGGGTATCTAATCCTGTTTGCTCCCCACGCTTTCGTGCTACAGTCCAGTAAGCCGCCTTCGCCACTGGTGTTCCTCCTAATATCTACGCATTTCACCGCTACACTAGGAATTCCGCTTACCTCTCCTGCACTCTAGCTCTCCAGTATTGGATGCAGCTCCCATGTTAAGCACGGGGATTTCACATCCAACTTAAAGTGCCACCTACGCACCCTTTACGCCCAGTAATTCCGGACAACGCTCGCCCCCTACGTATTACCGCGGCTGCTGGCACGTAGTTAGCCGGGGCTTCCTCCTATGCTACCGTCACTTCCTTCGTCACATAGGACAGAGGTTTACAATCCGAAGACCTTCTTCCCTCACGCGGCGTTGCTGGGTCAGGCTTGCGCCCATTGCCCAATATTCCCCACTGCTGCCTCCCGTAGGAGTCTGGACCGTGTCTCAGTTCCAGTGTGGCCGATCAGCCTCTCAGCTCGGCTACCCATCGTCGCCTTGGTGGGCCGTTGCCCCGCCAACTAGCTAATGGGACGCGAACCCCTCTCCCTGCGGATTGCTCCTTTGACCCCTCATCCATGCGGATATGTGGTCTTATGCGGTATTAGCACTTGTTTCCAGGTGTTATCCCCCTCAGAAAGGCAGGTTGTTCACGCGTTACTCACCCGTTCGCCACTAAGTAAAAACCGAAATTCTTACTCCGTTCGACTTGCATGTGTTAGGCACGCCGCCAGCGTTCGTCCTGAGCCAGGATCAAACTCTTGAGTTCAATCTATTACAGCGTTTCCGCTGTCTGGTTCTTTTTAACTTCGCTTGGTCGTTTCGCTCTCGCGTTGTTGTCTCTCAATTACTAAGAATCAACTTGGCTTGTTTGTTGTTTTCACTATATAGTTTTCAAGGTGCTTCGCTGTGGCGTTT
>CACWYB010000025.1 GCA_902765005.1 uncultured Eubacteriales bacterium | reverse complement strand
CGTGGCCAAGGCCATCAAGGACATCAAAGCCGGTAAGGTGGAGTATCGTGTGGACAAGACCAACATCTGCCACTGCCCCATCGGCAAGGTTTCCTTCGGTCCCGAGAAGCTGACCGAGAACCTGACCACCCTCATGGAGGCGATCATCAAGGCCAAGCCCGCCGCCGCCAAGGGTACCTACATCCGCAGCCTGGTGGCTTCCACCACCATGGGCCCCGGCGTCAAGGTCAACGCCCAGAAGTTCTAATTCAAACCAAAAGAAAAGCAGCGCGGGAGCGATCCCGCGCTGTTGTGTTTACGGAACAGACTCAAAAGATGCTCTCCCGTTTCTGGTCTCTTTTTTTGTCTCGGTATAGCCGCTTCATAATTTCTGTTTGCGCATCACTGTTTTCCAGCATCTTTCCGGCGGCGTAATAGAAAGCACTCTTTAACCAAGCGGCAATTGGTCCGATGATAAGCGAAATAATCGCAGCGATATACGCGATTTTTGAGTATTGGGCAGTTATGTAATTCTGCCCCAGCTGCTTTCCGACTTTGTAGAAAACAACCCCAAGGGCAAAAGAGAATATGGTCCTGATCCAAAAAGCCACTTGTGAAAGAATTCTGGCTTTTTTCCCTAATTTGTCGAACATACCAATTCCTCCTGTAGTAGAACTATCCGATTCTCTCTTGATTATGCGTTAAATCTTATAACATAAACAATAACATATCCATTGTTCGCTTGCAATACTAAATTGGTGTTGAGGTGATACTATGGATATGGAAAAGCTGATTTTGCCGCCCAAAAGGCCCAAAGGAGAGGATGGGTACAAGATCTTCTCCATCCGCATTCAGGATGAGCTGGTCGAAAAGATCAACAATCTGGCGAGCCGGTCCGGTTACAGCCGCAACGAGCTCATCGGCAAGCTCTTGGCCTTTGCCGTGGATCGGTGCGATATAGAGGAAACAAAATGAAAAGCAGCGCGGGAGCGATCCCGCGCTTTCTTGTTGTATGCGGATGGCCTCCCTCTGACGAGGGAGGTGCCGAGGGGAGCGAGGCGGAGGGAGAGACGGAGGCTTACAGGAACCTGACCACCTCAGAAAGGGGCTTGCGGGGGCGCAGAGAGGGCTCCTGGGCTCGGTAGCCCAGGGCGATGACGGAGAAGACAGCCTCCGTGTCCGGGATGCCCGCGGCGGCCCGGAGGGCGGCTTCGTCCCTCAGGCCCATGATCAGGGTGTCCAGCCCCAGCTCCCGGGCCTTCAGAATGAGGTAGGCGTTCTGGAGCCCCAGGTCGTAGGCGCCCCACTGGTTGCCCAGCTCGTTGTCGGGCTGGCCGGCGGTGAAGCCGGAAACGTCCTTCACGTAGGCGGTGACGATGAGGGCGGCGTGGTCGCTGCTGCGCTGGTTGAAAGAGGGGAGGCAGGCGCGGATCTTTGCCTGGGCCTCCGGGCTGGCGGCCACGTAGTAGCGGCCGGTCTGGGAGTTCTTCCAGGTGGGGGCCAGCTGGGCCGCCTGGAGGACCTGTTCGATGAGGGCCGGGTCCACAGGCGTATCCGCATAGGCGCGAACGCTTCTTCTTTGCAGGGCAAGGTCACTGAATTCCATGGTTTTCTGCTCCTTTTCGCGTGGTGTATTCAGTATATACCATCCTATCCCCGGTTGCAAGGGCATACAACCGGGGGAAAATGGCCGTCCCGAGGCCGATTTGTTCCGAAAAATGTCGCTTTTCACCCGTTGCTTTTTATATATGAATGGGATATACTAAGAGCAGAAAACGAAGGAGGCTAAGGAACTATGGGTAAGTTTGTTATGAAAACCAATGAAAAGGGCTCCCGTTTCGTGCTGAAAGCCGGCAACGGGGAGATCATCGGCGTCAGCGAGACCTATTCCAATGAGTCCGCCTGCAAGAACGGCATTGAGAGCGTCCGCAAGAACGCCGTGGCCGCCGGGCTGGAGGACCAGACCGTGGAAGGTTCCACCTGCAAGAATCCCAAGTTTGAGGTCTACAAGGACAAATCCGGGGAGTTCCGCTTCCGTCTCAGGGCCGGCAACGGGGAGATCATCCTCACCGGCGAGAGCTACAAGGCCAAGGCCGGCTGCCTCAAGGGCATCGAGAGCATCCGCAACAACGCCCCCGAGTCCCCGGTGGTGGAGGAGTAATCAACTGAACGAAAAAGGCGCTCTGCCTGGGCAGGGCGTCTTTTGTTTTGCATTGCATTTTCGGGGGAGTATGCTACAATAAAACAAAAAGAAGCGAAGGGGGATTTGGTATGATCATCGTGGGTGTGTGCGGCGCGTCGGGCAGCGGGAAGAGCACGCTGGCAAGGCGGATCAAGGAGGCCCTTTCCTGCAGCTGTGAGATCATCGGCCAGGACTGCTACTACAAGAGCTTTCCCGAGATACCCTTTGAGCAGCGGGTCCATCTCAACTACGATGAGCCAACCATCTTCAACTATGACGAGATGATCGAGGATTTGAACACCCTTTCCGCAGGCAGGCCCATCACCAAGAAAGGGTACAACTACGCCCGCCACCTGCGGGAGGATTCCACGGAGCTCATCTACCCGCCGGAGGTTCTCATATTGGAGGGCATCCATATCTTCTATGACAAGCGGCTCTGCGAGATGATGTCCCTGAAGGTGTATATGCATGTGGATATCGACGTGTGCCTGCTGCGCCGGATCTTCCGGGACATCAAAAGCCGGGGCCGGACCATCGAGAATATCTCCGAGCAGTATCTGGACACGGTGAAGCCCATGTTCGAGAAGTATATCAAGGACTATATCAACGACGCGGACTTCGCCATCATGCGGGGCGGCAAGAACAAGATGGCCATCGACGCCATCGCGGCCTATTTAACGACGAAGGTCCTGGCGGAGCGGTTTGAGAAGGAGAAGGCAAAGACGGAGGCGTAAGGCGCAACCCCTTTTTCATTTGCCGCTTTTTCTTTTCGGTGAAAAGAAAAAGCGGCGCAAAAAGAAAAGCGCAAGAAGGATACATAGAACCGCCAACATAATAGCATATCTTCTTAAAGTTCTTTTGGCTGCACCTTTTCTTTCAAGAAAAGGTGCGTGCTTATAATAAACACCTATAAATCCACTTGCAAGGAAATCCCCCGTAAAAGCGTATTAGTAGCGAAAGGAGGCGGACATGGAGAGAAGAAAAGACAAGTACCTATCCGACAGCGACATCGTCCGCATCGTGGAGACCTACTCGGATATGCTGCTGAGGATCGCCCTGAACCGGGTGAAAAGCATCGCCGCCGCGGAGGACATCGTGCAAAGTGTCTTCGAGCGGCTCATGACCCGGCGGCCCATCTTCGAGAGCCGGGAGCACGAGAAGGCCTGGCTCATCCGCACGGCGGTGAACCTGTGCCTGACGGACCTGCGCAAGCAATCCCGCCACGGGGAGTTGCCCCTGGACGAGAACATCGCCGGGGAATTTGGAGATGACAGCTACGAGGTGCTGGACGCGGTCCAGACCCTGCCGGTCCAGGATCGGTACGCCGTGTATCTCTACTACTACGAGGGCTAAGCTCAAAGCCCTATTGGAAGGAGGCAATCATGGAAGACAGATACAGCAGCGCCTTTGACCAGGTGCGCGCGTCCGACGACTTCAAGGCGCGCATGGTCGACCGTATGCGGCAGCTGAACGAGATAGAGGAACCCGTGGCGCGGCGCGCGCCCGTCAGCGTCCCCCGGCGGGTGAGGAGGCGGACCCTGACCGTGCTTATTGCCGCGGCGATTTTACTTATGGCCGGCACAGCCCTGGCCATCGGCATCAACGCCATGATCGGCGCCCGGAACCGGGCCCAAACCGCCATCGCCTCCTACCAGGCGGTGCTGGAGGGGAAGGGGCAGGCGACGACGATGGGCACTGGTGAACCGGAGCCCAGCCCCTACATCACCTATGCCCAGTTCAATTCCGACGAGGAGGGCAAATGGCTGCCCAATGCCCTACCGGACCTTGACCTGACCGCCCAGGCCGGCGGGCTTACGGTGCGGCTGGACAGCCTGATCTCCCGAACGGAGTACGACCAGCTGGCCTGCTATTTGCTGGTGGAGGGGGCCAAGCCCGTGCCCTATGCCCTGACCGAAGTCCGGCTCAGTATCAACGGCGGGGAGCCCCTGAAGACCCGTGCGGAGATGGACTGGGAGCAGAACCACTGGAACCGTGTCACGCCCACGCCCTTTGAGGCCTGGAGCATGGACGATAGCGACACCAACTACCTGACCTTCCCCCTGTCGGGGAACCCCCTGCGGGCCGGGACCACCTTCACCCTCACCGGCAAGCTCAACGGCGAAGCCTTCACCCTGACCTACGACTTCACCGAGGAAAAGTATGAGCAGCTGCGCCAGACCCAGCTTCAGGAGGTGAGCGCCATCGGCGCGGTCATCGACGCCATCCCGGACGAGACCATCCCCGTGAACGTGACCGGCTGCGGGTATCTGATCGAGGAGATCGCCCTGGCGGACCACTTTATCTACTACGTGAGTACCCTGGACCCTGCCTGGCCCGCGGGCAAGGACCACCCCAGCCCGCCCTACGATACCTACGACGAAGGTCTTTGGGTGGCGGTGGACGGCATGATCACGGAGTTCGAGTTCGTCAGCGCTTCCGACGACGAGAACGGCGTCCACCACGGCATCTACCGGGCCTACTTCCCCTACGATGAAGGGAACCTGCCCCAGGTGTCGCTGGTGTCTTTGACGGGCGTCGTCTTCCGGATCGAATGGGCCACAGGCAAGGTGACGGGACCCAAGGACCAGGCGGAGTACCAGGCCTGGCGCAAGGAGAGCATGGAGCTGTCCAGTCCGGACTACGGCGTGGACTATATGGCCAAAGTGAGCGCCAAGGCGGACACCTTCACCGTTTCAGAGGTCATCTACTTCAACAACTGGGCCGGATACTTCGGCCTGGTGGTGGAGACGGATGAGCCCGTGGACAAGCCCCTCTACGGCATGGACCGGCAGCCGGTGGTCACGGTGAACGGGGTGCGCTTGAACAACCATACCAACTATATCCAGACCCCCAACGACTTCATGGGCGGCACTGACCATGACGGAAAGCGGGTGGGCTTCTGGCTGGACGCCCCGGCCCTGCGGCTTCTGCCGGACACCTTCGACGTGACCGTTTCCTGGAACGGCAGCGAAACCACCTTCACCCTCCACAAGTCGGACTTCGACCGCGGCGACGCCCAGCACGGGGAGTACAAACAGTTGTTTGGGTTCTGAGGAACGACATTTCTTTTGCGACTTTTTCTCTTTTCGAAAAAAGAGAAAAAGTCGCCCAAAAAGAGAAAATCAAGAAAGGGATCGCCTTTTTGCAGACGATCCCTTTTTTTATCCCTTGCTTCTCTTTTTTCGGTTCCTTTTTTCTCTTCTCATGAAGAGAAAAAAGGAACAAAAAAGGTCACTTTGCGTATAAAATACCAATCAGCCGGTTCGCCAGCCCGCTGGGGAGAATACGAATCAGAACGTTGACCAGGTTGTAGGAAAAGCCCGGGATGTAGAGGGGCTTAACCCGCTTCTTCAGGGCCACGCGGGCGATCAGTCTGCCCACGGTCTCGGCCGGGACGCCGTTCTGTTCGTCGTGCTCCATGCGCGCGACGGAGCGTTCGATCCGGCCCTGATAGAGGTTCGACCGGTCGTCGATCTTATTCCGGGCGGCGGTAAAGCCGGTCTTCGTGTCCCCGGGCAGCACGGCGGCGAGGGTGATGCCGAAGGGCCGCAGCTCATTGGCCATGGCCATGGTGTAGGACTGGACGGCGGCCTTGCTGGCGGAATACCAGGCTTGGAAGGGGATGGGCACGAACCCGGCCACGGACCCCGTGTTCACGATCCGTCCGCTCCCCTGCCGGCGCATGGCGGGGATCACCGCGTTCACCATGTTGGCTGTGCCGAACAGGTTCACGTCCAGCTGCCGTTTGGCGGTTTCCAGGGGGGTGAGCTCCGCCGCTCCGGAGATGCCGAAGCCGGCGCAGTTCACCAGGATATCGATGCGGCCCTCCCGCTGCAAAACCTGCTCCACGGCGGCTCTTGCGCTGGCCTCGTCGGAAACGTCGCAGGGGATGTCTCCATGCCGGCTCAGAGCATAGACGGTGCAGCCCTTTTCCCGCAGCGCCTTCACCGCGGCCAGGCCGATGCCGCTGGTGCCGCCGGTGACGATGACCACTTTATTCATGGGCTTCCCCCAGGACCTTCTGTATCACGTCCGCCGCCTCATCCAGCAGGGCCTCGTTGTGGGTGGCCATCAGGCTGGTGCGAAGCATGCACCCGTCCGCCGGGGCGGCGGGGGGCAGGACCGTGTTCACATAGACCCCGCTCTCGTAGAGGTCGTGAGCGATGCGCATGGTCCGCTCGGGCTGATAGGTGAAGATGGGCACGATGGGGGTTTTGCTCTCCCGGATAACGAGGCCCCGGCTCTTCAGAGCGCTGCGGAAGTGGTCGCTCAGGTCGCTGAGCTTTTGGGGCAGCTCCGGGTGAGCTTCCAGATGCCGGAGGGCCGCCAGGGCCGTGGCGCAGCTGGCGGGGGGGATGGAGGCGGAGAAGATGAAGGGGCGGGAGTTGTGGCGCACATAGTCCACCACCCGCGCCTCCGCGGCCATGTAGCCCCCCAGGCTGGCCAGGGACTTAGAGAAGGTGCCCATGTACACGTCCACCTCGTTTTCCAGGTGGAAGTAGCTGGCCGTGCCCCGGCCGCCTTCGCCGAGAGTGCCCAGGCCGTGGGCGTCGTCCACCATGACCCGGGCGCCGTACTGCCGCGCCAGCTTCACGATGCTGGGCAGGTCCGCGATGTCGCCGCCCATGGAGAAGACGCCGTCGGTGATGATGAGGGCGCCGGCGGTCTCGGGCACCTGCTGAAGGCACCGTTCGAGATCGTCCATGTCGTTATGCCGGTAGCGGAGCATTTTGCCGTAGCTCAGGCGGGTGCCGTCGTAGATGCTGGCGTGGTTCTCCCGGTCCAAAATCATGTAGTCGTTCCGGCCCACCAGGGCGGAGATGATGCCTAAATTGCTCTGGAAGCCCGTGGAGAAGGTCATGACCGCTTCCTTGCGCAGGAACTTAGCGAGCTCCGCCTCCAGCTCCAGATGCATGGTCAGCGTCCCGTTCAAAAACCGGGAGCCGGAGCAGCCCGTGCCGAATTGCTCCAGGGCTCGGATACCCGCTTCCACCACCTCAGGGCAGCTGGTGAGCCCCAGGTAGTTGTTGGAGCCCAGCATGATGCGCCGCTTGCCTTCCATGATGACCTCCGGTCCCTGTCGGGTCTCCAGGGCATGGAAGTAGGGGTAGATACCTTTTTCCCTGAACTCGTCCACCAGGGACGGGGCGTAACATTTCGCAAAAAGATCCATGGCGTAGCTCCTTTCTTGGAAGTTCAAAATTTTGAATGATACTCAGTATACATGCAAAGCTCCCATCTGTCAAATAAAACCTGACAAAACGTGGGCTTTTCATGAAAAATATTCTGACGAAAAGCGGGGTTTTTCTTGTATATAGCCATTGACAAATGGGTCCGTATCTGTTATAAACAGTATGATTTCGTTTAGTGATTGTAAACCTGAAGTTTAGAAAGGCTAATGTATGGAGATCGGGAGCAAGATTAAGCGGCTGCGGGTGCGGCTGGGCCTCACCCAGGAGGAGCTGGCGGCAAGGACGGAGCTCACCAAAGGGTTCATCTCCCAGCTGGAGCGGGACATCACCTCGCCCTCCATCACCACGCTCATGGACATCCTGGAAACGCTGGGCACCAACGTGAGCGAGTTTTTCAGCGACCGAGAGGACGACGGGATCATGGTCTATTCCGCCGAGGATATGTTCATCAAGGAGGATGAGGAGGCGGGTGTCTCCATCCGATGGCTGGTGACCAACGCCCAGAAGAACGCCATGGAGCCCATTCTGGTCACGCTGGCCCCCGGCGCTTCCACCGAGCAGCAGGACCCCCACGAGGGGGAGGAGTTCGGCTATGTGCTCTCCGGCACCGTCACGTTGGTCTGCGGGGAGCAGAAGCACAAGGTCCGGCGGGGGGCCGCCTTCTATTTCCGCCCCAATGGGGTACACTACTTGACCAACAGCGGAAAAACAGAGACGAAGGTCCTCTGGGTGAGCACGCCCCCCTCTTTTTAAGGAGCAGGCAAGAGGCAGATTCAGTATAGATACTTAGTTTGGAGGAGCGAAGATGGGAAAACGGTTGATCGAGCTTAGGGACGTTTCCAAGGATTACGACGGGGATCTGGCGCTGGACCATGTGAACCTGTACATCAACGACGGTGAGTTTTTGACCCTGCTGGGCCCCTCCGGCTGCGGTAAGACCACCATGCTCCGGCTCATCGCGGGCTTCATCATGCCCACCACGGGCCAGATCCTGATGAACGGCACGGACATCGCCAAAGTCCCTCCCTACAAGCGGGAGATCAACACCGTGTTCCAGAAGTACGCTCTGTTCCCGCACCTCAATGTGTTCGACAACATCGCCTTCGGTCTGCGCATCAAGAAGACCCCCAAGGCCGAGATCGAGCAGAAGGTGGAAGCCATGCTCAAGCTGGTGAACCTGGAGGGCTACGGCAAGCGCTGGATCGATCAGCTTTCCGGCGGCCAGCAGCAGCGGGTGGCCATCGCCCGGGCCCTGGTGAACCAGCCCAAGGTGCTGCTTCTGGACGAGCCTCTGGGGGCTCTGGACCTTAAGCTCCGCAAGGAGATGCAGGTGGAACTCAAGCGCATGCAGCAGCAGCTGGGCATCACCTTCATCTACGTGACCCACGACCAGGAGGAGGCCCTGACCATGTCCGACACCATCGTGGTCATGAAGGACGGGGTCATCCAGCAGATCGGCAAGCCCACCGACATCTACAACGAACCCAACAACCCCTTTGTGGCGGACTTTATCGGCGAGAGCAACATCGTCCCCGGGGTCATGCTGGAGGACTACAAGGTGCGTATGAAGGGCATGACCTTCCCCTGCGTGGACGCGGGCTTCGGCAAGAACGTGGAGGTGGATGTGGTCATCCGCCCCGAGGATATCGACATCGTGGACCCCGAGAAGGCTCGGATCTCCGGCAAGGTGGTGTCCGTGGTGTTCATGGGCGTCCACTATGAGATCGACGTGGACTGCGGCGGCTATGAGTGGGTGGTCCATTCCACGGACTACGCCGCCGTGGGCCAGACCGTGGGCATCAGCATTCCCCCGGACGCTATCCACGTCATGAAGAAGACCCGGGAGAGCAACCTCTTCGACACCGAGGTGTGGCCCGGCGAAGGCATGGTCTACATCGACAACGTGGGCTTTGCCGCAGAGGGCCTGGAGGGCTATGAAAACAAGGAGATCGCCCTGGTGGAGATCGCCCCGGAGAAGGTGCAGATCGTGAACCCCCAGGACGCCAAGCTCACCGGCACCATCAAGGGCTGCATGTTCCTGGGCACCCACTATCAGATCACCGTCTCCTGCGAGGAGAACGACTGGATCGCCCACTCGGAGGAGTTCATGGAGGACGGCGAGGAGGTGGGCATCCTGGTGGACTCCAAGGACCTTATCCTGACGGACAAGGAGTAAGGGCTCATGAAGCGCAAGTATTTTGCCTATCCATACATCGTGTGGATGATCCTGTTCATCGTGGCGCCCATGCTGTTCATCTTCTTCTATTCGGTGAACGTGGGCGGCGCGTGGACCATCGCCAAGGCCTGGGGCACCCTTTCCGACGCGGGCAAGTGGAACATCCTGTGGACCAGCGTGGTCATGGCCTTCAAGACCACCCTCATCTGCCTCCTGCTGGGCTACCCTATCGCCTACATCCTCTCCAACATGAAGAAGACTGTGGCCGGCTTCATCTCCGTCCTCTTCTTCGTGCCCATGTGGATGAACTTCGTGCTCAGGACCTACGCCTGGCAGGCCATCCTGGAATATTTCCTCCCCGGGCTGCTGGGCATGAAGGACGGCACCCTCACCGGCACGGAGAGCGCCGTGCTCATGGTGCTGGTGTACAACTTCCTGCCGTTCATGATCATGCCCCTTTACAACACCCTGGCCAAGCTGGATAAATCCCTCCTGGAGGCGGCCCGGGACCTGGGGGCCAACAGCGTCATCACCTTCATCAAGGTGGTGCTGCCTCTGTCCGTGCCCGGCATCGTGTCCGGCATCACCATGGTGTTCATTCCCGCCATCACGGCCTTCACCGTGCCCGCCCTCATCGGCAACGGGAAATACTACCTCTACGGCAACGAGATTGAGCTGGCCTTCAAGACCCTCTCCGGTCAGGGGGACTACGCGGTGGGGTCCACCCTGTCCATCATCCTGCTCATCTGCGTGGTGGTGTCCACCCTCATCATGAACTACTTTGACAAGGACCAGAAGGAAGGGGGGCAGATGTGGTGAAAAAAGCGGCACGCTCCTTAAAATACGTCTATCTGGCGCTGATGATCCTGTTCCTCTATGTGCCCATCCTGTACTTGATCGTCTTCTCCTTCAACAACTTCTCCACGGGCCGGCGTATCAGCTACGCCAACCTGGGCATGTGGAAGGGCTTCACCCTCCAGAACTATGCCACCCTCTTCACCGGCGAAGCGGGCCAGGCCCTGCTGCTCACGTTGGAGATCGCGGGCATCACCAGCGTGGTGGCCACCCTCATCGGCACGGCGGCGGCCATCGGCATCTACAGCATGAAGAAGCGGACCAGGAACCTGGTGCTCAACGCCTCTCAGCTGCCCATGGTGAACCCGGACCTGGTCACGGGCATCACGTTCATGATGCTCTTTGCCTTCGTGAACTCCGTGCTGGCGAACCTGGGCCTGAGGCAGGTGGGGGATATCCCCCGGCTCCTCATCGCCCATATCTCGTTCAGCATCCCCTACGTGATCTTCTCCGTCATGCCCCGGCTCCGCCAGAGCTCCGACCTCCTGTATGAGGCGGCCATGGACCTGGGCTGCTCCCCTATGCAGGCCCTGTGGAAGGCCGTGATCCCGGACATCATGCCGGGCATCACCTCGGGCTTCGTCATGGCCCTGACCATGAGTCTGGACGACTTCGTGGTGAGCTACTTCGTGTCAGACCTCAAGAGCGTGCTCTCGGTCTACATATATTCTGCGGCCCGGGGCGCCAAGGGCGTGAACCCGGCCCTGGCCACGGTGATCTTCATTCCGCTGGTGACGCTGCTGCTCGTCGTGAACCTGAGGCGCATTGCCAAGGAGCGGGAGTATGAGATTCAAAACAAAAAGGTGAAACTGAAGGATAAGGGAGGAAAATGAAATGAAAAAATGGCTTGCTTTGCTTCTGGCCGCGCTGATGCTGGTGTCCCTCATGGCCTGCTCCAAGAAGGATGCGGCGGAGGAAGAGGTGGACTACAGCTTTGCCGACGGGGATCAGTATGAACAGATCGGCGGGGAGCTGAACGTGCTGAACTGGGGCGAGTACATCGACCCCGAGCTCATCGCCATCTTTGAGGAGGAGACGGGCGTGAAGGTGAACTACACCGAAATGACCAGCAACGAAGAGATGCTCATCAAGCTTCGGGGCGCCGACAACCCCTACGACATGTGCTTCCCCTCTGACTATATCATCGAGAAGCTCGTCAAGGACGACCTGCTGCTGCCTCTGGACATGACCAAGATCCCCAACGCCAAGAACATCCAGGACCGTATGTATGAGGTGACCAACACCTTCGATCCCGGCAACAAGTTTTCTCTGCCCTACATGTGGGGCACCGTGGGCATCCTCTACAACACCAAGATGGTGGACGACGAGGTGAACAGCTGGGACATCCTCTGGAACGAGAAGTACGCCGGCAAGATCTGGCAGTATGACTCCGTGCGGGATGCCATGGCCGTGTCCCTGCTGCGGCTGGGCTACGACATGAACACCGTCAACCCCGATGAGATCGCCGCCGCCAAGGAGGAGCTCATCAAGCAGATCCCCCTGCTCAAGGGCCTGGGCACGGACAACATCCGCTCCTCCATGATCAACAACAAGGCCGCCCTGGCCGTGATCTACGCCGGCGACGCCATCCTCTGCATGGAGGAGAATGAGGACCTGGCCTACGTGATCCCTCAGGAGGGCAGCAACGTCTGGTTCGACAACGTGGTCATCCCCAAGACCGCCAAGAACGTGGAAGCCGCCCTGGCCTTCATCAACTTCCTCAACGACGCCAACCTGGCCGCCCGGAACACGGAGTTCATCTACTACTCCACCCCCAGCCAGGGCGCCATGGATCGGCTGGACGAATACTTCACCGAGAACGAGACCTTCAACCCCTCCGACGAGACGTTGGCCCGCTGCGGCGTGTACCACGACCTGGGCGACGCCATCGAGCTGTACAACAGCGCCTGGGAGGAGTTCAAGACCGCCATGGGGAATTGAGCAAGTTGCTTCTTTTTTCTTTTGCCGCTTTTGACCAGGGCCAAAGCATAGTCAAAGCTGCGCTGCCGCTTGCTTTCTCCTTGCTTTGCCCGTGCTTCGTCTCGCTGCATCTGCCACAGGCAGCGCTCGACTCCGCACCCTTTCATGAGAAAAGAAAAAGCGGCGCAAAAAGAAAAGCCAAGAAAACGGTTCATCTTTGCTCACATTACCATTTTGCATTCTTAAAAGTTCTTTCGGTCCTTTTCTTATAAGAAAAGGACCGGCTTTCAATACAAACCATATGGAGATCGATATGACAGAAGCTATACTCCGTGACCTGCGCGACCTTCTCTTGGTGGACAGCACCACCGGTTTTTCCGGCCCTCTGGACGAGCTGCTGATGGAAAAGTGCCGAGCCCTGGGCTTTGCCCCCCGGCACCTCAACAAGGGCGGCGTTCGGGTGGACTTGGGCGGGGAGGGAAGGCCCCTCTTCATCACCGCCCATGGGGATGACATCGGCCTCATGGTGCGGCGCATCCTGCCTGACGGCACGCTGGAGGTCTTCAGCGTGGGCGGCAATCCCCCCTTCCAGACCCTCCATGAGAATGTGCGGGTCTACACCCGCCATGGCCGGGTGCTGACGGGCACCGTCCGCCGCCGCAACGCCAGCCTGCATACCATCCCTCAGGCAGACCGGGACGATCCTCTGGACTATGGAAAGAACATCTGCATCACGCTGGACGAGCCGGTGTATGCCAAGGCGGACACCGAGGCCCTGGGCGTGGAGCCCGGAAACATGGTGGCCCTTGATCCCCGGCTGGTGGAAACGGACGCGGGCTATATCAAGAGCCGCTTCCTGGATGACAAGGCCAGCTGCGCCGCCATTCTGGCCATGATGCGGGCGGTGGCCTCCGGGGAAGTGAAGCTGAATCGAAAGGTATACGTGTTCTTTGGCCAGCAGGAGGAGATCGGCATGAGCGGCGCCTGCGCCGTGCCCGAGGACGTGGCGGACTATCTGGCCGTGGACATCGGCTGCGTCAGCCCGGACACCTGTTCCGACGAGCGCAAGGTGACCATCACCGCCCTGGACACCTCCTCCCCCTATAACGGGGAGCTGGTGAAGGAGCTGGCGGACCTGTGTGAAGCGCGAAACATCCCCTTTGCCATCGACCTTATGGTCCCCCACTATGGCTCCGACGCGGATGTGGCTATGCGGGCCGGCATCGACGCTCGCCACGGTCTCATCGGCCCCGGCGTTCGGGAGACCCACGGCTACGAGCGGACCCATCGGGACGCCCTTGAAAGCACCTATCGGCTGCTCTGCGCCGTCATCGAGGGATAAGCCATGACGGATGATAGGATCCTGCGGCTCAACGAGCTGGCGAAGAAGTTTAAGAGCGGCGAGGCGCTCACCGAGGCGGAGCTTGCGGAGCGGGACCAGCTGCGCAAGGAGTATGTGGCCGCCTTCCGGGAGAGCTTGAAGGCGCAGCTGGACAACACCTATATCCAGACCCCTGACGGGCGGCGCACGAAGCTGACGCCGAAGAACAAATGATATCTTTTGCCGCTTTTTCTTTTCGGGTAAAAAAAGCGGCGCAAAAAGAAAAGCCGAGAAGAGAGTATGGTTTTCCTGCGAAAGCTATACTCCCTTCTTAAAGCTCTTTTGGGTTCCTTTGCTTTCAAGAAAAGGAACGAAATATTCAAATCAATTCCTTTGAAAAAACGCCAATATGGCTTTGATGGCTTCGTCCATGGCCCGGGGGTCCTGGAAGCGGTGGTCGGCGTGCGCCACGGGCACAAACTCCATGAGCTGCTCGTCGGCAAAACGCTGGGCGCTGTCAATGGGCACGATCTCGTCCTGGGTGCCGTGGAGGATCAGCACGTCGTCCATATAGGGCGTAAAATCCTGGTGCAGCAGGTCCACGGCCCGTATCTCCTCCAAAAACGCCTTGTCCAGGTTCACCTTCCGGTCGAACCCCACGGGCACCTCCTTGCCCTTCTCCAGGCGCTGCAGGTCCTCCGGGGAGATGATGTTCTTCGTCATGCTCTCATACAGGTCGATGACCGGGCAGCGGAGGGCCACCCGTTCAAAGGGGCTGCCGTGCTCCCGCATGTATTTGAGAAAGAGGAACCCGCCGAAGCTGGTGGCGTAGCCAAAGAGCCGGGGATCACCGAACCGGGCGCGAATGTCCCCGATCATGGCGGCAAGATACCTGTCGCAGTCCGCAAGGCGCAGCTTCTTGCGCACATCGTCCCCATGGCAGGGCCAGTTGAAGCAGATCGTGGCCATGTGGAGCTTGTCCAGCGCCCGCTGGGCAAAGTGCTCCGCGGCCTTGTTGTCCTTGTGGCCGCCGAAGCCGTGGCCGAAGAGGGCCACCGTTCGGATGGCCTTCCGATCCTCATAATAGAGCTTGCAGCTGATGTTGCAGCCGTCCCGGGAGACGGTGTAGTCCAGTGCCTTCATATGCCTCAAAAAAGCGCCCTGCAGATGCAGAGCGCAGTCGGTTCCTGGGTGTCAGGCGTTGGGCGTCTCGGCCCGGGCGGCGTCCAGCATGGCCCGGCGGGCGGCCCGCTTCTGCTCGGCCTCGGCCTGGGCTTTGCGCTTCTCCTCGTCCACCTGCTCCCGGATCTTCGCCTCGATCTCGTCGCAGAGCTCCGGGTTGTCCTTGAGGAACTGGCGGGCGTTGTCCCGGCCCTGAGCGATGCGCATCTCGCCGTAGTTGAACCAGGCGCCGGACTTCTGCATGATCTTCCGGTTCACGGCCTGATCCAGGATGCAGCCCTCCCGGGAGATGCCCTCCCCGTAGAGCATATCGAACTCCGCCGTGCGGAAGGGCGGGGCCACCTTGTTCTTCACCACCTTCACCCGGGTGCGGCTACCGATGGCCTCGCCGCCGGCCTTCAGGGTCTCGATGCGGCGCACGTCCAGGCGGACGGAGGCATAGAACTTCAGGGCCTTGCCGCCGGGGGTGGTCTCCGGGTTGCCGAACATGACGCCCACCTTCTCCCGCAGCTGGTTGATGAAGATGACCACGCAGTAGGGCCTGGCTCATGAGCCGGGCCTGCAGGCCCACGTGGGAGTCGCCCATGTCGCCCTCGATCTCCGCCTTGGGCACCAGGGCCGCCACGGAGTCCACCACCACCACGTCCACGGCGCCGGAGCGGACCAGGGACTCGGTGATCTCCAACGCCTGCTCGCCGGTGTCGGGCTGGGACACATACAGATCGTCCACCACCACGCCCAAACTCTCGGCATAGACCGGGTCCAGGGCGTGCTCGGCGTCGATAAAGGCCGCCGTGCCGCCCAACTTCTGGGCCTGGGCCACCACGTGCAGAGCGATGGTGGTTTTACCGGAGGACTCAGGGCCGAAAACCTCGATGATCCGGCCCCGGGGCACGCCGCCCACGCCCAGGGCGATGTCCAAATCGATGCATCCCGTGGGGATGGCGGAGATGTTCAGCTTCATGATGGCTCCCTTGCCGAACTGCTTTTCGATCTGCGCAAGGGCTATTTCAAGGGCTTTTTCCTTATCCAGCATAGCGATACCGTCCTTCTTGATTCTTGTATTCAGTATACCATATGTCCGTCGTTTCGTACAGAGTTTTCTCTTGGGAAGGGTCCCATAAACAACTCAGTTTGCGATGAGCTTCCGCCGCAGCAGATCCAGGGCGTGGAGCACGGCCAGCCGCCGGATGCGGTTTCGGTCCCCGGTGAGATGGAGCTCCTTCACCTCCACGCCGTCGGCAGAGGCTAAGGATACATACACCAGCCCCACCTGCTCCCCGTCCGGGCCGGCGTAGCCCGTGGTGGCCAGGGCGTAGTCTGTGCGGGCCTTTTTGCGCATGCCCGCGGCCATCTCCTCGGCGCACGCCCGGGAGACGGCGGTGTAGGCTTCCAGCGTCTCGGGGCGCACCCCCAGGGAGCCCATCTTGGCCTCGTTGGCGTAGGTCACGTCCCCCTCCACAAAGTAGGCGGAGCTGCCGCCCAAATCGATGAAGGCGGAGGAGAGCAGGCCCCCCGTGCAGCTCTCGGCGCAGGAGAGGGTGGCGCCCCGCTCGATGAGCAGCCGGTGGCACACCTGGGCAAGCTCCTCGTCGTTCTCGGAGTAGACCACGCGGCCAAAGCGCTTCTCCACCTCGGCGATGACGGGCAGGAGGAGGGCTTCGCCTTCCTCGTCGGTCTTGGCCTGGGCGGTGATACGCAGCTTCACCTCGCCCGTTTCGCAGTAGGTGGCCAGCGTGGGGTTGGTCTGGCTGTCGAACAGGTCCTTGAGCTCATACTCCACGTCGCTCTCGCCCTTGCCGAAGATGCGGAGCATGTGGGTGTAGAGCCTGTGGCCGCTGCGCTGCTCCAGGTAGGGCATCACATAGTCCGTGAACATGGGCCTCAGCTCCCGGGGCGGGCCGGGCATGAGGATGGCGGCCTTCCCGTCCTTCTCAAAGAGGCAGCCGGGGGCCGTGCCCCGGGGGTTGGGGAGGATGGTGCAGTGGGAGCTGGGGAACATGGCCTGCTTTCGGTTGTTGGGGGCGGGCTTGCGGCCGAAGCCCCGGAACCGCTCCTCGATCCGCTCCCACTCCTCAGGGTAGAACACCAGATCAAGGCCCATGGCCTCGGCCACGGTCTCCTTGGTGAGGTCGTCCTCCGTGGGCCCCAGGCCTCCGGAGAACAGGACCACGTCGGAGCGGGAGAGGGCGGTCAAAACCGCCTCCGTGAGCCGCTGAGGGTTGTCTCCCACCACCTGCTGACGGTAGAGATCCACCCCCAGGGGGGCCAGCTTCTCCGCCATGAACTGGGCGTTTGTGTTCACGATCTGCCCCATGAGCAGCTCCGTGCCCACGCAAATGATTTCTGCGATCATACCTGCTGAATCAACTTTCTGTTTTTATACACATAGTCCCAACCGGACCAAATGGACATGACCAAAGAGGCGTAGAGGAGGATATAGCCAATGATCTTGAACCCCTTCCAGCACTCGCTCACCATCAAAAAGGGAAGCGCCAGGTCCTGCAGCGTGGTCTTGATCTTGCCCAGATTCCCCGCCGCCAGCACCACGCCCTTGCCCGCCGCCACCAGCCTGAGGCCGGAGATGACGAACTCCCGGGCGATGAAGAGAATGGTGACCACCGGGGGCACCTTCCCCTGGGCGGTGAGCATGACCAGGACCGAGTTCACCAACAGCTTATCCGCAATGGGGTCCATGAACTTCCCGAAGTCCGTGACCATGTTGTGGGCCCGGGCATAGCGGCCGTCCACGGTGTCGGTGATGGAGGCCAGAATGAACAGCACCACCGCCACCCACATGCCCCAGGAGGCAGGCAGATAGAAGCAGAGGATGATGAAGGGGACCAAAAGGATGCGCAGGATGGTCAGCTTGTTGGGCAAATTCATGTTTTTCATATGCTTTCTCCTTTCATGTCGTACTCTCCCGCTTGGGTCAGTTTGATAGGTTCATATTCTCCAATGGCATGGTAGCTCCGCCGGGGAATCATCACCCGGCCGTCCACATCCGGGGCCTCCCGGGGCGTCCGGCCGATGGCGTGCGTCTTCGTCAGCTCCTCGATGAGCAGCTCCGTTTCCCGGCCCACCCATCGCTGGTTCCGCTTAAGGGAGATGGGCTTTTGCTGGGCCATGAGGGCGGCCAGCCGGGCCTGCTTCACCTCGTCCGGCACCTGGTCGGGCATGGTGGCCGCCGCCGTGCCCTCCTCCGGGGAAAAGGCGAAGGCCCCCACCCGGTCGAAGGGATAGTCCCGAAGGAAGGTGAGAAGAGATTGAAACTGTTCCTCCGTTTCCCCGGGGAAGCCCACCATCATGGTGGTGCGCAGGGTGAAGTCGGGGTAATTCTTATACAGATAGTCCAGCAGGCGCCGGATGTAGGCTCCGCTGCCCCGGCGATGCATGCGCTTCAGGATGTCGTCGTCGATATGCTGCAGGGGGATGTCCAGATAGGGGATCAGCTTCTCCCCCTGGGCCAGGGTGTCCAGCAGGGCTTCGTTCACCGTGTCCGGGTAGGTGTACAGCACCCGCACCCAGTGCAGGGCCTCGATGCCGTTAAGCTCCTGCAAAAGCGGGATCAGCATGGACTTGCCGTATCGGTCCACCCCGTAGCCGGAGGTGTCCTGGGCGATGACGGTGAGCTCGCTCACGCCCCGGTCCGCCAGGCGCTTGGCCTCGTCGATGAGCTCCTCCACGGGCTCCGAGCGCAGATTCCCCCGGATCAAGGGGATGGCGCAGTAGGTGCAGCGGTTGTTGCAGCCGTCGCCCGTGCGCAGGAAGGCCCGGTAGGGGGGCGTGGTCAGCAGCCGGTCCGTGAGGGCGCAGGGACCGGCGGGGAGGGGCAGGCCCAGCTTTTGGGCCAGCAGCCCCGGGAGCTTTTCATATTCCCGCACCCCCAGCAGGATGTCGATTTCCGGCAGCTCCTCCGTGAGCTCCCGCCGGTACCGCTCCGTCAGGCAGCCCGTGGCCACCAGGGCCCGGCAGCGGCCCTGCTCCTTGTATTGAGCCATCTCTAAAATGGTGTTGATGCTCTCCTCCTTGGCCGGGTCGATGAAGCCGCAGGTGTTCACGATGAGCACCTCCGCCTCCGCCGGGTCCGGGGTGAAGGCGTAGCCGAAGCGGCTGAGCAGGCTCAGCATTCGCTCCGTGTCCACCTGGTTCTTGGCGCAGCCAAGACTGATGACGCCTACGTTCATTCCTTTTCCTCAACCTCGTCAAAGGGAGCCTCGTCGTCGAAGTCGGCATCCTCGCCCTCCTCGGGCACATAGCTGCCGGTGCCGTCGCCGAAGATGGCCTCCCACTGAGCCCGTTTGATGAGCACCTTCCGGGGCTTGCTGCCGTCGAAGCCGGACACATAGCCCTGCTCCTCCATCATGTCCACCAGCCGGGCCGCCCGGGCGTAGCCCACCCGGAGCTTGCGCTGGATCATGGAGATGGAAGCCTGGCCGGAATCCAGCACGATGCGGACCGCCTCGCCCAGGAGGTCGTCCTCCTGCTTGCCCTCGCCGAAGACGCCGCCCTTGGCGCCGCCGGCGGCGCCGGACATGGCCTGCTCCGCTTCGCTGTCAAACTGCTGCTCGCCGCCGTTCTGGGCCTTGATGTCGTTGACCACGGCTTCCACCTCCTCGTCGGAGACGAAAGCGGCCTGGAGCCGGGTGGGCTTCGCGGCCCCGTTGGGATGGAAGAGGCAGTCGCCCCGGCCCAGGAGCTTTTCCGCGCCGGTGCTGTCCAGAATGATCCGGGAATCGATGGCTGAGCTCACAGCGAAGGCCGCCCGGCTGGGAATGTTGGCCTTGATGAGGCCCGTAATGACGTCCGCCGAAGGCCGCTGGGTGGCCACGATCAGATGGATGCCCGCCGCCCGGCCCAGCTGGGCGATGCGGCAGATGCAGTCCTCCACCTCGTCGGGGGCCACCATCATAAGGTCTGCCAGCTCGTCCACGATGACCACGATCCGGGGGAGCTTGTTCTTGGGGTCCTCCTGGAGCTCGTTGTAGCGCATGAGCTCCCGGGCGCCCAGGTCGCTGAATTTCTTATACCGCATGGTCATCTCGTTCACGGCCCAGCGCAGGGCGCTGGCGGCCTTCTTGGGGTCGGTGACCACGGGGATGAGCAGGTGGGGCAGGGTGCCGTACACGGAGAGCTCCACCTGCTTGGGGTCCACCATGATGAGCCGCAGGTCCTCGGGGGCGGACTTGTAGATCATGGAGAGAATGATGTCGTTGATGCACACGGACTTGCCGGAGCCCGTGGAGCCGGCAATGAGCATGTGGGGCATCTTGGCCAAATCAGCCACCACGATCTTGCCGCCGATGTCCTTGCCGATGGCCATGGTCACGGAGGACTTGGCGTTGCGGAATTCGTCGGTGTCCAGGATCTCCTTGAGAAGCACGGTGGCGGCGGTCTTGTTGGGCACCTCCACGCCCACGGCGGCCTTGCCGGGGATGGGGGCCTCGATGCGCACCCGGGGAGCGGCCAGGGCCAGGGCGATGTCGTTGGACAGGGTGGTGATCCGGTTCACCCGCACGCCCCGGGCGGGCTGCAGCTCATACCGGGTGACCACGGGGCCCACGGACCAGCCCAGGGCCTTGGCTTCGATGTTGAAGCTGGCCAGGGTCTCGATGAGCAGCTCCATGGTCTTCTCCGGGGTCTCAGAGGCCGTGCGATAGCTCTTTTCCGGGGTCTTGAGCACATCCAAGGAGGGCCGGCGATACTCGGCCTTGGGGGCCTCCATGGGCTCGGGAAGGGCCTCGCCGGTGGCCTCGTCATGGTAGACGAACTTCTTGTCCGGGGCCCGCTCGGGTTCCGGCAGGGGGGCTTCCCCTTCGGCATAGGGCGTGGCCGCGGTGAAGGCGGCCAGCTCCGCCATGGTCATGTTCTTGGGGTCGACCGGGCGGGTCTTGGAGGCCGCCGGAAGATCGGCTGGATCGGCGGGCTGAGACACAGCCGGCGCTTTCTCCGCCCCAAAGAGAGATACCTCCTCCAAAGGCGTCCTTTGCTCTATGGCAGGCTTGGCCGGCTCGATAACGGGCATGGCGGCCGTCGTCTTCGGGGGCTCGGTCGCCTCCGCCCTTTCCTTGGCTTCCTCGGCCATGCGGGCCATCTTGGACCGACGGGGCGGGAGCTTGAACAGATCCTCCGCTGCCACGGGCTCGGGGGTCAGATCCGGCAAAGGCTTGTTGGCGGGCAGGGGCTCCTCGCCGGGGAGCCGGAGCACGTCGTCCATGGGCTCATCCAAAAAGGCAGGGCCGGAGCGGGACTTCTTGGTCAGAGGCCCGCTGGAGGGGAAGAAGGAAAGATCGTCCTGGCCCTTTTCCCGCGGGGCGGGTTCCTCCGCCTGGGGCACATAGAAGGCTTCGTCGAAGGGGATGTGGTTCTTTTTCCGGGGGGCCGGGGCCTCGACAGCCTTCGCCTTCTGCTTCCCGCCGGGCTGGGGGATGTCCTCCAGGTGGCCCAGCCTGTCCGGGTCCACCTCCTCCTGGGGCGCCTGTTTCGATTCTCCCTCCACCGACTGGATGAACAGGGGCTTTGCTTTGCGGGCGGGCAGGGCGTTGGGCTCGGAGGCGATCTCGTCGTAATCCTCCTCGGGGGCCTCCGCGTCCAGCCGCTCGATGGCGGTGACCATCTTGGTCTTCAGCAGTTCGGGGAAGGTCTTCAGGCTGATTCGGGTGATGAACAGCAGGCATACCACGATCCCCGCGATGACCACCACGGAGCACAGGGTCCGGCCGCCGATCCACTCCAGCACATAGCAGATGAGGCCGCCCACCACCCCGCCGCCGCTCTTTTCCGCGGCCTTCATGGCCGGGGAGGCGGCGTGGTCGAAGCAGTCCACGATGAACTTGGCGATGGGGATCAGGTTGCCCTCCGCATCCCGGGCGTCGTAGCGGGTCAGGTATTGGAGCAGGGCCGCCACGAACACCACCAGCAGCACCGTGAAGAGGACCCGCCCCTTCTCCGGGATGCGCTTGCGGCCGGCAATGGAAAAGATGCCCAGCAGCAGCAGAAAGGGCGGCAGCCCGAAGGCCACCACGCCCACGGCGCCGAAGAGCACCTTCTGCAGGGCCACCCCCAGGGGCTCGTCCGTGGTCCGATAGAGGTAGAGCCCCAGCAGGACGCCCAGGGCGATGAGCAGCACCCCCAGCACCTCGGCGCCCACCCGCTGTTTCACGGTGGCTTCCCGGGCGGCTTCCTCCTTCTGGGCTTTCTTTTCAGCCGCCGTCAGCTTGGGCTCGGCGGCCTTGGCGGCCGGCTTCCTGGCCGGGGCCTTCTTCGTATTCTTTTTCCCGCCACCCTTGGCGGTGGATTTTTTCTGTGCCAATGCGTTTCCTCTCTTATCAAAGGGGGCCTACCACCCCACATTATTTCCATAATAGTATACACCCTGCGCCCTTCTGTTGGCAAGGGCGGGAATTTGGCTTGAAAAGGGGAGAAAGATTCGGTATACTGTACCTAATTACCACCCGGGAGGAAGACATGAAGCCGGAGCTGCTGATCTGGGACTGGAACGGGACCATTTTGGACGACACCACCGTCTGTAAAGATATCGCCAACATCATGCTTGGGGAGCGGGGCATCCCCACGCTCCCGGACATGGACGCCTATCGGGCGGTGTTCGGCTTTCCCATCAAGGCCTACTATGAGAAGATGGGCTACCGCTTCGGCCCGGCGGATGAACCCTATGAATCCGTGGCGGACGAGTTTGTGATCCTCTACGAGAAGATGTATCGGACCTCCACCCTGCGGCCCGGGATTGAAGCTTTCCTGGACCGCTGCCGCAAGAAGGGCTTTCGGCAGGTGCTCCTCTCCGCCACCCGGCTGGACCAGCTCCTGGTTCAGGTGGCCGCCTTCGGCACCGTGGGAGACCGGTTCGAACAGAAGCTGGGCCTGACGGACCACTACGCCTTCTCCAAAGCCGCCCTGGCCAGGGCCTTCATCGAAGGGGCGGGCATCCCCCGGGAACAGGCCCTGTTCATCGGGGACACGGATCACGATTATGAGGTCTCCTCCGCCGTGGGCTGCCCCTGCGTCCTGTTGGAGGGAGGGCATCAGAGCCGGGAGCGCCTGCTGAAGATCGGCGTGCCGGTGCTGAAGGATTTAGAGGCCCTGGAGGCCTATCTGCAGAGGGATTGAGCCGCTCAACCGTTCCTTGAGGAGAGAATGCAAGGAACGGTTGCTTCTCTTTTGGGGCGGCGGGTGATAGGATGCAGCGACCGGTCGGAATAACGCGAAACGAGGTGCAGGAATATGTTTGATACCATGCAGGTGGGCCGCCGGATCCGCACGGCCCGGATCGAAAAGAACATGACCCAAATGGAATTGGCGGACCGAATGGGTGTGAGCTACCAGGCCGTGTCCAACTGGGAGCGGGGCAACTCCATGCCAGACATCGGCAAGCTCCCGGAGCTGTGCGAGCTGCTGGGCGTGACCTTCGAGACCCTGGTGGGCGGCCGCTCCGAGGAGGCGAAGACCGTGGAAAAGGTGTTGGAGGGAGAGCCGGTGACGGTCCGGGAGGCGGCCCGGGTGGCCCCCATGCTGCCGCCCCAAACGGTGCGGGAAAGCGCCCGGCAGGCCCAGGAGACGGGGGAGGAGGTGGACATCGGCTCCCTCGTGGCCCTGGCCCCCTTTCTGGACCAGGGATACCTGGATTCCATGGCGGAGCAGCTGGGAGAGAACGATATAAAGCAGGTCCAGGCCCTGGCCCCCTTCCTTTCCGCCCAGACCCTGGGCAAGTTGGCCCGGAAGGCCCTGGACACGGACTTTGCTTCCTTTATAGCCATGGCGCCCTTCCTGGAGCAGGCGGATCTGGATGAGCTGGCCGGGACCCTGGCGGATCAGGAGCAGCCGGATCTAAAGCAGCTTGCGGGGCTGGCTCCCTTTTTAGGGGAGGAATCCTTGGAAAAGCTCATGGACAGGCTTCAGGCCCAGGGCCTCACCTGGAAGCAGCTGCTGCCCTTGGCCCCCTTTCTGTCCCAGGGGAGCCTGATCAGCCTCCTGCGCAAAACGTCCACGCCAGGCGAAGAATGACCGCCCGAAACAAAAACCGCCGGGATGTCCGGCGGTTTTTTGATGGGAAAATAAGCTCACGCCTCCAGGAGGGACAGTATCTCTTCCCGGGTGGGCATGGAGTTGAGGGCCCCTTTGCGGGTGGTGACGATGGCCGCGGCGGCGTTGGCAAAGCGCAGCATGGCCAGCAGGCTCTCGTCCGTCCGCCCGTCCAGGCCCCGCTCCAGCACGTCGTGGAGCACGCAGGCGCAGAAGGTGTCCCCCGCGCCGGTGGTCTCGATGGTCCTGACCCGGAGGCCCGGCGCAAAGAGATGCCGATCGCCGTAGAAGCAGTGGCTGCCGTCAGGGCCGGCGGTCACGTTCAGCAGGCGGATGTTGGGGTACTGGGCTTTGAGCCGGGCGGCGCCCGAAGCAAAGTCCCTTTCCCCGGTCATAAAGAGGAGCTCGTTGTCAGAGATCTTCAGAATGTGGCACTGGCTCAGGCCCCAGGCGATCTGCGCCTTGGCCGCCTCCAGATCGTCCCACAAAGGCTCCCGCAGATTGGGGTCGAAGGAGAGGATGGCACCGGCCTCCCGGGCCAGGCGCACCGCCGCCTTCGTGGCGCTGCGGGCAGGCTCGTCCGTCAGCGACAGGGTGCCGAAGTGGAAGATCCGGCAGCCCTGCACCAGCTCCCGATCCAGGTCCGCCTCAGACAGACGGATGTCCGCCCCGGGCTTGCGGTAGAAGCTGAATTCCCGATCCCCGCCGGGCAGGGTGTGGACAAAGGCCAGGGTGGTGTGGACTTCGGAGTCGTGGAGCAGGCCCCGGGTCTCGATGTCCCGGCGCTCCACCGCCTCCGTGAGCAGATTCCCGAAGCTATCCTGGCCCACCTTGCCCAAAAAGGCGGTCCTGTGGCCCAGGTTCTGGAGCATGGACAGCACGTTGCAGGGGGCGCCGCCGGGGTTCACCTCCAGCAGGGGGTTCCCCTGGGGGCTGAGCCCGCTTTCCGTAAAGTCGATGAGCAGCTCGCCCAGGGCGGTCACATCAAAGGGTTTCATGGGTTTCCTCCGAAAACAGGTCGTATTTTGTCACGTCCATGCGCACCTTGCCGTCGGCGAAGAAGGAGATGCCCTGGGCCGCCAGGTCGGTGAAGATAGTGGCGGTCATGACCTTTTCCCCGTCGTTGATAAACACTTCGGCGCTGAACCGGTCCAGGATGAGCCGAAGCTTGATCTCCCCGTTCCGAGGGGCTATCTGGCAGCGGCGCTGATGGATGTAGGCCCGGCGGGAGCCGGAGAACTTTCGATCGATGCGCAGCACGGATTCGTGGGTCCGGTAGCTGAGCTTGGTGTGGAACTGCTCGTTCTCCATGAACCGAACGGAGAACTTGTGGTACAGGGGCTCCCCGGGCTCGGGCCGCACCGTAAGCTCCATGTCCAGCGTCCGGCCCTGAATGCCGGGCAGGTGGACCACGCTGTCCACCAGCACGTTTTCATAGATCACCGGGCGGCTGCGGAAAGCTTCCAGCTCCCGGATGGGCCGCTGGCAGAGGCGCCCGTCCCGCAAAAACAGCTCCCGGGGCAGGGTCATTTGTCCGAACCACTTCCTATCCTTGCTGCCGGAGAGCTGGGTGGTGTCCCAGTTCTGCATCCAGCCGATCATGATCCGCCGGCCGTCGGGGGACAGCAGGGTGGTGGGGGCATAGAAATCGATGCCGTAGTCCACGGCCTGGTCCGCTTCCGGCAGGAAGCGGCGGGTCTGCTCGTCGAAGGTGCCGATCATGGCCACGGTGCCGTTGCCGTTGTGATACTCGAACCCCTCGGGAAGCATGTCCTGAGGGCTCACAAGCAGCACGTCCTTCCCATCCAGAGAGAAGAAGTCCGGGCACTCCCACATAAGGCCCAGGCGGCCGTCGTTTTCGGCCAGGATGCTTTCAAAGGTCCAGGCAAAGCCGTCCGCGCTTCGAAAGAGCAGGATCTTGCCCAGGCCGCTCTCGTCGCAGCTGCCCACCACGCACCGGTAGCCCTCCGCCGTCTTCCAGATCTTCGGGTCCCGGAAGTTGTGCTTGTCCAGGCCTTCCGGCAGATCCTCCCAGCTGATGACCGGGTTCTGGGGGAGCTTGGCGTAGTCGAGCCCGTCGCCCACGGCCACGCACTGGGTCTGGATCTCCTTGTCCCGCTCGCCGCCCTCGGCCCGCACGCCGGTGTAGAGCAGCAGCTGCCGCCCGTCGGCAAGCTCCTGGGCGCTGCCGGAGAAACAGCCCTTATCGTCGTAGGGCTCGTCCGGGGCCATGGCCGCGGGCAGATAGTCCCACTGCAGCAGATCTGCGCTCACGGCGTGGCCCCAATGCATATCGTCCCACTTGGTGTCGTAGGGGTTGTACTGATAGAACAGGTGATACCTGCCCTGATAGAAGGAAAAACCGTTGGGGTCGTTCATCCAGCCCGCGTAGGGGGTCAGGTGAAACAGGGGCCGGGCCTCATCAGGGATCTGCTGGGCCGCGACGCCTTCATAGGCCCTGGCAAACAACAGCTTTTGATTCATTCGTTCTTCTCCTTCTCCAAACGCGCCCGATCCTCGGGCCGCAGATGCTGCAGAAATGTGGATTCAATGGGGAACGAAGCCCCCCAATACACCCCGGCGGGGATCAGGATCAGCGCCGGAGGCACCGTCAGCGCCAGCACGATGCCGCCTAAGACCAGGATCATCACGCACAGAAGCTTGATGGGGTGGGCCCGCATCAGCATCCAGCTAAAGCGTAAAACCTCCTTCACCGTGCCCTCGAACCGGGCCGCGTAGGCGGCAAGGTATACCGTCCAGGTGAGGGCCAGCAGCAGCAAAAAGAGCACCGGGTAGTAGAGGTAACCCATGCCCCGGCCGCTCATCGCCATGGACCGCAGGATCAGCGCGTCCCCCGTCAGCAGCCCCAGCACCAGCAGAGCCACCAGCCAGCAGAGGGTGGACCGCTTGAAGTTCTCCTTGAAGGCGTTGAAAAAGCTGGCCCACAGGTAGTCGTCCCCCCGGCGCACGTGGGTGTAGGCGGCGCTGTAGAGGGCGGCGGAGGCCGCGCCCATGGTGATGATAGGCGCAGAGAACACCGCCCAAAGCACGCTCAGGGCCATGAGGTCGAAGAACGCGACCAGGAACCGCATGATGGGGTTGTTGATGTCCAGCAGTCGCCGCATGGGACGCTCCTTTCCTTACGGGGCGGGGGTGTACTGTTTCAGGTTGGAAACGGTGACGGTGTTGTTCTCCGCGAACAGGCGCACCGGCCGGCCGGACACGCCGTAGAGCCGGACGGTGAGGGCCGCCTGGCCGTCCAGGTAGAAGATGCCCACGGAGCCCTCCTGGATGTAGGTGAAGGCGTAGTCCTTCCCTGCTTCCAGCTCAGCCGCCGTGTCGGTGATGGGCGTGGCGCCCTCGTTGAACTGGAGGGAGAGGGTGTTGGCCACCGGGTCCAGGGTGATGAACTTATACTTGTCGGCGCGGCCGTTGTAGTCGAAGGCCAGGCCGAAGGAGCCGCTCTTCTCAAAGCGCAGAGTGCCGGTGAGCAAATAGCTCTCATAGGCCGTGCACAGGTCCGTGTATCCGTAGGCGGAGCCGGCGGCCACGGAGGCTTCCATGCCCTCCACCAGCAGCTGGCGGCGGCCGGTGTACTGGGCCAGGATGGCGTCCGCAGGGGCCAGAGCCAGGGTGCCGTCCGGGTTCTGGATGAGCTTCTGCACCGCCAGGTTCCCGGCCCAGCCGGTCACATCCTGGGTGGAGGACACGGACTCGGACCGGCGGGCCCAGCCCACCATGAAGGCGTCGGTGCCGTTCTCCACGTGCTTGGCGGCGTAAAAGAGCTTGCCGTCCAGGCGCACGGGCTCGGAGTAGGGGCCGTAGGGGGCGTCGGACACAGCATACCAAAGGGTATCATCCTGGGCGGAATAAGTCAAATAGTATTTGTCCCCCAGCCTAAAGGTGTCGGAGCACTCCAGATTCCAGAAGGCACCGGTGGCTTCGGTGAAGATGACGCCGTCGTAGGTCACGGTCTGCAGGTCTCCGGACAGGGTGTACTTCAGGATCCGGGCCTTGTTGCTCATGGAGGCGGTGACGGTCAGGGTGATGGTGTCGGTTGCCTCGTCATAGTAGGCCTGGGGGTCGCGGAAATCGTTCTTTTGGCCCAGCTCCGCCGGGGGGACGATCTCCCAATCCGCCACCTTCTCGAAGGAGGTGAGGCTATCTCCCTTGGCCACCAGGATCTTCTCCTTGAACTCATAGCTGTCGGAGAAGGCGTGGCCGGTGTAGAAGAAGTAGTAAGCGTCCTTCACCTTCACCACGGAGCCGGTGCCGATCCAGCCGTCCTGGCCGCCGGCGCGGGAGGCTTCCAGCACCACGTCGTCCTTCTCGGTGTAGGTGACGAAGTCCTTTGTGGTGGTCAGGTAGATGGAGTGGTTGTAGGAATCGCCGCCCTCCTTCAGGTAGTAGATGTAGTAGGTGCCGTCCTCATAGTAGGGCATGGTGTCCCCCACATAGGGCTGGGCGGTGCCATCCAGGGCGGGGAGGAAGAAAGCTTTGTAGGTATAGGCGGCCTCCTGGCTGCCGGGGGTGCGCAGGGCGGCATAGTCCGTTTCGTTCTCCGGGAAGATGAAGGTTTCCCCGTCCGCCGCTGTGTTGGCGGGGGCCGCGGGCTCGGCGTCCTTTCCCTTGCAGGCCGCCAGGCTCATGAGCAGCAGGCCGGCCAGCAGCAGGGCACAGATTCTTTTTTTCATGGGTGCCTCCTATAAATGGGACACGGGGGATGGTGAACCCATCCCCCGCAAGGTGTCAGCTGAATCAGAGCACGGGCATCTGATAGATGGTGACGCTGGTGAACTCGATGGTCACACCGCCCAGGGCCGCCGTGGCTTCGGAACCGAACTGGAAGAGAAGCTCGCAGGGCATGTCGGTGATGAAGGTGTCGGTGGTCTCAAAGGTGAAGGTCTGCTCCTCGGTGGTGAAGTCGATGCCTTCGGACACCCGGGGATCCCAGCTGCCCTGAGGATTGAGGAAGAAGCCGCAGGACACGGGCTTGTCGGCCTTGGCCTTGATCTCCACGATGAAGTAGCTGTCGGAGGGGAGGGTGATGGGGCAGATCAGCTTGTTGTGCCAATCCACGGTGCCGCCGTCGTCGATCCGATAGAAGAGGCTGCCGTCGCTGGTCCAGATGGTGCCCACGCCGTGCTCGTTGTCCTCATCGGTGCCGTTGAAGGTCTGCCAGGGGTAGGCTTCCTTGTCCACGTTCTCGGTGTACATGCCGAAGGGAGCGAAGACTTCCAGGGTCTTCTTGGTCTCCTTGTCGCCGCCCACCTTGTTGAACACGAAGTTCTTTACGGTGATCTTGTTGGCGGTCACGCCTTCGTTGGGGTTGCCGATCTGCATGCGCAGCACGGGGTCGTCCACGTTGGCTTCCGCGGTGAAGGTCTTGGAGACGGTCACTTCCTGGCCGGCTTCCAGACCGAGGCCGTTGAAGTTGGCCCGGGCCTCCCAGGACTTGGCGTTGCTCTCCACCAGCGCCTCGCCGCCCTGGCCGTTCTCGGCCACCACGGTGAAGCTGTAGTTGTACTTCTCACCCTGGACGATGCTGATGCCGGGGAGCTCCAGAACGGCCTGAATGCTCCACACGCCGCCCTCGGTGGGGTAGTTCTCGATGGTGAACACAGCCGCGCCGTCCTCAAAGGACACATTGGCGGCCGCGCCGTCGCCGGCAGAGGCAAAGGCGCCGCTGGAAGCGAAGTCGGCGGTGTACAGGGGCTCCAGGACCTCCTCGCCCACGATCTCGTAGATCTCCACCTTGTCGATGATCACGGAGAAGTTCTCGGGGGTGGTGTCGGCAGCGTTCTCGGGGTTGGGGGTGATCTTGCCCAGGTGGAGCCTGAGCTCGGCGGTGCCGTCCTCGGGGGCGGTGAAGTTCATTTCGATGGGCTTCACGGTCTCGTCGATGCGGAAGTTCCAGACTTCGCCGCCGAAGGTCTTCCAATCCTCAGCGGAAGCATCCTTGGGGATGAAGTGAGCGAAGGTGGGGGCGGTGGACTTGGCCCAAACCTTCACCTTGTAGTCCGCGCCGGCCTTCACGGCCAGGGGCTTGACGAAGCGGACCGCGCCGTCGCCCTCGCCGGGGTTCACGATGTCGATCACGAAGGAGCCGTCCTTCAGGGCCGCGGTGGCCTGGGCGCTGTCCTCGATGACGGCTTCCCAGCCGTGGGCGTCGGTGGCTTCCACGGTGGCGAAGTCAAATTCCTTCAGGAGGGTAGCTTCGCCGGTCTTCTTGGTGACGGTCAGCGTGGCGTAGGCTTCCGTTGTGGCGCCGGCCGCGTCGGTGACGGAGTAGACCAGCTCATAGGAACCGGCGTTCTCCGGGGTGGCCTTGCCGCCCTTGAAGGACAGGGTGGGGGTGGATTCCACGGTGATCATGCCGGTCAGGTCCCCGTCCTCCGCATCGGAGGCGGACACGCCCGCCAGGGCGTCATAGCTTTGACCCGCTTCCACGGTGCCGTCCTGGACGCCGGTGATCGCAGGCTTCTGGTTCTCGCCGGCGGGGGCTGCCGGTTCGGCGTTGCCGCCGCAGGCCGCCAGGGACAGGAGCATCAGAAGGGACAGCAGAATTGCGATTGCTTTCTTCATGAATATATCCTCTCTATTCTTTCATAGGCGTCCTGATAGACCTTCTGGATGCCGCCGATGTTGCACTTGCCGTTGAGATCGTTCTGGAAGGTCTCCCACTGGGCATCGCTGACACCGCCGCCCATGAGCCACTTGATCAGGTTGGTGCGGATGTAGTCGTTCAGGTTGGTCTCGTAGTTGGCCAGGGTGTTCAGCTCGTCCAGGGTGAACTGCAGGTTGGGGCAGGGCTTCACGTTGGCGGGCATGAAGGGGGTGGCATGGGCAGTGAGCCGCTCGAGACGGAGCTTGGCCCGGGGCTCCATGTTCACCACGTTGTTCCAGGCGTAGTCGGAGAGGTAGATGATGCCCAGAGGCGCGTTCTGGAGCCGCAGCTCGTCGGAGGTGATGCCTTCGGGCAGGGGCTTCTGCACCAGCATGCCCTTCTCATCCAGCTGCTCCTCATAGACGATGCCGATGGGGCCGTAGTTGATCTGGGCGGAGATCATGGGATCATAATACCGGTCGAAGTAGGCCAGAAGCACTTCCACGTTGGGGCAGTCGGCAAAGACGATGACTTCGCCCGCACCCACCTCGGGGTTGTTGGAGATGCACACGGTCTGATCGCCGTGAGGCCCGATGATGGGGTTGCAGACGATGTAGTTCTCGGGATTGGAGACAACGGTCTCGCTCTCCCACCAGTAGAAGGCGCCGTAGGTCTCCAGGCCCTTGCCGTTGGCCAGGAAGTTATCCTGGGAGAGCTCGAAGGACACCTTGTCGATCAAATTCTCGCTGACCCACTTGGCCAGGAAGTTGGTGGCCTCCTTGAACCGCTCGTCCTGAACGGTGTAGGTGACCTTGCCGTCCACGATGATCCGGTGCTCCAGGTTGTCGTTCAGGCCGAACATGCCGTACAGGTCGCACTGGTTGCCCTGCCAGTTGTTGTACACGAAGCTCAGCGGCCGCTCGTCGCCGGCGTTGCCGTTGCCGTTCATGTCATTGTCCCGGAAGTAGGTGAGCAGGGCTTCCATCTGATCGCAGGTCAGGTTGATGCCGTCCTTCAGATCCGCTTCCGTCAGGCCGCTGACCGCACCGGCGTCGATGGCGGCCTTCGTCCAATTCTTGTTGAGGAAGAGGATGTTGGGGTTCTGCAAGAGGCCCATCTCCTCGATGCGGGGCAGGGAGTAGATCTTGCCGTCCTCCACGTTGATGAGCTGGTTCTTGATGTCCGGGCGCTCCTCCAGGATCTTGGAGAAGTTGGGCATGTACTCCAGGTAATCGCTGATGGGCAGCAGGACCTTCCGCTTGGCGTACTTGATGATCTCGCCCGCGCCCATGCCCGCGTGGTAGATGGCGTCAGGCCGGTTGTCGGCGTTGCCGAAGATCAGGTTCTTCTGCTGGGCATAGACGGACTCGGACACGTTCTCCCAGGATACGAACACGTTGGTGCTCGCAAACAGGTCCTGCATGATCTTCATGTCGTTGTAGTCCAGAGCAGACGCGTTCTTGGAAGAGTAGATGCTGAAGGAAAGCTCCTTGGCACCCTTCTCGTTGAGGATGGGGGCGGTGGGGTCCTGCCACTGGAAGCCGTATTCTTCCACCAGCTTCTCCACGCCGGCGCTCTCCTGCTTGTTGGCGCTCTTCTTCTCGCCGCCGCCGCAGCCCACCGCGGTGACGATGAGCAGCGCCGTCAGGATCAAAACCAACCATTTCTTCATGTGAATCGTTCCTCCTATATGCTTGTTGTTTGTGTTAACCCTTCAGGGAGCCGATCATGACGCCCTGAGCAAAGTACTTCTGAACGAAGGGGTAAAGGAGCAGCACCGGCACGCTGGACACGATAACGGACACATACTTGAGCTGGTTCGCCAGGCGATACTGCTGCAGAATGGTCTCGCCGCTGCCGCCCACGGTGCTCTCGGAAGCGATCAGGATCTCCTTCAACACCAGCTGCAGGGGGTAGAGATTCTCGTTCTGCAGGAAGATCATGGCGTTGAAGTAGCTGTTCCACTGGCCCACGGCGTAGTAGAGGGCCATGACCGCGATGATGGCCTTGGAAAGCGGCAGCACCACCTCGCCGAAGATCCTAAAGGACCCTGCGCCGTCGATGGTGGCCGCCTCGATGAGGGTGTCCGGGATGCTGGACTGGAAGAAGGTCTTGGTCATGAACAGGTTCCAGACCGACAGGATCGAGGGCAGCACGATGGCCCAGATGGTGTTCACCAGCTTCAGGCTGCTCATCACGTTATAGAACGGGATCAGGCCGCCGCCGAAGAACATGGGGATGATGAAGTAGATCATGAAGGCCTTCTGGGCGGGGAGCGTCTTGCGGCTCAGGGCCCAGCCAGCGGGCACGGTGACGATGATGGACAGGATCACGGTGAGGATCGTGTAGAAGATGGTGTTCCGGTAGCCCAGCCACACGTCCTTGCGCTCCATGATCTTGGCGAAGCCTTCCATGGTGATCCGCACGGGGTAGAGCACCACGTCGCCGGCCAGCACCGCGTCGGGGTCGGAGATGGCGGCGATGACGATGAAGTACAGCGGGTACAGCACGATCAGGGCCAGGATGCCCAGGAAGATGGCGTTGATGGTGTAGAACACCTTATCGCCCACGGTGTCCCGCAGCGCCATTTTTTTCACTTGTTGTTTCTTTTCCATTATGCTCCCCTCCTTACCACAGCGAGTTCTCGGAGAACTTCTTGCTGGTCGTGTTGGCGATGATCAACAGCACCACGTTGATGATGGAATTGAACAGGCCGATGGCCGTGGCGTAGGCCTGATCCGGCACGCCGGTAAGACCGCGCTTATACACATAGGTGGAGATGAGCTCGGAAACCGCCAGGTTGCCGTCGGTCTGCATGAGCAGGGCCTTCTCGTAGCCCACGCCCATGAGGCCGCCGATGGACATGATGAGCATGACGCTGACCATGGGCATGATGGCGGGCAGGTCCACGTGGATGACCCGCTGGAACCGGGTGGCGCCGTCCAGGATGGCCGCCTCATGCTGCTGCGGGTCCACGTTGGAGAGGGCCGCGATGTAGATGATGGCGCTCCAGCCGAAATCCTGCCAGTTGCTGGACAGGATGTACATGGGCCTGAAGGCGCTGCTCTCCAGGAAGTAGCTGTACCGCTCGCCGCCGAAGTGGGCCGCGATGTTGTTCACCAGGCCGTAGCGGCCGAAGAACAACGTCAGCATACCGACCAAGACCACGAGAGAGATGAAGTGAGGCCCGTTGAAGATGGTCTGCAGGACCTTCGCGGTCTTCCGGCCCTTCATGGCGTTGAGCATGAGGGACACGATGATGGGCAGGGGGAAGCCGATGATGAAGCCGATGATGCAGATGAGGAAGGTGTTCTTCATCAGGGGCCAGAACTGCGGGTCGGAGAAGAACCGCTCAAAGTTCTGGAAGCCCACCCAGATGGTGGAGTCGGAGAGGATCTTGTCGCCGGGCATGAAGTCCTGGAAGGCGATCAAGACGCCGTAGATGGGCAGGTAGTTGAACAGGAACACCACGACCACCGCGGGCAGGATCATGAGCAGGAAGGGAGAATTGTCCTTGAAGTAGCGGATGCGCTGCTCCCTGGTCTTCTTTTTCTTCGGTACCCGCTCTTTGGCCGGAAACACCGGCTTTTTGGCAGCTTTCGTTTCCATTCGGGGGCCTCCTTAGAAATCGTACCGCTTGCAGACGGGGGCGTTGTTGGCGGCGGACTCAGCGTCGTACCAGATGAGGTTGTTGCCGCTCTCCCGGTCGAAGAGCTGGATGAGGTGGGGACGGGTGGTGAAGCTGATGGTCTTGCCCATGGACACGTCGGTGGTCAGATCCACGGTGGGGATCAGCATGACCACTTCGTCGTCGCCGGTGCGGGCATGGATGTTGTACTCGCTGCCCATCATCTCGCTGACCTCGATCTTGGCGGACAGGTCGCCCTCGCCCACGGTCACGTGCTGGGGCCGGATGCCGGCCACGATGTCGCAGGGCTGAGCGTTGTTCTGCTTGAGGGCCTTCTGCTGGAAGTCACCCAGCTTGAACTTGACGCCCCGGATCTCCGCATAGTAGACGCCGTCCTCCAGCAGGAGCTTGCAGTGGTCGAAGAAGTTCATGACGGGCATGCCGATGAAGCCGGCCACAAACAGGTTCACGGGCTTGTTGAACACCTCCTGAGGGGTGCCGATCTGGTTCACATAGCCGTCCTTCATGATCACGATCCGATCACCGAGCGTCATGGCCTCGGTCTGGTCGTGGGTCACGTACATGAAGGTGGTGTTGATGCGGGAGCGGAGCTTGATGATCTCGGCCCGCATCTGGTTGCGCAGCTTGGCGTCCAGGTTGGAGAGAGGCTCGTCCATCAGGAACACCTTGGGGTCACGGACCATG
>CACWYB010000024.1 GCA_902765005.1 uncultured Eubacteriales bacterium | reverse complement strand
AACCTTGCCGATGGGGCAGTGGCAGATGTTGGTCTTGTCCACACGATACTCCACCTTACCGGCTTTGATGTCCTTGATGGCCTTGGCCACGTCCATGGTCACGGTACCGGACTTGGGGTTGGGCATCAAGCCCTTGGGGCCCAGGATACGACCGATGCGGCCGACAACACCCATCATGTCAGGGGTCGCCACGCACACGTCGAAGTCGAACCAGTTCTCCTTCTGGATCTTCTGAACGGTGGCTTCGTCGCCGATGTAATCCGCGCCGGCTTCCTCAGCCTCGTGGGCCTTGTCGCCCTTAGCGAAAACCAACACGCGGACGGTCTTGCCGGTGCCGTGAGGCAGGACCACCGCGCCACGGACCTGCTGGTCAGCGTGACGGGAGTCGACGCCCAGACGGACGGAAACTTCCACGGTCTCATCAAACTTGGCCTTGGCGGTCTTGCAGACCAGCTCCATGCTCTCCATGGGATCGTACTGCTTGAGCCGATCGACGAGGGCAGCGCTTTCAACGTATTTCTTTCCGTGCTTCATGTTGCTGTCCTCCTATTAGTCCACGATGGTGACGCCCATGCTGCGGGCGGTGCCCTCGACCATGCTCATGGCAGCTTCCAGGGAAGCGGCATTGAGATCGGGCATCTTGAGCTCGGCGATCTCCTTGACCTGGGCCTTGGTCATGCTGGCCACCTTCTGCTTGTTGGGGACGCCGGAAGCGTGCTCCAGGTTGCAGGCCTTCTTGATGAGGACGGCGGCGGGAGGGGTCTTGGTGATGAAGGTGAAGGAACGGTCCGCATACACCGTGATGACCACGGGGATGACCAGGCCGACCTGGTTCTTGGTGCGCTCATTGAATTCCTGCGGGGCCTACCGGGGGGGCCGGAGTGGCCTTGCCGGCATTGATCTGCAGTTTGACATAACCGGTGATCTTCTTTGCCATTGCTGTTTCTCCTATCTAAGATTTTTTAGTTAGTCGGTGGTGCGGGGTGCCTCCCCTCCCACCTTAGGCAGATTGCTGCCTATCAAAACGGGCCAAGCCCGTGTTGATCAGAGTTTTTGGACCTGGATGAAATCCAGCTCCACAGGGGTGTCCCGGCCGAACATGGACACGGTGAGCTTGACCTTCTGGCGCTCCGGGTCCAGCTTCTCCACCCGGCCGATGAAGTTTTCCAGGGGACCGGAGACCACGCGCACGTTCTCCCCCACCTCGATGTTGAGGATGATGGGGATCCGCTCCACGCCCATGGCCGTGACCTCTTCGTCGGTGAGGGGCACGGGCTTGCTGCCGGGGCCCACGAAGCCGGTGACGCCCCGGGTGTTCCGGATCACGTACCAGGCCCGGGGGTTCATGACCAGCTCGCGGCTGATGCCGCCGCCCCGCTCCGCCGGACGCTCCTTCTCCACCACGTCCACCAGCATCTTCACCATCACATAGCCGGGGAAGACCTTGCGGGTCGTGGTCTTGCGCTTGCCGGTGGGCAGGATCTCGATGGTCTCCTCCGTGGGATACTTGACCTCCAGGATGATGTCCGAGAGGCCCGCGTTGTCCACGGACTTTTCCAGATCCTCTTTTACCTTATTCTCGTACCCGGAATAAGTATGTACCACATACCATTTGGCTTCCTGGCTCATGGGTTTACTCCGCCGTCTGGCTGGTGGAGGCGCTGCTGCCGGCGCCGGTCAGCGTGGCAAGGCCCTTCACGCCTGCGGAAAAGCCAAGGTCGAGGAGCCAAATCACGGCGGACATGGCCAGCACGAACACAAACACCATGGCGGTATGCTTCACGAGATCGCCGAAGGACAGCCAGGTCAGCTTCTTGACCTCGCCCATCATCTCCTTGAGATACTGCTTCAGGTTCAGCTTGTTCTTCTTAGCGGGCTTTGCAGCCGTATTGGCTTTCTTTTCCACTTCTTTCGCCATGGGAAAACCCTCTTACTTCGCTTCCCGATGGAGGGTCTGCTTGCGGCAGAAACGGCAATACTTGTTGAACTCCAAACGATCGGGGTCGTTCTTCTTGTTCTTGAAGGTATTGTAGTTCCTCTGCTTGCACTCGGTGCAGGCCAACGTGATCTTAACGCGCATGGTATTTCTCCTTCTGTAGGTATTCCATCAAAAACAAGCCCCCCTATGGGGGCACCTTGTGTAGGTTACCACAGGGAGGGGCGTTTGTCAATGAAAAAATACGCGGTTTGAGGAAAAAAAATGGGCGGAGGGCGGACAGGGAATGAAGGAATGAAGAAATGAAGGAATGAAGAAATTATGGGGCCCCCAGGTCCCCCCAGAGGGGGAATGAGAAGCGAGGAGCGATGTTTGCCTTGCGGCAAGCGACGTATGCGCCGAAAGGCGCAAACGATGTTTGGCCGCGAGGCGGCCAAGGGATAGGGCGCGGGCCATTCGTGAATGGCCCCTACTCCCCCGATGTCATCCTGGGCCGCCCTCCTCCGGTGTCATCCTGACGCAAAAAACGGGACGGGCAAGCCCGTCCCCTACTGTATATAAGCTTTGCCGTTCAGAGATCCTTCGGCTGCGCCTCAGGATGACAAGGAGGGGCGAAGGGAAACTTAACTGACCAGGGTGTAGGTAAACTTGCCTTCGGCGTCGAGGGTCATGTCCACGGTGGTGTCGCCGATGCGGAGGGTGAGGCCGTTCAGATCGGTGACGGGGACGCTCGCGGTGGCCATCAGGGCGTGCACAAGCAGGTCGAGCTCCTTGCCGTTGGACCATATGGTAAACAAAAAGCGTTCATCACTATCAAAGAAATTGCTGAGCTTGTCCAGTTCGATCTCCAGCGTCGCCTCACCGTTCACGAACCAGGTGAATTTGAAGCCCTCCGTGAGCCACTTCTTCACCACCTCCTGGGTGAGGCAGAGGGTGGGCCCCGAGGCGATCTGCTGGGCGTACTGATTGGCCATTTGGCCGCTCTGGTCCACATACGGGGTCACCACCACGGCCTTCCCGGCGGGGGTGTCCACGGCCTCCATGCGGTAGGGCACAGCCTGGCCGGCCTGATCCTGCACCAGATCATCCAACGGTTCGGACGTGTTGTTGGCTATCTTCTTCGTGTACCGGTACTTGCACCGGGGGCATTCATAGATCTCGGCTCCGTCTACTCGTGCCACCACATCGTAGTCATGGCCCAGGGGTTCGCCGTATAGATTGCCGCATGCGTCACATCTTGCCGGTTCCGTGCAGGTGGCCGTGCCGCCGGCATGGGCCTCGTGGGGGGAATCCTGACCGCAGACGTTGCAGACGTGCCAATGCTCGTTTTCATCCCCCCACCATACGCTGCATTTGGCCTTGGCCTTGCAGGTGGCGGTGCCGCCGGTATGGGCCGCCTCGTCCTTCCTTTCGTCGCACCGGGAGCAGGCGTAATAGTGGGTGGCCTCGCCCTTGGTCAACTCGGTGGCCCAGTCGTGGCCCAGGGCGGGGATCGTCAGCGCTTCCAGGCTGGTTTCGTTCTTGCCCTCGGCGTCGCTGAACAGCTTGTCGCAGCGGGTGCACTGCCAATAGGCCTCGGTGCCCGGCGCGGTGCAGGTGGGGTACACCGGCTCCGTGAACACGATCTCGTGGCCCAGAGCGTTGACGTACCGACTTCCGCATATTTCACACATCCCCTTTTCCGTGCAAGTGGGCGTGCCGCCGGAATGGGCCTCGTGGGCGGAGGGCTGATCGCAGACGTTGCAGACGTGCCAATGCTCGTTTTCACGCTGCATTTGGCCTTGGCCTTGCAGGTGGCGGTGCCGCCGGTATGGGCCGCCTCGTCCTTCCTTTCGTCGCACCGGGAGCAGGCGTAATAGTGGGTGGTCTCGCCCTTGGTCAGCTCGGTGGCCCAGTCGTGGCCCAGGGCTTCGATGGCCACCGGCGCGGTGATCTCGTTCTTGCCGTCGGCGTCGCTGAACAGCTTGCCGCAGCCGTCCCGGGTGCACTTCCAATAGGCCTCGGTGCCCGGCGCGGTGCAGGTGGCCTCCACCTTCGCCACGGGGGTGAGCTGGTGCCCCAGGGGCTCAATGATCTCCTGCTCCGATATGGGCGCTCCGCAGACGGAACAAAACGTCGCGTCGGTCATGCCCTCTTCGGTGCAGGTAGCGGGCTTGCCCGGTTCGATCTCGGGTTCGTGGGCGGCCGCGCCTTGCTTTGCTTCGCAGCCTTCGTTTGTGCAGGGATACCAGTGCTCTTTATCATCCCAGGTCCAATCGGTGCTCCAGCTGTGGGCGTTCGTGTCGACAGGGATCGTCAGCGCTTCCAGGCTGGTTTCGTTCTCGCCGTCGGCGTCGCTGAACAGCTTGCCGCAGCCATCCCGGGTGCACTTCCAATAGGCCTCGGTGCCCGACGTTGTGCAGGTGGCGGGCCGGGCATCATGGTGGACCAGGTCGTGGCCCAGGGCGGGAGTCACATATGTATGTGAAACAGAGAGCGTATGTCCTTCATACACTCCTGTTGCCGTGCATACTATTTCCCCAGGAGACGTGCATGTGGCGGTGTCTGCCCCAACGCTTGTCACTCGAAACTCTACATGTTTTATATATACCCCATCATGGCTTTCAGCGCTGAGACCGAAAATCGCTACAGCTATGGGGCTTCCTTCTACTGGCACAATGTCGCTTGGCCAGCCTGGATCTCGAACCTCGTAATCAGTATACTCCTCCGCACGTGCGGTGGGAGCGGGCAGCAGGACCAGGGCCAGGGCCAGGACCAGCAGAGCCGCAAAAATCTTTTTCATATCCATTTCTCCCTTCTCGATCGTTCGTTGAGCTGCAAAAACGGGCCGCCCGGAGGACGGGCAGGATTATATATATTTCCATTTATAGTATAGTGAAAAAGGGGAGAAAAGGCAAGAGGGAAAATGCCCTGCGGGCGGCGATGTATGCCTTATGGCAAGCGATGTATGGCCGCAGGGCGGCCAAAGGATGGGGCGCGTTGCGCCGTTGGCGCATGATTTGCCTGCGATGCATTATTTTTGGAATACATATAGGAAAAAACGGCGGAGTGTGATATAGTGAGACAAACATATGGTTTAGGAGGACACCCCCGTATGATCATCCTGCTTGCCGTCGCCGTGCTGCCGGCCGTATATCTGCTCTCCCAGGTCTACAAGATGGACACCATCGAAAAGGAGCCCTGGTCCCTGCTCCGCAAGCTCCTTCTTTGGGGCGCCCTTTCCGGCATTCCCGCCGCCCTGGTGGAAAGCCTGCTCACGGGCGTGCTGCAAAACTATCTCACCGAGGGCACGCTGGTCTACAACCTGGTTTTCGGGTTTGTGGTGGCGGCCCTGGTGGAGGAGAGCTTCAAGTTCCTTTTTCTATATAAATTCACCTTCAGGAGCCCCGCCTTCAACTACCGGTTCGACGGGGTGGTGTATTCCGTGTTCGTGTCCATGGGCTTCGCCATTTTGGAAAACATCCTCTATGTGTTCCAGGGTGGCCTGGGCGTAGCCGTCACCAGGGCGCTGCTGGCTCTGCCCCTCCACGCCGCCTGCGGAGTATACATGGGCATCGCCTATGGCCAGCAGAAGGTCAACAGCCTGTATAAGCCCGCCTCCTTCGGTTCCGTGGCCCGGGCCTGCCTCATCACCCCGGTGCTCATCCACGGCTTCTATGATTTCTGCGCCTTTATGCAGACCTGGGTGTTCACCATCGTGTTCATCGTTTTCGTTGCGCTGGTGTTTATCATCACCCTCAGGCAGCTCAAGAAGGCCTCTCGGGAGGACGGGCCGGTGGAGGAGGTCGTGATCGATGCGCAGTAACCTTCCGCTGAACAACGACTGGCAGTTTGCCTTCACCTGCACCGATGAATTTCTCCGGGGCCAGGTTCCCGGGGAGCCCGTGCGCCTGCCCCACACCGCCAGGCTCCTGCCCTGGAAGTGCGCCGAGAAGGAGATGTATGAAACCGTCTGCGGCTACACCCGGACGGTCTTTGCGGACCCTGCCTGGGAGGGCAAGGAGGTCCGCCTCATTCTGGACGGGGCGGCCCACTACCCGGAGGTGTTCCTGAACGGCCAGCCTGTGATTCCGGACCACGACCCCCATTGCGGCTACGTGGCCCAGAGCTTCCTGCTGAACAGGCTGAACTATGGGGCGGAGAACCGGCTGTCCATCCGCCTGGACACCCGGGAAAGCCTGAACCAGCCTCCCTTCGGCTTCCTCATCGACTACCTTTGCTACGGCGGCCTCTACCGGGAGGCCCGGCTGCAGATCACCGAGCCCTGCCATATGGCTCAGGTCTTCCCCGTGGCCCACGCCGACGGCAACGCACGGGTGCAGGTGGCCTTGAGCCAGGCGCCGGTCGCCGGGGACAGCCTGGAGCTGGCCATCCCGGAGCTGAACATCCGGCTGTCCATGGCGGCGGAAAAAGAAAACGAGTTTTCCTTCCAGGCCCAGAACCCGGTGCCCTGGGATCTTGAGCAGCCCCGGCTCTACGAGATGACCGTGACCCTGCGCCACCAGGGGCAGGAAACAGACAAGCGCACCCTGAAGGTGGGGTTCCGGGACGCGGAATTCCGGGCGGACGGCTTCTACCTCAACGGGAAGCTGATCCACCTGCGGGGCCTGAACCGGCACCAGAGCTACCCCTACATCGGGTACGCCGCCCCGGCGGGCATGCAGCGGGACGAGGCCAACTACCTGAAGTTTACTCTGGGCCTTAACATCGTCCGCACCAGCCACTACCCCCAGAGCCAGCATTTTATCGACCGGTGCGACGAGGTGGGCCTGCTGGTGTTCACGGAGATCCCCGGCTGGCAGCACATCGGCGACGAGGCCTGGAAGGCCCGGGCCCTGGAAAACGTGCGGCAGATGGTCCTCCAATACCGGCACCATCCCAGCATCGTGCTGTGGGGCGTGCGGATCAACGAGAGCCAGGATAACGACGCCCTCTACACCGAGGCCAACGCCCTCTGCCGGAAGCTGGACCCCAGCCGGCAGACCAGCGGCGTCCGGTATCTGCAGCAAAGCCACCTTTTGGAGGACGTGTACGCCTACAACGACTTCACCAAGGACGGCACGGGCTACGGGCTCCTGGAGAAGGGGAACGTGACCAAGGAGCTGGGGAAAGGGTATCTGGTCTCCGAGTGCAACGGGCACATGTACCCCACCAAGAACCAGGACGATGAGCAGCATCGGCTCACCCACGCCCTGCGTCACGCCCGGGTCCAGAGCGACGGGGCCGTGCGGGAGGGGGTGTCCGGGTGCATCGGCTGGTGCATGGCGGACTACAACACCCACCCGGACTTCGGCTCCGGGGACGCCATCTGCTACCACGGTGTGGCCGACGGGTTCCGGAACAACAAGCTGGCGGGGTGGGTCTACGCCAGCCAGCAGGACGCCGACCCGGTGCTCATGGTGGCCACGGACATGAACAAGGGCGAGCGGGCCGGGAGCCTGCTGGACGACGCCTATGTGTTCACCAACGCGGAGAAGGTGCGGCTGTCGAAGGGCGGCAAGTTCATCGCGGACTTTGCGCCGGACAAAGCCAGCTACCCGGGGCTCCCCCATCCGCCGGTGCACATCGACGACTTCGTGGGCGAACTGCTCAAAACGGAGGAAGGGTTCTCCGACGAGGTGGCGGCCAAGGTGAAGAAGTGCCTGTTCGCCGCCCAGAAGTATGGCATGGATAAGCTGCCGCTGTCCATCAAGCTGACGCTGTTGGAGCTGAAGGTCAAGTATAAGTTCACCATGGAGCAGGGCATCGACCTGTTCAACCGGTATATGGGCGGTTGGGGCCAGGAGAGCGGCCAGTGGCGCTTTACCGCCATCCGCAACGGAGAGGCCGCCGAGTATGTGGAGAAGGGGGCCTACACCAAGCCCCGGCTGGTGGCCCGGGCGGAGCGGGCTCTGCTCACCGAGGGCAGCGCCTACGACATGACGCTCATCCACCTGGAGTGCAAGGACGAGCGGGGGAATAGAATTCCCACGGCCAGCGACCCCATCCTGCTCACCACGGAAGGGCCCATCCAGGTGGTGGGGCCCAGGGCCGTGTCCCTGGAGGGCGGCGCCTTCGGCACCTATGTGCGGACCACGGGAGAGACCGGCGAGGGCGTCCTGACCCTCACCTCCCCCACCCTGGGCACCTGCAAGCTGGTGTTCACCGTCATCCCGGAGGTATAAGGATATAGCGCAAGTAAGCAAAGAGACAAACTGCTTAGGAAACGCTTTTTAAAGGAAAAAGCCTGGTCAAGCGACCAGGCTTTTTTCTTTGCTTCGATCAATAGAGCAGGTTCTTCTCCGTCTTGGGGTCGAAGAAGTGCATGACCTTGCCCTCGAAGGTGATGTAGAGCTGGGCCCCGTTGACCAGGGACTTGCGCTGCTCCGCCGTCAGATCGATGGTGGGCACACGGACGATCCAGCGGGCGCCGTCCTCGGTGTACACGTGCAGGTGCAGCTCGCTGCCCATCATCTCGTTCACCTCCAGCCGGGCGGCCATGGCATCCGCCTTGGGCTCGAAGGCCAGCAGCATGTGCTCCGGCCGCACGCCCAGGAGCACCTCGCCGGCGGCGATGTTCTTCTCCGCCAGCAGTTCGCCCTTCTCCCCGGTGACCTCGATCTTGGCGCCGCAGGGGGTGACGAAGTACTTGCCGTTCTCCTTGACCAGCTGGGTGTGCACAATGTTCATCTTCGGCGCGCCGATGAACTCCGCCACGAACAGGTTGGTGGGGGTCTCGAACACCTCCGCGGGGGTGCCCACCTGCTGGATAAAGCCGTCCTTCATGATGACGATCCGATCGCCCAGGGTCATGGCTTCGGTCTGGTCGTGGGTCACGTAGATGAAGGTGGTGTTCAGCTTCTGCCGGAGCAGGATGATCTCGGCCCGCATCTGGTTGCGAAGCTTGGCGTCCAGGTTGGAAAGGGGCTCGTCCATGAGGAACACCTTGGAATCCCGAACCATGGCCCGGCCGATGGCCACACGCTGCCGCTGGCCGCCGGACAGGGCCCGGGGCTTGCGCATGAGGTAGTCGGTGATGCCCAGGATCTCCGCCGCGTTGGTGACCTTGGAGTAGATCACGTCCTCAGGGAGCTTCTGCAGCCGGAGGGAGAAGGCGATGTTGTCATACACCGTCATGTGGGGATAGAGGGCATAGTTCTGGAAGACCATGGCGATGTTCCTGTCCTTGGGCTGCAGATCGTTGACCACCTGGCCGTCGATCTCCACGGTGCCCTCACTGATCTCCTCCAGGCCCGCCACCATGCGCAGCGTGGTGGATTTGCCGCAGCCGGAGGGGCCTACGAACACCACGAACTCCTTATCCTTGATATCCAGATTGAAATCATGGACAGCGACCACATTGTTATCGTATATCTTCTTTACGTTGGTCAGTTTTACGCTTGCCATATGATTGCTCCTTTTCTTATCGCTATTAACCCTTGACCGCGCCGCCGGTGACGCCCTCAACATAGTACTTCTGCAGGCACATGAACAGGATGACCACGGGGATCGCCACCACCACGCCGCCCGCGCAGAACATGGTGTAGTTGTTGTTGATCTGGTCAGGCGTCAGCCAGTTGTACATACCTACGGCCACGTTCATGCCGGAGGAGTTGCCGAAGGAGATGTAGCTGGCGAACACGTAGTCGCCCCAGGGGCCCATGAAGGCGGTGAGGAGCGTGTAGATGACGATGGAGCCGGCCAGAGGCAGGATGATCTTGACGAGCACCTGAGCCCTGGTGGCGCCGTCGATGCGGGCCGCCTCATCCAGGGACTTGGGTATGGTGTCGAAGAAGCCCTTGGACACATAGTAGCCCATGCCGGAGGAAGCGATATACACCAGGATCAGGCCGGGGACCGCGTTGGCCTGGGTGAGCCCCAGATCCTTCAAAACCCGGTACAGGATGATCATGGTGAGCATGCCCGGGAACAGGCCCAGGATGAGCATGAACTTCATCAGGGGCTTGCGGAGCTTGAAACGGAAGCGGGACAGGGTGTAGCTCATGCACAGCACGATGATGGTCTGCAAGGCAGCCGTGACCAGGGCCGTGATGAGGGTGTTGAGATACCACTTGGGGAAGTTGGTGTTCAGCAGGTTCCGATAGTTATCCAGGCCCCACTTCTGGGGAATGATGTAGCCCACCTGCCAGGTGGACTCCACCCGCAGGGACTGGAGCACGATGCAGACGAAGGGGATCAGCCAGATCACGCTGATGATGATGAGCAGGACATGGATGATCGTGTTGGAGATGGTGTTGGCCGCCCGTATGCCCATGTGCTGTTTCATAGATTTCGTTTCCATTATTGGAAGTCCTCCTCATTCTTGATGGATGGCAGGACGCCGTAGACGACCAGCGTGATGATGGCCATGATCACGAAGACCAAAATACCGATGACGGACGCCAGATAATACTTGGATTCCGCGCCGGTGGTTATCTTAAACAGCCATGTGATGAGCAAGTCCGTATACCCCACGCTGCCCGCCGCGCCGGAAGCGCTGGTGTTGATGGGTGCGCCGCCGGTGAGCAGGAAGATAACGTTGAAGTTGTTGATGTTGCTGGTGAAGCTGGTGAGCAGATACGGCCCGGTGACGAAGAGCATGTAGGGCAGGGTGATCTTAGAATACTGCTGCCAGCCGCTGGCACCGTCGATCTTGGCGGATTCGTACAGGTCCGCGGGGATGTTCATCAAAATACCGGTGGCGATCAGCATGAGGTAGGGAATACCGATCCAGATGTTGATGCCGATGACCGTGCACCGAGCCCAGGTGGGGTCCTCCCAGAAGGGCAGGGCCTTGGATATCCAGCCCCAATCCAGTAGCAGACCGTTGATGATGCCGTTCTTGGCGAACATCTTGCTCACATACAGCAGGGAGATGTACTGGGGAATGGCGATGGTCATGACCAGGATGGTCCGCCAAACCTTCTTGAGGCGGATGCCCTTCTTGTTGATCATCATGGCCACGGCCATGCCCAGGAAGTAGTTGGTGAACGTGGCGAAGAAGGCCCACATCAGCGTCCAGCTGAGCACCTCGCCGAAGGTGGCGGAGTAGTTGGTGCTGCCGCCGCCGGTCCAGTGAAGCATGGTGTTGAAGTTCTCCAGGCCCACCCAGGTGAACAGGTTGTTGGAGAAGCCGTCGTGGGTGCCGTCGTAATTGGTGAAGGCCACCAGGATCATGAACACCAGGGGCATCACCGTGAAGATGAGGATGCCGGTGAGAGGCAGGGCCAGCAGGGTCTTGTGGAACTGATCGTCCACCAGGGACCTGAGGTCGTCCTTGCCGCTCTTGAGCTTTTTGCCGGACTTGAGGATGCCCTCGGCGATCTTGTTTTGCTTCACGTTCAGACGCCAGGTGTAGATGAACGCCACGATAAAGAACATGGTCAGCACGCCGTAGAGCAGAATCTTAAAGGAGTTGTCGCCGTAGACCGTCACGTAGGTGTCCAGCAGCTCATTGTATTCCCGATGGGGCCCCACCACGCCCAAAGAGGGCAGCATGCTCATCCAGTATATGCCGGCCAGGATCATGTAGCCTATGAACACCACCTCAAACAGCAGGAACAGCAATCCCCTGAGGACCTGTCCCCTGGCGATGTTGCCAAAGCCCATGACAAGATAGGAAAGCTTGGTTTTCCAATCGCCCTCGATGAAGGTTTGGACGATGTCCTTTGCCTCCCCCGCAATGGCCAAGCCGGCCTTCTTGAACCAGAGGCCGATGCTCTTGATGCCATTCCATATGGCAGTGGGGATAGAGGCAAAGAAGCTGAGGAATCTGTAGGTGAACTTATTCCATTTGGAAAGCCGCAGATACTCCAAATCACTGTATTTCTTCATATGTCCCCCTCTACTAAAAAATCGGTTGGAGCCGTTTGCTCGGCTCCAACCGAAATCCGATGAAATCAGACCCAGTCAAAGCGACAGCGCTTTAACGAAAAGGATCAAACCTCATGCCTGTAACTTATTCCGCCGCGAAGGTCAGGGTGTTCTCGTTCAGATCGAGGGTGATGACGTAGGTGCCGTCAGCCTCCACCTTCAGGTTGCCGCCGTCCTGCACAGCCACGCCGTCGGTCACGCCCATGTTCACCGCCCAGTCGGCGTTGGCACGGCACTTGAACTCTTCACCGGCCTTCAGCTCCAGAGCCTCAGACTTCCAGATGCCAGGCTCGACCTCGGTCATGGGGAAGTCCTTATCCCAGTTGCTGCCGCAGATGCCGCCGATAACGGTCCACACATCGGGCTCCTTCTCGGCGAAGGTCAACGTCATGTCGTTCAGGTTCAGGGTGACGATGTAGGTGCCGTCGGCCTCGACCTTGATGTTGTCGCCGCCCTCGGCGCACTCAGCACCGTAGTTCTTGTCCCACTTGCCGTTGGCGCGGACTTTGAACTCGTCGCCGGCCTTCAGCTCAACGGGGGCGGAAACCCACAGCCCGGGCTCCTTCTCGGTCATGGCGATGTCGTTGCCATCGGCCCAGCCGCTGGCTTCGAAGCTGCCCACCACGCCCCAGGTGTCGGCCACGGCCTCGCCCTCAGCGGGCTCCTCGGCGGGAGCGGCCTCGGGCAGGATGCCCTCCTGATTGACGAAGGTCAACGTGTAGTCGTTCAGGTTCAGGGTGACGGTGTAGGTATCGTCCGCGGGCACCACGATGTTGGCGCCGTTGGCCTCGCAGTTCACGCCGTAGTTGGTGGTCCAATCCTTGTTGAGACGGACTTTGAACTCTTCGCCGGCCTTCAGCTCCAGGGGCTCAGACACCCACACACCGGCTTCCTTCTCGGTCATGGGGAAGTCCTCGTTCCAGGAGGTGCCGCAGATGCTGCCGATGACGCCCCAGGAATCGGGAAGCTCCTCTTCGCCTTCCTTCTTCAGGTAGTCGCCCAGGGACTCCTCATAGGCCACGAGAGCGGCCTTGATTTCGTCCACATTGGCGGCCTTCTGCAGGGCCTCGCCCAGAACCTGGGCGCTGTTGCCCCACCAGTTGCCGGGGATGTTGCCCTGGTACACGGAGTAGGGCGCCTGCTGCGCAACGGAACCCAGCACGGCATCGGCCAGCACCGCTTCGCTCTGGGCGGCAGCGATGTTGGAGGGACCCCAGCCGGCGGCCTCAAAGCGCTCGACCTGGGCCTTTTCGCCGGTCAGATACTGGGCCAGCTGATGCAGGGCCGCGTTGAGCTTGGCATCGGTGTGGGGCTTGACACCCACCAGCTTGGAGCCGGTGTAGGGGCTCAGCTGATAGCTGTTGCCGTCCACGGTGAACTTGGGCAGGGGCGCCGCGCCGAAGTTGTCGCCCAGGATGCTCTTGGCGTTCTCGGTGTTCCAGGTGCCGCTGACCACGAAGCCGGCGCCATTGTCGAACTCGGAGGTCTCGCTGGAGCTGATGAACTTATCGGAACTCATGACCTCGTTGAGGGCGCGGGCAGCGATGAGGCCCTTGTCGGAGTTGAAGTTGTCCACAACGGCCAGGAACTTGCCGTCGCTGTCAGCTTCCCACACGGACTTGCAGCCGGTGCCGAAGAAGAAGGCGGGCAGATACCAGCCGTTCTTCAGATCGAAGCAGAAGGTCTTGCCGGCGGCTTCGCAGTCGGCGATCATCTTAGCGATATCGTCCAGGGAGTCTTCCTTCACCACGCTCTTGTCATAGAACACGAAGAAGGTGTTGTCGGCAGTCACGGGGTAGGCATAGAAGGTGTCGCCGGTGGTGGCCGCGGTCACGGCCGCTTCCACGTTGCTGGTCTGCACAAACTCAGCAGCCTTCTTGCCCAGGGCGCCCAGAGCACCCGCCTGCACCAGGCGGTTGAACTGATCCTGCGCGAAGAAGAAGATGTCGCCGCCGGCTTCCACGTCGGTGATCATCTTGGTGGCGGCATCGCCTTCACCAACCGGTTCCACGGTGGCGTTGAACTTGATGCCGTACTCGTTGGAGCTGTTGAAGTCCTCGATCTGCTTCTTGGTCAGATCGACAACCTTCTCGGCGGCCCAAACGGTGATGGTGTACTCACCAGCCAGCTCGCTGGATGCAGCGGCGCCGGACTGCTGCTCGGTGGCGGAGCCACCCTCAGGCTGAGTCGCGGTCGTCGTGGCGCTCTTGGGCGTGCACGCAGCCACACCCAGGATCATGACGAGCGCGAGTACGAAAGCTAACGTTTTTTTCATGCTCTTTCCTCCTATGAATGTGCATTTTGATGCCTAAAATATCATCTAGGGAGATATCCCCCCACGATGCATTTAAAATTTACACCTGTTCCGAAAAAAAGTCAATCCATATTTGGCCGATTTATATATTATAGAAATATGATTTGAAGATATAATATTCCCTCAGGGAAGGCGTAAAAACCGCCGGGCGGCGCGGATAGCGGCGTCGTCATCGGAGCCGTTCCAGTCCCCCAGATGCTTGGATTTTGCCTGGAAAAACAAGCCGTATTTCTGCCCCGGCTCATAGGACACGAAGCCCGTGCCCCGGCGAATGCCCGCCGCCTCATCGAATACATACACCCCGTAGGGCACCCCATCCAGGTATAGCAGTTCCTCTCCCGCAAAGGCCTGCGGATCGATGGGCGTAAAGGTGTCCCTATACCCCGCCGCCTTGGATTCAGGCACGATGAACAGGTCTCCCGCCAGCAAATTCCCGGGCTGAAAGAGCTCGTCGGAGAAGGGCCTGGCCTCCACAAAGCGGATATGATCGGGCATGGCCTCCTCCAGGGCTTCCGACAGGGTCTGCCGCTCCAGGGCAGGCACCTCCGCGTATAGAATCAGCTTCTTGCCCGCCGGCGCGTCGGTGATCAGGGTGAAGATCCAGGCCCAGAAGAACAGGCTCACCAGGGCCCAAGTCACGTACCGATGCAGGTTTTTCAACACACCTTTCATGCTGCGCCCTCCTCTTGGAAGGCCACGATGCAGTCATACACCGTTTCCACCGTCCCCTGGAATTCTTTCGGCAGCCGGGATGCCTTCTCCTCGCTGACGGTGAGCACGGTTTCATGATACGCCTCCATAAGGCGCACCCGGCGGATGCTCACACCGCCCTTCACCCGGTAGGCCCCGGCCTGCTGAGAAAAGCGGCCGGTGTAGGTTTCCCGGGGACCGGTGAGCATGGTTTCGGTGTGCCGGACCCGGGCTCGGGCCAGCTCATAGCGGCTGTGGGAGAGAAAGACCACGATCCAGCCGGACAGGACGGACGCCCCCACGGTGAGCGGCAGGGTGATCCGCTGGTTATCCCGGGTGGCAAAACAGCACAGCGCCACGCAGAGCAGCAGCCCCGCGCCCCCCGCGATACGCATGGCCAGGCGGACCCGCTTTTGGGCCGCCACCGCCGTTTTCAGTTCCTCTTGCCGATACAGTTCCTGCCTATCCATGCTCCATATATAGCACATTTTATCCCGGATGAAAAGGGCCCATCTTGACAAACCCCTGCCCAAAGGCTATACAATAAGTAGAAAACCTTCCGCAAAGGGGGATGAACCCATGACCAAACGCATCCTTGTTTCCCTTTTGGCCGCCCTGCTGCTGCTCACCGGCTGTGTTCGCGTCCAGAGCGCGGGCACGAGCCAGGCGCCTGCCGCCGAGGATACCGTCACCGAGGCCCCCGCCGCCACAGCCCGGCCCGAAGGGGAGTACATCGTTTCCGACCCCCTGCTCATGAGCGCCGGCGCCGCCAAGGACAATGCCCGGGTGTTCTACGAAATCTTCGTTGGCTCCTTTGCCGATTCCGACGGGGACGGCATCGGGGACCTGCGGGGCATCATCAACAAGTTTGACTATCTCAACGACGGGGACCCCAACTCCGGCAAGTCCCTGGGCATCGAGGGCATCTGGCTCTCCCCCATCTTCAAGTCCCCCTCTTACCACAAATATGATGTGACGGACTATTATACCATCGATCCCAAATTCGGCAGTCAGAAGGATTTGGATGACCTTATCTCCCTCTGCCACAGCCGGGACGTGAAGATCATCCTGGACCTGGTCATCAACCACACCGCCAAGGACTGCCCCTGGTTCAAATCCTTCACCCAGGCCCACAAGGACAACAACCCCTCGGACCCCTATTACGATTTTTATTCCTATTACACCAAGGGCGAAGCCGCTCCCGCCGGCCGGGCCTTCTCCCCCTTGAGCGGCACCAACATCTATTATGAGTGCAACTTCTACGACGGCATGCCCGAGTTGAACTACGACAATCCCGCCGTGCGGGAGGAGATCTTAAAGCTCTCCCGCTACTACCTGGATCGCCGGGTGGACGGCTTTCGGTTCGACGCCGCCAAGTATATCTACTACGGGGACCACAAGCAGAGCGTGGCCTATTGGGACGAGTATCTGAGCACCCTGCGGGCTGAATACCCGGGATTGTACACCGTGGCGGAGGTCTGGGACGGGGACGGGATCACGAACCTCTACTACCCGGCCACCAATTGCTTCAACTTCTCGGCGGCCCAGGTGGAGGGGCTCATCGCCGAGACCGCCAAGCAGGGCAACGCCGGGGAATACGCCAAGTATGTGGAGAAATATCTGAACGCCGTGGGCGGCAAGAACCCGGACGCCATGTACGTTCCCTTCCTCACCAACCACGACATGGACCGGATCGCGGGCTCCCTGACCGTGGCTTCCGGAAACATGCAGATGGCCGCCAACCTGTATATTCTGGGCCCCGGCTCCCCCTTCCTCTACTACGGGGAGGAGCTGGGCATGCGGGGCTCCCGGGGCGGCGCCAACACCGACGCCAACCGGCGGCTCGCCATGCTCTGGGGGGACGGCAACACGGTGAAGGACCCCACCGGCGCCGATTACGGAAAGGATAAGCAGGTCCAGGAAGGCGTCAAGCAGCAGATCGAGGACCCGAACAGCCTCTACACCTACTACAAGAAGCTCATCATGATCCGCAAGGCGAACCCGGCCATTGCCCGGGGCGAGTATACGAGCGTTTCCATTGAAGGAAAGAAGGTGGGCGGCTTTATTTCCACCCTGGATGGGGTGTCCGTGCTGGTGCTCCATAACCCCAGCCGCAGCCTCCAGACCATCGACCTGGCCGCAATCGGCGACTTTTCCACGCTCCGGGCCGTCATCGGTCTGGGCGCCGCCGCCCTCGACGGAACGACCCTGGAACTCGACGGGCAAACCAGCGTAGTGATAGGGAATTAACAGAAAGTCCGCACCTTTTCTTGAAAGAAAAGGTGCACCCAAAAGAACTTTACCCATACAAAAAAGCTTAGGAAACAGGGCTATGCCCCCTTCCTAAGCTTTTCTTTTTCCGCCGCTTTTTCTTTTCTTCTGAAAAGAAAAAGCGGCAAAACAAAGGTTACTTACTCTCCGCTGATGCTCAGCCGAATGTCCCCCGTGCTGGTCTCGGCCTCGCAGCGGCCGCCGGCGGCGGTGTCAGGCACGGACACCTTCCCCGTGGAGCTCTCGGCAGAAAACACCTTCTGCGTCCGAACGGTGCCGGTGATGTCCCCGGTGGAGGCGGAAAGATAGAGGTTCGCCCCGTCCACGTCCGTGAGCCGGATATCGCCGGTGGAGCTTTCGCAGCGGATGTCCCCGGAGCAGATCAGGTTCACCAGCTCGATCTTGCCCGTGTCCACGCTCAGTTCCACCTGAGCGGGGGTCATGTCGCTAAGGCGCAGGTCACCGGTGTCGCTGTGGGCCGCGATGCTCGTCGTTTGAAGGCCGTTGATCTCGGCCCGGCCCGTGTCCAGATTCACCAACACCGTTTCCACAGCCAGGTCGCTCACCGCCAGATCCCCGGTGTCCAGCACCACCTGCAGCAGCTCATAGACTCCCTGGGGCACGGTCAGGGTGATCCGAGGGCCCTTGAAGTGGAAGCCGAAGAGGAACCAGCGGCTCTTCCCCTCGTCCACGGGCCGGATGGTGAGACAGCCGTCCTCCACGCTGACGGTGTACTTCTCCCGCTCGCTCTCAAAGACGACCACTTCCCTTGTGTCCCCCTGGGCCGCCACGATGTCTACATCCGCGGTGTAGCCCTTGATGTCGATCCGATCAAACGGCTCCGCCAGGGTGTAGGTGTGCTTCCTATACTCCGTCCTGTCCAGGTTCCTGAATTTGAATCCCACGGTGCTGAGCCCTGCGAAGCACAGCCCCGCGCCAATGGCCACCACCAGCACGGCGATAAGCAGGGCGATCATAGTTTTTTTCATGCCTTCTTTCCCCCTTTACCCACAAACAGTGATTTGACTCCCGTCCACAGGAGCTTGCACAGCTTCACCGTGCCCAGGGTGATGAGCTTCATCAGCAGAAACGCCACCACGCACAGCCCCAGGCACATGAGCCCGCCGCCCAGCAGCACCAGCCCTTGCGCAAGGTGCAGCCGGCACAGCTCCACGATGCCGCCCACGATGGCCGCGATACCGGCGAGGATCACCGCCGCCACCGCCGCCCACAGGCTGACGACCACCGCCCACAGGGCGATGTACAAAGCGAAGATGACCGCCAGCACCGCGATGAGCAGCGGCAGCCACACCGGCGCCCCCAGCACCAGCAGCAGGATCACCCAGCCGGACACGCCCTTGGCCTTCTTCTCCTGGACCCGGGTTTGCACGATCTGGGTGAGGGGCGTATCCTTGACCACATTGGCCACGATCTCGTCCAGGGAACCCAGCCGGGCAACGGCCTCCTCCTCGCTGAGCCCATCCTCCACGGAATCGGCGATCAGCTCGCTGTAATACTCCACCGTGCGCTCCACGGTCTGCTGGGGCAGGCCCGCCATCCTGTGGCGCAGCTCCCCGATGAATGCGTCCCTGCTCATTTGTCTCCCTCCCTAATTATGAACCGGTAGATGGATTCCATCTCCTTCCAGTCCCCCTTGAATTCTTCGATCCGGGCCCGGCCGGCATCGGTGATGTGGTAATACTTTCGCAGCCGCCCGTTGTGCTCCACGGAGCGGACCGTCAGCAGCCGCCCCTCCTCCAGCCGCCGCAAAATGGGGTAGAGGGTGGATTCGGAGATCTCCACATAGGGCTTCACATCCTTGATGATCTGATACCCATAGGAATCCTCCGACTGTATGGCGGCCAGGACGCACACGTCCAGCATCCCGCGCTTCATTTGAACATCCATACGTCACATGCCTCCCTTCGCGTGATACTATACTACGCATAGTATCATGTGTCAAGGGGTATTTTCTCATTTTTTCATGTCTACCCCGCACCCATCCAAAGGAAAGCCCACCCAAAATCTTACGAACCCAAAAACACAGGAAGGGATCCCCTCTATCCCTTCCTGCATTTCTCTTTTTCCGCCGTTTTTTCTCTTTAGCCCAAAGAGAAAAAGCGGCAAAGGAAAGCCTTTTTTATTTCTCCGGATTCAACAGGAAATCGTCGAAGGTGCCCCAGCCGCCGCCCTGGCAGCGGACGTAGACGCCCACGGTGATCTCACGGCTCTGGCAGGGGATGTTTTCGATGAGGGCCTCCTGCCAGTTGACCCAGCCATGGAAGGTCATGGGCGCGGTGTAGGTTTGGCCGTCGGAGATAACGTAGAGCTGGATGTCCGCGTCGTCCCCCACGTCGCCGCCCTGCCCCTGCACGCTGACGCGCCAGGTGCCCTCGGGCAGGTCCTTCACGGTCTGCTCGCATTTGAATTCCACGGCGGTGCCGTTCCAGAAGTGGAGAGATGCCTCCCCGGAGAAAGCGTCGGTGGCCTTGATCTGAAAATCAGCCTGCTCCCCGTCGGCAAGGGGGATGATCTGCCACATGGACCGATCCTCGCCCTCAAAGCTGTAGTTCTCCAGGTAGTTGGCCTCCACCACGTTCACATAGCACAGGGCCGCCTGCCCATCCCCCTGGCCATGGACCACAAACTTGCCCACCGCGTCCGTGCTCACCTGGGCCTCTTCGGCCGCGTCCCACGTGACGGCGGCCTCGGCCCGGGACCCGTCGGTGAAGATGGCGGACACGGTTTCGGGCAGGGCAAAGCTCTCCCCCACCCGCACGGTGACCACCGCGCTGTCCAGGGCGTCCGCATGGGGGGCGATCTCGTTCCCGGTCCTCACCAGGGCAAAGGTCTTCAGGGATTCCAGCGGGTTCCCCTCAAAATCGAAAAGGGCCTGGTTGTCGCAGGCGCTGCCGCCGTAATACTTGCCCGCATCGTCCGGGTCATATTCCGCCGCAAAGCTGCTGGCCCAGCCGCTGCCGTGCTCCTCCCACAGGGGGAACCGGTCCTCATAGGCGGCGCCGGGCACGGGGATCCAGCCCGCTTCCCAATAGAACACGCCCACGCCCTTTTCCAGGGAGGCCACGGTGTCGATCACGTCCCGCAGCTCCCGGCTCTGACCCTGAACGGTGAAGGGGTAGGGCTTTTCGTACTTGAGCTCCTCGCCGATGGAGTTGGCGCTGTTGTCCCCATCCTCCGCGGTGTAGGCCCACTGGGTCTCCGCCACCATAACTTTTTTATCATACTTCTCCGCCACGGTGGATAGCTGCTCCTTCAGATTCTCCAGGGTGCCGTGCCAGTAGGGGTAGTAGGAGGTGGCGAACACATCGTAGTCCACCTGGTTGCTGGAGAGCATATAGGCCAGCTTCGAGTAGTTTCCCGCCTCCGGATTGGTGAAGTGGACGGCGATGAGGATGCTGGCATCGAAGGCGCGAACGGCCTCCGCCCCCGCCCGGTAGATGGCGCACATCTTGGGCACGGCGATCTCTCCGCAGATGCCCTTGGTGGTCTCGTTCCCGATCTGCACCATGCCGATATCCGCCCCGGCGTCCCGGATGGTTTGCAGGCTCTCGGCGGTATAGGCCTGCACCTTCTGGGCCTTCTCGTCGATGGAAAGCCCCTGCCAGGCCTTGGGGGTCTGCTGCTTGGCCGGGTCTGCCCAGAAATCGGAGTAGTGGAAATCCACCAGCAGCTTCATGCCGTATTGGGCCGCCCGTGCGCCCAGGATGCCGGCGGTCTGGGCGGTGCAGTTGCCGCCGCCGTAGCCGTGGCCGTCCTTGTCGAAGGGGTCCACCCACACCCGGACCCGGATGTAGTTCACGCCGTTGTCCGCCAGGACTTTGAGCATGTCCTGCTCCGTGCCGTCGAAGCCCCTGTAGACCACGCCGCTGTTTTCCTGGGCCAGAAGGCTGGACACATCCGCCCCCAGGATGAAATCGTCCCGAAGGCCCTCCACCTTCTGTACATATAGGGTGTCGCTTGTCACGGACTGAGCCTCCTTCTTGCTTTCGACCTTGCCGCCTGCGGCACAGCCCACCAGCAGGGCCAGGGCAAGCACAACGGTCACAATGCGTTTCATGTTTTTCCTCCGCCTTACAAGGATTTTATTGAAAGCCTCGTCCCTTTTCTTCTGCAAGAAAAGGGACCCAAAAGAACTTTACCGACGCAGCCAACCCTGCCCAAGCATCGATGCTCCGGCGGTTAGCCGGTTATGTAGCAGCGGGGCGGCAGGGTGCCGGAAAAGTGATCGATCACGTTCTGGGCGGCGGCCCGGTTCATCTGCAGGAAGTTTTCCGTGGTGAAGGGGGCCGTGTGAGGCGTCAGCACGATGTTTTTCACGCCCACAAGAGGGGAATCCGTGCAGGGCTCGTAGGGAAACACGTCCACAGCGGCGCCGCCCAGATGGCCGCTCTCCACCGCCGCCTTCAGGGCCATGACGTCCATGATGGGGCTGCGGGCCGCGTTGAGAAAGTAGCTCCCCGGCTTCATCTTTTGAAAGGTGGCCCCGTCGAACATATTCTCCGTTTCCGCCGTCAGGGGCACGCACACGGAAACAAAATCGCTCTCCCGGAGCAGCTCGTCCAGGGGCGCATACTGCACGCCGTACGCGTCCGCCCACTTGGGATCGGGATGGCGGCAGGTGTAGAGGATGCGCATATCGAAGGCCCGGGCGCGGCGGGCCAGCTCCTTGCCGATGCCGCCGAAGCCCACCAGGCCCAAGGTCCGGTTCTTGGCGCCCAGGCTCATCTTTCGATCCCAGATGCCCCGGTGCATCTGCTCGTTTTCCCGCTGGATGCTGCGGGCAAAATGGAGGAGCAAGGCCATCAGATGCTCCGCCACGGCCCCTTCCACCTGGCCCACGGTCCGCGCCACGGCGATGCCCAGCCGACGGCAGGCCGCCACGTCCACGGAATCGTAGCCGATGCCCCGGCGGGAGATCAGCTTCAGGTTGGGGCACCTTTCCAGCAGGTCCGCCGAGTAGCTCTCCAGGCCCGCGATGACCGCGTCCGCGTCCTGAACAAAGGGTAGCAGCTGCTCGCCCCCTGCGCCGACGCCCAGCTCCGCGGCGGGCTGGGGCAGGATCTGAAAGCCGGCCTCCGTCAGCAGCCGCCGGGACGGCTGATCCGTATAATTTCTCGCCAGAATAGCTACCTTTTTCATGTTTCTTTTAAAGGAAAGATTGAAAGCTTCCTCACCTTTTTGAAAGAAAAGGTGAGACCCAAAGAACTTTAGGAAGAGAATCGTTTTTTCTTCATCTAACCCCATTTCTCTTCCTGAGCTTCTCTTTTTTGGGCGACTTTTTTCTCTTCACCGAAGAGAAAAAAGTCGCAAGAAAAGCCGTTATTCTTCGGCTATCCTTCTGGCCACGAATACCCCGGACGCGGAGGCGTGGGACAGGCTGTGGGTGATGCCGCTGCCGTCGCCGATGATGTACAGGCCCGGATACCGAGTCATGAGGTTTTCGTCCAGGTCCACCTCCATGTTGTAGAACTTCACCTCCACGCCGTAGAGCAGGGTGTCGTCGTTGGCGGTGCCCGGCGCGATCTTGTCCAGGGCGTAGATCATCTCGATGATCCCGTCCAAAATCCGCTTGGGCAGCACCAGGGAAAGGTCCCCGGGGGTGGCCGCCAGGGTGGGCGTCACCAGCCCCTTCTCGATCCGCTTCACGGTGCTCCTGCGGCCCCGGACCAGGTCCCCGAATCGCTGGACCATGACGCCGCCGGCCAGCATGTTGGAGAGCCGGGCGATGCTCTCGCCGTAGAGGTTGCTGTCGTTGAAGGGCTCGGTGAAGTGCTTGCTCACCAGGTGTGCATGTCCTCCCGCTCGTAGCTGTGGCCGTTGACGGTGACGATGCCGTTGGTGTTCTCCGTGACCACGATGCCGTTGGGGTTCATGCAGAAGGTGCGCACGTTGTCCTCAAACTTCTCCGTCCGGTACACGATCTTGCTCTCATAGAGCTCGTCGGTCAGGTGGGAAAAGACCACCGCCGGCAGCTCCACCCGGACCCCCAGATCCACCCGGTTGCTGTGGGTGGGGATGTCAAGCTTCTTGCAGATCCCCTCCATCCACTTGCTGCCGCTGCGGCCCACGGAGATGATGAGCCTGTCGCAGCCGTAGTCGCCCCGGCCGGTGTGCACGGCGTAGCCGCCCGCCTCCACGGTCACCTCCGCCACCGGCGTGTCAAAGAAGAAGTCCACCGAATCCTTCAGGTAGGCGAACAGGTTCTCCAGCACCACATAGTTGATGTCCGTGCCCAGGTGCCGGACGGAGGCGTCCAGCAGGTTCAGTTTGTTCTCGATGCACAGCTTCTTGAACCGGGTCCCGGCGGTGGAATAGAGCTTGGTCCCTTCCCCGCCGTAGGCCATGTTGACGGAATCCACATATTTCATCAGCTCCAGGGCTTCCCGCTTGCCGATGTGCTCATAGAGGGTGCCGCCGAAGTCGTTGGTGATGTTGTACTTGCCGTCGGAGAAGGCCCCCGCGCCGCCGAAGCCGGACATGATGGAGCAGGTCTTGCAGCGGATGCAGGCCTTGATCTTCTCCCCGTCGATGGGGCAGCGCCGCTTCTCCAGCGGGTGTCCCTCCTCGAACACGGCCACCCGCTTTTCGGGCGCCAGCTTCTTGAGCTCGTAGGCGGAATAGATGCCGCCGGGGCCGCCGCCGATGATGATCACGTCATATTGTTTTTCCATGGAATGCACCTCCTGTGGGTGGACTTAACAAATAATCATACCATGTTTATTCCGATTGCACAATAGATTTCCCGGCCGCGACCCCATGGACAGATCGGTCAAATGGGCGTATACTGTCCTCAGCCCACGGAAAGGGGACCACCTATGACCGAAAACATCCTCACCGGCAAACTCTGGGCCGTCTGCGGCGACAGCTTCACCGACGGCAACTTCTCCGGCGCCCCGGAGGGCGAGCCCCTGTTCACAGAGGGTCCCTTTGCGGGCAAGCGCCGCACCTACGATTACCTGATCGCGGACCGCAACGGCATGCGCATCCAGCATCTGGCCGTGGGCGGCATGACCATGGCTACCCCCTCCGACGAGGTGTTCCTCAACACCTTCTCCGGCGGCCTCTACAGGACCATCGACCCGGCGGCGGACTACATCACCCTCTACTTTGGCATCAACGACAGCCACCACCGCCCCCGTTCCTCCGGAGACGACGGAGAGGTGAAGAAGGGGGTCATCCGCCTGGGCGCTTTGGACGACACGTCCATCGACACCTTCTGCGGCGCCTGGAACATGGTCCTCCCCTATCTCATGGAGCACCATCCCTTTGCCCATATAGGCATGCTCATCTCCAACGGCTGCGAAACGGACGAATACCGGCAGGCCCAGATCGCTCTGGCCCGCAAGTGGGGCATCCCCTACCTGGACCTGAACGGGGACGAGCGCTGCCCGGTCATGGGCCGCTCCACCAACCCGGCCATCGAAAAGTCCGTCCGTGACTTCCGCACCCGCACCTTCGCCGTGGACCCGCCTCGGAACACCCACCCCAACGCCCTGGCCCACGCGTACGAGAGCCGGTTCATCGAGGCCTGGCTAAGAAGCATTTAAGTGGAACATATTGGAAGCTTCGCACCTTTTTCTTAGACAAGAAAAAGGCGCCCAAAAAGAACTTAACCATATAAAAAGCTCAGGAAATCTATCCCGTTAGACTTCCTGAGCTTTTCTTTTTGCGCCACTTTTTCTTTTTCACCGAAAAGAAAAAGCGGCAAGATTAAGATGACGATACCTCACACGTAATACGGCTCCAGGAACGCGTGGAAATGGCGCATGGGCAGGTTGTGGCCCATGGTGATGCGCATGTTGGGGATGGAATCCCGATCCTGGTAGAGGGCGGTCACGGCGGCGATCACGTAGTCCAGGTGCTCCTGAGAGAGCTGGCTCCGGTTGATGGCGAAGCGGACCACGTTGCACACCTCCGCCTGCTGCTCGGGGGTCTTCAGGTCATATTCCATGGAGTAGTCGCCCAGCTCGGAGACCCGGATGCCGTAGCGGCGGATGAGCTCCAGGGAGAAGCCCTCGCCGGCGAAGCTGTCGTGGCCCCGCTTGCCGTCGAAGAACCTGTCCATGTTGAGATACACCCCGTGGCCGCCGGCGGGCAGCACCACGGGCAGACCCGCCTTGTAGAAGCCCTGGGCCAGGTACTCGCACTGCTTCACCCGCTCATCCAGATACTCGAACCGGCCGCACTCGTAGAGCCCGGCGGCCAGAGCCATGATGTCCCGGCCGGACATGCCGCCGTAGGAGTCGTTGCCGTAGGAGGAGATCTGCTTCACCTTCAAGAGGATGCCCACGTCCGTCTTCACGGTGCCGTCGGCGTTGAAATCGGAGAACTTCTTCCAGAAGTAGCCCTTGTCCCTAAAGGCGCACACGCCGCCCATGTTGGCGTGGCCGTCCTTCTTGAGGGAGGCGGTGAAGCCGTCGCAGTAGGAGAAGAGCTCTTTGGCGATCTCGAAGATGGACTTGTCGGCGTAGCCCTCCTCGTTCATCTTGATGAAGTAGCAGTTTTCCGCCCAGCGGGCCGCGTCCAGCATGTAGGGGATCTCGTACTTGTGGGCGATCCTGCTCACCTCACGGATGTTGGCCATGGATACGGGCTGGCCGCAAACCGTGTTGTTGGTGATGGTGGTGTAGACCATGGGGATGTTCTCCGGCCCCAGCTCGTCGATCATCTGCTGGAGCTTCTCCAGGTCCATGTTGCCCTTGAAGGGGTTCTTTTCATATTTGCCGCCCTGGGGCACCTCCCACAAAAGGTCCTTATCGTACAGGTTCCGGGGGATGGAGCCCATCTGCTTGATGTTGCCCTCGGTGGTGTCGAAATGGCCGTTGCTGGGGATGGTGAAGCTCTTGCCCGGGTGACGGTCGTTCAAAATCTTCGACACGATGGAGAACAGCAGGCTCTCCGCGCACCGGCCCTGGGGCACCAGGAAGGTGTTGGGCCGCTCCATCTGGGCCGCGCCGCCGTTGAAGAGGCCGCCCTCCTGCTCCACCAGGTACAGCTCGTCCATGAGCTTTTCGATGTCTTCGCAGCCCGTGCGGACCAGGTCGATGGCCCGCTTCTGGTCATCGCCCCGCTCGAACACGTCCCGCATGGCGTCCAGCAGCACGTAGTAGCCCTTGTTCCGGCCGTAGCTCTCGTCGCCCAGCATGAGGGCGCTCCACTGCAGGTCGGTCATGGCGGTGGTGCCGGAGTCGGAGAGCATGTCCACGGTGAGCATGCCCGCGGGGAAGGCGAATTCGTTGTAGTGGGTGCTTTTCAGGGCTCTTTCCCGCTGCTCCACGGTCACCTGGGGGATGTTCCGCTTCACATAGGCGAAGGAACGGGGCGCGGGTACGTTGAGGGGATATTCCATACTGTTTTGTGCCTCCAATTCAGATAGATTCAGAGATACCCCGGTCACCGAAAGCTCGGCTGGCGGACAGCATCGGACTAAATAAATTGTAGCAAGGCCCCAATATCCCTGTCAACGCAGGGGGAAGAATATACTTTTTTAGGTTGTTTTTTGTTGCCGCTTTTTCTTTTCAGTGAAAAGAAAAAGCGACGGAAAAAAAGCTCAGGAGGGGATCAAGATATCCCAGCCTAAGCCCATTAGTATTCCTAAAGTTCTTTGGGGGCGCCCTTTCTTACAAGAAAGGGCGCAAAATATAAATCATTTCTTATAACACTTTACTCAAAAACTCAACGGTGCGCTTCTCCTTGGGGTGATCCAGGAGCGCCCCGGGGGCGCCCTGCTCCACGATGGTCCCGTCGGCCATGAAGAGGATGCGATCGCTGACCTCCCGGGCGAACCCCATCTCGTGGGTGACGATGACGGTGGTCATGCCCTGCTTCACCAGGGAGCGGATAACGGAGAGCACCTCCCCCACCATCTCCGGGTCCAGGGCGGAGGTGGGCTCGTCAAAGAGCATCACGTCCGGCTCCATGGCCAGGGCCCGCACGATGGCCAGCCGCTGCTTCTGCCCGCCGGAGAGCTTGCGGGGGTACTCGTCCTTTTTGTCCAGGAGCCCCACCCGACTCAGCAGGGAAACGGCCTGCTTCTCCGCCTCGGCCTTGGTCTTCTTCTTCAAAAGCACCGGGGCCATGGTGATGTTCTCCTGAACGGTCATATGGGGGAAGACGTTGAAATGCTGGAACACCATGCCCATCTTCTGCCGGTAGGCGTCCACGTCCACGCCCTTCTGGTTGATCTTCTGCCCCTCGAAGATCACCTCCCCACCGTCGGGCTGCTCCAGCAGGTTGAGGCACCGGAGGAAGGTACTCTTTCCGCCGCCGGAGGGGCCGATGATGGCCAGGGCCTCCCCTTGGTGCACCTGCACGTCCACGCCCTTGAGCACGTTCACGGAGCCGAAGCTCTTGGTGAGGGCTTTCGTTTCGATCAAAACGGTGTCAGTCACTTTGCTTCAGCCTCCTTTCGTACACGCCGATGAGCTTGCTCAGGCAGAAGGTGAGCACGAAATAGATCACGCCCACGATGATGAGGCTCTCAAAGGCCAGATAGGTGACCCCCTTCACGGTGAGGTACGCGGTCATCAGGTCCCCCACGAAGAAGGTGGAGGCCAGGCTCGTTTCCTTGATGATGGTGACGAACTCGTTGCCCAAGGCGGGCAGAATGTTTTTCACCGCCTGGGGCAGGATTACCTTTCCCATGGTCTGGGCCTTTGAGAGGCCAAGGCTCCGGGCGGCCTCCCCCTGGCCCGCGTCCACCGCCTGGATGCCAGAGCGGATGATCTCCGAAACGTAGGCGGAGCTGTTGATGACCAGGGCCACGGCGATGCTGGCGAAGGTGCCCAGGCCCAGGGCCGGAAACAGGAGCGGCACGATGAAGTAGCCCACATACAGCTGCAGCAGCATGGGCGTGCCCCGGATGAACTCCACGAAGGCCGTGACCAGCCCCCGGAGCACCTTGAACCGGGACATCTTCATCAGCGCCAGCAGCGAGCCGAACACCGCCCCGAAGGCCACCGTGATGGCGGACAGGGCCAAGGTGATGCTCACGCCCTTGATGAGGAACACGTCCCAGTAGCGGGACATGATCTTGATGATGTTTTGGATGACTGTGGTTAGTGTCATGAGTATGCTTTCTTTGGGTTTTTATTGCCGCTTTTTCTCTTTCTACAAAGAGAAAAAGCGGCGGAAAAAGAGAAACTTGACAAAGATGTCATGGACCGCAGCGAAGGCGCCGCCGATCAGGTAAAGTTCTTTGGGGATGCACCCTTTCTTTCAAGAAAGGGTGCGTGCTATGAATACTATCCAATCACTCCGTGGGCGCCTGGCCCTCGTCGTCGTAGCTCACTTCCTCGGCGGTCTCGATGCCTGCCAGGGCCTTGGCGTCCTCATACCAGCCGTCGTACAGGTTCGCCGCCAGGGCCTTGGCCAAGGCCGCGTTCACCTTCTCCAGCAGCTCGGTGCTGTTCTTGTTCAGCAGGATCACGTTGTTCTCATACTTGGGGTCCACGTCAAAATCGTAGCCCGTGAAGGCGATATCCGGGTTGTTGCTGATGATGGCCTCCCCATTCCCATGGGCCACGGCCAGGGCGTCGATCTTCCCGGTCTGCAGGGCCAGCACCGCATCGTCGATGCTCTTGTACACCACCAGCTCCGCCCCTTCAGGCACCAGGGCCTCCTTCACCAGCTGCTCCTGCAGGGAGGCGGCCTGGGCGCCCACCTTCATGCCCGAAAAGCCCTTGGCCTCCGTGATGGTGTTCTCCTTGGCCTTGGTGGTGATGACGGACTGCTCCGTTTCATTGTCGCCGGCGATATAGTAGTCGGACAGCAGGAAGTTCTCCGCCCGGTCCGCCTTCCAGGAGAAGCCGGAGATGGACATATCCACGGACCCCAGCTGCACCGCCGTCTGGCAGGCGTCAAAGCTCATGGGCTTCAGTTCCAGCTCCATGCCCAGCTCCTGGGCCAGATAGTTGGCCAAGGTCACGTCGAACCCCACAAACTGGTCCTGCCCGGTCTTGCTGGTGTCCACAAACTCCATGGGCGCAAAGTCCGGCGACATGGCCACGGTCAGCACCTTCTTTTCCTCCTTCTTCTGGCAGGCGACCCCACACAGCACCATGGCCGCCGCCAACACCCAAACGATCAGTTTTTTCATGTTTTGTTCCTCCGTTTTTGTTCGTTGCCCCGTAGTATACACGAATTTCTATTCCTTGTCAACGTATTTTTATAAATTTATTTTCAGTAAATTCGTTGTTTTAATTGTTTCTATACATTATTTATGCATTCTGCCAAAAATAACAAAGAGCCCCGCGCGCACGGCGCAGGGCCCTTTTGTGTATTTCCCTTATTCCCCTTTCGTTTCGCCCAGCTTCCAGCCGCCGGTGTCGCATTCCCCGGCTTCGCCGCTGCCCCGGGCGATCACGGTCCCGTCAGAGAGCAGCACCGCCGAATGGGTGCCCCCCGCCGCCAGGGCCACCGCCCCGGTCACGTCCGAAAAGTCCACCGCGTCCCGGCTGCGGAACCAGTGGCACAGGACCTGCCCCTGATCGTTCAGCGCCAGGACCCCTGTGCTGGAAGCGGACAGGGCCACCACGTTCTCCCAGGGGAGCTCCAGCGCGGTGTGGACCACGGTCCCGTCCTCCTTCAAAGCCACGCAGTAGCCGGTGGACACATCCGCGGCCACCGCCCCCGCCAGGCTCTCGCTGCGCAGGGAGGCATGGGAGCAATAGACCCGGCCGTCGGCGCCGATGCCCACGGCCCCGTAACTGCCGCCCTCGATGCTCACGATGTCCCGCCAGCCGGCCAGCTCCGCGTAGGGCTGATATCCGGCGCTGATCACGGTGCCGTCGCTGAGCAGGGCCAGGGTGTTATAATCCGAACAGGCCACGGCCACCACGCCGGTCCAGCCGCTAACTTCGCATTGGCCTTCCTCGTTCCGGCCCACGGCCACCACCGTGCCATCGCCCCTCAGACCCACGGTGTGGTAGGCCCCGCAGGCCACCGCCCGGATGCCGGTCCAGCCGTCCACGCTGCACTGCCCCTCCTCGTTCCGGCCCACAGCCAGAACGGTGCCGTCCGCCTTCAGGCCCACGGTGTGGTAGAACCCCACGGCCAGCTTCCCCTGGGGCAGCCCCGCCCGAATGGATTGGAGGGTTTTCATCTGCTCCACCTGCTCCTCCGACACCCCCAGCATCCGGTTCACGGCGAAGGTCTCGTCCGCCTCCCCGGTGACCTGTTTGGCCAGGGCCACGGCCCTGTCCTTGGCATCGGAATACCCGCCCAGGGCCCAGAAGAGCTCAAAACCTGCCGCCGGATCGGTCAGCGCTGTCTGTTCCGCGATGGCGTAGCGGCAGCCGTCGTACCGTTCCAGGGCGTCGGCATAGCCTGAGAGGGCATAGAAGGCGTCCTTGGCCTCCTCCAGCCGCCCGGCTTCCAGGGCCTGCTCCGCCGCCAGGTACCGGCAGGCCAGGATCTTGGTGCGGCTGTCAGCATAGTCTCCCAGCTGGGTGAACAGGGTTTCGGCCCGGGCCGCGTCCCCCGCCGCCAGGGCCTGCTCCGCCAGGGCATAGCGGTAGGCAAGGAGCGCCTGCTCCCCCTCCGTGCCCGTTTCCAGGGCCTCCAGGCTGGAGATGGCCTTTTCATAATCCCCCCGGGCCGCAGCCCGCTCCGCCCGCTTGGAGAGGATGCGCTCCCGCTGGCCGTAGAGGATCAGCCCCGCCGCCACCAGCACCGCCATGATCACCGTGGAAAAGAAGATGGCCCGGCGGGCGAAGGCCTTTCCGAAGGGACGTTTTTTCTTCCTGCTCATAGGCTCACCCCAAATACTTCACCACGGTCCGCTGCATGTAGGCCGAGTTGATGCCGCAGCCCCGGGACACGATGAAATACACGTCGTCGATGTCGTACTCCTGGATATACTCCCTCAGGCTCGCCCCGCCGCCGGTGACAAAGCTGTTGGTCTCCCTCAGATCCGCCAGGCAGATGTGATCATAGTAGGGGGCGGCGTAGGCCACGAAGGCCAGGCCGAAGGAGTCGCAGATCACCAGGGCGTTGCGCCCGGTGTGAAAGCCCGTCTGGGCCACATAGAAGGGGGAATGGGTGCCGCCCAGGAAGGCGGCGTAGACCTTCCGCTCCGGCTCCATGTACCGGACCTCCTTCACCAGCTGGTTCAGATTCCGATACACAAAGGCCCGGGCCGGCGCCAGGGGCGTGGGCACCTCCAGCCGGTCCACCAGGCTCTTCTTCCCCGCCAGGGACCGGGCCTCCGCGGTGATGGACCCGGCAAAATCTTCATGGACCGTGTAGGCGAAGTCCTCATAGGCGGCGGAGGGCACGCCGAAGGTCCGCATCATGAGCCGCTGGACATAGAAGGCCCCCAGGCCCGCCCAGTGGTGGTCGGTCTTAAAGTAGCAGGCCTCCCCTGCCTGCATGTGGGCGCACAGCTCGTTCACCGTGGAGAACACATACACCCCGTCCTTCACGTTGGCCTGGAGGGTGGGCTCCACGTCGCTGATCCAGCCCGTATACTTCTCCGGGTTCAGCAGCCAGATGTTGGCGTCCTGGGAGTAGGGGATGTAGGTGAACACCACGCTGCCGTCCGCCGGCACCGCGTCCCGATACAGGTTCAGGGCCTTGGCCGTGTTTTCGATGGCGCTCTTTCCGAACTGGAACTGGGTGGAAAGGGAGCCGTCCGCCCGAATGAGGGCGAACCTACGCACGATGGAGGTGTCCGCCACCTGGGGGTCCACCTCCCGGGGGGTGGCCGTGGGCAAAGGCGTGGCGGTGGCTTTCATCTCGGGGGGCAGGGTGGCCCCGGGGGCCGGAGTGGCCTCGACCCTGGCTTCGATGGTTAAGCCCAGGGGCGCCGGGGTGAAGGTGGCGGGAGGGGCCGTCTGCGTCGCTTCGGGCAGGAGCTCTTCCTCCTCCGTGCCGCCGGCCATCTCGTCCAGCTCCTCGATCATGCCCGTGTCCAAAATTAGCTCTTGGTCCGTGGCCGCGTCAAAGAGGCCCAGAATACGGGCAGACCCTTGCAGGATGGTGTCCCGGCCGGGCATCTGGTCGGACAGGTACCCTTCCAGGCCTTCGGCAAAGGAGCCGTCCAGCCAGGCGGAAAGTGAAAACCTGGGCAGCGCCTGGAGGGTCCTGTTCTCCGTTTCGGACACGCCCCCCTCCCTGTTGCCCAGGAACAGGGACAGCATCCCCAGCAGGAACAGGATCATGCACCACCAGTATGCGGTTACGAAGGGAATCTTTTTCTTCATAGGCCGCCTCAGAATCTAAAGTAGATGAAGGGGTTGTAGGTCTGCCCCATCAAAAACAGCAGGGAGAGCAGGAAGATCCCGGTGAGGGCCGCCGCCCCCAGGACCTCCCCCCACAGGGAGAGCCCCTTTTGCCCCCGGGAGAACAGCCCCTTGAGCCACCGCTGCAGGGGCAGGCAGCAGAGGGCCATGATCAGCGGCAGGGCCGTGTACTGCTTCAACACCGCCAGGAGCTTTTCGTCCACCAGGCCCCCGCCCCCCAAGCCGATGAGGGCCTTCAGGTGCTCGGTCATGGCGGCAAAATCCGTGTAGTAGAAGATCACCCAGCCCACGGTCACCAGCAGGAGCGTGAGGATATGGCGCAGGGCCACGGGCACCCGGTTCAGCGCCCCCTCCAGCACGAACCGCTCCAGCACCAGCAGGGCAAAGTAGTAGACCCCCCAGAGCACAAAGTTCCAGCTGGCCCCGTGCCAGAGGCCCGTCAGGCTCCACACGATGGCCAGGTTCAGAATCGTTCGCCCGGTGCCCCGCCGGTTGCCGCCCAGGGGGATGTAGACATAGTCCCGGAAGAAGGAGGAAAGGCTGATGTGCCACCGCCGCCAGAACTCGGTGATGCTGGCGGAGAGATAGGGATGGTCGAAGTTCTCCTTATAGGCAAAGCCGAACACCCGCCCCAGGCCGATGGCCATGTCGGAGTAGGCGGAGAAATCGAAGTATAGCTGCATGGTGTACAGGGCCGCGGAAAGCCAGCTGCCCAGGAGGGAAAGCGGCGCCCCCGTGCCCCCCAGGGCCGTGGCCTCCAGCATCTCCCCGCACAGGTTTGCCAGCAGCACCTTCTTCCCCAGGCCCAGCACGAACCGCTGCATGCCCCGGAAGAAGTCCGTGGGCGTGGTTTTGCGCTGGGAGAGGGCCTCCGCCACGTCCGTATACTGAACGATGGGCCCGGCGATGAGCTGGGGGAAGCAGGAGATATAGAGCAGGGTCCTGAGGGGGTTGGTCTGGGGCTTGGCCTTCTTCCGGTACACGTCCACGGTGTAGGTCAGCACCTGAAAGGTGTAGAAGGAGATGCCGATGGGCAGATGCCGCTCCGGGGCCACCCGGTCAAGGCCCAGGAGGGCATAGACCGTGTTCAGGAAGAAGGAGGAATACTTGAAGTAGACCAGCAGCGCCAGGGAGCAGATCACCCCCGCCGCCAGCAGGAGCTTGCGGGGCCGCTTCTTCTTGGTCCTATGGATCCTCAGGGCCACGAAATAGTTGATCAGCGTGACGCCGATCATGCCCAACACCCACACGGGCTCCCCGAAGCTGTAGAAGATCAGGGAGAAGAGGAGCAGCACCCCATTGCGCCAGCGAATGTCCCTGCGGCAGAAGTAGAGCAGCAGCAGGGCCGGCAAAAACAGAAACAAAAAGGTTGTGGAGGAAAAGACCATCGTTTCGCCCCTTTAGGCGTATTTTCCGCTATATTGCGACAGGTTAGTATACCATAAACCCTTCCCCCGCGCAATACCACCCAGTCGGAAGGAAGGCCGCCCAAAAAACGGAAAAAGAAGGAGGGGTCAAACCGCCTCCCTCTTTTCTTCTCAGCTTTTCTTTTTCCGCCGCTTTTGCTTTTCACCGAAAGGAAAAAGCGGCAAGCACAGGATCAAACGCCCTTACAGCTGGGGACCGGCGGGCACCAGGGCCTTGCCGGCTTCGTTGGTCTCGTACTTCTTGAAGTTCTTGATGAACCGGCCGGCCAGATCCTTGGCCTTCTCCTCCCAGACGGTGGGATCGGCGTAGGTGTCCCGAGGATCCAGGATCTTGGGGTCCACGCCGGGCAGGGCCGTGGGCACCTCCAGGTTGAAGTAGGGGATGGTCTTGGTGGGGGCGTTCAGGATATCGCCGTTGAGGATGGCGTCGATGATGCCGCGGGTGTCCTTGATGGAGATCCGCTTGCCGGTGCCGTTCCAGCCGGTGTTCACCAGGTACGCCTTGGCGCCGCTCTTCTCCATCTTCTTCACCAGCTCCTCACCGTACTTGGTGGGATGCAGCTCCAGGAAGGCCTGGCCGAAGCAGGCGGAGAAGGTGGGGGTGGGCTCGGTGATGCCCCGCTCCGTGCCGGCCAGCTTGGCCGTGAAGCCGGAGAGGAAGTAGTACTTGGTCTGATCCGGGGTCAGCACGGACACGGGGGGCAGCACGCCGAAGGCGTCGGCGGACAGGAAGATCACGTTTTTCGCATCAGGACCGGCGGAGATGGGGCGCACCTTCTTCACGATGTTCTCGATGTGCTCAATGGGGTAGGAAACCCGGGTGTTCTCGGTGACGGACTTGTCGGCAAAGTCGATCTTGCCGTTCTCGTCCAAGGTCACGTTCTCCAGCAGGGCGTTCCGGCGGATGGCGTTGTAGATGTCGGGCTCGGAGTCCTTGTCCAGGTTGATGACCTTGGCATAGCAGCCGCCCTCAAAGTTGAACACGCCGTTGTCGTCCCAGCCGTGCTCGTCGTCGCCGATCAAAAGCCGCTTGGGGTCGGTGGAAAGGGTGGTCTTGCCCGTGCCGGACAGGCCGAAGAAGATGGCGGTGTTCTCACCCTTCATGTCGGTGTTGGCGGAGCAGTGCATGGAGGCGATGCCCTGCAGCGGCAGGTAGTAGTTCATCATGGAGAACATGCCCTTCTTCATCTCTCCGCCGTACCAGGTGTTCAGGATGACCTGCTCCCGGCTGGTGATGTTGAAGACCACGGCGGTCTCGGAGTTGAGGCCCAGCTCCTTGAAGTTCTCCACCTTGGCCTTGGAGGCGGTATAGACCACGAAGTTGGGCTCGAAGGTCTCCTCCTCCTCGGGGGTGGGCTGGATGAACATGTTGCGGACGAAGTGAGCTTGCCAGGCCACCTCCATGAAGAACCGGACGGCCATGCGGGTGTCCTTGTTGGCGCCGCAGAAGGCGTCCACCACGTACAGCTTCTTATTGGAGAGCTCCTCCAGGGCGATCTTCTTCACGGCAGCCCAGGTCTCTTCCGAGGCGGGGTGGTTGTCGTTCTTGTAGCCCTCAGTGGTCCACCACACGGTGTCCTTGGAATTCTCATCCATGACGATGAACTTGTCCTTGGGGGAGCGGCCGGTGTACACGCCGGTCATCACGTTCACGGCGTCCAGCTCGGAGAGCTGCCCCTTCTCATAGCCGGTCAGCGTGGGGTCCATTTCGTCGTGGAACAACAGCTCGTAGGAGGGATTGTACACGATCTCCTTGGTGCCTGTGATGCCATACCGGGTCAAATCCAGCTTCTTCATAGCGCAAACCTCTTTCTCTTATAATGGATTTTTAGTGCCGCGGATCGGCCAAAAAGCCAATCCCTATTCAGTATATATAATATCATTCACCATCCTTCCTGTCAACCGGTGACCTGCCGTCCTCCCCCGGCAAAAAGCCGCCCGTCCCCAAAGAAAAACCTTGCCAATCGCCCCGCCCTGTGATACAATACCACTTGCGCCGGAATGATGGAATTGGCAGACGTGCGGGACTCACCGTTGAAGGCGTCAAAAATCCCCTATTTTAGGGAAATTTGAAAACCGAATAACCACAGTTTACCCGCTTTGGCCTCCTGATTGGCCTCCGATTTCCAGGATTTTTCCAAAGGGACCCCAAAGCTGATAAAAACCTTGCCGGTGTGTTGGAATTGGCAGACGAGGAGGACTCAAAATCCTTTGCTGGCGACAGCGTGTGGGTTCGAGTCCCACCACCGGCACCACGAAACCCCAGTATTTACTGGGGTTTCGAGCTTTTTGGGGCTCGACCCCGAGGCCTTGATCCGTTGCGCCCGCTACTGTCCTCCACGGTTTTTTGGAATTTTTGAGACTCGATTTCTTCAGCAATTTCGGGGTTTTCCAGACTTTCGGAGGCCATTTCGGAGGCCACCGGAATCCGTTGCGCCCGATCACGTTTGCCTTCATACCCGGGAAAAAAGCCCATGATCGCCTTTGCGGATGCGACTTTGGAGGAATAATCCAGGTGGGTATAGATGTTGCTGGTGGTGGAAATATCGCTGTGCCCCAACCACTCCTGGATGTCCTTGAGGGCCACGCCGTTGGCATAGAGCAAACTGGCACAGCTGTGCCGAAGGTCGTGAAATCGGATGCGCCGCAGTCCGTGCCGTTCCAAAAAGTCCGGAAATGCCTGTGTGAGATAGTTCGGCTTGATCAGCTCGCCCATCTCGTTCACGTACACATAGTCCAGATAGTCCCTGCAATAGCAGTTCCCGCAGATCCGCCGATTGGCGTCCTGCTTGTCCCGTATGGCCAGCAACAGGTTTTCAAAGGGCTTTACCAGAGGCAGCGTCCGATGGGACGACTTTGTTTTCGTTCGGTCCTTCTGGATCAGCTTCATTTCATCGCCCACCTTGACCTGAGTCACCGTGTGCCGTATGGTGATGGTCTTGCGGTGAAAATCTATGGCGTCCCATTTCAGCCCGCATATCTCGCTGCGCCGGAGTCCGTAGAACGCCGCCAGGATCACGCCCAGCTCCAGATTGCTCCCCTTTACCGCCTTGAACAAAGCGTCCAGCTCGGATTTCTTGTACGGATCGGCCTCGAACCGATCCTTCCGTGGCTTTTGCACCTTGTCAGCCGGATTGCTTTCGATGAGACCAGTCTGATACGCATATTGGAGCGCCTTGCGTAGGTTGGCGTGGCGATGAATGACCGTATTGGCACTGACGCCGCACACGTCCAGTTCATAGGTGTAGTAGTCCTGGATATGCTTCGGCGTCACCTCTCCCAGCAGGATCTTCGGGTGCCGTTTGTCAAAGTACGGAATGATCTTGTTCAGGACCGCCTTCTCATACGCGGCATAGGTCGTTGCTTCTATGCTGGGACGCATCATCTTTAACCAATCCTTTAGAAAAGCCGTAAACCGAATATTGTTGGGAGCGACGGTCGCTCCGCTGGATGTTGCCTGCTTACGTTCGTTCAGCTCATCCTCCTTCTCCTGCCGAGCCCGCAGCAACAGGTCCTCGGCCCGTTTCTTGTTGCCCTTGACGGGCAGTCCCGTGGACTGAGACGGGGTCCTTCTTATCCCGTACTCGTCCGTATAGCTCAGAACGATATAGTAGATACCGCCCTTTTCTCTCAGATGTCCTGCTACCATTTCTTCTCCTTTCTTTGTAGCGTGTATTCATCTGCCATTGACACGGACAGGATACCACCCGCCCGTGCCAATGACAAATGTACGGGAGCCTACGAAACGGATTTTTGGAGGCCAGTCAGATATTCGATCACCGACACCTTGGGTATCCGATACCGCTTCCCGATCCAGTAGCTCTGTATCGCGCCCTCCTTCAGCAGACGATACACGCTCTTGGAGCTGGGTCCGCCCAGCATCTCACAGAGCTGCTCCACGTTGACCACGTCGGGGTACTCCGTGAACATCACCTTGTAGTATTCCTGCAATTCCCGCTTTCGCATGGGCCTCACCTCACCTTTCCGCCTCGTGGGTCGGACGCTCCTGCTTGGCTTCGGTGCGCTCCTCCAGCATCCGCAGAATGGACTGTTCCATGTCCTGAGCCGTGTACGCCGGGGGAAAGAAGCGCCTGAGGTCCCGGGCGGACAGGCTGACCCGCTCTCGCTGGTTGGCTTTGGGCTCGGCCATGATCTTCCCAATGGTCTTTTCATCCAGATCACCGCAGCGGAACAGGTTCCGCATCCGGACCGCCTGGGAATAGGAGGGGGTGCAGTCCTCCGCCGCCATGGCGTCCAGCAGGGCGTATTGGGCTTCATCGTCCAGGTACGACAGCTCCACCCCCACCGACAAAGCCATCGCGCCCCGGTCCATGTACGCCAACAGCTCCGGGACCAGGTGGGTCAGGCGGATATAGCGTTGGACGGTGCGGGCGCTCTCCCCGGCGTCCTGGGCCACCTGCTCGTCGCTCCGCAGCTTCGCGCCATCTTGGCACGAAGTTGGCGCTTTCCCCTGGTGCTTCAGGGCGTCCATCTTCATCTTATAGGCGAAGGCCTTCTCGCTGGGGAGCAGATGCTCCCGATGCAGATTGCTGTCCACCAGCAGGATAGCCGCCTCGTCCCGGCTCAGGTCGCAGACGATGGCCGGGACATAGCTGAGCCCCACGGCCTTGGCCGCATGGCTCCCTGACCTGGTAGGGGTGGTTGGGAAAGGGCCGCAGCATTCGGATGGGCAGGGCCACGGGCCGGATCTCATCGGTCTTGTTCATACCGCGTCCTCCTGTCCAGCTTGTCCAACATCTCCGGCGGCACCCGATCCAGGATCTCCCTGGCCCGCTGCTGCCACTCCAGCAGGTCCTCGATCTGCTCCTGGGCCTCCTCCAGCTGAGCCTGAAGGATCGTCTGATCCAGCCCCCGCTCCACCAGGGCGTCGGCCTGCTGTTGGGTCTCCGCCTCCAGCTTCTTCCGGGCTTCCTCCAGCTCCCGAATGTAGGTCTCCGTGCTCTGCATCTGCCCGGCCAGCTTGTAGCAGGTGGGGAGCATCCGCCCGATGATCCCCAGGGCTTCCTCCCGCTTCTTCCCGGCGTTGAATACCGTCACCGCCTGCAATGCCTCCTCCAGCCGACCGTAGCTCTCGCTCAGCTCCTTCGCCATGCGGAACTGGTAGGGCGGGATGTGCTTGCGGTGGGTGATGTAGCTGGGGATGCCCCGGGACAGGGCCGGATAGGCCTGGGCCATCCAGGCAAAGAAATCATCCTGCCATTTGGATAAGGCCTGTTTGTTGCCCAGGATGTCCTTGGCGGAGAGCCGCCCGTCCCTGGTGATGGGGCAGAAGCTCAGGTGCATGTGGGGCGTTTTCTCGTCCATGTGGACCACGGCGGAGATCACGTTCCCTTTGCCGATCCGCCCGTAGAGGAACTCAGCGGCCCGCTCGAAGAACCGCTGCTGCTCCGTCCGCGTCATCCCATCCAGCAGCTCCGGAGAGGCTGTGACCAGGGTCTCCACCATGAGGGTGCTGTTGGAGCGGACCTTGCAGCCCGCCCGGTCGATCATATCCGTGCAGACGTCCTTGTATCGGCCCTTGGGGACCACCAGATGATAGTTCAAGTGGGTCCGGGTGAGGTCGATGTTGGGATTGCTTTTGTATTCCGTCTTCTTTCGTTCGTTGTGCCGGTCACAGCAGGCGATGCCGCCGGCTTTGCGCTTCTGAAAGCGCAGGATCGCGTACAATGGCATATGGATCATGCCACCTCCTTCTCGTTCGTGATATAAGTTTGGTTGTGAATTGGATCATGTTTTTCATAGCATTTTCCTTTCTATGGTTTGGTTGTGTGGGCAAGGAAGAACGCCGCCTCGTGTCTATTCGGTTTTTGCGGGCTTCCTTGCCAAAGTAGATCCACAAGAACACGGTTTGGCTGCCCAGGGTGCCCCTTTGGATCGCCTCCGGCGCTCCTGCCGCAGGCCCCTCATGAGGACCCACGGCGGGCCAGCCAAGCCGTATAACACACTACACTTGTTCCACAAGTGGTGTGTCCTTGCAGGGGGCAGGCGGGCGACCGTGCCCGCGGGGATGTCGGCAGCGGGAACCTGCGCCAAGGCACAGGACCCCGTTTCTGCCGCCACGGTGGGGTGCAGGAAGGCCGCAGGAGCCCCACTAGCTCCTGCTTGGCGTTCTCCACCGTCTTGCGCTTGAAGCCCCGCTGGGCGAACAGGGCGAAGGCCTCGTTGGAGGGCACCTCCTCCTGCCGGGCGGCCAGCTCCTCAAATACCTCCTCCGCCTGCATGACCTTGGTGGGCACCTGATCGCCCTCGCTCTCCCCGCCCCGGAGCAGCTCCTCCGCCGTGATGTCGCTGGCCCCCAGGAACGACACCTGCCCGTCGGCCACCTCGAAGGACAGAGTCTGGCCCAAAGGAGCCAGGTTCGATTTGATGTGAGCCAGGTGCAGCACGCTTGGCTCGTCCTTCTCCCGGCGCACCAGCAGGATGCTCCGGGCTGCCCCGGCGATGTCGATGGACCCAAGGCCCCGGTAGAGCCCGCCCTGGCCCTTGGTCTTGTTCATGTGCCCCACCAGCACGATGGCACATCCGGTCCGCTGGGCGATGCCCGCCAGGGCGTGGAAGGCGGGGCGGACCTCGTTGGCCCGGTGCATGTCCACCTGGGCCCCGAGATAGGCCTGCAACGGGTCCAGGATCAGGAGCCGCGCGCCGGTAGCTGTGATGGCGTCCTCGATCCGGGCGTCGGTGAAGGTCAACGCCGCCTTGTCCTCGTTCACCACAAACACCCGGCTGCAATCGGCTCCCGCGTCCTCCAGCCGGGGCTTAATGGTGTCCCCCAGGCCGTCCTCCGCCGTCTGGTAGATGCAGGCCATGGGCTCCCGGCCGAACGCCTCGCTGAACAAAGGCTCGCCTCGGGACAGCCGGGCGATGATGGCCATCATGAGCAGGGTCTTCCCCTCGCCCGGGTCCCCCTGGATGATGGAGATTTTCCCGAAGGGCAGATAGGGGTAGTAGAGCCAGTCCACCTCCTGCCGGGCCACCTCGCCCATGTTGATGAGTTCCAGTTGGCTCATGGCGATCAGGGTACAAGCTTGATAAACGTACCCATGGAGGCCAGGGCTTCCTCCCATGCGGGATCGGGTGCTGCGTCCTTCCGCGAGAAAACGTAAAACATCTGTACGTCGTCACCGGCGTCAGCCTTCGCCTGTTCCATGTACCGACATACATCGGCATAGTTGACGATGGTCAGGCTTCCCTTGTTCTGGTTTTTGTTCTTGTTGTGCATGATTCTTTCTCCTTCTGTTTTTCTTTCGGGAAGGCAAACCCGTTTCTGAAGAACGCCTCCCCATGGTTCTTGCTGGCCCGTTCTCATGACCGCCTGTGTTCCTGTGCTGCTTTGCACCACGTTGTCGCAGCGGGCTGTGCCCGCGACCTGGCTTCTCGGCCCGGTTGCCTGCCGTATCCTGGGCGGTAGAACGGTATGAAGTTGTCAAGGTGCCCGATCCTGTAAAAAATCTCATCCGTCTCTAAATTCGGTAATTTAGATTCGTGATTCGATTTTCTAAATAGACTATAGCAGGCCACTTGACTTTTTGCAATAGGTAATTTATAATGTAATAAACATTATCTAAAATGTAAAAATCGATCTTCTAATTCATGGAGGTAATACATATGGTGCCTTTTACAGTTCGGGAGCGGGATCAGCAGATCTGGCTGTGCGATTCGGATGCTCCACCCTTTGAGCGAGGAGAGTTATTGACATACTATTTGAACATGGATATGTCGAAACTGGAAAAATGGAGCAGCAATCTTTCATATGCCAGTGCTTTCCTTTTGGTCAATCCGCAGCATCTGGGCAAGTATGCAAAGCACATGGAAGCTGTATTTCGTGTGCAGAAAAAGATCATCTCTTTTTTTAAGGAACAGCCTGTGTATGCCCAGTTGAAAAAGAAATACATTTGGGAGGGTATACCAGAGGATAGGTTCGCTGATGTTCAGGATGAATTGCATGGAATATATGCGCAATACGAAGAGCTTCTTCGCGGGTATGACGAGCCGATCGAGGAAGAAGAAGACGATGAAAGTCCTCAGCCAGCAGATTCGGATCCCTCTCCCTACTTTGAGATGTCGGAAGCTATTTTTGAGCCTAAATATCAGTTTAAGAATCACGACAGGCTCTATGCTTTCAATGATGCCATTCGTGCCAATACAGCTCATTTTGAATCGATGCTGGACGATCTCCTGCGTGTCAAAGAGGTGTACCTGCCGTTCTTAAAAGAGTATCAAGCAGGAGACAAGGAGGCGGCACTCAAAAAGCTTTTTAGCCGAGATCTGTTTGTCAAGGATAGATACCAATTGAATTCCGGCGCGCAGGTGAAAGCGATCTACACGCTGGGAGAGGACGGCAAAATCTATCGGGAGACAGAATACAGCTCTCTTGGATCGTTCCTCTACACGGAACTTATGACCTGTCTGCAGGAGGATCGGGTGCCCCGTTGCTGCGCCAATTGCGGCAGATTCTTTATGCCCCGTGGCGGGTACGACGTGGAATACTGCGACAATCCTGCTCCCGGAGAAACGGACAAGACCTGTAAAGAGGTGGGTGCTCGCAACACCTTTGCCCGCCGGGTCAAGGACAGCCCCGCCCTGCAGGTCTTCCAACGGGCCTACAAGACCCACCATGCCCGCATCCGCAGCGGCCACATGACCAAAGAATCCTTCGCCATTTGGTCTGCCCGAGCCATGGATCTCCGCGACGCCTGCCTGGACGGCAAAATCACCCTGGAGGAACTGGAAGCAGAGCTGACGAAGGATCTGATGTACAAGAAGGGATGAGCAGCTTTCGTTCATCTTGAAAAAAACACCCTTTTCCGCTATAATTATTTTGATTTAATATACACATGTAGGAGATTGCCATGTTTTATCGAATGATCAGCCAAAAGCGGGACGAATGGTTTGCTTCGCCTGACTGCACCATTGCAGGGCTGATCAGTTATATGGAGGCGAATGGCCATCTTCGCGATGCCCAGATTGACGCGATCAAAACCTATCTATATCTGAAAATAGCTTGTGGGTGCAAGCCCCTGGTAGATCTCTTTTGCCGTGGCGCGTTCAATTCGATGAATCTGGAGGAGCAGGAGCTGTCTGTTTCTACCAGAAGCTTCTTGTCCAGCACACCGGCTGCCGCTGCCCTTTATGAATATGCTTTGATGAAGGATGACAAGGGACAGTTCACCTCGGAGAAACTGGCAACGGCAATAAAGGAAAACCCGCACAGCATTGACTATGCCCGGGTATTCCGTGACATCTTTTCAAACGTATCCTACACGGACTATCTATTCAGCCTTCCCATGGGTGCCGGAAAGACATACCTAATGGCGGCTTTCATCTATCTCGATCTGTATTTTGCGCAGAATGAGCCGGCCAATCCAGCCTTTGCCCATAATTTCATCATCTTCGCCCCATCTGGGTTGAAATCCTCCGTGGTTCCCAGCCTGAAGACCATTCAGAATTTCGATCCTACCTGGGTACTGCCTGAGCCCGCCGCATCGCAGATCAAGCGCAGATTGCTGTTTGAGGTGCTGGACGCACAGAAGACGAGTAAGAAATCGAACAAGGTCAACAATCCGAATGTTCAAAAGCTCGCCCGTCATCAGCCGCTTTCCGATCTGTTCGGTTTGATTGCCGTTGTCAACGCCGAAAAGGTCATCCTGGACAGCGAAAAGCAGAAAGCGGAATTGACGCTTTTCGACGATGCGGAGATGCAGGACAAAAAGGCCAACGAGCTGCGGTATTATATCAGTCGGATACCTCGCCTGTCCGTTTTTGTGGATGAGGTCCACCATGCGACCAGCGATGAAATCAAGCTGCGCCAGGTCATCACCCGCTGGATGAAAGAAGGAGATCATACTAATTCCGTCATAGGCTTTTCCGGTACGCCCTATCGCTCGTCCAAAGTGGCCATTACACCAACGCTTACCATCGGCTTCGTGGAGATCCCGACCATCGTTTGCTACTACCCGCTTATCGAGGGCATCGGTAATTTCTTAAAGCGCCCCGTTGTCAGGATCGCAGAGAACATGACCAGCCTGCAGATCATCGAAAAGGGCGTCCGTGACTTTCTGGATACGCACCTGAATACGGTCTATGAGGGTGGGCTGACGGCGAAACTTGGCATCTACTGTGGCACGATCCCCAAATGCGAGAAGTTGGTGTATCCGCTGGTAACTTCCATTGTGAGGGAATATGGCCTGCCGGAGACAGCGGTGCTCAAATATCATGATGGCAACAAGGAATTTCCTGCGCCTACGGACGGGCAGATGGAGTTCGACATCCTGGACAAGTCCATTTCCAAGAAGCGCATCGTGCTTCTCGTTCAGATCGGCAAAGAGGGCTGGGATTGTCGCAGCCTGACCGGAGTTATCCTCTCTCAGGAAAGTGCCTGCCCACGCAATAATGTTCTGCAAACATCCTGCCGGTGTCTGCGCCAGGTGGAGAAAGACCACTATGAAACGGCTTTGATCTGGCTGAACAAAGAGAACGCTGAAGTTTTGAACGCGCAGCTGGAACAGCAACAACATATTTCCTTGCAGGAGTTCCAGACCGGATCGGACCGATTCATCGAGTTAAAACGCTATGACCGAACGAAGTATCTGAAGCTGCCCAAGGTAGATTTCTATCAACTGAGGGTCCGCTATGAGACGAAGATCGTCGAACCGGCGAATCCGGCAAAAGCCTTGCTCCAGGCGACGACCGGCAGTGAGCTGGATCGCGCTTCCGTAGCTTCCACCGATTTTTCTATGGAAGTTCTGCACCGAGAGTTCGACAAAGCGGAGCATGGCATGGAGCACGCCTCCTTCCACGCCTGGTTGTATTCCATTCGCCGTGACAGCCTGGGCACATTAACCGCGGAGCAGTTGAAACCTCATGAAGCGGCGCTCCGCAAACTGTTTGATGCCATCACCTACGAGCGGGATGGGGAGCGCTATTTCAGCTCCCATTTTGACCGCTCCGTGGTAGAGGCAAATATTCGCAAGGCCTTTTGCGATGAACGCCGTTTTGAAACCATTGAGGAGAAGATTTCTCAGCAGGCCAGTCTCCTTCGGGTCGAGAATTTCAAGACCACGGTCCAGACGAATCATCCGGAGGACTACTATCCGGAACAACAGACCGTGAAGAACATCATCGACGATGATCGCGGCAAGTTCAAGGTCAATCCCGAGGTGGAGGCAACGATCCGAAACCTGTTGGAAATGGGCATGACGGACGCAGCCGAACAGGTCCGTGCCCGCAATATGTCCCACCCCCAGAAGGACCGTTCCTTCCACTATCTGCCTTACCATACCGACAGCGATTTTGAGATAAAAGTGCTCAAGGACCTGCTGGCTGAGGACCGTCTGGAGTCTCTTGGTTTGGAGGTCTATTACAACGGCGACCGCGGCCTCACGGAGTTCAAAATCGCTTGCTACCAGTCCTCCGGCGGGGCCTGGCACTACATCGGCAAGTACACGCCCGACTTTCTCATCATCCAACGCAAGAATGGGGCCATTCATAAAGCCATCATTACTGAAACGAAGGGCACTATTTTTGCCAAAGAAGAGCGTTTCCTGGAAAAGCGCCATTTTGTGGAGAATAAGTTTATCCCCTTTAACAACGATCTGTTTGGCTATAAGCGGTTCGATTATCTGTATTTGGAGGATTCTATGAGCGATGCTCAGCGCCAAATGTTGATTCATGACAGGCTGTGCGAGTTCTTTGGGGGGACATGATATGAAGTGGGTAGATTATCGAGAGAAATTGGGTATAGGGTTTAGTGACCCACAAAAATTCCAGGCACTGAAGTATCTAATAATGACTGAGTTTGATCAGATAGAATTAACTAAGGATATGTTCTCTGGCCTTGGGTTCATTCTGTACTATCAGATGGTAGGAGAACACCCTCACGCAAGATACGATTATTTTAGTGCTGAAGGAGTAGAGAATAGTATTCTTGATGGGGATGATGTTTTTGATGTAATTAGTAAACATATTGCTTTGATAAATACATCAAAAAAGATATTCCATGATCCGGTTGTAGGCGAATGTTATAAGATGCTTTTGTTGAGCTTTTTGGAAAGGCTAAACATCCCTTATACTATGGCTACTGACGATGACGGCATCTTCATCTTCCCAAAAGGTGTCCCGGAATTCGATGATGCCCTGGTTTCTGCTCCGCTCGATTGGTTGAAAGACTACCCTCGCACAGAAAAGGCTTGGAGCAAGGCCCTTCGCGCATATTCTGAGGTTACACCCAAAAATGCAAATGATGTCGCTGATCTATTTCGGAAGTCGCTTGAAACCTTCTTTCAAGAGTTTTTCAATACTGGCGATGGTCGCACGTTGGAAAAAAGCAAATCGGACTATGGCAAGTACCTTAAGGACAATGGTGTACCTGGGGAGGTCTCCAACAACCTTGAAACTCTTTTGCAGGCCTATACGAATTATATGAACAATTACGCAAAACACACTGATAAGGCGAAATTGAATGTTCAGGAATATCTGATGTACCAGACGGGCAATATCATTCGGCTGGTTATTATGCTGAAAGAAGGGGAAGCGGAATGAAGCGGGATATGGATTTAGTTCGCCTGATTCTGTTGAGAGTTGAAGAACAAGATCCCAACAGTTCGTCATATGAAAGCATTGCCATAGATGGCTATTCCGCTGGAGAAATCCGAGAGCATGTGAAACTGTTGAAAAACGCAGGGATGGTCGATGATGTGCATCATGATATGGATGGTCATGTGTGGATTCGGAGTATAACCTGGGACGGCTACGATTATTTGGACAAAGTGCGCGATAACACCATCTGGAAGAAAACAAAGGATGCGATCAAGGATAAGGGCCTACCCCTGATTTTTGACACCATCAAAACTATTTCTTCTGCTTTCATCACCGCTGCAGCCGAGGGCGTGGCGAATTCCATCATCAAGAACGGAGGGCAAATCTGATGCCGATCAAATACGTTCCCTATGTGCCGGAGCCGGTAAAGGGTCAAGCGGTGCTTAGTTTCAATCGGGTTCTGAAGTATCAGGGGGCGGACGATATAAACGCCACCTTGCAGCGGGGTATGCCCTTGTATGAAATGGAGACCAAGGAGACGGTGGGCAATAACACCGACGGAAATCTGGTCATCCGTGGCGAATGTGTTTCGGCCTGCGCCTATCTCAAGGAAAAGGGCATCCAGGTGGACCTGGTCTATATCGACCCGCCCTTTGCAAGCGGCGCGGACTATGCAAAACAGGTTTATATCCGTCGCAATCCAAAGGTTGCGGAAGCGATTGATAAAGCAGAGCAGGAGCTGGATGTCGATGAATTGAAAGCTTTCGAGGAGAAAATGTACGGCGATGTTTGGGATAAGGAAAAGTATCTCAACTGGATGTATGAGAATCTCCTAGCAATCAAGAGCGTAATGAATGAAACGGCTTCCATCTATGTGCATTTGGATTGGCATATTGGTCATTATGTAAAAATATTGCTTGATGAGCTATTTGGGGAAGACAATTTCCAGTCAGAAATAATATGGAGACGTATGACCCCGTCTGGTTTTAAGGGAAAGTATGGAATCGGACACAGCCATGACATGCTGTTTTGGTATTCCAAAGGGGAAAACTGCGTTTATAATCCTATCATGATTCCATATTCACAAGAATACATTGATCAACGTTTTAGTAAAGTAGATGAAAACGGAAGGCATTTTAAGGATGAAAAAATAGGGACCGCGACAACACAAGAAACAATTGATCGACTTCGCAACGAGGGCAGGATATATGTCACATCCTCCGGAACCCTGAGGATAAAGCATTATTTAGATGAAGCAGAAGGAATCGCTCTTGATGATACTTGGACAGATATTAATGCCGTTAATTCCCAGGCGGATGAGCGGATTGATTATGCTACCCAGAAACCGGAACCATTACTTGAGAGAATAATAAAGGCATCTTCTAATGCTGGTATGGTTGTAGCCGACTTTTTCGGTGGCAGCGGGGTGACGGCAGCAGTGGCTAAGAAGCTAGGACGCCGATTCATCACATCCGATATTGGCATCAATTCGATCCAGACCATGCGGGATCGGCTGGTGTCCATAGGCGCGGCCTTCGATGTGCTGGAGATCAAGGATGGGGTATCCCTGTATCGGAACCCGGTGCAGACCATGGACGCCATCAGGAAGATCATTCCCGGGCTGAAAAATGAAGATGGATTGGATTCTTTCTGGGAGGGGTCGATCACGACGACTCAGGATGGTATGGTGCCTGTCTATGTGCCGAACCTGATGGACAGCTCCTCCAAACTGCTGGATGAGGTAATGATCAACCGCATCATCCATCAGGCCATCCCCGATCTGCCTGCTGGAGTGAAGAAGGTGCTCGTGTATTATATCGACATCACGGATAAAGAGGCGATTGAGCGGTTTATCGCCGAGGATGACAGCACCCTGGTGAAGATCGACCTGCAGGATCTGAAGCCGCTGCTGGACGACGTGGTCTTCGGGGACGAAGTGGAGTATCACATTGAGCCGGCCACGGACACGCTGCTCGGCGGGTATTCCGTGGTGATCGGCCGTTTCCTCAGCGATCGGGTGATGCAGAAGATCCAAGAATTCAATCTCAAGGCATCTCTGAACGCTTCCAAGAAGCCCTATAAGCCCATCGAGATCAGCGACGAGGGCCTGGAGCTGATCGAATATCTCAGTCTGGATTGCACGGCAGCCTCCGGTCCCTGGCATTCCGATTCCGAGATCAAGATCGACAAGCTGGGCTATGTCATCAAGAACGGCACCAAATCCAAGTCCTTCTGGGATGGCCGCATCACCTCCGAGCAAAAGCCCCTCCGCCTGAAGATCCGCAACATCTGCGGCGACGAGACGGAGTGGAAGGTGGAGGAGTGATACATGGTCAATATCAATAACAAGAATTGGGATCAGCTTAGTTTCTCTGATGTTGAGGCTTTTTTGATTGACGGCGAAGAAAACACGTTCTTCGAGTTCAAAGAGGATCGTGAACCCAACGAGAAACTGACAAAAGAAATAGTCGCCTTTTCCAACACCTACGGAGGATATGTGCTATTAGGCGTAAGTGACAATAAAAGCATTGGTGGATGTACCGCATGGAATGAGCAGCGGATACATACGACAATCCATGATTCTGTTCTTCCGACACCTATATTTGATGTAAAAACTCTTACGCGTGCAGATGGTATTACCATCTACGTGATAAAGGTTGAAGAAGGCCCAATGCCACCTTATATTACCAGCAAGGGACAGATTTATGAACGCCTATCTTCTGGCTCGTTTCCAGTTAAGGATTCAGGCCAACTAACTCTGTTTTACAATAAGAGGACTGATGCAATTAGCAGAATTCGAAACAAAATAGAACTTCCAGAGTTGACTTTTCCCAATCAGTTCCCGAACAATTTCTGCGGATACATTGATATGACAGTCCTTTACGATTGATTGATGGAAGGATCATAAAAATTGACAAGCTAATGTTTGAAAAGGATTTGCAAGAAAAAATGTTGCAGGCCCTTAATCAAGCAAAATGTGAAGTCCCAGCTTTTCAAAATGCAACCGATGAGTATCTGACAGCTTTGGAGAATTATCAAAAGGGAGAATTCTCTGAATGTGTCTTTTATGCGGAAAAAAGCTATGAGAGTGCTATGAAAATAGTGTGTGGGGCGGATCAAAACAATCCAGACAGGTTAGCGCAACTGTTTGCAGATTTAGTATCTCCTCTTCCTGGGGGATTGAAAGGAAGCGCATTCAAAGATAAAGTCTTAATGAGCCTTCCTTTTCTTCGGAACAATCTAAATGTTGGTCACGGCGCAGGAATGGAGAAAGCTATTATTCCGGCTACCCTAGCTCATTTTTGTTTAAACCTATGTGCCACGCTGAACACTTATATTGTTGAAGAATATTTGTCTAGGATTCCATCAAAAAAGGAGAGCTTTGTCGAACTTCAAATGGATGATATCCCATTTTAATGTATTATTCAACGCAAATAATACAGGAACGGTAACGTTGACAACGCGAAAAAGTTAGGCTAAAATATAGTCGACTTCATTTTAGCCTAAAAGGGGGGAGGAAGCATGGTCTATATCAGACGAGAGCTGGAACGCAAGTTTTTACGGATGAGCGAGGCGTTCAAAGCGGTGATGGTCGTTGGCGCAAGGCAGGTGGGCAAGTCCACCATGCTCAAGCAGCTAGCGAAAGATCAGAACCGAACCTATGTGACGATGGACGATACCCAGCTGCGGCAGTTTGCCCAAACGGACCCGAAGCTGTTTTTGCAGACCTATCGGCCGCCCATCCTGATCGACGAGGTCCAAAAAGCACCGGAGCTGTTCGAGCGAATCAAGATCCTCTGCGACGAGAGCGAAGAAAAGGGGCTGTTCTGGCTGACCGGGTCCCAGAGCAAAAAACTGATGAAGAAGGCCGGCGACTCCCTGGCTGGTCGGCTGTGCGTGCTGAAAATGTACAGCCTTTCCCAGCATGAGCTTTTGGGCATCTATCCTGAGAATGAGATCGACTTCTCCTTTTCCGGATGGGCAGAGCGGAAGCGGCTGTTCCCGGAAAACAATATTGTCGATACGTTCGAGCGGATCTGGCGGGGCGGCATGCCGGATGTGCAGGCGCTGGATCAGGAGCAGATGCAGGAGTATTTCAACTCCTACATTGAGACCTATCTCATGCGCGATGCCGTGGACGATAACGGCATCAACGACACCGAGGGCTTCCGCAAGTTTTTACGGGCATGTGCGGCCTTCGCCGGGCAGCTGCTAAACTATAACGATCTGGCCACCTCCGCCGGGGTGACGGGCGCGACCGCCAAGGAGTGGGTGAAGGTCCTGCAATCCATGGGTATCATCACCCTTCTGGAGCCCTATGCATCCAACGAATTGAAGCGGCTGATCAAGGCTCCCAAGCTGTATTTCTGCGATACCGGCCTCTGCGCCTATCTGTCTTCCTGGACATCCCGGGATGTGCTGATGAACGGAGCTGTTGCTGGGCATTATTATGAGAACCACGTGGTTGGCGAGTTCATCCGGAATGTTGCCTATGGCAAGAGCAAGGTCAATCTCAACTTTTATCGGGACAAGAACATGAAAGAGATCGACCTTATCCTGGAGGAGAACGGCGTTCTGCATCCGATAGAGATCAAAAAGGCCAGTGCACCGGAGCGAAGCCTGATCCGTGCGTTTTCTGTTCTGAAATCGACTGAAAAGGGTGTTGGAAACGGTGGCGTTGTCTGCATGACCGACGTTCCACTTCCCATTGATGAAAACAACTGCTTTATCCCGTCGAACATCATTTAGCATAGAGAGGCTTCGACAGCATTGATTTACTATACCGGCGACACGCACGGAGATGTAGAAAAACTGTTTAAGTTCAAAGAGCGGTTTGCTCTTACGGCGGATGATACGATCGTCATCCTCGGGGATGCCGGGTGGAACTATGATCGGGGATCTCATGATTTTCTGGCCAAGTCGTTCCTGAAGCGTATGGGTGTGACGGTATTCTCGATCCATGGGAATCATGAGGAACGCCCCTATAATCTGCCGTATTATCACGAAACAGAATGGCGTGGCGGCAAGGTCTATGTGGAGGACGAATATCCCAACATTCTGTTTGCCAAGGATGGAGAAATCTATGATCTAGATGGGCATAAAGCCATCGTGATCGGAGGCGCATATTCTGTCGATAAGCCGTTTCGCTTGGCTCACGGATATAATTGGTTTTCCAGCGAACAGCCGGATAACGCAATCAAGGCAAGGGTGGAAGCACGACTTGATTCGGTTGGTTGGACCGTTGATCTTGTGCTTTCACATACATGCCCGCAGAAGTATGTTCCTGTAGAAGCGTTTATGTCTTGCATAGATCAGACCGCCGTTGATCGAAGCACAGAAGAATGGTTGGATACGATAGAGGATCGCTTGACCTATACTCAATGGATTTGTGGACACTGGCATATCGACAAGACGATAGATCGTTTTCGCTTTGTAATGGACGACTTTGTTGTGGTATGACAGCGAATAGGATCAAACAAATAGATAAGCTGTGCTGAAACATCGAGGACTTGCAGAGAATCCCATCAACCTGCGATCATCATAGTCAACTGGAGGAGAGATACGTACATGTTGAATTTGCAAGATCATCGCCAGATGCAGGCGGAGCTGGAGCTGCTGCGGGCTCTTGCAGACAGCGAGGCGAACGTGGTTGCTGGTCGTGTCGCGCCCATGGAGGACACGTTCCGCGATCTTCGGGCGCGCCTAGAAGAGGGGAACGACGGAAGAGTTAGCCGAGGCCGGAGTAGGGAATAATTGCGCTCATACTGAGTGATACTATTCCCTAATTGTCGGAACGAGGAGGTACGCCATGAAATCTATTTTGATCAAAGATACGACCCGTGAGGAGCGGGAGGAGATCGTCCGGCGGGCGTTGTGGGGTGGCTGCGGGGCGGAGTGCGAGTTCTGCTCCGGCTGCGACAACAGGGGCGGCGGCCGGATCGACAGCCTCTATCAGCCTTACATCGACGGAGAAAAGGAGATCGCCGAGATCAACGCCGAATACCGCGCCCCCTTTGTGCGATAATTCACCCAGTAAAGTGAATATTCACTGAAAATTCGCTCTCCGGGGTGAATAAAGTGAATTTTCACCCTATAGAAGTGATAATTCAGTCGAATTGCCTGCTGCTGATTTCCATTGAGAACTTGCCTCAAAAGTGATGTAACTTATCAATGAAAGGCGCTACTTGACAATCGTCAAGTAGCGTTTTGAGACATTAGTATATTGTTTCTTCAGACAAAAGATTTAAGCTCGCGGCCTTTTCTTCTGTTCCCCAAAATCAATAAAAAATCATTTTTGGGGAACAGGATCATTCAACCAGTCCGCGGCATCGATGACTCGGATGCCTTCATGCTGATATTCCGGCTGATAGGTGCGTGCAATTACCAGCTTCGGATATGCGTCTTTGGTGCTTAACAGCGGGGTGACTTCCCTTTCAAAGGTCTTCGGCTCGGAGATATCGTTCGCTACCTGGATATAGAGCTTCTCGCCCTGTTTCATGGCGACAAAGTCGATCTCCTTGTTATAGAGGACTCCGACATATACCTCATACCCGCGGCGGAGCAATTCGATGGCAACGATATTCTCCAGCACGCGACCGTAATCCATATTCTTTGTTCCCAGCCTGGCAAAGCGGAAGCTCTGATCCGCCAGATAATACTTATCCTCGGAACGGAGGTATCGCTTCCCTCGGATATCATATCTCCGTATTCGATAGAACGCAAAAGCCTTACACAGAGCGTCCATATATTTCCCAACAGTCTTATGATCGACCTTCGTCTTATTGGAGGAGAGAGTATCTGTTATCGACCGAACGGATGTGACGTTTCCGATGTTGTCCATCAGGAAATCGATCAGCTCGTGCAGCAGAGGCTCGTTCTTCAACCTATACTTTTTCACGATATCACGGACGATCAAAGCATTTAACACTTCGCTGTTGATGTAACGGTATTTCTGCTCCTGGTTTTTATATAGATAGGAGCCGGCCATGCCGCCCTCAGTGATGTATTTTGTCAAGCTGCCGTATAGATTCTCCGAGGGGAAATAGGCGAGGTATTCCTTGAAGGAAAACGGAAACACATGGATCTCATAGGTGCGGCCAACAAACAGCGTCGCCAGATCACTGCTTTGCAGGAAGGCATTTGAACCGGTCACATAGATGTCATATTTCTCCTTTGCGTGCAGGCTGTTGATTGCTTTCTCAAAGGCTGGGCACATTTGCACCTCATCGACCAAAAGATAATTGTTCTTCCCGTCCTGATAATGCTCCTCAACATAACCCTCCAGAGCATGGTATTCCATGAGGTGCTCGTACTCTGTAAGATTAAAATTGATGTGGATGATATTTGCGTCCTGGTCGTTGGCCCGAAGCCATGCAGCCAGTGCGTCCAGCAGCTTGGACTTTCCCGATCGGCGGACACCTGTGATCACCTTGATATCCGGTGTCTGAAGAAGATCCTTCATTTCTTCCAGATATGCAGTACGTTCGATAAGCTTCATCATGATCCCTCCGAGCCTATTGTAGCTTTATTATACCCTTTTCATTCCCCAAAATCAAATAATTTTTGTTTTTGGGGAATGGAAGTCGGCGGAAAGAAAATCAACTTCCTCCTCTATATCCGAAATGAATCCGAAAGAAATGATCCAACGCGAAACCGAAGAAATGGTATACAAGAGAAAGAAAATGAAACCGTTACAACTTAATCTATTGCTCTTTATACTCCCATAAACTATAATCATTCTGGTCACAGACTCTGATAGAAAGGTGTACGAAAATGGCTGTTTCTTTTGAAGGAAAAACGGCTCTTGTCGCCAACATAGATCATGGTGACGGCACTGGAGTAATAGACGAAGAGGCTGAATTTGACAGCCCCGAAACAGTGGAGGCGATAGCTGCTTCCCTGAGAAAGAGCGGGCTTGATGTGACGGTCATAGAGGCCGGACGCGATCTTCCCGAAAAACTGAAGGCGGAGGATATCCGTTTTGTATTCAATATAGCCGAGGGCCGCGGCGGACGTGACCGCGAGGCTCAGGTTCCCGCGCTTTTATCACTACTTGATATTCCATATTCGGGCAGCGATGCCCTTGTTATGTCGCTTACACTGGATAAGGCCATGTGTAAGCGTTTTGCTATGTCCTTCGGGGTGAGGACGTCACCGTTCTGTCTCGTATCCCCCGGACACGAGAACGATATACCGGAAATGGACTATCCGGTGATCGTAAAGCCCAATGCGGAAGGCTCGGGCAAAGGTATCTCCGAGGACTGCATAGCACAGGACCGCGATGAGCTCACAGCTATGCTGAAGAGACTTTTCGCCGATTACAAACAGGATATGCTCGTGGAAACATTTTTATCCGGCCGTGAATTTACGGTAGGTCTCCTGGGAACGGGCGATGATGTTCAGGTATTTCCCCCTATGGAGATAGTTTACGAGCATCCCACGCAGGGCGATTACTGCGTCTACAGCTACAAAATAAAAAAAGAATTCAGAAAGCACGTGCATTATGAATGTCCGTCGGACATACCGGAGGCGCTCACCGAAATGACTGAAGCGGCAAGAACGATCTTCAATGCTCTCGGCTGCCGTGACCTCGCAAGGATCGATTTCCGCATGGATAAGGACGGATGCCCCTGTTTTCTTGAGATAAACCCGCTGCCCGGGCTTGCTCCGAATTACAGCGATTTTCCGATGGCAGCCGAGGCGGTCGGGCTTTCCTACGACGATCTCATAGCAGCCGTTGCGGAAAGTGCTCTCTCACGTATTGAAAAATAAACTATTCGAGAAGGACAAAATGACAAATTACGAAGAAGAATATCCTCAATGGAATGACTGGCACTGGCAGATGCGAAACAGGGTGTTCAATGCACAGCAGCTGTCAAAATGGATACCAGTCAGCGATGAGCTCAGAAGCGAGATAGAAAGCTGCACGGTCCGCTTCCGTATGGCTGCCACTCCTTACTTTCTTTCTCTGATCGATCCGGACGATCCCGATGACCCGATCAGAAAGCAGTGTATAGTATCATCAAAGGAGCTCGAGCTCTGCCCCGGTGATATGCATGACCCCTTAAATGAAGGCGGTTCCTCGGTAACGCCGCACATAGTTCACCGGTACCCAGACAGGGTCCTCCTTCTTGTAACGACGCAGTGCGCAATGTACTGCCGCCACTGCACGAGAAGGCGCATCGTAGGCGAGCGCGACTGCAGTCCGACTATCGAAGAACTCGATAAAGAA
>CACWYB010000023.1 GCA_902765005.1 uncultured Eubacteriales bacterium | reverse complement strand
CATCGACAAGGCGGACATCGTCATCGTGGAGGTGAACGAGCATCTGCCCTGGCTCTGCGGCGGGTTCGACGAGGTGGTCCACATCTCCCAGGTGGACTACGTGGTGGAGGGGGAGCATGAGCCCCTCTTCGAGCTGCCCATCCAGGAGCCCAGCGAGCTGGACAAGCGGATCGCGGCCAGCATCGTCCCCTACATTAAAGATGGGTCCTGTCTGCAGCTGGGCATCGGCTCCATGCCCAACTCCGTGGGCAACATGATCGCCAACAGCGATTTGAAGGACCTCTCCATGCACACCGAGCTCTGCTCCGACGCCTACTACGACCTCTACGCCGCCGGCAAGCTCACCAACGCCCGGAACAACGTCCACCGGAACAAGGGCATGTTCGGCATGGCCTTCGGCACCAAGAAGCTCTATGAGTGGCTGGACCACAACCCGGGCCTGTCCGTGTGCCCCCTGGAGTACGTGAACTCCCCCGAGATAATCGGCGCCATCGACAACATGGTGGCCATCAACAACTGCATCTCCCTGGACCTCTACGGCCAGGTGTCCGCCGAGAGCTCCGGTACCCGGCACATCTCCGGCACCGGCGGCCAGCTGGACTTCATGACCGGCGCGGCCAAGTCTAAGGGCGGCAAGGCCTTCATCTGCCTCACCTCCACCTTCACCGACAAGCAGGGGAACATGCACTCCCGCATCGTGCCCCACTTCGGCGGCGACATCGTCACCACCCCCCGGAGCGAAGCCTACTACGTGGTCACGGAGTACGGCGTCAGGAACCTGGTGGGCCGAACCACCTGGGAACGGGCGGCCATGCTGGTGGACCTGGCCCACCCCGCCTATCGGGAGGAGCTCATCGCCGCCGCCGAAAAGCAAAACATCTGGCGGCAGTCGAATAAACGGTAAACACCTTTCTTTTGCGGCTTTTTCTTTTCCGTGAAAAGAAAAAGCGGCGGAAAAAGAAAAGCGTAAGAAAAATAATGGGAAGTACATGCGAACCGTACTTCCCATTTGCGTTCTTTTTGGTCCTTTTTCTTACCAAGAAAAAGGACCAAGCTTTCAGTCTTTCCTTATACGATCTCGTACTCGGCTTCCTGTGCCTGGGGCTCCGCCTTCTTCCTCTTATACAGGATGCGCCACGCGAGGAGCGAGAGGAGGATGAGGGCCAGGATGAGCAGGATCAGCGCCCGGACCTTGGCGTAGGGCTCGTACCAGGTCTTGAGGAGCATGTCCGCCGCCGTAAGGATAAGGGCGGCCGCGGCCATCCAAAGGAGGTTCTTTTTCGTCAGCAGCTCCCGCAGCTTCTTGCCCGGGAACAGGAGCTTCAGCGCCAGGGCAAAGAGGCCGAAGAGCAGGGCGAACTGGAAGAGGAACGTGAGAATGGACCCGCCGAACACCCGGGCAAAGAGCCCCAGCAACATGGACAGGCCATAGTTGGCGATGGCGCCCAGTGTCCACAGGGGCAGCAGGATCAGCCCCTTCACCGGGGCGGGCAGGGCGATGACCCTTTCCCGAAACCGCTCCGCCTTGGTGGGGGCGGGAACAGGCTCCGCTTTTGTCCCCTTCACGGTGTAGGTGGGGACGTTGCCTGATTGGATGTGGGCGGCGACGGCGCCCTCGGCCTTCTGCTCGGGGCTGGTGAGCAGATCCTCCGGCTCCACGGCGGCGTTTAGCAGCATGCCGGCGGCGGTCACCGTGCCGGCGGCCTTGATGGCGGCGGAGCGCAGCTTCTTTTTTGTGTCCTTTTGCGTATCGGATGCCATAGGCGCCTCCCTGTGATCCCAATTTATATGCTGAGTATACCATTTTCCCCGGAAAAGGGCAATTTTGTTCACCAAATTATGACAATTTCCCGGCCCGGATGGAGAAAACGGCAGAGAATTTACACTTAGGACACGGTTTTTTTGCAGCTTGGGACCAATAGACGGTTGAAAAAAACGGGCGCATCGGATAGAATTTATACATCAAAATGGGTAACCATAGAGGTATTCGCGGCATGGACCGAGACGAAAAAGAAAAACTGAATAAGGAGCCGGAGTTCTCCTCAGAGGAGCAGAGCGAGCAGATACCGCGGGAAAACGGCCTGCTTTCCCGTCTGCATCAGGCGGCCGAGGCTGTCCGTGCCAAAGCGCAGCAGCTGAACCGGAAATGGATCCGGGGGCGAAACGCCTTCTGCCGGGCCGTGCGCAGCGCCTTCGACTCCGTGGCCGCCTTCTTTCTGAAGATCTGGGACGTGATCGGCCCCACCTGCCGAAAGATCGCCCATGGGATCGCCGTGGCGGCCAAGGCCGTCTGGAAGGTGGTTGGGCCCCTTCTTAAAAAGCTCTGGCAGTGGATGAAGCCGGGCTTTATCTTCCTGGGCAATAAGATCAAAGCCGGCGCCGCCTACGCGGCGGACCGCTTCAAGGGCCTCAACAAGGCCATGCAGATCGGCATCGGCGCGGTAAGCGCCTCCCTTCTGCTGCTGATCATCGCCCTGATGATCAGTTCCCACACCTCCCGCAGCGCCCTCTACTCCGCGGAAGCCACCCCCAACCAGGAGGGGAGCACCCTGCCGGTCGCTTCCGCCACGGAGGCGCCCACCCAGGTCCCCGCCACCCCCACGCCCATCCCGGAGCCCATGCAGAATCAGATTCTGCGCAAGGGCGACGATTCCCCCACCATAGCCCTGGTCCAGACCCGGCTCATGGAGCTGGGCTACATGGACAGCGACGAGCCCACGGAGCACTTCGGCAGCATCACCGAGGCGGCCCTGATCCGCTTCCAGAAGCATAACGACATCGCTGCCGACGGCCAGCTGGGGGAGGGCACCTGGCTGCTGCTCATGAACGAGGGCGTGGAGGCCTACGTCATGCAGAACGGCGACGAGGGGGACGACGTGTCCGACGTGCAGACCCGCCTCTATGAGCTGGGGTATCTGAGCAAGAGCTTCATCACCGGCACCTTCGGGGAGAAGACCCAGGCCGCCGTGGCGGACTTCCAGAAGGCCAACGGCCTCACTGGCGACGGCATGGTGGGCCATGAAACCATGGAAATCCTCTACGCCGACGACGTGGTGGGCAACTTCTTCACCCGGGGCGAGACCAACGACACCATCGCCACCTACCAGGAAAAGCTCAAGAAGCTGGGGTATTTGGCGTCCAACTATAAGGTCAAGGGCAAGATGGATGACGCCACCATTACCGCCATCCGCAAGTTCCAGGACAACAACGACCTGACGCCCGACGGGTGCCTGGGCCCTACCACCATGTCGACCATCGACTCCAAGGGCGCCAAGGCCTACACCCTGAAGCTGGGCATGAAGGGCTCCGATGTGAAGGCCGTGCAAAAGCGCCTGAAGGCCCTGGGGTATCTTACCTCCAACTCCCAGGTGAACGGCTACTACGGCGATGCCACGGAGGAGGCGGTGGAAGAATTCCAGCGCCGGAACAACCTGACCGCCGACGGCACCGTGGGCCCCAAGACCCTGGAGAAGCTGAACAGCTCCTCCGCCAGGAGGGCGAAGGCCACGCCGAAGCCCACCGCCAAGACCACGCCTAAGCCCAAGGCCACGCCCAAGCCCACCGCCAAGCCCGGCAAGGCCACCGCCAAGCCCGGCAAGACCGCCAAGGTCACCGCCAAGCCCGGCAAGACCGCCAAGCCCACCGCAAAGCCAACGGCAAAACCGGTGGATACCTCCAACAAGAAGGGTGTGGAGAAGCTGATCGCCATTGCCGAGAGCAAGATCGGCTGCCCCTACTCCGGCGGCGCCAAGGGCCCCAACCGGTTCGACTGCTCCGGCTTCGTCTACTGGTGCATGAAGCAGGCGGGCTTCAGCGGCGGCTACATGACCAGCCGCGCCTGGCGGACCACCGGCCGCTACACCCGCATCAGCAGCATGAGTCAAATCAAGCGGGGCGATATCCTGGTGTTCAGCGGTAGCTCCATGGCCACGGGCCATGTGGGCATCTACCTGGGCGGCGGCAAGATGATCGACGCCAGCTCCGGCGCCGGCCAGGTGCGGGTGACCAGCTCCGTCCTCTCGGGCAACTACTGGAAGAACCACTTCCTCATGGCCTACAGGATTTATAACTGAGAGAATGCAAGGCGGCGTCGGGGTTTCCCGGCGCCGTTTTCATAAGGAGGATATATGACGATCGAGGAGATCCGGGCGGAGCTCTTTCGGCTGCAGGACCCCCACTACCGCGCCTTGCAGGCGAAGCTCATCCCCACCGTGGATCCAAAACGGATGATTGGGGTCAGGACCCCGGCCCTGCGGAGCCTTGCCAAAACCCTGGCGAAGGACCCGGAGACGGCGCTCTTTTTGGCGGATCTGCCCCACGCCTATTTCGACGAGGATCAGCTGCACGCCTTCCTTCTTTCGGAGCTGAAGGACTTTGACCGGTGCCTGGGGGAGGTGGAGCGGTTTTTGCCCTACATCGACAACTGGGCCACCTCGGATCAGCTCTCCCCCAAGTCTTTCAAGAAGCGGAAGCAGGCCCTGCTCCCCGCCATAAAGGGTTGGCTGAAGAGCGGGCATGTGTACACGGTCCGCTTCGGGATCGGCATGCTGATGCAGCACTATCTGAGCGAGGCCTTCGACCCGGTCTATCCGGCCTGGGTGGCGGACATCCGATCCGAGGAATACTACGTGAACATGATGCGGGCCTGGTACTTCGCCACGGCCCTGGCCAAGCAGTATGAGGCGGCCCTGCCCTATCTGCAGAAGCGGCGGCTGGACCCCTGGACCCACAACAAGGCCATCCAGAAGGCGGTGGAGAGCTTCCGCATCCCGGCGGAGCGGAAGGACTATTTGAAGACATTGCGTGTAAGGAGCAGGTGATATGGCGTCCGACAAAGGGTATCTGACGTTTCTCCTGGAGGGCCTGAGCGAGGAGGTGTCCTGGCGGCCCATGATGGGGGAGTTTATCCTCTATTTTCGCGGCAAGGTGGTGGGCGGCGTCTACGACGACAGGCTCCTGGTGAAGCCCACCCGATCCGCCTTGGCTCTGCTGCCGGATGCGCCTCGGGAGCTGCCCTATCCGGGGGCCAAGGAGATGCTTCTGGTGGAGGATGTGGAAAACAAAGGCTTCCTGCAGGCGCTGCTGGAAGCCGTGTCAAAAGAGGTATAAGCTTAAGTCAGCTTTTTTTGATAAAGGTGTTCTTGCAGCGGGGGCAGGTGATGCGGATCTTGCCCTTGCCCCGGGGCACCCGGACCGTGGCGCGGCACTGGGGGCAGCGGAAGTATTTATGCTCCTTCCGGTCGGCCCACCGGTTCTTGAGCCGGCGAAACCAGCCTGTCGCCCGGTTCTTGTACACGAAGTACTTATAGTTCTCCGAAGCCCGCTGGCTGGTCTTCCGGGACAGGGAGCGCATGAGCCCCAGCACCAGAAAGGCCCAGGACAGGGTGACCATCACCGTGCCGATGATCCAGGTGACACGGTTGTTGAACAGGGAGAGCACGAAGCCCCCCAGCAGCAGCACCCAGCCGCACAGGGTCAAAAACCGATTCAGCTCATCCACCCCATAGCGGCCTTCCATAAACTTGCGCAAGCGTTCTTTCCAGCGTTCCTTCATGCCCGATAACCGTCCCTCATTTGTATGGCATCAGTATGACGCATCATTTTGAACACATTGTGAATACAGATGGTTTTTCATGCAAAGTTTTGTTGACGGAAGGGGAGGAAGGCTTTACACTGGATGCAAACGAGAAATGGGGGCGGGCGTAAGGCATGATCCTGACCATTCTGAAAACCGTGGTGGGCCTGCTGCTGCTGTTGAGCATCGGCTTTCTGTGCAGCAAGGTGGGGCTCATCGACGAGCTGGCGGAGAAGAAGCTGACGGGGCTGCTGCTGAAGGTGGTCCAGCCGGTGTACCTGTTCATGGCCTATCAACGGGCCTTCGACAGGGGGCTGCTCACCAACTTCATGCTCTGCATGGCCATGGCCACAGCCGCCTTTCTGCTCATGATCCTGATCCCCTATCTCTTCTTCCCCAAGGGGAGCCGGGACAGGGAGGTGGGCCTGGTGGTCAGCGCCTTTCCCAACACGGGCTTCTTCGGCATCCCCCTCATCTCCGGCATCTACGGCACGGAGGGGGTCTTTTACCTGACCACCATGATCACCATGTTCAACGTGCTGGTCTGGACCTACGGGGTCATCGTCATGTCCGGCCGCCACGACAGCCTGAAGGTCACCGTGAAGCGGCTGATCAGCCCCGCCCTTGTGGCGATCGCCCTGGGCCTGGTGTGCTTTTCCACCGGGCTGCTGCTGCCGCAGATGATCGCTTCCCCCCTTGAAAAGCTGGGGAACATGAACACCCCCCTGGCCATGCTCATCTCCGGGGCGGTGGTGGCCCGGGCCAACTTGAAAACGGGCCTGAAGGACCCCATGGTCTACAAGATCTCCCTGCTCAGGATGCTTCTTCTGCCCATGGCGGTGGCCCTGCTCCTGTTCTGGCTGCCCGTGGACCCCATGCTCACCATCGTCGTGGTGCTGGCCGCCGGGTTCCCCGTGGGGAGCGTGCCCCTCATGTTCTGCGTGGAATATGGGAAAAACAGCGTGCTGGCAGGGGAGTGCATGGCCTTGACCGCCGTGCTCTGCACGGCCACCACGCCGCTGGTGTATCTGTTCTTAAATCTGTTGATGGGATTGGTGTAGAGGAATGGCAAAGAAGAAACTAAAAGGCAAGAAGCGGAAGAAAAACCAAAGCATCGGCTGCGCCCCCCTGGTCCTCTTAGGGGCCCTGGCGGTGCTGCTTATCGTGGTGCTCATCGTGAGCCTCTCCTCCTGCAGCCAGGAGGAGAAGGCCGCCGGCGACGCCCTTTGGGACGGGGGCTGGTACGCGGACGAGCTGGGCCGCATCGAGAAGGACGGCCCCCTTGTGAGCGGCATGAAGGCGTTTCGGCGGCAGGTGGGCCTGCGCCCCTACCTGTCCATCCTGAGCGGGGTGGAGCCGGAGGCTCTGGACGCCTACGCCCACGACCAATATGAGGCTCTCTTCGAGGACGAGGGCCATCTGCTGGTGGTCTACGACGAGTGGGGAGAGGACAAATACTACCTGGCGGCCCAGGTAGGGCCCGAAAGCAACCTTTCGGCGGAGGATCGGCAGATCCTGCTGGACGCCATGGAGCAGGCCTATCAGGACCGGCTCAACACCTCCTATGCCGAAGCCTTCGGGGCCGGGTTCAAAGCCGCCGCCAAAAGGATGCAGGCCGGCAAAGAGGCGGGGAAGGGGAGCGTGGCGCCGCTATTCATCCTGGCCGGGGTGCTGGTGCTGCTGAGCGGGGCGCTTGTCTACTTCTTGCATAAGCGGGCCGTTCTGACCCGGCAGCAGGGATACTGAGTTTTTGCCGGGGCAGATCCCAAAATGTGGGTTGAAAAAGCGGCTGTTTCGTATTATATTGGTACCATACCCGAATAGGGCAATATTGAGGAGGAAAACAAAATGAAGAAATATTTGGCATTGGCCCTGGCCCTGATCCTGGCCCTGGGCGTCATCGGCTGCAAGAAGGCCCCTGCGGATAAGCCCGCCGAGGACAGCAAAACCGTGGTGGCCATCGTGGTGGCCGGCACCTTCGGCGATCGCTCCTTCTACGATTCTTCCAAGGAGGGCGGCGACAGGCTCGCCAAGGAATTCTCCAACGTGGAAGTGAAGTACATCGAGTGCAACAACGACAACCACACCGTCCAGATGCGCAACGCCGCGGACGTGGCCAACATCGTGGTCTGCGTGGGCTGGGAGTTCTATGAGATTGAGACCGTGGCCCCCGAGTATCCCAACGTGGACTTCATCTGGATCGACAACGCCACCGGCGAAGCCATCCCCAACGTGCTCAACATCACCTACGCTCAGAACGAGGGCTCCTTCCTGGCGGGCTACATCGCTGCCTCTTTGACCAAGTCCGGTACCATCGGCGCCGTGGGCGGCGAGGATTCCGACACCATCAACGACTTCATCGTGGGCTACAAGCAGGGCGCCGCCTATGCCAACGCCGCCACCAAGGTGGAGGTCAACTACACCAACGACTACGACGATCCCGCCAAGGGCAAGGAGTGCGCCAAGGCCCTCCACGACAAGGGCGCGGACGTGATCTTCCAGATCGCCTCCAAGGCCGGCGACGGCGTGTTTGAGGCGGCGGAGGAGGGCGGCTTCTACGCCATCGGCGTGGACAGCGACCAGAAGTACATCAACGACGCGGTCATCGTCGCCTCCATGAAGAAGGAAGTGGGCGCCTCCATCTATGACGCCATCGCCAAGTACCTCTCCGGCGACAAGTCCCTGTGGGGCACCACCTGGGTGGCCAACCTGTCCGACGGCTATGTGGGCATCGGCTACGGCGAAGCCGGCGCCACCCAGCAGGTTCCCGACGACGTGAAGGCCGCCGTGGAGGATCTGGCCAAGAAGATCACCTCCGGCGAGATCACCGTGGAGTCCACCCGCAAATAAGCAAACGAACCTTGGGAAGCTACCCCTGCTTTGGGGGTAGCTTCCTTTCTCCGGCGGCTGCGGTCGCCGGCTTTTCTACAAACAGGACCTAAATCCCGGGCGCGAGGAGGGAACAGCTTGGAAGAGGAGATCCGCTTTTCACACATTTCCATGGAATTTCCGGGGGTATTGGCCAACGACGACATTTCGCTCTCCATCCATAGGGGCGAGGTCTTCGCCCTGGTGGGGGAGAACGGCGCGGGCAAATCCACCCTGATGAACATTCTCTACGGCATCAACGAGCCCACGGCCGGGGAGCTGTTCGTGCGCGGGGAGAAGGTCACCACCTTCGCCCCCAAGGCGGCCATCGACCGGGGCATCGGCATGGTCCATCAGCACTTCATGCTGGTGCCGTCCTTCACCGTGGCCCAAAACATCGTCCTGGGTCATGAGCCCAGGAGCGCCGCCGTCCTGTTCGACAACCGCAAAGCCGAGAAGGTGACCCGGGAGCTGGTGGCGGAATACGGCCTGGAGGTGGACCCTTCCGCGGAGGTACGGGATATCTCCGTGGGCCTGCAGCAGCGGGTGGAGATCCTCAAGACCCTGTACCGGGGGGCCCAGATCCTGATCCTGGACGAGCCCACCGCCGTGCTCACCCCCCAGGAGACGGACGAGCTCTTCGAGGTCATCCGCCGGATCGTCCGGGAAAAGAACATGACCGTCATTATCATCACCCACAAGCTCTACGAGGTCATGGCCATCTCGGATAGGGTGGGGGTCATGCGCGCCGGCAAGCTCATCGGCGTGAAGAACACCTGCGAGGTGGACGAGCGCATTTTGGCCTCCATGATGGTGGGCCGGCCCGTGCTCTTCGATCATCTGGATAAAAAGGGAGAGCCCGGCGAGGTAGCCATCCAGGTGAAGGACCTGTTCGTGGCGGACAACCGGGGCCTGCCTGCGGTCCGGGGCGCCTCCTTCGCCGTGCGCAAGGGGGAGGTGCTGGGCATCGCCGCCATCGAGGGCAACGGCCAAAGCGAGCTGTTGGAGGCCATCACGGGCCTGAGGAAGATCGAAAAGGGTTCCGTCAGCGTCTGCGGCCAGCCGGCCACGGGCAAGAGCCCCGGCCAGATCCGGCAGATGGGCCTTTCCCACGTGCCGGAGGACAGGCTTTCCACCGGGGTGGACAAGGTCGCCTCCGTGGCGGATAACCTGCTCATGGGCCGCCATAAGGAGAAGCGGTTCAACCTCTTTGGGTTCCATCAGCGCCGTTCCACCATCGACCGCTACGCCCAGGAGCTCTACGACAAATTCGACATCCGAGGCGCCGGCATCCACATCCCCGTGGGGTCCATGTCCGGCGGCAACATGCAGAAGGTGGTGGTGGCCCGGGAGTTCACCTTCGACACCCCGGCCCTCATCATCTCCCAGCCCACCCGTGGCGTGGACATCGGCGCCATGGAGTTCTTCCACACCCGCATCATCGAGCGGCGGAACGCCGGGGCGGCCATCCTGCTGAGCTCTGCGGACCTGGACGAGGTCTTCCGCCTGTCGGATCGGATCATCACCCTCTACGAGGGCCGGATCACCGGGGAATTCAAGGCCGACGAAATCACCAAAGAGGAGATCGGGTTCTACATGACCGGCTCCCGTAAGGAGGCGGATGCATGAAAAAACGCTGGATCGATTTGGGGTATATCGTGACCCTGCTCATAAGCCTTGCGGTGGCCCTGCTCATCGGCGCCGTCATCCTGGCCGTCACCGGCCACGATCCCCTGAAGGCCTACGGGGCCCTGCTGGGCGGCGCCTTCTCCAACGCCCGCCACATCGGCGACATGCTGGAATACGCCATGGTCCTGTGCCTGTGCGGCCTGGCCTGCGACATCGGCTCCCGGGTGGGCATCTTCAACGTGGGCGGCGAGGGCCAGCTCCTGCTGGGCGCCATCTTCGCGGCCCAGATCGGCGTGTGGATGAAGGGGGCTTCCCCCTACCTGGCCATCCCCTGCGCGGCCCTGGGCGCCATGGCCGTGGGCGGGTTCTACGCCTTCATCCCCGGCTATCTCAAGGTGAAGCAGAAGGTGAACGAGGTCATCACCACCATCATGCTGAACACCGTCGCCGTGTTCATCTGCCAGTTTTTGGCCAAGGGCCCCTGGAAGAACGCCAACAAAAACATCGTGGCCGGCACGGAGAACCTGCCCAGCGGCTTCTGGCTCACCAAGCTGGTGCCCGGCTCCAACCTCTCCACCGCCATCATCGCCGCGGCCGTCATGACCTTCTTCGTGTGGTACATCCTGCAGAAGACCAGCAAGGGCTACGAGATGCGCCTCACCGGCGACAACCCCCGCTTCGCCAAATACGCGGGCCTGAAGACGGACAGGATCGTGCTTATCACCATGATCGTCTCCGGCATGATGTGCGGCCTGGTGGGCATGTTCCGGGTCTACGGAGCGGAGCACATCTACAAGTCCACCGTCTCCAACGAATACTACTTCGAGGGCCTCATGGTGGCCATGATCGCCCAGTATCAGCCCGTGCCCACCATCATCATCTCCCTCATCTTCGCCGTCTTGAAGATCGGCGCCATGGGCATGGAGACCGCCGCCGGGGTGCCCAAGCAGCTGTACCTCATCATTCAGACCGTGGTCATCTTCTGCATGGCGGCGGAGACCGGCATCCGGGCCGGCATCGCCCGGGCCCGGGAAAAGCGGGCTGCCCGGCAGGACGTGAAAGAGCGGAGCAAGGGAGGGGTCGAGCATGCATAATACTATCTGGTCCACCATCTTTTCCGCGGGCACCTTCAACCAGATGTTCCGCAGCGCCACCCCGGTGGCCCTGGCGGCTCTCGGCGGCCTTATGACCGAGCACGCGGGCATCATGAACATCGGCATGGACGGCATGATCCTCATGGGGGCCTTTGTGGGGGCCGTGGCCAGCTACTTTCTGGCCTCCGCCTTCCTGGGCGTGTTGGCCGCCGTCCTCTTCGGCGTGCTCATCGGCCTGTTCTTCGCCCTGTTCACCGTGAAGCTCAAGAGCGACGAGTTCATCATCGGCTGCGCCCTGAACACCTTCGCCATGGGCGTCACCGCCTTTCTCTCCCGGGAGATCTTCGGGCTCTCCGGCACCTCCGGCTACGCCGTGCCCAGCCTGCCCGTCGTCCGCATCCCCCTCATCCGGTCCATTCCCTTCGTGGGGGATATCCTCAGCGGCCACTCCGTGTTCGTGTACGCCACCTGGGTGCTGGTGCTCCTCATGTGGCTCTTCGTCTACAGGACCCCTGTGGGCCTGTGGATCCGGGCCGCCGGGGAATCCCCGGAGACCTTGCGCACCGCCGGCAAGAACCCGGAGCGCATGAAGTGGATCGCCTCCATCCTCTGCGGGGTGTTCTGCGGCCTGGCGGGGGCCCACCTTTCCCTGGGCTATCTCAACGGCTCCTTCGTGGAGGGCATGAGCGCCTCCCGGGGCTACATCGCCTTTGCCTGCGTGATCTTCGCCGCGGCGAACCCGCCCAAGGCCTACCTGGCCGCCCTCATGTTCGGCTTCTTCGACGCGCTGGGCCTTCGCCTGCAGAACTACATCAGCTCCGACCTTACGGGCACCATCCCCTACCTCATCACCATCGTCATGATGGTCTATGTGGTGGTCAGCGCCCAAAAGCGACGGGAACGCCTGGCCCGGCAGCAGCTGTTGAAGCTGGAATAATCCGGCAGAACCATCCATCCGCGGTCGGCGAGCTTCCCGCCGACCGCTTGCTTTTCCGGCTTTTGTAAACTTTTTTCAAGTTTAACGCGAAGTTTACCTCCATGTTGCAATTTTGTGACATATTCGATTACAATGTATACGTAGAATCATTGCGCCAAAAGGCGGGAGGAATATATGAACGATCCCAAAGGCATCCTGGACGAAGTAAAGAAAGCGGTTGTGGGCAAGGACGGCGTGCTGGTCATGGCGCTGCTGGCCATCCTGGCCGGAGGACACATCCTCCTGGAGGACATCCCCGGCGTGGGCAAGACCACCATGGCCCTGGCCTTCAGCAAGGCCCTGAGCCTGAAATACAACCGGGTCCAGTTCACCCCGGACGTGCTGCCCTCGGACATCGTGGGCTTCTCCGTGTACAACAAGGCCACCGGCGCCATGGAGTATAAGGACGGCGCCATCCTCTGCAACCTGTTCCTGGCGGACGAGCTGAACCGGGCCACCAGCCGGACCCAGTCGGCCCTCCTGGAGGCCATGGAGGAGCGGACCGTCACCGTGGACGGGGTCACCCATCCCGTGCCCGATCCCTTCGTGGTCATCGCCACCCAGAACCCGGTGGGCGCTTCCGGCACCCAGCTGCTGCCCGATTCCCAGATGGACCGGTTCATGGTCCGCCTGTCTCTCGGGTACCCCAAGCCCTCCGACGAGAAGGAGATGCTCTCCCGCAAGCAGCTGGGCAACCCCCTGGATAACGTGCGCTGCATGGCGGACAAGGGGGGCCTGCACGCCATGCGCCAGGAGGCGGAGAAGACCTATGTGAGCGAAAAGATCCTGGAATACGTCATCCGTCTGAACAACGCCACCCGCACCAACCCCGCCATCCTCCAGGGGGCCAGCCCCCGGGCGTCCCTGGCGGTCACCTCCATGGCCAAGGCCGCGGCCTGGGTCCAGGGGCGGGACTATGTGCTCCCGGCGGATGTGAAGCTTATCTATCCCGCCACCGTTACCCACCGGATCATCCTGACCCCGGACGCGGAGGCCGCCGGCCGCAAGAGCGAGGCCGTCATCGAGGACGTGCTCAAATCCGTGCCCGCCCCCGTGGCAAAATAAATGGCTGGCCGCCGGATCGCATACATAACGGCGCTCCTTTTCGGCGTGGCGTTCCATAGCCTGTACGGACAGTATCTGTCCTTTATTCTCGTACGCTTTTTGATCCTTATGCCCTTCGTCTCCCTGCTGGTCAGCCTGCCGGCCATGCTCCGGGTCAGGGTGCACCTGTCCGCCTCCGGGGCCTCTCCCCGGGGGGAGGCTGCCGCCGCCCGGATCAAGATCGACAGCCGGTTCTTCCTGCCCGTGGGCTGCCTTTCCTTCGTGTTCACCGGGGAGAACAAGTTCAGCGGTGCGGCCCTGAAGAGGCAGAAGTTCACCTTCTGGGGGGTGCTGCAGGCGGAGGAGGCCCTGAGCCTGCCCAGCGACCACTGCGGCGTCATCTCCTGCGCCGTGAGCAAGCTGCGCGCCTGGGACTACATGGGCATCTTCTTCCTGCCCGTCAAGCGCTGCGACCCGGCCACCTACGCCGTGCTCCCCGAGGCCACAAAGCCCGTGCCCATGCCGGAGCTGGATCAGGATTCCGCCCTGTGCCTCAAGCCCAAGCCCGGCGGCGGCTACTCCGAGGAGCATGAGCTTAGGCCCTATCGGCAGGGGGACCCCCTCAACATGATCCACTGGAAGCTCTCCTCCAAGCTGGACGATCCCATCGTCCGGGAGCCCCAGCTCATGAAGCGCAAGCGGGTGGCCCTGTCCGTCACCCCCCGGGGCACCCAGAAGCAGCTGGAAAGCCAGCTGGATCAGCTGCTGTATCTGAGCCAGGATCTGATCGACAAGGGCGTGCCCCACCGCATCTGCTACGGGGCTCACATGAACGCCTACGTTCGGGACAAAAACAGCCTGGACGAGTGCATGCTCCAGATCCTGTCCGCCCGTCCCGACGGCACCCGGGGCCCCGTGGATCGAAACAAGCCCGACGAGCTGGTCTACAGCATCCGGCCCCTGGTGGGGGAAGGGGGTAAGCGCCCATGAAAAAATTCCCCTACCTGCGCTTCTTCGGCACCTGGCTGCTGGTCTTCTGCGGCACCCTGGGCGCCCCCATGTGCGTGATCACGGCCTACGATCTGCCCTACCACACCTTCGCCATCGTGATCTGCGCCCTGATCATCAGCGGGTTCATGACGCTGCTGTTCACCCTGCCCGAGCTGGGGGCCTATCTGCTCATCCCCTTCGGCGCCACGGTCCTGCTCATCAGCATCTTCCGCTGGCGCAAGCTCTACAGCGGCGCCGCCTTGGCCATCCGCAGCATCCAGGCCATCCTCTCCCACACCATCTCCTTCATCCCCAACCCGGGCACCATGCCCGCCGGGGTGGAGGACTACGCCTACTTCATCGGCTTCTTTGTGGGCGCGGTCATGGTGGCCATGTCCCTGCTCATCAGCTGGGGCCTGGTCTCCGGGGAGTCCATGTTTTTGCCCATGCTGGTGCCCCTGCCCCTGGTGGGCCTTTCCCTCATCTACACCGATCTGCCCCCCGCGGGCTGGGCCTGCGTGCTGGTGTGCCTCTACTTCGGCGGGGTGTTCTTCTCCGGAGGCCTTCGGCTCCACAAGGGAAACGGCATCGGCCGGGTGACCATATTGGCCATCCTCTCCCTGCTGCTGGGCATACTGCTCCTCATCCGGCTCCTGCCCCCGGAGCAGTATGAGCCCCGGTCCACGGAGGAGAACGTGGACCAGCTCCTGCGGCAGGCGGCCAGCGCCTGGGAGAAGCTGAACCGGCTCCTGGACCGGGACGTGAACGAACGGGAGGACCTGTCCCGGGAGGGGGAGCGCCAATCCGAGGGCACCCATATCCTGGACGTGAAGAGCAGCCAGCCCGGCCGGCTCTACCTGAGGGGTACCTCCTACGGCCGGTACGACGGCCGGTACTGGAGCTTCACCAACGAATACGCCCGGGGGGAGGCCCTGTTCACCCTGGGCGGCTCCCTGCCCGGGGACACGGAGCGAATCGTGGTGGCCAACGCCGATTCCACCCTCATCTACACCCCTTATGCCGTGGTGAAGGAGGGGATCTGGGGGGACATCCGGGAGAACTACATCCTCAACAACGACAAGCCCGAAGCCTACGCCTGGGCCTTCCGCAACGTACCGGCCCAGCTGCAGCCCCGGCAGGGGAACAGCGCCGAGCAGGACTACGCCGCCTGGGCCAAATCCGCCTACACCAACCTTGCCTCCGCCCGCCGGGAGGCGCTGCTGGACTTTTTGAAGCCCTATGAGCTCCCCGACGCCCAGGACCCCTACGCCCTGGCCCAGGCCGTCGCCGCCATCGTCCAGGGCATGGCGGAGTATGACCTGAACCCCGGCCCCATCCCCCAGGGGGAGGACTTCGCCCTCTATTTCCTCACCGTCAGCAAGCGGGGCTACTGCGTCCACTACGCCAGCGCCGTGGCCGCCCTCCTGCAGGCCAAGGGGGTGCCCGCCCGGTTCGTCACCGGCTACGCCCTCACCCTGGAGGCGGCGGAGACCTACGCCGAGGTCACGGATCACAACGCCCATGCCTGGGTGGAGGTCTATGTGAACGGCTGGGGCTGGGTGCCCGTGGAGGCCACCGGCGGGGACGACCCGGGCTGGGATCTACCCGCCCCCACCACCGACCCCGGGGAGGAGCCGGAGCCTCAGACCCCCGCGCCCACGGAGGAGCCCACCCCCGGCCCGGAGCCCACCCCCAAACCCACGGAGGAGCCCACCCCCGGCCCGGACGACTCTCCCGCCGTGGAGATCACCCCCACGCCGGAGCCCACCCCCGAGCCCACGCCGGAGCCCCCGGAGGGCGGCGCGGCCACCCCGAACCCGGACGAGCCTGGAACGGAAAACCCGGGCTGGGCGGTCCACCTGCTGTGGCTATTGCTGGTGCCGGCTCTCATCTTCCTCTATATCCGTCTGCGGCAGCAGGTGTGCAAGAACCGCAACGCCCGCATGCTCCAGGGGGAGGGCCGGCAGGCCGTGCTCTACGGCTATGGGGAGCTTATGAAGCTCACCCGCCGGGGGGCCGTCGCCCCGGAGGAGGCCGCCGTCCTGGCCGACGAGGCCGCCTTCTCCGACCACGCCTTTGGGGAGAAGCAGAAGCGGGCCATGGCCGGCTTTGTGAAGGCCGCCCGCAAGGAGCTGGAGCAGCGCCTCCCCTGGTACAAACTCTGGTTCCTCCGATACGTGCTCTGGCTCTGGTGATCCAAAAGAAAAAAAGAAGCGGCGCCCCCGCTTCTTTTTCATTCCCTGCAATCTTTCGCCCGCCTCTCGTGTCCTATTGACAGAAGCGCGTTTCAAGAAAGGAAACCCTATGACAGAACGACCGAACACAACCGACATCACCACCCGTGAGGGCTTTTCCCAGGCGGCGGCCCCTCTGGAGCGGCTCCTGCTCACGGTGAGCTACGGGGTCCTGGGCAACTGGGATGCCGCGGCGGACGCGGTCCAAAGCGCCCTTTTGAAGGGTTGGCGCTCCCGCCGGAGCGTGAAGGACAGCGGCAGCTTCAAGGCCTGGCTGGTGAAGATCGCCGTCAACGAGAGCCGAAACATGGCCCGCCGGGGCTTCACCCTGGCGCTGGACGAGAATCTGGCCGAGGCGCCCCGGGATAAGGAGCTGAAGCTGGATGTGCGCCGGGCGGTCCAGGCCCTGCCTGAAAAATACCGGCTGCCGGTGATGCTGTTCTACTTTGAGGATATGCCCGTGGCGGACATTGCCCGGGTGCTGGACATGCCGGAGGGCACCGTGGTCTCCCACCTCTACCGGGGGCGGGCACGGCTGAGAGAGGAGTTGAAAGAGTATGGAATATAAGGAAAACATCGTGGAGCAGGAACGGGAGCTGAGGCTCGATCCCCTGTGCGCCCTGCTCAAGGAGAGCCGGCCCCAGCCACCCCGCCGGAGCCGGGAGGCGGTCCGCCGGACCCTGGACAGCATTGAAACGCCTCCTTTAGCCTGGGTGGGCCGGTTCATGCGCCGGTCTCCGGTGGCCTTCGGGGCGGCCAGTTTAGCCCTGGTGCTGCTGCTGTCCGGCACGGCCTACGCTGTGGCGGGCTGGCTCCACCGGGACGACTACAAGCCCGGGGACTATCTGGACACGCCCCCCGAGCAGCGGACCGAAGCCTCCGCGGTCCCAGAGATCGAGCAGGTGGTGAAGGACGCCGCGCCGAAGGGCGAGGGCGTGAATGTGGTCATGCTGCCCGAGATGGAGGACGCCGACACCCTGAACCAGTGGCGTGTGAAGATGGACCAGAAGAAGTACGACGAGGCGGATTGGGCCTGGGTCCGGGATATTCGGCCCGAGATACAGGAGGTCCTTTATGACGGCACCACCTTCGCCTACACCATCCGCCTGAACACGGACCACGCCGCCGCCTTCTCTCAGGAGCAGCACGGAGACAAGTGGCTGGACGCATTTACGGAGCAGACAGTGTACACGGACACGGGGGAGAGGATCGCCACCGTCAACAGTGAGACCGGCCTCATGGAGGAGACCTTTGCCGAGGACGGAATCACCCTCCACAGCGAGTACAACCTGAACGGCCCCCTTATCGGCAGCGGGCGAATCAGCTTCACCTCCGAAATATCCGTTATGGATGTGAACGTGGATGATATGGCCCACATCGGCACCCTGGGGACCATCTATTACACCTTCTCCTTCGACCTGGACGGGGCCCTGGCCGCCACCAATGCGAACACAAAAACCATCGAGCGGAGCCTGTCCGGAAACGCCGTGCTCACCATGGATTACGACACCATGTGGAACCAGCCCGTGAACCTTGACGGCGTGGTGCTGGAGGAAACGACCAGCTTCCGCAGCACCGGCGTCTACCTGAGCTACCGGGTGAAGGAAGCGCCGGTCGACTGGACCGCTCAGATGCGGCGCAGCCTCCTTGACCCCACCAACGAGAGGGGCAAATTCCAGGGCATGTCCGTGAGCTATACCCTGGGCGGGGACGACACCGTCTATGAGCCCGCCTTCCCGGAGGTGGTCGTCCAGGAGGACGGCACCCTCGCCTACACGGTGATCTTGCCCCTCTTCCCCTCGGACTATGAAGTCCTGAAACAGCGGGGCGTCACCGTCCGCCTGGCCCTCCACGCCGTGAACAGCTTCAACGAGGAGCCCGTGGGCGACACCTGGAAGCAGACCACCTTCCCTGAGAACGGCTGGGACATCACCACTTCCTATCAGTCCCTTCTTTCCTTCCCCCTGGAACTGCCGTAAAACAGAGAGAAACCCCGAGCCGCCGGCCCCGCCGGCGGCTTTTCCTTTACCCGCAAAGCGGATATGCCTTGCGGCCGGGGGCAGGGTATGGTATGATATCATCAAATCAGTATGCCCCGGGCCATCCGGGGCGGAAGGGACAGGAAGCTATGAAGAGATGCGCCGTGGGCGGCCAGGCCGTCATGGAGGGGGTCATGATGAAGAACCCTCAAAACGGCACCGCCCTGGCCGTGCGCCAGAGCGACGGCACCATCGTCACCGAATACTATCAGAATAAAAACCAGCACAAGAAGGGCAGCTTTCCCACCTGGCCCGTGGTCCGGGGGGTGTACGCCTTTGTGGAGGCGTTGGCCGGAGGGATGAAGATCACCACGCGCAGCGCGGAGCTGCTGGGGGAGGAGATGGAGGAGGAGCCCAGCAAGTTCGAAAGGTGGCTCTCCCAAAAGCTGGGCAAGTCCGCGGGGGATATGGCCATGACCGTGGCCGTGGTCCTGGCGGCGGCGCTGGCGGTGGGGCTCTTCGTGGTGCTGCCCTCCCTGGCGGTGAGCTTTTTCAAAATCGAAAGCGGGTTCCTGGTGAGCCTGCTGGAGGGGGTGGCCCGGCTCCTCATCTTCCTGGGGTATCTGCTGGCCGTGTCCCGGATCAAGGACATCCGCCGGGTGTTCATGTACCACGGGGCGGAGCATAAGACCATCGCCTGCTATGAGGCGGGGGGGGACATGACCCCGGAGAACATCCTCCGCTACACCCGGCTCCATCCCCGCTGCGGCACCAACTACCTGTTTCTGGTCATGATGGTGTCCATCCTGTTCTTCGCCTGCATCCCGGTCCGAGCCTTTTTGCCCCGGGTGATTACCCGGCTTCTGTTCATCCCCCTGGTGGCGGGCCTTGCCTACGAGGTCTTAAAAGCCGCCGCCGCCTCCGACGGGTGGCTGGCGCGAGCCGTCCGGGCCCCCGGCCTGGCTCTGCAGCATATCACCACCGCCGAGCCCACCGCGGACATGGTGGAGGTGGCCCTGGCCGCCTTCAACCTGGCCATGGACCCGCCGGATCACGATATACGGGCCCAGGTCCTCGCGCCCAAGGCGGAGCCGGCGGAAGCGGCTGCCCCGGAAGCGGAAGATGAACAGGCGTGAGCTTTCGGCCGCCCTCCTGCCTGCGGCGGGGGAGGAGGCAGACCTGGAGGCGAAGTTCCTCCTGAACGCGTCCCGGGATGAGGCCTGGCTTCGGGAGGCCGTGGCCCGGCGGCTCAACGGGGAGCCCCTCCAGTATATCCTGGGGGAATGGGCGTTCATGGGCCTGCCCTTCTTTGTGGGAGCGGACGCCCTGATCCCCCGGCCGGACACGGAGGTCCTCTGCGAGGCGGCCCTGAATTTTTTGAGGCCCCGGCCCGGGGCCCGGGTGCTGGATCTGTGCTGCGGCAGCGGATGCATCGGCGTGAGCCTGGCAAAACTGGCCGGGGCGCAGGTCACCTTTGCCGACATCTCCCCGGCGGCCCTGGCCCTGGCGAAGCGAAACGCGGATAGAAACGGGGTGGAGGGGGCGTTTTTCGAAAGCGACCTGTTCGCCCATGTGCCGGGGGCCTTCGACCTCGTCGCCTGCAACCCGCCGTATCTTTCTGCGGCGGATATGAGAAGCCGGCAGCGGGAGCTTTTGTTCGAGCCGGAGCTGGCCCTCTACGGGGGCGAGGACGGCCTGGATTTCTACCGGCGGCTGGCGGAGGCGTGGCAGGCGCATGTGTGCCCCGGCGGGGCGCTGCTCCTGGAGATCGGCGCCAGTCAGGGGCCGGCGGTCAGATCGCTGTTTCCGGGAGCAAAGATCATCAAGGATTATGGCGGCCTGGACCGGGTCGCCGCGGTGAAACGGATATGAGAGAGAAGCTGATCAAACTGAAGGCCCGATATGAGGAGCTGGGGCGGCTGCTGTCGGCCCCGGACGCCATGGCGGACATGAACGCCTGGAAGGAGCTGAGCCGGGAGCGGGCGCAGCTGGAGGAGATTGTGGCGGTCATCGACCAATACGAAAAGAACCTCCGGGAGCAGGAGGGCTGCCGGGAGCTGCTGGAGGAGGGCCTGGATCCGGACATGAAGGAGCTGACCCTCTCCGAGCTGGACGAATTGAAGGCCACCGAGGAGCGGCTCACCGAGGAGCTGAAGATCCTGCTCCTGCCCAAGGACCCCAACGACGAAAGGGACGTGATCTTGGAGATCCGGGCGGGGACCGGCGGGGAGGAGGCCAGCCTCTTCGGCAGCGACCTTCTGCGCATGTACCAGCGGTACGCCGAGCGGCATCGGTATCAGGTGGAGTTCGTGGAGGACAACCGCACCGAGATGGGCGGGGTGAAGGAGGTGGTCCTGACCCTGTCCGGGAAGGGGGCCTACTCCCGCCTGAAGTTCGAGAGCGGGGTGCACCGGGTCCAGCGGGTCCCGGAAACGGAGAGCCAGGGGCGCATACACACCAGCGCCGCCACCGTGGCGGTCATGCCCCAGGTGGACGAGGTGCAGGTGGAGATCAAGGATTCCGACCGGGGGCCAGCACGTGAACAAGACCTCCTCCGCCATCCGCATCACCCACATCCCCACGGGCATCGTGGTGGCCTGCCAGGACGAGCGGAGCCAGTATAAAAATAAAGATAAGGCCATGCAGGTCCTGCGAAGCCGGATCTACGACCTGTATCAGTCCAAGCAGGACGCCGCCGTGTCCAGCGCCCGCAAGAGCATGGTGGGGTCCGGGGACAGGAGCGAGCGGATCCGGACCTACAACTTCCCCCAGAACCGGGTCACGGACCATCGGATCAACTTCACCCTCTATAAGCTGGAGCAGTTTATGGATGGGGATATGGACGAATTGATCGACGCGCTGATATTGGCCGAGCGTACCCGGCAGCTGTCGGGGGAGGAGTAACCTTTTCTGTTGTTCCTTTTTTCTCTTCGGGAGAAGAGAAAAAAGGAACTGAAAAAAGAGAAGCCGGGAAGGGGAAAAGGGATTTCTTCTTGAGCTTCTTATGCTTCCTAAAGTTCTTTTGGACACCTTTTCTTTCAAGAAAAGGTGTGAATTAAAATGAAAACCTCTGTTTTGTCAACGCAAGATACGCAAGCTGTCCCGACCGGCGCCCAGCTCATCCGCGCCGGGGGCCTGGTGGCCTTCCCCACGGAAACGGTCTACGGCCTGGGAGCCGACGGCCTCAACGGCGCCGCGGTGGACCGCATCTTCGCCGCCAAGGGCCGTCCCAACGACAACCCCCTGATCCTCCATGTGGCCGAGAAGCAGGACGCCTTCTCCCTTTGGGACGGGGAGCCGCCCTATGCCCGGGCGCTCATGGACACCTTCTGGCCCGGCCCCCTGACCCTGATCTACCGCCGGGCGCCCATCGTCCCCGATCAGGTGACCGCCGGCCTTGACACCGTGGCCGTCCGCATGCCGGACAGCGCCGCCGCCCGGGCGCTCATCGCCGCCAGCGGCGTGCCCATCGCCGCCCCCAGCGCCAACCTTTCGGGCAAGCCCAGCCCCACCACCGCGCAGCACGTCCTCGACGACATGGACGGCCGCATCCCCCTCATCCTGGACGGCGGCCCCTGCCGCTACGGGGTGGAAAGCACCGTCCTGTCCCTTGCGGGCGCGCCCACCATCCTGCGCCCCGGGGCCGTGACGCCGGAGATGCTGGCCGCCGTCATCGGCGAGGTGGCCCTGGCCCCCAGCATCCTTTCGCCCCTGAAGGCGGGGGAGACCGTGGCCTCTCCCGGCATGAAATACAAGCACTACGCCCCCAACGCCCAGGTGCTGGTGGTGGTGGGCGAGCCCAAGGCCGCCGCCGCCCGGATCTCGGCCCTCTATGACCAATTCGCTGGCGCGGGCAAGCGGGTGCGCATCGCCGCCACGGCGGAGGCCGCTCCCTTCTACGGCAGCCGGTCCATCGCCCTTCTGGGCACCCGGCAGGACCCCACCACCCTGTGCAGCCGGCTCTTTGGGCTGCTAAGGGAGCTGGATCGGGAGGCGGACGTGATCCTCTGTGAGGGCGTGGGCACCGCGGGCACGGGCCTGGCGTTTATGAACCGGCTCCTGCGTTCGGCGGGCTTTCACGTGGAATATCTGCCCTAAGTGTATACATTTTTCTGATATTGAAGAAGTTTGTGTTGAAAGGAGCTTCGGGTTTGTGGTATGATACAACAAATGAGCATGAAAATCGTGTTGGCCTCTGACCATGGCGGTTACGCCCTGAAAGAGAAGATCAAGGCCTGGCTTACGGAAGCCGGCCACCAGGTCCGGGACTTCGGCTGCTTCGGCACCGACAGCGTGGACTATCCCGATTTTGCCCTGCCCGCCGCCCAGGCCCTGTCAAGGGGGGAGGCGGATCGGGGCGTGTTCGTGTGCACCACGGGCATCGGCATGAGCATCTGCGCCAACAAGGTCAAGGGCGTGCGCTGCGCCCTCTGCGCCGACTCCATGACCGCCCGCATGACCCGGGAGCATAACGACACCAACGCCCTGGCCCTGGGCGCCGGGGTGGTGGGGGAGAACCTGGCCCGGGAGATCCTCTTCACCTGGCTGGACACCCCCTTCTCCGAGGCGGCCCGCCATCAGCGCCGGATCGACAAGATCAGCGCCTTCGAATCGTAAACCTTTAACTTTATATAGGAGGTTCATTATGAGCAAAGTAACCGTGATCGATCATCCCCTCGTACAGCACAAGCTGGCCCTTCTTCGGGACAAGGAGACCGGCACGGGCTACGAGGTCACCCGGGACCTGCCCCTGCAGGAGGTGGAGGTGGAGACCCCCATCACCAAGGCGTCCTTCAAGATGCTGGCCAACGAAAAGCTGGCTGTGGTCCCCATCCTTCGGGCTGGCCTGGGCATGGCTGACGGCATGATGAACCTGATCCCCCACGCCAAGATGGGCCATATCGGCCTCTACCGCAATCCCGACACCCTGATGCCCACGGGCTACTACTGCAAGCTCCCCGACGACATCAACGAGCGGGACACCATCATCGTGGACCCCATGTTGGCCACGGGCAACTCCGCCATCGAGGCCATCCGGCTCATCAAGAACGCCGGCGCCAAGACCATCCGTCTGGTCTGCCTCATCTCCGCCCCCGAGGGCGTCTACGCCGTCCAGAAGGCCTATCCCGATGTGGACATCTACGTGGCCAGCATCGACGAGAAGCTCAACGAACACGGCTACATCGTGCCCGGCCTGGGCGATGCCGGCGACCGCCTGTTCGGCACGAAATAAACGTGAAAGGGGCCTTTGCGCCCCTTTTTCATACCTATCCTACGGAAAGGAGGGCTGATCGTGGGTTCCATGATCGACAAGATCCGTGCCGCGGAAGAGCGGGCGGAGGAAATACGCGCCCAGGCCGTGACCGACGCCAGGGACATGGTGGCCCGTGCCCGGGAGGACGCGGCGTCCCGCCTGACCATGGCGGCGGACGCCGAGCGGCAGAAGACCCGTGAGGCCATGGCCCAGGCGGAAACGGAGGGGAAGGCCCTCTCGGCCCAGGCCCTGCAAACGGCCCGGGACGCCGTGGCCGCGGAGGAAGCGGTCGCCCGGGGCAATTTGCCCAAGGCCGTGGCCTATCTTATGGAAAGGGTCGATGCAGCCCTATGATCGTTTCCATGAAACGCCTCACCCTGGTGGGCATCCGCCGGGAGGAGACGAAAATTTTACGGGCCCTGCAGAAGGCGGGGGCAGTGGAGATCATTCGGGTCACCTCCGATGAGGAGGGCGGCCAGGACAACCAGCGCCTGGACGAAGTGGCTGAGCGGATCAGCCGCCTGAATGAATCCCTGTCCGCGGTGAAGCCCTACGCCCCCAAGGCGGGGTTCTTTGCCCCTGCCCGGGAGGAGAAGCTGGAGACCCTCCAGCAGGACGTGGGGGCCGCCGAGCAGGCCGACGGGCGCATCCGAGCCATCCTGGAGGAGAAGAAGCAGATCGAGGCGCGGCTGGAGAAGAACAACAGCACCTACGCCGCCCTGCTCCCCTGGGCGGATCTGCCCGAGCGGATGGAGACCATCGGCGAAAGCCGCCATACCCGCTGCTTTATGGGCCTGGTGGACGGAGCCGGGGAGGCCGCCATCGACGAGAACCCTCTTCTCTTTGCGGAGTATTACGGGACCCCGGGCAGCCGGGCCGCGCTCCTGGTCTGCCACAAGGAGGACGCCCGGGAGGCCGCCGCCTTCCTGAAGACCATCAACTGGACGGACGTGGTCCTGCCCAAGCTCACCGGCACCCCCCGGGAGGCCATGAGCGCCCTGGAGGCGGAGGACACGGGTCTGGAGAAGCGGCTCATGGAGCTCCATGAGGAGCTGGCCGCCTGCGGCGTCAGCGCCCAGGTCCTGGAAAACGCCGCGGACGCCCTGTCCATCGAGCGGGACAACCTGGCCGCCGAGAGCGACGTGAAGAAGGGCGCGGACCTGTTCCAGCTGGAAGGTTGGGTCCGGGAGGACGAGATGGACGCGGTGGAGAAAGCCCTCCAGTCCGTCACCGACGCCTACTACACCGAGTACCGCGATCCGACGGAGGACGAAGTCCCGCCCACGGTGCTCAAGAATGACACCTTCAACACCCCCTTCGAGTTTCTGATCGACCTCTATTCCCTGCCCGACGCCCGGGGCATCGACGCCACCCCCTACATGACTCCGTTCTACATTTTGCTCTTCGGCGTCATGCTCTCGGATACGGGCTACGGCCTGGTGCTGGCCCTGGGGACCTGGCTCTTTATGAAACTGAAAAAGCCCACGGGCGGCATGAAGGGCCTGCTCACCGTCCTCTTCTGGGGCGGCATCTCCACCATGGTGTGGGGCGTGCTGGTGGGTTCCTTCTTTGGGCTGGACTTTGACACCATCTTCGGCACCAAGGACCTGTTCCCCCTGCTCATCGATCCCACGGCCAACCCGGTGGGCATGCTGCTGTTCTGCCTGCTGCTGGGCATCATCCACCTGTCCGCCGGCCACCTCATCAAGATGAAGATGTGCCTTTCCGACAAGGATTGGCAGGGCGCCGTGTTCGACAATTTGAGCTGGGTCCTCATTCTGCTGGGGGTGGTGCTGGCGGCGCTGCCCATGGCGGCCACCTTCTTTGATCCACCCCTGGAGCTGGGCTGGTTCACGGCGCTGCACCTCAATACGGTGGGCCTGGTCATGATCCTGGCGGGCTCCGTCATGATCCTCTTCTTCAAGGGCCGGGATAAGAAGAACCCCATCTCCCGCCTGGCATCCGGCTTCGGCGGCCTCTACGGGGTGACCAGCTACCTGAGTGACATCCTGTCCTACGCCCGCCTTTTGGCCCTGGGCATCGCCACGGGATATCTGGCCATGGTGTTCAACACCCTGTGCTCCATGCTCATGGGGGGCAGCGGCATCATGAAGGTGGTGGGCTTCTTGATCGCGGTGGTGCTGCTCATCGCGCTGCATCTGTTCAGCGTGGCCATCAACACCCTGGGCTCCTTCGTCCACTGCGCCAGGCTTCAGTATGTGGAGTTCTTCGGCAAGTTTTATGAAGCAGGCGGAAAGGCCTTCAGGCCTCTTCGATACAAAACGAAACACGTGCAAATCTCAAAGTGACAACTATAGTAGGAGGAAATCGCAATGTTGGAACTCATCAAAGCAAATATGGGCATCATCCTGGCCACTCTGGGCGCCGTGGTGGCGGCCATCGGCGGCATCCTGGGCAGCACCCTGGGCGTGGGCATGGCGGGTCAGGCCGCGGCCGGCCTGGTCTCCGAGCAGCCTGAGCGCTTCGGCAACGCCCTCATTCTTCAGCTTCTTCCCGGCACCCAGGGCATCTACGGCCTGGTCGTGGCCGTGTTCATCGCCATGCGGGCGGGCCTGCTCCCCGGCGGCAACGTGGACGTGACCGTGTCCCAGGGCCTGCAGCTTCTGTTCGCGGCATTCCCCATGGCCTTCGGCGGCCTCATCTCCGCCATCCATCAGGCCAAGGTGTCCGTGTCCGGCATCAACACCATCGGCAAGCGGGCGGAGGAGTTCGGCCACTGCATGCTGATGGCCTCCATGGTGGAAACCTACGCCATCTTCTCCCTGCTGATCTCCATGCTGCTGATCTTCGGCGTCAACGTGGGTTGAGGAGCCGCTCATGGATAACGGCAACAACCGCGCGGACAAGCTGATCGAGCGCATCCTGGAGGAGGCCCGCTCCGACGCCGGGGCCGCCCGGGAGAAGGCAGAGGAAAGCTGCCGGGCCATATCGGCTGACTGCGAAAAGAGAATCGCCGAGCAGGCCGCCGCCGCGGCCGCCAGCCGAAACGCCTCCGTGAAGGGCGTGCTGGACGGCGCCCGGACCCGGGCCGAGCTGGACGGGCGGAAGGAGACATTGGGCGTGCGCCGGCGCATCCTGGACGAAACCTTCGCCGCCGCTGCCCGGGAGCTGAACGCCCTTTCCGGCGAGCGCCGCAGGAAGGTCATACTGGGCCTGCTGCAGGCGGAATCCGCGGCGGGCGATATCGTCAAGCCCGCCAAACAGGATCGGGCCCTTATCGCCGGGCTCCTTGGCCAGGTGGACCGGCCCCTGACCCTCTCGGAGGAGGACGCCCCCTTTGAAGGCGGCTTCCTGCTGGTGGGCGGGAGCTACGAAAAGGATTGTTCCCTGGATGCCCTCATGGCCCAGCTGCGGCTGAGCGAGGAGACCAACGCGGCCCGCATCCTCTTTCCATAAACGGGAGGGACCCTATGGCACAGAAAAGCTACGCATATGCCAGCGCCCGCATCAGCGCCCTCAGCCGGCGTCTGCTGGATGAGGCTGCCCTCAAGCGCATGGCGGAGGGGTCCATGGGGGACGCGCTGCGCATGCTGATCGACAACCGCTACGGCAACCTGCCCGACGCCGGCGAGGGCGACGGGGAGAAGATGATCGAGCGGGAGCTGACGGCCATGCGGGAGGAGGTGCGGGAGCTCTCCCCCGAGCCTGAGATCACGGACCTGTTCCTGCTGGAAAGCGACGTGATGAACCTGAAGGCCCTCATCAAAGCCCGCCTGCTGAACCAGGGGGACATCGCCTGGCAGCCCGGCGGCCTCTTTGACCGGGAGGCTTTGCAGAAGGCCGTCTTAGAGCAGGACTACGCTTTGCTCCCTGCGGACATGGCCCAGGAGCTCAATGACCTGGAGAAGCGGCTGGCCGTCAGCGTGGAGCCCCAGCTCATCAGCATCGCGCTGGATCGGGCGTACCTCAAGCACGCCCTCAACGCCACCGCCAAGAATAAGCCCTTCCACCACTACTTCCTGGCCAAGGCGGATTTTGACAACGTCCTCACCTTTTTGCGGGTGCGGGCCATGGGCGGCGGCAAGGGCATGCTCAAGGATGTGCTGCTGGTGGAGGGAGGTATCCCTCTGCAGGCCTTTTCCGAGGGGTATGAGTTCTCCGTGGAGGGCTACGGCAAGATCGTGGAGAAGTCCGTGTGCCGTCGGGAGATCGCCGCGGCCCTGGACAAGATGTACGGCACCGGCAGCATCGGCGAGGTGGAGAAGGCCCGGGACAACTACCTCATGTCCCTGATCTCCGCCCACAAGTACGAGGCCCTCACCCTGTTCCCCGTGGTGGGCTACATCATCGCCAAGGAGCGGGAGGCCCAAAACGTGCGCCTGATCCTCACGGTGAAGCGGAACAACCTGAACAGCAGCGTGATCTCGGAAAGGCTGGTGAAGCTCTATGGCTAAGGCAAAGATGGCCGTCATCGGCGACAAGGATTCCGTCATGCTCTTCAAGGCCGTGGGCATCGATGTGTTTTATGAGACCGACGGCGAGGCGGCCAACCGGCAGATCAAGCATCTGGCCCGGGAGGGCTATGGGGTGATCTATCTCACCGAGACCCTTTACCCCCTCTGCGCGGACGCCATCGACGCCTTCAAGGGCGAACCCTATCCCGCCATCATCCCCATCCCGGACGTGCACGGCTCCCAGGGCACGGGCATCCGGAACCTGAAAGGGTACGTGGAAACGGCTGTGGGCGTGGATATCCTATTCAATACCTAAAAGAGAGGCAAACACATGCAAGGTACGATTGTAAAAGTTTCCGGGCCCCTCATCGTGGCAAGCGGCATGGCGGACGTGCAGATGTTCGACGTGGTCCGCGTGTCGAAGCAGCAGCTTATCGGCGAGGTCATCGAGCTGCGCGGCGATCGGGCGTCCATTCAGGTCTATGAGGAGACCGGCGGCATCGGCCCCGGCGAGCCCGTATACACCACCGGCGCGCCGCTATCCGTGGAGCTGGGGCCGGGCCTCATCGAGTCCATCTACGACGGCATCCAGCGCCCCCTCACCAAGATCCGGGAGCAGGCGGGGGACAGGATCCCTCGCGGCGTCATGGTGGACGCCCTGGACCACGAGAAGCTGTGGGCCTTTACCCCCGTAGCCCAGGTGGGGGACGAGCTCACCGGCGGCGACGTGCTGGGCACCGTTCAGGAGACCGAGATCGTCACCCACAAGATCATGGTGCCCCCCGGCGTGTCCGGCAAGCTCACCTGGATCTTTGAAGGCGACGCCAATATAGTCACCCCCATCGCCAGGCTGGAGAAGGACGGCAAACAGATCGAGCTGCCCATGCTCCAGCGCTGGCCCGTGCGCCGGGGCCGCCCCTACAAGGAAAAGCTGCCCCCCACGGAGCCCATGATCACCGGCCAGCGGGTCATCGACACCCTGTTCCCCGTGGCCAAGGGCGGCGTGGCCGCCGTGCCCGGCCCCTTCGGCAGCGGTAAGACCGTGGTCCAGCATCAGCTGGCCAAGTGGTCCGACGCGGACATCATCGTCTACGTGGGCTGCGGCGAGCGGGGCAACGAGATGACCGACGTTTTGATGGAGTTCCCCGAGCTGAAGGACCCCAAGACCGGCCTTTCGCTCATGAAGCGGACCATCCTCATCGCCAACACCTCCGACATGCCTGTGGCCGCCCGAGAGGCCTCCATCTACACCGGCATCACCATCGCCGAGTATTTCCGGGACATGGGCTATAAGGTGGCCATCATGGCCGACTCCACCTCCCGCTGGGCCGAGGCCTTGCGTGAGATGTCCGGTCGTCTGGAGGAGATGCCCGGCGAGGAGGGCTACCCCGCGTATCTGAGCTCCCGTCTGGCGGAGTTCTATGAGCGGGCCGGCGTGGTGAAGGTCCTGGGTTCCGGCGATATCACCGGCGCCATCTCCGCCATCGGGGCCGTGTCCCCTCCGGGCGGCGATATTTCCGAGCCCGTCTCCCAGGCTACGCTCCGGATCGTGAAGGTCTACTGGGGCCTTTCCTCCAAGCTGGCCTACGCCCGCCACTTCCCGGCCATCGACTGGCTGCAAAGCTATTCCCTGTATCTCGATCGGCTGGAGGGCTGGTTCAACGAGAACGTGGCCCCCGACTGGGCGGCCATGGTCCAGAAGACCATGAATCTGCTGCAGGAGGAGAGCGAGCTGGACGAGATCGTCCGCCTGGTGGGCATCGACGCCCTGAGCCACAAGGACCGGCTCACCATGGAAGCCGCCCGGTCCATTCGCGAGGACTATCTCCATCAGAACGCCTTCCATGAGGTGGACACCTACACCTCCCCCCGCAAGCAGTACCTGATGCTCAAGACCATCCTTGGCTACTACGACCAGGCCAACGAGGCCCTTACCGCCGACGCCCCCTTCAACAAGCTCATCTCCCTGCCCGTGCGGGAGAAGATCGGCCGCTTGAAGTACGTAACGGAAGCGGAGGCCCCCGCCGCCTATGAACAGATCATGCAGGAGATGGGTGACCAGATCGGCGCCCTGGTGGAAGGAGGTCTGAACTGATGCAGAAGGAATACCGAACCATTTCCGAGGTCGTGGGCGCCTTGATGCTGGTGAACCAGGTGGAAGGCGTCAAGTACGACGAGCTGGTGGAGATCGTCCAGGAGGACGGCTCCATCCGCCGGGGCAAGGTCCTGGAGGTCAACGGCGATCGGGCGCTGGTCCAGCTCTTTGAGGGCTCCCAGGGCCTGCGCGTCAGCACCGCCAAGGCCCGCTTCATGGGCCGGTCCATCGAGCTCGACGTGGCCCCCGACATGCTGGGCCGGGTCTTCGACGGCATGGGCAAGCCCAAGGACGGCGGCCCCGCCCTGATCCCGGAGAAGCACCTCAACATCAACGGCAACCCCATGAACCCCGCCGCCCGGGACTATCCTTCCGAGTTCATCCAGACCGGCGTGTCCGCCATCGACGGCCTGAACACCCTGGTCCGGGGCCAGAAGCTCCCGGTGTTCTCGGGCAGCGGTCTGCCGCACGCCCAGCTGGCGGCCCAGATCGCCCGGCAGGCCAAGGTCCTTGGCTCCGACGAGAAGTTCGCCGTGGTCTTCGCCGCCGTGGGCATCACCTTCGAGGAGGCGGACTTCTTCATCAGCGACTTTCGGAAGACCGGCGCCATCGAGCGGACCGTCACGTTCATCAACCTGGCCAACGACCCGGCCATCGAGCGTATCGCCACCCCCCGTATGGCCATCACCGCGGCAGAGTATCTGGCCTACGACTTGGGCATGCACGTGCTGGTCATCATCACCGACATCACCAACTACGCCGAGGCCCTGCGGGAGATCTCCGCGGCCCGCAACACCATGTATGAGCGGGCGGGCCGTATCCGGGACAACAAGGGCTCCATCACCATGATCCCCATCCTGTCCATGCCCGAGGACGACGTGACCCACCCCATTCCCGATTTGACCGGCTACATCACCGAGGGCCAGATCATCCTTTCCCGCGACCTGTACCGCAAGGGCCTGACCCCGCCCATCAACGTGCTCCCGTCCCTGTCCCGTCTGAAGGACAAGGGCATCGGCAAGGGCAAGACCCGGGAGGACCACGCGGACACCATGAACCAGCTTTTCTCCGCCTACTCCCGCGGTAAGGACGCCAAGGAGCTGGCGGTGATCCTGGGCGACGCGGCCCTGTCCGACACGGACAAGCTCTACGCCAAGTTCGCCGACGCCTTCGAGGCGGAGTACATCTCCCAGGGCTACTACACCAATCGGACCATCGAGGAGACGCTGGATCTGGGCTGGAAGCTGTTGGGCATCCTGCCTCGGACCGAGCTCAAGCGCATTCGGGACGCGTACCTGGATAAGTACTATCATCCCGCACAGTAAGGGAGGGCGCCTATGGCGGCTATTCAATACAAACCCACCCGCATGGAGCTGTCCAACCTGAAAAAGCGGCTGAAGACGGCGGTGCGGGGCCATAAGATGATGAAGGACAAGCGGGACGAGCTGGTCCGGCGCTTCATCGTGCTGGCGCGGAAGAACAAGGAGCTGCGGGAGCAGACGGAGCAGAAGATGGCCGCAGCCATGCAGAACTTCGTCCTGGCCAAGGCCACCATGTCCAACAACGAGATCGAGGAGGCCTTGCTCTATCCCGCCCGGGGCATCGAGGTGGAGGCGGAGAAGCAAAACATCCTGTCCATCCCCGTGCCCAAGCTCTCCATGAACACCTCGGAGGAGATCGTCTATCCCTACGGCTTCTCCTCCACCAGCGCGGATCTGGACGGGGCGGTCCAGGCCATCGCCGAAGCCCTGCCGCTGATGCTGGAGCTGGCCGAGGTGGAGAAGAGCACGGCGCGCCTGGCTGACGAGATCGAAAAGACCCGCCGCCGGGTGAACGCCCTCGAATACGTCATGATCCCCCAGTACACCGAGGCCATTCGGGACATCCAGATGAAGCTGGACGAGAACGAGCGCGGGAACCTGTCCCGGCTCATGAAAACCAAGGAGATGCTCCAAGCCCAGGCCCAATGAACCTACACGAATTGGTGAAAACCGCAGGCTTTCGGGAGGGCTTTCTGCTCCCCGTGCCCCAATATGAAGCATGGACGCGCCGCCGGGAAAGCGGCGCGTTTGCGCCCCAGACGGGCTGGATCGAGGCGGACGCCGCCTCGGCCTACCCCTGGGCCAACGCGCTGCTCCTTCTCATCTGGGCCTATGCGCCCCTTGCCCCCGAGGCCGTCCTCTCCGGCTACTATCCCGCCTCCCATCAAAGCTATCTGGCCATGCAGGCCCTGCGGGGGCAACTGGCGGAGGAGGGGGTGCGGACCGAGCGGGCGGCGGTGCCCGTGAAGACCATCCTGGTGGATTGGGGCTTGGGGACACGTCTCGACAGCGACCTCATCTATCTTCCCGGCTGCGGCACCCGGTTCGTGGTCCAGGCCCTGATGGCAGCTTTGCCGGCGGAACAGCTTACCTTCACCCCCAAAGGGGCCCCCTTTACCGCCTGCGTCCATTGCAACCGCTGCCGTCGGGCCTGCCCCGGCGGCGCCATCGGCCCAAATGGCTACGACTGGCGAAAGTGCCTCCGGGCCTATGAGGAGGGGCCGGCCATGCCCGAATGGGTCATGGAGAAGCTGATTTGCCTCCTGGGCTGCGAGGTGTGCCAAAACGTGTGCCCCCTCAATCACTTCATGGCGCCCCGGCCCATGACGGCGGCGGAGGAAGCCGCCTTCGACCTGGAAAAGCTCCTTTCCGGCGATCTGAAGCCTGCCCTTGAACTTATCGGCAAAAACATGAGGAAGGGGGGCAAGCTCACCGCCCAGGCGGCGGTCCTGGCGGCCAATCAAAACCGCACCGACCTGCTGCCCCTTCTAAAGGCCCAGACGGCCCAATCGGAGGGGGACCTGAAAGAAACCCTCCTCTGGGCCATTTCCCACTTGCAAAAGGAAGCCTGACACGCTATAATACCCTTGCGTGCCAGACGGGGAGGTAGCGGTGCCCTATACCCGTGGGACTCGTGCAACGGAAGCCTGTGAACCGTGTCAGATCCTGACGGAAGCAGCACTAAGCGGAACCTTCCGTGTGCCGCGAGGTCTCCTGCGAGGAGCCACCGGCAACCGGTAAGACGGTAGCGCCCTGTCGATCTCGGGGTGCACGCATTTCTTTGTGAAAAAGGACGGCTTGGCCGTCCTTTTTCAATTCCGTTTGCCGTTCATTCTCTGTCGGCTGCGTGCGCGCGGCTGCACCGCGCTTGCGATAGTGAATGGATGGATATCAATACCCCCAATCCGTGTGGACGATGGACCCGTCCACGGCGTTGATGAGCAACGTCTCCTGCATCATGGTCTTGTCGTTCCGGCTGCTGTCCGGCCGCTGCCAGGGGTCGTAGTACACCACGTAGCAGGGCATCTCATAGTAATCCTCGCTGTTGGGCACGTGGAGGGTGTAGGTGGTCAGGGCGATCTTATATATCTCCACGTTCAGCTTCACCTCCGGCTCGTTCTGCTTCACATCCTGGGCCCACTTAGACAGGCCGTAGGTGAGGCCCTGCTTGATGCGCTCCTGGGCCTTCTCGAAGGGCAGCAGCTCGATGTTCTTGCTTTCGATGCCCACGATCATCTTGGGGGCGTCGAAGCTGATGAGCTTCACGCCCTCCTCGTCGGCGAAGAGCCGCAGCTCCTCGGCGTTGATGTGCTTGTTGGCCATGAAGCTGTCGTCGCTCCCGTAGGTCAGGCCCTGGGCGGGCTCAAAGTTGCTGCCAAGATAGGGGTACCCCCCGAAGTCCCGGACGAACAGGCACTCGTAGCCCCCGGAGAGGCATATCCGGCCGTCCATCAGGTTCGCCTCCTCCGTCTCGACCAGGACCATGCCCTCGATGCCCAGCTTAGTGAGGGCGTCCTTGGCCACCTGCTCGCACTTCTTTTGGTCCGCGGTCACGGGGGTGTAGGGGAGGGTGTCCTCGTCGTCTAACCGCTTCATTTCCTCATACTCATACCGGGGGTAGACGTGGGTGTGGTTGCTGCCCAGGCCCGCGTAGAGGCTCCCGTTCCAGGAGGGGTTCACGATCACGGTGTCCCCGGACTGCATCCGGTAGACCAGGATGCCCTCCTGGCCGGTGGGGATGTGGTAGGCCGTGGCGGGGCTCTCCTCGTTGGTCTCCGGGGCCTTCTGGATCAGCGCCTGGTAGTTGGCCAGCTCCTCATTGACCTCCTCCCGGGTGATGGGCGTCTCGTCCCGGTCCACCCCGTCGTCGGGCCGGCCCGCGTCCTGCCAGTCCAGCTTGGCCTGGGCATCATTCAAATACCATTCCATCTCCTTCTGGATGTCCGCCTTGGTGGGCAGGTTCTGCCGCACGGTCACGGGGTCGGGGAAGAGGATATTCAGGTACTTGATGATCTCTGCCTCCGTGAGCGGGGCGCTCCGGGTCCGGTACACGGGGTAGAGCCCGTCCTCCTTCTGGACGATGGGGGCGGCGAAGGTCAGGGTCATCAGGTCCGTTTCGTAGACCTCGTCCCACCGTTCCGGCAGCATCTGGGCGCCCCTTTCCTGGGCGCTCTCGTCGGTTTCCTTCTCCAGCTTCGCCTCCACGCCGCTGTCCCGCTTGTTCACCACATACTCCTCCTCGGGCGTGGGCTGGCAGCCGATCAGCAGCAAAGCCGCCAGCATCAGCATACAGATCCGTTTCATGTTCGTGCCTCCTTTCTCTTTCACGACCATGATACCTTCCATATTCGTCCAAAACGTCAAATAGTTGTAATAGACTTGTAAGAGAGTTGTAAAATGCAAAAAAAGGACGGCGCAAAACCGTCCTTTTTTGTTTCGTTGGAATCAGAGAATGGGCGTCACCGCGGCGTAGACCCTTTCGGCGATGGCGTCGATGGGCAGCAGGGCGCCCCCTTCCATGCAGGGGATCACCTTCACGTTGCGCAGCCGCTCCCCGTAGGAGAGGTACTTGGCCCGGGCCCGCAGCTGGATGGCGTCCTGCTTCTCGTACTCGTCCTTCTCGTCCCCGGCGTAGTCCCGATAGCCCTTCTTGGACACGTTGTTCTGGGCGTCGGAGAGGTCCACGTCCAGGATCAGGTTCAGGTCGGGCCGGGGGATCTTCAGCTGCTCGAACTCCAGCTCCAGCACGAAGTCCAGAATCTCCGTCCGGTCCAGATCCCTGTCCCGGATGCTCTGGTAGACCGCGTTGCTCAGCACATAGCGGTTAATGAGCAGCACGTCCAAATCCGCGTAGTCAAACCCCTGGAAGGCCGCCCACCGGTCCATGGCGAACCAGAGGGCCATGCTCCGCTGGTCCACGTCGCTGGCGGAAACCCCGTCCTTTTTCATGAGATAGCGGCCCACGCAGCCCCCGAAAAAGCTGCCGTAATCCGGGAAGGACAGGGTGCCCACCCGCAGGCCCCGCTCCTCCAGGCGGCGCTTGAGCGCCTCCATCTGCACGCTCTTGCCCGTGCCGTCGATGCCCTCAAAGGCGATGATCTTGGTCTTGGTCATGTTTCGTCCTCGTTCAAAAAAGTGATTGCAGTATACCATATCCGCCCCGGCGGGGCAAGGGCCCTCATTCAAAGACAGGCGGCTCGGAATAGGTGTTGATCTCCATGTGGTCGTAGCAAAACTGTTCCCGCAGCAGCGCGTACCGGGGGGTGTAATAGTTGCCCCGGATCCGCCAGGGGCCCCCCGCCGGGTCGTTGGCGGTGGTGTTCACCTCGCAGCCGGGGAAGCGCTCCCTGAAATCCCGCACCTCGGCGGAGGAAACCCGGGTCTGGGGGAGCCAAAGCCGCTCCAGATCCAGCTCGTATAGCGGGGAGATGTCCGAGACCGGGCTCCAGCCGATGTTCAGGTGCTTCAGGTTTTTGCAGCTCGTAAGCGGCGTCAGGTCCGTGACCCGGCCGGAGAAGATCTCCAAATACTCCACAGCTTGGGGCAGTGCGCCAGGGCGGAGATGTCGACAAGGTGCTTCTCCACGGCCAGGATGCACACCTCCAACTCCGGCATGTAGGCGGCGAAGTAGGCGCTGGTCAGGTAGTTGTGACCCAGGTCAAGATAGCGGATCTCGTTGCAGTAGATGAGGGCGCGCACGTCCTCGTCGTGGAGGCGGATGTCCTCGATGCAGTCGGAGAAGCGGATCATGAGGGCGTCGGTCCGGCAGGAGTAAGCCCCCACGGCCACCCGCCACACGATCTTCGGTGCGGGGAAGGCCGCCCGCAGGGCCCCCATCCGCTCGTCCGGAATGCCGCAGTTCTCCATGTCCAGCCGCCCCACCCGGGCAAGGTGCGGCAGCAGCGCTTCCAGCTCCTCCGCCTTATCCGAAAGGTCTATGCCGCTGAAGCTCACCACCGGGTCCGTCAGCCGGAAGCTGACCCCGAAGGCGTGGGCCACGTAGTCCACCTTTAGCGCCGGCAGTTGGCCCATCAGCTCGTCCGCCTGCTGCAGGGTCCAGGGGGAGCTTTCGTCCGGGCGGGACAGGCGCACCGCCTTGAGCCGGGGCAGTTCTTCCAGCGCCGCCATGGCCTCGGGCACGTCGGCAGGGTCGATCATGGAAAGGTCCAAAGCGTCTGTGTCCCATGCCGCCGTCAGGCCCGCGAAGGACAGGGAATAGCTTAGCTCCGCCGCCGGCAGCAGGGCGCGAAGGGCCTTCGCTTCGTCCGGGGTCAGGGGCGTTTCAACGGTGAGGGCCTTCAGGGCGGGCAGATAGGAGAGAGCCTTGCCCTCCGGCAGAGCGGCCAAGGTCAGCTCCTCCGCGTCGAAGGGGACCTCCCGATCCCCCACCTGCACGGTGTAGCGCACGTCCACTTCCGGGTGGGCGGCCATGAAGGCCAAAATGGCGTCGTAGCAGGTGCTGCCGGAAAGGTCCAGCCGGGCAAGGTTCGAAAACCCGTCCAGGGCTTTGAGCTCCTCCGCGGTGAGGACCAGCCGCAAGCTTTCCTCCCGGCCCGTGAGGGCCTGGCCCCCCAGCAGGAGGGGCGAAGGGGTGGGGGCGGCCGTGGCCGTTGCCCGGGGCGTTTGGGTGGGGGCGGCGGTCAAAGCGGCGGTGGGGGCAGGCGTTCCTGCCGGAGCCTGTGCCGCGGCGGCGCAGCCCATGAGGCAGCATAGCAGCACGGTTGCGACCAAAGCCCGTTTCATGCCCAGTGTCCTTCTTTCCTTGCAGCGGTTCGTCGGGAGCGGATCGCCCCGTTTTTTATAGTATACCGCAGCCGCCTGCGCCGCGCAAGACAGCGTTTTTGCGGCGGGCGGGGCACAAGCCCCGGCAAAGGGGCAAACCCGGCGGGAGAAGGGCTCATCCTGTCGGGAAGAAAGGGGGCCGTCCCCGCGGGATTCGCCGAAAATCCACCGGCCCCATGGGCTACAATGGGGCCATGAACCGAAAGAAACAGGGTTGGAACACAACGAAGCACATCTTGGAGCTGGGCACCTTCCTGGGGAGCCTGGTGCTGTGCCGGGTGCGGGTGGGGGAGAGCTGCGCCCCCTTCGGCCTGGCCGCCATGGCGGCGGCGGAGCTCATGAACATCGACCCCCTCTTCGCCGGGGCCGGGGTCCTCATCGGCGCTTTCCTCAGCGGGGAGCCCCTTTGGGGCGTGATGATCGCGGCGGCGGCCTTCGTGCTGCTCACCCGGCTCATGAAAATCATGCTGGAGGAGGTGTCCGTCAGCGCCCGGATGCTGGTGTTCCTGCTGTGCGAGATCGCCGTGCTGCCCTTTGAGATGGTGCTCACCTGGCGCTCCTGCGCCTACGCCATGCTGTCGCTGGCCATGTCGGCGGTGGCCGTGGTGCTCATCAGCCGGTGCCTGGGGCTCCTGCGCCACGGAAGCCGGCTCTGCGTCCTGCAGGAGCCGGAGCAGCTGCTCCTCTTCGGCCTGTGGGGACTGCTGCTCCTGGGCATGGGGGATTTTGCCGCCGCGGGCGTGTCCTTGCCCGTGGTGCTGCTGGACGCAGGGGTGCTGCTGCTCGTGGAGTGCAAGGGCCCGGCGGGCCTGGGCACGGGCATCCTGCCGGCGGCCCTGCTGGCCTTCGGCCTGGAGGAGGGGGCGGCCCTGCTGGGGACCACCGCCCTCTGCGCCCTCATGGGCTCCCTGGTGTCGGATTACGGCCGGGGCTTCACGACGGGGGCCTTCCTGCTCACGGCGGCGGTGCTGGACACCTTCCTGGGCACGGAGGGGGAGTCCTACGCCCTGGGCAGCGCCCTCATCGCCTGCCTCGCGTTTCTGGTGGTGCCGGGGGAGTGGATGGACCGGGCCCGGCTCCTGCTGGACAGCCGAAGCTTCAGCGACAAAAACGGCGCCGGGGCCACCGGCCGGCTGCGGGAGCGCATGGCCCTGGAGGTGGAGGAGACGGCCCGGCTTTGCGGAGCCCTCTCGGGCCTTTTTGACCGGGAGAAGGAGGAGGAAAGCTTCGTTCAGGCCTGGCCCTTGGGGGCGGCCCACCGGGTGTGCGTGGGCTGCGAGGGGCGGGTCCTGTGCCAGCGGGACCCGGCAGCCTTCGATCGGGCGGTGCTGCATCTCTTGTCCGCCTACGATCGGGGGGACCCGGTCCGGCCCCTGCCGCCCATGGACAGCCACTGCAAGTTCTTCCGGGAGATCATGACCGCCGCCTACCAGTCCTACAACCAGGCCTTCGCCCACGAGGCGGGCCTCAGGCGCGCGGCGGAGCAGAACGCCTACATGAGCCGGCAGCTCTGCGGGGTGTCGTCCATGCTGTCGCTCCTGGCGGTGCGCCTGCGGGAGGACCGCTGGGGGGATAGGCGGGTGGAAGGGGAACTGCTGCCCTATCTGGTGCGAAAGGGCTTTGCGCCCCTGTCCCTGGACGCCTACTACACCGGGGGCAGGCTGTGCCTCTCCGTTTGCCTGGGCCCCCGGGAGGAGCAGGCGGGCGAAGCGCTGGCGGCCGCCGTGGGGCGGAAGCTGAACCGGTCCATGCGGCTCATCCGGACCGAGCCGGGGGAGGCGGGCACCCGCTTCGAGCTGGAGGCCCTTCGGGGCATGGAGGTGAAAATGGCCCGGGCGTCCCTGCCCGAGCAGGCGGAGGAAGTGTCCGGGGACGAGATCGGGGAGCTGCGCATGCCCTGCGGCCGGGTGGTCTACGCCGTATCCGACGGCATGGGCAGCGGGGAGGAGGCCAACCGGGAGAGCCGGGCGGCCATCGGCCTGCTGTTCGACCAGTTTCGGCTGGGGGTGGAGCGGGAGCTGATCTACGAGAACGTGAACCGGCTCCTCATCGCCCGGGCGGAGAAGGAGATCTACGCCACCTTGGACGCGGCCAGCATCGACCTTGTCACCGGGGAGGCGGAGATGGTGAAGTTCGGCGCCCCGCCCACCTGCCTGGTTCGGGCGGGCAACGTGCGCACCCTGTCCGGGGAGGCCCTGCCCTGCGGCATCGTGGATGAAGCCCGGCCCTACATCCGCCGCATCCGCCTGCGCCAGCGGGATCGGCTGATCTTCTGCACCGACGGGGTATACGACCTGCTGGGCAAGGAGCTGGAGCTGGAGCTCAAGCGCACCCAGGGGGCGTCTTTGCAGCAGGTGGCGGAGGATCTTTTGGCGGCTGCACGGCGCAAGGGGCAGCGGGACGACATGACCGTCATGGTGGTGGAAGTGGCATGAGGGTGTCCCTGGAGTGGTTTTTGCTGGACAACATGGCCGTCAACCTGCTCCTGCTGCACCTGGCGGGGGCGCTGGGCGGCATGGAGGTGAAGCCGGGGCGGGCGGTCCTCGTGTCCCTCTTGGGGGCGGTGTGGGACGCCCTGGCCCTGGGCCGGTTTCCGCGGCTGCTGAGCCTGCCCGGCCGGGTGGCCTGCCTGCTGGCCACGGCCTTTCTGGTGGGGCGGCGGGAGTATCTGCGGGCGGTCCTTTCCCTGCTGGTGGCCTCGGTGATCCTGGGCGGGGCCCTGCTCCTGCTCACCGGCGGAACGCTGCTGGGCGCCCTGCCCCTGCGGGTGGGAGTCTACAGCCTGTGCCTGCTGCCCCTGCTCATTCGCGGCATGCGGTATCTTGTCCGCCGCGGGTTCGAGGGCGGCTGCGTTCGGCGGGTCCGGCTGGAGGCGGGGGGAAGCGTCCGGGAGCTCACGGCGTTCCTGGACACGGGGAACCTGTTCACGGAGCCCCTGTCCGGCCTGCCCGTGGTGCTGGTGGGGGCGGGGGTGCCGCTGCCTCCGGGGCGGCCGTTGCTGGTGGAGGGCCGGGGGGCGGTGGAGGTGAGCCGGGGCCGGGTGTGGCCGGCGGCAGGGGGCGAGGCGGTCCCCGTGTATGTGGGCCGGGCGCCAATGGATTTGGGGGAGTATGAGGCGCTGCTGCCCGGGGCGGCGGTCCATGAAGGGAGGAAAAGGGATGTTCAAAAAGCTGCGCGCGCTGTTCTATCGGCTCTATGCCCGGCTGTTCTCCAGGCGGTATCGGTGCTTTCTGGTGCGGAACGGGGAGAGCCTGCCCCCGCCGCTGTCGCCGGAGGAGGAGAGAAGCTGCGTCCTGGCGGCACGAACCAGCGAGGCGGCCCGGAACAGGCTCATCGAGCACAATCTCAGGCTGGTGGTGCCATCGGCCTCATCAAGGCGGTGAACACCTTCGACCCGGAGAAGCGGATCAAGCTGGCCACCTACGCCTCCCGGTGCATCGAAAACGAGATCCTCATGTACCTGCGCCGCAGCTGTAAGCTGAAGCTGGAGGTGAGCTTGGATGAGCCTCTGAACGTGGACTGGGACGGAAACGAGCTTCTGCTCTCGGACATCCTGGGCACCGACGGGGAGGAGGTGGGCCGGAACCTGGAGGAGGAGGTGGACCGGCGGCTTCTGTGGGCGGCCCTGTCCCGGCTGTCGCCCCGGGAGAAGCGGATCGTGGAGATGCGCTTCGGGCTCAAGGAGCAGCCGCCCCGGACCCAGAAGCAGGTGGCGGACGCCATGGGCATCAGCCAGAGCTACATCTCCCGGCTGGAGAAGCGGATCATGGACCATCTCAAGCGGGAGATCCTGCGGATGCAGGGCTGAAATACCTTTACTAAAACGGGAAGGAGGCGTAAGGGGGCGTGTCAAAAGCTTGACACGCCTCCGTTTTTGTGATACTCCTGAAAAAAAGAGCGGGAAGGGAGCGGGACCATGGCAGTGACCACAGAGACCTTTGGCATGACGCAAGGCGGGCAGGAAGCCCATCTCTATACCATAACGGCGGCGGACGGGAGCCGGGTGACCCTGACGGATTTCGGCGCGGCGGTGGTGAATCTCATCGTGCCCGACAGCCTGGGCCGGCTGGGGGACGTGGCCCTGGGGTTCGACGAGCTGAAATACTATGAGCAGGAGCTGGGGAACTTTGGCGCGATCTGCGGCCGGTTCGCCAACCGGATCAGCCGGGCGGCCCTGCCGCTGAACCGGCGGGTGTACCCCCTGACCCGGAACGACGGGTCCAACACCCTCCACGGCGGCGCGGTGGGGTTCCACCATAAGCTGTGGGCGGCGGAGGCGCTGGGGGAGAACAGCGTCCGCTTCCGCCTCCTGAGCCCGGACGGGGAGGAGGGGTTCCCCGGGGCGCTGCAAGTGCAGGTCACCTATTCCTTTTCCGACGCCCACGTGCTGCGCCTTGATTATGAGGCCGCCGCCGAGGGGAAGGACACCGTGGCGAATTTGACCAACCACACCTACTGGAACCTGGACGGGGACACCTTCGGCAGCGTGTACGATCAGAGCATCCGCATCCACGCCTCCCATTTCACGCCCATCAACGAGCACACCGTGCCCGACGGCCGAATCCTGCCCGTGAAGGGGGCCTTCGATCTGAGGGCCTATCGAACCGTGCGGGAGGGGGTCATGAGCCGGGACGGGCAGATCGCCCTGGGGAACGGGTACGACCACAACTTTATCCTGGACGCCTACGACGGCAAGAGCCTCATCAAGGCGGCGGACGTGAAGGGGACGCTGTCGGGCCAGCGGATGGAGGTCTGGACCACGCTGCCGGGCATCCAGCTGTACACCGGCAACCATTTCGACCGGCTTCCGGGCAAGGGGGGCATGCGGTACAACAAGGGGGCGGGGCTGGCCCTGGAGACCCAGTTCTACCCGGACGCGCCCCATCACCCCGCCTGGCCCCAGCCCACCGTGCGGGCGGGGGAAGTGCAGCGGAGCCGGACGGAGTATAGGTTTTTTGCTGATTGAGCATCTCTTTTGCCGCTTTTTCTTTTCTGTGAAAAGAAAAAGCGGCGCAAAAAGAAAAGCTCAGGAAGACTAAGAGAGTAGGGCTCCTGAGCTTTTTTGTATTCCTAAAGTTCAAATAAATACCACTCTTAATCGAAAATCCGCATAGATTTTACAACGCTATTACAACTTTTCTGCTATACTGGGCATGAAAAGGGAGCAGGAGAGGTATTTATGGCGAACATACTCATCGTCGAGGACGAGCGGGCGATCAACGACTTATTGAAACTGAACCTGGAGATGGTCGGGCACAGGTGCGTCACGGCCTTCTCGGGCCGGGAGGCCATCCATGCGGCGGCGGAGCAGGGCTTTGATCTCATGCTCCTGGACATCATGCTGCCGGACATGGAGGGCTTTACGGTCATGGAGAAGGTCCGGGACGTGCCCACCATCTTCCTCACGGCCCGAGGCGCCACCACGGACAAGGTCCGGGGCTTCGGCCTGGGCGCGGACGACTATATCGTCAAGCCCTTCGAGGTGGCGGAGCTTTTGGCCCGGGTCCAGGCGGTCCTTCGCCGGACCCACCGGGCGGAGGAGAGCTATTCCATCGGGGATCTCACCATCCGTTTCGACGCCCACGAGGTCTTCCTCGCCGGGGAGCGGGTGGACCTGACGCCCCAGGAATTCACCCTCCTGCGCATCCTCATCGAGAACCGAAATGTGTGCCTGTCGCGGCAAAAGCTCCTTTCCGAGGCCTGGGGCATCGACTTTCTGGGCGAGAGCCGCACCGTGGACGTGCACATCCAGAAGCTTCGCCGCAAGCTCAAGCTGGAGGATCACATCAAGACCATCTACAAAACCGGCTATCGGTTTGAAGAGTCGTGAGAAAAACCCTGTTTTTCTCGCACGGGGAGTGAACCCATGAAGCTCTGGCAAAAAACCTATCTGCTGTCCACGCTGCTCTGCGCCCTGATCCTCTACGGGTGCATGTTCGGCGTCACCGTGCCCGCCATCCGCTCCACGGTGAACGGGGCCACGGAGGCCGCCCTCCGGGAGGAGAAGGCCATCGCCCGAGCCCTGGAGCGCACGGTGCAGGACACGGCGGCAGAGCTGGGCGAGGGCCGCAAACGGGCCGTCGTGGGCACCTTTTTGGACTATTACGGCGGCCGGGACCTGTATTTTTCCGTGACGGAAGGGGAAGAACCTGTCTACGTCACCCTGCCCTTCGCGGCCGACTATCCCACCGGCACCGCCGGCTTTTTGCGGCAGGACGGCCGGCTCTATACCTTCGTCAGCGACCGGCTGCCCGCGGGGTATGACCTGATCTATGTGAAGGATGTGGAGGACGTGCAGCAGCTCCTTCGGCGGCAGGTGATGGCGGCGGCCCTCACCGGTACGACCGTGGCCTTGCTCATGGCGGTGGCCCTCTACGCCCTGCTGTATCGGATCAATCTGCCCGTGAGCCGCCTGGCCCACGAGATGCGCACGCCCCTCACCGCCATGCGGGGCTACGCCGAGACACTCCGGGACGCCCGGCTCACGGAGGAGCAGCGGTACATGGCGGCCAGCTATATCGCCGAGGAGAGCACCCGGCTTTCGGACATCTCTTCGCGGCTGCTGACCCTCCACAACGCAAAAGAGGAAGCCACCTCCTTCGGCCCCGTGGACGTGGAGGACCTCTTCGACCACATCCGACAGACCTATCCCGCCGTGACCTATGAGGTCCGCTGGCCCACCCTCTTCGGGGATCAGGCCATGCTATCGTCCCTGCTCAACAACCTGGTGGACAACGCCGTGAAAGCTTCCCCCGCCGGGGCGGCCGTGGAGCTGAAGGCCGAGCCCAACGTGCTCACCGTCACCGATCACGGCAGCGGCATGAGCGACGAGGCCCTCCGGTACGTGAACCATCCCTCCAAATACAAGAAGCTCCACAGCGCCGGCGGTCTGGGCGTGCCCCTCTGCCACCAGATCGCCAAGGCACACGGAGCCAGGCTCGCCTTCGCCCGTGGCGCGGACGGAGGGACCGTAGCCACCGTGACCTTTTACAACTCCCTTACAAGTTGATGAATACTCCATAACAAGTCCGGCGGTATACTGAGGGCGTCAACTTGAGAAAGGAGAGCGGTTGAACATGAAACTATTCTGGTTGAAAAACAAGGTGCTGATCGCCGCAATGTGCGCCGTGTTGGTGCTGGGCGTCGTCTTCTGGGGCGGGCTGAATCTGTTCGCCCAAGGCAGCATGCAGGACAGGTACATCCGCACCGCCCAGGCGGAGGCGGAGGCTACCGACACGCCTGCCCCCCCGGGGTCCGAGGGCGCGGAGCCGGCGCAGCCCACGCCTGTCCCCACCAGTGACCCCCAGACCGAAAAGGCGGAGGAGGCCCGGGTGGAGGCCTACATGCGGGAATTGCGGTTCGCCTCTATCATTCCCCGGATCGACAACATCGTCCCCTTCGACAGCAAGACCTGGGCCCAGGGGGACGACCCGGAGCCGGAGCTCCAAACGAAGGTTTTTGAGCAGGTGAAGGCTCTGTATATGACCCTGTTCAACTGGGACATCGACACGAAAGACCTGCTCGTGGCCGCCTATGTGGACACCGCCGGCTACCGGGACGACATTTTGCGCATCACGGACGGCAAAAACACTCATGTGTGCGTGCTTTTGAAGAAGGATCTGTCTCCTTTGGCCATCTCCACCATCCGCTACGTCCCCCAGAAGGCCGCCACCCCCAAGCAGGACGCCGCCAAGGTGGCCCAGCTTTTGGGCACCCAGGTGAATGAGAGCAAGGCCGTTCAGGACAGGGGCGGCAGCCGGGGCCGGGTGAACCAGTCCTCCTATTCCGTGGCTCTGGCAGACGGCCGCTATGTGCAGCTGGCCTACACGGAGAACGGCCTCATGGGGGTGAAGGTCCACCCCGACGAGTATTCCATGGAGGAATCGGTGTGCTTCCAGGCGGACATCCGCCGCAACTCCCAGGTGGTCCATCTGGTGGCGCCCGAAAACTTCGAGCAGGGCGACATCCATAACATCGCCGAAGGGGACATGAGCGTGGACCAGGTGACCTGGCTCTACCGCACCTTCCTGTCCGCCGCCAACGGCCGGGCCGCCGAGCGCCGGGACGCCGAGGGCAAGTCCATGGAGGAGCTGGACTACAATTTGAAGGATTGGGATATTACCTACTTCCTGGATAAATCCGGCTATCGGGAAAACTTCTACCGCATCAACAACGACTTCGTGCACATGGACATCGCCGCCAAGTCAGGCTACATCGTCCGAGCAGAATGCAACGAGCTCTACAACCCGGATGACGGCCTGAAGCTCATCGACATCGACTATGACCACATGGGCGGCCCGGAGTATGAGGCCTACATGCACCATGTCATCGACACTGTCTTCGGCCCCGACAGCTATGATTTCATCGGCGTGAACGCGGTCTACGACGGCAACTACTGCACCATGGACGCGGATATGAAGGATGGCTGCACCTATGAGTTCGGCTTCGCCGGCGGCCGGCTCATGTATGTGGAGCACTATCTCTACGGCCTGGATGGCATCCCCGGCTGGTTCGCCGACAACCTTTACGTGAACACCATCACCGGCGAAGAGTTTTATCAGGCGCATTGAGCCATATCCAAACGGAGCCCCGCGGCTTGTTCCCGCGGGGCTTTCACTTTTGCTTCGGGGGTCACAGGCTCAGGAGCTTCCCGAGATACAGGGCGCCGGTCTTGAGCGTTTGCAGGGCCGCTTCCGGCAGGGCCGGGCCCTCCTCCGCGCTCATGAGGAACAGGCCGCCCACCGCGTCCCCCTCCAGCAGGATGGGCACCCCCAAGAGGGAGAGGAAGGGCTCGTCCTGGCCCTCCACCAAAAGGGAGCCCTTCTCCTCCATGACCTGGCGGGCCAGCAGCCGCCGCCGCACAGCCTCCCGCACCGGCCGGCCCAGGAGCCAGCGCCGCTGCCGGCCCGCCGCGGCCACGCAGCTTTCCCGGTCCGTCACTGCCGCCGTGAGCCCAAAGGCCCCGTTGAGGGCCTGGGCGAACTCCTCCGCCACGTCCCGAAGGCCGCCCACGGAGGAGTATTTCTTCAGCTGGATGCAGCCGTCGTCTCCCATGTAGATCTCCAGGGGGTCGCTCTCCCGGATCCGCAGCGTCCGCCGGATCTCCTTGGGGATCACGATCCGCCCCAGTTCGTCAATTCGCCGCACGATCCCCGTCGCCTTCATCTTGCACCTCTTGCTTTCGTATTCATGCTTCTATTTTGAGCGGTTTGATTTAAAACAATGCACCTTTTCTTGTAAGAAAAGGTGCACAAAAGAACTATAGGAATACTAAAAAGCTCAGGAAACCTAACTCATTAGACCTCCTGAGCTTTTCTTTTTGCGCCGCTTTTTCTTTTCACCGAAAAGAAAAAGCGGCAAGAGACGAACGAATCAATCAATAGAACGTGGCCACTTCCTCCTCCGGGGCCTGCCAGGGCTCGATGGCAAGCACGTTGAACACGGGACCCTTCTTGCCGTAGATGGCGGAGAAGCGGACCTCGATCTTGGCGGTCACCTTGTACCAGCCCTGGTTCTGCAGGCTGGCGGCGTTGTCGTACTTGAAGGCGAAGGCGGCGAACTGGATGTCCGCGGCGCAGCACTGCATGAGCTGCCGGCCGGCCACAAAGGTATCCTTGGGCATCCGGTTGTTCCGCGCCACCAGGGCGGTGAACTCCACCACCTTCCCGTGATACTTCTTGAAATCCTCCACCAGGTCCTGGTAGAACAGGGCGTAGTCCTTGTCCTCCACCTTCACGATGGGCGCGTTCACGTCGAAGGGCAGGGGGTCCACGATCTCGTCGTACTCGGTCTTGCCGCTGTCGTAGCTGTAGGCGATGTCCGCCTGGCGGGTGATGGCCCGGACGATCTTGTGCAGGGCCATCTTGTCCGTGTCCTCCGTGACGCGGTTAAAGAGCACCAGCTCCGCGGTCCGAAGCTTGTCCACCACCAGCTGCCTCATGTTGGCGTTGTAGACGGCGAAGGTGGTGCTGTCGAAGAACAAAGTCTCCCCGGCGATGGACCAGCTCTCGGGCAGGGCCTGAAAGAGACTGTTGTTCAGCCACATGCCGTTATACTCCACGATGATCCGGGCGGGCTTGTACTGCTTGGTGAGCGCCAAAAGATGCCCCTCCGTGAGCCGGTCCTCCGAATCGATGGACACGATGCTAACCTTGTTCTTCGCCGGGAACCGGTCGGGGAGCAGCTCCTCCTCGCCATCCTCGCATTGGATCACCAGCGTGGGCTGGCCGTTATTGAACTCCTTGTCCTCCAGCAGGCTCTGGACGAAGGTGGTTTTGCCCGCGTCTAGAAAGCCCGTGAACAGGAATACAGGGATGTCTTCCATACTTATACCCTAAACAGCGCCTTGAGGGCGTCCTCCTTGAGCTCGGACCCGATGACGCAGATGCGGCCCGTGAAGGCGGCGGGGCCGGTGCGCACCTCGTGCTCCTCGGGCACGTAGTCGTAGTGGATCCACTGGCCGTCGGCGCCCGCGACCACGCCTTTGGCCCGCAGGATGGCGCCGTAGGCCGCTGCGTCGTCCAGCTTCACCAGGATGCTCTCGATCTCGTCCTTCGTATACTTGTTGGCCGTCTCCACGCCCCAGCTGGTGAACACCTCGTCGGCGTCATGGCCGTGGTGGTGATGATGGTGATGATGGTGGTGCTCGTGCTCGTCCTCGTCATCGTCGTCGTGATGGTGATGATGGTGCTCGTGCTCGTCCTCATCGTCGTCATCGTCGTCATGATGATGATGATGGTGATGCTCGTGCTCGTACTCATCATCATCGTCGTCATCATGATGGTGATGGTGGTGCTCGTGCTCGTCTTCGTCATCGTCGTCATGATGGTGATGGTGGTGGCAGGAGCACTCGGGATCGTCGCACTCCTCGTCGTCGTCCTCGTCATCGTGGGCGGCCTGGGCCAGCTCCTGGAGGGCGGCCTCCAGGGTGTCCTTCCGCTCCATGGCGGAAAGGATGGCCGCGCCGGAGAGCTCCGACCAGGGGGTGGTGATGATGACGGCGTTGGGGTTGTGCTCCCGGAGCAGGGCCAGCGTTTCGCTGAGCTTCTCCTCGCTCACGTCCTGGGTCCGGCTCAGGATGATGGCGCTGGCGCTCTCCACCTGGTTGTTGAAGAATTCGCCGAAGTTCTTCATGTAGACCTTGGCCTTCTTGGCGTCCACCACGGTGGTAAAGGAATTCAGCTGGATGTCGTGGGAATCGATGCGCTCCACGGCGCCGATCACGTCGGACAGCTTCCCTACGCCGGAGGGCTCGATGAGGATACGGTCAGGAGCGTACTCGGAGAGGACCTTCTTCAGCGCCCGGCCGAAGTCGCCCACCAATGAGCAGCAGATGCAGCCGGAGTTCATCTCGTTCACCTGAATGCCCGCGTCCTGCATGAACGCGCCGTCGATGCCGATCTCGCCGAACTCGTTCTCGATCAAAACCAGCTTTTCGCCCTTGTACGCTTCGGCGATCAGCTTTTTAATGAGAGTGGTTTTCCCCGCGCCCAGAAAGCCGGAGAAAATGTCGATCTTTGTCATGTTTCCTATGCCTCCATATTAAATCAACTTATTATAGCCGCAAAAGGTGAGGTTTTCAAGGGCCCCCCGGGACAACTTCACCTTTTTGTTGAAATCGGGAACCAATGCTGGTATGATGAAAAAAACACCAAGGGAGGTACAAGAATGCAGGTACAGCGCAGCGCGTTTTTGCAGGCGGCCAAGCCCCTGCTGCAGACGCTCATCGGGCGGCTGTCTCAGAAGTACGGCTATGTGTCCGTGCTGGCGGCCGACACCAGGAGCAAGCATTACCGCGTGGGGAACACGGGCGTATCCGCCGGGGAGGACGATCTGTTCACCCGCCGGGGCTTCGTGCTGAAGGTCTACGACGGCCGCTCCTACGGGGAATATTCCTTCACTCACCTGGACGAGGCGGCCATCCCCGCCATCGTGGCGGAGGTGGAGGGGCGGATCATGCCTTTGGCCGGGAAGCTGCCTGCGGGGCTAAGCCTCAGCGAGTATGACCAGATCCCCGACGAGCCCGCGGTGCTCTTGAAGAGCAGCGAATATGCCGTCCACCCGGACAAGAAGGGGGACGAGGAGATTCTGGCCGCCCTCAACGCCATCCGGGACGAGGCCAAGGGCCGGGACGAGCGGATCATCGACTGCACCGTTAGCTTTGAATTCCAAGAGATACACAAGCTCTTTTTGTCCCCCCATCGGGATCTGGAGCAAAACCTGCTGTGGAGCGCCGGGAGCCTCTACGTCATGTGCCCCAAGGAGGACGACATCGTGGGCTACTACGACGGCGCGTCCGACCTGGCCGGAGCCGAAGTGCTGGACGCCCTCAAGGCTAAGCTCGACAACGCGGTCAAGACGGCATTGGAGCTCATCGACAGCCAGCCCATGGTCCCCGGCGAATACGAGTGCGTGTGCACTCCCGCCGTCACGGGCATGATCGTCCACGAGGCCTTCGGCCACGGCGTGGAGATGGACATGTTCGTGAAGGATCGGGCCCAGGCCAAAAAGTTCATCGGCCAGTATGTGGCTTCGCCCCTTATCACCATGCACGACGGCGCCGCCGTGCAGCGGGACACGGGCTCCTACTTCTTCGACGACGAGGGGGTCCTGGCCCACGACACGGTCATCATCGAAAAGGGCATCCTGAAGCGGGGCATCTCCGACGCCCAGAGCGCCATGCATTTGGGGACTGAGCCTACGGGCAACGGCCGCCGGGAGAGCTTCGAGCGCAAGGCCTACACCCGCATGACCAACACCTACTTCGAGTCGGGGACGGACACCTTCGAAGACATGATCGCCTCCGTGAAGGACGGCTTTCTGCTGGACAACCCAAGCAGCGGCATGGAGGACCCCAAGAACTGGGGCATCCAGTGCATGGTCAACGTAGCCAGGGAGATCAAGGACGGAAAGCTCACGGGCCGCATCTTCTCGCCCATCGTGCTCACGGGCTACGTGCCGGACCTCTTGAAGTCCATCACCATGGTCTCCAAGGATTTCGCTCTCGAAGGCGGCGGCATGTGCGGCAAGGGTTGGAAGGAATGGGTCAAGGTCTCTGACGGCGGCCCCTGCATCAAGGCCCGCATCCGCTTGGGCTAAGGAAGGAGAAAGAGTATGCGCGACATCATTTTGAACGCCTTGCAGGCGCTGGATATTGCCAACTATCAGATCGAGAGCACCGAGACCGAGTCCGCGGAGCTGTTCTTCATCCAAAAGACGTTGGACATGCGCCGCACTAAGCGCACCACCGGCTGCACCGTCACCGTCTACCGGGACTTTGAAGCTGACGGCGTGAAGTTCAGGGGCAGCTCTCAGACGCAGATCTTCGAAGGCATGACCCCGGACGAGATCAGGGGACGGATCAAGGACGCTTTCTTTGCCGCTCAGTTCGTGAAGAACCCCTTCTATGAGCTGTACGCAGGGAAAAAGGAAGCGCCCGTGGAGATGCCCTCCACCCTGGCGGATCGGTCTTTGGAGGAGGACGCCCTCGTTATGGCGGAGGCCCTTTTCGCCGCCGACACCGCCGAGGACGCCTTTATCAACAGCGCGGAGATCTTCGCCATCAAAAGCCGGGTGGGGATCCTTTCCAGCGCGGGCGTGGACATTGCCTACACCCGCTACGAGGTCAAGGGCGAGTTCGTGACCCAGTGCAAGATCCCCCAGGACGTGGAGCAGTTCTTCCAGTTCGACTATGCGGATCTCAACGCCGAGGCCCTCACCGCCAAGGCGAAGCAGGCCATCGCTGCGGTCCGGGATCGGGCATCCGCCCAAAGGTCTCCCCAGGCCGGCACCTATTCGGTGGTCCTCAGCGGGGACCAGGTGGCGACCATCATGGAATACTACGCGGAGCGGGCTCTGGCGCCCTACGTTTACGCCCACTACTCCGACTGGGCTGTGGGCAAGCAGGTCCAGGGAGAGGACGTGCAGGGGGAGAAGCTGGATTTGACGCTGCTGCCCCTCGCTCCCTATTCCGAGGAGGGCATCCCCATGGTGGCGCGGCCCCTGGTCAAGGACGGGGAGCTGCAGCTCATCTACGGTGCCAACCGCTTCTGCCAGTATCTGGGCATCGAGCCCACGGGCTACTATGAGCGGATCGGTGTGAATAACGGCACCGTGGCCTTGGACGACCTGCGCCGTGGCTGCCTCTGTCCCGTATCCTTCTCCGATTTCCAAATGGACGCCTTCACGGGCCACTTCGGCGGTGAAATTCGCCTGGCGTACCTCTACACCGAGGATGGCGTCCAGATCCTCACCGGCGGTTCCATCAACGGGAGCCTGCCCGAGAAGCAGGGGAACCTCGTCTTCTCCACCGAGCGCTACGACACGCTAAACTACACCGGCCCCTTCGCCGTGAAGATCGAGGGCGTGGAAGTAGCGGGATAACGTAAGAACTGTTTCTGTTGCGGCTTTTTCTCTTTGGAGAAAGAGAAAAAGCCGCCCAAAAAGAAAAGCGTAGGAAAAAGGAAGGGCCTGTGCATCCTGACACGAAGCCCTTCCTTGCTTCTCTTTTTTGGTACTTTTTTCTCTTCTCATGAAGAGAAAAAAGTACGAAATAAACCCCAAAATAGTTTACTTCTTCATCAGCCCCGCGCCGGCGTGCCAGGCCCGGCCGGCCTGCTCCCCGGTCACATAGTAGCCATTCTGGAACTGGTCAAAGATGAGGGCGTTCAGATTGGCAGGGTCCACCTTGCCGTTGGGGCCCAGGACCTTCTCCTCGGCGGCCACGTTCACGATCTTGCCCACGATGCAGTAGAAGCTGTCGTTGCTGACCACGTCGTTGAGCTCGCATTCCATGACCACCGGGAACTCCTCAATGACGGGGGCGTTGACGAAGGCGCTCTTTGCGGCGTGGTAGCCGGTCCGCTCAAACTTGTCGGCCATCTTGTTGCCGGTGGCGATGCCGAAGAAGTCGGCCACATCCATGTGCTCCCTGTCCGCCAGGGCCACGGTGAAGGCCTTGGATTTCAGCAGGTTCTGGGTGGTCTTGTGGTCCTCGTCGATGAACAGGGCGATCTTGTCCATGGCGCAGATCATGCCCCAGGCCGCGTTCATCACGTTCACCTTGCCGTTTTCGTCATAGGCCGCCACCATGAGCACGGGCATGGGGTACACCGCCGGGACGACGCCTAAATTCTTCTTCATAGCTTTTTCTTCCTTTCTGTTGCTTTCGGTACAAAGGCATGGTATCATGGGACGGAAAGAATAGCAAGTACCCACTTTAAAGACAGGTACTTACCCGGAGGAAAGCATGAATACAAACGGTATCGAAAACGCAGATTTCGACGAGACCGGCTACAGCTACACCCTGTCCCTGATCGCGGGGAAGTATAAGCCGGTGATCCTCTATTGCCTGATGGAGTATGAGCCGGTCCGATTCAACGAGTTGCAGCGATACCTAAAGAAGGTGGCGGACAAGACCCTGAGCCGGAATCTGAAGGAGCTGGAAGCGGACGACCTCATTCGCCGGGTGGTCTATCCCCAGATCCCGCCCCGGGTGGAATACTCCCTGACGGACCGGGGCCACTCCCTTGTTGAGGTGCTGGACAAGCTCTGCGACTGGGGGATCGAAAACAGACGGTAAACTGCCCCGATAGGGGCTTTCCGAGAGGAAGGAGGAGTTGAATTATGGAAAAAAGCAGCAATCAGACGATCATCAAAAAAACGGTCAACACCGGCATCACCTTCGGCAGCGCATTGGCCATGGTGATCAGCTACACCGCGTGGAAGTCCATCGGCTGGGCCATCATCCATGGGCTTCTGAGCTGGGCGTACGTGATCTACTACATCATCCGGTACTGAATCCCTGTTACGCCCAGCCGCTTCTCGTGTGAATAAGATACCGAAAAATCTTTCATAAATCCAGCCCCTAAGGAAAGAATGCCGGTTTTGCTTTACATTTCCCGTCGTTTCGCGTATACTGACGGGGAATGCAAGCATACAGGAGGAAGCTATGGAACGAGTCAACGCGTGGACCACGTATAAGAAGCGGGAAGAGAAGAAGGTCATGGACCTGGGCAAAGCCTACCGGGCCTTTCTGGATCTGAGCAAGACCGAGCGGGAGTGCGCCCGGGAGACCATCCGCCGGGCCGAGAAAGCCGGCTATGTGGATCTTGAAAAGGTCGAGAGCCTGAAGGCCGGCGACCGGGTGTATGTGAACACCATGGGCAAGGCCGTTCAGCTCTACATCATCGGCAGCGAGCCCTTGGAGCAGGGCATCAACATCGTGGGCGCCCACATCGACAGCCCCCGCATGGACCTGAAGCAGAACCCCCTCTTTGAGGATACGGAGCTGGCGTACCTGGACACCCACTACTACGGCGGCATCAAAAAGTACCAGTGGGTCACCCTGCCCCTGGCCCTCCACGGTGTGGTGGCGAAGAAGGACGGCACCGTGGTGGACGTGGTCATCGGCGAGGATGAGGACGATCCCGTGGTGGGCATCTCCGACCTCTTGATCCACCTCTCCGCCACCCAGATGGACAAGAAGGCCTCCGTGGTCATCGAGGGCGAGGCCCTGGACGTGATCGTGGGCGGCAAGCCCCTGAAGGACACGGAGAAGGAGCCGGTGAAGGCCGCCATCCTCTCTATCCTCAAGGAGAAGTACGGCATGGAGGAGGAGGACTTCCTCTCCGCCGAGATCGAGGTGGTCCCCGCGGGCAGGAGCCGTGACTTCGGTTTGGACCGGAGCATGGTCATCGGCTACGGCCACGACGACCGGGTCTGCGCCTACGCGGAGATCGAGGCCATGTTCAAGATCACCGATACCCCCAAATACACCTGCTGCTGCATCCTGGCCGACAAGGAGGAGATCGGCAGCGTGGGCGCCACGGGCATGCAGGCCCACTACTTTGAAAACGCCCTGGCGGAGATCATGGAAAAGACCGGCGAATACTCCGAGCTCAAGCTCCGCCGTGCCCTGAAAAACAGCCGCATGCTCTCCTGCGACGTGAGCGCGGGCTTCGACCCCTCCTACGCCGGCATGTTCGAGAAGAAGAACGCCGCGTTCCTGGGCAAGGGCGTGTGCTTCAACAAGTACACCGGCGCCCGAGGCAAGTCCGGCAGCAACGACGCCAACGCCGAGTACATGGGCAAGCTTCGCGCCATCATGGAGGAAGGCAAGGTGGTCTATCAGACCGCGGAGCGGGCGGCGGCGGCACCATCGCCTACATCTGCGCCCTCTACGGCATGAACGTCATCGACAGCGGCGTGGCGGTGCTCTCCATGCACGCCCCCTGGGAGATAATCTCCAAGGCGGACCTCTATGAGGCGGTGAAGGCCTACCATGCCTTCCTGCTGAACGCCTGATTGCGGCATACGCATACCGCGCCCCTTCCCGGGGCGCTTTTCTTCTGCCCGGGTTCCTTGAAAGCGGAGGCAAAACGTGGTATGATTCTAAATCATATATAGGGAGGCAACGCATGGTCCCATCCGCCGTTTTCAATGAAGCCATTCTCTTTTCCACCGTGCTGGCCCTTCGGGCCGTCATCCGGCGGGCGCCCCGGGCGCAGGCGCCCCTTGCGTTTCGGTTTTTCACGGTGCTGTCCAACCTGTTCTGCGCCCTCACGGCTCTGATCCTGCTGGTCTGCGAGCTGTTCGGGTCCATGCCCGCCTGGGCGGTGATTTTGAAATTCGTGGGCACCGTGTCGGTGATGGTCACCTTCCTCACGGTGCTCCTCTTCCTCTGGCCCAGCACGGGGTCCATTCACGGCCTGTGGGACGGGCCGGAGCTGGTCATGCACCTTATCACGCCGGTGCTGGCCCTGCTGTCCTTCCTCTGCTTTGAGCGGGGCACCATGAGCCCCTGGGCCATCCCCCTGGGCATCCTGCCCGTGGCCCTCTACGGCTGGCTCTACCTCAACCGAGTGGTGGTGGCCCGGACCTGGGAGGATATGTACGGCTTCAACAAAAACGGCCGCTGGAAGCTGAGCTTCGCCCTCATACTGGCGGGCACGGCCCTCATCAGCGTGCTGCTCTGGGTGCTCTGATCCCGCCAAACAAAAAGAAACAGGACCCCTTTTCAGGTCCTGTTTTTGTATGCCGCCAGGCCGCAGCAAAATAAGAAGGGGCCTTCCGGCCCCTTCCCGCTTGCGTCTGGGATTATTCGTACTCGATGGTGGCGATGGGCTTGCAGGAGAGGTCGTAGAGGACCCGGTTCACGCCCTTGACCTCCCGGAAGATCCGGTCCCGGATCTTCAAAAGCAGCTCGTAGGGCACCTCCTCGATGGTGGCGGAGGTGGCGTCCACGGAGTTCACCGCCCGGAGGATGACCATCCAGTCGTCGGTCCGCTTGCCGTCCTTGATGCCGGTGCTCTTCATGTCGGGCACCACAGTGAAGTACTGCCACACCTTGCCCTGCAGGCCTGCCGCGGCGAATTCCTCCCGCAGGATGGCGTCGGATTCCCGCACGGCCTCCAGCCGGTCCCGGGTGATGGCGCCCACGCACCGCACCCCCAGGCCGGGGCCGGGGAAGGGCTGCCGGTATACCATGCCGTCGGGCAGGCCCAGCTCCTTGCCCACCATGCGCACCTCGTCCTTAAAGAGGATGCGGACCGGCTCCACCAGCTCGAAGGAAAGGTCCTCCGGCAGGCCGCCGGCGTTGTGGTGGGCCTTGATGCCCGATTCGCTCTCCAGAATGTCCGGCCAAATGGTGCCCTGCGCCAGGAACTGGATGCCCTCCAGCTTCCTTGCCTCCTCGGCGAAGACCTCGATGAACTCCTTGCCGATGATCTTGCGCTTGGTCTCCGGGTCGCTGACGCCGGCCAGCTTGTTGAGGAACCTGTCCGTGGCGTCCACGTAGATGAGGTTGGCATGCATCTGGTTCCGGAACACCTCGATGACCTGCTCGGGCTCGCCCTTGCGCAGCAGCCCATGATTCACATGGACCGCCACCAGCCGATCGCCGATGGCCTTGATGAGCAGGGCCGCCACCACGGAGGAATCCACCCCGCCGGACAGGGCCAGCAGCACCTTGCCGTCGCCCACCTGCTCCCGGATCAGGGCCACCTGCTCGTCGATGTAGGCCTGGGCCAGGGCCGGGGAGTCGATTCGTTTCATGTTCTCGGGTCGTACCAGAATCTGCTGCATAGTGCCACCTCCATATAATCCGATAATGACACATAATACCACGATATCCGCCCCACCGCAAGGACCAGATCGCAAGTTTGTATATTTTTTTTCGGAGGGCAGGGCGGGGCTCCTTGCGCTTTTTCGGCAAGCTGGTATAATGGGGCGGATGGGGGAACGGCTTCGTTCCCGAAGGAGACTTGTTATGACCGCCAACTACCACACCCACACCTTCCGCTGCGGCCACGCCGTGGGGGAGGACAGAGCCTATGTGGACACCGCCATAGAGCGGGGGCTCAAGGTGCTGGGCTTTTCCGACCACGTGCCCATGCCCTTTCAAGACGGACATGAATCCCGGTTCCGGGTGCCGCTGCGCCTGCTGGAGGACTATGTGACCTCCGTTCTGGACCTGAAAAGGGAATACAAGGGCCAAATCGATATCCGCCTGGGCTTTGAGGCGGAGTACTACCCGGACCTCTTCCCGGCCATGCGGGCGCTCATCGCCCCCTACCCGGTGGAGTATCTGCTGCTCGCTCAGCACTTCAACGACAGTGCCGAGACCATCTATAACCCGGCCAGCCAGCTGAGCCGCCAGGCCCTCTCCACCTATGTGGACCGGGTCATCGAGGGCATGGAGACCGGGGCCTACGCCTGTGTGGCCCACCCGGACCTGTTCCATTACGTGGGGCCGGACCAGGTCTATCGCCAGGAGATGAGCCGCCTCTGTCAAAGGGCGAAGGCGCTGGACATGCCCTTGGAGCTGAACATCCTGGGCATGCGGGAGGGACGCTGCTACCCCTGCGACCGCTTCTGGCCCCTGGTCAGGGAGGCGGGCTGCCGGGTGATCCTGGGTTCGGACGCCCATGCCCCCAACGACGTGGGGCACCCCGCGCAGGTGGCCCGGGCCATGGCGTATCTACAGCGGTTCGGCCTCACGCCCCAGGAGGATCTGTCCCTCTGTTCCCCGGGGAAGACCCGGGCGTCTTGACAAGGGCACGGGGGAGATTATATACTGAAGAAACGCCGGCCCGCGGGGAAAAACCGGGGCCGACAGGGATTACTCTTTCCGGGAGGGTGCGGAGAAAATGGATGTGCAAATGGCCGTAACCTTGATCGTGTTCCTGTTCATGATCGTCAGCTTTTCCCTGAACAAGCTCCCCATGGCCCTGACCAGCATCATCGGCATGCTGGTCCTGGTGGTGGCGGGCTGTGTGGATTCCAAAACCGCCCTGGGGAACATGGGCAGCAACACGGTGGTCACCATGATCTCCATGTTCATTATCGCCGCGGGCCTGAGCCGCACCCAGATGGTGAACCACCTCTCCAAGCTGGTGTACAGGGTCTCCAAGGGCTCCTTCACCAAGGTCCTGGCGGGCTATGTGCTGGTCACCTTCATCCTGGGCCAGTTCATTCCCAGCATCACGGCCCTCTTCGCCCTGGTGTGCCCCCTGGTCATCGCCATGTGCGAGGAGATGAAGGTGAGCCCCTCCAAGATGATGTACTCCATCGGCCTGGTCACCGTGACCACCTCCTTCACCATCATGCCCATCGGTCCCTATGCCGCCACCTTCATCGAGGACAACGGCTATCTGCTGGAGTACGGCATCGCGGACTACCAGTTCACCATGTTCACCCAGATGAACATCAAGCTCTTCGTGTCCGCCTTCGTGCTCGTCTGGGCCATCTTCTTTGCCCCCAAGTTCGCCCCCGACGCCCCCATCGTGCCCATCAGCATGGTGGAGAGCCGGAAAAAGGCCCAAAAGGAGCCCCTGTCCCCGGTCCGGGAGGTCATCGGCTATGTGGTCTTCTTCGGCGTCATCCTCTGCCTCATCTGCCAGTCCTTCGGCCTGCCCTCCTGGATCATCCCCGCCTGCGGGGCCGCCTTTTTGGTGCTCACCGGGGTCCTGACTCAGAAGGAAGCCATCGACAACATGTGCCTGGACATCATCCTGCTCTACGTGGGCGTGGTCACCCTGGGCAGCGCCTTTGCCAACACGGGGGCCGGGGAGCTGGTGGGCGACGCGGTGGCGGGCCTTCTTGGCGGCGTCCACAACAACTATCTCATCGGCGCCATCTTCTTCCTGGCCGCCTTCGTCATGACCAGCCTCCTCTACAACCGGGCGGTGAGCAAGATCCTCATCCCCCTGGTGATCCTCACCTCCATGTCCCTCAAGTGCGACCCCCGGGGCCTTATGGAGATGTGCTACATCGGCTCCATGTGCTCCGTCATGACCCCCATGGCCACCTCCGTGGTGCCCATGATGATGGGCGCTGGCGGCTATGATCAGAAGGCGCTTCTCAAGATGGGCTGGCTCCCGGCCATCCTCATGGGCGTGATCACGGTTCTGGTGGGCATGACCATGTACCCCTGCTTTTAAGCTGTCAGCATCTGGACGCCGTCCCCCCCGGGGCGGCGTTTTGCGTCTTGTTTTATTCCCCCGATTTGGCTATAATGCAGATATAAAGGGAGCCCCCCAAAGGATGCCATAAAGGAGGAACGTCTATGAAAAAGCTATTCGCTCTTTTGCTGGCCCTGCTGATGCTGGCGGCCTGCGCGGCCCCGGCGGCCCAAGCGCCCACGGCCACGGAAGCCCCCCAGGCGGAGGCGACCGCCGCGCCGGCGCCCACGGAAGCCCCGGCCCCAGCGCCGGAAACGGAACCGGAAGCCGAGCCGGCGCCCGGGGAATATGAGCTGCCCCGGGAGGAGGGCTGCGTCCAGCTCTCCCTCTACTGGACCAAAGCATCCATCGACTTCGACACCAGCGACATGTGGATCTGGTTCAAGGGCAAGGACGGCCGGAGCTACCCCATGCACCCCTGCGCCTATGGGGCCAAGGTGGTGGTGAACGTCCCCCTGGATGTGGAGGAGGTGGGCTTCATCGTCCGCACGGGCTGCTCCGACGTGGGCGGAACCAGCTGGGGCACGGCCACCAAGGACTTCGACGGGGACCGGTTCGTGAAGATGACGGGGGAGGATGTGTCCGTCTTCCTCAAATCCGGTGAGGAAACCATCTACTACAGCGAGGACGGCGGCATGAATCTGCAGCAGAAGTTGACCTTCAAGTTCGCGGGGATCATCGCGGAGAACCAGATCAAATACACCATCGAGCCGGCGGCCCGGCTCACCAGCCTGGACCAGGTCAAGGTCACGGTCAACGGCCAGCCCCTGACCGTGGAGAAGCTCTCCAGCCTGAACAACAGCGTGATCTCCGGCGTCATCACCACCAAGGAGAACCTGGACATCACGGCATCCTGCCTGGTTTCCATCGAGGGTTACGGGGAGCAGGTGGCGGTGCCCACGGCCATCTTCGACAGCTCCGCCTTCCTGGCCAAGTATACCTACGAGGGGGACGACCTGGGGGCCATCCTCCACGACGACGGCACCACCACCTTCAAGGTCTGGGCCCCCACGGCCAGCCGGGTGGTGCTGAACCTCTTTGCGGCGGGGAACGGGGGCGAAGCCACGGAATCCCTGGACATGAACCGGGTGAACCAGGGCGTCTGGACCCTTGACTATCCCTGCGGCCACGGCACCTACTACACCTACACCGTCACCACCGCCGTGGGTACCCAGGAGGCGGTGGACCCCTACGCCCGGGCCGTGGGCGTAAACGGGGACAGGGGCATGGTCATCGACCTGAGCCTGACTGATCCGGAGGGCTTCCGGGACGAAGCCTTCGATCCCGGCCTTTCCTCCTACCGGGACGCGGTGATCTGGGAGGTCCATGTGCGGGACTTCTCCAACCGGATCTCCGCCTCCCAATACCCGGGCAAGTACCTGGCCTTCACGGAAACGGGCCTGACCAACGCCGCCGGGGAAGCCGTGGGCGTGGAATACCTGAAGCAGCTGGGGGTCACCCACGTGCATCTGCAGCCGGTCTATGACTACGCCACCGTGGACGAGACCACCGCCAGCGCCTTCAACTGGGGCTATGATCCCAAGAACTACAACGCCCCCGAGGGGAGCTATTCCACCGACCCCTTCCACGGGGAGGTGCGGGTGAACGAGTTCAAGCAGATGGTCCAGGCCCTCCATGCAAACGGCCTGGCCGTGGTCATGGACGTGGTGTACAACCACACCTATTCCCAGGACTCCAACCTGAACCGGATCGTGCCCTACTACTATTACCGCTACACCAACACCGGCGACAGCTCCAACGGCTCCGGCTGCGGCAACGAGACCGCCTCCGAGCGCAAGATGTTCCGCAAGTACATGGTCGACTCTCTGACCTACTGGCTGACCGAGTACCACATCGACGGCTTCCGCTTCGACCTGATGGGCCTTCATGACCTGGATACCATGCAGCGGATCGAGAAGGCCGTCCATGCCATCAACCCCCAGGCCATCCTCTACGGCGAGGGCTGGACCGGCGGCACCACGCCCCTGCGGGAGAACCAGCGGGCCATCCAGGCCAACATCCGGGAGGTGAAGGCCTCCGAGGGCGCCATCGGCGCTGTGGCCGTGTTCAACGACGTCATCCGCGACGGCCTCAAGGGCAGCGTTTTCGACGCCAAGGCCAAGGGCTGGATCAGCGGCAGCGCCAGCAAGGACTCCGCCAATAGGGTCCTCTTCGGCATCACCGGCGGGGAGCACACGGGAGCCAGCTGGAAGGTGGACGACGCCCTCATGATCAACTACATGTCCTCCCACGACAACCGCACCCTGTGGGATATCCTTGCCAACGCCGATCCCAACGCCACCGTGGAGCAGCGCCTTGCGATGAACCGGCTGGGGGCCGCCATGGTCCTCTTCAGCAAGGGCACCCCCTTCTTCCTGGCGGGGGAGGAGATGCTCCGCTCCAAGGGTGGCAACGAGAACAGCTACAACGCCTCCGACGCCGTGAACAACATCGACTGGGAGGCCCTTGTTCCGGGCAGCGACGCCTATGACATGATGCTTTGCTACCGGGAGCTCATCGCCCTGAGGAAGGCCAACCCCTGGCTGTACAACGGCACCGTAGTCGGGGAGGTCCTGGAGGGCAGCGCCATCGCCGCCGCCTACACCTGGGAAGGGAAGCTGGCGGGCTATCTGGTGGCCAACCCCAACCAGGATCCCATGACCGTCGATCTGCCGGCGGGAGAGTGGACCGCCCTCTGGGGCGCCACCGGCGATTTTGCGGGCACCCTTCCCCTGGAGGGAAAGACCGCTGTGCTGCTGGCGGCCAAATAATCAAGATGCGAACCGGCTGCCGGGGCCTGCGCTCCGGCAGCCCTTTTGGTTTCGGTTGTCATTTTTTCCGGCGTTTGGTATACTAAAAACAGAAAGGGGAGGACCCGGCAACGCAAAACATATCGCCCCGGAGGGGGAGAGGGGAGGCGGCCATGTGCGGACGATACTACATCGATGAAGGACTCTGGGACGAGGACCTGGGGCATCTGCTGCAGCAGGCCGTTCGCGTCTCCGCCAAGCTCTGCGCCGACATGAAGACCGCGGGGGAGATCCGCCCCACGGACATCGCCCCCGTCATCGCCCCCAACGCCCTGAACCGGGCCATGGGCGCCTTCCCCATGCAGTGGGGCTTTGCCCATCCCACCCGGGGCATGCTGGTGTTCAACACCCGCATGGAGACCGCCCCGGAGAAGGACCTGTTCACATCCAGCGTCAACGACCGCCGGTGCCTCATCCCCGCCTCGGGCTACTTTGAGTGGAAGCGGGCGGACAAAAACAAAAAGGAGCGCTTCGCCTTCCGGGCGGCGGACGAAGCCCCCCTGTTCCTGGCGGGCCTCTATATCCGCACCTCCCAGGAGCATCGGCTGCCCTGCTTCACCGTCCTGACCCAGGACGCCCCCAAGGCCCTGAAGGACATCCATCCCCGCATGCCGGTGATCGTGCCCCTAAAACGGGCGGAGGAGTGGCTCTCCCCGGACACGGATTTCCATGAGATGATCCACAGCCTCCAGCCTGAGCTGCTGGTAGAGAAGGCCTGAGAAAGGAGCCCCATGCGCTTTGCCCACACCCACCGGCCCGGCTTCTGGCTGGGCTTTGTCGACTTTTTCACCGCCGGCCTCTTCTTCCTGCTCTATATGCCCCTGGGGGGGCTGCAGGGGGAGCTGGAGGAGGTTCTGGGCCATCGGGTCCGGCCCTACTGGCAGGCCTACCTGCTGGGCATCCCCACCCTGTTCATTTACCCCCTGGTGTGGATGGCCGACATCTCCCGGGAGCTGAAAGGAAAGGCCATCGCCATGGGCATCCCCGGCCCCCACACCTCTTGGCGGCACATGTTCGGCTGGAACGTGTTCGGCGTCCTGTTCTTCGGCCCCATGATCGCCACCCACCGCTTCTTCAACACCCTCAACCAAATCGAGGACAGGCTCAACCGGTCCCCTGCCGCGTAAAAAGCTGCCGGGGCCGTTCTTTTTGCCTCAAGGAGGGGCATGCATATCCATACGCATATCCGACCAAAGTACTCAGGATGATATATAATGTATTTTCATACGAGGAATAGCACCCGCTTAAAACCGGAGAACAACCGATGTAAGCCGAAAAAAATTCGGTATTTTCGTAAAATACAGAAAAAATAAAAGTACGTCCGGGACCTGTTTCCCTTGACAACGGGCATGCGCGTGATAGAATATACGTGAGCGGGTCATATCCCATAAGATATGGCCAACGTGTAACGAAGGCCAGCCGCTTTTTCGCGGAGGGGGAAAAACGAGGAGCGGCAAGCCGACGTTTCGCGCAAAGCAAAAACAAAAATATAAGGAGAAGGGAAGAACATGAAGAAAGTACTTAGTCTGCTGATTGCCGTTATCTTCGTGCTGTCGGTGCCCATGAGCGCGGCTTTTGCGTGCACCACCACCGCTACCGGCAAGGATGCAACCGCCAATGGGTCCACCATCGTGTCCCATACCTGCGACGGTTGGTACGATCATCGCATTGTTATTGTTGAGGGCGGCACCCACGGCGCCGACGAGATGGTTGACATCTACAACGACCCCTGCACCGCCACCAAGAGCGAACCCAAGCTCGTCGGCCAGATCCCCCAGGCCCCCGAGACCTACACCTATTTCAACGTAGGCTATCCCTTCATGAATGAAAAGGGCGTCGTCATCAGCGAGTTCACCTGGTCCGGCGACTACACCAACTTCTACACCGCCAACGGCCTGTTCGTCATCGCGAACCTGCAGCAGCTGGGTCTGCAGCGGGCCGCCACCGCCCGTGAGTGCGTGAAGGTCATGGGCGAGCTGGCCGAGAAGTACGGCTATGCGGACGGCGGCGAGTGCCTGCTCGTGGCCGACAAGGATGAGATCTGGATCTTCGAAATCTGCGGCGCCGGTCCCCTTTGGGAGCAGGGCTCCGAGGCCCCGGGCGCCCACTGGGCGGCCCGCCGGGTGCCCGATGACGCCACCTTCGTGGGCGCCAACCGGTCCCGCCTGGGCGTGATCGATTTCAACGACACCGAGAACTTCATGTGGTCCACCAACATCACGGCGTACCCCGCCTCCATCGGCAAGTACACCGAGGGTGAGCCCTTCAACTTCACCAAGATCTTCAACCCCACCCCCTACGGGTATGAGTTCTATGCCTCCCGCCGTGAATGGCGCGCGTTCTCCCTGCTGGCTCCCTCCCAGGAGTTCCCTGTGCTCGGCCGTCAGGATCACTATGATTTCGCCATCAAGCCCGATGAGCCCGTCACCGTCCAGAAGATCATGAGCATCTATGCCGACCATCTGGAGGGCACCAAGTACGACATGACCCAGGATCCCGCCGCCGGCGCCTTCCACAACCCCCATCGGTATGCCGTCGGCCGTGACAAGCCCGAATCCGCCGCCTCCGAAGACTGGGAGCGCGAGATTGCGCAGTATCGCTGCAGCTACGCCTTCGTGGCCGAGCTCCGCAAGGATATGCCCGGTGAGATCGGCTCCGTCCTCTGGTACGGCTGCGACTGCCCTGACACCACCGTGTACGTGCCCATCTACGCCGGCGTGACCTCCGTCCCCGAAGCCTGGGCCACCGGCAACCGCAAGGCCTTTGACACCACCTGTGCCTGGTGGGCCTTCAACTTCGTGAACAACTACGCCCAGCTCCAGTGGGATCTCATGTATCCCCAGATCCTGGCTGCCAAGGCCACCTTTGAAGACAAGTTCTTCGCCGAGCAGGCCGAAGTGGACGCCAAGGCCCTTGAGCTCTACAATGCCGGCGACGTGGACGGCGCCCGTGCATATCTGACCGAGTACACCAACAAGTGCATGAACGACGTGTACGAGGGCTGGTGGGCCTTTGCCTGGCAGCTGGTCGGCACCAACTACGACGGCATGCACATCAATGAGGACGGCTCCTCCACCAACCGCGGCTACGATCGCGACTATTTGGAGTCCATCCACTTCGGTTCCACCAGCCTGGAGGACAAGGCCAACCTGGGCATCCAGTAAGAGACTCCATGCCGGCTTTGTCCGGCGCTGACTGACTGATCGCGGCACCCGGTGCGCAAACTCCATTCCTTCCGGGTGGAGCTGTTACGCCGGGTGCCGTTCCTGTAAAGAGCCGTATGCCCCGGGCATACCCAACCCCATAAGGAGTAAAGAAATATGAAGAAAATCATCGCATTGCTGTTAGTCCTGGCCCTGGCCCTGGCCCTGGTGGCCTGCGGCAGCAAGGAAGCCGCCCCCGCCAATGAGCCGGCCCCCGCCAACGAGCCCGCGGCCGCCGCCGAGAAGCCTGCCGAGAAGCCTGCCGAGGCCCCAGCGGCCCAAGAGCCCGCCGAGAAGCCTGCCGAAGCCGCCGCCGCGGCGGAGGAGCCTGCCGAGAAGCCGGCCGAAGCCGCTCCCGAAGCCCAGGAGGAGGGGAAGATCTATGGCCCCTTCGTGTCCACCACCTGCGGCCAGAGCCCCGGCGCGGTCATGTTTAAGTCCCTGGCCGGCACCCTGGGCCTGGAAGCCATCAACGAGAACAACCTGACCGCCGAACAGCTCCTGGAGGTGGCCCCCAACGCCAAGACCCTGGTCATCACCACCGGCACCTCCGGCAAGGGCATGGGCGCCGCCGGCACCGATATCGACGCGGAGATCGCCCGCTGCCAGAAGCTGGCCCAGGCCGCCAAGGATGCGGGCATGGTCGTGGTCTGCGCCCACATCGAGGGCTCCGCCCGCCGCACCGACTACTCCGACCAGGCCTCCATCGATTCCATGCTGGCCGTGGCGGATGTGGTTCTGGTCATCGAGGAGAGCGACAACGACGGTCTGTTCACCAACTATTGCACTGAGCATAACATCCCGCTGATCAAGGTCAAGGACGCCAAGTCCATCACCTCCGTCCTGGGTTAAGGCCGGCAAGGGGCTAAAGGGGGTGTATTCGTTTTGACTATGTTGACGCATTCCCTGGCAGTGCTCATCGTGATCGCCGTGGTGTTCGCGGTCGCGAAAAAGCTTCGCCTGAACACGGAGCTGTGCCTACTGCTGGGCGCCGTGAGCGCCGTCATCGCTCATGTGATCCTGCCCATGGGCGAGGACCCCAGGTCGGTCCTCACCTTCGCAGAGGTCATCCGCCATCTGGTGGAGGGCACCTTCACCTACTTCGATGTGTGCATGACCTTCCTTACCGCCACCTTCTTCATGACCCTGTACAAGGAGACCGGCGGCGTATCCTACCTGGTTCGGACCATCGTCAAGCGGTTCTATGACCATAGGGTCGTCTGCCTGCTGCTGCTCATGGTGGTCATGATGGTCCCCGGCGCGGTCACCGGCTCCGGCGCCACCACGGTGCTCACCGTGGGCGGCCTGGTGGGCGCGGTGCTCACCGCCATGGGTGTGGAGGAGGATAAGCGGGTGGCCCTGATCTTCATCCTGGCTGCCATGTCCGCCGCCTGCCCGCCCATCAACCTCTGGGCCATGATGGCCGCCGCCGGCGCCAACATGCCCTACACGGGCTTCACCTGGCCCCTGCTCATCTTGAGCGGCCTGGGCGCCCTCTTTGCCACCTTCTATCTGGCCGGCAAGGGCGAGCGCAAGGGCACCGTGGACGAAGTCCTCGCCACCCTGCCCGAAGCGCCGGCCGGCTGGAACCTGCTCAAGGCCTTCGTTCCCTTCGTGGTGATGGTCGTGCTGATCCTGGGCGCCCGCATCTTCCCGGCCTGGTGGCCCACCTTCGGCCTGCCCATGATCTTCATGCTCTGCGGCTTCACCACCTTGCTGGTCAGCCCCAAGAAGGTGAACGTCCTGGACATCGCCATGACCACCGTCACCAATCTGAAGGAGCTGGTGGGCATCATGATGGTCGTGGGCGTGCTGAACCAGATCATGACCCTCACCGGCGCCCGGGGCCTGCTGTCCCTGGCCGTGGTCATTCTGCCCATCTGGCTGCTGTTCGCGGCCCTGTGGCTGATCCTGCCCGTCACCGAGGGCGTGCTCCAATACGCGGTGGCGCCGCTGTTCGGCGTGCCGCTGATCATGCTCTTCAACATGCTGGGCTACAACCCCATCATCGCCCTGTCCTGCTGGGCGGTCATGTGGCCTGTGGGCGACTGCCTGCCGCCTACCGCGGTGGTGGGCCGCGCCACGGTGCTGGAGCTGGACTACAAGGGCGAGTATTACAAGGGCTTCGTGAAGAAGGCCCTGGTGCCCATGCTGTTCATCCTGGCTATCTGCACGCTGGCCATGATCTTCAACAAGCCGTTCGGCAACTTCCTGGGGGTGTAAGCATATGAGTCTGTTGGTAATCGTGAATCTGATCATCACAATCTGTACCTATGCTACCGCCGCCTTCTTCCTGCTGGCCATCATCCGGGTCTTCATCAAGACCAAGAACGTGCAGGATGCCCTGGTATATGTTGTGATCATGATCCCGTTCGTCCTTCGCTTGCTGCGGCTGAAGTAAAGGGGGCTGAAGGAAAATGAAAAACAAAACCACCATCGTCAAGATCGTAGCCGTGGCCCTGGCCGTGGTCATGATGGCCATCGCCGGCTACATGTTCCGGGAGCACAGGACCTATAAGGAGCCCGTGGTCGTCAGCAAGTACATCACCGAGGTCAAGAAACTCTCCGATTACAGCGACGTGATCAAGGGCACCGTGAACGACTGCAACGTGTACATCTTCGACAGCGGCGTTCCCGGTGGCACCATCCTCATCTGGGGCCGGAGCCATCCGGAGGAGCCCGTGGGCGTCATGGCCTGCTCCCTCATCGTGGAGAATCTGAAGGTCACCCAGGGCCGGGTCTTCGTCATCGACAGCATGAACACCAGCGCCTCCACCAACACCCGCGTGGGCGAAGCCTATCCCCGTTTCTTCACCTACGACTGCGGCTGGGGCACCATGAAGTGGCGCTTCGGCGACCGGGCCGGCAACCAGCTGGATTCCTGGCCCGATCCCGAGGTCTACATCCACTATCCCAGCGGCCAGAACCTGGCCAACGTGGACGTGCGCAACATCAACCGGACCTGGCCCGGCAAGGCCAACGGCCTTTTGACCGAGCGGACCAACTACGCCGCCATGCAGATGATCAAGCAGGAGGGCATCGATCTGGCCATCGACCTCCACGAGGCGGAGCTGGAATACTCCGTGGAGAATACCATCGTGTTCCATCAGCGGGGCGATGTGGTGGGCTCCATGGTGTCCATGGACCTGACCGCCGATCCCTTTGACGTGGCCATCACCTGCAACTACTCGCCGGAAGCCCTCCATGGCCTGAGCCATCGTGAGATCGGCGACTGGTCCGACTGCGTGCCCTACACCTTCGAGGTAGCCGAGCCCATGCTGGACCGTATCCGCGGCATCACCGACGAAGCCCTGCTCATGGAAGGCAAGGATCGGTTCGTCATGCTGGCGGGGGATCACAAGCTCCTCTATTCGCCCATCGACGAAAGCGGTTGGCCCATCGAGAAGCGGGTGGCCCGTCACATCACCACCATCCTCAAGACCATCGAGTGGAACAACATGATCAACCCCGACCAGACCATCCAGGTGGAGGGCATCCCCTCCTATCAGGAGCTCTGCCAGAGCCTGGCGCCCTACTACTACAACCCCGCCACGGCCCCGGCGGACCGGGTCTACTACGATTGATCCCATCCTAAACAACCGAATCGAAGAAAAACGGGGAGCCTTCCTTGGAATGCTCCCCGGAACCTTTTTTCTCCCGCCGGGTCCGGCGAACAATCCAACCAAAGAGGAACGAACATGAAGCGAACCCTTGCCCTGCTGCTTGCCTGCGCGCTGCTCCTTGGCGGCCTTTTCGGCTGCGGGAAGAAGCAGGAAGCCGCTCAGGCCCCGGCCCCCACGGCCACGGCCGTCCCCCTGTCCAGCGTGACGGAGATCTACACCTCCATCACCGGCCTGGACCCGGAGATGACGGTCCTGTCCGGGGAGGGGGTGGAGGTGCCTCTGGCCCTGTATTGCTATTATCAGATTTATAACGCCAGCCTGCTAGAGTATCGGGTGTACACCTACGCGGAGACAAACCCGGAGCTCAAGGGCATCATGGGCACCGACGGGTACCTGAATTGGGACGCCCCCTTCGGCGGCTACGACACCCTGCGAGAATATCTCAACCGGCAGACCGAGGACACCGTCCGCCACTACATGGCCCTGGAGGCCCTGGCCCGGGAGAACGGCCTCACCCTGACGGAGGAGGATCGGCAGGCCCTGGAGCAGGAGCGGCAGGAGCTGGTCAGCAGCCTGGGCAGCGAGGAGGCCTTCCAGGGTTACATCGCCGAGATGGGCCTGTCCCGGGCCAACTACGACCGGATCAGCGCCTACGGCCACTGGTTCGACAAGCTCTACGCCCTGGTGAGCACCCCCGGCAACCCCCTCTACGCCGGCCCGGAGGAGCTGGACGACTACGGCCTGTTCACAGACCACATTTACCTGACCAAGCTGGAGCTCTCCGGCTACACCCCCCTGTCCGACGAGGCCATCGCCGCCAAGAAGGCCAAGGCCGAGGCGCTGGCACAGGAGATCGCCGCCGCCGCTGACCCGGCGGCCGCCTTCGCCGCCCTGGCGGAGGCCAACAGCGAGGACCCCTATCGGAAGGACAACCCGGAGGGCTACACCTTCGCCCCCGGCACCATGAACACCGCCTACGAGACCGCCGCCAAGGCCCTCCGGCCCGGCCAGGTCAGCGGCGTGGTGGAGGGGGAGACCGGCTTCTATATCATCCTGCGCAAGGCGCTGACGGACAAGCTCAAGGCCGACCCGGAGGCCCTGGCCGCCCTCCAGGAGGATTACCTCTCCGATCTGGTGGTGGCCCGGGCCGTGCAGATGGAGGTGACCGTCGCCCCCGAGCTCAAGGACCTGGACGCCGTGGAGGTCTATTCCGCCTATGTCCGGCTCATGAACGGCCAGCCGTAACCGGCCCAGACGGGTTCAACGAATAAAAACAACTCATTTTCCACCAAGAAAAAGGCCCGCTATGATAGTCAGCCAGGACCAACTATCATAGCGGGCTTTCTTTTGCGCCAATGGTGAGCTGCGCCTATCAGAAGGCGGCAGGATTTTGCCGGGTAGAGCGGCGGGAACGGTGGGCGCGGCATTCACACAGCGGTTGGGGAAAGGCACCTGGATGACGCATTTGATCCTCCCGGCCCTTTTCCCTTTCTTCAAAGGGATCCCGGCCCGTTTCCGGCGATCGCTCGCCCGTTTCGGATAAGGGGGATCACACCTCTTTTGCTGCTTGCAGCAACGCCTCGGCGTCCTGCACCAGCACCGCATCCACCGACGCCGCGCCGGACAGGTAGGGCTGCAGCTTTTCGGCGGTTTTGCCGATCCCGCTGCCGCCGGAGGTGGCAAACGCGTGTACGGCCTTCCCCGACCAGTCGTAGGCCTTGCAGAAGGTGTTGATCACATTGGGCGCGCAGCCGTACCAGATCGGAAAGCCGATCCAGACGGTTTCATAATCGGCAAAGCCCGGAACGCTGCCGACGACCGGCACGTCCTTTTTGCCGAAATATTCCCGGTTGCAGCGCGCAAGCGGGTTTCTCCAGTTCAGATCCGCGGCGGTGTAGGGGCTTTCGGGGCGGATTTCAAACAGATCCGCGCCGGTTCTCTCTGCAAAGGCTTTGGCAACGCCAGCTGTCCTGCCCTCGGCACTGAAATAAACGACAAGTGATTTCATACGCAGCTCCTTTTCTTATTTTGATTCTTCCGCTAATATGCGCTGGACCAGATCCCGCTTTTCGTACAGCACGCAGCCGCCCGCGTGATCCTCCAGCAGATGTCCGTTTTCGCGCAGCGTGACAAACAATTTGGAGTTCAAAGCATCCCGCAGGGACGTGTTTCTGACGTTCACGTCCGAATAGGGCGAGAAGGGACACGGCTCCGCACCGCCGTGGGAGTTGATGTGGAAGAAGCCGCGCCCTGCCGCGACGCATCCGCCGGAGCTCTTCTCGTCGCCGGGGAAGGACAGGTAGACCATTTCGGGATGTGCCTGACGAAGCCGGGTCAGCTCCCCTTGCAGATATGCACGCTCGGCGTCCCCTGGGGCGAGCTCCTGGCTCTCTTCGGTCACCGGCACAAATTCCACAAAGATGACCGCCTTGCATCCCCGGTCGGACAGCGTCTTGAGGAACGATTCGGAGGTGACCTCCCGGATGTTCTGGGTGGTCACCGTAACGGATGCGCCGTAAATCAGCCCGCGCCGGTGCAGCTCATCCATATTCCGCACCAGACGCTCATAAATCCCCTTGCCGCGCCTTGCGTCGGTCACGGCCTGCTCCCCCTCGATGCTCATGATCGGCACGAGGTTGCGGCAGCGGTCAAACAGGTCAAAATACCGCTCGTCCATGAAGGTGCCGTTGGTGAAGATCGGGAACAGGATGTTGGAGCGCTTGCCCGCCGCCTCGATGATGTCCCGCCGCAGCATGGGCTCCCCGCCCGCAAGCAGGATAAAGCTGATGCCCAGGTCGTCGGCTTCGCTGAATATTTTGAGCCATTCCTCGCTTGTCAGCTGCTGCACGGGCGCGGCGTCCACGGTTGCGTGGTTGCAGCGGGAATAGCAGCCTGCGCAATGCAGGTTGCACTGGCTTGTGATGCTGGCGATCAGAAACGAGGGAATGTGCAGCCCGTTGTCCTCAGACTTCCTGCGCTTTCTCGACGCGGCGGCGGTGGCGGCGGCAAAGCGCAGCATAAACGCGCTCTCCCGCGGGTTTTGCAGCGTCGCCTTCACCAGATCCTTCATAAAGTCCTCGATACCCTTGGACAGATACCCTTGCAAGATTGGTGTACGACTGGTGTAAATTGGTGTATTTTGGACGAAAACGGGAGGGGAATTGATAGGTGGAAAAGTCTGAAAAGTACATAAAAAAACACCTCGGATTTCTCCGAGGCGTTTGAGGCTCTATGCGATTAGTACAGCTTCGCGCCGGCGGGGATGTGTGGGTCAACCATCAAAAGGTTCAGCCGTTCTTCGCCGTCCTTCTTGTGGACAGCGGAGAGCAGCATGCCGCAGGATTCAAGGCCCATCATGGCCCGGGGCGGGAGATTCGTGATCGCCACACAAGTCTTGCCGATGAGCTGCTCCGGCTCGTAATAGGAGTGAATGCCCGATAAAATCGTGCGTTCCGTACCTGTGCCGTCGTCCAAAGTGAACTTCAAGAGCTTCTTGCTCTTCGGTACGGCTTCGCAGGCAAGCACCTTGACCGCACGGAAATCAGACTTGGAGAAGGTCTCGAAATCGACGAAATCCTTGAACAGCGGTTCGATCTCGACGCCGGTGAAGTCAATCTTCTCCGGCTCGACGGGCGCAGCCTCCTGAACCGGGGCTTCCGCAGCCGCCTGGGCGGCCTCCGCCTTCTTCTGCACACCGATGGGCTTCATGGTCGGGAAAGTATTTACAAATCGGACATTACTCGCCATAACTCGCTATATCCCGCATTTTCAGGCATTTTATCAAAGGGGCAAAAGCCGTAAATCACCATAA
>CACWYB010000022.1 GCA_902765005.1 uncultured Eubacteriales bacterium | reverse complement strand
CCAGGCCATCGAGTGGGGCAAGCTCCTGGAGGGCACCGGCGTGAAGTTCTGGCACGGCAACTACCCCGTGGCGGACAAGTTCACCTATCAGACCGACGACCCCGCCATCTTCGTGGGCGGCGACGTGTACACCGGCCCCAAGTTCGTCATCGACGCCATCGGCCAGGGCCATGAGGCCGCCGAGTCCTTGGCCCGGTTCGTGTCCAAGAACCACGTGTCCCAGACCCTGGGCCGGGATCGCCGCTACTTCAAGCCCCTGGACAAGGACAACATCGCCATCGATTCCTACGACCATGCCCAGCGGCAGGTGCCCCCGGTGGATTTGACCATCGACGCCAAGAACTCCTTCCGCGACCCCCATCTGGTGTTCACTGAGGAGCAGGTCCAGGCGGAGACCCGCCGGTGCCTGGGCTGCGGCGCCACCATCGTGGACGAAAACAAATGCATCGGCTGCGGCCTGTGCACCACCCGGTGCGAGTTCGACGCCATCCATCTGCTGCGGGATCACCCCCAGAACTCCGACATGCGTCGGGCCGAGGACAAGGTGGGCGGCCTGCTGGGTTACGCCGTCAAGCGGGCCTTCAAGATCATTGCCCACAGCGGCTCCGAGGAGGCCAAGATGATGCGCCGGAAGCGGAAGGAATACAACAAGGCCACCAAGGAATTCCACAAGACCCATCCCCACACGGGCTATGGCGTGGACATCCAGGAGCTCATGAAGGATTGATATGCACGAGATGGGCATCATCCTGCACCTGGCCAAATCCCTGGAGGAGGAGGCGAAGGCGCAGCAGATCGAAAAGATCCTGCGGGTGACATTGCAGGTGGGGGAGGTGTCCGGCATCATGACGGACTACTTCACCGACTGCTGGAACTACTTCCGCAAGCGCCACCCGGTGCTGGAAACGGCGGAACTGGAGCTGGAGACCATCCCCGCCGTCACCTTCTGCGGGAACTGTGAGAAGACCTACCCCACCGTTCAGTACGGCCGGGAGTGCCCCTACTGCCACAGCGGGGAGACCTGGCTGCTGAAGGGCAACGAGTGCATCATCAAGGAGATAGAGGTGGAATAGGGGAGAGCCAAAAGAGAAGGAGCGGACCCAGACCGGGCCCGCTCCTTTTTTGTTTCCGCCAAAAAAGCGGCCCGGCCGGGTAGGAGAGATCCCGGCCGGGCTTTGAGCGATATGCCTGCTGCGGCAGGCACAGAGGAATCGGAGCTTAGAACTCCAGGTTCTTCTCGGTCTCCTTGGAGAAGACGTGGGCCACATTCCCCTGGAAGGAGAAGTGGACGATGTCGCCCATTTCATAGTTCCCCTTCATCTCGATGGTGGGCACGATGATGATCACGTCGTGGCCGTCCGCGTTCACGTGGAGATGGACGCTGGAACCCATCATCTCCGCCACTTCCACCGTGGCCGCCACGCCGGCGCTGTCCACATCCGTGTGCTCGGGGCGAACGCCCAGCGTCACGGGCTGGCTCTGGACGTCGTTGTTGAGCAAGCGCTCCTCCTTCTCGGGAGCCAGCTCGGTGCGGTAGCCGCCCACCTCCACGAAGTATTTGCTGCCCTCACGGATCAGCTGGGCGTCGAAGAAGTTCATCACCGGCATGCCGATGAAGCCGGCCACGAACAGGTTGGCGGGATGGTTGAACACCTCCTGGGGGGTGCCGATCTGCTGGATGTAGCCGTCCTTCATAATGACGATCCGATCGCCCAGGGTCATGGCTTCGGTCTGGTCGTGGGTCACGTAGATGAAGGTGGTGTCGATGCGCTTTCTCAGCTTGATGATCTCCGCCCGCATCTCGTTACGAAGCTTAGCGTCCAGGTTGGAAAGAGGCTCGTCCATGAGCATGACCTTGGGGGCCCGGACGATGGCCCGGCCGATGGCCACACGCTGCCGCTGACCGCCGGACAGGGCCTTGGGCTTCCGGTTCAGGTACTGGGTGATGTCCAGGATCTCCGCGGCCTCCCGGACCTTCTTGTCGATCTCGGCCTTGGGCACGTGGCGGAGCTTCAGAGAGAAGGCCATGTTCTCGTACACGGTCATGTGGGGGTACAGGGCGTAGTTCTGGAAGACCATGGCGATATCCCGATCCTTGGGCGGGATGTCGTTCACCAGCTTGCCGTCGATGAGCAGCTCGCCGTCGCTGATTTCTTCGAGACCGGCCACCATGCGCAGCGTGGTGGACTTGCCGCAGCCGGAGGGGCCCACCAGGACGATGAACTCCTTGTCCTTGATATCCAGGCTGAACTGCTGGACGGCGACGACGCCCTCGTCGGTGATCTGCAGGTTGACTTTCTTCTTCTCCGGCTGATCGTCCTTCTTCTTGCTCTTCTTCTGTTCGCCGCTGATGTAGGGATAGACCTTCTTGATGTTCTTGAGTTGTACGGTTGCCATGCTGTGTTGTCTCTGGGCGCTCTGCCTCCGCAAGGGGCGCTCTCGCGGCTTTTCGGGCCGCATTACGACAGGTCTCCACACTGCCGCACCGGGAGATGCCGGACTTTCCTCCTTTTTTTCAGGCGGGACGCCTATTGTTTGTGGAGTAGTGCGCCCTCGGCCTTACATTCTTTAGTCGAAGATGGAACCCATTTTTGCCACGTACAGGGAGAGGATCTCCACGCTGCCGTCGGCAAAGACATCGATGGTCCGGGAGGTTTTGTCCTCCGGGTAGGACCGGATGCTGATGGCCTTGTAGTTCTCGAAGAAGGCCTCTGCCAGCGAGCGGTCCAGATAGATCTCAAAGCTCAAGATACCGTCGTCGTTGGGGAGCGCGCCGGAAACGGCCTTGGCCTTGGCGCCCTCGCCCTTGTTCTCTGTGCGCCCCTGGATGAGGGCGTTTTCCACGTCGTAGGTGTAGGTGGTGGCGTCCCACTTGCCGCCCTTCAATAGATCGATGCCAAAGGATTTGGCCTGGCGCACATCCACCTCCATGCGGATGTAGAGCATGTCCTCCTTCACGTTGGCAAGGGCCCCGTTGGCTGCCTCCAATGTCAGGTTGCTCTCGTTGATGAGCACCCCTTCCTCCAGGCCGTGGAGGGCCTCGATGGGGGCCATCATCAGATCCGTGCCGTCGTCATTGAGGTAGATGCGCCGGGCCAGCCCCACGGTGTGGGCCCAGCCGGATGCGCCCTGCTCTGCGGCGCCCCGCTGATCCTGCATGATGGAGAACATGTAGATGTTCCCGCTCACCGGGTCCACCAGGCAGCTGGGGCCGGTGAACACGTTGGCGCCGTAATCGAGGAGGTGGGGTTCGCCCGCAAAGGCTTCGTCCGGGGTGAACTTGCCGGTGGCAAGGTCGAAGTCGCCCAGCCAGTAGTACACCTTGTTGTCCGCGATGCTGGCGGGGGCGGGGGAGATCTCAAAGAAGTACTTGGTGACGGTCCCCGCCTCGTTGGACACCGGCAGGATGATGGGCAGCTCCCAGGAGGTGCCGTAGAGGGCGCTCTGGTTCTTCATCTCGTAGACCGGGCCCTTATACTGCCAGTCCATGGCCACGGTGCCGTCCGTCCGGAGCTCCAGTGTGTCCGTGGCGTATAGGAGGGCCGTGCCGCCCTTGGTGGTGGCGCTGCCGGAGCAGACCAGCATGCACCAGGTGTCCCCTTCCTTCCAGATGTGGGGGTCCCTAAACTCCCCGGGCCGCCCCTGTCCCTTCTGCTGCACGATGGCCAGCTCATCACAGACAGCCCATTCGATAAGCTCCGGGTCGGAGAGATCCTTGGGGTAGGCCACGCCGATGTTCTGGTTGGAAATAAGGCCCTCCACGTCGCGAAAACTGTCGTTCCCTGCCGTAAAGAATAGCAGAGGCACGCCGTTGCTGTCAAGGGTGGCGCCGCCGGACCAGACACCGTCGGGCACCACGGAATCATCCATGGGCACGATGGCTTCCTTCACCGGCTTCCAGTTCACCATGTCGGGGCTCACCAGATGCCCCCAGCAGATGTTGCGCCAGTAGGCGCCGGTCATGTTGGCCTGGTAGAACAGGTGGTAGGTGCCGTTGTAGTAGATCGGGGCGTGGGGCTCGTTCATCCAGAACTGGTAGGGGCCGCCGTGGAACTGGGGCCGGGTGTAATCGCCGGTGAGAATGTTCTGGAGCCAGATCTTCTCAAACTCGATCTCGGGCACCGTCACGCCCTGGAAGTAGTCGCTGATCTCCTTTTCGGCAAGGGCTTCGCTGTAGAGCTTCACCTCATCAATGTAGCCGCTGGATACGTTCAGATATCCGGCGGTGAGGCGCTCGGCCTCCCCGTTGCGGCCCACCAGCAGGGGCGCCCGCTTGGCAGGGGCGATCTCGGCGCCCTTGGGCACGGAGCCGGATGCCACCAGCTCCCCGTTGAGATACAGGCACATTTCCCCGGCCTCGGCGTCGAAGGTGGCGGTGACCAGGTTCCAGGCGTACTTCTTCAGGTTGTCGCCGTTGGTCCAGATGGAGAGCCAGTCGCTCCCCGTGCCCACCTGGAAGGTGAGGCGGCCGAAGCGCTCATAGCCCAGCAAAAAGCCCTGGTTGTTGGCTTTGTTGGACTGGCTCAGGATGCCCGTGGGGGCGTCGTTGCCGTTGTTCACGCCGTTGGGGTCGTCCCACTCGAACATACGGGGGGCGATCCACACCTGGGCGGTGAGGGCCTTGCCGGAGACGGTGATGTCGTTCCGGTTGAAGCTCACATAGGTGGAGCTGCCGTCCAGCAGCAGGCATCCGCCGCTGATACCCTCGCTGCGCCACTGGGGGTCCTGGCTGTCCATGTAGGTGGCGTGGGCGAAGGTGTAGTTCATCTCCGTGTCCGGCACATGGCCGGAGGCGTCCTTGACCACCAGGCCCTGCCCCTCGTCAAAGGTCAGGTGGAGCAGAAGGGCCTTGCTGTGCTTGTCCTTGCCGCCGCAGCCTGCCAGCAGGATGAGCGCCGCCATGAGCAGCGCGATGAGGAGAATGGAATGTTTCTTCATGGGCCCTCCTTACGGTTGGGAGCAGCCTGTCCGGGAGAAGCCTCCCCCGGGCAGGCTGGATGGAGTGGTTTATTTCAGGTTGGTGGCCAGCTGCCAGGGGATCTGGATCTCCCCGGCCTGGTTGCCGTCCATAACGGTGTCAGAGAGGTTCTCGTAATCGGGGGCGGTCTCGTAGAAGGTGACCACCTCATCGAAGAAGCCGTGGGCCCAGCCCGCGTCGATCTGCTCGTCGTGAAGCTCGATGTACAGCTCCTCGCCGATGTAATCGGACAGGTCCATCACATAGGTGCCCATGTCGGCCCAGGAGCCGCCCTGGCCCACGGAGGGGAAGAACTCGTCGTGGAAGCGGGTCTGCTTGTAGTAGCCGATCTCGGTGCCGTCAGCCTTGAAGACCTTCACCGCCGCGGCATTGCCGCCCATGCGGACGGAAATGAAGCCGGAGCCGGAGAGGGTGAAGTTGGTGGAGCGGACCGCCCAGGGATCGCCTTCGCCGATGCCGGTGTTCCAGCCGTCCAGATGGTAGTCGCCCGCCTGGTTGTAGGGCAGAGCCTCGTTCCAGTAGGAGGTGGCGCTGATGACGCCCGCAGGCTGGCCTTCCACAATGCTCCAGGCGTCGGAAAGCACGGTCCAGCCGGCCAGGTTGCCGCTCTCAAAGCCGCCGTTGGCCACGGAGTTGTGGTCCGCCATGGCGATGACGGTGAAGGCGGTCTCGGCGGTCTTGTCCTCATAGGAAGCACCGTAGGTGACCTGGTAGGCACCGGGGGCGCTCATGTCAAAGGCATCGAAGCCGGAGGTGGTCTCCTTGCCGTCGAAGGTGACCTTGCGGATGGCCACGGGCACGCTCTCCTCGCCGAAGGCAGCCTTGGCGTCGGCCACGAACTTGGTCAAGTCCACGGTGCCGCAGTCCACAACCTGGTTCTGGGCATAGGCCGTGATGGTCAGGGAAGCCAGGGGCACCAGGTAGGGGTAGTTGGCGTAGTAGTTCCGCAGGGAGCTCAGATCGTCGTAGGAAGCGGAGGTGTAGGTTTCGTTCTGGATCTTCTCCAGCTGTTCCACCTGCAGTGCCGCCACTTCTTCCCGGGTGAGGGACACCCGGAAGTCGTCCACGTTGATGAAGGCAAAACCGCCCTTGCTGCCGTCGTTGTCGTCCACGACCTTGAGATAGCACACCCGGCCGATATATTCGCTGGCATCCACATACATCCGAAGGAGGGTCAAAGCCAGAGCCGGATCGGAGAAGTAGTCGTTGGTGACCTTGATCAGCTCTTCATCGGTGTTGCCGTCGCACAGGGCCACATAGGAGCCGCCGTTGCCGGAACCCATCATGAAGGTGATGAAGCCGTCGCCGCCCAGGGTGAACTTGGTGGAGCGGATGGCGCCGGTGAGGCTCTCCTGGATGGCGCCGTTGTTGCTGCCGTCCAGATAGAATTCGCCCTCGCCGTACACCGCCCGGTCGCCCCAGTAATACTGGCTGGTGGGCACGATGGCGGCCCGGGTCAGGGCCGTGCCTTCCAGCACCTTCCAGCCGGTGAGGTCGCCGGTCTCGAAGCCGCCGTTGACGATCTGATTGGAGGTCTCGTCCTCTTCGAAGGGCTTCTCGCCGAACTCGGCCACCTGCCGGGCATGGTCCTCTTCCGCAGCCTTCACCTCATCCTCGCTGGCGCACACATGGAAGGCGTCCAGGTTCACGTAGGAGAGGTCGTTTCCGTCGTCGTTGTCGGTGACCACGATGTAGATGTTCTTGCCCACATAGGCGGACAGGTCGACCACCTTGGTCATCAGGTGTTCCGTGATGAACATGCCGTCGCAGTCCTCGTTGACCACGTGGGCGATGGGCTCAGCCTTGCCCTCCTCGAAGAACTCCACGTACACCTTTTCGTTGTCCTTGCCGGCGCCCATCTTGAAGGTGATGAAGCCGTTGCCGCCCAGCTTGAACACGTCGGAGGTCAGGGTGCCCCGCATGGGCGGGTTGCCGCCCAGGGAACCGGCAAAGTAGTATTCTCCGGACTTCTCCATGGCAACGCCCTTGACCTTCTCATTGTTGACCACGCCGCGGAAGTTGAACGCGGCATCGTGACGGGTCCAGCCCGTCCATTGTCCTGCGCTGATATCCTCAAAATCGCCGTTGACCAGCTCCGCCGCGGCCGCGCTCTTCCCATTGGAAGCGCCTGCGCCGGAACAGGCAACCAGCCCCAGCACCATGCTGAGGACGAGGAGGATAGAGAACAGCTTCTGAAGATTCTTTTTCATCCTTGCTCCCTTTCGGTCTTGTAAATTTGGTTTTCTTGTGGTTTGGTTGGTTTTGTTCTTGAAAAAACGTTTCACCGTTTTCACAAATAAAGTATAGGGCATCGGCATAATTCTTGTCAAGGAAAAATATTATCATTTTGAAAAATAGTGGTATAACATGGAGAAAAGGAGATGACCTATGTTTGCCGTTAAATGGTGAAACGTTTTTATATAAGAATGAAAAACCGCGTTTTCGCATGAAAACACGGTCAAGGTATAGGATGTCTTCGTTCAGTTTTCCATCTCCTGCAGGGTGGGCATGGCGGGAATGGCGCCGTGGCGGCTGGTGGTGATGCTGGCGGCCTTGTTGGCAAAGGCCACGATCCTCTCCAGCTCCGGGATGGTGAGCGCGTCCAGGGAGGGCAGCTTCACCAGCCGGGAAAGAGCTGCGCCAAAGAAGGTGTCCCCGGAGCCGTTGGTGTCTCCCACCCGGCAGGGCACCCCGGGCACATGGCCGATCTTTCCGTCGAAGCGGTAGAAGGCGCCGTGAGCGCCCAGCGTCACCAGCACCAGGCGGATGCCCTTCTCGGCCAGCCTTGCGCTGCCCCGATCCGGGTCGCTGATCCCCGTGAGCAGGGGTAGCTCCTCATCGGAAACCTTCAGGATGTCCACCAGGGGCAGGGGCTCCAGCATCCGCCGGATGGCCGTCTGCTCGTCGGGCCACAGGCTGGCCCGGTAGTTGGGGTCGTAGCTCACCAGGGCGCCGGCCTCTCGGGCCGTTTTGGCCGCCTGCAGGGTGGCGGTCCGGGAGGGCTCCGCCGTCAGGCTCACGCTGCCGAAATGGAGGACCTTCGTGCGCTGCAGCAGCCCCTCGGGCACGTCCGCCCAGGCAAGGTTCACATCGGCGCTGGGGTCCCGGTAGAAGCTGAAGGTCCGCTCTCCCGTTTTGTCCAGGGCCACCACGGCCAAGGTGGTGTGCTCCCGGGGATCGACGGACAGCCCGCTCACGTCCACCCCGTTTTCCGACAGGCAGCGGATCAGATAGCTGCCGAAGCTGTCGCTGCCCACCCGGCCGACAAAGGCGGTCTTGGCGCCCAGGCGGGCCGCCGCCACCGCCAGGTTTGCCGGGGCGCCGCCGGGGTTGGCGTCGAACCGGGGGATCCCCTGGTCCGTCAGCCCCGATTGGGTCAAATCGATCAATACTTCGCCGATGGCGGTGATGTCAGTCATGGTCTTCCTCCTCCGTGTTCGCTTTCTCGATGGCGGTCAGCACCTGGGCCAGGGTCCCCTGGGTGAAGCCGTCCTTCTTGATCATAAAGCCCCGCTTGTCGCTGCCCACCAGGATGTGGAGCCGGGCCGTTTCCTGCTGGCGCAGGATGTCCCTATAGGACAGGGTGGCGGTCTGCCCGCCGGCGTCCGCCTCCAGGTGGTCCTCATAGAAGCGGGTGACGCGGGGCGCGTTCGCTCCGGTCCGGCGCAGGATGGCTTCGTAGGCGGCCTTGGCCTTCCGCTTGGGCAAAAACACCCCGGCATAGACCCCCACGAACAGCAGCACCGCCAGCTCCACCACCACGAACAGGAAACTCTCCCCCCGGATGAGGGTGAAGGCGATGAGCCCCACCCCCAGCACCGCCAGCACGGCGATGAGGCCCCGGATGAACTTCCGATAGTCCTTCTGGACCCCGGCGAAGCCCTCATAGAACAGCTCTTCGGTCAGCACAAACTCATTTTCCGCGATCATATTCATTCCTCCATGACCCCGGGGAACTTCTCCTCGATCTGCTCCTCAATGCGAAAATCCTCGTCCAGGAGGGGGTAGAGGAGGAACAGGGCCACATATTTTATGTACCATACCCCCAGAATGGGGACGACAAAGGCGGTCCAGGGCAGGAACAGAATCAGGATCGCCCACCACAGGATCTCCAAGATGGCCGAGCGAGCCACCTTCCAGAAATGGAAAATACAGAAAAGCAGGGCATTTTTGATCTGCAGCAGGGCTTTCTGCTCAAAGAGGACCACCTGGGGCCACCAGGCGCTCATGAGCATGGTGAGCAGAAGCGACGCGAACAAAAGCAGCAGCAGGGTGGCCGGGGTCGCGGCCCCCGCCCCCCAGTACATGAGGGCGCCGCCGTAGACGATGACCCCCAGAAAGACGCACTGGACCACCCCCGGCAGGATGGCCGCCCGCCAGTTCTGCCGAAAGGCCCGTTTGTAGCTGGCCCACCAGTCGTCCTTGTCGCTGCGCAGCCGCCGCAGGAGGATGTCAATGAGGCAGGCGAACCCCGGCCCGGCGATGGCGCCCCCCAACAGGCCGGCCAAAAGGGCCACCAGGGCGCTGGAGGTCAGCACGGCGTAGACCATGCCTCCGGCAAAGGGAAGGAAGAAGAGGAGGGTCATGAACCCCACCAGGAAGAATTCCTTCCAGCTGCCTTCCAAAACCTCCTTATAGCGGGGAAAGCCAGCCTTGCGCCGGCCGGTGAAATGCTCCTCTTCCTCCGGAAAAAACATGCCCATGAATCCTGTCTCCTGTCAATAGTGAAGGTCCTGTAAAAACTGTTCCAGGATGGCCGCCGGGTCGTCGGTGAAGGTGTCCCGGCACAATAGCTCCGCGCTGACGGCGTAGGTTTCCCCGCTGCCGAAGGCCGCCGCCCCGTGGGTGTAGGGGTTTCCTTCCCGGGCCCCGTTCAGGGGCAGCAGGGTGAAGGATCGCCCATTGGCCGTAAGGGCCCGCGGCTCCCCTGCCGTGTAGGCGGCCTGCTCCCGGGCAAGCCAATCTTGGGCGTTTTTCTCCGCTTCCTCCCGGCTTTCGCACCCCATGACCAGCAGATAGAGCTGGGCGTCGTAGACCGTGGCCTCCTGGCCCTCCTCGTTGGTGATGGTCTGCCCTTGGCCGCTGACCCAGGTCAGATAGTAGATGCCGCCGGGGGCAAGGGCGTCGTTGTTGTCCTCTAAGGCAAAGCCCGCCGGGGTCCGGGCGGCCATAAAGTCGCCCGCCCGGATCAGCTCCTCCCCCCATTCGGGGTGGGCATCCGGCCTTGCTTGACAGCCAAAGAGCAGGAGCAGGGCCAGCAGCCCCGGCAAAACCCGTTTTTTCATCCTTCCACGCCCTCCGTCAGCACCTGCCAAAAGGCTTCGTTCCCCGCCTGCTTTTCGGCGTCCTTTTCCTCATAAAAGCATCTTCTGCCCAGATACAGCCCCGATGCTTCCGGCACATTCAGGGCGGCCAGGGCCGGGCAGTCAGCCCATAAGAAGGCCCTGCCCTCGGCGCCGTAGTCCCCGTCGGCAGGGGGCGCCCCGTTTCTGTCGGCCAGGATCTGGTAGGCCCGCTGGACCCGCGCCGGGTCCTCCATCAAAAAGAAATAGCTGTCCTGGGCGGTGATGTCCGCCACCAGGCGGGTGTCCGCGGCGTAGGCGTAGTAGAGGGTCGTCTCTCCGTCCCGGCTTTGCACGGAGGGGTACTGGTTCAGCCTGACCTTCACCCGGCCGTCCCCGTTCACGTCCTTCCCCAGGGAGGCAAGGGCCGCCGTCAGCTTTTCGACAGCCGCCTCGGAGAGCTCGTTTCTTCCTATATAAGCAAAGACATAGTCGGGTTTCACCTGGCCGATGCCCAGGATGCTCCAAAGCATGGTGCCCACCACCAGCAAAAGCACCCCAGCCGCCAGCAGGTGGAGCCTGTGGTAGTGAAGCCAGTTGAGGGCCTTCTCCCGGCCGGACAGGGGCGGGGGAGGGGCATCCGGCGTCACGTTTCTATATTTCCATTTCAAATATTCGCTGGCCATGCTTTCATGCTCGGGTGGTGCCCCCGAAGCCGTAGGTCACGGGCAGGCACACCAGGGAGGCCGCCATGGTCTTATGCTTCTCCAGCACCATGTCCACGCAGGCGGCGGCGATGTCGCTCACGGGCTGGACGATGGTGGAGCAGGTGAATTCCAGATCCCCGAAGTGGCGGACCCCGTCAAAGCCGATGACCTGCACATCCTCCGGCACCTTCAGCCCCATGCCGTTCAGGGTGACCAGGATCTGGTGGGCCAGGGAATCCGTCACGCAAAAGATGCCGTCAAAATCCAGCTTGCCCCCGTGAAAATGCTCCTGCAGAAAGCCTTCGAAGGCGGCATAGGGGGTGTAGTCGTCCACGATCTTCATGGTGTAGGGCACATCCATGGCCTCGCAGGCACTGACAAAGCCGTCCTTGCGCTTGTTGGGCTCGTTGGTGAGCCGGGAGCCGATGCGCAGAAAGGCCAGATTTTTGCAGCCGTTCTCCACCAGCTTCTCTGCCGCCAGGCGCCCGCCCCCATAGTTGTCGCTGGACACGCAGGGAATCTGCCCGCCGAAATACCGGTCGATGGACACCAGGGGCACGTCCTCGGACACCTTCAGGTTGGGGTTGTAGCTCAGCACGATGATCCCGTCCACCTTCTGCTGCTCCGCCAGCATGACCATCTCCTGCTCCTGCTCCGGGTCGTAATCCGTGGCGTAAAAGAGCATGCGATACTTCCGGGCGGACAGCTCCCGATTGATGCAGTCCACCAGCTTGGCGAAGAAGGGGGAGATGAGGTTGGGCACCATGACCGCCACGGTATAGGTCTGGCTGCTCTTGAGGCCCTTGGCATAGCTGTTGATCCGATACTCCAGCTTGCTGATGGCCGCCTCCACCTTATCCTTATATTCCTTGCCCACGGGAATGCCGTTGACAACCTTGGAAACGGTGCCCAGGGAGACCCCGGCCTCCCGGGCCACATCCTTCATGGTGGGCACAGATCTTCTTTCTATCATGGAACGACCCTCGATTTCATGAAACTTGATGAAACATCATCACCAGCAGTATACCCGCTGCCGGTGCGTTTGTAAAGAGGAAACCGCAAAATTCGCATGAAACGTTCTCCCCTTTTAAGAGAGGAAACATATCCGAAACAGCCGGATAAAACGTGGTTTTTTCCGGGCGAAAAGAAAAAAATATTGACAGGCATCCGGCTTTTGTGCTACTGTAACCATGTTCTTGAAATATCGTTTCACGACAGGCTGCGCGTCTCGTTCACAGGTTGGTGACCCGGCTCGGGCGGCAAAGCCAGATCAATCCCGACACGAATCCAAACAAGGAGGGAGCATCTCTCGTGAACACACCCAAAAAGGCAGCAAAGGCGGCCAAGCCTATTCGCTTGCACAAAAAAACTTTGGGCCAGCGAATTTTGGAGAATTGGCAGCTGTACATTTTGCTGATCATCCCCATCGTCATCACGATCATCTACAAGTACATCCCCATGTACGGCATTCAGATCGCCTTTCGGGATTACAAGCCTGCCAGGGGCTTCTTTGGCAGCAAGTGGGTGGGCTGGTACTGGTTCGAGCGGTTCTTCACCGCCCCCACCTTCAAGCGCATGATCGTGAACACCGTGAAGCTGAGCCTCTACAGCCTGCTGTGGAGCTTCCCGGTGCCCATCATTCTGGCGCTGGCCATCAACCAGCTCCGCTTCAAAAAGTATAAGCGGGTGGTCCAGACCGTTCTCTACGCGCCTCACTTCATCTCCATCATGGTCGTCTGCGGTATGATCCGCATCTTCCTGAGCCCCTACGGCGGCCTTATCAACCTGCTCATCGGCAAGCAGGTGGACTTCATGACCGTGCCCGAGGCTTTCCGCACCATCTACATCGCCTCCGGCATCTGGCAGGACGCAGGCTGGGGCACCATCATCTACCTGGCCACATTGTCCGCCGTGGACCCGGGCCTCTATGAGGCGGCCAAGATCGACGGCGCATCCATGTTCCAGCGCATCCGGGTCATCGACATCCCCGAGCTCATCCCCATGATCATCCTGCAGCTCATCATGAGCGTGTCCGGCCTTATGAGCGTGGGCTTCGAGAAGGTTTTCCTGCTGCAGACCCAGCTCAACAAGGCCACCAGCGATGTCATCGCCGTGTACGTGTATGAGCAGGGCATCGTGGACCATGCCTACAGCTACTCCACGGCCATCGGTCTATTCAACACCGTCATCAACATCATCCTCCTTGTGGTGGTCAATAAGATCGCCAAGAAGGCCGCTGATGTGAGCTTCGTGTAAGGAGGGCAGCCATGAACAAGAAACAAGGATTGCGCGGCATGTCCGACAAGACCAGCGACATCGTGCTGGTCGTCCTCACGGCCCTCATCATGCTGATCATCGCCTATCCGCTGTACTACGTCTTGGTGGCCTCCGTTTCGGACCCCTACGACGTGTACGCGGGCAAGACCTTCCTCATGCCCAGCCAGTTCACCCTGGAGGGCTATAAGGCGGTCTTCTCCAACTCAAACCTGCTCAACGGCTTCCTGAATTCCGTGAAGTACACCGTCATCGGTACCCTCTATTCCGTGACCATGGTGTATATCACCGCCTACCCGCTCAGCAAGAAGGACCTGCCCGGCCACAAGTGGATCAGCATCTTCTTCATCATCACCATGTACTTCGGCGGCGGCCTGATCCCCACCTATTTGGTGGTTCGCGACACGGGCCTGCTCAACAACATGTGGGCTCTGTTCCTCCCCGGCGGCGTGGCCATGGGCAACGTGATCATCGTCCGCAACTTCTTTGAGAACAACATCCCCCGGGATATGTTTGAGGCGGCGGAGATCGACGGCGCGGACAACCTGACCACCTTCGTGCGGATCGTGGTGCCCCTGAGCCGGTCCATCATGGCGGTCATGGTGGTCTTCTCCATGGTGGCCTACTGGAACGACTGGTTCACCGCCCTCATCTACCTGCAGAAGGATCAGTATCCCTTCCCCCTGGTGCTGCGCGGCATCCTCATCACCACCGAGGCCATGACCAGCATGACCGGCGGCATGAGCTACGCGGAGTCCAACCGCATCGCAGAGCTGGTGAAGTTCGCCTCCATGATCGTGGCGGCGGCCCCCATGCTCATCATGTATCCCTTCGTGCAGAAGTACTTCGAGCAGGGTTTCATGACCGGCGCGGTCAAGGGTTAATCAACGAATCAACAAAACAGAAAGAAGGAGAATAACAACATGAAACGCATTTTTGCGCTGTTGCTCTGCGGCCTGATGGCCCTTTCCCTGGCGGCCTGCGGGAGCAAGACGCAGACCCGCGGCGATGAGAACCAGAACGAGTTCCTCATCGTGGGCGGCATGTCCGCCCTTTCCAGCGGCAACGATTCCAACCCCGTTCTCGTGGAGCTGGCCGAGAAGGCCGGCGTGGAGATCGAGTGGGACCTGATGAGCGACTCCCTCGGTGAAAAGGTGGGCGTGCTCATCGGCGGCAACCAGCTGCCCGACGCCTTCATCGCCGTTGGCTTCAGCCAGAACGACATCAACGAGTACGGCGGCGATGGCACCTTCATCGACCTGACCCCCTACATCACCCCTGAGATCATGCCCAACCTGTGCGGCATCTTTGAGAAGCATCCCGAGATCAAGGCCGGCATCACCCAGGCGGACGGCTGCATCTACGGCCTTCCCTCCGGCGAGCTCATGGGCACCGCCGCGGTGGGCGCCACAGATGACCTTTCCATCTATGCCATCCCCGAGTTCTCCATGATCAACAAGACCTGGCTGGATGAGCTGGGCCTGGCCGTGCCCACCAACCTGACCGAGCTCCATGACGCCCTGAAGGCCTTCAAGGACAACGACCTGGCTGGCGGCGGCGCCACCATCCCCATGTCCACCGGCTATGACCAGTGGTGCTGGGGCCAGGAGATCTTCTACGCGGGCTTCGGCTTCACCAACTTCACCTCTGACATCTGCTTCGACCTGCTGGCCAACCCCGACGGCACCGTTCAGTTCGTCAGCGCCACCAAGCCCTATCGGGATGCAGTCACCTATTTCCATGACTGGTATGCCGAGGGTCTGATGGACCTGGAGATGTTCTCCCAGAGCACCAGCCAGCTCATCTCCAAGGTGTCCCAGGGCCGGGTGGGCTTGACCACCTGGTGGGAGATCAAAGAGATCGCCGGCGACCACACCGATGACTTCGTGTTCCTGCCCCCCATGTACGGCCCCGCTGGCACCGAGTATGCCAACACCCGCAACATCAACATCCGCTCTGGCCCCGGCGTCACCTCCGGCAACCTGAACGTGACCTCCGCCTGCGGCAACCCGGAGCTCCTGCTCAAGTACTTCGACCAGTGGTATGAGCCCGAGACCGTCATGCAGCTGCAGTACGGCCCCATCGGCATCTACTTCTCCGAAAAGGACGCCAACGGCGTCTGGCAGGTCATCGACGACGCGGCGGCCAAGGAGAAATACGGCAAGAGCGCCGGCGAGCTCAAGGGACAGTATGAGGTCTTCGGGCCCCGGCTGATCCTGGCGGAGTACTACAACAACGTGTTCGCCCTGGAGGATCGGGCCGTGGAGCGCCTGCAGCAGATCGAGGAGTACTGGATGCCCTACGTCCAGTCCCCCGTGTACTATCCCAACGACGTGACCTTCACCGACGAGGAGCTGGAGGTCATCAAGCGGTACAAGGCCGACTTCGTGTCCCAGGTGGCCGAGTATGAGGGCACCTGGCTCAAGAACGGCGGCCCCACCGATGCGGAGTGGGATGCGTATCTGAAGATGCTGGAGGACAACTGCGGCATGTCCCGGTTGCTGGACACCTATCAGAGCGCCTACACCCGGTATCTGAACAGCAAATAAGATAGCATGCCCCCCTCAGCCGCATCCTCGAATTGCGCAGGGTGCGGCTGAGGCGTATTCAAAACACAGCGAAGGAGCCGAACATGGCCAACGAAACTCTGGAAAAGGCAAGAGCCTACGAAGAGAAATACAGCGTCTTTATCAAAGCCGAGGATCGCCCCGCCTTTCACGTTTCTCCCCGCATCGGCTGGATGAACGATCCCAACGGCTTCTCCCTCTATCAGGGAAAGTATCATCTTTTTTATCAGTATCACCCCTATTCCACCCAATGGGGCCCCATGCACTGGGGCCATGCGGTGAGCGAGGATATGCTGCGCTGGACATATCTTCCCGCCGCCATGGCGCCGGACGAGGCCTACGATCAGGCAGGGTGTTTCTCCGGCTCCGCGTTGGAGCTGGACGACGGCCGGCAGCTGGTGATGTACACCGGCGTTCGGCAAAAGCTGGATGCGGAGGGCACCAGGAAGGACTATCAGACCCAGTGCCTGGCCCTGGGCAACGGCCTTGACTACGAGAAGCTGCCCATCAACCCCGTCCTGGACGAAAAGGATGTGCCAAAAGGCTTCAGCCATCACGATTTCAGGGATCCCAAGATTTTCCGCCGCTCCGACGGGGGCTTTGCCTGCGTGGTAGGGAACCGGACCGAAGATGGCAGCGGCGCCATCCTCCTATTTGAAAGCGAGGACGGGCTCAGCTGGCGCTTTGTCACGGTCCTGGACAGGAGCTACAACGAATACGGCAAGATGTGGGAGTGCCCGGATTTCTTCCGCCTGGACGGCACCGATATCCTGCTGGTCAGCCCCCAGAACATGAGTCAGGTGGGCCTGGAGTTCCACAACGGCAACGGCACCGTTTGCCTCATGGGGACCTACGATACACAAACCCGGGCCTTCGACCGCCGCCGGGTCCAGGCTGTGGACTACGGCATCGACTTTTACGCTCCCCAGACCCTGCAGACCGCCGACGGCCGCCGGGTCATGATCGCCTGGATGCAGAACTGGGACACCGCCGTGGCCTTCCCCGAGGGCACCAAGTGGTTCGGCCAGATGAGCCTGCCCCGGGAGCTCCATGTGCGGGAGGGCCGCCTCATCCAGAACCCGGTTCGAGAGCTGGACAGCCTCCACGGCCGCCGGGTGGCCTATGAAAACGTGCCGGTGAGGGAGGAAGCCAACCTGAAGGGGATCTACGGCCGGGTGCTGGACATGACGCTGACCCTGCGCCCCCAGCAAAACGAGCCTTACGACCTGTTCCGGCTCAAGTTCGCCAAGGGCAGCCAGCACTATTCCGACATCGTCTACGACCCCAAGGCCTCCACCCTGCGCATCAGCCGCACCCATTCCGGCTGCACCCGGGACTTCGTCCACGAGCGGGAATGCTTCGTGCGGGACCGGGGCGGTGAGCTGAAGCTTCGCCTCATCCTGGACCGCTTCAGCGCCGAGGTCTTCGTCAACGACGGGGAGCAGGTCCTCTCCATGACCCTCTACACCCCCATGACCGCCAACGGCATCAGCTTCGAGGCCCGGGGCAGCGTGCTCATGGATGTGGAGAAATACGACATCGTCCCCCAGGAATAAGGAAAAACCAGCGGTATACGGCCGGCCCCGTTTCGGGACCGGCTTTTTGCGTCCGGAGGCGGAACCTTTCTCAAAAAACGGGAAAACCTCTTGCAAAAGGGCGGAGAGGCAGGTATAATAGAGGTAGTTAGTTTATGCTAACCGATGGCCGGCGGGAAGCTCCCGGCCGGGGGAAAGGAGAGAGGAATGACCGTTTGCTACAACAAACTATGGAAGCTGCTGATCGACCGGCGCATGAGTCCGGCCCAGCTGCGGCGGGCGGCGGACATCGCCCCCAACACCATGACCAAGCTCCGCCGGGACGAGCCCGTGCATCTGTCCATCCTTTGCCGGATCTGCGGGGTGCTGGGCTGCGACTTCAGCGACATCGTCACCTATGTGGGCGGAGCAGAGGGCTGATTTTTTTGCCCCAGAGGTTAGCTTTTGCTAACGATGTATCAAATGAAAGAGAGGAGAGGAATCATGTATAAAACCACCTTGAAGATCGAAGGCATGATGTGCGGCATGTGCGAAGCCCACATCGCGGACACGATTCGCAATACCGTGCCCGGGGCACAGAAAGTGACCGCTTCCCGGGCCAAGGGGGAGGCCAGCTTCCTGTCGGAAGTGCCGGCGGAGGAGGGAGCGCTGCAGGCCGCCATCGCCGCCACGGGCTACACCTGCCTGGGCGTGTCCGCCGTTCCCTATGAGAAGAAGGGCTGGTTCTGGCGCAAATGAAGCCGGTGATCCTGGGGCTGCTGATCCCCTTTCTCGGCACGGCGGCCGGGGCCGGCTGCGTGTTCTTCCTGAAGAAGGAGCTGTCCGCCCGGGTCCAGCAGGCCCTTATGGGTTTCGCGGCGGGGGTCATGGTGGCGGCCTCCATCTGGAGCCTGCTTCAGCCTGCCATGGACCAGGCGAGCTCCCTGGGCCGGTGGGCCTTTCTGCCGGCCTTTCTCGGCTTCTGGCTGGGCATCCTCTTTTTGCTCCTGCTGGACGAGGTGACGCCCCACCTCCACCGGAACATCGGTCAAACGGAAGGCCCCCGCAGCCGCCTGGCCCGCACCACCATGATGGTCCTGGCGGTGACCATCCACAACATCCCCGAGGGCATGGCCGTGGGCGTGGTGTACGCCGGCCTGCTCAACGGCTCCGCCCACATCACGTCAAGCGGCGCCCTGGCCCTGGCGTTAGGCATCGCCATCCAGAACTTCCCCGAGGGGGCCATCATCTCCATGCCCCTTTGCGCGGAGGGCGCCTCCAAGGGCCGCTCCTTTTGGCTGGGGGTCCTGTCCGGGGCGGTGGAGCCTCTCTTCGGGGCGCTGACGGTCCTGGGGGCCAGCCTGGTGGTGCCCGCCATGCCCATCCTGCTGTCCTTCGCCGCCGGCGCCATGCTCTATGTGGTGGTGGAGGAGCTGATCCCGGAGATGTCCGCCGGCCGCCATTCCAACGTGGGCGTGCTGCTGTTCGCCCTGGGGTTCAGTTTGATGATGACCCTGGACGTGGCCCTGGGATAAAAAAGGGAAAACAGGGCTTGACAAACCGGAAATATTGTATAAAATATAATTTGATAAAATCAATTGGAGGGAAGGCCATGGAGTACGATTTTCGGGAAGCCATGAAGCTGAAGCATCAGCTTTGCTTCCCCCTGTACGCGGCCGCCCGGCAGGTGACCGGCCGCTACACCCCCTTCCTCAAGCCCCTGGGGCTCACCTACACCCAGTATCTGGTCATGCTGGTGCTCTGGGAGCGGGACGGCGTCTCCATCGGCGAGATCTGTCAGCGGCTCCTGCTGGACAGCGGCACCCTGTCGCCCCTGCTCAAGAAGCTGGAGCAGGCGGGCTTTATCCACAAAGCCCGCAGCCAGACGGACGATCGGGTGGTGCAGATCCGCCTGACGGAAGCGGGCAAGGCCCTCCAGCTGAAGGCAAAGGATGTTCCCCTGCAGGTGGCTCACTGCATCGAGCTGCCGCCGGAGAAGGCAGAGGCGCTCTATCGGCTGCTCTATGAGCTGCTGGAGGGGCAAACCGACACACAAATTCAGGTCGAAGGAGAAACAAAAGCATGAAAACGGTGTACGATTTTACGGTCAAGGACAGAAAAGGAAACGAAGTCAATCTCTCTGCCTATGAGGGCAAGGTGCTGCTCATCGTCAACACGGCCACGGGCTGCGGCTTCACCCCCCACTATGAGCCCCTGGAGCAGATGTACCGGGAGTATAAGGATCAGGGCTTTGAGATTCTGGACTTCCCCTGCAACCAGTTCGCCAACCAGGCCCCCGGCAACGACGACGAGATCCACGAGTTCTGCACGGTCAAGTTCGGCACGGAGTTCCCCCAGTTCGCCAAGATCGACGTGAACGGCGAGACCGCCGACCCCCTCTTCGCTTTCCTGGCCACGGAGAAGCCCTTCGCCGGCTTCGGCAAGGGGCTCAAGAACGCCGCCCTGGAGAAGTTCGCCAACATGAACAACAAGGCATTCGGGGAAAAGGCCTACATCAAGTGGAACTTCACCAAGTTCCTGGTGAACCGGCAGGGCCAGGTCATCGCCCGCTTCGAGCCCACGGTGGATATGAAGGCCGTGAAGGAAGCGGTGGCGGAACAGCTCTGAGCAGAATACGGTAAAAAGCGGCCCGATCCTTTCGGATCGGGCCGCTTTTTTGTTGCTTCATTCCACGGTGACGCTCTTGGCCAGGTTCCGGGGCTTATCCACATCCAGCCCTTTGGAAACGCTGGTATAGTAGGCCAGCAGCTGCAGGGGGATGATGGCCAGGCTCCCCATGAAATGGGGATCCGTCTCAGGCACGAAGAGGGAGAAGTCCAGGAACTTGTCCACAGCCCGGCTGCCTTCCCCGGCCAGGCCCACAAGATAGGCCCCCCGGGCCCGGCACTCGGCCATGTTGCTGACGGTCTTTTCGAGAACGTCCCGCTGGGTCAGGGCTCCAACGATCAGCGTGCCCTTCTCCACCAGACTGATGGTGCCGTGCTTCAGCTCCCCGGCGGCATAGGCCTCGCTGTGGATGTAGGAGATCTCCTTCATTTTCAGACTTCCCTCCAGACAGATGGCGTAATCGAGACCTCGGCCGATGAAGAAGATGTCCCGGGCGTTGGCGTGCCGGGCGGCGAACCACTGGATCCGCTCCTTGTCCTGAAGGGCCTGGGCCATCTTTTCCGGCAGGGAGAGAAGGTCCCGGAGCAGCGCGGCATACCGCTTCTCGTCCAGCTTGCCCTTCACGAAGGCCAGCTCCACGGCAAAGGCGTACAGGGCGCAGAGCTGGGCACTGTAGGCCTTGGTGGTGGCCACGGCGATCTCCGGCCCCGCCAGGGTGTAGAGCACGTGGTCCGCCTCCCGGGCGATGGAGGAGCCCACCACGTTGACCACGGCCAAGGTGGGCACGCCCTGGTCTTTGGCCGCCCGCAGGGCTGCCAGACTGTCCGCCGTCTCCCCGGATTGGGAGATGACGATGACCAGCGCACCGGGGCCCAGCAGGCGCTTGCGGTAGCGGAACTCGCTGGCAAGCTCTACCCGCACCGGCACCTCGCACAAATCTTCGATCACGTATTGAATGTTCATGCCCACGTGCCAGGCGGAGCCGCAGGCCACGATGTGGACGCTTTGGATGGCCGCCAGGTGCTCGGCCGAGAGGCCTGCCGCGGAAAGATCCACCCGGCCGGCCTGGATCAGGCTGTTCAGGGTATCCTTCACGGCCTGGGGCTGCTCGTGGATCTCCTTGATCATGAAGTGTTCATAGCCTCCCTTTTGGGCGGCCTCGGCGCTCCAGGTTACGTGGGTCAGGGGGAGCTGTATCTCGTCCCCGTTCAAATCGAAGAAGTGGGCTTCCCCGGGCAAAAGGCGTGCGGATTGGTGGTTTTCGATATAATACACGTCCCGGGTGTGCTGCAGCAGGGCAGGCACGTCGGAGGCAAGGAAGGTTTCTCCGTCTCCCACGCCGATGACCAGGGGGCTGTCCTTCCGGGCGGCGTAGATCTCCCCGGGGTAGTCCCGGAACAGGAGGGCCAGGGCGTAGCTGCCCCGGACCCGGACCATCATCCGGTTGATGGCATCGATGGGCCCGATCCTGTACTTCCGATAGTAATAGTCCACCAGCTTGATGGCCACCTCCGTGTCCGTGCCGCTGTAGAACCGATAGCCGTTGTTCAGG
>CACWYB010000021.1 GCA_902765005.1 uncultured Eubacteriales bacterium | reverse complement strand
GGGCCCGATCCTGTACTTCCGATAGTAATAGTCCACCAGCTTGATGGCCACCTCCGTGTCCGTGCCGCTGTAGAACCGATAGCCGTTGTTCAGGAGCTTTTGCTTGATCTCGGCGTAATTCTCGATGATGCCGTTGTGGACGCCCACCACCTCGGAGCCCATCTCGTCCATGGCGTTGGCGCTGATGTGGGGATGGGCGTTGATCTCGTTGGGCTGGCCGTGGGTGGCCCAGCGGGTGTGGCCGATGCCGCAGCTGCCGGGAAGGGCGGCGCCGCCCTGGGTTTTCTCTACCAGGTTTTTCAGCTTTCCCGTGGCCTTCACCACCTGGGTGGGCTCATCCCCGTCCCGGACGGCCAGGCCTGCTGAGTCATAGCCCCGGTATTCCAGCAGGGATAGCCCATTCAGCAGAATAGGCGCCGCTGCCCGACGCCCCGTGAATCCAACGATACCGCACATAGTTGTCGTTTCTCCCTTCGTTTCTGTACGAAAGTATATACTATTTCGCGAGAATAATCTACAAGAGTTTCGTCAGCCGCAGGGCCGCTTCCTCCGTGTCCTCTCGGCTCCCGAAACAGGATAGGCGCACATAGCCCTCTCCGCCCTGACCGAAGCCCTCCCCGGGAGTGACCACGATCTGAGCCCTTTCCAGCAGCTCCTGGAAGAAGTCCCAGCCGCTCTTGCCTTCGGGGCAGGGGAGCCACAGGTAGGGGGCGTTTCTGCCGCCGGTGAACCAGCGGCTGGCTCTGGTAATGACGTCCGAAAGGATGCGTCCGTTTTCCTGATAGCGGCGGATGGCCAATCTGTTTTGAACCATCCCCTCCGGAGACAGGGCCGCCGCCCCGGCTCGCTGCAGGATGTAGGAAACCCCGTTGGTCCGGGTGGTTCGATCCTTGATCCACATGTCCCGCAAAGACAATCCCTCTCGGACCAGGGCCCGGGGCACCACGGTGTACCCCACCCGAGTGCCGGTGAACCCGGCCGTTTTGGACAGGGAGCAAATCTCGATGGCCGAGGTTTCGGCCCCCGGAAGCTCCAGGATGCTGTGGGGCACGTCCTCGTCCTGGATGAAGGATTCATAGGCGGCGTCGAAAATGATGACGGCCTGCCGTTCGTTGGCCCAATCCACCCATTTTTGCAACTGTTCCCTGGTGTAGGCCGCTCCGGTGGGGTTGTTGGGGGAGCAGAGGTAGACCAAGTCCCCGTCGAGATCCGGTCCGGGCAGGGGCAAAAATCCGTTTTCCCGGGTGCCCAGCAGGTGAATGATCCTTCGGCCCGCCATGCGGTTGGTGTCCACATAGGAGGGATAGGCGGGCTCGTTGACCACCACCCGGGCCGCGGCGGAGAACAGGTTGCCAATGGCCCCCAGATCGTCGGCGGCTCCGCTGGAAATGAAGACCTCCTCGGGAGAAAGGGTCACGCTCCGTTGGGCGTAGTAGGCGACCACCGCCGCCCGAAAGAAATCCATGCCGGGCTCATACAGATACCCATGGAAGGAGGGGGCCTTGGCCTGTTCGCTGACGGCCCGTCGCATCGCTTCGATGACCGCGGGGGCAAGGGGCCCCTTTACGTCCCCCACCCCCAGCCGCAGCAGACGCTGATCGGGATGGGTATCGGCATAGGCCGCCACGGTCTCGGTGAGGCGGGTGAAAAAGAAGGCGGGCGGCAGCTGCCCGTAAGCGGTATTGATGATGCTCATACGTTGATTTCTCCCTCGAATACAATCTCGGCGGGGCCCTCCATGTGCAGGTCGTGCCGCTCGTCCACGGTGATGAACAGACTTCCGCCGTCCAGCGCCACCTCGACCGGATGATCGACAGGGACGAGTCCCTTCTTCACTGCCGCGAAAGCGGAGGCGCAGGCGCCGGTGCCGCAGGCCATGGTGACGCCGCAGCCCCGCTCCCACACCCGCATGCGGAGCTTGTCCGAGGACAGCCGTTGAACGAACTCCACGTTCACGCCCTCCAAAAACCGTTCGTCCGCCTCTATCCTGGGCCCCCAGAGATACAAAGGCACGTCCTCCACAGACTCAGTGAAGAAGACCAGATGGGGGTTTCCCACCGAAATAAGGGTGCCGAAGCCGACCCCCGAGGGGAAGTATACGTCTTCCTGCTCGACGACGGCCGGGCCCATGTCCACGGTGACCGTTCGCACGGCTCCCTCCGCCGCGTGCAGCTGCAGAGACCGGATGCCGGACAGGGTCTCCACGGTAAGCGCCTCCCTGCGGGTGAGGCCCTTGTCGTAGAGGAACTTGCCCACGCACCGAATGCCGTTGCCGCACATTTTAGCTTCGCTGCCGTCGGCATTGAAGATGCGCATGCGGCAGTCGGCGACAGAGGAGGGAGAAACAAAGATCACCCCGTCCGCCCCGACCCCGAAATGGCGATGGCACAGGGCTGCGCACAGGGGCGTCACATCCTGGGGGACCTGGCCGTAGGTGAGCAAGAAATCATTGCCCAGGCCCTGCATCTTGGTGAATTTCATCTTTTTTCTCCCTCCGTTCGCCTCGGTTCCGCGTCAATATACGATCATGTACCGCTGCCGCTCCCAGTCCGTGACCCGGGTCCTATACTCGTCCCACTCGGCCCGCTTGCCAGCGGTGTAGCTCTCGAATACGTGGTCCCCCAGGGTGTCCACGATGACCTTGTCCTGCTCCAAAAGGTCTACCGCCTCCAGCAGGTTGCCGGGCAGGCTGGCGATGCCGTGGGCCTTGCGCTCCTTCTCGGTCATGGTGAAGATGTTCTCCGTGATTTCGGCGGGGGGCGTGAGACCCCGTTCCATGCCGTCGAGACCGGCGGCGAGACACACTGCTAAAGCCAGGTAGGGGTTGCAGGCCGGGTCGGGGCATCTGAGCTCCACCCGGGTGCTCTGGCCCCGGGCTGCGGGGATGCGGATGAGGGCGGACCGGTTGGAGGCGGACCAGGCCAGATAGCAGGGGGCCTCATAGCCAGGCACCAGCCGCTTGTAGGAATTCACCAGCGGATTGGTGATGGCGGCGAAGGAACGCACGTGTTCGAGGACCCCCGCGATGAAGCTGTACGCCTCTTTCGACAGGCCTTTCTCCCCCTCCGGATCGAAGAAGATGTTCTTCCCATCCTTGGACAGGGACATGTTCACGTGCATGCCGCTGCCGTTGATGCCGAAGACCGGTTTGGGCATGAAGGTGGCGTGGAGGCCGTGGCTCTGGGCGATGGTCTTCACCGCCATGCGGAAGGTGCTGATGTTGTCCGCCGCCGTCAGGGCATCGGCGTACTTGAAGTCGATCTCATGCTGGCCTTCGGCTACCTCGTGATGGCTGGCCTCGATCTCAAAGCCCATCTCCTCCAGCATGAGGCAGATCTCTCGCCGCACGTCCCCGCCGTGGTCGATGGGGGCCATGTCGAAGTAGCTGGCGGCATCCGCGGTCCGGGTGGTGGGCAATCCCTTCTCGTCGGTCTCGAAGAGGAAGAACTCCATCTCCGGCCCCACGTTGAAGGTGTAGCCCAACTTGGCTGCTCTGTCCAGGGTATGCTTGAGCACATAACGGGGATCCCCGATAAAGGGGGTGCCGTCCGGGTTATAGACGTTGCAGATGAGGCGGGCGGTTTTCCGCTTGGCGGGCATCCAGGGCAGCACCGCGAAGGTGGAGAGGTCCGGGTGCAGATACTGGTCGCTCTCATGGATGCGGGTGAAGCCCTCGATGGAGCTGCCGTCGATCATGATCTGGTTATTGACCACCTTTTCGATCTGGGACTTCGTCACGGCCACGTTCTTGAGCTGGCCGAAGATGTCGGTGAACTGGAGGCGGATGAATTCGATGTCCTCCTCGTTGACCATGCGGACGATGTCTTCCTTGGTGTACTTCATGGCTTATATCTCCTTTTCTGATGGTTGCTTTTTGTGGCGCTGGGCGGCTTCGATAAGGCCCAGGAACAGGGGATGGGGCTTGGTGGGCCGGCTCTTGAACTCAGGATGGTACTGGACCCCCACAAAGAAGGGGCGATCCTTCAGCTCCGCCGCCTCCACCAGCGTCCCGTCGGGGGACAGGCCGGAGAAGGTGAGCCCCGCGTCCATAAGCTGCTGTCGGAAGGCGTTGTTGAGCTCATACCGGTGCCGGTGGCGCTCGGCGATGGCGTCGGCGGCGTAGTATTTTGACAGGGTCGTGCCCGGCTGGATCAGGCAGGGATAGCTCCCCAGCCGCAATGTGCCGCCCTTGTCCACCTGGTCGCTCTGTCCGGGCATGAAGTCGATGACCTTGTGTTCGCTCTTGGGATCGAACTCTCCGGAGTTGGCATCGGCCCAGCCCACCACGTTTCGGGCAAACTCGATGCACATGACCTGCATGCCGAGACAGATGCCCAAATAGGGGAGCCCCTGCTCCCGGGCGCAGCGGGCGGCCTCGATCATGCCCTCGATGCCCCGGCCGCCGAAGCCGCCGGGCACCAGCACCCCGTCTACACCCGCCAGGTCCGTGGGAGCGAAGGTCTCCGAATCCAGCCAGCGAATGGCGATTCGAACGCCCCGGGCGTACCCGGCGTGGTGCAGCGCCTCCACGATGGAGAGGTAAGCGTCGTGGAGCTGGGTGTACTTGCCCACCAGGGCGATGGTGACTTCCTCCGAAGAGGCATGGATGCGGGCCACCATCTCCTCCCAGGCGCGAAGGTCAGGCGCCGGGGCGGGCAAAGCAAGCTTTCTGCAGACGATCTCGGAGAAATGGGCCTGCTCCAAATACAGCGGCGCCTCGTAGAGCACAGGCAGGGTCAGATTTTCGATGACCGCCTCCCGGTCCACGTTGCAGAAGTTGGCGATCTTCTCAAAGATGGATGGGTCCTCGATGGGCTCGTCGGTTCGAAGCACAATGATGTCGGGGAAGATGCCCATGCCCTGGAGCTCCTTCACGGAGTGCTGAGTGGGTTTGGACTTGTGCTCGCCGCTGGCCTTCAGATAGGGAACCAACGTCACGTGGATATACAGGACGTTCTTTGGCCCCACCTCCCGGCCCACCTGGCGGATGGCCTCCAAAAAGGGCTGGCTCTCGATGTCGCCGATGGTGCCGCCGATCTCGGTGATGACGATGTCCGCGTCGCTGTGCTCCCCCACCCGGTAGATGAAGCGCTTGATCTCGTCGGTGATGTGGGGGATGGTCTGGACCGTCTTGCCCAGATACCTGCCCTGGCGCTCCCGGGACAGGACGTTGGAATAGACCTTCCCAGTGGTCAGATTGGAATACCGGTTCAGATCCTCGTCAATGAACCGTTCATAGTGGCCCAGGTCCAGATCGGTCTCCGCCCCGTCCTCGGTGACGTAGACCTCCCCGTGCTGATAGGGGCTCATGGTCCCCGGGTCCACGTTGATGTAGGGGTCCAGCTTCTGGGCCGCTACCTTGTAGCCCCGAGCCTTCAACAGTCGGCCCAATGACGCCGCCGTGATCCCCTTCCCGAGACCCGACACCACGCCGCCGGTGACAAAAATGTGCTTCATCTCTTCCTCCCCGATATTCCTATTCTAAAAGGAGAGGGCGTCCGTCTGAGGGGAGTTGTCCCCATCAGATGGACGCCCTGCGCTCATCCTGTTTCCTGCCTCGAAGAAGCCCTTCGATCCCTGTTTCCTCCGGCCGCGCCGAAATAATATATAATATATAAACCAACATAAGCGCAAGTATAACAGGCCAAAACCCACCTGTCAACCCCTTTTTTCAAAATGAAGGCAACTCTGCAGAAAACGAAGCAAAACGAAGCCAAAAGTGCAAAATATGGCTCACTTTTCCGGATTCTTGGCGGAATCCGGCCCAAAATTGAAGGAAACATATTGCAAAGACTTCATATTTGATGTACAATATGCCCATATTGTTGCATGATTTCCATTGCAACAAATACAACAAAAGGAGAATCGTCATGAAGAAACTGCTTGCTGTTATGCTGGTCCTGTGCATGGTCCTGGCCGCCGCTGCCTGCGGCAGCAAGGAAGCCGCTCCCGCCACGGACGCCAAGACCGACGCGGCGCCCGCCGCTTCCGAGGAGACCTTGAAGGACAAGGCCGCCAAGTTCGACCGGAAGAGCCAGTTCCTCACCGTCGGCACCGGCCCCACCTCCGGCATCTATTTCCCCATTGGCGGCGCCTTCGCCACCGCGTTGAAGGACTATGGCTATCAGACCTCCGCTGAGGCCACCAACGCCACCGGCCAGAACATCCAGAACATCCTCAAGGGCGACTGCGAGATCGCCATCGCCATGCAGGACGCCGTCATGCAGGCTTACACTGCCTCCGGCGCCTATGAGGGCAAGGAAGCCGCTTCTGACCTGCGCGCGCTCATGCGCCTCTGGCCCAACTACGTCCAGCTGGTCACCACCGCCAACACCGGCATCAAGAGCGTGGAGGACCTGCGGGGCAAGCGCGTGGGCGTGGGCGCGTCCAACTCCGGCGTGGAGATCAACGCCCGCATGATCCTGGCCGCTTACGGCATCACCTACGATGACATCACCCCCGACTACCTGGCCTACGGCGAAGCCATCGACAACATGAAGAACGGTCAGTGCGACGCGGTGTTCGTGACCTCCGGCCTTCCCAACGCCACGGTCATGGAGCTGGGCGTCAGCTATGACATGGTGGTGGTCCCCATCGACGGCGAGGGCCGGGAGAAGCTGGTCAGCGAGTATCCCTACTACGCCAAGTCCGTCATCCCCGCGGGCACCTACAACAACAAAGAGGACGTGGAAGGCGTCTTTGTGTACAACATCATGCTGGTGCGCAAGGATCTGCCCGACGAGATGGTCTACGATATGCTGACCGGCATCTTTGAGAACATCTCCACCATCAAGGCCTCCCACAATGCCGCCGACAAGAACATCGACATCACCTTTGGCGTCGATGACATCCAGCTGCCCCTCCATCCCGGTGCCGAGCAGTTCTGGAAGGACAACGGTTACATCAAATAAGGCCTGACGAGAACAATTGCAACGCGGAAGGCGTTCCCCGCCTTCCGCGGCTTTGGTTTATTCTTGGAACGTGAGCGATGAACAAAACGAAGCGCGGCATCCTCATATCCGCTCTTATCCTCGTTCTGCTGGGCGCCTTCGTCTATTTCGGCTTCTTCGCCCCCGTGGGCAAGGTGTTTCAGCTCTACGACCGTCAGCGGGAAACCGTGGTTTTCTCCGTCCCCATCCAGGCCGGAGACAAGCTAAGGCTTGAGATCGAGCACTCCTTCGAGCACATCCCCTGGTACGAGTTTTACACCGTTCGGCCCGACGGCCAGTTCAACCTGGACGCCATCGCCGTGGCGGGCTACGGCGCGGGGATCCCGGCGGAGATGGACGTGCCCACCCGGGTGGAGGACGGCCTCGTCTGGATGGAGGAGATCAACAGCGTCTTTCCCCGGTTCTCCTGGATCACGTCCGCAACCTATATGAAGGGCCTCCAAATCAACGGCGTGGAGGTCTTCGACTTCCGCAGCCTGCCGGATGCCAGCAGGATTCGGGGGGAAATCATCACAGTTAGGGGGTATCTCACAGGTGTCTGATTTTGAAAACAACGTCACAACGGCCCCGGCGGACGCTGCGCCGCTGGACGCCGCCAAGGGCGCGGAGATCATGGAAAAATTCGAAAAGGAATCCCGGACCCGCACCTTTGACAAATCGTGGCTGAAAAATGTCGTCTACTTCCTCTGCCTGGCCTTTACCGTATACCATCTGGCCTACGCCTCCGGCATCCGGGCCCTGCAGATGGTGAACATCAAACACCACGCCATCCACGTGGGCCTCATTCTGGTGCTGGGCTTCGCGCTCTATCCTGCGTTCAAAAAGTCCAGCCGCAAGAAGATCGCCTGGTATGACTGGATCTTCATCGCCCTGTCCATCGTCATGCCCATCTACGTCTTCATGCGCTATCCCACCTTCATCTCCACCGGCTTCTCCGGGGAGACCATCGACATAGTCCTGGGCACCATTCTCATCGTCCTGGTGCTCATCGCTTCAAGGCGTTTAAGCGGCTGGGCGCTGCCCATCCTGTCGATCATCTTCCTTCTGTACGCCATCTTCGGCCGGTCTTTCCCGGGCATCTTCAGGCACCGGGGCTACACCTGGCACAGGATCGTCACGTACCTGACCACCGACATCTACGGCATCTACGGCACGTCCATCAAGGTCTCGGCCACCTATATCGTTCTGTTCATCATCTTCGGTGAGGTCATGAACAAGTGCGGCATGGGCCAGTTCTTCAACGACATCGCCAACGCCATCGCCGGCCACACCAAGGGCGGTCCCGCCAAGGTGGCGGTGCTGGCCTCCGGCTTCCTGGGGTCCATCAACGGGTCCGCCGTGGCCAACGTGGTCACTACCGGCACCTTCACCATCCCCCTCATGAAGAAGACGGGCTATTCCAAGGAGTTCGCCGGATCCGTGGAGGCCACGGCCTCCGTGGGCGGACAGTTGCTGCCCCCCATCATGGGCGCGGCGGCCTTCGTCATGGCGGAGACCCTGGGCGTCAAATACGGCGCCATCATCAAGGCCGCCGTCATCCCCGCCCTGATCTACTACCTGGGCATCATCATCCAGGTTCAGATGCGGGCCACCAAGGATCACCTGAACGGCCTCCCGAAGGATCAGATGCCCAAGGTCAGGGACGTGATGAAGCAGCGGGGCCACCTGCTGATCCCCATCCTGTTTTTGCTGTACATGCTGATCTTCAGCGGCGTCACCGTCATCCGCGGCGCCTTCTGGACCATCATCGTCACCATCGTGGTGGCGGAGCTGCGGCCCATCAGCCGCATGAGCCTCAAGGACATCTGCGACGCCTTTGTGGCCGGGGCCAGATCCACCGTCTCCGTGGCCATGGCCTGCGCCTGCGTGGGCATCATCGTGGGCGTCTGCGGCATGACCGGCTTTGCCCTGAATGTGGCCCACGCCATCATCAGCATCGGCAAGCACAGCCTCATGCTGACCCTGCTCTTCACCATGATCACCTGCATGATCCTGGGCATGGGCCTTCCCTCCATCCCGTCGTACCTGATCACCGCCACCATCGCGGCCCCCGCCCTGGTGGAGTTGGGCCAGCCGGAGATCGCGGCCCACATGTTCTGTTTCTACTTCGCCATGTTCGCCAATCTGACCCCGCCGGTGGCTCTGGCCTCCTTCGCGGCGGCAGGCCTGTCGGGAGGCAGCCCCATGAAGACAGGCTGGCAATCGGTGCGATTGGCGCTGGCGGGCTTCATCGTGCCCTTCATGTTCGTCTATAACCCGCCGCTGCTGCTGGAGAACGTGACCTTGCTCACGGGCATCCAGGTGGTGGTCACCGCCTGTGCCGGCGTGGTCCTCATCGCCGCCGCGGCGGAGGGGTATCTCTGCGGCCGTATGAACGTGTTCCTTCGGCTGCTGGCGGGGGTGGGCGCGTTCCTGCTCATCGACAGCGGCCTGTGGACCGACATGGGCGGCCTTGCCTGCCTGGCCGTCATCCTCCTCTGCCAGAAGTTCATCTTCCACAGGAAGAAGGACACCCCCCAAGTCAGCCCCGCCTGACTTCCCCTATGATGAAAAACAGCCGACCGGATCCCCGGCCGGCTGTTCTTTTGCTTTTAGAAACACATCGACAGTCTCCGTTGAATGCAATATGCATCGATGCATCATCTTTCCCGTTTCGCTGGATATTTCTTTCTTCTGGTCTTTTTCATGCCGGATACGCTCCAAATTGCACCTCAAATGTCTCTATCTTTCCGTTTCTGCTACATGCGATCGGTCTTTTATTGTGTCTTTCATTGGGTGTTTGAACTCATATTCTACCCGCAGCTCCGTCCTGAGCAGGTTCAGCAGGCGCGGCGTGTCCTTGCGGACGCGCTGGACACGCTTGACACGTTTCCGCTGTTCTGTGATCTCAGTTGTTATCGCCGCGCGCTGAGCTTTATTATTGAATAAAATCTGCGGATCGGTCTCGTGACGGATCCGATTGCGGAGCTTGCTGCGCTGATCGGTGAGAGTGGCGATTCGTTCCTCAGTCTGTTCAATGTCTCTATCCAGGTCGGCGACAGAGTGGAGCCTGTTGTCCTTGAGAAACCGATAATCGGAATGAAACTGTGCCACGTTCTGCAGCTCGTGTCGCAGCTCCGCCGTCAGGATCACCTCTTTGGTATAGTGGCTGGCCAGCTCGATCAAAGCCAAGAGGATAACCAGAATGGCGTCGGCCAGGATCACGGCTGTGTCGCGGGTATGGTTGGCCTCATAGATCAGGCCATCCATAATCTGCTCCACCGGGGAGCGGGAATCCCTCTTCGGCTGGTACTCCTTATATGCCTGGGAAAGTGGCAGCCTGGCCCTTCTCGTCTGGTCCATCTCCACCACAACCCGCATCAGCACGCCAGCGGAGCTGACATGGGGCTTGTGATTCTGGTAGCGATAGCGAAACTCCGGATCTTCGGCGTTTTTATCCAACCGCTCATCCAGATATTCATCCGGATACCCCAATCTATCCAATCGCACCGCCCGCTGCCAACCGTCCGCTTTGACGGACACGCGGGACGGGTCGAAGGAGTATCCTTTTGCGTTCAGTTGCCGGATGAACTGCTCCCAGTTGGAGCTGTATCGCAGACAATACTCTATATCCTGTTTCAGCTGCTGCCGGTGAGTGGGCTGCCCCTTCTTTTCCTTCCAATAAGCCCCCTTGGATTGGCCGCCATAGAAGGTGGCGTTCCGGAGCACAGATAATCCATGTTCCTTGCAGATGGCGTCCGAGATCTCCCGCAGCTCCCGGTGCTGCTCAATGCTGTTTCTGAACTTGTGCCCGTCCCGGAAGGAGACGGAGTTGACCACGAAGTGACAATGGAGGTTGTCTGTGTTCAGGTGGGTGGTGACCAGGACCTGAAAGTCCTTACCCCACATGCGCCGGGCGGTCTCCAACCCGATCTCATGGGCCTGCTCCGGCGTGACCTCTCCTGCCTGGAAGGACTGGAAGCCGTGATAGGCGATGACCTTGCCCCGTTCCCCAAACCGTCGCTTGACCGCCGTCATTTCCTCATACGTAAAGGCGGCGGAACAGTTAACGCCGGAAACGTATTTCTTCTCATCGGTCTTTTCATCCTGTTCCGTATAACGGAGCGCCTGATACAAGTCCTCATCCAGATACTTCCGCTCTGTAGTCTTGTCCGGGTTGTCGGCATATTCCAGGACCTTCTTCAAATACCCTCTTACGGGCCAGAATCCTGTGGTGGCCATATATCGCTTTCACCTCCCTTCGTCAGGATTATGTTCATCTTTCTAAGCATGGCCAAAGCCGCCTCATTCACTTCCCTTGAAAACGGCGGATGGCACAGCCGATCCAGCCGTTCACAACAAACAAAGAAGGCGTCGGGCAGCACCGCTTTCGGTTCGCTGCCCAACGCCCTCTGGCGCAGGTATTCGCTTTGGCTCAGCTTGCATTTGCAAGCCAGGCCAGCGATCTTCTGTTTCTGTTCTTTCGTCACGCGGATCTCGATCCGCGAACTGCGGTTTTCGTTGTTGGCGAGTATCGCCTCCTTTCAAAAATGGTGTTCCAGGCGCGAAGCGCGCCATCCAGGGGGTTAGGGGGATATGCCCCTTAAGCAGGAAAGCCGGGAGCGCAAATGGAACGCGCCCCCGGCTTTCGACATTTGTACACACAAATGTCCTGCTTGCTAACCTACGCGACAGAAAAAAGAGTCTGCGACACTGGGACCCTCTTCAGCCCATCGCCGCAGGCACCATAATCCAGATCAAGTTGAACTGGATTTCCAACAGACAATCATTTGTGTCCCAAGTTGGGACGCGTCTTATTTTGGACCATGGTGGGCCAAAGATTCCAGTAATAATTCCCGACAAGTTGTCCGGAATAAACAAGTGCCAGAAGATGGGGGTCACTTTTGACGTCAACCGCCCGTTTTCACAGGCAATTGACGTCAATCTTGGGGTCACATCCAGGCCTCCAAGAACTCTTCCGCGATCTTAAGGCTCTGTGCTTGTGTATCTGCATTTGATTCAGATACTGGTTCCGAGACTGGAACAGCAGGGGCATTGGGCAGCATATCCACCACCAGCTCTGCGATTCGCCTGGCCAGCCGTTCCCTTTCGGCAGGCTCCACAGCGTACGCATGGATGGCTTGCAGAATGAACTGGTTGCGCTGCCCAGTGGGGATCGCCTGTAAAGCGTCCCACACCTCCCGATCAGCTGGCTTGTCCAGATTGAATCGCAGCTTATGGCTCTCAACTGACATAGCGATCTCGTTTCTCCAGCGTCAGCTTGGCCAGTTGCTCATACCCCTTCGCCGTGGCGCAGATGTCGTCGTTGAAGGTGACGCGCCTCTTGTCGTAGTCAGCAAAATTCCGGATCAGGCAGCCGCCGCCTCCGACAACGTACAGAGTCATGGCCCGGGGGTTGTAGTCGTGCTCTCGCAGAATGCGGAAGACACCCTGCGCATATTCCTTTGCGGCCTTCGCCATAACGGTCAGATATTCGTCTGAGATATCCGCCGTGCCGTGGATCAGGAAGTCGGTGATGTTTTCTTCCGGAACCTTCTCATGGAAGGTATCCATCAGGGCGTCCTTGATACGGCTGACGCACTGCTTGACGCCGTATTCCTCCGTCCACATACGGGAGATGTCCGGTCTGCCGCTGCGAAGGAGCATGAGGTTCATGGTGCCGTTGCCCAGGTCGCAGAGCATGGTGGTGCCCTTCAACTCCGCCGCTTTGGCCGCGACGGCGGCGTATCCCTGGGGATAGATCTCGCAGCCCGCGAAGCGGATGTCGTATTTCTTGAAGTTGAAGATAAATGATACCCGCTCCTTTTGCAGGAGATACGCCCGAAACGCCTCCTTTTGTGTCCTAGCCCATTTCAGGGGCAGACCGGCGGCCAGGAAGATGTCCGCGCTGGTCAGCCCGGCGTCCTTCAGCTCCATGGCGATCCCGGCCAGCATGAGCAGATAGTAGTCCAGGTCCAGAGCTTTGTCCGGGCGGTACTCCTTGTGCCCGACGCCGACGGTATAGTACCGGCCCTCATAATACAATAGGTTGTCCGGAAAGGTGGGCTCCCCCTCGTGGGCCAGGATGCCGGAGGGGAAGCAGTGGTTGGCGGTCTTCATGTTTCCATAGCCGTGGTCCACGGCGATGATCATGGTGTCGTTGTGTCGCTTCATGTAATGATCACGCTCCTTTTTGCTGTAGATTTCCCATATCCGGGAGAAGCGACGATAAAGGTCCGTTCCCGCAACCTTGGCCCAAGTTGGGCCGAAGTTGACGGTGCGAAAAACAGCCGACCCACGCATAGCGGATCGGCTGTATGAATTCTCTGTATACTGTTGTTCCTTGTCATTGGGCGGCTGCTTTCTGCGCCTCCTTCCTCGGTTTGATCTTTTCCCGGTAATACTGCCTGTGGTAGGCTCGCTTCTTTTTCCGTTTGGCCTCCGCGGCTATCTCCTCCGCTGTGGGCGGCGGTGTGGGAGCGTCCTTGATCTCCATCTTCCCGATATACTTGAGAAAGATCTCCACCTCCTGCGTCCGCTCTCCATCCATGATTTTGGGCTCATGAACCAGGATCCTGTCCACAAAGGAGAGAATCATCTCATCCGTCAGTGCCGACAGATCGGTAAACTGGTCAGCCAGCGCCAGGAACCGGTCTATGCTCTCACTGTCCTCCGTGTACAGGGCCAGGTTCTGCTGATCGACGGCCAGTTCCCCCTTCAGAGCGTTGCGCTCTGCCTCGTACCGGCCCACGTATTCAGAATACCGCTCAAAGGGGATCCGCTCCAGGGCGTAGTCCTCATACAGCTTCATGAGCAACCGTTCCAGCTCCTCCACCCGGCGCTTGGCTTTCGTGACCTTCTTCTGCAACTCCTTCGCCTCAGCGGTGCGCTTCAGCTGCGACTGTTCTCGGACCTTCTCCGCAAACCGGGCCTTGTCCTTCAGGGCGAAGGCCGTGACCTTGCGGATGGTGGTGAGGATCAGCGCCCGGAGCGCCTTGGTCTGGATGGCATGGGAGGTGCAGCTCCGGCCCGTCACATACCGCGTCAGGTTGTACGTGGAGCAGCCGTAGTAGTCGGACTTATACAAGGCGGTGACCGGGTCATATTCGCTGCCCTTTCGATGGTTGTACATTTTCTGCCCGCAATCGGCGCAGAAGACCAGTCCGGTCAGCACGTTGGGCTTACCGCTCTTTCCATTCCTGCGGACCGTTCGCCGGTTCCGCTGGGCCAGATCGAACAGCTCCCTGTCCACGATGGGCTCATGGGTGTTCTCCAGAATGATCCAGTCACTGGGGTCGTTTATCCGCTGCTGCTTGGTTTTGTAGGAGATATTCGTGTGCCGGAAGCACACCGAGTGCCCCAGGTACTCCGGCCGCTTCAGCATGGCGGAGACGGTGGAGGCGTTCCAATCGTAGGGCCGGTTTAGGGATTCCCTGAATTCGTGATCCGCATACCCCTTCCGGTGCATATACGCCGCCGGCCGCTCGATATGCTCCCGGTGCAGCGTCTCGGCGATATGCTGCACACCCAGCCCGGATGCTGCCAGACGAAAGATCCTTCGGACCACCTCTGCCGCCTCCTCGTCCACCAGCCAATGGTGCTTCCTGTCCGGGTCCTTCCTGTACCCATATACCACATGGTTGGTGGCGGGGATGCCGGATTTCACCCGGGACTGATATGCCTGCTTCTGCTTGCGGCTGGCGTCTCGAAGATACCACTCGTTCATGATGTTCAAAAACGGGGCAAATTCAGCGGTGGATTGATCGTTGCTGTCCACGTTGTTGGAGATCGCTATAAATCTGATTTCGTATTGCCGGAAGAACACCTCGGTGTAATATCCGGTCTGTAAATAATCTCTGCCGACGCGGGACATATCCTTGACGATGACCGCGGATACCTTTCCTGCCTCGATATCCGCGATCATCCGTTTCCAGGCGGGCCGGTCGAAGTTGCCGCCGGAGAAGCCGTCGTCGGTGTAGTGGACGCAATTCAAAAACCCATGCGAATTCGCATAGTCTAAGAGGATGGTCTTTTGTGTCTGGATGGAGTTGCTTTCGCCTACAAGCTCGTCGTCCCGGGAGAGACGCTCGTACAGGGCGGTGATGGGCTGCTGTTCCGTTTGCCTGTTCTTCATGTACAATTCCTTTCAGGCTGACAACGGGACATAGATGGTGCCTTTAGTGTATCAGATTCGCCGAAAAAAGCAAGCGGGTCGTTGACGATCAGCCGAACGAGGGCGTCCTCAAAGGACACATCGCTTTCGCATTCGCCCGGGTGAACCTGAACGTGGTAGACCGTGTGACCCATTCGCTTCGTAAACTCCATTCGCATACCCCCTTCCTGATCCGCCTTTTGTGCAATACCGTCCGATTCGATTTGAAATGTGGCTCATTTTGATTTCCTCCAATTAAGTTTTGTTGTAGAGTTCCCTTCCCGACCGCAGCCGGTGCGATACGTTTTGGTGCTCCAGTGGAGCACCTAACGGAAACGTTTTCCCGTCATTTTCTTGTTTCTCCTTTCCGAGTGACAAAAGAAAAGCCAGCCGGTTGGCTGGCCGAAGAAGTGCCGCTCAATTTGTTTTTCTTGCTGTGCCCTTCCCGCTGCGGCGGTGCGACCCTATCTCCACTGCCACCGTGTTCCGGAGGGTGGCAGTAGGAATCGATTTGTATTTACCTCCCGAGGAATGAACTTCGGGGGGGGGTGGATTCAGAGCGCTGTTTGCTGAAAGGAGGGGAATGGGGTGAATCAGCCCTCGAGCTTCTGCCCAATGGAGTGGATAAGCTTTTGGGAGCCTAATCCACATTGATCAACCGGTTTCTCTCTTCAGTACACCCGTGCATCCGGAGAGCTCGTTCGCGGGGTCCCCGCATTCATTCGTTCGGTAGGTATCCTCCCAGCAGGCCCCGTTCACTCGCTCTCTATATATTAGGAAACTGAACGCACAAAATCGGTACCATTTTTCAAAAACAGGATTGTGAACTTTTGCGGGACACGCTGAAAGTCCTGATTATAGGACAATTACTTTTGTATAATCAGGGTGCTACAGTAGGAGAAAAGATCTGATTTGTGTTGTTTTTGCTTTTTTAGAAGAGTTGAGTGGTGAAAAGAAGATGGAAATGCTGGATGAACGGAACTATCTGAACAAGCGGCCGGACTATACGGCCTGGAATGAAAGGGCGGAGGAATCGGAAGAACGGGTCATTTCCTTTGCTGCCAGGGATGCGCGGGAGCGGGCACGGGAGGAAATGGCTACGTGGAACGGCAGCCCCATGGAGGAGGCCCAGGAGGATGCCGAACCCCGGACGCTGCGGCTGGTGAGGAAGGAGAAGCTGCGCCGGCTGGAAAGCGGCGCACGCACCGAGAAGGACTTCCGGATGCTGGTGGCGGAGTATGATCGGATCGAAGCCAATCAGCAGCGAAACATCCGAGGCAACGAGCTCCCTCGGGGCGACTTGCCCTGGGAGTATGAGATCGCGTCCTTGCCTACGATCTTCCCCGAGTGGATGAACCAACCGCTGGAGAAGCAGATGCGGAAGGGCAGCTTTCTCGATGTGATCTTCGACTGCCCCTACGAATTGCGGGAGCTGGTCACCAACGGCTTCTATTCCAAACAGTTCGACAGCCTGACGCTGGACCAGAAGTTTGTCGCCTACTTCTATTTCCTACGGCAGTGGAAGACGGCGCGGATCGCCGTCCTGAAGGATTCTTCGCCCCGGGCCATACGGAAGGTCAAATCGGCGGTAGAGGCGAACCTGCAGAAGCCGGCATATCGCTACTTAATGAGAAGGGCGGAACGGTCAGTCTTGACGAACACAGAACGGGCGTTCCTTACGGAGTATGAAAAGGCCATGGAGCAGCCCGGATTCAAGGGCGGGATCAGCCGCACCCTGAAGCGGGATAAAAAACGGCCGCCTATAAACCGGTTCAAAATCGTGCGTCGGCAGAAAAAGCCAGTCCACAGCGATGTGGACAGCCACGGTGTTTGGCAACTGCCGTCGGAAGCAGACAGTGAAAAGATGATCCAGGTAAGCATATAAGGAGGGGAAGGTCATGTCAGCCATCTTTGAGCGTTCCGCCACACTGTGGGTCCGATACGACACATATGAGATCCGCACCGCAGACAACGGCAAGCAGTATTTGACCCCAGCGGCAGGCGCTATGCCGGAGATCATCGATCCGCTGGAGGATGCAAAGCAAATGGTACTGGACGCCATCAATATAGGGCTCATGATCATGGGACACCGCCCAAAGGTGTTGTTGGAGCAGGCCTTGCTGCGCTTCGCCGCTCGTTACGGCCTGTTAGGCCTAATGACCGCCCTGCCCACCACCGCCCGGTTCATGGACTACCTCTATGTCTACCTCCCCAAGAATGACTATATCCGAGAGGAGTCCATGGAAACACAGACCTATACCGACCTGTTCTTTCCCTTTGAGAAGCCGACCTATCGGAAAGAGGAGGATTCCGTGGAATGGGACATTGAGGGTGATATTCCCCTACAAGCGCTTCTGCTGACCTTTACGGGCGTGGATGCGCCGATCGCCATGCAGATGAGCTTCCTCCGATCCTATGCGGAGGACGTGGAATGGTTGAAGAATGCCTTTCGCTCCTACGCGTTCAATTTCCTGTCGGTTCACTACTTCTACAGCACGCCTTTGACCGCGGAAGAAAAGGAGCGGGCCCGGTATGCCATGGACATCTTCGAGGGAGCAGCTCCGACGTATCACATAGCCCTGCTGGAATCCGGGCCGAAGATCATGTGGAACTTTCATTCACTGCTGCTGGGATTGCAGATGATGGTTTCCTTCACGATTACCGACCCCAACAGCCCGATCAAGCTCTGCAAACAATGTGAGAAAGCGTATTTTTCCTCCCGCTCCGATACGCAGTTTTGCAGCGACCGATGCAGACGGCATTACCGGCTTCGGCACAAGGGCGAGGAGTAAAGATAAGCAGAGCGCGCACCGACCTGGTACGCGCTCCGATCCTCGTTTTCTGTCTTCACTCCGTAATAAACTCCCCGATCAGCGTCTGGCCTGCTTCCAGTACGCCCGTCACGACAGTTGCGATATAAGGAGCTATAAACGCTCCGATCCCCACCGCAAACGCCCGGATCGTCAGAAAGGATTCAAACCCCAATACCAGGTAGGCAGCGCCGATCAGGAGCAATAGCATACCGACCACCCGAAGCAAAACAGACGCGATACCCGTGGCGATCAAGCTTGTCCATTTCAGCAGAAACAGGATCAGCCATATCGGAGTCAATAATACCTTTATCGCCATTCGCATACTGATACCCCCGGTCAAACATAGATCAGTTCGTTTCTGACGATCTCCTCGGCCCGGTTGCGGATGTTGTTCATGCGTCGGACCCAGCCGAGCTGATCCCGGCGCTTTAATCCCTCCGTAACACCCTCAGCCTTCGCCATCTGCTTGACCAGGGATTCCAGCATATCCATCGCCGCTGCATTGGTGTCGATCAGGTGCTGGGTCAGGGTGCCATTCAGCAGCATGGCGTTATATGTGCCCTTCTGATGCTCCTTCAGATACCGTTTTCTTCTCCAGCCCCATATGCCGATCTCACCCTCCGGCTGCGGGTCCATGACCAGGTTCGGAAGCAGATACTCGCCAACCTGCGTAAACGTTCCACCGTTCTCTTCGAAATAGGACTTCATTTTCGATGCCTCCCGTGATAAAATGAATTGCGGCTACCAGCCGGATATAACTCCTTTCCGATAGCCGCAATGTTACACTTTACCATCTATGTCCCGCCGCAGCTATTCTGTAGTAGTGGTTTGAAACCACCCTTCACAGCATAGCTCTCCCGAAAAGAAAAAGCGGCAAAAGAACAAACTCTATCAGTAATTCGCCTGCTCCACGATGAACATGTTGCAGCGGCGGGTGAGGCGGATGTCCTCCTTGGTGAGCAGGAGGGATTCCACCAGCTCCTCTCCTTCGGGCAGGATCTCCCCGGAAACAATGCACTTGGCGGAGGCGGGCAGCAGCATCCGAGAGGAAATGCCGGAGATGAGCCCCGTGCTCTCGCTGGGCCGGTCCAAGGAGCGCATGACGCAGAGGAAGGCGTGCTCCACCCCGTTGGACTGGTTCTCCAGCAGGTAGTTGGTGACGAAATCATGCTTCTGCCGCTTGCCGTAGTAGAGGGCCCGGCACCGATGGGGCTCGCTGAAGGAGGGGATATCGTAAAAGAGGGTCACCGCGTCGTCGCTCTCCTCCCGGGCCAGGATGAGCAGGCTCCGAACGATCCGGCTGGCCCGGCCGTCGTAGAGGTACATATACCGGCGCTCGCCGCTGGTGCGCAGCTCCCCCGCCTCCTTTTTCTCCGGCGTCAGGGACACCATGAGCTGGAAGGGGCTCACCCTCAGGGCGGCGGCGATCTCATAGAGGGTGTCCATATCCAGGGCGATGGCCCCCTGCTCGTACTTGCCCACGGTGGCCTTGCTCTTGTTGATCCGCTCCGCCAGCTCGCTGAGGGTCATCCGGTTGGCCCGGCGGTAGGTGCGAATATTTCCCCCAATGCGTACGCCCAATTCACTCATGAAAGTATCCCTTCCTTTCCCAAATGACAGCATTCGCTTTATAAATTCAGTATATCCCTGCAAGATGGTATTGTAAAGAGAAATAATGGTATATTTTCTCTTTTTGATACGTTTATGACCGCTTGCGCTGGGCCGCCCTTCCCCTATATACTGAAGGTGCATATTTGGATACTTTAGGGAGGTGGCCCATGAACGAAAAGCTCTCCTTCGGCAAGGTCTTCGTCCTCGGATTCGCCCTGTTCGCCATGTTCTTCGGCGCGGGGAACCTCATCTTCCCACCGGCTTTGGGCATCGTCACCGGCACCAACTGGCTGCTGAGCTTCCTGGTGTACATCCTGGCGGACGCCGGGCTGGCCATCCTGGCGCTGCTGGCCTTCTTCCGCTGCCAGGAGGGCTTTGAAAACAGCATCTCCATGCAGCTGGACAAGACCACGTCCTTTTTGCTGATCCTCTTCAACACCCTGTGCATCGGCCCCTTCATCGCCATCCCCCGGACCGCCGCCACCACCTTCGACATCGCCGTGAAGCCCCTGCTGGGGACCGGCGCGCCCGGGTGGGCCTCCTGGGTGGCGGGGGGCATTTATTTTGCCCTGGTGCTCATCCTGTGCCTGCGGCCGGGCAAGGTGGTGGACATCATCGGCAAGGTCCTCTCCCCCACCATGTTCGTGGCCCTGCTGGTGCTCATCGCCATGGGCGTGATCCGGCCCCTGGGCCAGGTGGCCCCCGGCGCCTCCCCCATGGGCGCGGTGAAGCTGGGCCTGGAATCCGGCTATCAGACCATGGACATGCTGGGCTCCCTGCTCTTTGCGGTGGTCACCTTGGCCTCCGTCCAGCAGGCGGGCATCAAGAGCCCCAAGAAGCAGTTTCGGCTGGTGGCCCTCTCCGGGCTGGTGGCCGCCTTCGCCCTGTTCGTGGTCTACGGCGGGCTCACCTACCTGGGCGCCTCCCTCTCCTCCGAGCGGGGCCTGGCCGCCAACGCCCTGAACGACCGGGCGGGCCTGCTGGTGCTCATCGTGCGCCGGCTGGTGGGTCCCGCGGGCACGCTGCTGCTGGGCTTCATCGTCACCGCCGCGTGCCTAACCACCTCCATCGGCCTTGCCTCCTCCTGCTCCCAGAACATTGAGGAACTGACCCGGGGCAAGCTCCCCTACCGGCCCGTGCTCATCGGCATCATCCTCTTCAGCTACGTGGTCTCCAACCTGGGCACCACCGCCATTCTGAACATCGCCGGCCCCATCCTGAACGTGATCTTCCCCGTGTTCATCATGCTGGTGATCCTCTCCTTCCTGCCCAAGCGCATCAACCAGGAGACCTACAGCGCCCCCTACGGGGCCCTGTGCGCCTTTGTGGTCACCGTGCTCACGGAGATCGGCAGCTACATCCAGCCCCTCAAGCTCCTCATGGCCCGGCTCCCGCTGGCCTCCGTGGGCCTGGGCTGGCTCATCCCCTCCCTCGTCGCCGCGGCGGTGGGCGCCTTCGTGGGGGCCTTCGTGCCCCGGAAGCACCGGTCCCTGAACCGGAAAAAGGCGTAAAATATCCGCTGCAGGCAAACAAAGCCGTTGTTATTTGTCCACGGAAGTGGTATACTTGTTTTATACCATAATAAGGAAAGGAAGGCAATTCGCGTATGACCCAAAGGATGATGGATGCCATCGTAAAGCCCATTGCGGGCGTTGGTTTGGAGCTTAGGCGGGTGCCGGTGCCCGTACCCGGTCCCGGCGAAGTGCTCATCAAGGTCCACAAGACCGCCATCTGCGGCACGGACGTGCATATCTATGACTGGACCCCCTGGTCCGCCGAGCATGTGAAGCCCCCCATGGTCATCGGCCACGAGTATGTGGGCGAGATCGCGGAGCTGGGCGCCGGCGTCACCGGCCTTCAGGTGGGCATGCGGGTCAGCGGCGAGGGCCACATCACCTGCGGCCACTGCCGCAACTGCCACACCGGCAACATCCAGTGGTGCAAGAACACCACCAGCGTGGGCGTGGATCGGAACGGCGCCTTCGCGGAATATGTGTGCATCCCCGCTTCTGGACGAGGACGTGGTCTCCTTCTTCGACGCCTTCGGCAACGCCACCCACACGGCCCTCATGTTCAACCTGGTGGGTGAGGACGTGCTCATCACCGGCGCCGGCCCCATCGGCGTCATCGCCGTGGGCATCTGCAAGTACGCGGGCGCCCGCCGGGTGGTCATCACGGACATGAACGAGTACCGCCTGGGCCTGGCCAAGAAGATGGGCGCGGACGCGGCGGTGAACATCGGCAAGGCAGACCTCACCAAGGTCATGAAGGAGCAGGGCCTGGTGGAGGGCTTTGACGTGGGCCTGGAGATGTCCGGCAGCGGCGCTGCCTTGAAGCAGATGCTCTCCGTCATGCGCAACGGCGGCAAGATCTCCTTGCTGGGGCTGGGCAACGGGCCCATCAACCTGGACATGAACCTGATCATCGGCAAGGGGCTCACCCTCCAGGGCATCTACGGCCGGAAGATGGACAACTGGCACCAGATGAGCTACATGGTCCAGGGCGGCCTCGATCTCACGCCGGTCATCACCCACCGCTTCCACTACACCGACTTTGAAAAGGGCTTTGAGGCCATGCATTCCGGCAACTCCGGAAAAGTTGTACTCGATTGGACCAAATAATTCAGGAGGAACACCATGAAGAAGGCATACGAGCTGTATCAAAACGAGCTTTCCGCCATTCGGGAAGCGGGCACCTACAAGGACGAGCGCATCATCGTCACCCCTCAGAAGTCCCGCATCGACACCACCCTGGCTAAGGGCGTGGTGAACATGTGCGCCAACAACTATCTGGGCCTCTCCGACAACCCGGATCTGATCGCCGCCGCCAAGGCCTCCTATGATGAGTGGGGCTTCGGCCTCTCCTCCGTCCGCTTCATCTGCGGCACCCAGGACATCCACAAGCAGTTGGAAGCCCGGATCGCCAAGTTCGTGGGCATGGAGGACGCCATCCTCTACTCCTCCTGCTTCGACGCCAACGGCGGCCTGTTTGAGACGCTCCTCGGGCCCGAGGACGCCATCATCTCCGATGGAGGACCTCCACGCCAAGCTGGAGGAGGCCAAGGACTGCCGGATCAAGCTCATCGCCACCGACGGCGTGTTCTCCATGGACGGCTACATCGCCAATCTGAAGGGCATCTGCGACCTGGCGGAGCAGTATGACGCTTTGGTCATGGTGGACGACTCCCACGCCGTGGGCTTCATGGGCGAGCACGGCCGGGGCACCAGCGAATACTGCGGCGTCATGGGCCGGGTGGACATCATCACCGGCACCTTCGGCAAGGCCCTGGGCGGCGCCTCCGGCGGCTATACCGCGGCCCGGAAGGAGATCGTGGACCTGCTCAGGCAGAAGTCCCGGCCCTACCTCTTCTCCAACGCCCTGGCCCCCGCCATCTGCGCCGCCAGCATCAAGACGCTGGACCTGCTGGAAGCGTCCACGGAATTGCGGGACCGGGTCCATGAGAACGCCAACTATTTCCGTAAAGAGCTTTCCAAGCTGGGCTTCGATTTGCTGCCCGGGGAGCACCCCATCGTGCCCATCATGCTCTACGACGCCAAGGTGGCCCAGGAGTTCGCCGCCCGGATGCTGACCAAGGGCGTGTACGTCACCGGCTTCTGCTACCCCGTGGTGCCCATGGGCAAGGCCCGCATCCGCACCCAGATCTCCGCCGGCCACACCAAGGCGGATTTGGATTTCGCCGTCAAGTGCTTCGGCGAAGTGAAGCGGGAGATGGGGCTGTAATAGGAAGTATTTAAGCCAGATCCTTTTCTTGTAAGAAAAGGACCAAAAGAACTTTCAGGAAAGGGAAGAAGCAATGCTGCCTCTTCCCTCTTTTCTTTCTCTGCTTTTCTTTTTGCGCCGCTTTTTCTTTTCTCACGAAAAGAAAAAGCGGCAAAAGAAACACCTTGTTCTCAATACCCCTTGTCCTTGTCGATGATGGTGCCGTCCAGGGCGTTCACCGTGACGCCGCCCCAGTAGTCGCCGCCGAAGGTGCGGCAGAAGCTGTTGATCGCGCTGTATTCCTCCTTTTCCAGGCAGTATAAAAACCGTTCCCGCTGGGTGGTATGCTCGCTCACACCCAAGAATTCGATGGTATAGGGGTTGTCATCCACCCAGTCCGCCCAGTCCACCGCGTCGCCGTCGAGGAAAAAATGGTACACCGGCACATAGTAGAACCCGCCGCCCTTCTTCTGGATGCGCCACAGGCCGAAGGTGACCTGCTTGATGTATACGCTGAGCTCATCCCCGTTTTCCCGATGGGCCTCCACGGTATATTTCCACCGGGCGGCGATCTGAGGCACCGCCTTTTGGGCCGCCTCCTGGAAGGAGATGAGCCGGGCGTTGGTGTCCACCACGCCGGTGATCTCCATAGGCGTGTTCCATCTAAAGTAGCTGATACCCAGATCGTCCATTTGCAGGATCAGCCGCTCGTAGTGCACGGGCCTGGTCACGGTGGTCTCCATGTCCCCGCCCACCTCCTCGTCGGCGAAGGCGGTGGGACAGCCGTTGAAGGTGCGCATGAGCACGACGCCCCACTGGGAGAACCGGTCCGGCAGGGTGGCGGTGAAGCTGCCATCCTCCCCTTGCCGCTGATTGGGATGGGCCATGAGCGGCGCGCAGTAGCACACGCTGTACTCGTTTCCACCGGTGACGGTTTGGGCGAAGGCCGTCGCCTTTTGGATGGCATCCTCCCGGGTCATCTTCACCCCATAGGGCGCGTCCAGGGGCTGCTGCTGGTCTATCCAAAGACTGGCGCGGCTGGCCGTGAGATAGGTGCCCAAGGGATCGTCCTTGTCCGTTCGGGCATCCAACCACCAATGCTCCTGCTCCTCCCTGGTCTCCACGCGCACGCCGGGGTACAGCATCCTATCCTTTTTGTCCATGTAAGCGTTTTCCTGGCAGGCGTTGATCTCCAAGGTGGTGGGCAAGATGTCCGCCGCGTAGGGGGCCTCGTCGTACCGCTCCTTGTACATGGCCAGCTTGTCCTCATAGTACTTGTCGTTCCGGTGCCACTTTTTGTCCTCCTCCGGGTTTCGGTTGGCCATCTCGTCCATGAGCTCCTGGAGATCCGCCTCCATCTCCTCCTTGGTCCAGGGCACCTCCGGGTACCAGACCGTGTCCGCCGGAAACATGGCTGCCGCCACGGTGTCGATATCCTTCTGGGAGAAGGACCTGGGCTGGGCCTCCGGGGCACGGCGGAGATATCCGGCAGATACACGGGGCAGTCCTGGGCGGTGATCAAAAAGCCGTAGTCGGTGTTCTCCATGGACCAGGTGGGGCTGGCGCCAAGTATTTCATAGAGGGGCCCTCCCTGCTGCTCGATCTCGGTGGGAACTTTCTCTGCGGACGTTTCTTCCTCCGGCACGTAGGGTTTGGCCTCCACCTGCCAATCCTTTTGCTCCCCCTTGTTGGGGATGACTTCCACCTCCGGGGTGGGCAGGCACCCGCCCAAGAGCAGCAGGCACAGGCACAGCATCACACATCGTTTCATAGATACGCTCCTTTCCTTCCCTGCCACTATACCAGCCGGATGCGAACGATTTGCAACATATCTGCAACATAGATTCGGAATAAGTATGAA
>CACWYB010000020.1 GCA_902765005.1 uncultured Eubacteriales bacterium | reverse complement strand
CTGGTGGACAGCGGTGTCTGGGGCGGCGCCGGGGATGGGCCGACGGGCGGGGGCTGCGGGCCGGGCAGCGGGGGCGGCGGCGGGAGCGCCGGCGGCGATCTCCTCCACCTCAACCTGATACAGAACACCGTTCACATTCACGTTAAAAGTACGCATGATTCCTTTTTCCTCCCTCAAATCAGTTCACTTTGGTAATGGATAAGATACGGATGCCGCTCACGTCCTCGCCCATGACGGTGGCGATGGCGGCGGAGATGGCGGCCACCATGCTCTGGCGGTCCTCAATCTCCTCGACAGCGGGCTCAGGCGCCGCTTCCGGTTCGGCCGCGGCCACGGCGGGCGCGGCGGGTTGTTGTGCGGGCACGGCTTTGGCCGCCTTCTCGGCTTCCTTGGCGGCGGATCTGCCCATGATCTTCCCCAACAGGGTGATGATCAAGATCAGCGCCAGCAAGCCTACAAAGACGGTGCCGAAGCCCAGCACGAATACGGTGAGAAACGGCAGCGACGTGTTGGCGGCGGCCATTACCCATAGACTCATGTTGGTCAACATTTTTCCCTCCTGCAAGTTTTCATGCATTATGAGCCTTCATTCTGACCCATCTTTTAATTTATTCGACGCGAATCCTCTTTTTCCTTTCTTCTTTTTGGGAATCGCGAATATATTTTTTGGTCACCCTATCCCCATGCTGATACTGTTTCTTCGCTCCGTGCTGCTGTATCTGTTCATCCTCTTCATCCTGCGGATGACGGGCAAGCGGCAGATCGCGGATCTGCAGCCCTTCGACCTGATCATCACCATGGCCATCGCGGATTTGGCCTCCGCCGCCATCGCGGACACCAACACGCCGCTGCTCTACAGCGTCATCCCCATCCTGGCCCTGTATCTCGTGCAGCAGGCGGTGGCCCGCCTGAGCCTGAAGTCCGCCGCCTTCCGCACGTTCGTGTGCGGGTCGCCTTTGCTGCTGGTGCGGGACGGGGTGCTCCAGGAGGGGCTCATGCGGCAGGCGAACTACACGGTTTCGGACCTGTGCGACCACCTGCGCGCGGAGGCGGTCTTCGACCTTGCCGACGTGCGCTACGCCATATTGGAGACCAACGGCACCCTGTCCGTGCTTCAGAGGCCCCCGGGGGATTTGCCCCAGCCCCGGATGAGCTATCTGCTGATATTGGACGGCGAATTCTGCGACACGGCCCTGGGGCACCTGAATATCCCCCGGGCGGCCCTCATCTCCCTGCTGCGGCGGAACAAGGTGCCCTCTCCCCGGCGGGTGCTGTATCTGCAGTATCAGTCCGACGGGGCCATGCACCTGCAGCTCAAGGCCCGCTACGGCGGGAAGGTGCGGCATATTGCCAAAAAGGAGGTGAAGGAACTGTGTTCGTGAAGGTGCGGCGGGCGTTCACCGTGGGGGCCGTTCTGTTCCTGCTGGGGATGTTCACCCTCCCCTCCCTGTATCTTCGGACGCAATGCGCGGCGCTAAACGGGCTGTGCGGAGAGGTCCTTTTGGCATCGCGCGCTGGGGACAAGGCGGCTGCCCAAGCGCAGTACGAAGCCCTGCAGGCGCGGTTTGAGGCCATGCGCCGCCTGGGAGAGCTGTTTTTGGATCACCGGGTCCTGGACGACGCCGCGAGGCCCCTTGCCCTCATGGGGGTCTATCTGCAGGCGGGGGACGCCGTCTCCCTGGCGGCCGCGGCTTCGGAATTTGAGCTGGCCCTGGGCTGCCTGCTGTCCATCGAAGGGGGGAACCCGGGGCTGCTTTTGTAACATTTTCGCAACAGGCGTGTTAACACAGCCTGGACCGCTTGCCATAGCCCCTGCCCAGACGGTATACTTTCGGGCATGAAAACCGCAACCCAACAAACGCATCCGGGCCGGGGACGGCTGTGGGGCGCGCTGATCCTGGCGCTCCTGGCCGTGGCGGCCTGGTTCGGTTTGCCCTCCTCCGCCCGCCTGGCGGCCCTGGGCTTTTTGGCGCTTCTCCCCTTCGCCCTGTTCCGGCCAAAATGGGCCTTCTGGGCGGTCCTGGCGGCCTTCTTTGGCTTCGGGGCCTTCCTGTTGACCTTCCGGATCTCGGGATATCGGTATGCCGCCCTCCTCTTTTTCGCCGTCGCCGCCCTGCTGCCGGTGTTCCGCTTCGGCGGGCGCGGGCTCAGGCGGCTGATCGGGCTTGCCGCCGGGTTAGCCCTTTGCCTGGTCATGGCGGCGGAGGTCCCCATTGTTTCCGCCGCCCTGTCCGCCGGCGAGAGCCAGGCCCCCTACGTCATCGTGCTGGGGGCGGCGGTGTACGGAGAGAACCCTTCCCTCACCCTGCGGCACCGGTGCGACCGGGCGTCGGCGCATCTGAGAAGCAATCCGGATGCCGTGGCCGTGGTCTCCGGCGGCCAGGGCCCAGGCGAAAGCATCTCGGAGGCGGAGGCCATGGGCCGGTATCTGGTGAACAAGGGGGGCATAGCGGAGGATCGCATCCTGCGGGAGAACAGGTCCACCTCCACCCGGGAGAATCTGACCTTCTCCAAAGAGATCATCGAATCTTCCGGCGGCGACAGCCGCCAGGTGGCCATCGTGTCCAGCTCCTATCATCTCTACCGGGCAAAGCGCATGGCCGCCGCCCTGGGCATGGCGGCGGACGGGCTCCCCAGCTCCGACGGCTACCCCCTCTACATGGCGGGCATGTACCTGCGGGAGGCGCTGGCCGTGTGGAAACTGTGGCTCCTGGGCATATAAAAGGAGCCGTGAAACGGATTCCCTTTCACGGCTCCCATACGCTTTTTTTACTTTACAGGCGATCGGGTCAGATGCAGGTGTAGCCGCCGTCCACGGGCAGGGCGACGCCGGTCACGTAGGTGGAGTTCGGCGAGCAGAGGAAGATGACGCTGGTGTCCAGCTCGCCCTCGTGGCCGTAGCGCTCCATGGGGATGGTGTCCTTGGCGTGCTGCTGGAAGAAGGGGGAGTTGAGCGTCTCCTCGGTGAGGGGCGTGTAGAAGTAGCCCGGGCAGATGGTGTTGACGGTGATGCCGTAGACCGCCCACTCCGCCGCCAGAGCCCGGGTCAGGTTCACCACGCCGCCCTTGGCCGCATGGTAGGGCGCGGAGCCGGCCACCTTGTTGCCCACCAGGCCGTACATGGAGGAGATGTTGATGATGCGGCCGTAGTGAGCCGGGATCATGGCCTGATTCGCCACGGCCCGGGCAAACTTGAACGTGCCGAACAGGTCGATGTCGAATTCCTGCTCAAACTGCTCGTCCGTGATGTTTTCCGCATGGGCCACCGCGCCGGTGCCCGCGTTGTTGATCAGGATCTGGATGCTGCCGAAGGTGTCGAGGGCCTGCTTGACCGCCTTCTCCACCTGTTCCGTGTCCGTGATGTCGCACTTGATGGGCAGGGCTTTGACGCCGTGCTTCTCGCGGAGCTCCTGGCAGACCTGCTCCAGCTTGTCCAGCCGCCGGGCCACGGCCACGATGTTGCAGCCCTGATTGGCCAGCGCATGGGCCATCTGGACGCCCAGGCCCGTGGAGCAGCCGGTGACGATGGCGGTCTGTCCGGAAATGTCAAAAAGTCTTACCATATTGTGTTCTCCTCTCTGTGGGTGCATTTGTTTTTTTTTACCATATGCGGCCGATCCGTGTCAAGCGGAAAATGGACGGATTGCCGCGGTATTTCGTTCTTTTTTCATCCGGGACGCCGTTCTTACGCCTTGGCGCTCTTGAGCAGGGCGTCGATCTCCCTGTCCGTCAGATACCGCCACTGGCCGCTTTTCAGCTCGCCCAGGGTTAAGGGCCCGTAGCCCTCCCGCTTCAGGCGCAGGGTTTTGTGGCCCACGGCTTCCAGCATCCGGCGGATCTGCCGGTTCCGGCCCTCGTGGATGGTGATGGAGATGCCCGTGTCCCCCTTCTGGTTGGCGGTGGTGTAGTTGATGCGGGCGGGGGCGGTCATGCCGTCCTCCAGCATGACCCCGTTGACAAGCTGGGCCCGCTGCTGGGCTGTGAGCTTTCCGTCGCACACGGCGTAATAGGTCTTCTCCACCCGAAATTTGGGGTGGGTCATTTTGTTGCACAGCTCCCCGTCGTTGGTCATGAGGAGCAGCCCCTCGGAGTTCAGGTCCAGCCGGCCGATGTTGTAGAGCCGCTGGGGGATCTCGGTGAAGAAGTCCTGCACGGTCCTTCGCCCCTCCGGGTCGGAGCTGGAGCAGATGACCCCCCGGGGCTTATAAAAGAGGATCACGATCCGCTTCTGGGCGGCCTCCACGGGCTGCCCGTCCAGGAGCACCTCGTCTCCCGGCTCCACGGACATGCCCAGGCCGGCCGTGACCCCGTTCACCGTGACCCGGCCCTCCTCGATGAGCTTTTCCGACGCCCGACGGGAGGCCACCCCCGCCGCCGCCATGAACTTCTGCAACCGCTCCCCCATGCTCTTTTCCTTTCCTATGCGATAAGATACCCTTCCATGACCCGAAACAGCGCCGTGCCGAAGCGCCGCGCCTGGGCCCCCTCCCGGGCGACGAGGGGCACGGTCAAAACCGGCGTCCCGTTGACCAGCAGCGCCGCCTCCCCCAGGACGCACCCTTGCTCCACGGGGGCCGGGATTCGGTCCAACAGCCGCACCTGTACGGTTGCCGCCTCGGACCCGTCCCGTCTGACGGGATACAGTATACCCTCTTTCGCCGCCGCAGGCAACGCTTTTTTCATGCCCCCGTCCACGGCCACCCGGCCCACGATCTGCCCCGGGGACAGGAAGGGGCGCAGGATAAAGGCCGCAAAGCCCCGATCCAGGATCGTTTCTGCGTCCGCCCACATGTCGGGGGCGTTCAGCGCCGCCCCGATGAGCAGCATCCCCTGTCGCTGCGCCGCGAAGCACAGGCACCGGCCGGCCTTTTTGGTGTAGCCGGTCTTCACCCCGCAGCCCCCTTCGATTTGGGTCAGGACCCTGTTCTTGGTCCGGAAGGTCCGGGGGCGGCTTCCGGTGGAGGCGGCATAGGTTTCGGCGCTCACCAGCGCCCGAAAGAGGGGCAGGGCCATGGCCGCCCGGGCGATGCGGCACAAATCCAGGGCGCAGGTGTAGTGATCCGGGTCGTGGAGCCCGTGGGGGTTGGTAAAATGGGAATTCTCGCAGCCCAGGGCCGCCGCCCGCCGGTTCATTCTATCCGCGAAGGCGGCCACGGACCCGTCGAGATGGACCGCCAGGGTCACGGCGGCGTCGTTGCCGCTGACCATCATGAGCCCGTACAGAAGATCCCTCAGGCTCAGCCTCTCCCCCGCCGAAAGGTGCAGGGAGGAGCCCTCCGTTTTCGCCGCCTCCTTGGGCACGGTGACGAGGGTGTCCAAGTCCTCCCCCGCCTCCAGGATCAGCAGGGCCGTCATGATCTTGGTGGTGCTGGCCATGGGCAGCTTCTCCCCTTCGTTCTCCCCCATCAGCAGCCGGCCGCTTTCCGCCTCCATAAGGGCCCAGCCCCGGGCGGTGATCCCCTTTTCTTCCGCCGCCCGGACCTGCCCCGGGAGCAGGAGCAGCACGGCAAGGACCGCCGCCCCCAGCCGCCTCACCACGTTTCCTTCTCCTCCTGCCCCTCCCGCTGGCTCATGCTCAGCCGCACCTCCTTCACGAACCGGGGCAGCTCGTGGACCAGCCGGTCCAAGGTGGAGTCGTAGTTGGCGGGGACCACGCTGACCCCCTCCCCGGTGGTGACCAGAAAGGCCTTGGGGGTCAGGGACACCCCGGCCACCGCCGTGCCCAGGAAGGGGAAGCCCTTCTGCTCCGACAGGGCCGCCCCCGCCGCCTTGCCCATGGGGGCGTACTCCCCGCCCCCGGAGAAGAAGCCGAAGCTGACCTTGGAAACGGGCACCACCACCCCGCCCCCCGCCGGGATGGGCTCCCCCACGATGGTGTTCACGTCCACGATGGTCTTGAGCCGGGCCATGGTGGTTTCGATGATGGATTCAACGCTTTGCATGTTTTTTTCTTCCTTTCCGATATTCAAGGATATTCTGCGCCAAGGTGAAGCGGCCTATTCCCGTGAGCCCCAGGGCGCAGATGGTTTTGTCGAAGCAGGCCCAGGGGCGGATCTCCACCCGGGGAAAGAGCCGGCACAGGCCGGTTTCCGCCCCCGCGAACAGGAGCCCCAGGAGCTCGGCGGTCAGGGCCCCGTCCTCCTCCAGGCCCACATACAGCTGCCCCTGGACCCGTTCAAAACGGATTCGGGGCCTGAACCCGCCCCCGCCGCCCAGGGGCCGGCGCCGGCCCAGCCGGTCCAGCCGATACACCTTCAGATACGGGGGCTGCAAAAAATCCCCCTCGAAGCGCAGCCGAAAAAAGGTGGCCACCCGCAGCTCCGCCCGGCCCGAGGTGGGCGAAAGCCTTGCGTCCATCCGGAGGCTGAAGGGCCACAGCAGCAGATATAAGAGGGTCACAAGCAGCAACAGCAGGCACATCATCCCCTTAGGCTGGCCCTTTCAGGGCATTTTACACACGGTTTCCCATCTTTTTCACAATTCAAACATGCACAGATGCGGATTTCTGTTATAATGAATCCATTGAGGCTCTATGTTTGGATATATCGGCACAGTTGAATCGGAGCTGAAGGTGCGGGAGGCCGCCAGCTACAAGAGCTGGTACTGCGGCCTGTGCCAATGCATGAAGCGGAACTACGGGCGGTTCTCCACCCTGTTCCTGCAGTACGACTGCGCCTTTTTGGCCCTGCTCTTCTCCGCTGAGCTGGGGGAAGCGGTGGACGCCCGGCCCTGCCGTTGCCTGCACCGGTGCCACGACCCCCATCGAAAGTACCGCCTGGAGACCCCGGCGCTGCGGTTCGCGGCGGCGGTGAACGTGCTCTTAGCCTACTACAAGTGCCTGGACGACTGGCAGGACGAGAAGGACCTCATAAAGGGCGCCGGGGCCCTGCTCCTCAAACGGGCGGTGCAAAAGGCCGGGCGGGACTTCCCGGACCTGAAGGCCCGGACGGAGCAATTCTGCCGGGACCAGGCCGCCATGGAGCGGGACGACGGCCGCGTCGACGCGGCGGCGGACCCTACGGGCAAGTTCCTGGAAGCCCTGGGGGACATGCTCCCCTTCCCCGAAGCGGAGAAACCGCCCCTCAAATGGCTCCTCTACAACCTGGGCCGCTGGATCTATCTGATGGACGCCTGGGACGATCGGGAGAAGGACGAAAAGAAGGGGGCCTTCAACCCCTACCTGGCCGCCCGCGCCACCAGGGAGGAGGCCGCCTTCGGGCTCTACGCCTCTTTGGAGGAGGCCCACAAGGCCTTTGATCTGCTCTGCCCCCACCGGGACGGAGGTTTGATGGAAAACGTGCTCACCCTGGGCTGCCCCTACCGCACCCGGCAGGTGCTGCAAACGGAGGACAAGGAGGTCCCGAATGAATCCCTATAAGGTATTGGGTGTCAGCGAAGGCGCCTCCCAGGAGGAGATCCGCAAGGCCTATCTGGCCCTGGTGAAGAAGTATCACCCGGATCGCTACGCCGACGGCCCCATGAAGGAGCTGGCCAACGAGAAGCTCAAGGAGATCAACCAGGCCTACGAGCTGCTCACCAAGAAGAAGGAGGCCTCCGGCTACGGCGGCGATCACGGCTCCTCCTCCGGCCACAGCGCCTACCAGGGCAGCTACTGGAAGGACCAGGGCAGCTACGCCGGGGACTACGCCCAGGAGTTCGCCCGGGTCAGGGGCTATTTCTCCCAAAACAATTTGAACGCCGCCCGGTCCGTGCTGGACGGCATCCCCCTGCATAACGCGGAGTGGCACTACCTCTACGGCATCCTCTACTTCCGCTGGGGCTGGTATGACCAGGCCCGGCAGCACCTGTCCATGGCCTGCAGCATGGAGCCGGGGAACATGGAGTATCAGAACGCCTACGCCACGGTCATGAACACGGGCCGGGGCTACGCCTCCAACCCCCTGAACATGAACACCCGGGACTGCGACATGTGCGACTGGTGCACCACCATGCTCTGCCTCAACTGCCTGTGCAACTGCGGAGGCTGCCGCTGATGGAACGGGGCAAGCTCACCGCCGGCCGCCGGCTCTCCCTGGGCGCCATGGTAACGGCCCTGACCCTCCTGTTCCTCTATGCCTCGGAGGTGCTCACGGGCTTTCGGTTCCTGTGCGGGTGCCTGTGCAGCCTGTTCATCGTGATATTGACGGAGGAGGATTTGTTCGGCCCCGCTTGGCTGTGCTTTTTGGCCGTGTCCATCCTGGGCTTTCTCCTCTGCCCGGACCACTTCAGCTGGTTCTTCTACGTGACCATCCTGGGCCACTACGGCATCGTGCGCCGGTTCTTCCGCAAGTACATCACCGTCCCCGCCGTCAGGTCCCTGTTCACCGTGCTCTACTGCAACGGGGGCACCGCCCTGGGACTCTGGGCCCTCCACACCATCGCCGGAGTGAACGTGGCGTCCCTCCTGCCCGAGGGCATCCCCACGGTGGTGCTGATCCTGCTGGTGGAGGCGGCGTTCTTCCTGCTGGACGTCCTCTTTGAGGCGGCGGCCAGCATGTACCAAAAGCGTCTGCGCCGGTTTTTGCTTCGATAGCATAGCTTTTTCTCCCCCGTCCCATACTAAGCCATCATGGGACGCAACGCACACGAAAAACATATCCGCCGCGTCCACCGCCTCAGGCGGTGGCTTTTGTTTCTCTGCAGCCTGGCGCTGATCTGTGTCGGGGCCCTGGCCGCCTATGTGTTCAGCCGGGACGCCTGGCACATGCTGGACGAGGAAAAGCTCGCCGGCGGCCAGCTGTCCCTCCGGGTCATGGACGGGGCGGGGGCGGTCTATTCCATTTTGGGCAGCGGGGAAAACCGGCTCCCGGTGTCCGTGGAGCGGCTGCCGGCGCACGTGAAGAACGCCTTCATCGCCGCGGAGGACGCCCGCTTCTACGACCATCCGGGGGTGGACGTGATCCGCATCCTGGGGGCGGCCTGGAGCGATCTGAAGGCCGGGGCCTTCGTGGAGGGGGCCAGCACCATCACCCAGCAGCTCATCAAGCTCACCCACCTGACCACCCGCAAGGAGCTTTCCCGGAAGGTGGACGAAGCCATTTTGGCCGTTCAGCTGGAACGGCGCTACGGGAAGGAGCAGATCCTGGAGATGTACCTGAACACGGTCTACTTCGGCGGGGGCTACTACGGCCTGGAGACCGCGGCCCGGGGCTATTTCGGCGTGAGCGCCCAGGATCTGACCCTGGATCAGGCGGCCCTGCTGGCGGGGGTGCTCAAGTCCCCCGCCCGGTTCGCCCCCCACCGGCGGCCGGAAGCCTCCGTGGGCCGGCGGGGCGTGATATTGCATCTGATGGCCCAGTACGGCATGATCTCGGAGGCGGAGGCGGAGGAAGCCGCCGCCCGGCCCCTTCGCCTTGCCAAGGACCCGGCCCTGGAGCGGCGGGGGTACTATGTGGACTACGCCCTGCTGGAAAGCTGCCGGCTGCTGGGCGTCTCCATGGAAACGCTCCTCACCGGGGGCTACACGGTGTACACCGCCATGGACCGGCCGGCCAACGAGCTCTGCGAGGCCCTCTTTCGGCAGGACGAATACTTCCCCCGGGTGAACGGGGAGAGCGCCCAGGGGGCCCTGTGCCTCATGGACGCCCAAAAGGGGGAGATCTGCGCCCTGGTGGGGGGCCGGGACGAAGGGGTGGCCCTGGGCTACAACCGGGCCGTGCGCATCCGGCGGCAGCCCGGCTCTGTCATCAAGCCCATCCTGGTCTACGCCCCGGCCCTGGAGGCGGGCTATACCGCGGCGGACATGCTCCTGGACGAGTCCGCCACCTTCGGGGACTACGCCCCCTCCGACGCCAGGGGCCGCTATCGGGGCTGGGTCACCATGCGGGAGGCGGTGACCCGGTCGCTGAACGTGCCGGCGGTGGAGCTCTTTTCCGAGCTGGGAGTGGGCCGGTGCAAGAGCTTCGCCCGGCAGCTGGGCATCCCCTTCGATAAAAACGACACCCGGCTGGCCCTGGCCCTGGGGGGCTTCACCTACGGGGTGTCCCCCCGGGAGCTGTGCGCCGCCTACGCCGCCTTCGCCGCGGGGGGCGTGTACCGGACCCCCACCCTGATCCGGCGCATCGAGAACGCCCGGGGCGAAACGGTCTACGCCGCGGCGCCCTTTGCCCGCCGGGTCATGAGCGAGGGCAACGCCTTCATCCTCACCTCCATGCTGCAGAGCGTGGCCGCCTCCGGCACCGCCAAGGCCCTTTCGGACCTGCCCATGGCCGTGGCCGCCAAGACCGGCACCGTGGGGGACGAGACCGGCAACCGGGACGTGTGGCTGGCGGCCTACACCGCCCGGCACGCGGCGGTCATCTGGATGGGCTTCGACGAGAACAGCGGCGGCAAGCTCCTGCCCCCGGACTCCGGCGGCGGGGACTGCCCGGCCGCCCTCATGAAGCAGGTGCTGGCGAACCTCTATGCGAACGCCCCCCTGCCCGCCTTTTCCCAGCCCGATTCCGTCGTCAAAGTCCGGCTGGACGGCTACACCATGGAGAACCGGCACGAAGCGGTCCTGGCCACGGCCTACACCCCGGAGCAATACGGCCTGTGGGAATACTTTCTGAAGGGCACCGAGCCGAAGGAAACGAGCCCCTTCTGGTCCGTGCCCGAGCCCCCGGCGGACCTTTCCCTCACATCGGCGGGGGACGGGGTCACCCTCCGCTTCACGCCCCCGGCCCCCTACATCCGCTACCTGCTCTACCGGGAGACGGCGGACGGATACACCGCCCTGCTCTGCGCCTTTGAGGGGGCCGACGAGGCGGTCTACCACGACGATTTGTCTGCCCTGGAGGGGACGGTGGCCTACTACGTGATCCCCGTCCACCCCCAGATCACCGTGGAGGGGACGAGCCTGGCGGGACCGGCGTCCAAAAGGGTCTACGCCCAGGGCAGACCGAAATCTTTTCAGGATTCTGCCGAAAATCCATTCTTATTTGCGGACCCTGCCGGATAAACGGATTGACTATTTCTGTCATTTTTTATATAATATATTTGGTATCCCATGACAGTACACAGGAGAGGTGCATAATGGATTATCGTGAATTGGCAGAGGCCGTCGGTCCCCGCACCGGCGCCACGCAGGAATGGGTGCTCCGCGTCCTTCGGGAGGGCATAACCAGCGGCAAGCTCAAGGGCGGCACCCAGCTCAAGCAGGACGAGGTCTCTGCGGCGCTGACCGTGAGCCATATCCCCGTGCGGGAGGCGCTTAGGCAGCTGGAAGCCCAGGGCCTGGTGACCATCCATCCCAACCGGGGCTCCACCGTGACCCAGCTCACCCGCTCCACCCTGGAGGACATGATGGAGATCCGCGCCAGCATCTCCTACTACATCGCCCGCCGGGCCATCCCCCTCATGAGCCAGGAGGATCTAACCGAGCTGCAGCAGGTCATCGAGGAGCAGAAGAAGGCCAGCGACCTCTTTGAGGAGGAGCGGCTGAACTACAAGTTCCACGAGGTCCTCACCCGCCGGGCCAAGAACAAGGTGGCGGACATGTTCATCGAGCTCATCCACTGGAACGCGGACCGGTATCTGCGGAACGCCCTCTATTCCGACGACGCCCGCCGGGCCCAGTCCATCGCCGAGCATCAAGCCATTTTGGACGCCGCCCGGGCCGGGGACGCCGAGAAGGCCAGCTCCTTCCTCCACGACCACATCCTGGAGGCCCGCCGCTACATCCCCGAGGACATGGAGTAGGCGTCGGCTTCGTCAGCTGTGGGTCCGAAAGCGGAACAGAAGGACCAGCACCAACACATTCAGCATCAACAGAACCAGCACAGACAGGGCGGCGGCATGGCCACCCTTTTTTGTTGCGTAGGCACAGTAGGCGGCCCCGTACAAAAGGGCCGGCCCCGCCAGCAGCAGATACCATCCCATATCCGATCCTCCTTATTCCAAAGCCGGGTCCCGGGGGCTGTGGGAGAGCTTCACCCGCACCTGAAAATCCGGGACGATCTTGCCCAGGCGGGCGGCAAAATCATAGCTTTCCCAGCTCTCCCAGTCAAAAAAGCGGCCCATGGCCTCCGCCCCCACGAAAAACACGTCCGCCCCCGCGGCGGCGGTGGCCGAAAACACCCGGGCAAGCTCCGCCGAAAGATACGCTTCCGCCTCCGCGGACAGCGCCGCCCCCTCCAAATCCACCCGCTCGGGGCGCTCCAAATCCGCCTCCAGGGTGATGCGGCAGGTGAATACCCCGTCCTGCAGGCGCCTTTGGGGCCGGCCCACCCGGTAGAGGGCCAGATTCAGCTCCCCCGCCGAGGAGGGCAGGCGCAGATGCCCGGCCCGAAAGACCCCGTTGGCCATGAGCACCAGCATGGTGTGCTGGCCGGAGAGGACCCCCTTCATCCGCCCGCCGGAGAAGACGGCGCTGCCCGCCAGGGAGGTTTTTATCTGCCCCTCCCCCAGCAGCTGCCCGCCGGTGTAGGGATAGGCAAGGCCCCCGGCCATGTCCGCCCGGGGCGCAGATCCCACCAGGGCGGCATAGGGAAGCAAGGCGTCCCCCGCCTGGTGGCGGAAGGCCTCCCGCATCCGGCTCATGCCCCAGTCCTCCACATAGCCGAAGCTGTCCATGTACAGCTTCACGTTGGCCTTGAGCCGGCTCATGGTGGGGTCCTCCGGGCTGATGAACCCCTGGAAGGCGGAGATCAGGTCCGCCTCCAGGATGATGACGCGGATGTTCTGCCGGATCTTCAGCCGCCCCCAGGCCCCGTCCGTGAGGGCGGGGATCTCCCCGCTTTCGGCGATCTCCCGGGAGAAGGCCAGCAGGGTGGCCCGCTCAAAGGAGAGCTGGGCGCTGAGGGCCCCGGAGAGGGCCTCGATGGCGTCGAACAGGCTCCGCTCCTCCACGTGGACCACGGACACCCCGCCTCCCTCCTGCCCCGGCTCCCCCTCCACGTCCCGGTTCAGCAGGAACACGAACCGATAGGGCATGCGCTCCCCCCGCTCGATGCCCAGGTCCAAAACATAGCAGTATTTGTCCAGGGGCACCCCCTCCATGCACCCTGCGGACAGGGCCAGCAAAAGGCCGAGAATCAGCAAAAATACCCGTCTCATGGGCGCCTCCCGGTCAGCGCGCGCCCCAGCAGGAGAAAGAGCAGGGGGCTAAGAAGGAGCCAGCTCCCCCGGGCGTAGACGGCCCGGAGGACGGCCTGGAGCACGCTTGCGTCGAAGTTGAACAGCAGGGCCAAGGAAACGGCCAGCAGGCCCATAAGCGCCCCCACCGGCCGGATGTCCTCCCCGCCGGTGAGGCGGCAGAGGAGCAGGGCGGCGGCGTAGAGGTAGAACCCGGCGGCCGCCAGCCCCGCCATGACCCAGAGGAACAGGACCAGCACGTCCAGCCGAAGCCCCAGCCGATCCTGCCGGGCGGCCATGGTCATGCAGTAGACCGGGGCGCTCATGGGGGCCATGTCCGGCCCGAAGAAGGTGAGCCCCAGGCCCAGCTGTACCATTGTCGCCCCGGCCCCGCCCAGGAGCAGCCCCCGGCGGACGCCGGAGGCGACAAATTTCTTCCCCTGGCACCCCCGGCCCACGGCGATCAGGGCCAGGCCCCCGGGGAGGAAGCGGAACAGGGCCTCCCCCGTCTGCCGGCAGAAGGCCCCAAAGCCCGGGCTGAAAAGGGGATACAGGTGATAGAGGCGAAAGGCCGGACCGGCCAGCAGCAGCAGCGCCCCCAGGGCGAAGGCCGCCGGGAGGGCGAGGAGCTTCGCCATCCGGGCCACGCACTCCATGCCCCGGGTGACAAGGAGCAGAAGCACCGGCAGCAGGTACAGGGCCAGGGGCACATAGTCCGCGTCCACGAAGATATACCGCTCCATGGCCAGCAGGAACCGAAACAGGGGCAGCACCGCCGCAAGCAGCAGCCCCAGGATGAGGGGCAGGGTAACCACGGGGCCCAGGAGAGGGCCCAGGGCAAGGCGAAAGCTCTCCCCCAGATCCGCCTCCGGACCCATGGCTTTCGGCAGCAGGCCCAGGAGCAGGACGGACAGGAGAGCCCCGGCGGCGGTGGCGGCGTAGCACAGGTTCCCCCGGGCGTAGGTGGCGGACACGTCCAGGGAAAAAACGCCGGAGATGAGGGCTGCGACCGCCACGGCGGCGGTCCCCTCCTGCAGGCCGAAGCGGCCCAGACGCAGGTTCATAATGCCCCCTCCGGGTTCATGTCGTCCTCCCCCGTCCCCCGGCCCCGGGCCCCGCCGCCGAAAAGGAGGGGCCCCTTTGCCACGGCCTTAGGCGCCACGGGCGAAAGGAAGGGCACCCCGAAGGACTTCTGGTCCGCCAGGAGGATGAGCCCGGCCAGGGCCCCGCAAAAGAGCCCCAGCAGGCCGCCCCAGACGGCCAGCAGGCACAGCCCCACCCGATAATAGGCCACGGCCAGCTGCAGATCGTAGTTGGGGATGACGAAGTTCCCCAGGCCCGTCAGCGCCACGATGATGAGCCCCACCGTGGACACCACGTTGGCCGCCACCGCCGCCTGGCCCAGGATGAGGCCGCCGATGACCCCCACGGTCTGCCCCACCACCCCGGGGACCCGGACCCCCGCCTCCCGGACCAGCTGAAACACCAGCAGCAGAAAGATCATCTCCAGGCCCAGGGGCAAAAACACCAGCTTCCGGGAGGAGATGACCGTGGAGAGGATGTCGCTGGACAATAGGCCCTGGTGGTGGTAGGCAAGGGACAGAAAGTAGGCGGGCATGAGCACGGACACCGCCGCCCCGAAAAGGCGCACCAGCCGCGCCACCGTGCCCGCGCTCCGGCGCAGGTAGCTGTCCTCCGGGGTCTCCAGCAGGGCCCACAGGCTCACCGGCAGCACCAGGGCCTGAGGGCTCCCCTCCACCAGGATCACCGCCTTGCCGGCCATGAGGGCGGCGGCGGCCCGATCCGGCCGCTCCGTGAGCAGGGTCTGGGGCACGGGCGAGCGGGGGCTGTCCTCCAGGAGCTGGCCCACCGTGCCGGCGGACAAAAGGGCGTCGATCTTCAGGGCGCAGAGCCGCTTTTTCACCTCCTGGAGCAGGGCTTCATTGCACACGCCCCCCAGATAGCACAATGCCAGCTGCACGTTGTTCTTGCCCCCCGCAGGCCGAAACTCGCACACGAAATCCGCCCGGCGGATGATCCGCCGCAGCAGCGTGACGCTGACGCGCAGGTTCTCGTGGAAGGCCTCCTGGGGGCCCAGGACCGTGCTCTCGTTTTGGGCCCGGTCCACCCCCCGGCAGGCGTAGCCTCGGGTGTCCAGGAGCACGGCCTCCCGCTCCCCGGCCAGGAGCACCGCCGTGCGCCCCTCCAAAATGGCCGAAACCACCTGGGCCCAGCGGTCGGTCTTCTCCGCCTCCTGCAGGGAGAAGACGGTTTTCAAGGCGTAGTCCGCCAGGCCCTTTTTCACGGGGGCGGCGGCCTGGGCGGGCTTTAGGATGAACTCGCTGATCCTGTCCCCGTCGGCCATGCCGCTGAGGAACACGGCCAGGGCGTCCACCGTCCCGCAGAAGCGGAACGCGCGCAGCACCAGGTCCCGGTTCACCTGGCCTTTGAAGGCGCTCAACAGCCGCCGCCGGCTCTCCTTCAGGCGGGGGTCCACCGGCCGCTCGTCGGGAAGCTCTCTTTCTTGGGAGGCTTTTCGGCCATGGAAAAAGGACGGCGCGCCGGGCTCCGTCTCCAGGAGCTCGAATCTGCCGTCCGGTTCACAAAAGCGCAGGCCGCGCCAGATGGTATCCAGTATCTTCATAGGGAGAGTGTGGCCGAAAAGGCCCCCTCCCTATTCCTCTATGCCAGGAGCAAAAAGGCGTGGACCAAATCCCCCTCCGCCTCCCGGATGCGCAGGACAGCTCCCCCGTCCACCCGGCCGAACTCCACGACCACCTTCTCCCGGGGCTTGATCTCCCGGCGGTAGACCAGCGTCACGTCGCAAAAGCGGTCCATGTCCATGTCCTCGGGCAGGGCTTCGTCGAACAGGTCCAGGTAGGCGATGTTGTGGACGTGGTCGTTGCAGTCGATCATGGCCTTGCTGACCGTAAGCTCCGCCCTCCGCTCCACCCGAAAGGCGGGGGCCTCCTTGGGGAAGGCGTAGCCCGGGAAGGCGGGATGATCCTCCTCCCGGCCGTAGGGGGCCATGACCTCCTCGGTCATGCGCAGCACGCGGGTGTTGTGCTCGTCCAGCACCAGCCAGGCGGAGGTGCCCTTGGCAAAGAGATCCCCCGCCTCATCGTAGAGGAGGAAATCCCGGGCGGTCTGGATCTTGCTCAGGTTGTGGGCCCAGGTGACGCCCTTTACCGTCTGGGAGAGCTTGGGCCGGGAAAGGACCTGGAACCGCCAGCCCACCACCATCCAGCTTAGGCCGCACTTCTCCCTGTCCATGAGCCCCTGGCCCACCCGGTTGCCGTGGATGCAGGCCAGGTTGGTGAAGTAGGTGAGCATCCCCTTGTTGGAGAGCAAAAAACCCTTGCCCGTGTCCTCCAGGCGGACGAGAAACCGTTGTTCAAGCTGCATAAGCCATACCTCGTATACATGGTTGATGGGTAGGAGCATATCACATTTTGCTTCCCGACGCAAGGGATGGAAAAAGCCGCCCGGAGAGGGCGGCTTTTGCGTCGATAGGTTTGAATGGGTGTTACCGCTTGTCCCGGATGGCGGCCTGAGCGGCGGCAAGGCGCGCGATGGGCACCCTGAAGGGGCTGCAGGACACGTAGGAAAGGCCCACCTTGTGGCAGAACTCCACGCTGGAGGGGTCACCGCCATGCTCGCCGCAGATGCCCAGCTTGATGTCGGGGCGGGTCTGGCGGCCCAGCTCGGCAGCCATCTTCACCAGCTTGCCCACGCCCTTCTGATCGAGGCGGGCGAAGGGATCGGACTCATAGATCTTGCGATCGTAGTAATCCTTGAGGAACTTGCCCGCGTCGTCACGGCTGAAGCCGAAGGTCATCTGGGTGAGGTCGTTGGTGCCGAAGGAGAAGAACTCGGCCTCCTGGGCGATCTCGTCGGCGGTGAGGGCCGCGCGGGGGATTTCGATCATGGTGCCCACGTGGTACTTGATGTTCTCGCCCCGCTCCTCCATGACCTTGGCGGCGGTCTCGGTGACGGTCTTCTTCACGAAGGCCAGCTCCTTGACCTCGCCCACCAGGGGGATCATGATCTCGGGCACGATGTCCATGCCGGTCTCGCGGCGCACGTTGAGGGCGGCCTCGATGACCGCGCGGGTCTGCATCTCGGCGATCTCAGGATAGGACACGGCCAGACGGCAGCCGCGATGGCCCATCATGGGGTTGAACTCGTGGAGGGAATCCACGGTGGCCTTCAGGGCTTCGAAGGTGAGGCCCATCTCCTCGGCCAGGGCCCGGATGTCCTCCTCGGCGGTGGGCAGGAACTCATGAAGCGGGGGATCCAGGAAGCGGATGGTGACCGGGCGGCCTTCCATGGCCTTGTAGATGCCCTCAAAGTCGCCCCGCTGCATGGGCAGGAGCTTATCGAGGGCCTTCCGGCGGGCTTCCTCGGTGGTGGACACGATCATCTCGCGGACGGCGGGGATACGGTCGGCGGCAAAGAACATATGCTCCGTGCGGCACAGGCCGATGCCCTCGGCGCCGAACTTCACGGCCACGGCGGCGTCGTGAGGATTGTCGGCGTTGGTGCGGACCTTCAGCCGGCGGGCGGCGTCGGCCCAGCGCATGAAGCGGGCGAACTCGCCGGAGATGGAGGCGTCGGTGGTGGGGATGGCTTCGCCGTAGATGTTGCCGGTGGAGCCGTCCAGGCTGATCCAGTCGCCCTCGTGGTATTCACGGCCGGCCAGGGTGAACTTCTTGTTCTCCTCGTCCATGGTGATCTCGCCGCAGCCGGACACGCAGCAGGTGCCCATGCCCCGGGCCACCACGGCCGCGTGGCTGGTCATGCCGCCGCGGACGGTCAGGATGCCCTGGGAGTGGTTCATGCCCTCGATGTCCTCGGGGCTGGTCTCGAGCCGGACCAGCACGACCTTATGGCCGGCCTTGGCCCAGGCGGTGGCATCCTCGGCGTTAAAGACGATCTGGCCGCAGGCGGCGCCGGGAGAGGCGGGCAGGGCGTGGGCCACGGGGGTGGCGGCCTTCAGCGCGGCGGCGTCGAACTGGGGATGGAGCAGGGCGTCCAGCTGCTTGGGGTCAACCATGAGCAGGGCGTCGTCCACGGTGATGAGGCCCTCGTCCACCAAATCGCAGGCGATCTTCAAAGCGGCCTTGGCGGTCCGCTTGCCGTTGCGGGTCTGGAGCATGTAGAGCTTCTTGTCCTCGATGGTGAACTCCATGTCCTGCATGTCGTGGTAATGGGCTTCCAGCTTGCCGCAGATGTCCACGAACTGCTCGTAGGCTTCGGGGATGACCTGCTTGAGCTGGTCGATGGTCTGGCCGGAGTTGTCGCCGGTGTTGCCGAAGACCATCATCTGCACGTTGACGGCGGTGCCCCAGTCGCCGGGGATGTCGTTCATGCGGCGATAGTAGATGGCCCGGGGGTTGTTCCAGGAGCGGAACACGGCCTTGATGGCGCCCAGGAGCTGCTCTTTGGGATCGGAGGGGAAGTCCGCGCCGATCTTGGCCTTGTACTCGGCCTTGAACTGCTCGGCCAGGTTCTTGAGGTCGTCGGCGTCCAGCTCGGTGTCCAGCTTCACGCCCTTCTCGGCCTTCATCTTGTCGATGAGCTCTTCAAAATATTTCTTGCCCACCTCCATGACCACGTCGGAATACATCTGGATGAACCGACGATAGGAGTCGTAGGCGAAGCGGGGGTTGCCGGTCTTCCGGGCGAAGGCTTCCACCACGGTGTCGTTGAGGCCCAGGTTGAGGATGGTGTCCATCATGCCGGGCATGGAGGCCCGGGCGCCGGAACGGACGGAGACCAGCAGGGGGTTGTTCAGATCCCCGAACTTCTTGCCGCTCATCTGCTGGAGCTTTTCCACATACTCGTCGATCTCGGCCAGGATCTCGTCGTTGATGCGCTCGCCGTCATCATAGAACTTGATGCAGGCTTCGGTGGTGATGGTGAAGCCCTGGGGCACGGGCATGCCCAGGTTGGTCATCTCGGCCAGGTTCGCGCCTTTGCCGCCAAGGAGATTGCGCATGTCCTTGGAGCCCTCGGAAAACAGGTATACGTATTTGTGTGCCAAGTTCTTTACCTCCGGATTAAGATTTGGGTTTCGAACGATTTATTATATCAGCCTCATTTTCAGATTGCAAGGGATTTCCATACAGTTTTCGTGATTTTTACCATAAAAAAAGCAGAGATCGCATACAGATTTCGTCGCACCGGGCCCGGGTCCATGCAAAAATGATATTCTCCTCCCGATTGTCAAAAGCGGTTGTAAGTTGGCGGGAATCTGCTATAATGGAGGCAGAAAAAAAGTTGGAGGTGGCTATGCAACAGTCGGTTCAGGCCCTGATGGCGTATCTTTCCCGGTCCGTGTCCCCTTACCATGGGATCAAGGAGACGCTGCGCATCCTGGAGGAGGAGGGCTTCACCCCCCTGCCCCTCAACGGGGATTGGGCCCTTGCGCCCGGCGGGAAATACAGCGTGGACTGCCGGGGCACCATGGCGGTGGCCTTCACGGTGGGGCAGCGCTTTTTGCCGGAGGATGGGTTTCGGATCGCGGCCAACCATATGGACTGGCCCTGCTTCTATATCAAGCCCGCCCCGGAGCAGGTGGCGGCCGGGTGTCTGAAGCTGTCCGTGGAGCCCTACGGCGGGCTCATCCACAACACCTGGATGGACCGGCCCCTGTCCTGCGCGGGGATGGTGACCCTAAAGGGTGAGAAGGCCATGGAGCCGGAGCGGCGGCTGTTCGACTTTGGAAAGCCCCTCTTCACCATTCCGAACCTGGCCATCCACATGAACCGGGAGGTGAACAAGGGCGTGGCGCTGGACCCGGCCAAGGATCTGCTGCCCCTCTGCGCCACGGTGGAGGAGGAGTTCAACAAGGACGGGTTCTTTGTGAAGAAAGTGGCCCAGGCCATGGGCGTAAATCCGGAAGATATCCTCTCCTTCGACCTGGTGCTCTACAACGCGGAGGCGCCCCAGCTCATCGGGTTTGAGGAGGAGCTCCTCTCCGCCCCCCGGCTGGACAACCTGACCTCCGCCTTCGCGTGCCTCGCCGGCATCACCGGGCCCCAGCGCCAGGCCGGGGTGAACATCGCCGCCTTCTTCGACCATGAGGAGATCGGGAGCCAGACCAAGACCGGCGCCGACAGCGACACCCTCACCTTCATCACCGAGAAGATCGCCTGCGCCCTGGGACTCAGCCGGGCTGGGTATCTCAACGCCCTGCTCTCCGGGTTCCTTTTGAGCTGCGACGTGGCCCACGCCCTGCACCCCAACAAGATGGAGATGTACGACAGCGGCGTGTGCGCCCTGCTGAACAAGGGCGTGACCTTGAAGCTGAACTATTCCCAGAAATACGCCACGGACGCCGTGGGCGTGGGCGTGGTGGAAGGGTTGTGCAAGCAGCGGGGCATCCCCTACCAGCGGTTCATGAACAAGGCCGGCAGCCCCGGGGGCGGCACCCTGGGCAAGTTCGCGGCCAGCAGCCTGTCCATGCGGTCGGCGGACATCGGCGTGCCCATTTTGGCCATGCACTCCGCCCGGGAGCTCATGGGGGCCAAGGACCAGCAGAGCATGAACGATTTGGTGTCCGCCTTCTTTTCGGAAGAGTGACCCATGGACGAGGCGCGGTTCATCCGGCGGCGTATCCGAACGGGAAGAGCGCGGGGTTGTAGAGTGTTTCTTTTGCGCCTTTTTTCTCTTCGGTGAAAAGAAAAAGCGGCGCAAAAAGAAAAGCTTAGGAAGACTAATGCAGTAGTACTCCTAAGCTTTTTACTATCCCTAAAGTTCTTTTGGACACCTTTTCTTTCAAGAAAAGGTGTGAACTATAAATCCTTCCACTATCCCTTCGGATACGCCACCAGGGAGGCGGCTTCCAGCACGTTTTGGACGGGGATGAGGTGAAGGCCGGGGAGCTCCGACTTGGTGCCCTCGGGCACGATCACGCTGGCGTACCCCAGCCGCAGGCACTCCTTCAGCCGGGCGCTCATCTGCCCCACGGAGCGCACGTCCCCGGTGAGCCCCACCTCGCCGATGGCCGCGGTCATGGCCGGCACGGGCTTATCATAGGCAGCGGAGGCCACGCAGAGCACCGCCGCCAGATCCGCCCCCCGATCCTGGAGCCGCAGGCTCCCCGCCACGGAAAGATAGGCGTCCTTATCCGACAGCCTGAGCCCGGCCCGCCGCTCCAGCACCGCCAGGAGCATATTGAACCGGGGCACGTCCATGCCCACCGCCGTCCGCCGGGGCGCCCCGTACACCGACGGGCACAGCAACGATTGAACCTCCGCCAAAAGAGGCCTTGACCCCTCCAGCACGCACCCCACGGCGCAGCCCGGGGCGGTCCGGCTCCCGGAGAGGAACAGGCCGCTGGGGTCCGGCACGGGGGCCATGCCCCTATCCGTCATCTCGAACACCCCCAGCTCGTTGGTGGAGCCGAACCGGTTCTTTTCCGACCGAAGCAGCCGCAGCCCTTCCTGCCGGTCTCCCTCGAAATAGAGCACCGTGTCCACGATATGCTCCAGCACCTTGGGCCCGGCCAGGGCCCCTTCCTTCGTTACATGCCCCACCAGGAACACGGGCGTCCCCGTCTCCTTGGCGTAGCGGGTGAACTTGGCCGCCGAGGCCCTAATTTGGGTCACGCTGCCGGGGGCCGAGGGCGCGTCCTCGGTGAACATGGTTTGAATGGAATCCACGATGAGAAAGGCAACCTTGCGCCCCTGGGCCTCGGAGAGGATATTCTCCACGGAATTCTCGCACAGCAGCAGCACCTCCCCGCCCAAGCCCAGCCGGTCCGCCCGAAGCCGGATCTGATGCCGGCTCTCCTCCCCGGAGGCATAGAGCACGGGGCCGACTTTGGAGAGGTTGTCCGCGCACTGCAAGAGCAGGGTGGATTTGCCGATGCCCGGGCTCCCGCCGATGAGCACGGTCATGCCCGAGGTGAGCCCGCCGCCCAGCACCCGGTCCAGCTCCCCGATGCCCGTGGGGGTCCGCTGCCCGGCCTGGGCCGCCACCTCCTTCAGGGGCACGGCCTTCATGGGCGCGGCGGGGGCCTTCAGGCTCACCCGCTCCTCCTCCACGATGGTGTTCCAGCTGCCGCATTGGGGGCACTTGCCCATCCAGCGGGGGGTCTCATAGCCGCACTCCCCGCAGACGAAGACGCTCTTTTGCTTCATTTCTCCCCCTCCTCGGTCAGATCCTGGGAAAAGTCGTTGAGATGCATATACTCGATGATGTCCCTGTCCCGCCAGGTCACGTCCATCCACACGGCCAGATCCCCGCCGGCGGTGAGGAACATGGCGCTCTCCTTGGCCCGGGTCAGAAGGAAGGTGGCCCTATCGTCCAGGAAGTAGACGTAGGTCCTGTCCAGGGTCCCGAAGACGATGGCCCCGTCGGCCAGGGCGAAATCCGCCACCCCGTTGGCCACGGTGATCAGCGCCCCGGATTCATCCACATACACCAGGCTCGTGTCCTCCCCGTGGTAACCCGTGAGGAAGGCGGTGATCCGCCCGTCGGTCTTGGGGTCGTGGACGGTGAGGCCGAAGTGGTCCTCCCGAGTCTCGCCGGTAGTGAGGTCCAGGGTCTTGAGCGTGCCGGGGCCGGACACATACACCAGCTTCCCGCCCCCCGCATAGGCGGCGGAGATGCCCGCGTCCGTGCCGGAAAAGAGCTCCAGCGTCACGCTCTCCCCCGTCTTCAGGTCGCAGCCGAAGAGCTTGTCCCGGTTGGTGCCCGTCCGCTCCACCCAAAAGACCGTGTCCTCCCACAAGGTGAGCACGGGCAGGCCCAGGTGGACGGTCTTCAATATCCGGTTCTCCTTGGTCCGCCGGTCCAGGACCCGTATCTTCCCGCCGCCGGCGTTGGCCGCGTCCAGATACACGATCCACCGGTCGTTCAGCCGGGGGAAGCGGATGGACTTATAGTCCACGTTCAAAGGCAGATACTCCGCCCGGCGGGCCCGGGTGTCGTAGAGGATGGCCCGGATGAAGGCGGCGGTGCCGTCGGAGGTGTAGTTGCCGGCGGAGAAGATGACCGTGTCCCCATAGACGGAGAAGTCCGCGGCGTACTGGTATTCCCCCACCAATATCTCATGCTGGACCCTGGCCAGGTCCACCCCGTAGATGCTCCGCTCCGTGCCGGGCACGGGGGTGGGCAAGGGCGTGGCGGCGGGCTCGGCCGTGGGGCTGGGCGTGGGGGTCCGAAAGCCCAGGCAGCTCAGGTCCGCCGGCGCATCCACGGCCCCCCGCATGGCGGGCAGGGCCAGCAGCACGAAGGCAGCCGCCCCGCCCCCCACCAGCACAAGCGCCAGCAGCGCCTGCAGCAGCGGCGCGAACCGGGTGCCCCTGAGCGGCAGGGGCCGACGGCGTTTTTTCTTTTTTTGTTCCGGATTTCCCATGGGAACATTGTACCCTTTTCTGCCCCGCAGGTCAACCAAAAGGCGCAGGGGAACGGCGCCGTTTCGAGGCCGCCGCAAATCGTTTGGAAAATGCAGGATAAAATGCAGATTTTAGGTTGCCGATGTGAAAATCGCGTGGTATACTGTACGTGTTTCCATGAAATTTCACATTATGAAGGGGGATTTATGTTCAGCGGATCAGGCATCATTCGTATCTATGCCGGCCAGGCCGGCCGTCCCTTCGCCAAGCGCATGTGCTCCTATCTGGGGGCCCAGATGGGCGATTCCGAAACCATCATGTTCTCCGAGGGCAACCTGTTCGTCCGAGTCAACGAGTCCATCCGCGATAAGGACGTGTTCCTGGTTCAGCCCATCGCCCGCCATCCCAACGACGAGTTCACGGAGCTGCTGTTCTGGATCGACGCCTTCAAGCGCTCCTCCGCCAACTCCGTCACCGCCATCATCCCCTACTTCTCCTACGCCAAGGGCGACAAGATGGACGAGCCCCGGGTGTCCATCCGGGCCCGGGTCTGCGCGGACTGCATCGAGGCCGCGGGCGTGGACCGGGTCATCTTCATGGACCTGCACGCCGCCCAGATCCAGGGCTTCTTCAAGACCCCGGTGGACCATCTCCATGCCCAGCCCCTGCTCACCGAGTACGTGCGCCGGTCCGGCATTCTGGACGAGAACCTGGTGGTGGTCTCCCCCGACGCCGGCTCCGCCAAGCGGGCCCGCGACTTTGCCAACGAGCTGGGCTGCCCCGTGGCCATCGGCGACAAGACCCGCACCGACCACACCGAGAACGCCAAGATCCTGGAGGTCATCGGCGAGGTGGAGGGCAAGAACTGCCTGGTGGTGGACGATTTCTCCATCTCCGGCGGCACCATGGTGGACATCGCCCGGGGCCTGAAGGAGCGGGGCGCCAACCGGATCTTCGGCGCACTCTCCCACAACTGCATGAACGAAAAAGCCCTCAACCGGTTCGACGAGAGCCCCTACGAGTTCGTGGTCACCACGGACACGGTGGAATGCCCCGAGGCCCGCAAGCATTCCAAGATCAAGATCATCTCCGCCGCCCCCATGTTCGCCCAGGCCGTGAAGATCATCCACGACAAGGCCCCCATCTCCACCCTCTTCGACCAGCGCATCAGCAAGCGCATGCTGGACATGTCCTTCGCCGAGCAGCTGACCTTGCTGGGGGACTAAAAAAAGAGCATAAAAGGAAGGGTCCGCCCTTCCTTTTTTTGTTGGTTTTCAAGGCGATTCCGTATTGTATATCATTATGAATATGCAAGAAGCTGAATAATATTTCTTTTTCGGTTTTCTGTTGAATATAAGGAATATTCTTGATACAATACATGTATGAAAACACCTTCGACCCGAGAAAAAGGGCGGGCGTTTTCGCGTTTCGGGAGAGAATTGAAATTCGAAAGAAGGAGAGTTTTTCGAGCCATGGAATCCCCCATCAACGTCCGTTCCGAAGTCGGCAAGCTCAACACGGTGCTGCTGCACCGCCCGGGTGTAGAGTTGGAAAACTTGATGCCCGATTATCTGTCCCATCAGCTCTTTGACGACATCCCCTACCTCATCTACGCCCAGCAGGAGCACGACACCTTCGCCTGCACCCTGCGGCAGTGCGGCGTGAACGTGATGTACCTGAAGGATCTGCTGTGCGAGGCCGTGAACCGGGCCGGCGTCCGGGAGGATCTGGTGAACGACTACGTGGCCGAGGCCCACCTCTACGGCTCCTACATGCAGGAGGCCGTGAAGGAGTATCTGCTGGCCCTGCCCACGGACAAGATGTTCGACGCCATGGCCGGCGGCGTGCGCAAGAGCCAGATCACCAAGCTGAGCAAGTACCACCTGGTGGACTACGCCCAGGAGGACTTCCCCTTCTACGCCGAGTCCATGCCCAACCTCTACTTCACCCGGGACCCCTTCGCCTGTTTGGGCAGCGGCGTGATCATCTCCCACATGGCCAATGAGATCCGCCAGCGGGAGACCCTGTTCGCGGACTATATCTTCCGCTATCACCCGGTGTACAGCAAGGTGCCCCACTGGTACGAGCGGAGCAAGAGCTGGTCCATCGAGGGGGGCGACACCCTGGTTCTCAACGAGAAGACCATCGCCATCGGCATGAGCGAGCGCACCAGCCCTCAGGCCATCGAGGAGGTGGCCGAGAAGGTGATCTACTCCCAGACCGGGGTGGAAAAGATCCTGGTCATCGACCTGCCCAAGTTCCGCACGTTCATGCACCTGGACACGGTCATGACCATGGTGGACGTGGACAAGTTCATCGTCCATCCCAACATCCAGCGGTCCATGCGCTCCTTCGTCATCACCCGGGGCACGGGCGGCCGGAAGCTGGACATCGCGGAGACGGGCCTGCCCATCGACGAAGCCCTGCGGCAGGTCATGGATCAGGAGAAGATCACCCTCATCCGCTGCGGCGGCGCCAGCACCATCGACGCGGCCCGGGAGCAGTGGAACGACGGCGCCAACACCCTGGCGGTGGCCCCCGGCGAGGTGATCACCTACATCCGGAACCATGTGACCAACAGCATCCTGCGGGACCACGGCATCACGGTCCACGAGATCCCCTCCTCCGAGCTGTCCCGGGGCCGGGGCGGCCCCCGGTGCATGAGCATGCCTCTGCTGCGGGAAAGAATATAACGCAACCAAAAAGAGCCGAAGCGTTTGCTTCGGCTCTTAGCTTATCGCCCCCCGCGTATCCAGCGCGCCGCCATGCCCCGGGCAACACAAGGGCGGTGTAGCCGCCCGACGGCAGGCGGCGAAGGAAGAACGGGCCGCTATCGATCCGTAAAATTTGGCGACATGCGCGGCAAATTTTACACCTTGCAGGCATCGCCGCCCGGTACGCCCCTGGGGGCGTATAGGCGATGCCGCAGACCCCTGCCGCAGCAGGAAGCCAGTCTGGTAAAAAACGAAGTTTTTTGACAGACTGAAAAGCCGAAGCGTTTGCTTCGGCTCTTTTTTGCGCTTAGCAGTAGCCCAGGCCCCGCAGCAGGAGGATCCAGAGGAACATGGTGACCAGGGAAATGAGGGTGGTGGTGGCCACGATCTGGGCCGCCAGCTCCCCGTCGCCCCCCAGCTCGTAGCTCATGGCCACGCTGGCCACCGCCGTGGGGGCCGCTGTGGCCGCCATCAGGCCCACCAGCGCCGCGTCCCGAAAGCCCAGGACCACCGCCAGAGGGACCACCAGCAGGGGGGAAAGCACCAGCTTCCCCGCGCTCACCCCCAGGACCAGCGTTCGATTCTTCGCCATGGAGCGAACGGTGAGGGACGCCCCCACCAGCACCATGGCAAAGGGGGTGGCGGCGGCGCCCAGGGACTTCATGGGCTTGTCCAGATAGTCCGGGAATCGGATATTGAGCAGGGCGCAGAGGGCCCCCAGGAGGGAGGCGACGATGAGGGGGTTTTTGACGATGTTCAGCAGCACCCGGCCCACCTTCACCCGGCCGCCCCGCAGCAGCTCGAAGGTGAACACCGCCAGCAGGTTGAACAGCGGCACCACCACGGACATGAGCAGGCTCACCGGCCCCACGTTCTCCGGCCCGCAGAGCTGCTCCGCGTAGGCCAGGCCCAGCAGCACGAAGTTGCTCCGGTACATGGCCTGGATGGCCACGGGGCACTGCTTTTCCTCCCGGATGAACCGGGGCACCAGGAGCATGTACAGGGCAAACAGGCACAGGATGCTCGCGCCCCCGAAGAGGAGAAGCCTGCCGCTCTCCGGCCCGGAGAAGCTGGCGCCGCGGACGTTGTTGAAGAGGCTGAAGAACAGGAACGACCGAAAGAGCAGGGCGTTCAGCCGGGGCAGGTCCTCCGGGCGAACGATCTTCGCCCTTCTGAGCAGGGCCCCCACGGCCATATAGAAATACAGGGGAAAGAGGGATAAAAAGGTTTCCTTCAGCAGCAGCATGCCTTACTCCGTTTCCGCCGGGGCCGGCAGGTTGAGGGAGGTGAACAACGCCGCGGCCTTCTCGATGCCCGGCAGATACCCTTTCGAGTAGGGGATGAGGTGGGACAGGATCTCCCCCCTGAGCTCCGGTTTCATCTTCACCCGGCCCAGCTGATCGTCGTCCAGGAGCAGCATGCGGCGCATGGCCTCCAGGGCGGTCTTGCTCACCCGCCGGCCCACGGGGGAACAGGCGGCGCACACCGCCCCGCCCCGATCCGGCAGGAAGCGGAGGATCGGGTCCTCCCGCAGGTCCCGGCCGCAGACGGCGCAGTGGGTGATGGCGGGGCGAAAGCCCGCCCGGTCCAGGAAGCGTAGGAGGAAGCAGGCGGCCATGTCCCCCGGGTCGTTCTCCCCGTAGGTGAGGAAGGTCAGGGTGTAGTAGAGGAGGGAAAAGATGTCCTCGTTCCGCTCCTCCGCCTGGACCCCCTCCAGGCACAGGGACGCGCACAAAGAGGCCGCGGCGAAGCGCGCCACGTCCTCCCGCAGGGGATAGAAGCTTTCCAGGACCTCCCCCTGGTCGATGATGTATTTGTTCTTGTGGTAGAAGAGCTGATACTCCCCGTAGACGAAGGGCTGGGTGCAGGCGAGCAGGGGCGAGGTGGCCTTGCGGCAGCTGCGCGCCTTGGCGTCCACCCGGCCCTGCTCCGCCGTGAATAGGGTGAGTATTCTATCGTTGTCCCGGTAATCCACCGTCCGGATCACCATGCCCCTGCAGGTCAGGTCCGCCATGCTGTTTCTCCCGCAGCCGGGCGTATTTGAGGTATTCCTCCACCCGGCCGCTCTCGTAGAATGCCTGAAAGGCTTTTCGTTCTTCCTGTGTCATGGGCGCCTCCTTATGGAGAAAGTATGCGCCTGAAACGAATCATGGTATTCAACAGTTCTGTTTTCAATCTGTCAAATCCAGCGACATGCGCGGTGGATTTGACTCCCTGCAGCTCTTGCCGCCCGGCGGCCTGCTAAGGCCATAGGCAAGGGCTGGAAGCGGAGCTCCTGCGAAGCACCCCGCCGCAGCGGTCCAGTCTGTTGAAACCGTAGGTTTCGACAGACCGATCAGCCTTCGTATCCCAATTCGTTCAAGACGGACTGCCGGTTGCGCCAGTCGTCCTTGATCTTCACCCACAGCTGCAGATTCACTTTCACGCCCAACAGCCACTCCATGTCCGCCCGGGCCGCGGAGCCGATTTTTTTCAGCATGGCGCCGCCCCGGCCGATGATGATGCCCTTGTGGCTGTCCCGCTCGCAGAGGATGGTGGCGTAGCAGTCCATGAGCTGGCCCCCCTCCCGCAGCTCCATTTTGTCCATGCTGACGCCGATGCCGTGGGGCACCTCGTCCTTGAGGAGCTCCAGGGCCTTCTCCCGGATCATCTCCGCGCAGATGAGCCGCTCGGGCTGGTCCGTGACCATGTCCGGGGGGTAATACTGGGGGCCCTCGGTGAGGTAGCCCACCAAAACGGCCTCCAGCTCGGAAAGCCCCTTGCCCGTGAAGGCGGAAATCCGGCAAATGTGGGAAAAGCCCTGGCTGCGAAGGAGGTCCTCCGCCTCGTCGATCTGGAGCCGGGTGGCGATGTCGCACTTGTTGAGGATGACCAGCACGGGGCATTTGGCCTGCTTCAGCCGCTCCATGATCTGCCGGTCCCGTTCCCCCACCCCCTTGCGGGCGTCCACCAAAAAGAGGATGGCCTCCACGTCGGAAAGGGAGTCGGAGGCGGTCTTCTGCATGTACTCCCCCAGCTTGTTTTTGGGGGTGGTCATGCCCGGGGTGTCCAGGAAGATCATCTGATAGTCCTCCCGGGTGAGGACGCCGGTGATCCGGTTCCGGGTGGTCTGGGCCCGGTCCGTGACGATGGAGATCTTCTGGCCCACCAGGGCGTTGAGCAGGGTGGACTTGCCCACATTGGGGCAGCCGATCAGGCTGAAAAATCCGCTTTTGTATGCCATGTTATCGTTCCAAATCCTTTGGTCCGAAGGAATGGGGAAGCAGGGTCTCGAAGGGGGACACATCCACCTTGGTCCTGTCCCGGTTGGCGGTGATGATGATGAAATCCCTGTCGCAGAACTCCGCCATCACCTGGCGGCAGACCCCGCAGGGAAAGCCCATCTCCTCCCCCGTGGCGATGACGGCGACGGCCCGAAAGGCCCGATGGCCGTCGTAAACGGCCTTGAAGAAGGCGGTCCGCTCGGCGCAGACGGTGGGGGTGAAGCCCGCGTTCTCAATGTTGCAGCCCTGGTAGACCTGCCCGTCCGCCGTGAGCAGGGCGGCGCCCACCCGGTAGTTGGAATAGGGGGCGTAGGCCCGCTCCCGGGCCTCCTGGGCCTTGTCCAGCAGGAAATCTATCTCCGCTTGGGTCAGCTTGTTCATCTCGTTTCACCGATCCTTTCTAAAATCTCCCGCTGCCGGGCCCGCATGCGCTGCTCGTCCGCCTCGGTCATATGGTCGTAGCCCAGGATGTGCAGCGTGCCGTGGACCGCCAGGAAGGCCAGCTCCCGGCTCAGGCTGTGGCCGTATTCCGCCGCCTGCTCCACCGCCCGGCTCCGGCAGATCATGATGTCCCCCAAATAGTCGTCCGGGGCGCCGGGCAGGTCCGCCCCCTCCCGGCTGGGGAAGGTGAGCACGTCCGTGACCCGGTCCACCCGGCGGAAATCCCGGTTGAGCTGTTGGATGTGCTCCGGCCCGGCCACCAGCACGGTGATATCCCCGGCGGCGCCTTCCGCCGCCAGGGCGGCCTCACAGGCGGCGCGGATGCCCGCCTCCTCCTCGGGGGTCAGGTTCTCGTCCTCTGCGTACACTTCGATCATGCTTTCTCCTCCGGATAGGTGATCCGGTCATGGAGGATGCCCGCAAAGGTCTGCAAAAAGGCCTCCTCCACCCGGCTGAGTTCGTTTAAGGTCAGGTCGCTGTTCATGAGCTGGCCGTCCTCCATCTTGTTGCGGATGACCCGGCGGACCATGTCCCGCACCTGGTCCGGGCTGGGGCCGCCCAGGGAGCGGACCGCGGCCTCGCAGCTGTCCGCCAGCATGACGATAGCGCTCTCCTTGCTGCCGGGCTTGGGGCCGGGATAGCGGAAGTCCGCCTCCTGCACGTCCGGGTCCATCTTCTTGGCCTTCACGTAGAAGTAGGCGGTCATGGTGGTGCCGTGGTGCTCGCGCACGATGTCCCGCACGGCGGCGGGCACCTTATATCTCTGCAGGAGCAGGTCCCCGTCCGCCACATGGGCGATGATGATCCGGGCGCTCTCCTGGGGGGGCAGCTCGTCGTGGGGGTTCACGCCGTTGGCCTGGTTCTCGGCAAAGTGCCGGGGGGAGCGGAGCTTGCCCACGTCGTGGACGGCGGCGGCGGCCTTGGCAAGCAGGGCGTTGGCGCCGATGCTCCGGGCCCCGTTTTCCGCCAGCAGGGCCGCCATCTGGCAATGGTGGTAGGTGCCGGGGGCGCTGTTCATGAGCCGCCGCTGGAGGGGGTGGGTCATGTTCAGCAGGTCGTTGAGCTTGGCTTGGGAGGGAAGGCCGAAGAGGAGCTCCCAAATGGGGGTCAGGCCCAGGGACAGCACCAGGGCGATGAGGGCCCCGATGAAGAACAGGCCGAAAGCCGTGAAGCAGGTGAGCAGATCCCCGCCCAGAAGCCGGGGCGGCACCGCCAGCAGCAGCCCCCCGGCCCCGCCGCCCAATATGGCCGCGGGGATGGTGCCCGTGCGCCGGCTGTCCACCGCCATCAGGCTGATGGTCACCTGGCCCATGACCAAGGCCCCGGCCACGGCGGCGAAGGTCTCCCCCGCCGTCAGCTCCGCCTGGGGCAGCATCAGGCTTCCCGTCAGGGCGATGAGCACGCTGGCCCCCAGGCTGGTCCGCCGGTTGTGGGTGGAGGCGATCATCAGCGTGCCCAAAAGGATGGGCGAAAGCCGGCTTTCAAACAGGGTGAAGGCCCAGGTGACGGCGTGGCTGAGGGCCAGCAGCAGGCACAGCCTTACCATGACCAGGGGCGAAGCGGCGGTCTCCCGGTCAAAGAGCAGCAGATACAGGGCGAAGGCCAGGTAGATGGGCACAAGATAGAGGAAGAAGCTGGGATAGTAGGCCCGGCTCGCCGAGGTCTTGACCAGGTGCAGGGCCACCAGATGGGCCATGTCCCCCTCGGTGAGGGTGGTGCCCTCCGGCAGAAGCAGGTCCCCCTTCTTCACGGTCACCGGGGCCACGGCGTTGGCGGCGGCGGCCCGGAGCCGCTCCGTCTCCACCTGGTCCACCACGGCGGAGGGCAGGAAAAACTTGTCGATCAGGTTTCCGGCCAGCTCCGTCTTGCTGACGGCGGGCAGGCTGGTCTGCTTGAGCTGCTCCCGGGCCCGGTAGCGGGCGTTCTCCAGGTCCGTTTCCTTCACCATGCCCGCCATGCCGGTGAGGATGGCGTCGGAAAGGGCGGCCTTCAGCGGGGCGCTGTCGGGCATGTCCCCGGCGGCGTGGAGGCTGCCGCGGGGCAGGTAGGTGTTGAGGATGGTGTAGGTCATGGCCGTGTCCAGCACGTCCCCCAGGCCGAACTCGTTGAGCTTGGCCTGCAGCTCCGTCTCCCGGATGAGGGCGGTCCAGGCGGTCTGGTTGTAGAGGAAGCCGTTATACTCCTGGGCCCCCTCCTCCCAGCGCAAGGTCATCTCCTTCAAAAACAGGTCGTACTGGGTGAACCAGCCCTCCAGCGCCTGGGCCTGGGCCTGAACGATGGTCTCGTCCAGCCGGTACACGGGCTCGGTCCGATCCCTCGCCGCCTGCCGCAGCTCGTCCGTCCGATAGGCGTCGGTGCCGGAGAAGGGATACAGCAGGTCCTCCGAGAGCACGCGGCCAGCCCGGGCCTCGATCCGCCCGTCGGGGAACCTGAGGCACAGCAGCAGCGCGTTCCCCAGGCACACCAACAGCAGCATGAGCACGCCCATGATCAGCCAGATTCCCGTTTTTTTGCTCCTGCGCCCTTCCATATGTCCCTCTTATTGGTTTTGCTTTTCGCTGCGCTCGTAGGCCTGGATGATCCGCTGGACCAGCTCGTGGCGGACCACGTCCTTATGGGTGAGCTGGATGACCCGGATACCCTCCACGTCCCGCAGGATGCCGATGGCGTGGATGAGGCCGCTCTTCTTCTCCCGGGGCAGGTCGATCTGGGTGATGTCCCCGGTGATGACGGCCCGGCTCCCCTCCCCCAGGCGGGTCAGGAACATCTTCATCTGCTCGATGGAGCAGTTTTGGGCCTCGTCCAGGATGATATAGGCGTTGTTCAGAGTCCGGCCCCGCATGTATGCTAGCGGCGCCACCTCGATGGCCCCCCGCTCCATCAGGTTCCGGTAGGTCTCCATGCCGAAGAACTCCTGCAAAGCGTCGTAGAGGGGCCGAAGGTAGGGGTCCACCTTGTTCTGCAGATCCCCGGGGAGGAAGCCCAGCTTCTCCCCCGCCTCCACCGCGGGCCGGGTGAGGATGATCCTGTCCACCTCTTTATTCTTGAAAGCCAGCACCGCCATGGCCACGGCCAGGTAGGTTTTGCCCGTGCCCGCCGGGCCCACGCCGAAGACCAGCTCATGCTCCTTCAGGGCCTGCACATACTTCTTTTGGCCCAATGTCTTGCACTTGATCTGCTTGCCCCGGGCGGTGAGGGCCACCACGTCCCCCATGATCTCGGAAATGAGGTCCGCGTTCCCTTCCCGGGCCAGGTCCACCGCGTAGCGGATGCGGCTGCGGTTGATGGGCTCCCCCTTGCGCTGCATGGAGAGGAGCTTCTCCAGCACGATTCGGCACAGGGCCGCGTTCTCGGCCTCCCCCTCGATGCCGATGCCGTCCCCGTTCACGGTGATGAGGGTGCCCGTCTCCTGCTCGAAGACGGAAATGTTTTCGTCCAATACGCCGAAGAGCCCCGCGGCGTCCTCCATGCTGTCCAGCTCGATCCGTTCCGTTTTGATCTCCATGGGTGGTCCTATCTGATCTCCTTTGTTGTGCCGATATTTTCCTCTGCGGTCACGGCGCACACGCCGTAGAGCGTGCCGCCCGTTTCCACGGTATACCGATTGATCATGATGATCTTGGCCTGCCGGGGCACCTGCAAAAGGGCGTCCCGCTCCGCCAGAAACAGGGCCGTCTCCCGCCGCTCGCTTTGGCTCAAGGGCCGCTCAAGCTTCCCCTTCTCCCGATACACCCCCCGCCGGATCCAAATGGGCCAGGGGGACAGGCGCACAGGCTTCTCCTCCAGGATGAGGTCCGCCTCCGAAAAGGGACTTTTGCGAAACAGCAGGCGCTTTTGGCCCACATACAGCGCCCCATAGGGGGCTTCGGCGCCGGTGCTGGCCCACTCCACCCCGGTGACGGGGGCCGGGACCCTGGCCTCATAGAGCACCGCCCCCAGCACCTCTCCGTAGGCGTGGGTGGGGTAGGTCATGCTCCCGTCCCGGGCGGTGACGGCGCCGGACAACAGCAGCTGCCCGGGCTCCACCCGCTCCCCCGCCTTCACCCGGGGCCGGCCGGCGTAGCAGGTGACGCTGGTGACGACGGCGGCCTTGGCCGCAACAACATCGCAGGGCTGGGACAGGTCCAGCCGCTCCCCTTCCATGAGGGCCTCCTTGGCCCGGACCCGGAGGATGACCCCGTCCACATGGAGCTCCAGAAAGGCCAGCTCCTCGTAGCGGGCGGCCACGAAATCGGCGATCTGGGCCAGGGGGAGCCGCTTCAGGTTCCGCCCCGGGCGGACGCCCTGGTCAAACAGGGCTTCCAGGAGGACGGCTTCGTCCATCCGCCCGCAGTCCTTTAGGTCGATGAACCAAACCCGATGGGACGCCCAGAGGGCCAAGAGCACCGTGAAAGCCATGCCTAAGAGGAGCACCCGGCGCGCCCAGAGGGCCCGGATGAGCCGCCGGCCGCCCCGCTTTTCTCGAATGCGGATGTGGCAGCGGCAGCGGCGGTTGAGCCCGTGGAGCCGGGAAAAGGCCGCCGCAGGCAGGGAAAGCTGCAAAACCCCCGGCGCCGGGCGGCAGATGTCCCAGGTGGGCACGCCCGCCTGCTGGAGCAGGGAGGCAAGCCGCTCGGGGTATACTCCTTCAATTTGGATTATAACATACCCTTTCGGAAAATGCCACATGTACTTTCACTCCCGAAACGCCCAGCAGCGCAGCCGGCCCTCCACCATGGCCCGGCTCTCCCCCAGCTCCTTCACCCGCAGATTTTCGCCCCGGATTTCCAGTAGACCCGCCCCCGTCTGCAGCAGGATCTCCTCCTGGGTGCACCGGCCCAGGCCCGCCACGTTCTCCGCCAGCATCTTTTCCCGGCCCAGCACGGTGATCCTTGGCACGTCCACATCCGTGTCCGCCGGCAGGTCCAGCAGACGGATGACCTTTTTCAGCCATATTCGCTTCATGGTATGAGCATATGCAAAAAATGGAACTGTACAACGAAAAGATTTTCTGATAAGGTTAACGGTATCGAAGCAGGAGGGTTCTTGACATGGAAGAACAAACCGAATTGACATATATGCCCAACGAAAGCGCCGCCCCCACCAGGGCCGACATGCGCAGGAGCTTCAGCCGCATCGGCTTGGGGCTCTGTTTGGGGCTGCTCTTTAGCCAGGTGCTGCCGGTGATCGTGGCGGCCATCCTGCCGAACTTCGACACCCAGGCTCACGCCTTCCTGCTGGGGGGTCTGTGCACGGGGCTGTTCACCCTTCCGGTGCTGGCCCTGTCCACCCGCCGGCTTCTCCGCAGAAAGCCCGAAGGGGAAACGCTCACGGCCATTTCCTTTCTTTCCCTCATCGCCATTTGCTACGGGGTGATGATCACAGGGAACTTGATCGGTATGGGCGTAAACAGCCTCCTTTCCCCTGGGTCCATGGACCTGATCGGGGCGCTGGCCACAGAGGCGGGGCTGACATGGGAGACGGTCATCGCCTTTGTGGTGCTGGCGCCGGTGTTTGAGGAGCTGGTGTTCCGCAAGGTGATCGTGGATCGGGTGCTGCCCTTCGGGGAGTGGCCGGCCATCGTCTTCTCCGGCCTCACCTTCGGCCTCTTTCACGGGAACCTGACCCAGTTCTTCTACGCGACCATGCTGGGCATGACCCTGGCCTACGTGTACATCCGCACGGGGCGGGTGCTCTACACCATCGGCCTCCACGCCTGCCTCAACTTCCTGGGGGGCGTGCTGCCCCTGTGGGTGCCTGCCGCATCCATGGTCATGCTCGGGGTGGCCGTGCTGGGCGTGGTGCTGTTCTTCATTGGCCTAAAAAAGGTGCGCGTGAACCGGAACGGGGCCCCCGGGGTCGGGGCGGCCATGTTCACCAACGCCGGCATGATCCTGTTTATCCTCGTCAGCGGCATCTTCATGGCCCTGGTGGCCGTGATCATGAACCATCCGGAGTGGTCCAGCGGGCTGATGTGAAGGCGTGAGCTTTTGTTCCTTTTTCTCTTCGGGAGAAGCGAAAAAGAGAACCCAACCATACAAAAAAAGGAGCCGGGAAGGAGGCACTTCGTAAGGAAGCTTCCATGTCTTCCGAGAAAGAGTATATTCAGAACGGCGGAAACCCTTGTAAGATAAGGATTTCCGCCGTTTTCTTATGCATGTTTGCCGATTATTTGTGGCATAAATCTGCAGGCAGATTCTCTTGATAGTTTATGCCGCTAACCATTCTGCAACGCAAGTTTGAATTTTATCATTCCAGTCGTTTTCATCAACAGCAAGCTCCTCTTGCCGCATAACTTCATCAAGGAATTGACGGATATTATGCGGGGTCGGTTGCGTGTGATAATTATAGGAGTTTTCTACAAGTCGCATGAACTGATCTAATTCAAGGGGAATAATCTTTGTCTTGCCGCCATAGTAAGAAATACCTATTTTATTCAACGCGAAAAAGTGTGCTAAACTCGCCTTGTTGATAGTCGGGGCAATAAATAGACAGTATGTGTCTTTGCCTGTTCGTTTTTTCATCTGTCCAAAATGCCGTGCTACGGGTTCGCCCTCGCTTTCATATTGGCGCTGTCCCTGTTGCATTGTAACTTCTACCGACAAAACAAAATCATCATAGTCACATTCAATATCAGGCATATTTCCGGACGCTGTTGAAAGGGGCTGTCCGACATCATCAAATTTGAAATTGCCCTTTATGTTTCCTCCGTCAAGCATTGTCATAGCTCGCCATGTATTATATTCAAGCATCAGAGGCGCGTCGTAGTATCCGTCAGATATTATCTCATTGAAGGTATCAATAATCTCTGAATACAGAGCATAAGATTTGATTTCCGTAACTTGAGCATTGATAACGGCGGCTTTTCGCTCTGCTATGATAGCGTCACGAACATCTTTCAGTTCCTCAATACTTTTCCCGGAAAGCTGCCTTTGCGTATAGTCACTTATGCGCATTATATGGTCAATGACATTTTCAACACTATCAACAAATAGCGCCGGGATTGTAGGATTAAATAAATGGGCTTTGTAACCATCCGTATCATTAACAAAAACGGGTTTACGATCAACAGTTGCGAGAATGAAGTCAACTTCTTTTATTTTGTCAGGATAGATAGCGATAGACCGATTTCTATGAGAAATAGAAACCAGACCAGTATAACGTAAATACCGGAAACAAGCGTCGGTATAATCCCTTGTGTTGCTTTTCTTCGTGTTAAGGAACTTTTTCAGGCTCTTGTCAGTCGTTTCGCGTGTTCTTGTATTGCCCGCGTCAATATCGTCTGCATACGTCCGCAAAAGCGCTTCTGTCCACTTCTCATCTACAAACTTTTTATACTGTCCTCTATGGGTTTCCCTTTCTGCACGAAAATCAAGGATAGCTTTTTTGACGGTTTCATACTGCCTATAATCCGTCATCATAAGAGCAAAGATTTTTAATTCATCAAAAGATAGGCTTTCTAAATCTCGAATAAGCCGTATAATCTCTAAATACGGCTTTATATAGAAAGTACCCTCAATTCCGGTTTTTTCAACATGGTATGGTGACGGAAACTGAAATTTCAACAGTTGCCGCAAAAAAACTTCCTGCGGGCGTTTCCCATAAACCAGCGCTTTTCCCGCGTCAGTTAATTTAATCTGTGGGGTCAGGTCAACAAACCCCAACGCTTTCGGCGCTCTGTTTATCCTATCCCTTGCGCTAAAATCTTTATTGTTTGATGAACCGCTACCCTCAAAGAAACCCGATTGCGCTAACAGGTCAATAAACGCAATCTGCGTTTGTTTGTTCCATTTTTGCCCGGAAAAATGCTCACTAAGCAACTGTATCTCCGGTATCATTTTAGACGGGGTGCGGGGCGACGTTGTGAAGAATAAGGCTTTATTTTTTAGGTATGCCATGCGTTCGCCCTCCCGGCTTAATAATTCTTTACGACAATGTGCATTTTATCGTTGTTGAAACGATTTTTGATATTTACGGCGTAGTTTTTATAATACTCGTCGAAAACATAGTCTCCATATAGTTCCATAGTCAACGGAGTCTTTCCGATAACCATAAGCGCACGGCAGGGAAGATTTCTAAAATCAGCAGCTAAACGTCTATGCTCGGTTTCATCAAAACCGTTCATCATGTCAATATTTCCATAGTCATTGAAAACGCAATCATAGGGCGGGTCTAGGAATATAAAATCATCTTCTCCCGCCATATCAAATATGCGTTTATAATCAAGACTATACAGGTCCGCCCCACGTAATAATTGACTGTGTTGCGCTGTGACTAATTGTGTGTTAAGATTAGGATAGCGTCCAAAAGGCACATTATATTCGCCGTTGCTGTTATATCTAATCATACCAGAATACGCCGTTTTGTTAATGAAAAAATATACTACGCCGTCTAAATAACTACTGTCAGGGTGATTAAAAAGCTCCCGCATTTTATAGTATAATTTTTCATTGGCATTTGGTACACGTTCATCAGGCGTTTGTGCTTTCAGCTTTTTATATGCTGCCTGATTGGCTTCATACACGCGTTGAAGTTCATCAAGCTGCACCCGCATTTCCGGGTAATTGTCGCGCAGTTGCCGATAGAATAACATTAGCCGTTCATTAACATCATTTATAATTGCGACTTCGGGTTCAAGGTAAAAATAGACAGCACCGCCGCCGAAAAAAGGCTCGATATATCTATCAAAGTCGTCAGGAATGTATTGCAAAAAACGGGGAATTTCCCGCGATTTCCCGCCTCTATATTTTAAAACTGGGTTCATTCGCGGCACCTCCTCCCTTTCTTGCGCTCATACCTACTTTAAAATAGAGTAGCACATCAAGCGACAAAATGGTAGTGCTTTTCTGAAAAAAGTCAGAATTGTTTCTGCCTTGTCCTGCCGGGTGATAAACAGGGTAATACTCTCTTTGCAGCCCTCGAACGTATCAAAGCGAATGGTTTACCTTGTTCACAGTTATAACGAGCATCGGATTTTGACCCACAAAATCCAGGAAAACGCAACAAAACCGGCGTGGCCGCAATGGTCACGCCGGTTTCATATTCTTTTGAGCCGGTAGTAGCTGTCTCAAAGCAACTTCCTTGCGGAGGGTACCCCGAAAAGCTCCTTTTTGATACCGGTTTGAACCGAAGGCATGAATGATCAGCGCATGCCTTTGTCGTAGGGTATGCCCTCGGCTTTGGGCGCCCGGGACTTCTTGGAGGTGAAGGCCAGGACCACCAGGGAGATGATGTAGGGCAGCATGTTGTACACGTTCCCGGGGATGTTCAGGGCCGCCAGGAAGTCGAAGCCGCCGTAAACGTTGGACAGGGCCCTGAACAGGCCGAACAGCAGCGCCGACACCGCGATGCGGATGGGTTTCCACTGGCCGAAGATCATGACCGCCAGGGCCAGGAACCCGAAGCCGGCCACGCCGTTTTCGAACTTCCAGAGGGACACGCCCGCCAGGATGTAGCACAGGCCGCCCACACCGCCCAGCATGCCGGAGAGCAGTACGCCGGCCCAGCGCATCTTGTAGATGTTGATGCCCACGGAGTTGGCCGCTTGGGGATGCTCGCCGCAGGCCATGAGGCGGAGGCCGAAACGGGTCTTGTACAGCATGATGAAGACCACCACCACGGCCACGATCACCAGCAGCATGAACCAGTTGAACTCAAATCCCTTGATGTTCACCAGGAACTTTTCGCGAGCCGCCACGTAGCTGATCTCGGAGGAGTGGTTGTCCGGGTTGGCGGCGGTGTTCATGGCCTTCACGAAGACCGTGGCCGCCGCGGTGCCCAGCAGGTTCATGGCGGTGCCCACCAGGGTCTGGTCCGCCTTGAAATTGATGCACGCCACGCCCAGCAAACAGGAGTAGGCCATGCCGAAGACGATGGCGGCCAGGATCGCCACGATCACCAGCAGAGCCGACGGCAGCACCGTCACCAGGTTGCTCATGACCAGCGCGCCGCCCAGGGCGCCGATGACCATGATGCCCTCCAGGCCCAGGTTGATGACGCCGGAATGCTCGGAGATACAGCCGCCCAGGGCCACCAGGGTGAGGACGGAGGAGAAGATGAGGGTGTATTGAATCAGCAGCAGCATTACCGATCGCCTCCTTTCCCGGCAGCAGCGGCAGGTGTCTTAGGCGCTTTCTCCGCCCGCTTGGAGAGGATCTTGCGGATGGTGAGCTTGATGAAGAGCACGAAGCCGCACAGGTAAATGATCACCGCGGAGATAAGATCGGAGATCTGAGCGCAGTACATGTTGGTGTTCACGAAGGCGCCGCCGTCGGTGATATGCTGGATGAAGTAGGAGGAGAACAGGGTGCCGATGGGGTTCAGGCCCCCCAGGAAGGCGGCGGCGATGCCGTTGAAGCCCATGCCCGGCACGGAGGACTGGGTGCACTCCCAGCGCATATAGCCGGTTTGATAGAGGAAGGAGGCGCCCAGGCCCGCCAAACCGCCGGCGATGATGAGGGTCAGGATGATGTTCCGCTTCTCGGCCATGCCGCAGTACTTGGCGGCGTTCTTGTTGTAGCCGGTGGCCTTGAGCTCATAGCCGAACCGGGTCCGATCCAGGACCACGCCCACGGCGATGGCGATGAGGATGGTCAGCGGGATGGCGATGGTCACATACTCGTTGCCGCCAAAGAGCTTGTCCAGGCCCGCCTTGGGCAAAAAGGCGGAGGGGTTGACCTTGTTGAGATACAGGGTGTAGGGGCTGGCCCCCTCCTTCACCTGGGTCAGAACGGTGTTGGTGGTGTAAAGGGAGATCCAGTTGAGCATGATGCCCGAAATGACCTCGTTCACGTTGCAGTAGGCCTTGAGGATGCCCACGATGCAGCCCAGCAGTGCGCCGGCGCAGATGGCCGCCAGCATGCACACATACCAGGGCAGGCCCAGGCCAAGGGCGCAGTAGAGGCAGGCGCAGGCCCCGGCCACATACTGCCCGGCGGTGCCGATGTTGAACAGGCCCACCTTATAGGCAAAGAGGATGCTCAAAGAGCACAGCACCAGGGGCATGGTCTTGGCCAGGGTGTTGGCGAATTTCTTCCACTGGGTGGCGGGCTTGGAATAGGTCATGAAGTTCTTCAGGACGTTGACGATGGATTCCCCCGCGCCGGCCGGATTGATGCACAGCAGCACGATGTATCCGATGAGCACGCCCAGCAGGATGCAGATCAGGGAGGCGATGAGCGCCTGGACCCCTTCCTTCTCTAAGATGCTGCCCTTCTTCATGCTTTCACCTCATCTCTCTTGGCGCCGGCCATATACAGGCCCAGCTCCTCCTGTGTGGTCTTCTTGGGATCCAGCTCGCCCACGATCTCGCCCTCGTACATGACCAGTATTCGATCGGGCACATCCATGACCTCGTCCAGCTCCAGAGACACCAGCAGCACGGCCTTGCCCGCGTCCCGCTGGGCCACCAGCTGCCTGTGGATGTATTCGATGGCGCCCACGTCCAGGCCGCGGGTGGGCTGCACGGCCACCAGCAGCTCGGGGTTCTTGTCGATCTCCCGGCCCACGATGGCCTTCTGCTGGTTGCCGCCGGACATGCTCCGGGCGATGGTGATGGGGCCCTGGCCGGAGCGGACGTCGTATTGGTCGATGAGCTTTTCGGCGTATTTGCGGATGTTGTCCCGGCGCAGGAAGCCCGCCTTGCTGGTGAACTCGGGCTCAAAGTACCGCTCCAGGACGAAGTTGTATTCCAAAGGATAATCCAGCACCAGGCCGTGCTTGTGCCGGTCCTCGGGGATGTGGCTCATGCCCAGGATGTTCCGCTCCCGGATGGAGGCATGGGTGATGTCCTTGCCGTTTAGGGTGATCTTGCCGGACACCAGGGGCTCCAGGCCCGTGAGGCCGTACACAAACTCCGTTTGCCCGTTGCCGTCGATGCCGGCCAGGCACACGATCTCCCCTCGGCGGACCTTCAGGGAAACGTTCTTCACGGCGTTGTTGCTGTGGGCCTTGGAGGCCACGGTCATATTCTCCACGGACAGGACCACCTCCCCGGGCTCCCTGGGCTCCTTGGCCACGTGGAAGCTCACGTTCCGGCCCACCATCATGGCGGAGAGCTCCTCCACGGTGGTGTTCTTCGTGTCCACGGTGCCGATGTACTTGCCCTTGCGCAGAACGGTGCAGCGGTCGGCCACGGCCATGATCTCGTTGAGCTTATGGGATATAAACAGGATGCTCTTGCCCTCATGGGACAGATTCTTCATGATGGCCATGAGCTCGTCGATCTCCTGGGGGGTGAGCACGGCGGTGGGCTCGTCGAAGATGAGGATCTCGTTGTCCCGGTAGAGCATCTTAAGGATCTCGGTGCGCTGCTGCATGCCCACGGTGATGTCCTCGATGCGGGCATCCGGGTCCACCTGCAGGCCATATTTCTCCGACAGGGCCAGGATCTTTTTCCTTGCCTCGTCCTTCTGAAGGAAGCCGGCCTTCGTAGGCTCCACGCCCATGATGATGTTGTCCAGAACCGTGAAGCATTCCACCAGTTTGAAGTGCTGATGGACCATGCCGATGCCCAGGTCGTTGGCGTCGTTGGGGTCCTTGATCTGGACCTGCTTGCCATCCTTCTTGATGATGCCCTCCTCCGGCTGATACAGGCCGAACAGCACGCTCATCAGCGTGCTCTTGCCGGCGCCGTTCTCGCCCAAAAGCGCGTGGATCTCGCCCTTTTTGAGCTGAAGGGTGATGTCGTCATTGGCGATGATACCCGGGAACCGCTTGGTGATGTGCAGCATCTCTATGGCGTAGGGGGCCTCTGATGCGGCGGTCTTGACTTCTTCCAAGGTGAACGCCCTCCTTCTTGTGAGATTCATGGCACACTGCCACTCATGGGAATAAGTATACTATATGAACAGCCATAAAGCAAAGGCAAATTTGCTATTTGTGACAAAAATATGTCAAAAGAGCAGGCCCTTAGGTCTGCTCTTTCGTTTGCTTTGCGCTTAGGTCAGCTTATTTGATGTTGCCCTGATCGTCCACGGTGATGACGGTGGCGAAATCCGCGGCGGCCTTGGTGGTGTCGTTGTCCACGGTGATCTCACCGTTGAACATCTTGGCCACCAGCGCGGCGTAGTCGTCCTTGGTGAACGCATCGGAGAACTGGGTGGAACCGGCGATCTGCACGTAGTTCTCTTCGGGAACCGCGGAGACGAGGCCCAGGTTCTCCACCTTGCCGCCCTCGAAGGTGCCGTCCACGACCTTGCCCAGCATGGTGTTGACGGTGGCGGCCAGACCCTTCATGGCGGAGGTCACGGTGACGCCCTCACCATAGAGGCCATCGATGATGCCGGCCTGGTCAACGTCCACGCCGATGACCTTCTTGCCGTACTTCTTGGCGGACTCACCAGCGGAGGTGAAGATGCCGCCGCCGCAGGCGAAGACGACTTCGGTGTCAGCGGAATACCAGGTGTCCATGTAGGCAGTGATATCGGCATCGCCGAAGAACTGGTTGCCGTAGCAGTACTTGACGGCCACATCGGTGAGACCCAGCTCAGCCGCGGCGGCGTCCACGCCCTGCACGAAGCCGTAGCCATAGCGGACCACGGCGGGAACGGCCATGCCGCCCAGGAAGCCCAGCTTCTTGTAGCCCAGCTTCACA
>CACWYB010000019.1 GCA_902765005.1 uncultured Eubacteriales bacterium | reverse complement strand
TCACCGCCATCGTGCAGCGGGTGGAGAAGGGCAACGCCTACGTGGAGCTGGGCAAGACCGACGGCATCCTGACCCAGAACGAGATGATCCCCGGGGAGAACTACGAGAACAACCAGCGCATCAAGGTCTACGTGCTGGAGGTCCGCAAGGACAACCGGGGCCCCCAGGTGGTGGTGTCCCGGACCCATCCGGGCCTTATCAAGCGCCTGTTCGAGATGGAAGTGCCCGAGATCATGTCCGGCGTGGTGCAGATCAAGTCCATCGCCCGGGAAGCGGGCTTCCGCACCAAGATCGCCGTCAGCTCCACCGATCCGCAGGTGGACGCCGTGGGGGCCTGCGTGGGCCAGCGGGGCGCCCGGGTGGAGCGGATCTGCAATGAGATCGCCGGCGAGAAGATCGACATCATCGAGTGGGACCCGGATATCGCCATCTACATCGCCAAGGCCCTGAGCCCGGCCAAGGTCCTCATGGTCTACATCAACGAGGAGGAGAAGGCGGCCCGGGTCATCGTGCCCGACAACCAGCTCTCCCTGGCCATCGGCAAGGAGGGCCAGAACGCCCGGCTGGCGGCCAAGCTCACCGGCTGGAAGATCGACATCAAGAGCCAGAGCCAGGCGGAAGTCGCCCTGGACGGCACGGAGGCATAATCAAAGCATGAAGAAGGTCCCCATGCGCATGTGCGTGGCCTGCCGGGAGATGAAGCCCAAGAAGGAGCTCATCCGGGTGGTGCGCACGCCGGAAGGCGACATCGTCGCCGACAGCACCGGCCGGAAGAACGGCCGGGGGGCCTACCTGTGCCCCACGGAGGCGTGCCTCAACAAGGCCGTGAAGACCAGGGCCCTGGACCGGGCCTTGGAGCAGCCCCTCTCGGCGGAGGCGGCGGCCTATCTCAGGCAGGTGATCTTGGGTGGCGGAAACGAAGCTGTTTAACTGCCTGGGGCTCTGCCGCCGGGCGGGCAAGTGCCAAAGCGGCGCATTCGCAGCCCAGAAGGCCGTGCGGGAGAGGAAAGCCCGGCTCGTGTTGCTGCAGGCCGACGCCTCTGCGGAGACCAGGGCGAAGATGGAAGCCCTGTGCCGGGAGCGGGGGGTGCCCCTTCGGCTGGTGCCGGAGGTGGGCCGGGCCATCGGCAAGGACGGCCATGTGGTCATGGCCGTGACGGACAACGGGTTTGCGAACATGATACTGGATGCCTTGGCATCCGAAACGGAAGTAGGGGGTTGATCGAAATGGCAACGAATTTCTTTGATACGGCAAACAGCGTCAAGACCGGCGCGCAAGGGCTGCTGGAGCGGATCAAATCCGACCGGGAGTCCCTTTCGGCCCTGCTTGCCTCCGCCAAGGCTGCGGAACAGCGGCTCATCGAAAAGGAGCAGCGGGAGCAGCGGGAGAAGGCGGAGAAGGAGAAGGCCGAGCGGCTGAAGAAGTTCCTGGAATCCGGCGCAAGCAACGCCTATGTGGTGGACGCGGCGGACCAGGTCAGCCAAGCCGCCGAAAAGGACGCGCCCGCCCCGGAGCAGCCCCCCGTTCAGGAAGCCCCGGCGGAGCCGCCGGCTCCGGAACCGGCGATCGAACGACCGGCCCCCGCCCCGGAACCCAAGGCGGAACCGGCGCCCCAGAAGCCGGCCTATGTGGCCTCACCCGAGGATCGGCCCCGGGCGGACGACCGGCCCCGGCGGGACAACGGACCCCGGCCGGCAGGGCAGGATCGGCACGGGCAAACGAACCGGCCCGGCGCCCCGACAGCCGGCGCGGACCGGCCCCGGCCAACCGGCCCCCAGCGGACGGATCGGCCCCAGGGCGGCCAGAGCGGCAGCCGGGCGGTGGTCATCAATCCCAGCGCCGGCTCCCGGGATCAGAACCGGAACCGGAACAACAGCAACTACGACAAGGACAAAAAGGCGAAGAACAAAAAGGCTATGCAGCGTGAGAATGGACCTTCGGTGGTGTGGGACGAGGACGGTTCCATGGGCAGCCGCCGCAAGGGGAAGAGCAACAAGCAGGAAGCGGTCAAGCCCGCCCCCGTGGTCATCGACCACGCGGTGATCACCTCCGAGATGATCACGGTGAAGGAGCTGTCCGAGAAGATCGGCAAGCCCGCCGCGGAGATCATCAAGAAACTGTTCCTGCTGGGCATCATGGCCACCATCAACCAGGATATCGACTTCGATACCTGCGAGCTCATCGCCAGCGATTACGGCATCACGCTGGAGCAGCAGATCGCCAAGTCCTATGAGGACGTGCTGGCGGACAACGCCCAGGAGGAGGACACGGAGGATCAGCTCCAGCCCCGGCCCCCGGTGGTCACCATCATGGGCCACGTGGACCACGGCAAGACCTCCCTGCTGGACGCCTTCCGCCACAGCAACGTGACGGCGGGCGAGGCCGGCGGCATCACCCAGCACATCGGCGCCTACACCGTCATGTGCAAGGGCCGGCAGATCACCTTCATCGACACCCCGGGCCACGAGGCCTTCACCTCCATGCGGGCCCGCGGCGCCCAGGTGACGGATATCGTCATCCTGGTGGTGGCCGCCGACGACGGCATCATGCCCCAGACCGTCGAGGCCATCAACCACGCCAAGGCCGCCAACGTGCCCATCGTGGTGGCCGTGAACAAGATCGACAAGCCCGGCGCCGATCCGGACCGGGTGACCCAGCAGCTGACGGAATACGGCCTGGTTTCCGAGGACTGGGGCGGCGACACCATCGTGGTGCCCGTGTCGGCCAAGAAGAACATCAACCTGGACACGCTTCTGGAGATGGTGCTTCTGCAGGCGGACGTGCTGGAGCTCAAAGCCAACCCCAACCGGCTGGCGAAGGGCACCGTCATCGAGGCGAAGCTGGATAAGGCCCGGGGCCCCCTGGCCACCGTCCTGGTCCAGAACGGCACCCTCAAGAAGGGCGACACCATCATCGCCGGCACGGCCTACGGCCGCATCCGGGCCATGATCGACGACAAGGGCCGCACCGTGAACAGTGCCGGGCCCTCCACGCCCGTGGAGATCCTGGGCTTCAACGAGGTGCCCGAGGCCGGCGACGTGATGAACGTGGCCGACGCCGACAAGCTCACCCGCCAGGTGGCCGAGGAGCGCAAGGACAAGATCAAGGCCGCCCAGATCAAGGCCATGCAGAAGGTGTCTTTGGACGAGCTGTTCAACCAGATGGCCGAGGGCGATCTCAAGGAGCTGAACATCATCGTCAAGGCCGACGTGCAGGGCTCCGCCGAGGCGGTGAAGCAGTCCCTGGAGAAGCTCAGCAACGACGAGGTCCGGGTCCGCTGCATCCACGCCGCCGTAGGCGCCGTCTCGGAGAGCGACGTTATGTTCGCCTCCGCCTCCAACGCCATCGTCATCGGCTTCAACGTCCGCCCCGACGCCACGGCCCGCACCCTGGCAGAGAAGGAGAAGGTGGACATCCGTACCTATCGCGTCATCTACAACGCCATCGAGGATGTGGAAGCCGCCATGAAGGGCATGTTCAAGCCCGTGTTCAAGGAGGTGGAGATGGGCCGGATCTCCGTGCGCAACACCTTCAGGATCAGCGGCGTGGGCACCATCGCCGGCGCCTATGTCCAGGACGGCAAGGTCACCCGCAGCGCCCAGGTCCGGGTGGTCCGGGACGGCGTGGTGGTCTACGACGGCAAGATCTCCTCCCTCAAGCGCTTCAAGGACGACGTGAAGGAAGTGGCCTCCGGCTACGAGTGCGGCATCTCCTTCGAGAACTTCAACGACGTCCACGAGGGCGACGTGATCGAGGCCTACACCATGGAGCAGGTGGAGCGGTAATCAAATGCTTTTAGATGCGACCTTTTCTCTTTAGACAAAGAGAAAAGGTCGCCCCAAAAGAGAAACTTAACAAGAGAGAAGCTTCCATCGCTTATATAAGAATTCCATTCCTAAAGTTCTTTTGGCTGCACCTTTTCTCACAGGGTGCGCAGCCGAGCACTGCCTGTGGCAGATGCAGCGAGGCGCAGCACGGGCAAAACAACGAGAAACCAAACGAAGTGCAGGTTTCGACTATGTTTTGCACCTGGTCAAAAGGTGCGAGCTTTATTTCATTCCTTACAAAAAAGGAGCTTACTATGGCAAACAATCGAACCGAGCGGCTCAATGAGGAGATCAAAAAGACCCTGTCCGGGATCATCTTCGACATGAAGGACCCCCGCATTTCCGCCATGACCACCATTTCCGAGTGCAGCGTGACCCGGGATCTCAAGTACTGCAAGGTCAGCGTATCCGTCTACGACCAGGACGAGCAGGCCCGCAAAGCCACCATCGCCATCCTGAACAACGCCGCCGGCCACATCGGCTGGGAGCTGGGCAAGCGCATGCAGATCCGGGCCATCCCCAAGTTCAAGTTCGTGCTGGACGAGGGCATCGCCTACAGCGTCCACATCGCGGACCTCCTCAACAAGCTGAATCTGGACACGGAGAAGGGTTCCGATGATCAATGAAGCCGCCGCCTTTTTGCGGGCACACAACAGCTTTCTTCTGATCGCCCACCTGTCGCCGGACGGGGACGCCTTGGGCTCCTGCCTGGCCCTCAGGGGGCTGCTTATGCAGATGGGGAAGAGGGCCCAGGTGATCTGCCGGGACCCGGTGCCCCATCTGTACGCATTTTTGCCCGGGGCAAACACCGTTTTGGGCCCGGACGACGCATGGGACGCGGAGGCCTATGTGGCCGTGGACTGCGCCGACGCGGGCCGCACCGGGGGCCTGTTTAGCCGGGCCGGGGCGAAGCCCACCCTGTGCATCGACCACCACATCACCAACCCGGGCTTTGCCCAGGTGAACTATATCGAGGACTGCGCCGCCACGGGCGAGCTCATCACGCTCCTCTATGAAGCCCTGAACCAGCCCATTTCCCGGGACGCGGGGGCGTGCCTGTACACCGCCATCGCCACGGACACGGGCAACTTCGCCTACTCCAACGTGACCCGCCGGACCTTCGAGCTCATGGGCCGAGTCATGGACAGCGGCTTCGATCTGCCGGAGTGCAACCGGCTCCTGTACCGGAACCAGCGGCTCCAAAAGCTGCGCCTCACCGCCCGGACCGTGGAGAACGCCAAGCTCTACCGGCAGGATCAAATCATCGTCGCCACCCTCTCCCTGGCGGAGATGGAGGCCGTAGGCGGCCTGGACGCGGACTGCGAGGGCATCATCGACGCCCTGCGGGACGTGGAGACCGTGGTGGCCGCCTGCTTCCTCCGGGAGGCGGGGGAGAACGAAGTGAAGGTGAGCCTGCGATCCAAGGGCACGGTGGACTGCGCCGCCCTCTGCAAGGCATTCGGCGGCGGGGGCCACACCCGGGCCGCCGGCGCCACGGTGCAGGCCAGCCTTTCTGAGGCGGAGCAGCGGCTGACCGCGGCCCTGCTGGCCGCCTTCCCCCAGGCATGAGCCGGCCCTGGGAAGGGGTGGTGGCCCTGCTCAAACCCCCCGGCATGTCCAGCTCCGACTGCGTGGTGGACGTGCGCCGCCTCTTCGGCGAGAAGCGGGTGGGCCACCTGGGCACCCTGGACCCGGGCGCCGCGGGGGTGCTCCCCGTGTGCGTGGGCCGAGCGGTCCGCCTCTTTGACTACCTGGTGGACAAGGATAAGACCTACCGCTTCCAGCTCATCCTGGGGGCGGCCACGGACACCCAGGACCGCTTCGGCCAGGTGATCGAAACCGGCGAACGGGACGTGACGGCGCAGGAGATCGAGGCCGTCCTGCCCCGGTTTCGGGGGCAAATCTATCAGCTGGCCCCGGCCTACTCCGCCCTCAAGAGCAACGGCCAAAAGCTCTACGACCTGGCCCTCCAGGGCCGGGAGGTGCCCGAGAAGCGGCGGGAGGTGACCATCGGCGACCTGCGGCTTCTGCAGCAGGAGGGGGAGGGCGTCTTCCTCCTGGAGATGACCTGCTCCCGGGGCACCTACGTGCGGACCATGTGCCACGACCTGGGCCACGCCCTGGGCACCTGCGGCCACATGGGCGCCCTGCTGCGGACCCGCTCCGGCCCCTTCTCGGTGGAATCCGCCCGTTCCCTGGCGGAGCTGCGGGCCCTGCAGGAGGCGGGCCGGCTGGGGGAAGCCCTGGTTTCCTGCGAGGACGCCCTCGGCCAATATCCGGCCCTGTCGCTCCCCGAGGATCGGCTGGTCCCCACGAAAAACGGCCTGGTTACGGACCTGCATGGTGCCGACGCCCGGCCGGACGGCGTCTTTCGGCTCTACTGCCGCGGGGCGTTCCTGGGCATCGGCAAGGTGGAAGACAACCGGGCGCGGCTGGCCGTGCATCTATACGACGAAAGCATGCTATGACGGAACAAACGACGCATTCCAAATCCATCCTGGCCCTGGGCATGTTCGACGGGGTCCACCTGGGGCATCAGGCCCTCATCCGCCTGGCGCACCGGGCGGCGGGGGAGATGGGGGCCCAGACCGTGGCCTTCACCTTTTCCGACGCCCCGGGCAAGCTCCTGGGCCTGCCGGTGACCAGCCTCTCCACCCCGGATCAGCGCCGGGCCTGGCTCCGGGAAGCCGGGGCGGACCGGGTGGACATGGTGGACTTCACCCAAAGCTTTGCGGACCTTTCCCCGGAGGGCTTTTTAGACTTCCTGCAGGCCCGCTACCGGGTGGTGGCCCTGGCCGCCGGGTTCAACTACACCTTCGGCAAATTCGGCGCCGGCACCGCCCAGACCCTGCGGGAGTTGGGCCAAAAGCGGGGCATCCGCATCCTCATCGCCGACCCGTTCCGTATGGACGGGGAGAGCGTGTCCAGCACCCGCATCCGGAGCCTGGTGAGCCAGGGGCGCATGGAGGCGGCCCGGGCCCTGCTGGGCCGGCCCTACACCCTGACGGGCCGGGTGGTCTCCCACCGCCATATCGGCCGCACCCTGGGCTACCCCACGGCCAACCTGAGCCTTACTGACCAGCTCCTGCCCCCGGACGGGGTCTACGCCACGGTGGCCCTGGTCAACGGGGAAAGCCGCCGGGCCGTGACCAACGTGGGCAAGAACCCCACCGTGGGCGGAAACGAGCGGACCGTGGAGACCTTTTTGCTGAACGAGTCGGCCAGCCTCTACGGGACGGAGCTCTCCGTCGGCTTCCTTTCCTACCTTCGGGGGGAGCGGGATTTCGGCTCCCTTTCGGCCCTTTCCGAGCAGATCGGGCGGGATGTGGAGGCCGCGAAAAAAGTTTTTTGATTCGAGCAAAAAACTGTTTACAACCCGAAAGGTTTGTGATACAGTATCGAAGGTTAAACCGCATACTGGGTTCAAGCGCATCTCCGGGCCCCTTCGGCCTTCACTTTTTCTCAGTTTGCGGGGCTAAATAAAAGGAGGATATACAACCATGACCAAACAGGAGATCATCGCCAAGCACGCCCTGCATGAGGGCGACACCGGTTCCCCCGAGGTGCAGATCGCGCTTCTGACCGAGAGGATCAACCACCTCAACGAGCACCTTGCCAACAACAAGAACGACCATCACAGCCGCCGCGGCCTTCTCAAGATGGTCGGCCAGCGCCGGGGCCTTCTCAACTACCTGAAGGAGAAGGACATCGAGCGGTATCGTGCCATCCTGGCAGCATTGAATCTGAGAAAGTAACGACAAGGCAGGGAGGCGGGCGAAGAACCCGCCTTCCGTTTTTGGGCGCTGCCTCCTTGCGCCTCAAAAGCGGGCTCACATGAATCTGGCATCAATTAAAGAAAGAGGATAGAAAGAGGAATGTTCAAACAGTTCGAAACCATGATCGGCGATCGCAAGCTCATCGTCGAGACCGGCAAGTATGCCGAGCAGGCGGGAGGCTCCTGCCTGGTGCGCTGCGGCGGCACCGCGGTGCTGGTCTGCGCCACCGTGGCCAAAGCCCCCCGGGACGGCGTGGATTTTCTGCCCCTGTCCATTGAATTTGAAGAGAAGCTCTACTCCGTGGGCAAGATCCCCGGCGGCTTCATCAAGCGGGAAGGCCGCCCCTCCGAGAAGGCCATCCTGACCGACCGGCTCATCGACCGGCCTTTGCGCCCCCTGTTCCCCAAGGGGTTCTACAACGACGTGCAGGTCATCGCCACCTGCCTTTCCGTGGATCAGGACGTGCAGCCCGACATCATCGCCATGCTGGGCTCCTCCATCGCCCTGTCCATCTCCGAAGCCCCCTTCATGGGCCCCACGGGCTCCGTGGCCGTGGGCTATGTGGACGGGAAATACATCCTCAATCCCGGTGTGGAAGATCGGGAAAAGAGCCGCCTGACCCTGACCGTGGCCGGCACCAAGGACGCGGTCATGATGGTGGAAGCCGGGGCCCAGGAGCTCACCGAGGAGGAGATGCTGGGCGCCATCCTCTTTGCCCATGAGGAGATCAAAAAGATCTGCGCCTTCATCCAGGGCATCCAGGACGAGATCGGCAAGCCCAAGATGGAAGTCAATATCCATAAGCCCGCCGAGGAGCTGGATCAGGCCGTCCGTGCATTCGCCATGGATAAGGTCGTCTGGCAGATGGACACCTTCGACCGTCAGGAGCGGGAAGAGCGCACCGAGCAGGTGAAGGCCGAGGTCCACGCCGCCTTCGACGAAGCCCATCCCGAGGAGGGTAAGGACATCGACGCCATCCTCTACAACATGACCAAAGAGGTCATGCGGGACAAGATCATCAACAAGAAGATCCGTCCCGACGGCCGCGGCCAGGAGGAGATCCGGCCCATCTGGTGCGAGGCGGGCATCCTGGAGCGGACCCACGGCAGCGCCGTGTTCACCCGGGGCCAGACCCAGGTCATGACCATCACCACATTGGGCACCATCGCCGAGTCCCAGATCCTGGACGGCATCGGCCTGGAGGACTCCAAGCGCTACATGCACCAGTACAACATGCCCCCCTACAGCACCGGCGAAACCCGCCCCGTGCGCAGCCCCGGCCGGCGTGAGATCGGCCACGGCGCCCTGGCGGAGCGGGCCCTGCTGCCCGTGCTCCCCAGCGAGGAGGAGTTCCCCTACTGCATGCGGCTGGTTTCCGAGGTCATCTCCAGCAACGGTTCCACCTCCCAGGCCAGCATCTGCGCCAGCACCCTGTCCCTTATGGACGCGGGCGTGCCCATCAAGAAGATGGTGGCGGGCGTGGCCATGGGCCTCATCAAGGACGTGGACACCGGCAACATCGCCGTGCTCACCGACATCCAGGGCCTCGAAGACTTCCTGGGCGACATGGACTTCAAGGTGGCCGGCACCCGTGACGGCATCACCGCTATTCAGATGGACATCAAGATCAAGGGCATCGACGAGGAGATCCTCACCCGGGCCCTGGCCCAGGCTCGCCGCGGAAGGCTGTTCATTCTCGATAAGATGTGCGAATGCCTGAGCGAGCCCCGGGCGGAGCTTTCTCCCTACGCGCCCCGGATCATCAGCTTCAAGATCAACCCCGACAAGATCCGCGACGTCATCGGCTCCGGCGGCAAGACCATCAACGGCATCATTGCCCAGACCGGCGTGAAGATCGACATCGAGGACGACGGCACCGTGTCCATCGCCTCCCCCGACGAGGCGGCGGCGGCCGAGGCCAAGAGGATCATCGACAGCATCGTGAAGGAGATCGAGGTGGGCGAGGTGTATCTGGGCACCGTGGTGAACATCCAGTCCTTCGGCGCCTTCATCAACCTGACCCCCGGCAAGGACGGGCTTCTGCACATCTCCCGCATGGACAAGAAGCGGGTCAACAAGGTGGAAGACGTGATGAACCTGGGCGACAAGGTGCTGGTCCGGGTCATCGAGATCGACCCCAAGACGGGCAAGATCAGCCTGGATCGCAAGGGCCTTTTGCCCGAAGACGAGAAACAGGACAAATAAACCCTACGAATCAGCATGGGGCGTAATGAGGTCATTACGCCCTCTTTTGTTAATCGATGCTCCTTTGGGGCATCCTACGCAAAAAAGGAGAGCGACACTTTGATTCAACAGGCAAGACTAACCAACGGCATCCGCGTCATCATGGAGCCCATGGCGAACCTTCGGTCCGTGAGCATGGGCGTGTGGGTGAACGCGGGCTCCGTCTATGAGAGCGGGGCGGACGCGGGCATCAGCCATTTCATCGAGCACATGGTCTTCAAGGGCACCGCCCGCCGGACCGCCGCGGACATCGCGGCCGAAATGGACGCCGTGGGCGGGAATCTGAACGCCTTCACGGCCAAGGAGTGCACCTGCTTCTACGCCAAGGTGCTGGACGAGCATTTGCCCCTGGCGGTGGATATGCTCTCCGACATCACCCTGCACCCGGCCCTGGACGAAGGGGAGATGGAGAAGGAGAAGCGGGTGGTCATCGAGGAGATCCTCATGAGCGAGGATTCCCCGGAGGACAAGGCCTTTGAGACCGCCGGCGCCGCCTACTATGCCGGCACGGCCCTTTCGTCCCCCATCCTGGGCACCCCCGAGACGGTCTCCGCCTTCACCCGGGAGCAGGTCCTTGCCTACATGGGCCGGCGGTACGTCACCGGAAATATGGTCATCGCCTGCGCCGGCAGCTTTTCCCCCGAAAAGCTCCTGCCCCTGCTGGAAGCGGCCTTCGCGCCCTGCCCGCAGGGGGCGGGGGACATGCTGGCCGAGCATGAGCCCCGGGCGGGGAAGCGGTGGCTGTTTGTGCAGAAGGACACGGAGCAGGTGAACGCCTGCCTCATGCTCCCCGGGTTTCGGATGGATTCCGGGGAAAACATGGCCCTCTCCGTGCTCAGCAACGCCCTGGGGGGCAGCATGTCCAGCCGGCTCTTCCAGAAGATCCGGGAGGAGCTGGGCCTGGCCTATTCCGTGTACACCTACCCCATGGCCTACCGGGACACCGGCGCCATCTGCCTCTATTTCGGCAGCGGGGAGAAGCAGGCCCAAAAGACCATGGAGCTGGCCCTAAAGGAGCTGGATCGGCTTCGGGCGGAGGGGCTTTCCGAGGCGGAGCTCATCCGCAGCCGGGCCCAGCTCAAGGGGAGCTTCCTGCTGGGCATGGAGGGCAGCGGCGCCCACATGAACGCCATCGGAAAAAGGTTACTTTTACAAAACAAAGAATTCACAATAGAGGATACCCTCTCGGCCATCGAATGTGTTACAATGGAGAAGGTGAACGATATCCTTTGCCGGGTGCTCTCTCCCCGCCGGGCGGTGTGCGCCGCCGTGGGGCGGACAAGGGGCGCCCAAAAGGGGATCAAATCGCTCTTGGACGACTGGATGGGGAGGAGATGAGCCCAATGGAAGCGGATCGGCTGGACGTGATCTTCCAACTGCAAAAGAGCCTGGATGAGGACATCATGGCGCGCCGGCACCTGAACTACTCCTACGAGGAGTGGATGCAGAAGGACGCCCTGGCCTGCATCGAGGAGATCATGGAGGTCCTCAACGAGGTCCAGTACAAGTGGTGGAAGAACAAGAAGCCCCAGGACCAGAAGGCCATCCAGGAGGAGCTGGTGGACGTGCTCCATTTCTTCGTGAGCATGTGCATCCGCAGCGGCATGGACGGCACGGCCCTCTACGAGGGCTATATCGCCAAGAACAGGGAAAATTTCGACCGGCAGTACGGCCGGTCCCAAAAGCAGGGGTACGAGGTGAAGGAAGTTGGCGGCGAAGAAGCAGCGGACCAGAAGATTTAGGTTCAGGTTCTACCTGATCCTGCTGGTGCCCATCCTGTTGGTGGGCGCCTATATGGGCTACCGCATTTTGAACCCCACCACCGGTCGGCTGGGCAGCGGCACCGTGGCGGGGGAGATGGAGTTCACCGGGGTCATCATCCGCCGGGAGAACGTGGTCGCCGCCGAGGACTACCACACCATCCGCTACCTGGTCAGCGAGGGGGACATGGTCAGCGGCCAGCAGCAGGTGGCCCTGCTCTACAAGAAGGGCTTTGAGAACCAGATGTCCGACATCGTGAGCAAGGAGCAGCAGATCTACCAGCAGCAGCTCACCCTCCTGCGCCTTTCCTCCGCCGACGGCCTGACCCTGCCCGACGAGGTGGCCGCCTTCAACACCCAGATCGACGAGACCATCGCCCGGATGACCCAGGCCTCCATGGGCAAGGCGAGCCTGGACTATATCCAGCTGAGCGAGGAGCTGGACGAGCTGCTCACCGCCCGGCAGAACCTGCTCCGGCAGATCGTGCCCACGGACGCGTCCCTCACCGCCAGCTATGAGCAGCTGGACATCCTGCGCAAGGCCTTCTCCGCGGAGAGCACCCTTGTCAACGACGCGGGCAGCGGCTACATCAGCTTCCACATGGACGGCTACGAAAACGCCATGAGCATCGACTCCCTGACCGAGTCCCAGGTCCGGCGGGTGGTGTCCAGCCCCGTGTCCGCCTCCTACAACACCTCCGGCGTCTACCGGATCGTGGACCCCAACGGCTTCTACGTGGCCTTCACCGTGGGCGCGGCCAGCCCCCAGCGGCTCATCGTGGGCAACACCTATGAGCTGAAGGTGAAGTATCAGGACACGGTCTACACCGGCCGGGTCATCGCCGAGCGGCCCGCGGCCAAGTATGTGCTGTACATTTTGCAGGTGGATAGGGACGTGCTGCCGGTGCTGGAGAACCGGACCATGACCTTCAGCATTCAGTCCTCCGCCACAGGCACCACCATTCCCGTGGACGGCATCTACTTCAACGGGGGCCTGCCCTACGTGTTCCTCAACACGGGCCGGGTCTATCAGCCCATCCAGGTGGTCATCCCCGCCTCCGACGGGGAAACGGCCGTCATCGAGGCGGCGGACAAGAACATCCGCCTGAGCCGGGGCCTTCGGTTCCAGTATCACGATGACGATGATGACGAGGACGCCGGCCCCACGGCCGCCCCGGCCGACAGCCCCGCCCCCACGGCGGTGCCCACGGCCATGCCCCGGCCCACGCCCGTCCCCTGAGAGGCGTCTTTCATAGAACAGAGGTAGTTTCAATGAGCATTGCGGAGAATATCGACCAGGTACGGGAGAACATGGCGCGGGCCTGCCAGCAGGCGGGCCGCAAGCCGGACGAGGTGAAGCTCATCGCCGTCACCAAGTATGTGGAGCCGGCGCGGATCGAGGAAGCCTTCGCCTGCGGCCTCAAAGCGGTGGGGGAGAACCACGCCCAGGAGGTCCGGGAAAAGTTAACTTTTTATAAACAGCATGAGGCGGAGCTCCATTTTATTGGACAATTGCAGAGCAATAAGGTAAAATACATCATCGGAAACGCACGCCTTGTCCAATCCGCCGATAGGGAGAGCCTGCTGGTGGAACTGGACGACAGAGCGCGGAAACTGGACCTGGTCCAGGGCGTTTTGCTGCAGGTGAACATCGGCGGCGAAGCCCAAAAGGGCGGGGCCGACATCGAAAAGGTGCCCTATCTTATGGAGCTGGTCTGCGGCCTTAAAAACCTGCGGGCGGAGGGGCTCATGTGCGTGCCGCCGGATGTGCCGGCGGAGGAAGCCCGGCCCTATTTCGCCCGGCTGCGTTCGCTCCTGGAGCGGCTGCAGGCCATGTTCCCGGAGCAGCCCCTCAGGGAGCTTTCCATGGGCATGAGCCATGATTATCCCCAGGCCATTTTGGAGGGCGCCACCATGGTCCGGGTGGGAACGGCCATTTTCGGACACCGAAACAAACTCTGAGCAGGGAAAAGTATAGGAGGAAGACCGTGGGTATCTATAACAAATTCCTTGATTTTATCGGCATTGAGGAAGCGGAGGACAAGCAGCAGGACAACAACGACCTCTTCGAGGAGGACGTGGCCCCGGAAAAGGAGGCCAGCCCCCGGCGTCGTCCTTTGCTTGAGCCCGAGCCCAAAAAATCCGCCCGGGAACCCCGGCTCCAGGGCGGCGGGGAGACCGTGCCCATGCCCAACGTGGCGGCCATGAAGATGATCGTCTATCATCCCGTCAGCTATGAGGATGCCCAGAATATCATCGATAACCTCAAGGCCCGCAAGCCCGTGATCGTGAACATGGAGGAGTTGGACGTGGCCGCGGCCCAGCGCATATTGGACTTCATCTCCGGCGCCATCTACGCCCTCAACGGCACCATCGCCAAGATCAGCCGGGGCATCTTTGTGGTGGCCCCCACCAACTACGACGTGATCGGCAACGAAAACGGGGAGTACGAGGATCTCTAATCGCATTACCCCTGGACCGGGGCGGCAGGTGCCGCCCTGCTTTTTTAGGAGGGACAGCCTATGATGAGCGTGGAGGCCATCGCCAACAAGTCCTTTCGCAGGACCTTTTTGGGCTACGATCTGGAACAGGTGGACGACTTTCTGGACCAGATCATCCAGCAGCTCCAGCAGATGGAGCAGGAGCGCCGGGAGCTCACCGACACCATCGACTATCTGGTGGGCGAGCTGAAGAACGCCGGCATCGTGCCCGCCGAGCGGGAGCTGGGGGCCGTGGCCGAGCCTGTGAGCCCTCATGCGGTGTTCCAGGAGGAGGGGATGAAAAACGGATAGGCAGCCCATCAGGCGCATACCCATCGCCACCAGGGAGGAGATGGACCGGCTTTCCATCCAGGCCCTGGACTTTGTGTATGTGCTGGGCGACGCCTACATCGACCACCCCAGCTTCGGGGCCGCCATCATCGCCCGGGTGCTCCAGGAGCAGGGCTTTTCCGTGGGCCTCATCTGCCAGCCCGACTGGCACGGCGTGCAGGACTTTCGCCGCCTGGGCCGGCCGAAGCTGGCCTTTCTTGTGTCCGCCGGCAACATCGACTCCATGGTGAACCACTACACCGCCGCCAAGCGTCCCCGGTCCGAGGACGCCTACTCCGAGGGGGGCAAAGCGGGCAAGCGCCCCGACAGGGCCACCATCGTCTACGCCAACCGGTGCCGGGAGGCCTATCCCGGGGTGCCGGTGATCATCGGCGGCATCGAGGCCAGTCTGCGCCGCTTTGCCCACTACGACTATTGGGACGACCGGGTCCGCCACTCCATCCTCTACGACGCCGGGGCGGATCTGCTCCTCTACGGCATGGGGGAGAGGACCATCGTGGCCCTGGCGCAGGCCCTGGCGGCGGGGACGCCCATAAAGGACATCCGCTCCCTGCCCGGCAGCTGCTGCCAGGCGGCGGATCTCACCGGCCTGTCCGATTATCTGGAGTTGCCGTCCTATGGGGAAGTGGCTTCCGACAAGCGAAAGTACGCCCAGGCCTTCCTGATGGAAGCCCGGGAGCAGGACGCTGTCCGGGGCAAGCGCCTGGTTCAGGCCCACGAGAAGGGGTATCTGGTGTGCAACCCGCCCGCCGCGCCCCTTTCCCGGCAGGAGCTGGACGCGGTCTACGCCCTGCCCTTCACCCGCAAGCCCCACCCCATGTACAAGCAGCCCATCCCGGCCCTATCCGAGGTGGCCTTTTCCCTCACCTCCTGCCGGGGGTGCTTCGGGGGCTGCAGCTTCTGCGCCCTCACCTTCCACCAGGGGCGGGTGGTCACCTCCCGAAGCGAGGAATCCCTGGTGAAGGAGGCGGAGGCCCTCACCCGGGACCCGGCCTTCAAGGGCTATATCCACGACGTGGGCGGCCCCACGGCCAACTTCCGCCATCCCGCCTGCCAAAAGCAGCTCAAAGCCGGCGTCTGCCCGGACAAACAGTGCATCGGCCACGACCCCTGCCCCGTGATGAAGGCCCAGGCGGACCATAAGGAATATGTCCATCTGCTGCGCCGCCTCAGGCAGGTGCCGGGGGTGAAGAAGGTCTTCGTCCGCTCCGGCGTTCGGTTCGACTACGCCCTCTTCGACAAGGACGACAGCTTCCTAAAGGAGCTGGTCCAACACCATGTGTCCGGGCAGCTGAAGGTGGCCCCGGAGCATGTGTCCGATCGGGTCCTTGCCGCCATGAACAAGCCCGCCCACAGCGTCTACGAGGCGTTTTTGGATAAGTACGCCCGGCTCAACCGGCAGTTCGGCCTGAAGCAGTTTGTGGTGCCCTACTTCATCTCCTCTCACCCGGGGTGCACGTTGGAGGACGCCATCGAGCTGAGTGAGTATTTGAAGCGCATCAACCAGCGGCCCGAGCAGGTCCAGGACTTCTATCCCACCCCGGGCACCGTGTCCACCTGCATGTACTACACGGGCCTGGACCCCCGGACCATGGAGCCCATCCACGTCCCCAAGGGGGAGGAGAAGCGGATGCAGCGGGCCCTCATGCAGTATTGGCTGCCCCAGAACCGCTCCCTGGTGGAAAAGGCCCTGCGCCTCTGTCATCGGGAGGATCTCATCGGCCGGGGCAAGGGCTGCCTCATCGGGCCGGGGCGTCCGGCGCCGGCGGAAAAACCAACGAAAAAAAAGGGAAAACCCGGCAAGAATGTGGTTGACAAACGGCCGCGAAGCAAGTAGAATACACTTTGGTTGATTTTGAGGGGGCGCTATGGAACTGTCCATTCACGAGGCGGCAAAGCGACTGGGGGAAACCTTCCCCTACGCCTGGCGCGGCCAACTGGCGGAGGAAACCTACGGCGGACGGGTGGTCCGCTTCCTGGACGAGGGTACCCTGGAGGGCACCGTCACCGGGGACAAGGAGGGCTTCACCGTCACGGGGGACGCCCGTGTCACGCTGGATTCCGTCTGCGCCCGCTGCAACGAGCCCTTTCGGGAGCCCTTCGCCTTTTCCTTTGAGGAGCGGTTCGTGAGAGCCGGCTTCCAGTCGGAAGAGGAGGAGGCCTATCCCTTCGAGGGCGAGGTCATCGACCTACAGCAGGCCTTCCTGGACAATCTGTTCTTGCATCTGCCCATGGTGAGCCTGTGCCGGCCGGACTGCAAGGGCCTGTGCCCCGTTTGCGGCGTCAATCTCAACCGGTTTCGGTGCAACTGCGCCGAGAAAACCAGAAACAGCGCCTTTGATGCGCTAAAAGCATTGAGTTTTGAGGATAAGGAGGTGTAATCATGGCAGTACCGAAAAGAAAAACGTCCAAGGCTCGGAGGGATTCCCGTCGTTCGGCGAACAACAACCTGACGGCCCCCACGCTGGTGGAGTGCCCCCAGTGCCACGAGCTGAAGCTCCCTCACACGGTTTGCAAGAAGTGCGGGTATTATGATGGCGAAAAGGTCATCGACATGGATAAGAAGGACAATCAGAACGCCTGACGCCCATGATCCTCACCGCAGAGCAACAAAGAAGCCCGATCCGGGCTTTTTTTGTTTGCGGGGGGACGGGTGTACCTTTTCTCTTCGGTGAAGAGAAAAGGCACCCAAAAGAGAAGCTCAACCAACAAAAGGGATTGCGTGCGCGGTCCCTTTTTTGCTGGGGGGGTTCTATATTCACAGAACGTTCTCAAACGGCGGGAGGGAGTGGCCTTGCGAAAGGATAGAAAAATGATGTATGATATTGTCACAAAAGAAAGGAGGAAAGGATATGAGCCGTAAAACACGCCGCACGTTTCAGCCCCGGTTCTTCCTGTTTCTGGCGCTGTTCATCGCGCTGGTGGTGGGACTGGTGATGCTTTCCTCCGCCGGCGTGGATTATTTGAAGGAGCGCAAGCTCCAAAGCGAGCTTACCTTGCCCGTGGAGGCCAGCGCCTCCCCCGAGGGGGCGGGAGAGCCCGGGGCGGAATCCGGCGGCGCCGCCGTGATCCAGAAGAAGCGCCTGAGCATGGAGAGGAGCTATGCCGTGTCCGGCAGCGAGAAGGACGGGCTGGAGTCCTCCGTGCGGGTGAACAACGAGGACAAGGTCCGGGAGGAGGCCCCCCGGCAGATGGGCCTGTCCCTCATCAACAAGGACGCCTACACCGACGTGACCGGGGTCACCACCTTCGGCGGCGGGCCCTACCGGGACAGCTTCGCCTTCGGCACCGCCACCGTCACCCTCAAATCCATGCAGATCGTCTGGCAGTCCATCGTGGGCAAGCTGGGCGACTACGCCGGCACCTCCTGGACGGGCCAGCCGCTGCTGGTCAAATGGAAGCCGGAGGTGCTGCCCACATTGGGCGTGGGGGACGTATACAAGGCCATGGAGGACTTCATCGAGGTCATCTACCCCTCCGCCGACGGCAACATCTATTTCTTCGACCTGCTCACCGGAGGCCAGAGCCGCAACCCCATCAACGTGGGCGTGTCCCTCTTCGGCACCCCCACATTGGATTCCGAGGGCCGGCCCATGCTCTACGTGGGCTCCGGCCTCATGAAGAAGAACGCCCGGGGCACCGAGGTGAGCTACTACTACGCCGTAAACCTCATCACCAACAAGGTGGAGTATGAGTTCGGCGGCCGGGACTATTTCGCCTTCCGCAACAAGTGGAACGCCTTCGATTCCAGCCCCCTCATCATCAACGACACCCTGATCCAGCCCAGCGAGGGCGGCATCATCTACTTTGTGACCCTGAGGACCAAGTACGACCCGGAGCAGGGCACCATCTCCATCAACCCCGGGGACCGGGTGAAATACCGCTACACCGGCCCCAACTACAACGCCAACGACAACGCCGGCAAGCGCTGGTACGGCTTCGAGTCCTCGGCGGCGGTGTTCCGCAACTACCTCTTCATCACCGACAACGGCGGCCACCTGCAGTGCATCGACACCGACACCCTCCGGCTCCTCTACGCCGTGGACCTGGCGGGGGACACGGACGCCTCCCCCGTTTTGGAGGAGGACGGGGCGGCGGGGACCGTCTATGTCTACACCGCCAGCCAGACCAACGTCCAGGCCCCGGACCTGCCCGCCGGCTGGGGCTACGCCACCATGAAGAAGATCGACGGCCTCACGGGGCAGACCGTGTGGACCAAGGACCGCATCTCCTATGTGGGCAACGGCTCCTACAAGAGCGGCTGCCGGGCCACCCCCCACGTGGGCCGGGGGAACATCAGCAACCTGGTCATCTGCGCCTTCGCCGGGGCGGGCATCCCGGTGGTGGACGACAGCGGCACCGTGAGCACCTACACCTACGGCGGCCGGCTGGTGGCCTTCGATAAGAGCGACGGCACGGTGGTCTGGTCCATCGAGACCGAGGGCAGCGCGGACTATGTTTCTTCGCCCCTGGTGCTCTACACCGACCGGGGGGACGCGTATCTTGTGGCCTGCGACCGGTCCGGCAAGGCGAACCTCTACGACGCGGCCACCGGCGGCCTGGCCCTCTGCTCCTCGCTGGATCTGGGCGGGCGCATCGACTCCACCCCCGCGGCCTTCGGCAACTACCTGGTGGTGGGCACCACGGGCAAAATGGCCGACGGCACCGAAACCAGCCCCAAGATCTACTGCATCAAGGTGGAGTGACATAGAACCGACATTCGCGCATAGCCTTTCCCGAAAGGGGAGGGCTTTTTTGTATGCGCGTTCTGTTGGTGGGGCAGCCCAACTGCGGCAAGACCACGCTCTTCAACCGGCTCACGGGCCGGCGGGAGCGGACGGGGAACCGGGCCGGGGTCACGGTGGAGGGGGCGTTGGGCCGGCTCAGGGGCACGGAGGCGGAGCTTGTGGACCTGCCCGGGCTCTACGGCCTTGCTGGCGGCGGCCCGGAGGAGCAGGCGGCCCGGAAGGCCCTCCTCGATGAGGAGACGGACTTCATCCTGAACGTGGTGGACAGCACGGCCCTCACCCGGGGCCTGGCCCTGACGGTGCAGCTGGCGGCCCTCAAAAAGCCCATGGCGGTGCTGCTGAACATGGCGGACGAGGCCAGAAAGCAGGGCCTTAGGTTGGACCCGGCGGCCCTCTCCCGGGCCCTGGGCGCCCCGGTGTACCTCATCAGCGCCCGGACGGGGGAGGGCTTATCTGACCCGGGCCGCTGGCTCCGGGAGGGCCGGGTGCCCCGGGGGGACCTGGGGGCGGACCCCTTTGCGGCCGCCCGGCGGCTGGGGGCCCTGGGGGTAAAGGGAGGCAGGGGGGCCAGGCCCCGGGGCGCGGACCGGTGGCTCCTGCACCCGGTGTGGGGGCTGCCCCTCTTCGCCCTCATCCTGGGGCTGGTCTTTCTTATTTCCTTCCAGTGGGCGGGGCCCTGGCTGGCCCGGGGCGTGGAGGGGCTGACGGCGGCCCTGCAGGGGGCCCTTGCCGGCACGGCCCTGGATTATCCCCTTCTTCGGGAGGGGCTGCTGGGGAGCGCCGGGTATGTGCTGTCCTTTCTGCCGGTGATCGGGTTGCTGTCTTTGCTCCTCACCCTCCTGGAGGACGTGGGGTATCTGCCCCGGGCGGCGTTTCTGCTGGACGGGTGGCTCAAAAAGCTGGGGCTGGACGGCCGCTGCGCCGTGCCCCTGCTGCTGGGGTTCGGGTGCACGGTGCCCGCCCTCATGGCCGCCCGGACCCTGGGCACGGCGTCCCGGCGGAGGACGGGGGCTCTGCTCCCCTTCGTGCCCTGCTCGGCGAAGCTCCCCTTTCTGCTCCTGCTGGGGAGCCGCATGATCCCCCACAGGCCCGCCCGGGGGGCGCTGCTCCTGTGCGGGTTGAGCCTGGTTATTGGGGTGATCTCGGGCACGCTTATGAAGTCCGCCGGGCCCGCTTCCGCCTTCGCGTTGGAGCTGCCGCCCCTGCGGCTGCCCCGGTGGCAGAGCGTGGCAAAGGAGACAGAGGTACACCTCCTGCACTTTTTTCGCCGGGCGGGGCGGGTGCTGCTGCCGGCGTCGGTGGCCCTGTGGGGCGCCATGAACCTGGGGCCGGACCTGCGCCCGCTGGGGCCGGGGGAGGAGAGTTTGCTCTTTTGCCTGGGTAGGCTCCTGCTGCCCCTTTTACGGCCCCTGGGCCTTTCTGACGGGCGGGTGGGGGTGATCCTGCTCATGGGCCTGGGGGCCAAGGAGAGCATGGCCGCGGCGGCCGCCCTGTTTGCGCGGGAGGGCATGACCCTCACCGGGGCCCAGGCGGCGGTGCTGGGGGCGGTGGCGGTGCTGCTGCCCCCCTGCCTGGGGGCCCTGGGGACCATGCGGGGGGAGCTGGGCAAAGGCTTCACGGCCCGGCTCATCCTGCGGCAGGTGCTGATCGCCTATGGCTGCGGCTGGATTTTGCATGCTCTCCTGCATCTTTTGGGCGGTCGCTTCCCCTGAAAATCCGGGAAACGGGGAAAAGCCGGCCCCAAGTTTTGCAAGATTTCGCTTTCACTCTTGCATTTTTCCCCTCTATGCGGTAACATAAAGGCCAACACAACGGAGAAGACCATGAGAGTTTTGCTGACAAATGACGACGGCATCCGCGCCCCGGGCCTGCTGGCCCTGGTGCGGGCCCTGAGCCCTGTTCATCAGGTGTACGTGGCCGCCCCGGACCGGCAGCGCAGCGCCGCCGCCGCGTCCATGACCATCCGGGGGCGGCTGACGGCCCAGCCCTACGCTTTCGAGGGCTGCCCGGTGGCCGGGGCCTACGCCGTGTCCGGCACCCCGGTGGACTGCGTGCGGCTGGGGTTCTCCGGCCTCTTTCCCGCCCCGGACGCGGTGATCTCCGGCGTGAACCAGGGCCCCAACCGGGGCACGGACGTGCTCTATTCCGGCACCTTGGGGGCGGCCCAGGAGGCGGCCATCCACGGCTATCCGGCCCTGGCCCTCTCCCTGGACGGGAGCCACGAGCATCCCTTCGTCCACTTCGACACCGCCGCCATGCTGGCCGAACGGGGCCTGCGGCTCCTGCAAGAGAAGCCCCTGCCCTTCGGCGGCTACTACAGCGTGAACGTGCCGGACCTGCCCCCGGACAAGATCCGGGGCGTCCGCTACGCCCCCTTGGGCCTGGTCCTCTATGAGGCGGCCTACGAGGAGCTCCCCCCGGAAGCGGGGCAGCGGGTGTTCGTGGAGACGGGCGGCCGCATCCCCAACCCGGAGGGCTTCCGGGACACGGACGAGTATTGGCTCCAGGCGGGCTATGCGACCGTGACCGCCCTGGGCTTTGACTGCGCGTTGCCCCTTTCTGACCCGGATCAACAGACCATCACCGCCATTTTGAAAGGATGAACCTATGAACAATCTGCTCAGCGACATACAGAAGCGCCTGCCCAGCCTCTCCAAGGGCCAGCAGCGCATCGCCAACTTCATCATCGCCAGCTACGAGCAGGCGGCCTTCATGACCGCCGCCCGGCTGGGGGAGACCGTGGGGGTGTCCGAATCCACGGTGGTCCGCTTCGCCTACGCCCTGGGCCTGGACGGCTATCCCGCCCTGCAGGATCGGATGCAGGAGATGGTCCTGGGCCGGCTCACGTCGGTCCAGCGGGCGCAGCTTGCTTCCGGTCTCAAGAAAAACGAGGTCTTCAAAACCGTCCTCACCACGGACATGAACTCCATCCGCACCACCATGGAGATGGCGGACGAGGAGGCCTTCGACAAGGCGGTGGAGGCCATTTTGAAGGCCCGGAAGGTGTATGTGCTGGGCCTTCGGTCCGCCATGCCGCTGGCCATGTTCCTGGCCTACTACCTGGACTACATCTGCGGCAACGTGGTCACCTTCTCCGCCAATCTCCAGGATCTGAGGGAGACCATGGTCCGCATGGACAAGCGGGACGCCTTCATCTGCATCAGCTTCCCCCGCTACAGCACCCGGACCGCCGAGGCCATGGCCTACGCTAAGTCCCGGGGCGCAAGGACCATCGCCCTCACGGACAAGCCCGATTCGCCCATCGGCACCATGGCGGACGTGGTCCTGCTGGCAAAATCCGACATGGCCTCCTTCGCCGACTCCCTGACCGCGCCGCTGTCCGTCATCAACGCCATCATCGTGGCGGCGGGCCTGCAGAGCGAAAACGAGGTTCAGGAGCATCTGAAGGAGCTGGAAAACGTGTGGAACCGGGACCAGGTCTACTGGACCGACGGGGGCGAGAATCGATGAGCGGGCGCGCCGTGGCCGTCATCGGCGGCGGGGCGGCGGGGCAGATGGCCGCCATCCGGGCCGCCCGGAACGGGAACCGGGTCGTCCTGCTGGAAAAGAACGAGAAGCTGGGCAAGAAGCTCTACATCACCGGCAAGGGCCGCTGCAACGTGACCAACGACAGCGGCCGGGACGGGTTTTTCCAAAACGTCATCCGCAACCCCCGCTTCCTCTACAGCGCCTACGCCGCCTTCACGGAGCGGGACATGATCTCCTTTTTGGAGGAGAACGGCTGCCCGGTGAAGGTGGAGCGGGGGCAAAGGGTGTTCCCCGTGTCCGATAAATCCAGCGACGTGCAGAAGGCTCTCGACAGGGCCCTGAAGGCCGCCGGGGTGCAGATCCGCCTGAACACGGAGGTGCGGGAGATTTTGACCCGCGGCGGGGCCGTCGCGGGCGTGCGGACCGAGCGGGGGGAGGAGCCCTTCGACGCCGTCATCCTGACCACCGGGGGGCTAAGCTACCCCGCCACCGGCTCCACCGGCGCGGGCTTTGAGATGGCCCGGGCTCTGGGCCACAGCGTAACGGCCCTCTTTCCCTCCCTGGTGCCCCTGGAAACCGTGGAAAGCTGGCCCTTTGCCCTCTCGGGCATCACGCTGAAGAACGTGCGCCTCACGGCGAAGCGGGCCGGCAAAACCCTCTATTCTGAGCAGGGGGAGATGCTGCTCACCCACTTCGGCGTGTCAGGGCCGTTGATCCTCACCGCCTCCGCCTATATCGCGGAGGAGCCGGCGGGGGTGGAGCTGTTCATCGACCTCAAGCCCGCCATCCCCGAGGAGGAGCTCCATCAGCGGCTCCAGCGGCTGGTTCAGGAGAACCCCAAGAAGGCCGTGGGGGGCGCCTTTTCCGGCGTGCTGCCCACCCGGCTCCTGGACGCGGTGCTGGACGCGGCGAATATACAGCCCTGGGCCCCGGCCTCCGGCTTCACCAAGGCCCAGCGGCAGGCCCTGGTCTCTGCCCTCAAGGGCATGAAGCTCACCGTAAAGGGCGCCCGGCCCTTCTCGGAGGCGGTCGTCACCCGGGGCGGGGTCAGCGTGAAGGAGGTCAAGCCCTCCACCATGGAGTCGAAGCTGGTTTCCGGCCTGTATCTGGCCGGGGAGATATTGGATGTGGACGCCTTCACCGGCGGCTTCAATTTACAGATCGCCTGGTCCACAGGCGCATTGGCAGGAGGAAGCATATGAACTTTACCAACGGCATCGCACTGGACGGCCCCGCGGGGGCGGGCAAGAGCACCATCGCCAAGATCATCGCCAAGCGCCTGGGACTGCCCTATCTGGACACCGGCGCCATGTATCGGGCCATGGCCCTGTGCGCCCTCTCTGAGGGCGTGTCCCTGACCGACGCGGAGGGGGTGGACGCCCTGCTCCGGCGCACGGATATCCGGGTGGTCTATGAGGCGGACGGCCAGCATGTCCTAGTCAACGGGGCGGACGTGACCGGAAGCCTTCGGGCGGAGGAGATCGGCAAGGGGGCGTCCCTCATCAGCAAGCTCCGCTGCGTGCGGGACAAGCTGGCCGCCATGCAGCGGGCCATCGCCCACGAGACCCACGCGGTCCTGGACGGCCGGGAGATCGGCACCTTCGTCATTCCCGAGACCCCCTACAAGTTTTTCGTCACCGCCAGCGCCCAGGAGCGGGCGCGCCGCCGGGTCCAGCAGCTGCGGGAGAAGGGAGAGGACCCGGACTTTGAGCTGATATTGAAGGACATCGAGGCCAGGGACTATCAGGACAGCCATCGGGACTACGCTCCCTTGAAGCAGGCGGAGGACGCCGTGCTCATCGACACCACAAACATGACCATCGAGGAGGCCGTGGACGCGGTCCTCGCCGCCCTGGAGGCGAAGTAACATGCTCTATTGGTTCGGCAAGATCTTTGTGGGGCCCTTCTTCTATCTCATCTTTCGGCCCATCGTCCGGTACCATGAGCGGCTCCGCTCCCGGGGGCCGGTCATGTACCTGTGCAACCACTTTTCCCTGGCGGACGCGGTGGCCCTCACCGCCGTCTGCCCCCGCACCATCCGCTACATGGCCAAGGAGAGCCTGTTCTCCACCCCCATCGGCAACGCCTTCTTCCGGAGCCTGTTCATGGTCCCGGCGGGGGAGGGGGGCGGCTCCCGGCTGGGGCCGGTGAAGCGGGCCATCGCCATCCTGCAGGAGAAGAAGGCCTTCGGCATCTTCCCCGAGGGCCATCGCTCCGCCGTCTACACGGAGATGGACGCCTTTGAGAAGGGGGCGGCCTTCATCGCCCTGAAGGGGAACGCCACCATCATCCCCGTGTACATGGACCCCCTGAGCTGGAAGCGCATGCGGCTTCGGGTCATCGTGGGGGAGCGAATCGACCCGGAGGAAGTGAAAGCAAGCTGCCCCGGCCAGAAGCCCGTGGACGCCCTGGCGGATCGGATCGTGGACACCCTGGCCACCCTGCGGGAGGAGATGGAAACGGACATGATCCCCCTGCGGCTGCGGAAAAAGGTATGAAGGTCATCGTGGCGAAGAACGCCGGGTTCTGCTTCGGCGTGCGCCGGGCGGTGGACCTGGCCAGGCGGGAAGCCAGGGAGCGGGGCCGGGTCTACACCTACGGCAAGCTCATCCACAACGAGGGCGTGATCGAGGCTCTGGCGGCGGAGGGCATCGAGCCGGTGGAGAGCCTGGAGGGCCTGCAGGCGGGGGACACCCTGATCGTCCGGGCCCACGGCGCCCCGCCCGCCCTGTTTGCGGCGGCCCAAAGCCGGGGCATCCGCACCCTGGACGCCACCTGCCCCTTTGTGGCCCGGATCCATCCCATCGTGGCGGCGGCCGCCCGGGCGGGTATCCCCGTGTACATCGCCGGCAGGCGGACCCACCCGGAGGTCATCGGCACCGCCGGCTGGGCGGGAGAGGGGGCCGTCATTTTGGAGACAGCGGCGGAGGCGGAGGCCGCGGCCGTGGGGGAGAGGGGCTGCCTGGTGGCCCAGACCACCCTGTCGGAAGCCACCTTCCGGGAGATAGCCAAAATCCTTTCCCGGCGGGTGCCGAAGCTCGCGGTCCACAACACCATTTGCCGCACCACCCGCACCCGGCAGGAGGAGGCGGAGGCCCTTTCCCGGCGCTGCACCAAGATGCTGGTGCTGGGCTCGCCGACCAGCGCCAACACCCAGGCCCTGGCGGATTTGTGCCGAGTCCACTGCCCGGCCACCAAAATGTTAGAAAATATCGAAAAAATTCCTCTTGAATATTTTCAATTGGATGATATAATAGGGTTGGTCACAGGCGCATCGACGCCAGACCCCATGATTAGGGAGGTTATACAAGGAATGAGCGAACTCGAACAGACGACGATTGAAACCAATGAAGCGGAAGCTCCCGCCGAGGTTGTCGCCGAAACCACTGAAAAGGCCGTTGAAGAAGCTGTAGTTGCGGCCGAAGAACCCGTTGCCGCTGCCGCGGAAGAGGCCGTTGAGGCCGCCGAGAAGGCAGAGGAAGCCGTTGAGCAGGTCGCCGAGGAAGCGGCCGCCCAGGCTGAAGAGACTGTGGAAGCCGTCGTGGAAGAAGCCAAGGCCGAGGCCGCCCCTGTGAAGGACGCCGCGGAGGACTTTGAGCATGCCATCGACAGCTCCATCCGCCGGATCCGCCCCGGCCAGATCGTTACCGGTACCGTCATCGGCATCACCGACAGCGAGATCCTGGTCAACGTGGGCTACAAGTCCGACGGCTACATCCCCCGCGCCGAGTTCTCCGCCGATCCCGAAGCCGAGATCGACGTGAAGGAAGGCGAGCAGATCGATGTGGAGGTCGTCAAGGTGAACGACGGCGAGGGCAACGTACTCCTTTCCCGGAAGAACGTCCAGAGCAAGAAGTTCTGGGACGATCTCTTGGCGGAGGAAACGGAAGGCAAGACCTTCGAGGCAGTGGTCAAGGAAGTCGTCAAGGGCGGCCTGATCGCCGAGATGGAGGGCGGCGTCCGCGCCTTCATCCCCGCTTCGCACGTTTCCACCAAATATGTTGAGAACTTGGGCGAGTACGTGGGCAAGACCGTCAACGTGAAGGTCCTGGAGATCGACAAGCAGCGCAAGCGCATCGTTGCCTCCATCAAGCAGGTGCTTCTGGAGGAGGCCGCCGCCCGCGAGCAGGAGAAGTGGGATTCCCTGGTGGTCGGCAGCAAGATCCACGGCATCGTCCGCCGGATCACCGACTTCGGCGCCTTTGTGGACATCGGCGGTCTCGACGGTCTCGTTCACGTGACCGACGCCGCCTGGGGCCGGGTCAAGCACCCCTCCGACGTGCTCTCCGTCAACCAGGAGATCGACGTGCTCATCCTGGGTGTCGATAAGGAAAAGAAGCGCATCTCCCTGGGCTACAAGCAGCTCCAGCCCAAGCCCTGGACCATGGCGGGCGAGAAGTACCCCGTGGGCTCCATCGTGGAAGGCAAAGTGGTCCGCATCGTGCCCTTCGGCGCGTTCGTGGCCCTGGAGCCCACCATCGACGGCCTCATCCACATCTCTCAGGTGGCCACCCGCCGCATCGAGAAGGTGGAGGACGAGCTGAAGGTGGGCGACATCGTCCGCTGCAAGGTCCTGGAGGTGAACCCCGAGGCCAAGCGTATCTCCCTCTCCCGCAAGGAAGCCATCCTGGAGGAGCATCCCGAGATTGCCGAGCAGATCGCCGCGGAGAAGGCCGAGAAGGAGCGCATCTATCAGGAGCGCAAGGCCCAGCGTGAGAACGCCGCCCAGAACAACGCCGGCGAGCGCAAGCCCCGCGCCGAGCGCCCCGCCTCCAGCGAGCGTCCCCAGAACGACGAGCGCCGGGAGTCCCGGCCGGATCGCCGCCGCCGCAACAGCGAGGATGGCGACTACGAGCTGCCCCCGGTGACCAGCACCACCACCAGCCTGGCCGACCTGTTCGCCGGCTTCAAGACCGAGGAGTAAGCTGGAACCAACCTGATCAAAAGCAGGCATCGAAAGGTGCCTGCTTTTCTTTGTCTTTGAATCACAGCCTTGCGAAGATGCAGGCTTCGCCAGACTGAATGAATTATTTCCTGCAAAAACCGGCAGGAAGGGCCCGGTTGTCCTTGACAGGGGAGATGGGAATGCCTATAATAGTATACGGATTATAAGGGCGCATGTGGCTTACGCATTCTCCGACGTTGCCGCAATTTACCCCATCACCCCTTCGTCTCCCATGGCGGAGGTCGCCGACGATTGGGCTGCCAACGGCAGGCTCAACTTGTTCGGCCAGAAGGTCCGCATCGCCGAGATGCAGTCTGAGGGCGGCGCTTCCGGCGCGGTCCACGGCTCCCTCAAGGGCGGCGCGCTGACCACCACCTTCACGGCTTCTCAGGGCCTGCTCCTGATGATCCCCAACATGTACAAGATCTCCGGCGAGCTGCTCCCCGGCGTGTTCCATGTGTCCGCCCGGGCCCTGGCCACCCACGCCCTGTCCATCTTCGGCGACCAGAGCGACGTGATGGCCTGCCGGCAGACCGGCTTTGCCATGATCGCCTCCGCCTCCGTGCAGGAGGTCATGGATCTGGCCCTGGTCACCCACCTGTCCGCCATCAAGGCGTCCGTCCCCTTCGTCCACTTCTTCGACGGCTTCCGCACCTCCCACGAGGTCCAGAAGATCGAGGCCATCGACTATGAGGACATGGGCAAGCTCCTGGACTACGACGCGGTGAAGAAGTTCCGCGAGCGGGCCCTGAACCCCGAGCATCCCCACCTGGGCGGCACGGCGCAGAACCCGGACATCTACTTCCAGAATCGGGAAGCGGCCAACAAGTACTATGAGGCCGTGCCCGCCATCGTGGAGGACTACATGGCCAAGGTCAGCGCCCTCACCGGCCGGACCTACCATCTGTTCGACTACGTGGGCGCCCCGGATGCTGACCGTGTGGTGGTCATCATGGGCAGCGGCGCCGATGTGACCGAGGAGACCATCAACTACCTGAACGCCAAGGGCGAAAAGCTGGGCCTCATCAAGGTCCGCCTGTATCGGCCCTTCGCCGCGGACAAGTTCCTCGCCGCCATCCCCGCCACCTGCAAGAAGCTGGCCGTCATGGACCGCACCAAGGAGCCCGGCTCCCTGGGCGAGCCCCTGTACACCGACATCTGCACCGCCCTCAGGGAAGCCGGTCGGGACGACCTGGTGGTCGTGGGCGGCCGCTACGGCCTGGGCAGCAAGGAGTTCAACCCCACCATGGTCAAGGCCATCTACGATAACCTCAAGGCGGCCGAGCCCAAGAACCACTTCACCGTGGGCATCACCGACGACGTGACCAACCTGAGCCTGCCTCTCGGCCCCACCGTGAACGCGGCCCCCGAGGGCACCATCTCCTGCAAGTTCTATGGCCTTGGCTCCGACGGCACCGTGGGCGCCAACAAGAACTCCATCAAGATCATCGGTGACCACACCGACATGTACGCCCAGGGCTACTTCGCCTACGACTCCAAGAAGTCCGGCGGCCTCACCGTGAGCCATCTGCGCTTCGGCAAGACCCCCATCCAGAGCCCGTACCTGATCGACAGCGCGGACTTCGTGGCCTGCCACAACCCCTCCTACGTGACCAAGTACAACGTGGCCAGCGGCATCAAGGAGGGCGGCACCTTCCTGCTCAACAGCCCCTGGACCCTGAAGGAGATGGAGGAGGAGCTGCCCGCGTCCCTCAAGAACGCCATCGCCAAGAACCCGACGCCATCAAGCTGGCCCAGCAGGTGGGCATGGGCGGTCGTATCAACACCATCATGCAGGCCGCCTTCTTCAAGCTGGCCAACGTGATCCCCGTGGAGGACGCCATCACCTTCATGAAGGCCGCCGCCAAGAAGTCCTACGCCAAGAAGGGCGACGCCGTGGTCCAGAAGAACTATGACGCCATCGACATCGGCATCAACGCGGTGGAGGAGATCAAATACCCCGAGAGTTGGGCCACCACCACCGAGGGCGCCAAGGTCGTGCCCGTGACCGACGATCCGTACTTCAAGAGCTACATCGAGCCCATCCTGGCCCAGGAGGGCGATCAGCTCCCCGTGTCCGCCATGAGCCCCGACGGCACCGTGCCCACCGGCACCACCCGCTATGAGAAGCGGGGCATCGCCGTCACGGTCCCCGAGTGGATCCCCGAGAAGTGCCTCATGTGCAACCAGTGCGCCCTGGTCTGCCCCCATGCCGCCATCCGTCCCTTCCTCCTCAACGCCGAGGAGGAGGCCAACAAGCCGGAGGGCTTCGTGACCAAGCCGGCCGGCAAGGGCTTCGAGGGCCTCACCTACCGCATGCAGATCAGCCCCCTGGATTGCTCCGGCTGCGGCAACTGCATCGACGTGTGCCTGGCCAAGGAGAAGGCCCTGAAGATGGTGCCCCTCCACGAAGCCAAGGCGGACGAGAAGAATTGGGACTATGCCGACACCCTCTCCGAGAAGGACGTGAAGGTGAACCGGAAGACCGTGAAGGGCTCCCAGTATTTGAAGCCCCTCTTCGAGTTCTCCGGCGCCTGCGCGGGCTGCGGCGAGACCCCCTACATCAAGCTCCTCACCCAGCTCTTCGGCGACCGCATGGTCATCG
>CACWYB010000018.1 GCA_902765005.1 uncultured Eubacteriales bacterium | reverse complement strand
CGGATCTCGATGGGGACCTGGTAGGTGGAACCGCCGACGCGGCGGGCCTTGACTTCCAGCACGGGCATGATGTTGTTCATGGCCTCCTCGAACACTTCGAGGGCGGGACGGCCGGTCTTCTCGGCGATGGTGTCGAACGCTTCATACACGGCGGCCTGGGCTACGCCCCGCTTGCCGTCCAGCATGACCTGGTTGATGAGCTTGGTGACCACGGTGCTCTTATAGATAGGATCGGGAAGCACTTCCCGCTTGGGGATAAATCCACGTCTAGGCATAGGTGTACCTCCTTATTTCTTGGGGCGCTTGGCGCCGTAGAGGGAGCGAGCCTGGTGGCGGTTGGCCACACCGGCCGCATCGCGGGTACCGCGAATGATGTGGTACCGGACGCCGGGCAGGTCCTTGACACGGCCGCCGCGGATGAGCACCACGGAGTGCTCCTGCAGGTTGTGGCCGATGCCGGGGATGTAGGCGGTACCTTCGAGGCCGTCGGTCAGACGGACACGGGCGATTTTACGAAGCGCGGAGTTAGGCTTTTTCGGGGTCATGGTACGGACCGCCGTGCAAACGCCTCTGCGCTGAGGGCACTGCTTGAGGATAGGCGCGTTGGACTTGTACTGCACCTGCTCACGGCCCTTGCGAACCAACTGGTTAATGGTCGGCATGAGAATTCCTCCTGATAGAATGATGAAAAATATATCTATTGTTATTTCAATCTCTCTGCAACCCAATTCGTAGAGAGTATTGTCCGTTTGTAGGGGGCCTAAACCCCGGCCGGTTCAAAAAAAGCCGCAACAGCAGCGCATGGGTCTCCCCATACACTGCGAAACCAAATTGTATCAGGCTGACGGCAAATTGTCAATCCGAAATTTTGCCGTCGCCTTCGAAACTTTCCTCCGGGGCCAGGGTGCCCACGCCGTTCGTCAGGCGCTGGCGGGTGAACACGGGCTGGGGATACTTCCCCTCCTGCAGGCCCTCCCAGCCCAGGGCGCTCATGCGCCGGACCATGGGATGATCCTTCAGGTCCATGTAGGTGAGCTGGTTGAAGCGATCCCGCAGGACCTTCACCAGCACCTTTCCCGCCGCGAAGCTGATCGCCGCCACCATCAGCAGCGTCAGCAGGGGGAGCCCCCGCCACACCGCCCGCAGGCTCTGGGCCACCGGCTCCTGGGCCACGATGGCAAGGGCCAAACCCAGACAGAGGATGACGGTCAGGGAGGGCAGCCAGCCCAGGAGCTGATAGCGCCGGCGGCACCCGTCGCAGCAGCCAAACTGCAGGGGGATCAAAAACCCGCCGGCCTTGCCCCGAAAGAGGCTCAGCTTCTTTTTCTGGGCTCTGGGATCCGCATGGCCCATGTCGTAGAGGCCGTAGCAGGTCCGCTTCCCCTTCCGCTCGCCCCGGCACAGGGTGCAGCGTTCGCCCGTGAACAGGGAGGCAACGCCTTCCGGGGGCAGCAGGGCATAGAGCTGGTCCACATCCGCCCGGATCTGGTCCGCCTCAAGGGCGTCCTTCTCCTCGGCGGGGCAGCCTCGGCAAGCGCGCATGTTGAGCCGAGCACAGGTCTCGGACCCCCATAGGGGGCAATTTCGGTTGGTCAATTCCCGTTCCATGCGCGCCTCCGAAGGTGGTGATGGTTAGTTAAGCAGGGTGGATTCGTTCTTGCTCACCACGGTCACGTCCCGATACCGCTTCAAACCGATGCCGGCCGGGATCTGCTTGCCGATGATGACGTTTTCCTTCAGGCCCACCAGCGGGTCGATGCGGCCCTTGATGGCGGCCTCGGTGAGCACCCGGGTGGTCTCCTGGAAGGAGGCGGCGGACAGGAAGGATTCCGTGGCCAAGGCAGCCTTGGTGATGCCCAGAAGCTTGCGCTTGGCGATGGCGGGCCGGCCCTCGGGGTTCGCCGTCAGCACGGCCTCGTTTTCCTCCTCAAAGCGGAAGATGTCGCAGAGCTCACCGGGCAGGAGCTTGGTGTCGCCCGCGTCCTCGATCTGGACCTTCCGGAGCATCTGGCGGATGATGATCTCGATGTGCTTATCGGAGATCTCCACGCCCTGGAGCCGGTACACGCTCTGCACCTCTTTGAGCAGGTAGGCCTGCACGCCCTTGACGCCCAGGATCCGGAGGATGTCGTTGGGGTTCACGGAGCCCTCGGTCAGCTCCTGACCGGCCTCCACATGATCCCCGTCCTTCACCTTCAGCTTGCTGCCGAAGGGGATGTGGTAATCGGCGCTCTCGCCGTCGTCGTTGGAGATGATGGCCTTGCGCTTGGCGTCGTCCAGATGGAGGGTGCCGGCGATCTCGGTGATGACCGCCAGGCCCTTGGGCTTGCGGGCTTCAAACAGCTCTTCCACACGGGGAAGACCCTGGGTGATGTCCTCGCTGGAGGCAACGCCGCCGGTGTGGAACGTACGCATGGTGAGCTGGGTGCCCGGCTCGCCGATGGCCTGGGCGGCGATGATGCCCACGGCCTCGCCGATCTCCACATGGCCGCCGGTGGCCTGGTTGGCGCCGTAGCACTTGGCGCACACGCCGTGCTCGGCCCGGCAGGTGAAGACGCTGCGGCACAGGACCTCGGTGATCCCGGCGGCCTCGATGGCGTCAGCCTGCTCGTAGGTGATCATGGAATCCGCGGGCACGATCTCCACGCCGGTCTTGGGATCCAGGATGGGGTCGATGGTGTAGCGGCCCACCACACGGGCGGCCAGGGGCTCGATGAGCTTGCCGTCGTCCATGATGGCGGTAAGGACCATGCCCTTGGGGGTGTCGTTCCGAGAGGCGAAGCAATCCTCCTCCCGGATGATCACGTCCTGGGACACGTCCACCAGACGCCGGGTCAGATACCCGGAGTCCGCCGTACGAAGGGCCGTGTCGGCCAAGCCCTTGCGGGCGCCGTGGGAGGAGATGAAGAACTCCAACACGGACAGGCCTTCCCGGAAGTTGGCCCGGATGGGCACCTCGATGATCTGGCCGGAGGGGTCAGCCATGAGGCCGCGCATGCCGGCCAGCTGACGGATCTGGGCCTTGCTGCCACGGGCGCCGGAGTTGGCCATCATGTAGATGGGGTTGTAGGGATCCAGGGAGTCCATCAGGGCGGAGGTAACGTCGTCCGTGGCCTTCTCCCAGATGCTGATCACGTTCTCCCGGCGCTCCTTGTTGGAGAGCAAGCCCATGTTGAACATGTTCTCCACTTCCACAACCTGCTGCTCGGCTTCGTGGACGATGGTCTTCTTCTCCTCAGGCACCTTGATGTCCTGGTAGCCCACGGTGATGCCGCCGCGGGTGGAGTAGGTGTAGCCCAGCTTCTTGACCCGGTCCAGCATCTCGGAGGTGATGGTGGGGCCGTACTTGCGGTAGCAGCGGTCGATGATGTTGCCCAGGTCCTTCTTGACCACCAGGCGGTCGATCTCCAGGGCGAACATGTCGTCCAGGGTCTCCCGGGGCACATAGCCCAGGTCCTGGGGGATGGCGGCGTTGAAGAGGAGCCGGCCCACGGAGGTGTTGATGACCCGCTTGTAGGTCTGGCCCTGCCACTGCCGCTCGATCCGCACCCGGATCTTGGACTGGAGGGTCACCTCTCCGCACTGGTAGGCCATGATGGCCTCATCCTCGGAGGCGAAGGCCTTCCCCTCACCCTTCTGACCGTCGCGGAGCTGGGTCAGATAGTAGCAGCCGAGGACCATGTCCTGGGTGGGGCACACCACGGGCTTGCCGTCCTGAGGCTTCAAAATGTTGTTGGCCGAGAGCATGAGGAAGCGGGCTTCCGCCTGGGCTTCCACAGACAGGGGCACGTGAACGGCCATCTGGTCGCCGTCGAAGTCGGCGTTGAACGCGGTGCAGGCCAGGGGGTGGAGCTTGATGGCCCGGCCCTCCACCAGCACCGGCTCAAAGGCCTGGATGCCCAGGCGGTGCAGCGTAGGCGCACGGTTCAGGAGCACGGGGTGATCCTTGATCACGTCCTCCAGCACGCCCCAGACCTCGGTGGCGCTGCGCTCTACCATGCGCTTGGCGCCCTTCACGTTCTGCGCGTAGCCCAGCTCCACCAGCTTCTTCATGACGAAGGGCTTGAAGAGCTCCAGGGCCATCTCCTTGGGCAGACCGCACTGGCTCATCTTCAGGTCGGGACCGACCACGATGACGGAACGGCCGGAATAGTCCACCCGCTTGCCCAGCAGGTTCTGACGGAACCGGCCCTGCTTGCCGCGCAGCATGTCGGACAGGGACTTGAGGGGCCGGTTGCCCGGGCCCGTGACGGGGCGGGAACGGCGGCCGTTGTCGATGAGGGCGTCCACCGCTTCCTGCAGCATCCGCTTCCAACCGGTTGTTCCGGTTGATGACCCGGCGATACAGGTCGTTCAAATCGCTGGTGGCGAACCGGCCGCCGTCCAGCTGGACCATGGGCCGAAGATCCGGGGGGATCACCGGCAGCACGGTCAAAATGATCCATTCGGGGCGGTTGCCGCTCTTGATGAAGGCTTCCACCACCTCCAGGCGCTTCACAGCGTTGGTGTGCTTCTGGCCGCCGGAGGTCTCGATCTCCTTGCGGAGCTGATCCCGCAGCTCCTCCAGGTTGATCTCGGCGAGCAGCTCCCGGATGGCTTCGGCGCCCATGCCGGCCTTGAAGCTCTTGGGGCCGAACTGCTCCTGATACTCCCGGTACTCCCGGTCGGTGAGGATCTGCTTCTTCTGCAGGGTGGTTTCACCGGGATCGATGACCACGAAGGCCGCAAAGTAGAGCACCTGCTCCAGGGCCTTGGGGCTCATGTCCAGCAGCATCTTCATCCGGCAGGGGATGCCCTTGAAGTACCAGATATGGCTCACCGGCACAGCCAGCTCGATATGGCCCATCCGCTCCCGGCGGACCTTGGCCCGGGTGACCTCCACGCCGCACTTTTCGCAGACGATGCCCTTGTAGCGGCCCCGCTTGTAGCGGCCGCAATGGCACTCCCAGTCCTTGGTGGGTCCGAAGATACGCTCGCAGAAGAGGCCGTCCCGCTCCGGTTTCAAGGTGCGGTAGTTGATGGTTTCAGGCTTCTTCACCTCGCCATGGGACCACTCCAGGATCTTCTCCGGGGAGGCAAGGCCGATCTGCATCGCGTCAAAATCAGTCAGATTAAACATTGTTTTTCTCCTTTACCCAGCCTATATCAGTCCAAGTCCAGATCGCCGTCGTCCAGGCCGCCGCCCAGATCGCCCAACAGGTCGTCCAGGCCACCGTCTTCCTCCCGATCCAGCTCGCCCTCGCCGGGCTCATCGAACTCGCCGAAGTCCTCGTCCGCGTCGAACTCGTCCTCGTCGCCGAACTCGTCCTCATCCTCGTCCTTGCCGCCATCCTCCGCAGGAAGCACAGGCATGTCTTCCATACCGGAGATGTTGATGTCCATGGGCCTGAGATCGTCCTCGTCGTCCTCGGTGATCTCGATCTCGGTCCGATCCTCCCGGAGGACCTTCACGTCCAGGGCACGCCGGCGGTCTTGGCGTTGTCGCCCTTGACGATGCTCTCGTAGGTCTTCACACGGCCCACCACGTCGTCGGACTTCACGGTCAGGATCTCCTGCAGGGTGTTGGCGGCGCCATAGGCCTCCAGAGCCCACACCTCCATCTCTCCGAAGCGCTGGCCGCCGAACTGGGCCTTGCCGCCCAGAGGCTGCTGGGTGACCAGGGAGTAGGGGCCCGTGCTCCGGGCGTGGATCTTGTCGTCCACCAGGTGATGGAGCTTCAGATAATACATATAGCCAACGGACACCCGATTCTCAAAGGGCTGTCCGGTACGCCCGTCGTACAGAACGGTCTTGCCGTCCTCGTCGCAGCCGGCCTTGACCAGGAGCTTCTTGATGTCCTCCTCGGTGGCGCCGTCGAACACGGGGGTGGCGATGTGGATGCCCAGCTTCTTGCAGGCCATGCCCAAGTGGAGCTCCAGCACCTGACCGATGTTCATTCGGGAAGGCACGCCCAGGGGGTTCAGCACGATCTGCAGCGGGGTGCCGTCGGGCATGAAGGGCATGTCCTCTTCCGGCAGGATCCGGGAAATAACGCCCTTGTTGCCGTGACGGCCGGCCATCTTATCGCCCACGGAGATCTTCCGCTTCTGGGCGATGTACACCCGGACCATCTGGTTGACGCCGGGGCTCAGCTCGTCCTTCTTCTCCCGGGTGAACACCTTCACGTCCACCACCACGCCGCCTTCGCCGTGAGGCACTCTGAGAGAAGTGTCCCGCACGTCCCGGGCCTTTTCGCCGAAGATGGCCCGCAAAAGCCGCTCCTCCGCCGTGAGCTCCGTCTCGCCCTTGGGCGTGACCTTGCCCACCAGGATATCCCCTGCCCGGACCTCTGCGCCGGGGCGGATGATGCCGTTTTCATCCAGCTGGGAGAGGGCGTCCTCACCGATGTTGGGGATGTCCCGGGTGATCTCCTCCGCGCCCAGCTTGGTATCGCGGGCCTCCACCTCATGCTCCTCGATGTGGATGGAGGTGTAGGCGTCCTCCTTCACCAGCTTCTCGCTGATGAGGTGAACCCGATGAGGATGTTCCGGCCCAGGGCGATCTCGCCGCCGTCGGTGGAAGCGCCGTCCGCGATGACGTCGCCCTTCTTGACCACCTCGCCCTTGGTGACCACGGGCCGCTGGTTGAGGCAGGTGCCCTGGTTGCTCCGCTGGAACTTGGTCATTCTGTATTCGTGGGGCACGCCGGCGGGGGTAGTGATGACCACCTTGGTGGCGGACACGTAGCTCACCACGCCGTCCTCCTTTGCGAGGACCACGATGCCGGAGTCGGCCGCGGCCTTATACTCCATGCCGGTGGCCACCACGGGGGCCTCGGGCTTGAGAAGGGGCACGGCCTGCCGCTGCATGTTGGAACCCATGAGGGCCCGGTTGGCGTCGTCGTTCTCCAGGAAGGGGATCATGGCCGTGGCCACAGACACCAGCTGCTTGGGGGACACGTCCAGATAGTCGATCTCGCTGTTGCGGACCTCGATGATCTGGTCCAGGCGGCGGGCCACCACACGGTCCTTCTGGAACCAGTGGGTCTCGGGGTCCACAGGCTCGTTGGCCTGGGCCACGATGGCGCCGTCCTCCTCGTCCGCGGTGAGATACACGATCTCGTCCGTGATCCGGTGGTTCTCCTTGTCCACCACCCGGTAGGGGGCCTCGATGAAGCCGTACTCGTTGATCCGGGCATAGGTGGCCAGGGAGTTGATCAGGCCGATGTTGGGACCTTCAGGGGTCTCGATGGGGCACATGCGGCCGTAGTGGGAATAATGCACGTCGCGGACCTCGAAGGTGGCCCGGTCACGGTTCAAACCGCCGGGGCCCAGAGCGGACAAGCGGCGCTTGTGGGTCAGCTCGGACAGGGGGTTGGTTTGGTCCATGAACTGGGACAGCTGGGAGGAGCCGAAAAACTCCTTGATGGCGGCGGTCACCGGGCGGATGTTGATGAGGTTGCTGGGCATGACCACGTCCATGTCCTGCAGGCCCATCCGCTCGCGAACCACCCGCTCCAGGCGGGTCAAACCCACCCGGATCTGGTTCTGCAGCAGCTCGCCCACGCTGCGGATGCGGCGGTTGCCCAGATGGTCGATATCGTCCGTCTTGCCGATGCCGTAGCTGAGGTCGATCATGTACGACACGGAAGCCACCATATCGTCGGGGACGATGTGGCGGGGGATCAGATCATAATAATGGCTGCGGAGGAAGTCCTTCTGCCCTTCCGCGTCTTCGATGGTCTGCATCTCGGGGAGCAGGGAAAGAAGGGTGGGGATATGGACGTCCTCGTTGAGGCCGGCTTCGATGGGCGCGAAGGGCAGGAAGCCCTCGGCGGAGGCAAAGTTGTTGCCCACCACCTTCACGGCCCGATCCTCGATGCGGACCATGACCGCGTTCACGCCGGCGTTCTGGATCTCCTCGGCCTTCTTCTTATCGATGAAGGCGCCCTCCTCCACCAGGATCTCGCCGGTGATGGGGGAAGCCACCATCTCGGCGGCGACCTGGTTCACGATGCGGGCCTTCAGGCTCAGCTTCTTGTTGAACTTATAGCGGCCCACCCGGGCAAGGTCATACCGGTTGTCGAAGAACAGGCCGTTGAGAAGGCTCCGGGCGCTCTCCTCCGTGGGGGGCTCGCCGGGGCGCTGGCGCTTGTAGATCTCAATGAGACCCTCGGCCACGGAATGGGTGGGGTCCTTCTGCAGGGTGTTCTCCAGGCGCTCGTCGTCGCCCAGGAGCTCCTTGATCTCCGCGTTGGTGCCATAGCCGATGGCCCGCAGGAGGGAGGTGATGAACACCTTGCGCTGCCGGTCGATCTTCACATACAGGATGCCGTTAGAATCGGTTTCATACTCCAGCCAGGCGCCCCGATTGGGGATGACCTGGGCGGAATAGAGCTGGTTGCCCCATTTGTCGGTGCTCACCGCGTAGTAGGCGCCGGGGGACCGAACCAGCTGGCTCACGATGACCCGCTCCGCGCCGTTGATGATGAAGGTGCCCTGGGGCGTCATGAGCGGGAAATCGCCCATGAAGACCTCCTGCTGCTTCACTTCGCCGGTCTCTTTGTTGATGAGCCGGACGGTGACCCGCAGGGGCGCCGCGTAGTTTACGTCGTTTTCCTTGCTCTCCTCCTGGGTATACTTGGGCTTATCGAGGTCGATCCGATAGTCCACGAACTCCAGGACGAGCTTGCCGGAATAGTCGACGATGGGGGAGATGTCGTTGAAAACCTCTTTAAGATCTTCCTTCAAAAAGCGGTAGTAGGAATTCTTCTGCACCTCAATGAGATCGGGCATGTCTGCACCTCAATGAGATCGGGCATGCTGAGCACTTCGTTGACCTTGGAAAAGCTCTTGCGGACCCGCCGTCCCATCTTGACGTCATGCATCATCTCGTACACTCCTTCTGATGCCGTTGCACCGACTTTGGTTTACCATGATGGCGCCCTTCGGCCTCTGCCCCGCCCCCGGAGAGGGGAAATTACGGGCATACGCCGACAGTTTAGCTATCATAATGCGACTTAGAATAATATCACTGTGTCTACAAGCTGTCAAGAAATATTTTTTACAATCGCGCAATATTTTTCTAACCGTCCAAACCCATGCATACCTTGGTATGGGAGGGGCCCATTTCGGTCCACACTGACCAGAGATTCTATTGGAAAGGAAGCGATATACCTATGGAACAAGCCATGATCGCCCGCCGCAAGACCGGCTGGGACAGCGCCGAGGAGGCCCTGCTCCACGACGCCGTGACCCGGTGCCGGGCCGCGGGGGAGCCGCTGAAGACCGCCTTCTTGCAGGCCGCGGAGCAGACGGGCCGCCGGCCCAACAGCGTACGGAACCACTACTACGCCGGAAACCGGGCCGCCGCGGGACCCGCCTTTTTGCCCTTCTCCGAGGAGGAGAGCCTTTCCCTGCTCAAGACCGTGCTGTTGGCCAGGTCCGCCGGGGAGTCCGTGCGGGCCTGCACGCTGCGCATCGCAGAGGGGGACACCCGGCGGATGCTCCGGTATCAGAACAAGTACCGGGCCCTCATCAAGAACCGGCCCGGCCTGGTGGACAGGGCCCGGCAGGAGCTGCAGCAGGCCCACGGCCCCGTGTTCGACCCCTACGCCCCCAGCCTCTCGGGCCCCGGCCGGCCCCGCAAGGCCCCGCTCTCCCAGGACACCGACGCCCTCATCCGCACCCTGTGCGAGAGCCTGACGGAGCTATTGCGAAGGAGCGCCAAGGTGTAAACAGTAAGGCTGCCAGCAAAGGTTGGCAGAAGCTGTACTCTGTAAAGGGTGGTTTTCAAACCACTACTACAGAATAGCTGCGAGATGATCCTTCTGCGGTAAATGAAAGAAACAATGCGGCTATCGGAAAGGAGTTATATCCTGCAGGTAGCCGCAATTCATTTTATCACGGGAGGTATTGAAAATGAAGTCCTATTTCGAAGAGAACGGTGGAACGTTTACGCAATTCGTTTGGCAGGGCTTTTGCTCTGTTTTTTTGCCTGCGTATCGCACCGCTTCGGTGGGAAGTGCACCCAAGAACCTAATTTCAACGAATGGAGAACAAATATGATTGTTTGTTCAACTTCTTCGTTTATCTCGCCTTGCTGGATTTATCAATATATGTACTGAATATAATACATCCGCAATACTTACATCTGTACTGATCCTCATACTTATTGCCGCCAAGGGATATTATCATCGGAGTCATATATTTTTCTAATTTGACCGCACTTTGTGCACTCATAGATAAACAGCTACGCCGACACATTTTTTAAAAAACTGCAGCGTCTCCTACTTGTAGCGAAACCCCGGTCTGTAAATACCGAGGGCGCTTGTACCGCCATTGGCCGATTCCGGTTGATCCGGGCTTAGGATGCATACATCCTTGTGATCTGTCATTGTCAATCTCCCTTTCCCAGCAATCTGTATGTTTTGTTATCCCCACGATTCACCCATTTTTGTTTTATATTTTCAGGCCACATCCTAAGTATGTCCAAAGAAAAAGCGCTTTTCCCATCTTGAAAACGTGAAAAGCGCATTTAGGCGCATATTCAATTGTGCAAACGACTTAAACCCGCTGCGTTGTCTACCAGAACAGGATGCCCCGTGATTGGATCTCGGCAAGCGCCCCGATGGGGGTATGCTGAGCGTTCCAAGCGGCGGTGCGCACGGCGACATTTTCCTTCAGGTTTATGAAGAAAAACATGTAGTCGTACAAATGGTAGGCGCCCTCCGGGAAGATGTCCAGCACCGGCGGATAGTCTGCTGGTGTAATGTCCGTCACCACCAGCTCCCCCCGAGAGCCGATATAGGCCCCGCAGAGGCCGGGGACGGGCTCCGCCCCCGTCTCCATGACCGCGCCCAGGTTCTCCGAGCGGTCGGCGGGGGTGCCGTCCGTTTTCCAGTTCAGAGGGTTGATGGACAGGGCTTTGACGCCCGCAGGGATGATGATGGTGTCGGTGAGGGTCCCGTCCTCGCAGTCGAAGCTGACCACTGTGCCCAGGTCCGTCGCGCCCCGGGCGGGCATGATCTGGGGATAGGCTTGGGTCATCTCCTCCGTCACCGTCCATCCAAGGGAGTATACGCTGATCAGTCGATCCCGCAGGGCGCTGCCCTCCTCCGTATCCCCAAAGTATTCCTTAAGAAGCTCCAGGCACATCTCTCCGCCCTGGGAGAAGCCTGCCAGGATGAGGGGCCTGCCGCCGTTCTCATGGTTGAGATACCAGCGGAAGGCGGCAGAGACATCTCCGTAGGCAACGGCTTTCGCCTCTGCCCGATCCGCCTCGGGCAGCCGGTAGGCGTTGATGGACATCTGCCGATAATAGGGCGAATAAAGTCGTCCAGCGTCCTCGAAGATGCCCTTTTCCATGTCCAGGGCGTTGACGAACCGGCCCTTTAGTTTATCGTTCAGGTCGAAGGCATTGCGTTCGCTGCGGGTATCCACGGTGGGGCAGATGATAAACACGTCCGCGCCGCGATCCTCACCCAGAGCGAAATAGGCCCACGAATTGGGGTCGTCATAGTCCGGGGCCGTCGGCTCCGGGGTCACGGCAGGCTCCTCGGCGGCGGTAGGCGCTGGTGTCGATGTAGGTTGGGCCGTCGGTTGGAGTTCGATCGTCCTTTCCTGATTCCTCAGGTACAGGCCGATGCCGATCGCCGCCAAAACGACGATCAGCATCAGCCAGATTATCCATTTCCTTTTGCGCATGGGGGTTTCTACCGTTTACCAGTTCAGATCCGGGTCGGAGCAGATGCCGGCGGGCATGAAGAACTCCACCTTCTCCACGGTCAGGGTGGGCATGAGCGCATCCAGCGCCGCGTCGTAGTCCTCCATCTCGGGCACCTTCTCGTTGAAGCAGATGTGGTACTCATAGAGGCCCTGGACCAGGTACATCTCCGCCTTGTCCCAGAAGCTGTAGCCCGTGCCGTAGGTAAAGCCCATGTCCAGCAGATCCTGTCCGGTGAGGCCGATAAGGACATCCAGCTCATCCTGGGGAGGAATGCCGTCGGTGAGGTTGCCCACCCGGGTCACGGGCAGGGGGGCCAGCAGAGCCTGCTCCTGCTCTTCCCTGGTCTCATCGAAGAAGTCGATGGCATCCAGCTTCTCATACACGTCCGCGGGAATGTTGGCCTCCACCCGGTAGTAGATGCCGTCCACAGGGAAGACAATGGCGAACTTGTCGGGGGAAGTGGAGAGGGAATAGAGCTCGCCCTTGGCGGCGAAGACGTCGGCAAGGGTCTTGAAGGGGCTTTCCTCCAAGGGGATCTCGGGGATCTCATAGAAGACTTTCGCGGTGTAGAAGGACTCGTAGTCCTCCAGGGACCGTCCGCCGGTGATATCGAACGATTCCTGGGTGGCGTAGTCGGAGAGGTTGCCGCTAAAGGAGGCCTCCTTCACGGTGAGGGGCCGGATGACTTCCGCCAGGTTGGGATCGTCGCCTGTCACCTCCACATCCTTCTCCTTGAAGTCGATCTGGTAGCTGAAGGGGCCCTTGTCCAGAAAGACGAAGGACACACCGTCACCGAAGCCGTAGCTGCCCTGGGGCACGAAGCCCATGTCCAGCAGGTCCTGGCCGGTCTTGCCATTCAGGTCCTTCAGCTCCGCGTCGGAAAGCAGGGCGTCGGAGAGGACATAGAGGGTCCTAATGGGCAGATCGCTCAGCAGGGCCTTGGTCCTGGCGTCCTTGTCGGGATCGAAGAAGTCGATCTCGAACAGGGCTGCGAAGATCTCGGAGGTGATTTCAGCCTCCGCCCGATAGAAGACGCCGTCCTTTTCAAAGATACGGATGTAGAGGGTCTCATAGAAAGAGGATGCGGGGGATTCACAGTCCAGCACATCGCCCAAGGTCTTGAAGCCGTATTCCTCCGGGGACTTCTCCCCCTCTGCCATAGCCGTCCGGGGCAGGGTGCCGCCTAAGATCATCAGGGCAACCAACAGGATCATCAATACTTTTTTCATGGTTATACCTCCATATTATAGCTTTTTTACAGGATCAGAATGCTCTGACCGTTTTTATTTCTGTTCAGCATTCATGGACCTGTCTCCATTTAGAGTGTTTTTATGACCAGCTCCACGGCGCTGCCGCGGATGAATATCCGTATCTCGTCGATGAGGCGGGTAAAAAGGTCCCGCCCTGATCAGGGGCTGGTTCTCGCTTTGGTCACGCCGTTTTTATAGATCGTTTCAAACTCGTCCCGCATGGAGACCGTCTCGAAGCCCAGGGTACGGCAGGTCTCGGCGAAGGCGGCTGCCGTATCGAGATTTCCGTAGTCCCTCTCCGTGTCGTCGCACAGGAGCATATAGGCCCGGCCTCCATGCTGCAGAGCGTACTCGGCCATGGAAACGTCCCCGAGGCTGTTCCCGAAAACCAGCAGGGGCGGGGCACCGATCTCGTCTACGATGGTGAACACCTTGTTCGCCCGTTGGTTCTTTTGGACCAGGTTCCCTTCCAGCAGCACCTCGTCGTCCGGAGCGTAGGTGTACTTGCGCCCCTCCTTGCTCCCCTGCGCGGTGGCGATCAGAGAAAAGGAACTGCCGATCACCCGATCGGGGGATATCCATCGTCCTAACGTGTCCTGAATGAGCTCTCTGGCCAGAGCCCGTTCCGAACCGCTGCTGATGAAAACCGTGAAGCCGTGCTCCGAGAGATACTGTACCAAAGCGACCATGGGAGGATAGAATCCCTCGCCGTATGTCATGCCCTCGAAGCCCACTGCCGGCTCATCCATAAAGGCGCGTACGTAGGCCCGATATTTCTCCACGGTAAAGCCTCGAAATGCTTCCGCCGCCATCTGGGCGGAAGATCGGGGCGAATCCGGCTCCGGTTCGCCGCTCATCAGAGCCGTCTCTGCGGCCAGGGCCCAGGCCCGGTCTTCCTTTGAGGCCTCGTAGGTCTCGTCGTGAAGGAGACGATGGAGCAGCAGGCACTCATCGAAATAGGTGGGGAACAGCTCGCCATACAGGGTGCCGTCCATGTCGAACACGGCGATACGCCGCTCCGGCGGCACGAAACCGGCGCTCTTTTCGTCGGTAACTTCTGCCACGTAGGCAACGATGGACGTCATAGTCGGAGCATCCGCTTTCCAGTATGGTATGGCCTTGGCTCGTATTTGGCTGCACCCTGCGAGCGTGAGCAACAGAAGAAAGCAGAGTATGAGAGCCAAAGTTTTATGTTTCACACCGGCGCCTCCCCTCGTTTTGACAGAACCTGTCTCGCATATCCTTAGGTTTGATCCAGAGTAGGTCATCGTCTCAGCTTTTTCTCCCCAAACGCAGTGAGCCGGTCTGCAACGAACCCCAAAGCGACGCCCATCAGCGCCCCAAAGAGGACGTCAGTGGGAAAGTGCAAAAAGAGGTACAGTCGGCTGAAGCCGATCAGGACGGCGACCACATAGGCGGCGATCCCGGCCTTTTTATGCCGCAGGAAGATGGCGGTGGCGCCGCCAAAGGCCCAGGCGGAATGGGTCGATGGGAAGGACGAGCTGGACGGTCGGGAGACCAGCAGCGGGAAGGCTGTGTCGATCTGGCAGGGCCGGGGCCGGGAGATCAGGGTTTTCAGCACGTACTGGCCCAGGAGGAACACCCCCACATAGGCGATCAGCAGGGAAATACCTGCCCGCCGGGTCCTTTTGAAGATCAGGAGCAACAGGGCGATCGCCACCCAAAGCTGCCCATAGGAACCGGCGATCTTCGTGACGCCCAGGAAGAAGGCGTCCAGCAGACTGCTGCGGGGTATCGCATACAGAAAAGAGAATTCCATAGGATCACTTACCTTTCAGATAGGGGGTTCAATAGTGGAACATCTTCTTCACGCCCTTGATTCGGGACAGGGGCAGCACCACCAGCAGGCACGCGCCGTAGGTCAGCAGGAACAATGTCAGGATGTAGAGCAAGGGATGCTGCTCGTGGAACACCTGGTAGGGCAGCAGGATGTTGACCAACACATCCAGGACCACCACATGGAGGATGTACACCCCGAAGGCGGACCGGGACAGCTCCCGCACCACGGGGCATTGGGTGGCCCGCTCCCCGCAGAGGGCAGAGATCAGGGTGAAGAGGCTTGCGCCGTACAGGATGGCGGGCATGGTGTTGGCCTCCACGATATAGTCCCGGATGCCGGGGATGTCCTTGACATAGGCCTGGACCCCCAGCACCATGAGCAAAGCGGAAGCGAGCCCCAGCCCGTACAGGACCAGCCGCCAGCCCCGGGTGGGCGGGAAGGCGGCAAGATACCAGCCCAGCAGCAGGTAGGGCACGTACCCTGTGGCATACTCCAAATGGAACTTGGTGAAGAAGTCTCCCACCGTCAGCGAGGCGTCCCGTGTGAAGACGCCCAGGGTCTGGACGGCGAACTGAACAAAGAGGGACAGAAGGATGAGAAACAGGATATAGGGCCGGTTCTCCCTCTTCACGAACAGCCGCAGCACCGGGATCACCAGATACGCCCCCACCAGCATGAACAGGTACCACAGGTGAGGATAGAGACCCTTCAACGTCAGCAGATATTCCCCAAAGTGGCCGGGATCGGCGCTCTTGCCCCTGAGCAGCGGCAGACAGAAGGCCCGCCAGGCGGCGTAGAACACCAGCCAGAACAGCAGGAGCAGCACGATGGACAGGAAAGAGGTCCTATAGAACCGCTTCGCGTCGAAGGGTCTTTCCTCGTTCAGCAGCAACGCCCCGGTGAGCAGCAGGAACATGGGCACCCCCGCCCGGCTCAGGTTGTTGAACAGGTTCCCCACGGCGAAGGTGGCTCCCTGATACCGGATCACCGGCACCACGGTCACATGGACGAACAGGACCATGGAGATGGCCACGATGCGGATGACGTCATACTTCAATGCCCGTTGTTTCATCGTCTCTTCTTACAGGCTCCCGCCCAGGTTTTCCAACGTGTCGATGACGACCACGCAATCCTCCGTCACAGTCTGCATGACCAGCTTCATGATATATTCGGGAACGGCCACGCAGCCGCCGGTGTAGGGCTTGGCGGGGCCGAGGCAATGCAGAAAGATCGCGGAGCCGCGCCCGGGAGTGCCCTCTTCATTGAAGCTGATGTTCAGGCAATACTGGTATTGATACTCATAGTCCACGATGTGCTCGCTGTCGTCCATCACCAGGTCCGGGACCTCCCGGATATCCACCATCTGGTTATAGAAACGATCGGGATCCCCGGACCAGTAGGTATTGTCGTCCACCTGGAAATACGGGATGGAGCACCCGGGGTCGGCGGCGATGCCGAAGGCCCTGTTGAAATGATAGCTCCCTATGGGCGTCTGGCCGCAGCCCTCCTTGTGATCGGCGTCCAGGCACAGGCCCTTTCGCCCCACATAGGCGGGGGTGGACAGGATCTGCTTCCAGCTGCCGTCCTCTGCGCGCCGATGCATGGACACGCTGGCAGTGGTTTTATCCATGCCCATGCAAGCCACGATGAACAGCTGCCGCGTGCTCTCATCCTGAGCGGCAGGCAGCTTAGTGACCCACGCGGGAGAATCCGTAATCTGCTGGACGGAGGCATGGAGCTCGTCGCCCTCCGGCTGCTCCGATTCGGCAACGGCACCGGTCCACATGGCGTAAAGCAGCAGGGCTAGGACCAAAAGGGCCAAAGGCAGTTTTTTCATGGTTCCTCCCTTTTACGCCGCGGGGGCGACGGAATCACTGTTGATGGGGAAGGTGAAGTAGGTGTCGGGGAAGGGCTCGTTTTCCAGAGTGAAATGCCACCATTCCTCCGCCAGGGGCTTGAACCCGTGCTTGACCATGACCTCCCTGAGAAGCATCCGCATGGCGTACTGCTCCTCGGTGATGTCCGTGTAGTCCGGGTGGCTCAGTTCTCCAAAGTAGTCGAAGGTGCCGCCCATGTCCACCTCCCGCTCGGTCTTCATATCGAACAGGGTCAGATCCAGGGTGCTGCCCCGGCTGTGGCCGGAGTGCTCGGCGATATAGCCCTGGGGGAACAGAACGTCCTTCTCCAATTCGGGGTAGAAATACTCCTTCATGCGGGCGTCGTCAGGGTCGAGGGCCCAGTTCATGAAGTTGGTCACCGCCATCTGGGGCCGGTAAGCGTCGAATATCTTCAGCCGGTAGCCCATGCTCACCAGCTCGTCGCTGACCTCCTTGAGGGCCGCCGCGGCCTCCTTTGTAAGGATCGCCAGAGGCTCCTCATACCCGTCGATACGGTCGCCGATGAAGTTGTAGGTGGAGTAGTAACGGATCTCCAAAATGGCGTCGGGTACCGCTTCCGAAAGCAGCACGAAATCGGAAGCGTCGCCGGACAGCTTCACGTCGCTCTCCGCCACCGGCGCAAGGACCTCGTCTATCACGAAAGGCACATACTGCTCCTTCGCCGGCACGATGCCGTCCGGATAGATCACGGCAAAGTCGCTCTTCATGGAGATCGGGATATAGCCCTTGGCAAGATAGTCCGCGGACTTCTGGTCCCAATCCTGCTTGCCCCATTCCCGGACATTGTCATCCGCGACGACCATGTACGCCTGCGCAAGATAGGGGTTCCGCTGGTCGATGGTATAGTTCATCATGCTGGTGTCGCTGCCGCTGTTGCCGAAGGCGAGCACCGGGCGCTGTCCGATCTCGCGCTCAACATAGATGGACTTGTTGGCGTTGAGGTTCTTTTGAATAAAGCCGCCGGTGAGCACCAGTTCGTCGCCGTTTTCATATTTGAAGTCCATGTTGGACGATTCGTTCTCGTACCCCCTCTGCTTGACCTCAAAGTCTGTGCCGATCACATGCTCGGGGCGGACATACTTGCTGATGGGCGAGTTGGCTACAATGGCACGGGTGGTCGTGCGCTCCGTGCCGCTGATGACCCAGATTTCAAACCCGTTGTCATACAGGTATTCCACAAGCTGGGCCATGGGCAGGTAGACGTTGTCGATGTAGCGCATGTTTTCAAAGCTTGCGGTGTTCTTTTTGCCGAATTCGACCACATACTCGGAGAATTCTTCCACGGTCATGCCTGCGTACGCCTTGGCAAAGTTCCGCGCAAGGGTCTCGTCCGCAAGGTAGCCCGGCTGAATGGACGCAGCAACCGCCTTCAGCTCATCGGACACGCGCTCCGGATGATCCACCAGGCAATACTCAATGAACATCATCGTGTCGTAATAGGTATAGTACGTTTCGCAGGTGAGCGTGCCGTCCATATCGAACACAGCGATGCGATCCTCCGCCGGGATGAAGTCCGGGCTGCCCTCTGCGGTAACTGCGTTCACATAGTCGATCAGGCTCTGCTTGGCGCCGTAGCCGTCCGACCAGAGGGACAGGGGCGCGGCGGCGGGCTCCGCCGCAGGCTCGGCGGTGGGCTCGGGCGTCTCCTGTACGGGAACGGGGGTGACCTGCACCTCCACGATCTGGGTCTTTGCCGGCTGATTCATGAGATACACCACCGCGCCGCAGGCCAAGATGGCGATGAGAATAGCCGCGATGGCTATGGGTTTCCAGGTGTTCTTTTTCGTTTCGTTCATGATTTCTACCCCCACATTATTATCTTTTTATCCGCTTGCGGCTGGATTTGATGGCCTTCTGTGGGCAGACCAGCACGCACAGGTGACAGCCTACGCATTTCTGACCATTCAGCAGGGGCCGTCGGTTTTCGTCCAGCCGGATGGCCTGATGGCCGCCGTCTGCGCAGGAGATGACGCACCGACCACAGCCGATGCACCGCTCCCGGTGAAACTTGGGGAAGATCGCCGTATCCCGCTCGAGCACCTCCGTGGTGTCGCTGACGGAATCCAACGCCAGCCCCCGGGCCTCGCCCACGCGAGAGAACCCCTTCTCCGCCAGGTAATAGGCAAGCCCTGCCTTGAGATCGTCGATAATCCGGTAGCCGTACTGCATGACAGCCGTGGTGACCTGGATGCTGCCCGCGCCCAGGAGGATGAATTCGAGGGCGTCCAGCCAGGTCTCCACGCCGCCCATGGCGGAAAGGTGCATGCCTGCGAGCTTCCGGTTCTGCGCCAGCTCCGCGATGAACCGAAGCGCGATGGGTTTCACGGCGTTGCCGCTGTACCCACCCACGGCGGACATGCCGTGGACCGGTGGCGCGGACACGTAGGTATGGGGGTTCACACCCATGATGCTCTTGATGGTGTTGATGGCGGCAATGCCGTCGGCCCCGCCCCGCTTTGCCGCCTCCGCCGCAGGGGACATGGCAGCCACGTTGGGGGTGAGCTTAGCGAGGATCGGTATCTTCGTCCCCCGCCGGGCGGCGGCGGTGAATCGCTCCACTAACTCGGGGACCTGGCCAATGTCAGAGCCAAGGCCGTCGTCCATCATGTTGGGACAGGAGAAGTTGAGTTCGATGGCGTCGGCTCCGTTCTCCTCGCAGAGGCGGGAGAGCTCCTCCCACTCTGTCTCGTTCTGGCCCATGATGGAGGCCAGGATGAACTTGGTGGGATAGTTCTTCTTCAGTTGCCGGAAGATGTCCATGTTCTCCGCCACACTGTGGTCGGACAGCTGCTCGATGTTCTTGAAGCCGATGATGGCCCCGTTGTCCCCGGTGATAGCGGAGAAGCGGGGGGATGCCTCATGGATATCAAAGGAGCAGATTGTCTTGAAGCAGGCCCCGGCCCAGCCCGCCTCGAAGGCTCGGGCACACATGTCGTAGGTGCTGGCCACCACGGATGAGGACAGCAGGAAGGGGTTTTCCAGCGGCACGCCGCACAGGTCCGTTGTAAGAAGGCCCTCGTCCCGGGGCAAAGGCACCTCCAGCTCCGGCTTCACCTCGTCATACAGCCGCAGCATCAGCGCCCGGATGGGGACCTGACGGGCGCGAACGCAGGCCGCCTCGCAGGGGGCATCGCAGCCGAGACAGGGATTTTCTTCCGGCAGCCGGGCCGCGGCGACCTTCTCGTTGTCGAACCAGATGCTTCGGAGGAATCCTGCCGGGTCCAGTTTGCTACAGGCAGCGGAGCAGAGCGCATCCTTGCACAAGGTGCACCGGATCATGTCCGCACGCCAAGTGGTCCTTTCGTAGAGCATACACCATTCCTCCTGTATGTAGCGACAATGGTTAAGCCACGTCGGTGAGCTTGAGGTCCTTTACCTTTCTGAGGGCGATGATGTTGACGATGACGGTGAAGAACACCGTCATGATCGCCGCGTACAGCCAGCCCGAGAAGCAGATGCTTCGCTCCAGGCGGTAGAAGGATTGCTCCAGGGCCCGAACGATCCGATAGCCGATGGCGGAACCGAAGATCAACCCTAGTATGATGCCCAGGATGGTGGTGATCACCGTCTCCCTGGTCACATAGGCGATGACCTCCTTGGTGGTGAAGCCGTTTATTCGCATGACGGTCAGCTCCCGCTTCTTCTGCAGGATATAGATGTTGGTTAGATTCAAAAGCACCACCCCGGCCATGACCGCCGCCATAAAGATGAACAGCGCCACCACTGCGTTGATGACGGAGGTGGCGGCTTTGAACATGGCCTTGCCCTCGTCAGCGGGGGTATGCTCCACAAAGCCCAGCGTCTCGTCAAGCTCGGATAGCAGGGCCTCCCGGTCGACGTCGCCGAACCGCACGAAGAATGCGTTGCTTTGGGGTGTTTCCCCACACAAGGCCTCGTAATAGCCGGGGCTCATGGCCATGGTCCGGCCCAGGTAGTTTTCAAAGACGCCCGCCACTCGGACCGTGATGGTTTGCGTGCCGTTCAGGGTCATTTCAAATTCGCTTCCGACAGTCAGATCATAGATTTCAGCCAGCCGCCGCTGGATATAGATGCCTTCGTCTGTGGGCGCCAGGGGCTCGCCGGTCTGCCAGTCGTTCAGCCGGAACATGGTTTCGATGGCCGCGATGTCCCCGCAAAGGAGCTCGCCCATATCCACATCCCGAATGCGGAAGGTCACGTTCCCGTCGTACAGCGGCACATACTCCACGCCGGAGGAGATCAGCTCTTCCTCCACATCTCCGGCGTAATCGACCCTGATCCGTCCGTCGTACTGCACCACTTCGGTGTACTGCTTCTCCATGCATTTGTCGATGGAATACTTGAGGGTGAAGCCGATGACCACCAGCGTACAGCAGCCGGCCACGCTCACCACGGTCACCAGCACCCGCTTGATGTCCGTGCGGATATTGAGCAGGACCAGGCGGGAATACAGGGACAGCACATGCTTTTGGGTGCGTACAGTTTTGTTCCTGCCCTTGGGCACCGGAGCTTGCATGAGCCGGATAGCGGGCATCCGCACCAGCCGCAGGCAGGCGAAGGTCACCGCAGCCACTGCCAGGAATACGCCGCCGAGGATCACGATCAGCGTTGGCTTAAGAAACATCCGGGGCTGTCTTAAGTCGATCGTGAAATAAATATTGTAGCCGTTAAGGACGAAGCCTTCTATCCAGAAGCGGGCCAGCAGGATGCCCAGGAACGTTCCAAGGACCGTGGCAAGCAGCCCGAAGAGCAGATACTTGGCGAATACCTCCCTGTTGAAGAAGCCAAGAGCCTTGGTGACGCCTACCAACGTTCGCTGCTCGTCCACCATCTTGCTGACGGTGGCGTAGATGACCAGGGCGCCGATGACCACAAACAGCATGGAGAAGGTCATCTGCAGGCTGGCCAGGTTTTTGCTGGAGGTGTTCAGCTGGACGAAGCTGGTGTTGCCTCTGCTGTCCAAAACGATCCAGCGGCAGGGGGCCATCTCGTCCACCTCTCTGCGTTGGTCGGCTAAGGATCGGACAAAGAAGTCCCTGCTTTCGTCGATCTCTTCCCGGGTGCGCTCTCCCGAGGCGGAGACCTCCTCCAGATACGCGGCATAATTGGTCTCGGCCTCGTCCAGCTCCCCATAGGCCTGCTGCCGCACCTGGTTGTCCCGCAAAGGCGCTCTCGTGGAGGCCAACGCTTCGATCCGTTCCCGCACGGCCTGCACCGCTGCCTGGTAGCCTGCTGAAAAGCGATCCATGCCCGCAGGCGTATCCACCTCGATGAGGGCCTTCATACAGCAGTTTTTCATGGCTTCGTGGTCGAAGGCGTCCCGATTGACCAATATGTACAGGACGTCCGGCACGTTGAGATTGACATGATCGGGATGCTCCACGATACCTGTGATCGAAAGCGCTTCGACCCCCAGGAAAAACCGGCCGGTGCTCTCCGTCATCTCCAGCCATTCGACCGTATCCCCCAAGTGCCAGCCCGCCTTTTCGGCCAGCCGCTTTTCAACGGCGCACTCCGTCAAGGTCTCGGGCAGCCGTCCCTCCACGAGGATGGGTCGGTTCAGGCGCTCCGTCACCGTGATCACGGCGGCTCCCTCCCGATGACCGTTGATGTATGCGTTGGCGCCCGTCTGCCAAAGAGGCTCCACATCGGATACGCCTTCCGTGTTTCGGAGGCATTCGAGATCGTCCTCCGTCAGCAGGAGAGTGGAGACGACCTCCAGATCCCGAAAATGCAGCGCATCATACGCCGCGGAGCCGTTTACCTTCATGGCTTCGGCAGAGTAGCTGATGCTCAGAAAGGCGGCCACCCCCAGCAGGGCGATCACGATGATGGAAGCAAAGGAAACGCCTTGCTTTCGTATGTTCCGCCACGCATCTTTTCTCTGAGTCCTCTTCATAGGCTCACCAGACCAGGTCCTTTGCGTGGACCGGGTGCAGATTCCTCTTGATGCTGGCGATGCGGCCGCCCCTGACCTTCACCACCCGGTCGGCCATCCTGGCGATCACCGAGTTGTGGGTGACCATCATGACCGTGGCCCCCTGCTGGCGCACGATATCCTCCACCACGGACAGCACCTCAATGCTGGTCGTGTAGTCGAGGGCCGCCGTAGGCTCGTCCGCCAATATGAGCTTGGGCCGCTTCACGATGGCCCGGGCGATGGACACCCGCTGCTGCTGGCCGCCTGACATCTGGCCGGGATAGTTGTTGGCTCGGTCACTTAGGCCCACCTTCTCGATGGCCTCCCGAGGGTCCATGGGGTCCTTCACCAGCTCCGCGATGAACTGCACGTTCTCGAGGGCCGTCAAATTGGGCATCAGGTTGTAGGCCTGGAAGATAAAGCCGATGTACTCTCGGCGGTATTTGGTGAGCTCCGCGTCCGTGGGATGGGAGAAGTCCCTCCCCTCGATGGTCAGCGTGCCGTCGGTCAGAAAGTCCATGCCGCCCACGATGTTCATCATGGTGGACTTGCCGCAGCCGGACTCGCCCAGCACCACCACGAACTCGTTCTTGTAGATCTCCAGATTTACGCCCTTCAAAACTTTCAGCATACCGTCGCCGGAGGGGAATTCCTTGGTCACGTTCTTCAGAACCGCCAGGACCTCCTTTTTCTCACCGAGGTCCACGGCGAGCCCCTTCTCGTCGATGGTGATGGCCGCCAGGACGGCCATGCGCTCGCAGAGCTGCAGCTCCTCTTCGTCGTACAGACTCCCATCCTTCTTGTTGACGATCTGGACGCAGCCAATGACGTCGTGAAGGTTGTTCAGGGGCACGCAGATCATGGTCCGGGTCGTGAGACCGTTGTCGTCGAACACGGTGCCGTCAAACCGGGCATCCACAGCCGCGTCGGTGACCATGGTGGATTTGCCCGTTTTCGTGACGAGCCCTTCGATGCCCTGACCGTTCTCCACGGTGATGTTGGAAATATCCGCCGACCCGGTGTGATACAGGGGGCTCAACCGATCCGTTTTAGGGTCCAGCAGCCAGATGGCCCCCGCTTCACTGTTCAGGGTGGTCACGATGATCTCCAGGCTCCCCGAAAGGGCGTCATCCAGGCTATCCACCTCCAAAAGCTGTTCCATGATCTGCCAGGTTGCCTTGGCGAACCGCTTTTCTTCTGCCATGATCAGTATCTCCAGTCAAAATGCTTCTTCGTTCAACCGGCTCCACGGAGCTGCCGCGAGTGAATATCCGGTATAGGCCTTGTCGTCAAAAAAACGCAGGATACTTCTATACCATGATAATCATACCAGCATCTGTCCAAAGAATGTCCAAAGAAAAGCAGTCCATCCGAACCCGTAGTCGCTGGAAATCAAAAAGCGGGAGGCCCCTGTGAAGGGGCCTCCCGCAAATATCATCTGTCCGTATTACTGCACGGGGTTGAAGTCCACGTTGGTCAAAAAGTCGATGCACATCTGGATCTGCTCCTCTGTCAGCACCGGATTGGCCAAATTGGGGTTAGGCGTCAGGTTGAACTCCACCAGATATCCCTTATAGATGGAGAGGAAGTCCACAAAGCTCTCTTTGCCGCCGATCTCTTTGACCATCATGAGCTTGGTGCCGTGACCGGTCTGCCGGTATTCGATCTCCACCTCATACTCCGAGGAGTAACTCTCCTCCAGGACGGCCAGATCTTCGTCAGACAGATCGTTCATCCGATCCACATCCCCATAGAGCTCGTCATAGGCAATGGAGAGGTACATCTGGGGCTTGGTGATGTCGTCGGAGGTGACGGAGGCGATGATGCTCTCACCCCGCAGTTCTACCACCTGGAGCTTATAGCTCTCCGGGATCTTGCAGGTTAGCTCAAATTCGCCGTTAACGTTCAGTTTGCCCAGCTTCTGAGTGCCGTCGGTGGTCTCAGCGGTGATCACCTGCTTGTTCAGCTTGGCCGTGTAGTTCCCATAGATATAGCCCACCTTGTTGGTTTCCGGGTCACGGGCCCGCAGCCAGTTCTTGGTTTCACCAAGGACGATGAGTTCCTTGCCGGAGGGGAAAGAAGTTATCTTCGAAGTGATTGTGGAGGGGCCTACGCGGAAGTTGACCCAACCCGTGGACCGCTTGGTCCGGACCTCCACGTAGTAGGGGGTCACTTCCTTTTCGCTCTTGAGCTCCTTGTCCAGTTCCGCCTGCTTTTTCTTGAGTTCCTCCGCTTCCTTCTTGGCGTTCGAGGTGGGCTTGGGTGTGGCGGGGGCTTTGGTAGGTTTCACATAAGGGCCGGGATCTTCGCTGACCAGATAGCGACTCTGCACATAGCCCCAGTTGTTGGCGCCAAACGCGATCCTGGACCAGCCGTCGTTGCCGGCGTAGGACCAATCCCACCAGACTCTCTGGCCATATTGCAACTTGCCCAAAGATTGGGATTCTCCGTTGGGCTCGGCACGGACGGTCAGGTCCTTGCCGTTGTCGGTCTTCACATACATGTCGCATCCGGAATCCGCCAGGGCCACCGGCACGGTGGACGCCAGCACGGGCAGCAGCAGAGCCAGCAGCATGCACCAGATCAATACTTTCTTTACAACTCTGTTCATACAGCATATCCCCCCTTTTTTAATTCCACTAAGTATAGCAGGCGTTGTCCAAAGGATGTCCCAAAGAATCTACTTTTTTATATATTTTTTTAGGACAAGTCGACCGGTAGTTATCATGATCCGTCTTGAAAATATCCGGTCATTCCGATACAATAGTTAAAAAACAGGACGCCGGAAAGGATGTGAGCGTATGGCCATGGATATCAGCATGCTGGCTGTGCTGTTTCCTCTGCTGCTGTTGCTGCTGGGTCTTGCGTTCATCGTGCTGATCGATCCCTATATCCGGCGGGAATATCGACGGACCATGCTGGTCATCGCAGCCTTGTGCCTGACGCTGATCGCGCAGAATTATTGGGATTATGCCCTGGCCGTCGGGCAGCCGCAGCCCATGCTCCGGACGATCGTATCCATCTATGGATATGCCGTTCGCCCAGTCATCCTGATCCTGTTCCTGTATATCGTTCAGCCCCGGGGGAAACGCTGGTACTGGTGGGTGTTGGCGGGCCTCAACACAGCGGTCTATTTGACCGCGCTGTTTTCCCCTGTCAGCTTTTGGATAGATCAGTGGAACTATTATCACTCCGGTCCTCTCGGATATGCCTGCCTCGTAACAAGCATAATCCTGTTGGCGAGCCTCCTCGCACAGTCGCTTCGAAGACTCCGGAGCGCCGGACGGCGGGACGGCTGGATACCGATCCTGGTGATCGTGTCGATCGTCGCTTCCATACGATTGGATTACAGCATCAAGGAAGACCAACAGCCCATTTCTTTTTTGACCATCGCCATCATCGTGGGCAGCGTGTTCTATTATGTTTGGCTCCACATACAGTTTGTCCGTGAACATGAGCGGGATCTTATGGCGGCTCAGCGCATCCGGATCATGATGACGCAGATCCAGCCCCACTTCCTGTTCAACGCGCTGAACACCATCCGCGCCCTGTATGCCAAGGATTCCCCCCTGGCGGAGCGAACGCTGGAGGATTTCAGCGCCTATCTTCGGCAGAATCTGGAGTCCCTGAGCCAGACGGACCTGATCCCCGTGTCCAAGGAGCTGGAGCATACCCGGCTGTACGCCGAGATCGAGAAGCAACGGTTCCCTAACATACAGGTGGAATACCGGATCGAGGACGCGGACTTCGAGGTCCCGGCCCTGACCATACAGCCCCTGGTGGAGAACGCCATCCGCCACGGGGTCCGCAGCCGGGAGAACGGGCTGGTGACCGTTTCCACCGCCCGTGAAGCCGGTGGGCATCGGGTCACGGTGACGGACAACGGCGTGGGCTTCGATCCGAAGCAGCAGCCGTCCACGGAGGAACTGCATATCGGCATTCGGAACGTGAAGGAACGGGTAGAACAGATGTGCGGTGGGGAGCTGGTCCTGACCAGTGAGATCGGAAAGGGTACCTCCATCGCCCTGCTGTTTCCCGACGGGTCTCAAAGAGGAAGCAAGGAGGCGGGAAAATGAAAGCAATCTGTGTGGACGACGAGCCTCTCGCGGTAGAATACACGTTGAAGCAATGCGAGCAGCTTCCCGAGATCGACGAGGCAAAGGGCTTTACCGACGCTCAGCAGGCGCTGGACTGGCTGCAGGACCACCCAGCGGATCTCGCCCTGCTGGACATCAGCATGCCCAGGATCGACGGCATCACGCTGGCGGCGCGGATCAAGGAGATGTATCCTAAGATGATTGTGCTGTTCCTGACCGCCTATCGGGAGTATGCCCTGGACGCCTATGCCGTTCATGCGGCGGGGTATCTGCTCAAACCCGTTTCCCTGGCAAAGCTGGCGGCTGAGGTAGAATACGCCTGCGGCGTCCGTGCTCCCGTGCCGAAGCATATCATGGTCAAGACCTTTGGGAGCTTCGATGTCTTTGTTGACGGCAAGCCTGTCAGCTTCAAACTGGCCAAAAGCAAGGAGATCCTGGCGGTTTTGGTGGACAAACAGGGGTTCGGCGTTTCCCGGCCAGAGCTCTGTGCCACCATTTGGGAGGACCAGCTCTATGACCGCAGGATGCAGAAGCATCTCGACGTGTACATCCGTTCCCTCCGGGATACGCTGCGGAAATATGGCGCACAGGCGATCCTTCAAATGGAACGCGGCATTCTGCGCGTGGACCCAAATTCCTTTGATTGTGATGTGTACCGGTTCTACTCAGGGGACAGCGAGGCCGTCAACGCCTATCACGGCGAGTATATGAGCGCCTACTCCTGGGCCAGCATGACGGAAGGCATCCTGTTCTGGACGACGAAAAACAAGACCTGACGATGGGCGAAAAGATCAGAAACGCTCATGCTGTTCTTTGGACATCCTTGGGACATTGTCTGATATAATATATTAATTCAAGTGAAAAAGGAGATATCGATGAACAAGATCATCACGATCATCCGGGAGTCTGCTTTAGCACGTTTTTTGATCCCGGCCGGCGTCATCCTCATCGTTTTTGGCGTCGTTTTCTTCGGTGCCAGCAAACAAAACCAGCACTATATAGAGGCTGAAGCCCAAGTGACCAGCGTCGCATTGGAGGAGGCTGCGTCAACGGACGCCAATGGGAACCGCACGGAGGCTACCTATATTCTGGGCCTGCAGTATACCGTGGACGGGAAGGAATATGAAGCGGACCTTTTCGGCATGTCCAAATATGAGGTGGGAGACAGGATCTCCATTTACTATGATCCCGCCGATCCCAAAGCGATCACCCAAACCAAGAGCCTCATCCTACCCCTGATCATCATCGCCGCCGGCATCGCGGCAGTCGTGGGCGGGATCGTCAGCGGTATCAACACCATTCAAAAATACAAAAAAATGAGAGCACAGGAAAGGGAGTGGACTCATGGCAAATAAGTACTTATTGAAGCCGGTATTGAAGACGGCGAAGCAGGCGTTCTATCTGGAGGATGAGAACGGAAACACGGTCTACGAGGGAAAGATGACGAAGTTTTCCCTGCTGGGCGCATCTCCTTTCGAGTTCGTGAACCATGTGACAGGCAAGATGGAGGAGCACAAGGTCGGCAAGACCGTCACGGTAGAGCAAGGGAACGGCGGTCTGCTCAGCATGCTGTCGAAACGGTCCTACTTCAAGTATGACGGTCAGAAAATCTGGGACTATCTGCACGATCAGGGCATCCGGATCGACTCTGGCATCTCAGGCAAGAAGCTGGGCATGAGCTATGACGTGACCTTCAAGGGCGCGCCCCTGGCCACCATAGCCAACTCCTCGCCTAAGGGCAAGTCCATTTTCACGACAGACCTCTATTATGATGTGACCTGCGAGGAGGCGGACCTGGACCTGGTCTTCCTGGTGGCTTTCTCCATCGCTAAAACGGAACAGACCATCTATTCTTGATCCTCCGCGGCTGGCTGATGGACGACATTCTCGACGGGCCACGGCGTCTTCCTCTATCCTTTTGTCTAAGCATATAGGCCCTAGCCTTTCTTTCAATGCAGCCAAATGCAGATAATCCAGTGAGGACAGTGCTTCGATTACTATAAATACCCCTTGACAAATCTCCTCTGAAGGGGCGTTCTTCCCCCCGAAGCTGTACAAAGGTACCGCGAGAGGGGGAAAACGCCGCTAATTTGCGGCACCTGTTCATAAGAAATGGCGCCCTTCGGCGCCATTTCAACCTTCCGTACTATTGGGGCGGTCCATGGACCGCCCCTGTATTCATTTGCCGCAAATGGTCTGCCGCCTTTTTCGGCAGCCTTTTTTCTTAAGCGTCAAAGATGCCCAGGATGACGATGCCCGCCACGGTCAGGGCGATGGCCCCGTAGTGCTTCCAGGACAGCTTCTCCTTCAGGAAGATGCGGCTCCACACCACGGACAGGGCGCAGTAGGAGGCGATAATGGCGGCGGCGAAGCCCGCATGGGCCGTGTCGCCCAGGGCGTAGATGTAGGCGAACTGACCGGCGGTCTCGAAGATGCCGCCCAGGAGCTTGGGTCCCTCGGCCTTCAGGGTGAGCTTGTCCCGCTTGATGATGAGCACGTAGACGGCGGCCACGATGCCCACGGCCAGGAAGGTGAGCTCATAGGCCACGTTGGCCGGTCCCTCCTCCAGCATATGGGGAAAGAGCCCGTCCAGGAAGGTGCCCGTGGCCTCCTCCCGCAGGATGACGGAATCGAAGAAGGTGCCCAAGGCGTCGATAATGCAGTATAAGATAGGAAGAAGCAGGGCGATGAAGCTCTTCTCATACTTCACCTTGCTGTTCTTCTGGCGCATGTCCCTGGCATAGTCGCTTTCGGTCAGCTCGACGACGCCCAGGAGCACCACGCCCACGGTCACCGCCGCCACGCCGATCCACTGGATGAGGTTGGGCATCTCCTGCAAAAACAGGAAGCACAGGACGGCTGCGATGCCGCCGGAGGAGTTGCAGATGGGGCTGGAGATGGACAGCTCGATGTAGCGCAGACCCACATAGCCCAACGTCATGGACAGGATATACATGACGCTGGCGGGCAGATAGGCCACGATGGTCTCCCAATCGATCTTGACGCCCCCGACGAACACCTCATAGGCGGCGTGCAGGCCCATGACCAGGCCCACGGCCATGACCATCTTCCAATGGCTCAGCTTGTCAGAGGGCTTCGAACCGACCTTGGAGAACATATCCGAGCCGCTCCAGCAGAGCAGCGCGATCAGAGAAAGTAGAAACCACATAAATCCATTACCTCCAACTACTGCTGTACCCCCATGAAAAAGCGGCTCCCGGAAGAAGCCGCATCACCTTGCTTCAGACCATTTGTCCGCCGGAACCACCGGGCGTCTTGGGCCCGAAGGAACGGCGGCGGTTACCGGAGCGGCGCTTGCGACTGAAGGGCACCGTGGCGGTGCCGGCTTCGGACGCGGCGGGCTGAACTGCGGGAGGCTCCTTCGCCTCCGCCTTGGGGGCGGGGGCTTCAGGTTTGGGCTGCTTATCCCGGTTGGGCTTGTTCCGATTCTGGTTCTGGGGCTTGTCGCCCTTGTTGCCCTGGGGTTTATCCTTATTGTTCTGGGCCGTATCGCCCTTGCTGTTCTGGGGTTTGTCGCCCTTGGACTGGGGCTTGTCGCCCCGTTGCTGCGGCTTATCACCCTTGGGCTTCTGGTCGCCGGTCTTTTGCTGAGGCTTGTCGCCCTTGTTCTGGGCGGCCTGCTCGCCTGCCGCGCGGCGAGGCGGCCGATTGGCGCTCCGGCTCTGCCTGAGCTGGCTGCTCTGGCGCAGAGGGGTGGCTCCCTCCCCGTTGGCGCCCTCCGGGGCGTCGATGGCTTCCGCTGCCCGCTGAAGCGCCCGCTCCTTGGCCCCGGGGCCCAGGTCCACATAGGGGTATTCCTTAATGTCGATGGTCCCGTCCTCGGCGGTGAGCTTTACCCGGGTCCGCTCGGTGATCACGTTGTTCTCTACCACGATGCCCACCCCGTCCGGGGTCTCGATCTCCTTGCCGGTGCGGGGCATGAGCTTGTGCATCTGCTCGTAGCAGCTCTCCTCATACTGGAGGCAGCACATGAGCCGGCCGCAGAGGCCGGAGATCTTGGTGGGGCTCAGGGACAGGTTCTGCTCCTTGGCCATCTTGATGGACACGGGGCGGAAATCGTCCAAAAACTGCTTGCAGCACACGGGCCGGCCGCAGGGCCCCAGGCCCCCCAGCATCTTGGCCTCGTCCCGCACGCCGATCTGCCTGAGCTCGATGCGGGTCTTGAACACATAGGCCAGATCCTTCACCAGCTCCCGGAAATCCACCCGCTCGTCCGCCGTGAAGTAGAACACCACCTTGCTGCCGTTGAAGGTGTACTCCACGTTCACCAGCTTCATGTCCAGGCCATGCTCTTTGATCTTCTGCTCGCAGGTGGCGAAGGCCTCCTGCTCCTTGTCCATGTAGAGCTGCCGCAGCCGGCGATCCTCCTCCGTGGCCAGGCGCTGGACGGCCTTGAGAGGGGAAACGACCTTCTCCTCCTCCACCTCTGTGACTCCCATGGTCACTTCGCCGAACTCCACGCCCCGGGCTGTCTCCACGATGACGCCCTGGCCGGCCTGGATATCCATATCGCCCGGGTCGAAATAGTAGACCCGGCCGCTGTTTCTGAATTTGACTCCGATTACCTTTACCATTGCTTTATTTCTTATCCCGCTTTCTCAGTGACACCAGAAGGCCGTCCAACAGGACCCCGGGGGCGCCGGCAAACTCCGTCAGCACCCGCCGCTTCTCCAGTGTCTCTGCTATCATACGCTGAATTTCGGCCGTTGTAAAGTGCCCCGCCACACGGTTTCTCAGGGAAGCCGCGTCCAGGTTCCGATAGGCGCCGCCCCCCAGCTGCTCCAGGAGGGCGTCCCGGAGCAGGGAGAGCAGGATGTCCATGAAGTCGCACAGGGCATCCTTGCCGATGCGCTTCTTGCCCTCCTCCCGCCGCTCCAGCAGGGCCGCCGCCTGGGCAAAGGGGGTCACGCCGAAGAGGGCCTCCTCCAGGACGGGCAGGCACTGGGCCCGAAAAGCCATGTACTCCTCCCCGCCGTACCGCTCCGCCAGGGCCGGGACCCCGTCGGCCAGGGCCGATGCCAGTTTGGCCCGGTCCGGGGCCATCCCTTTTTCCGTCAGCCGGGCAGCCACCTTGCTCTGCGCCTCCGCCCCCACCCGAACCAGCATGCACCGGGAGCGGATGGTGGGGAGCACCGCCTGCTCGTTTCCCGTCAGAATGAGCAACGCCTCCTCCGGCGGCTCCTCCAGGGTCTTCAGAAGGGTGTTTTGGGTCTGCTGGGTGAGCTTGTGGGCGTCGGGAATGACCAGGCAGCGCCGCCCCCGGCCGAAGACCTGGCGGTTCAGCTCCGCGCAGCAGGTGCGGACCGTTTCGATCTTATAGTCCGGCAGCTCCTGAAAGAAAGGGCACTCGCCGAGCTTGTCGGTGTCCTCCCTTCCCAGCAGGTACAGGGCCGCCGCCTGCCGGGCATATTCCTTTTTGCCGCTGCCCGCGGGCCCCACCAGAAACACCGCGTGGGGGGTGGCGCCCGCCTGCAGGCAGCTCATCCATTGCAGCAGCTGCATTCTCCGATCTCCAGCACCACCCGGAGATATCCTTTCTCCAGGCACGGGAGCTTCCCGGCCTGGGCCGCGGCCACGATGGCCTTCTGCTGGGCCATGGTGAGCCGCTCCCCGGCCTTTGCGATCCGGTTCCCGTCCGCGTCCGCCACTTCGGCGATGGTCAGGCACCCGGCGGTCCTTTCGGGCAGGACCAGGCAGCTGGTCACGTTGAAAAAGGCCGCCGCCGTCATCGGTTTCAATTCTTCCATGGTTCCGTCAACTTTCCTTTCAGTTCTTCGCCCGCGCTCAGGCACAGGGCCTGCCGCCCGTCCGCCCCGCGGTAGATGAGCATGGTGGTGTCCTCCCGCTTCCCCGCCCGCACGTTGGGGCCCATGCGGCAGGAGAGGGCTTTGAGCTTTTCCGGGTCATAGGGCCCGGCGTACTCGATGTCCTCCAAAGGCACCTCCGCCACCAGCTTCTCGGACCGGCCCATGAGCCGGGTCACGAAAAAGGCCTTGTCCGTCAGGGTGTAGCGGTGGCTGGTGAGCCGAAAGCGCAGCACCCAGTACCCCGCCAAAAGCAGCAGGGCGTACAGCACCCCCTGGACCAGCACCGGCGGCAGATCCAGCAGGAGCATGAGCCGGTTCCCCAGGCTGATGATCAGCAGCGCGCCCAGGACCAGCAGGGCGTAGAGGGCGCCTTCGCTGCGAATGTGCTTTTTCTTCGGGGCCGCCAGCTCGGTGGCGATTACGTCATACACCATGTCTTCCATAAATATATATTGTAGCGCAATTCCCTTCTCCCGTCAACGAACAGCTTTGCTGCCCCCCGGCCCCGGATCGCGAAAAATATGTTGACAGGGCACGGGGGGACTGGTATAGTATTCCCCATGTTGTTTGTATATGATATACTGTTCATGCGGAAGCTGAACGCCTCAACCGAGCATAGGGTCCCGGCCCGCTTTTGATGAACCATAAGGCGTTCATCCCATGGGAATACTCCCCTGGGATGGGCGCCTTCCCCTTTTGAGTCACACAGGAAAGGAGCATCCCCATGAAGTACACCAAGGAAGAGATCGTGCGCATCGTCAACGAGGAGGACATTGAGTTTATCCGCCTCCAGTTCACCGACATTTTCGGGCAGCTGAAGAACGTGGCCGTGACCCGGTCCCAGATCGAGAAGGTGGTCAACAACCAGATCATGATCGACGGCAGCTCCATCGAGGGCTTCACCCGCATCCATGAGAGCGACCAGTACCTGCGGCCGGATCTGGACACCTTCGCCGTGCTCCCCTGGATGCCCGCCACCAGGAAGACCGCCCGCCTGATCTGCAACGTCTACAACCCGGACGGCACCCCCTTCATCGGCGACCCCCGCTATGTGCTGCGCCGGGCGCTGGAGCGGGCGGAGAAGATGGGTTACACCTTCAACGTGGGGCCGGAGATGGAGTTCTTCCTCTTCGAGACCGACGAAAGGGGGCTGCCCACCACCCGGACCGCGGACGCCGCCAGCTACTTCGACATGGCCCCCATCGACCGGGGCGGGGACGTGCGGCGGGAGATCTGCCTCATGCTGGAGGACATGGGCTTTGAGATCGAGGCCAGCCACCATGAGTGCGCCGAGGGCCAGCACGAGATCGACTTCAAGTACGCCCCGGCCCTCACCGCGGCGGACAACATCAGCACCTTTCGCATGGCGGTGAAGACCGTGGCCCAGATGCGGGGGCTCCACGGCACCTTCATGCCCAAGCCCGTCTTCGGCGCCGCCGGCAGCGGCATGCACATCAACATGTCCCTGTTCAAGGACGGCAAAAACATCTTCTTCGACCCTGCCGGGGAACGTGGCCTCTCCCAGGAAGCCTACAGCTTCATCGCCGGGGTGCTGGGACACGTGCGCGCCTTCACCGCCGTGACCAACCCCCTGGTGAACTCCTACAAGCGGCTGGTGCCCGGCTATGAAGCCCCCTGCTATCTGGCGTGGTCCGCCTCCAACCGGTCCGCCCTCATCCGCATCCCCGCGGCCCGGGGCCAAAGCACCCGGGTGGAGCTGCGCAGCCCGGACCCGGCCTGCAACCCATATCTCGCTTTGGCGGTGTGCCTGTCCGCCGGCCTGGACGGCATGGAAAAGGGGCTCATGCCCCCGGCAGAGATCACGGAGAATATCTTTGCCATGACCGAAAAGGAGCGCAGGGCCCACGGCATCGAGAGCCTGCCCGGAAACCTTTTGGAGGCCGTGGAGCTGCTGGAGCAGGACGCCGTCATCACGGAGGCCCTGGGGACCCACGTGTTCAAGAGCTACGTTTCCGGCAAGCGGGCCGAGTGGGACGAATACCGCACCCGGGTCACGGACTGGGAGCGCCAGCGGTACATGATCGTGTACTGAGGAGCAGGGGTCTATGTGCGGCATCGTAGGATTTACGGGGCGTCGGGCGGCGGCGCCCCTTCTGCTGGAAGGGCTGTCCCTGCTGGAATACCGGGGGTATGACTCAGCCGGCCTGGCGGTCAGGGATGGGGATGCCCCCACGCAGGTGGAGAAGGCCATGGGGAAGCTAAAGAACCTGGCCCAGAAGACGGAGAACGGCGCCACCCTGCCGGGAACCTGCGGCATCGGCCACACCCGCTGGGCCACCCACGGCGAGCCCAGCGAGGAAAACGCCCACCCCCACATCAGCGCCAACGCCATGGACGAGATGGGCTCCGAGGTGGTGGGCGTCCACAACGGCATCATCGAGAATTACGCCGAGATCAAGCAGAAGCTCCTGAACAACGGCTATCGGTTCTACAGCGGCACGGACACGGAGGTGGCCATCAAGCTGGTGGACTATTACTATCGGAAGTACAGGATCGGGCCC
>CACWYB010000017.1 GCA_902765005.1 uncultured Eubacteriales bacterium | reverse complement strand
TAAGGAGGAAAAACGACTATGGCAAAAACCGCTTTCATCGCCACCGGGCGTCGTAAGAAGTCCGTTGCCCGCGTCCGTTTGGTCCCCGGCACCGGCACCGTCACCATCAACCGCCGCGATCTGGAGGAGTACTTCGGCCTGGAGACCCTCAAGATGATCGTCCGCGCCCCCATGACCCTCACGAACACCCTTGAAAAGTACGATGTGCTCGTGAACGTCTACGGCGGCGGCACCACCGGCCAGGCCGGCGCCATCCGTCACGGCATCGCCCGCGCCCTGTGCGTGGCCCAGCCGGACCTGCGGCCCGAGCTCAAGAAGGCCGGGTTCCTGACCCGCGATCCCAGAATGAAGGAGCGCAAAAAGTACGGTCTGCATGCAGCCCGTCGCGCCCCCCAGTTCAGCAAGCGTTAACCAAACCGACAAAAGCGCAAAAAAAGCCCGGAAATTCAGAGTTTCCGGGCTTTTTTATGGGTGCGCCATCCCTTTGCCGCCTGCGGGGCGCCGGCGCGTATCCGAAAGCCGAGGAAGGAGTATACACCATGTATTCTATCGTGAGAAAAATCGCCTGCGCCGCCTTAGCCGCCCTGCTGCTCGCCGGCTTCTGGGGCTGCGGCAAACCGGCCGCCCAGCCCGCCCCGGATCAGGCGGAGGCCGCCCCCGCCGTAACAGCGGAAGTCGAGGCACCGAAGGAGGAGGAGCCGGCCTTTCTGATCCCCATTCGGGAGATCACCAAGCGGGGCAATGTGATACTGGATACCACCTTTGAGGAGATGAAGGCCCACGACATGGAGATCGGCGACATTCTCACCGTGCGCTTCGGCGAAACCGTATTGGACATGCCCGTCGGCACCTCCTACACCGATGTGGACACCGGATGCATGCTCTGCCGGTTCGACACGGAGGACAACGAGGTGGCCCTGGGCATCAACATGGGCGCTTTCGCCAGCGAGAGCGGTTTGGCCGTGAAGCAGACCGTGGAGGAGGACCCGGGCTATCGGTGGGACGCCGTCGCCGACAGGATCGGCTTCTCGCTGAAAGAGAAGAAGGGGTATCTGAACGAATACAACGCCCGGAACCTGACCCGCACCAACGAGCGAGCGGATTATCCCACTCTCACCGACGAGGAGTTCGCCAACTTTCGGGCGGTTCGTGCCAACGGCATCCGGGAGAACTGGCTCTATCGGAGCAGCACCCCCGTGGAGCCCGCCATCGGCCGGAATGAATACGCCATGGCGGCTATGGAGAAGGCGGGCATCCGCACCGTGGTCAACCTGGATGACACCGCCGAGGAGATGAAGGGCTACGATACCTTCCCAAACAGCTATTACAGCCGCTGCCAGGTGATCAACCCGGAGATGTCCTACGATTTCACCTCCGCCGATTTTGCCGAAAAGGTCCGTGTCAGCGCGGCGTTCCTCGCTGAAAACGAGGGGCCGTACCTCATTCACTGCAAGGAGGGCAAGGACCGGACCGGGATCCTGTGCGCTATTCTGGAGTGCTTCGCCGGCGCCACGGCCGAGCAGATCCAGGCCGACTACATGCTCACCTACCGCAATTTCTACGGCATCGAGCCCGAAAACGAGCTCTACGACATCACGCTGAAGAACCTGACCCGACCCCTGTGCGGCCTCCTGCAGGTGGACGACCTAAGCGCGCCGGACCTTCAGGAGAAGGCCGCGGCATACCTGCTGTCCACCGGCCTTACGGCGGAGCAGCTCAGCGCCCTCGGGCAAAACCTGGGGTTCTGATCCGGCCTCTGCCGCCAAACAGCAAAACGCCCTGGCGCTTCGGCCTCAGGGCGTTTCTTTTGCTTATGGAGCGGGGGAAGGTCACATCCTGTCTGTGATCCACTGTAGTAGATACGCGTCCACCGCTTCCTTGTCCAGCTCGTTCAAAATCTCGTGCCGGTCCTCGGCAAACAGCTTCAACGTCACGTCCCGGATGCCGGTCTTCGTATAGGATTCCGCCACGATCTTGGGCCCTTTCCCAAATTCGCCCACCGGGTCCTTGGCGCCGGACACCACCAGAATGGGCAGGCCCTTGGGGATCTTGTCCAGGTTCTGCTGCCGCTGGGCATAGCGCATGCCCCGGAACAGGTTGTAGTACCCGTTCACGGTGAAAACGAACTGGTTCAGGGGGTTGGCCTCGTAGGCGTCCACGATGGCCTCGTCCTTGGTGAGCCAGTCGTTCTTCGTTCGGCCGGGCTCGAAGGCGGTGTTGTAGGACCCGAGGGCCATGTTGTTGATGGTGGTGCTGCGGTAATGGCCGCCCCGGGCCTGCTGGAAAACGGCGGTCAGGCCGATGGCCAAATCCAGCGTGGCAGCAGGCTGGTAGCCGGTGCCCATGATGATGGCGCCGGACAGGCCTTCGCCGTATTTTTCAATAAACTGCCGGGCCAGGAAGGAGCCCATGCTGTGGCCCAGGAGGAAGTAGGGCACGTTGGGATACTTTTTCTGCGTGTCCTGTCGGAGCTGCTCCATGTCCCCCAGCACGCAGAAGTTCCCATCGTGCTTGGCGAAGTATCCCAGCTGGGTCTCGTCCGTCACCGACTTGCCGTGGCCCAGATGGTCGTTGCCCACCACATAGAACCCCTGGGACGCCATAAAGGTGGCGAACCGGTCATAGCGGTCGATGAACTCCACCATGCCGTGGGCGATCTGCAGGACACCCCGCACTTCCTTCTCCGGTATCCATTCGATGGCATGGATCTGGGTCAGCCCGTCCTTGGACGGAAAATAGAACTCCTGTTTCATGTGTGCCTGTCCTTTCCTCTGCGTTGGTTTGCTTGTGAGATCGTTTGTTGTCCATGTGTTTTTAAGTATATCTCACAGCAGAGGATTAGTAAAGGCTACGCCGAAAGTTTTTCCGTGCAGGCGGCCAGGGCTTCAGCGAGCTGGGCGACGGCGTCCGGGTCCGCCACCGTGTCCCGCCGGGTGTGGATCCGGTCCGTGTAGTAGCCCACCAGAGGCTTGTGCCGGCAGGCGCAGACCCCTACGCCCAGATCAAAGCTCTTCTGGTCGCTGTTCATGCTGGCCTTGCCCGCGGGGAAGAAGCGGACATGGAGGCCGCTGTTCTCCAGGGCTCCTTGCAGGGCGATGAACCGGGGGTCCTGCTCCGCCGCGGATGTGCCGCAGAAGAGGTAGGTGTCCCCGTTGCCCACGCAGTCCAGGTTCACGATGAGTGTCTTTTCCCGGATGGCCGGGTGGGCCTTGGCGAAGGCCTTGCTGCCCTTCTTGCCCTTCTCCTCGTCGTCAAAGAGGAGGAAGGCCGCTTCCGGCCGGGGGGAAAGGGCTTCCATGAGCGACAGCACCGCCGCCGTGCCGCTGGTGTTGTCGTTTCGGTTGCGCCGATTGGCGGGGCCACGGAAGAACAAGCAGAACAGGCCGCAGTACACCGCCGTGTAGATCCCCAGCAGCAACAGTCGATGGCTCAGCAGATCCCAGTTCAGCCCCAGCAGCCGCCAGGCAGCCCAGGCGGCGCCCAAGGCCGGTGCCAGCATGAGCAGCAGAATGGTGCCCAGCCGATAGCTCCAGGAGAGGATCGGGTTGGTCACCAGCATCAGATTGGGCAGCAGCCCCCGCCGTGGGGTGTCGTAGTGGGCGGTGAAGATCACCTGGGCCTGGTCCGGGTCGCCGAAGACCAGGTTCACATGCCCGTCGTTCTCCTCCGCCCGGCCGTGCCATGATCCCGTCTCAGAGAGGGCGTAGGCCCGGAAGGCCTCTTTCTGCTGGGCGCTGTTGCGGATGGGGAATCGCCGGTCGATCTCGGATAGATAGTCTTTCATGTAAAGGCCTCGTCGTTTTTTTTCTTTTCATTTTACGCTCCTTTTCCCGCAGAAGCAAGGGGACTCGACGTTTTTGCGCAGTTGTCCGCCCGAAAAGGGGAGAAGCTTGACAGGGGCGGACATACCTGATATATCTAATCCAATGCCAATGGAATCTGCCCCGCGACGCAGAAAGGACAGGAGGACGATCGCATGAACCAGGAAGCTTCTCAAACCAGGCTCGTCTATGTGCCGGCGACGCCGGCGGATGCTCCGGCGATCTTCGCCTTTGCCCGGGAGCTGATCGAGACCTACGAAACGGACCCGGAGCTGGATCTGGCCATGGCCCTGAACTGGACCCGGCGGAAGATCGAGGAGCGGATCGGGGAGTACACCCGGGTCCTGCTGGACGACGCGGCCGTGGCCTATTTCCGCTTTGTGCCGGAGGGGGAGAGGATGGAGCTGGACGATCTGTATGTCCTGCCCGCCTATCGGAACCGGGGCATCGGCACGGCCATCCTTCGCCGGTGCCGTGCGCAGGGGAAGCCTGTCTTCTTCTATGTGTTTACGGAAAACCGTCGGGCGGTGGCCCTCTATGAGCGGGAGGGGTTCCGGATAACGGAGCGTGTGAGCCCCACCCGGGCCATCATGGCGCAAGATGGGGGCTTGCCTTTTTCCGTCGAAGGAGTATGATATAGGGAAAGGGAGTCGTCAAGGCGGCGGCTCTTGCCGCATAGGCTTAAAGAAGGGAGCGTCAAGGCTCCGTCGAGGAGGATATGAATGAAGAAACGGTTTATCATAGCGGCGGTATGCATGGGGCTCTTTTTGCTGCTGATCCTGCTGGTAAAGGTGGTGGACGTGGCGGCCGTGGGGCCCGAGGGCACCAAGATCGGCCTTAGCAAGCTGAACGTGGGCATCCATGAGATGTTCGGGGAGCATTTGGGCTGGTACACCTTTACCAACGTGCTGGGCATCCTGGCCATTCTGGTGGCCTGCTGCTTCGCCGTCATCGGCGGGGTGCAGCTGATCTACCGCCGGAGCCTGATGAAGGTGGATAAGGAGATTTTGCTGCTGGGGTGCCTGTACATCGTCACCCTGGCCCTGTATGTGTTTTTCGAGAAGGTGATCGTCAACTATCGGCCCATGCTCATGCCCGGAGGCGAGGGGCCGGAGGCGTCCTTCCCCAGCTCCCACACCATGCTGGTGTGCGTCATCATGGGCAGCGGGCTCAGGCTCCTGAAGAAGTACACCAAGAAGAACCAGACCTTGCAGCTGGTGCTCACGGTGGTCTTCTGCCTGATCCTGGCCCTGACCGTGGCCGGCCGGCTCCTGTCCGGGGTCCATTGGTTCACGGACGTGCTGGGTGGGCTCCTGCTCAGCGCCGCCCTGCTCAACGGCTACGAGGGGCTTTTGAAACTTTGGAAGCAGAGCGATCGGGCAAAGAAGCAGAAGTAAGGACAGATAGTTTTGAATTGGTTTTGCCGCTTTTTCTTTTCGGTGAAAAAGAAAAGCGGCGCAAAAAGAGAAGCTTAGGAAGACGAATCATTTTGTATTCCTAAGCTTTTTAGTATTCCTAAAGTTCTTTGGCGCTCCCTTTCTTTCAAGAAAGGGAGCAAACTATAAATGCTTCCTCTTGCTATGGCTTTTTTGCTTCCTATCTGGTATACTGAACTTAACTATACAAACCGGGAAGGGGAGAAGGCGTATGAATCCATCCACGGGCGGAAAAAAGATCCGGACCATCGTGATCACCGGCGGTCCCTGCGGCGGCAAGACCACGGCCATGAGCTGGCTGCAGAACGCCCTCACCAGCGCGGGCTACGCGGTGATCTTCTTGACAGAGACCTTCACGGAGCTGGCCAACGGCGGCGTGACCAGCTACAACTGCAAGGACAACTTTGCCTTCCAGCGCGTCCAGGTCCGCTACCAGCTGGAGCGGGAGCGGCTCTACCGCCGGGCGGCGGAGGCCCTTTCCAACGACAACGTGGTCATCGTCCACGACCGGGGCTCCATGGACGACAAGCCCTACATGTCCCCGGAGGAGTTCGCGTCCATCCTGGCAGAGCTGAACCAGGACGAGGTCAGCTTCCGGGACAAGTACGACGCCGTCTTCCACCTGGTCACCGCGGCCAAGGGCGCCCTGCCCTTCTACACCACCGCCAATAACTCCGCCCGCACCGAGACCCCGGAGGAGGCCATCGACCTGGACGAAAAGACCCTGGCGGCCTGGGCGGGCCATCCCCATTTGCGGATCATCGACAACTCCACGGACTTCAACGGCAAGATGCTGCGCCTTCTGAAGGAGGTCATGGCGGCCCTTGGAGAGCCGGAGCCCATGGAGCACGCCCGCCGGTTCCTCATCAAGTACCCGGATCTCGATTGGCTCAACAACAACCCCAACTGCCAACGAGTGGAGATCATCCAAACCTACCTCACCCCCTACCGGGACGAGGAGCGCCGCATCTGCATGCGGGGCACCGGCGGCAGCTACATCTACTACAAAACCACCCAGCGGGACGCCCCGGACGGAGGCCGCATGGAGGTGGAGGAGCGGCTCAGCCAGGAGGAGTATTTCGCCCTGCTCATGGAGGCGGACCCCGCCTGCCGGCCCATCCGCAAGACCCGCTACTGCCTGGTGGACGACGTGCAGTCCTTTGAGGTGGACCTGTACCCCACCTGGAAGGACGTGGCCATGCTCCAGGTGGAGCTGAGCGACCCCGACGCCGAGGTGCACATCCCCGACAATCTGCACGTGGTCCGGGAGGTCACGGACAACCCGGCCTACGACAACCACGCCATGGCGAGAATGTAATTTCAATCTGCCGAATCCTTCGGGTTCGCCAGATTGAGGCTCCGCTTTCGCTTCGCTTCCAGGTCCCGCCTATAAACCTTAGGGTTTACCGGGCACGCGATGCGTTAAGCAAACATGCCAGTGGCATGTTTGTAGCGGAGCGGGGAGCAATCTATGATTGCGACCTGGCCCTGCAAGGGGTCAAATCCACCGCGCATGTCGCTGGATTTGACAGAGTAAAAGCCGCACGTTCTTCCTCAGTTACTTGTTTGCGCGCGGCTACACCGCGCTTTATGGGGAGCGTAGTTACGCAGTATACCTGTACAAGCGGAAGTATCGATGAAATGAGCCGTTTTAGGAGGATAGTTTGGCGAAGATCCTGAACATCGGTTCCCTGAACCTGGATTATGTGTACGCCGTGCCCCACTTCGTGGAGGCGGGGGAGACCCTGCTGGCCGGGGAGCGGAAGGTGTTCCCCGGGGGCAAGGGCCTGAACCAGACCGTGGCGGCGGCCCGGGCCGGGGCCCGAGTGTTTCACGGGGGCGCCGTGGGCGCGGACGGGGACATGCTCCTTGGCCTGCTGCGGGAGGCGGGGGCGGATGTGTCCGCCGTGGCGCGGGTGGATGTGCCCACGGGCCATGCCGTGATCCAGGTCACGCCCCAGGGGGAGAACGCCATCCTTATCCTGGGCGGGGCGAACCGGGCCGTCAGCCGGGAGACGGTGGAGGCGGCCCTCCAAAAGGTGGAGCCGGGGGACATCCTGCTGCTGCAAAACGAGATCAACGGCCTCGCGCACATCATCCGCCGGGCCGCCGAAAAGGGGCTTCGCATCCTGTTCAACCCGGCGCCCATGGAAGCGGCCGTGAAGACGCTGCCCTTGTGGCTGCTGGACACCCTCATCGTCAACGAGGGCGAGGGGCAGGCCCTGGCGGGGGATATGGACGCCCTGCGGGCCGCCTATCCGAAACAAAGGATCCTGCTGACCCAGGGGAGCCGGGGCGCGTATTTGTGGACCGGGGCGGAGCTTCTTTTCCAGCCGGCTTTCAAGGTGAAGGCCGTGGACACCACCGCTGCCGGGGACTGCTTCCTGGGGTATTACGCCGCGGCGCTTGCCGAGGGGCAAGGCTACGGGGCGGCCCTGCGGCTGGCCGCTGCCGCCTCGGCTCTGGCCGTCCAGCGGCCCGGCGCCGCGCCCTCGATACCGGTTCGAAGCGAAGTAGAGAACAATTTAAAGGAATTATTATAAGCACGCACCCTTTCTTGTAAGAAAGGGTGCAAACCCAAAGAACTTTAGGAATACTAAAAAGCTTAGGAAAACTATAATCAGTAGTCTTCCTAAGCTTCTCTTTTTTGCGCCGCTTTTATCTCTTCACCGAAGAGAAAAAAGCGGCAAAAGAAAAATCTCGCAGAAAAACCCTTACGCTTCCCGGTTGTACAGCGGCTTTACATGCTTCCTGCCGCCGCCGATGATGACCAGGCCGGCCACCAGCGTGATCCCCATGAACAGGGCCAGCACCGCCCGCATGGGCATAAACTCCGTGCACACCCCCGCCAGGGCCTCCCCCAGCAATGACCCGGAGGTGGTCAGCATGATGAACGCCCCGTTGAACCGGCCCTTCTTGTCGTGGGGCACATAGGACTGGGTGGCGGAGGATCGGATGGTATAGGAGGTCACCCCCAGGATGCCGATGAGGAAGCAGGCCGCCCGCATGCCGTTCACAGGCATGAACAGATACGATCCCTCCAGCACGTTCACGGCGCAGTAGACCGTGAGGGCCACCGCGTACTTGATGGCGGCGGGGTACTTGATCTTATACTGCAGAAGCCCCCCGATGCCCCGGCCCAGGACCGAGAACCCCCAGGTGGTCATGTAGATCCATTCCCCGTTCTCGAAAGCGCCCTTGAAGTAGGGCAGGGTGATGACGTTGGAGGCGCCGTTGGCAAAGGCGTTGAAGATGAAATACAGGGTGATGCACAGCAGCCCCTTCTCCGCCCACAGGTAGCGGACCCCCTCCCTGGCGTCGGCCCAGTAGGCCGAGAAGGAGTAGCGTTCCTCGCTGCCCAGGCCCTTCTCCTTCTCCACGTCGGAGATCCGGGTCTCGCAGATGGCGGCGCCCAGGAAGCATAAGCCGTTGCAGACCAGCAGCGGCGCCAGGCCGAACCGCTTGTAGAGGAACAACGACACGGGCACCATGACCGCGCTCAACGTCTCCAGCGTGCCCGCGATGGAGTAGGCCCGGGAGAAGTTCCCCTCGGTGATGAGCAGGGGGTAGAAGCTCTCGTAGGCCACCTGATAGGTGCTGGTGATGGTGCCGATGATCAGCGTCCACACCGCCAGCAGCCAAAACCGCATGAGCCCCAGATGCAGGATGAGGGCGATGAGCAGATACAGCCCCGCGGACAAAAAATCCAGGCTGAAGATGGTCTTGCGGCGGCTGAACCGGTCCATTAGCGGCCCGGCGATCAGCGGCGCGGCCAGCTGGGGCAGGGTGTACAGGAAGATATACAGGGCATAGTACAGCGGCGTGTTGGTGTAATCCAGCACGAACAGGCTGATGGCAAAGCCGGCCATGGCGTTGCCGAACATGGAGATGACGCTGCCTATGGTGATGATGGTAAAATCCCGGGTCCACAGCCCCGGGATCTGCTTCGTTTCGGGCTTCATGGCGGCAGTATAGCACAGCGCGCCCCCAAGCGCAAGAGAAAGGCGCCCCGGGGGCGCTTTTCTCCGCCGTTTTGGGCGGTTTCACCCTTTGTACTTGCGGTCGTAGAGCAGGGCGGCCAGGGCCACCACAAAGCAGGACCCGGCATTGTGCACCAGAGCCCCGGTGGTGGGGGTGAGCCGACCCAGCACCGACAAGGTGACGGCCGCGAAGTTGATGCACATGGACAGGGTGATGGCGGTGCGGATGGTTCGCACCGTGGCATTTGACAGCCACTTCAGGTAGGGCAGCCGGCTCAAATCTTCCGTCATAAGGGCCACGTCCGCGGCCTCCACGGCGATATCGCTGCCCATGGCCCCCATGGCCACGCCCACATCCGCCAGCTTCAGGGCCGGGGCGTCGTTCACTCCGTCGCCGATCATGCACACCGGTCCGCTTCGCTGCAGGGCCTGGATGTTCTTCATCTTCTCCCCCGGCAGCAGTTGGGCAAACACATCCTCCTCCGGGATGCCCACCTGCCGGGCTATGGCCTTCGCCGCGGTGGGATGGTCCCCGGTGAGCAGCACGGTGCGCATCCCCAGCCGGCGCAGGCTCGCCATAGCCTGGGCGGCATCGGGCCGCACCTGGTCGTAGAGCCCCAGCACCCCTATGATCCGGTCCTCATCCGTCACGATCACGGAGGCCTTGCCCTCCCCGCGAAGCCGGTTAAGGGCGTCTGCCGCCTGGTCAAGGGCGATCCCCTCCTCCGCCAGGAAGTTTTCGCTGCCCAAAAGGTAGGTTTTCCCCTCCATTTGGGCGCGGATGCCCCGGCCGGCGCTCATGTGAAACAGGTCCACCTCCGGCAGCGGGAGCCCCCGTTCCTCGGCATAGGCGGCAATGGCCTTGCCCAAGGGGTGCTCGCTGCGGCTCTCGGCGGCAGCGGCCAGGCGCAAAAGCCGTTCCGGGTCCTCCCCGGCAACGGGCAGGATGTCGCTGACGGTCAGCTCCCCCCGGGTGAGGGTGCCGGTCTTGTCAAAGGCGATGGTCTTCACCTGCCCCATGCGCTCCAATGCGGCGCCGGACTTGATGATGACCCCCTGGCGGGTGGCCTGGCCGATGGCGGCCATGATGGCGGTGGGGGTGAAGAGCACCAAAGCACAGGGGCAGAACACCACCATGACCGTCACCGCCCGCACGATGTCCCCGGTAAACACATAGGCCCCCAAGGCGATGAGCAGGGCCACCGGCACCAGAAAGCTGGCCCACTTGTCCGCCAGCCGCTGCGTGGGGGCCTGGTTTTTATCCGCCTCCTCCACCATGCGGATGAGCCTCTGAAGGGAGCTGTTTTCTCCCGCCGCCGTGGCCCGAAAATCCATGGCGCCGAAGCGGTTCAGGGTGCCGGAGTAGACCGGGTCCCCGGGCCCCTTGTCCACGGGCAGGCTTTCCCCGGTCATGGCGGACTGGTCAATGGAGGTTTCCCCCGCCAGGATCACCCCATCCACCGGCACGATCTCCCCGGGCAGCACCCGCACGATGTCCCCGGGAACCACCGCCTGCAGGGGCACCTCCTGCGCGGTCCCCTCCCGCACCAGCCGGGCCTGGAGGGGCGATAGGGCCAGCAGGTTTTCCAGCCCCCGCCGGGCCCGATTGGTGGTCATGTCCTCCAGCAGGGCCCCGATGGCCATGATGAAGGTCACCTCCCCGGCGGCAAACAGGTCCCCAATGAGCAGGGCGGCCACCATGGCCAGGGAGATGAGCAGGGCGGAGGAGATCTTGCTGATGCCCTTGTTGTAGCGGATGCGCCACAGGGCCAGATATACCAGCGGCACCCCGCACACGATCACGCTCACCCAGGCGGCGTACTGCCCCTGGGGCACACCCAGCCGGGGCAGCAGAAAGGAGGCCAGCAAAATCACGCCTCCCACCAGGGTCATGGGCCAGCCGGCCAGAAAATCGTTGATCCGTTTGAGCATCCTTGCCTCCTTATGTTGACAGCCGCGCCTGCAGGCGGTATACTCAACCTGTTCGATATAGAACACTTTGTTCGGTATCAGCATAGCGCCGGGGCTGGGAAAAGGCAAGGCACAGATGGGCGCCCCCGTTCACTACGGGACAAAAAAGCAGATTTGTTCAGGAGGGATAGCATGGACCGACGGCAGCTGAAGACCAGACAGGCGGTGTTCGAGGCGTTCACCGCCCTGCTGGAGACGAAATCCTATGGGAGCATCTCCGTTCAGGAGATCATCGACAGGGCCAACATCGGCCGCAGCACCTTTTACGCCCACTTTGAGACCAAGGACGACCTGCTCCGGGCCCTGTGCGGGGAGATCTTCGACCACGTGTTCTCCCCGGAGCTGGGGCGGGAGCCCACCCACGACTTCTCTGGCCGGCGGGACCTAAAGGGGGAGATCACCCACATCCTCTACCACCTGGGGGAGAGCCGCTCCTACATCCGGGGCATCCTGCGCCGGGAGAGCGGGGAGCTCTTCATGCGCTACTTCCGGGAGCGGCTGGAGGGGGTGTTCGGCGGGGCGTTGGGGGAGGACCGGCCGGATCTGCCCAGGGAATACCTGCTCCGCCACCTGACCTGGGACCTGGCGGAGACCGTGCGCTGGTGGATGGACCATGAGCGCTACACCCCGGAGGAGGTGAGCCGCTTCTTCTTCGCCGCCGCGCCCCTTGAACCGGAGGCCTGAACAAAAAAAGACGCCCGCAAAGGCGTCTTTTTGTATGTTGTGCTTTAGGCGAAGATGGCCTTGAGCAGGTTCTGCAGGGCCGGGATAAACTGGCCCATGGCGTCGGTGAGGAGCCGGCCGTTCTTGATCATGGCCACGATGAGCATGGCCAGCACGGCGATCCAGACCAGCAGCCGCAAAATCAGCATGGCGGCGGAATACCGCTTCAGGCTCCCGTTCTTGGGGTGCCCGGCGCCGAACACGAACAGGAATACAAGGCCGATCACCGGCAGGGCGTACAGCAGGCTCAGGGCAAAGTATTGCCCCGTGGAGAGCATCTGCTTTTTGGGGGGCATCTGGGTGATGATGGGGCCGTCTGCGCTGGGGGCGACGGGCGGCTCGGAAGGCGCCGCCGCGGGCACCGGAGCCGCCTCCACCGGGGCGGGGGCCGCCGGGGCTTCCACCGGGGCCTCCGCTGCGGGGGCTTCCGGGGCGGGCGTCGCCTGGGGCGCGTCCTCCGGCAGGGCCTGGCCGCACTCCACGCAGAACTTGGCGTCATCACTCAGCTGGCTGCCGCAATGAGGACACAGCTTCATGACCGTTTCCTCACTTGATGATCACGGGCAGCCCCTTGATGAAGGGCAGATAAGCGCCGCTGCCCTTGAGGGCCCGGACGATGCCGATGATCTCAAACACCAGCAGCACGATGCTGCCGATGCCGGCCACGATCCAGCCCAGCACGGGGATGATGCACACCAGGGCGCACAGGAAGGCGCCGATGCAGAGCCAGAGGGCCTGGTTCACATGGTGCATGGCGAAAGCGGAGTTCCGGCAGCCGATCATGGGCAGGATCCCCATGCTGAAATAGCCCAGCATGGCCAGCATGCGGTTGTCGGCCACGTCCTGCGGATCGAACACAGGGTCGTCACTCTTCACCACGATCACGGTTTCTTTGCCGCAGGTGGGGCAAAAACGAACATCATCGGCGATCTCGGCGCCGCAATGAGGACAGAACTTCATACTCAATTTACCTCCATTCAGATTCTATGCACAGTATACAACAGCTTTGCGGCAAAAACCAGCCATTTTTGCGAAATTATTGCCGCAGCGGGGCCCCGTTTTCCTCCAGGGTGCGGATGATGGTCTCAAAGGCCTTCTTGATCTCTTCCTCCGTGAGGGTGTGATCCTCCGCCCGCAGACTAAAGGTGATGGCCAGGCTCTTCTTTCCCAGGCCCACGGCAGGGCCCCGATACACGTCGAACAGCCGTCCCTTTTCCACGATCACGTCCACCGGGGCGCTTTCGATGAGCTCGATCCAATGGGCGCTTTCGCTTGCCTCCGGCACCACGATGGCCAGATCCCGGCTCACCACGGGGAACCGGGGCAGGGGCTGGAAGGTGGGGGTCTGCTGCCAGAGGGAAACCAGGGCTTCGAAGGAAAGCTCCGCCATGTACACGGGCAGGGAGATGTCCCAGGCCTGGAGCACCTCCGGGTGCACCTGGCCCAGCTCGCCCAGCTTTTGCCCGTTCAGCAGCACATCCGCCCGGCGGCCCGGCTGGAAGCAGGGCACGTCGCTCTTTGCGTACTTGGCGCCCTTCACGCCGAACCGGTCCAAGAGCGTTTCGATGACGCCCTTGAGAGTGTAGAAGCTCTCCTGCTCCCCGAAGAGAATGAGGCCGATCTTCTTCTCCTCCCGGGGCAGCAGCTCGCCGCCCAGATCGAAGTGGACGTTGCCCACCTCCATGAACCGGCCGTAGCCGGACTTGCGGCGGATGTTCCGCCCGGCGGAGTCCAGCATGCCCATATAGAGGGTGGTCCGCATCAGGCTCTGGTCTTCGCCGAAGGGGTTGAGAAGCTTCACGGCTTTGTTCCGCTCATCTTCTGCGTCAAAGCGCAGGGCTTTGAGGGCGCTGGGGCCCGTGAAGTTGTAGTTGTACATCTCCAAACACCCGCAGGCCACCAGCACGTCCTTGACCTTGTCCTCGGCCTGGAAGGCCTTGGCCATGCCGCCCTGGAAGGTGTCCCCGTTCATGAGCACGGCGGGGATGTTCTCGAAGCCGTAGATCCGGCCGATCTCCTCGGCGATGTCCGCGTCCGCCTCGATGCCGCTTTCGATGTCCGTGCGGAAGTGGGGGATGATCACGTGCAGATCGTTGCCCTGGGCCCTGGCCGGGACCTCGATGGTGGAGAGCAGCTCCGCCATCTTCTCCCCGGAAAGGCTGGTGTTCAAAATCCGGTTCACGTGGCTCACGTCCACGTCGATCTCCCGGTCGCTTAGGTCCGCAGCGCACACGTCCACCGTGCCGCCCACGATCTTTCCGGCCTTGAGCTCGCTCACCAGCTCGATGCACCGCTCCAATGCGAGGTAGGCGTTCACGGGCTCCACGCCCTTGATGAACCGGGCCGCGGCGTCGGTGACGTGGCGGAGCTTGCGGGCGGTGTGGCGGATGTTGCTGGCCTTGAAGGCGGCGGACTCAAAGAACACGGCCTTGGTCTCCTCCGTGATCTCGCTGTTCAAGCCGCCCATGACGCCGGCCACGCCCACGCCCCCCTGGGGGTCGCTGATAAGGAGCATGTCCTTGTCCATGACCCGCTCCTTTTTATCCAGCGTGGTCACCTTCTCGCCTTCCGCCGCGTTCCGGACGATGATGTGGCCCTCCCGGATGCACGCCAAATCGAAGGCGTGGGTGGGATGGCCGTACTCCATGAGCACGTAGTTGGTGATGTCCACGATGTTGCTGATGGGCCGCATGCCCATCTCCTTGAGCCGCCGCTGCATCCAGGCGGGGGAGGGGCCGATCGTAAGGTCCGTGGCCGCCCGGCCAGTGTACCGGGGGCACAGGTCCCCGTTCTCCACCGTGACCTTCACCAAATCGTTCACGTCTCCCTCCCCTCCGATATGGGGGATGACGGGGGCCTTCATCTTCTGGCCCAGGGCCGCCGCCGCTTCCCGGGCCAGGCCGATGATGCTGTTGCAGTCCGGCCGGTTGGGGAGCACGGAGAAATCGAAGATGGTGTCGTTCCTATCGATGGCCTCCTCGATGGGGATGCCCAGGGGCGTGTCCGCCCGGAGGATCAGGATGCCGTCCACCTCGGCGCCGGGGTACTCCACGTCGGAGAGGTTGAACTCCTCCCCGGAGCAGAACATGCCTTCGCTGTCCACGCCCCGGATGTTGGCCTTCGTGAAGCTTTGATTGCCGATTTTCGCGCCCATGTAAGCCACCGGCACGATGGCGCCCACGAACACGTTCTTGGCGTTGGTCAGGATCTGGGCCTGCTTGCCGCCCAAATCCACCTGGCAAACGGTGAGCTTATCGGCGTTGGGGTGCTTTTCCATGGAGAGGATCTTGCCGGTGATCACGCCGGACACGTCCTTCAATTCCTTCTCCACGCCCTCCAGCTCGAAGCCGCGCCACATCATGCGCTCGATGAATTCCTCATCGGTCACGTTGAAATCCACATAGTCCTGCAGCCAGGATTTCGGAAGTCTCATAGTCTCGTCCTCCTTTCTTAGAACTGGGTCAGGAAGCGGGCGTCGTTCTCGTATTCATAGCGAATATCCGAGATGCCGTACTTCAAACTGGTCACCCGGTCCACGCCGATGCCGAAGGCGAAGGCGGACCACTCCTTGGGGTCCAGGCCGCAGTTTTCCAGCTCGTGGGGGTTGGTCATGCCGCAGCCCAAAATCTCGATCCAGCCCGTGCCCTTGCACACCCGGCAGCCCTTGCCGTGGCAGATGGTGCAGCTCATGTCCAGCTCCGCGGAGGGTTCCGTGAAGGGGAAGTAAGAGGGCCGAAGCCGGGTCTTCACATTCTCCCCGAACAGGGCCCGGATGAAAGCGTCCAAGGTGCCCTTCAAGTTGGCCAGGTTCAGATTCCGATCCACCACGAACCCCTCGATCTGCATGAACACGGGGCTGTGGGAAGCGTCCACCTCGTCCACCCGAAACACCCGCCCGGGCATGAGGAAGCGGAAGGGGGGCTTGAAGGTCTGCAGGGCCCGGATCTCGCAGGGGGAGGTGTGGGTCCTTAAGAGCACCTTGTCGTTGATGTAGAAGGTGTCCTGCATGTCCCTGGCCGGGTGGTCAAGGGGCAGGTTCAAAAGGGTGAAGTTGTTGTCGTCCAGCTCGATCTCCGGCCCGTCGAACACCTGGAAGCCCATGCCGATGAGGGCGTCCCGAATGGTGCGGTAGGTCTGGGTCATGGGGTGCAGGTGGCCCATGGAAACCGGGCTCACCCCGGCCTCCGTCACGTCCAGGGCCTCCCGCTGGAACCGGAGCTCCTGGGCCTTCCGCTTGAACTCCGCCCGGCGCGCCTCCATGGCCGCTTCCAGCTCCTGCTTGAGCTTGTTCACATTGGCGCCCAGCTGGGCCCGCTCCTCCTTGGAGAGCTTGCCCATGGTCCTGAGGATGCCGGTGAGCTCCCCGCTCTTGCCGAAAAGCTGCTGCTGCAGGGCGACCAGATCGCATTCCTCCTGCATGGCGGAAAGCTTTTTCTGAGCCTCCTCCCGAATCCGTAGCAAATCGTTTTCCATCGTTTGTCTCCTTTAGCGTTTTCCAAAATAAAAGCGCCTCGCCCAAAGGGACGAAGCGCGTCGTGGTACCACCCCAAGTTCACCGCCAAATAAGCAGGCGGCCTTTTGTGAAGCTGTATCGGGCTTTTCCCGTCGCGAACTACTTGGAAAGCCATTCCGCTTCCGTTCCCCCGCGCCGCTCCCGGGCGAACCGCATCCCCTCCTCGGCGCTCCGCTTTCACCTGACCGGAGCTCTCTTTGGCCGTCTCAAAGGACCTTTTCCCGTTCCTCGCGTTTGATATCGGGCCTATTCTACCACCCGGGCTTCCCTTCCGTCAAGAGTTATTTGAACGGCGGGCCTTTCGTCCGTCCGCAGGATCCGGGTGCCCGTCAGCTCCAGCCGCAGCAGGGTCTCGGCGGCGGGGTGGCCGTATTCGTTGCCCGCCCCCACGCTGATGACGGAATCGTCAGCCCCCACCACCTGCAAAAACCGCAGGGAGGAGGCGTAGGCCGAGCCGTGGTGGGCCACCTTCAGCACCGTGGCGGACAGCTCCTCCCGATGGTAGCGAAAGAGCATATACTCCTCCGTCTGAAACGTGGCGTCCGCCATGAACAGGGCGGCGGTGTCTCCGTAGGAAAGCCGGAGCACGGCGCAGGCGTCGTTGAGATCGTCGTAGGCCCGGTCCTTCAGCGGGCTCAGCACGGCAAGGCTCGCCTGGCCGTAGGCAAACACGTCCCCCGCCTGGAGAGCGTCACAGCGAACGCCCCGGCGGCGGATCTTTCGGATCAGGCCGCCGTAGTCCTCTTCGCTCCCGCCGTAGCAGACCTTTGGCACGTCGAACCGGCGCACCAGGGTCAACAGGTTTCCCGTGTGATCGGCATGGCCGTGGGTCACATAGACCCCGTCCAGCCGCTCCACCCCCAGGGCGTGAAGCTGATCCACCAGATGATCCCGGGCCTCGAAGGGCCCCGTGTCGATCATGATCCGCTCCCCGGTGGGGAAGGCGATAAGGCAGGCGTCCCCCTGGCCCACGGAGAGAAAGAGCAGGTTCACCTTGTCCGGCTCTATGACGCCGGAATAGAGTGTCGTCGGATCGGCGGCCGGCCGAGGCGCCGGGCAGCCGGCCAGCGGGAGAAGGAGCAGCAGCAGGAGGAGCAAGGAAAGGATTCTTTTCATGACCCCTCCACCACGTCAAAAACCTTCACCACGCCTCCCTCCACGTAAAAGCGCACGTCCTTGCCGGCGTAGGCAAAGCCGTAGGGGTCGCTGCGGCCCGCCAGATACCCGGGCCTGGGGTCAAGGGCCAAAGAGGCCAGGAGAGCCGCCCGCTTCTCCTCCGGGATGCGGGCAAGGAGCTCCGGGGGAAACTCTACGGGCAGCTTCTCGTCCACGTGATCCGCCGCAAAGCCGTTTCTGGCCTCCGGGTGGCTGTCGGTGAAGGAAAGGTAGGGCTTGATGTCGTAGATAGGGGAGCCGTCCATCAGATCCGCCCCGGAAACGAGGAGAACCGTGCCCAGGTTCGGCCGCTTCTCCAGGCCCAGCAGCTTCACCGAGGACAGCCCCAGAGGGTTGGGCCGGAAGGGGGACCGGGTGGCGAACACCCCCATGCGCTTGTTTCCGCCCAGTTTGGGCGGCTTCACCATGGGGGACCAGCCCGCCTGCTTCACTTCGGAAAAGCCCCAAATGAGCCACAGGTGGCTGTAGCCCTCCAGGCCGCGCAGGGCGTTTTCGTCCCGGTACGCCGGCTCGAACACGATGAGGGCCTCCTGCTCGGGCACCAGGTTGCTCTGCCGGGGGATGCCGAATTTGCTGGTGAAGTCGCTCCGAATCCGGGCGATCACCTGTAAAGAGATGCTTTCTTCCATGAGAACAGTATACCTTTTGGCCCGCCCCTTGACAAGGGTGATGCAATATGATATCGTTTTAATATCATAATGAAACAAGGAGACAAGGCAATGAAAGAAAAAGTCCTGAATTCCCGGAAGAACGGCATGGGCATGCTGCTGCTCATCATCCTGCTCTATGTGCTGGCAATCCTGGGCCTCATCGTGGGCATCTCCACGGGGGCTGCGGCGTTGCTGATCATCAGCGTGCTGATCCTGTGCTTCGGCTGGATCCTCTTCTGCGGCCTCAAGGTCCTCAAGCCCCAGGAGGCCCTGGTCCTCACCCTCTTCGGCAAGTACGTGGGCACGCTGAAGGACGCAGGCTTCTACTATGTGAACCCCTTCTGCACGGCGGTGAACCCGGCGGCCCAGACCAAGCTGAACCAGAGCGGCGATGTGGACGCCAAATCCGGTCCCATCGTCATCGGTCAGAACGCCGCTTCCAGCGGGGAGTACCCCACCAAGAAGATCTCTTTGAAGATCATGACCCTGAACAACAACCGCCAGAAGATCAACGACTGCCTGGGCAACCCGGTGGAGATCGGCATCGCGGTCATGTGGCGGGTGGTTGACACGGCCAAGGCCGTCTTCAACGTGGACAACTATAAGGAATACCTGTCCCTCCAGTGCGACAGCGCCCTTCGGAACATCGTGCGCATCTACCCCTACGACGTGGCCCCCAACGTGGACACCACCGGCGACGGCGTGGCGGACGAAGGGTCCCTCCGGGGCAGCAGCGAGGTGGTGGCTGAGCGCATCCGCCAGGAGATCCAGCAGAAGGTGACGGAAGCCGGTTTGGAGATCATCGAAGCCAGGATCACGTATCTTGCCTATGCCCCCGAGATCGCCGCGGTCATGCTCCAGCGGCAGCAGGCCTCCGCCATCATCGACGCCCGGAAGATGATCGTGGACGGAGCCGTGGGTATGGTGGAGATGGCTCTCGATCGGCTCAGCGAAAACAAGGTGGTGGAGCTGGACGACGAGCGCAAGGCCGCCATGGTGTCCAACCTCTTGGTGGTCCTCTGCGGCAATCGGGACGCCCAGCCCGTGGTGAATTCCGGCAGCCTCTATTGATCCATGGCGGACAGCGGCAAGAAACAGGTGCCCCTACGGCTGTCCCCCAAGCTCTACGCGGCCATCGCCGCCTGGGCCGAGGACGATTTTCGCTCCGTGAACGGGCAGATCGAATACCTGCTCACGGAGTGCGTCCGCCAGCGCAGGAAGCGGGAGCCCCTTGCGGAAGAGGCGGCCGGCGAGAAGGCCGGCCGGGAGGTGTAGGCGGATGGGTGCTCATATGAAAGGAAAAGCTATGCTCAAACACGCGCGACGGAAACGAACCCTCTGCCTGCTGCTCCTGCTTGGGCTGCTCTTAGCCTGCGGGCAAAGGCAGCCGGAGGCGGGGGAGGAGCCCTCCGCCCAGCCCACAGAGATCCTGCTGCCGGCGGCCACCGGCACGCCGATCGTGGTGGTGGCCATGAGCGTGCCCCCCACCAAGGTGCCCAGCGTGGTCACCCCGGACCCCACTCCGGTGCCCACCCAGACCCCGGCGCCCACCGAGACCCCTGTGCCCACGGAGGACCCCACGCCCACGCCGGAGCCCTTGGCCTTCCTATCCTCGGCGGATTTCCCCCTGCCGGACCTGTCCACCCAGATCCAGAAGGGCCGTCCCTTCTGGGTGAACGGGGTGGTGAGCGCTCCGGCGGCCCTGTCCGTCGTCCGGGCCCAGATCCTGGACAGCAAGGGCAAGGTGGCCGCGGAGGGGGTGAAGACCTTCTCCCCGGAGGAAGACGTGCAAAGCTATGAGCTGCTGGATCTGACATTCTCCAAGGACATCGACTGCGTGGCGGAGGCGCTGAAGTTCCAGACCCTGCCCGTGGGCAAGTACACCCTGCGCATCCTGGCGGCACAGGCGGGGGCGGAGGAGCAGCTGCTGGCCGAGAGCCAGTTTCAGGTGACCAACGAGACCTGGCTCCAGCTCCAGCCCAACAACCTGCGGGGCAACTATACCACGGCCCTTGCCTTCTTCGGCAGCCCGGAGCGGTTCATGTTCCGGTACAGGACCCAGAGCGGCAGCACCAAGATCACCATAGATCCGGAATGGGTGTCCCAATACGTGGGGGAGGCCACCTGTCTGAACGGCCGCAAGTGGGTTTGCCATGTGGACGCCGTGCCCTACTTTGAGCAGGCCTGCCGCTACATGGAGAATACCTACATCCACATTTCGGGCAAGACCTTCGATACGGGTGCGCTGAAGCTCTCCAGCCTGGTGGGCAAGATGGACGGCACCATGATCCGCCGGTTCACCAACTCCAACGAGTTTTTGAGCCACCATTCCTTCGGCACGGCGGTGGACATCAACGCCCACTACGCCAGCCAGAAGGACATCCTTGCCAACCGGGAAAAGATCTACAACGAGGTCACCAACAACCTGACCTACAACGGCATTGTGACCGTGGGGGGCAAGGCCTGCTACGACTTCACCTACACCGGCACCGCCCGGCGGGAGATCAGAAATGTGCCGGAGCCCCTTATGAACTACTTCCTCTACGAGCTGGCCTTCTTCCGGGCGGGCTTCTCCTGGGGCGTCTACTACCCCCACACCTCCGACGCCATGCACTTCACCCTCTCGGAGCTTTCGCCCTCCCTGTTCACCGACGGCCCCTACGCCATGCGCAAGGTCTTCACCTACGTCGAGGACGGCGCCGAGGGCACGCCGGAACCGTGAAAGGGCGTCCGCCAATAATAAAACAGCCACCCATTAAGGGTGGCTTTTCCTGTCCGCCCTCCGACTACCTTCCTTTGAATGCCAAAAAGAAAACCACCCGTGAAGGGTGGCTTTTCCTTTCTGTCATTTCGACCGAGGGAGCAGCGCGACCGAGTGGAGAAATCTGGGAACGGAGCTGGTGATGGGCGTCTGCGCGCAATCTTCGGGGAACTTGCCCTTCGGGCCTGCGTTCCCTCTTGCTTGCGCTCCCCAGGGGCGGGCAAAAGCCCCACTGGGGCTTTTCCTGTCCGCCCTCCGACTCCCTACCTCTGAATTCCATAAAAACAGCCACCCTCAAGGGGTGGCTGTTTTTATGGAGCTGGTGATGGGAGTCTGCGCGCAATCTTCGGGGAACTTGCCCTTCGGGCCTGCGTTCCCTCTTGCTTGCACTCCCCAGGGGCGGGCAAAAGCCCCACTGGGGCTTTTCCTGTCCGCCCTCCGACTCCCTTCCTCTGAATTCCATAAAAACAGCCACCCTCAAGGGGTGGCTGTTTTTATGGAGCTGGTGATGGGAGTCGGACCCATGAACCTCGTCATTACCAATGACGCGCTCTACCAACTGAGCTACACCAGCGCTGCGACGTCCATTATAGCGAGGACGGGCAAAGAATGCAAGTGTTTTTTTCAAATTCTTCAAAAAAATTCTGACGATGCAGAATCACGCATTCGGCGCGTTTTTGCTGTACAGGATGCGCAGGCCGTCCACCAGGATATCCGGCTCCAGATGGAACCTGTGGCGGCAGTAGGGGACCACCAGATGGCTGACGCCGCCGGTGAGCACAGGGCTGACCGGTTCCCCCAGCTCCTCCTCCAGCCGGTCGATGAGGCCGTCCAGCATGGCCGCCGTGCCGATGAGGGCGCCGGAGCGCATGCAGTCGATGGTGTTGGTGCCCAGGAGCTTGGCCGGGCCGTTGAGGTCAATGTACGGGAGCTGCGCCGCATGGGCGGACAGGGCGTTCATGCTGGTCCACAGGCCCGGAATGATCATGCCGCCGATGTAGCTGCCGTTCTTGGCCACCACGGAGAGGGTGGTGGCGGTGCCCATGTCCACGATGGCGATGGGGGCCGGGTACTTGGCTCTTGCCGCCACCGCCGCCACGATGAGGTCGCTCCCCACGCTGGCCGGGTTGTCCATGCGGATGGAAAGGCCCGTCTTGATCCCCGGACCCACCACCAGCAGCTCCACCCCGGTCAGGAGCTTCACCGCCGCCGGGATCACCGTCTGCAGATACGGCACCACGGAGGAGAGGATGCCCCCCTCGATGTCCTTTACCCGGACCCCGTACATGGTGAGGATCCCCTGGATGTCCAGGGCGTACTGGTCCGCGGTCTTGTTCCGGTCGCTGGAAAGCCGGGCAGAAAAAAGCTGCTTGCCGGCTTCGATGCCGCCCAGGACGATGTTGGTGTTGCCTACGTCGATGGCCAGGATCATAGTTGCCTCCTTATGAGGTCATTTGACCGCCTTCACGCCCCGGTAGAGGGCCTTCTGGGCGGCGATGGGGTCCTTGTCCCGTTTGAGAGCGTGGGCCACGCCCTTGGCGATGGCGCCGCCGATAACAAGGCCCGTGGCCGCTTCCACCAGGCCCTGGACGCCCACCACCAAAACGATGAACATGATGGGGCCGGTGGCGCCCAGCTTCGTCACCAGGTTCTGCACGAACTCGGTCTGATAGAACACCAGCACGATGAACCCCATGAAGAACAGGGTGTTGAGCAGCGGAGCCAGCAGCCCGCCGGCAAAGTAGCTCCACACGTGCTTCGCGTCCACTCGGGAGAACGCGCGGAAGAGCCAGCCCACGGCGGCGCCCACCAGGGCCCGGGTGCCCACGCACAGCAGCACCGTCATAAAGGGGTTCGCCTGAAAAAAGAAATGCGTCATCGCGGATTTCCCGGTGATGGCGTCATACAGGCTGGTCAGGCCGAAGATGGCGCCCAGGATGGTGCCCGCCAGAGGGCCTAAGAGCATGGCGCCGATGGCGATGGGGATCATGGTGAAGGTCATGACCAGGGGCCCCACGGGAATGCTGGACAGCCCCGTGATCTTCATCACCAGGATGATGCCCACAAACAGAGCCACTTCGGCCAGGTACCTTGTGCTGAACGTCTTCTTTTCCATATTCATTTACCTCCTTGCTTGTGTTCGCTTCGAAGAAGCCGATACACTGCGTAGAATGCGGCCCAGGGTCCGCCCCTTCGTCCTGCCGTCCGCTTGGGTACGGCTGACGGGCTTCCCCTTTGCCAAGGACAGTATAGCAAAGGACATGCCCGAACGCAATATTTTTTTCGGAGGCGGCCTCGTTGCATTTGGACCGGGACTATGGTATATTCTAACCATCATGGGTTCATAGGCAAAGGAGGACAAGCTATGCTTCAGGGAAAGACCATCCTGCTGGGAGTGACCGGCGGCATCGCCTGCTTCAAGGCGGCGGCCCTGGCGTCCATGCTGAAGAAGCAGCATGCCGACGTGCAGGTCGTCATGACCAGGAACGCCACCGAGTTCGTCACACCCCTGACCTTCGAACAGCTCACGGGGAATAGGGCCATTGTGGACACCTTCGATCGGAATTTCCGGTATGACGTGGGCCATATCGCCCTGGCGGACCGGGCGGACTATGTGCTCATCGCCCCGGCTACCGCCAACGTCATCGCCAAGCTCGCCCACGGCCTGGCGGACGATATGCTCACCACCACCGTCCTGGCCTGCACCTGCCCCAAGGCCGTGGCCCCCGCCATGAACACCCACATGTTCGAGAACCCGATGACCCAGGATAACCTCAGCATCCTGCGCAAGTACGGCTGGGAGGTCATCGACCCCGCCTCCGGGCATCTTGCCTGCGGGACCAGCGGCAAGGGCCGCCTGCCGGAGCCGGAGGACCTTTTGGAGGTATGTCTCCACACCCTCGGCCACGAAAAGGACATGGCGGGCAAGCGGGTGTTGGTCACCGCCGGCCCCACCCAGGAGGCCCTGGACCCGGTTCGCTACCTCACCAACCACTCCTCCGGCCGCATGGGCTATGCCATCGCCAAGGCCGCCGCCCGTCGGGGCGCCCAGGTGGTGCTCGTTTCTGGCCCCACGGCCCTGAAAAAGCCCGCCTATGTGGAAACGGTGGACATCGTCTCCGCCCAGGACATGTTCGAGGCGGTGACCAGCCGGGCCCCCGAGATGGATATCATCATCAAGGCTGCCGCCGTGGCGGACTATCGCCCCGCCAACCTGGCGGACAACAAGATCAAGAAGCAGGATGGCGACATGAGCATCCCCCTGGCGCGCACACAGGATATCCTGGCCGCCCTGGGGAAGAGCCGGCGGCCCGGCCAGTTCCTCTGCGGCTTCTCCATGGAGACGGAGAACATGGTGGAGAACAGCCGCAAAAAGCTGCAGAAGAAGGGCCTGGACATGATCGCCGCCAACAACGTGAAGGTGGCGGGGGCTGGCTTCGGCGTGGACACCAACATCCTCACCCTCATCACCCCCGAGGGCATGAGCGAGCTGCCCCTCATGAGCAAGGACGCCGCCGCCGACGCCCTGCTGGACGCCATACTGGGCCGAATGAAATAAGCCAAGATCATGGAAATTGAAACGCTCAACAAGACCAAGGCCTGTTCCGAAGCCCTGGCTCATCCCACCTGGGCGGAGCTTTCTTTCCTGCTGTCCCTCTACGGCGTGAAGGGCATACAGAGCGCCGGCCTCATCGACACCTCCCACGACGCCCAGGACATCCGCTGGAACTACATCATCGATAAGAAGTATGTGCTGCGGCTCACCAACGCCCCGGAGATGACGGAGGAGCGGCTGGACGACCTCAATCGCCTCATCGGTCGCTACGCCGACTTCGGCCTTAGGTGCCCCTCCTTTTTAAAGGGGACGGACGGCCGGTTCTTCCACCCGTGGGGGGAACTGACGGTTTATCTTTCCGAGTATGTGGATCTGCCCATCGCGGAGGAGGCGGACCTCACCGAGACGGAGAAGGTGGCCCTGCGTAAGGAGGTATGCCTGTCCATCGCCGGATTCATGGAGCGATACAAGGGCGTGGATTTGATCCCCACCATGGGCATGTACAGCCTCTTTGATCTTAGCCCCTACGATGTGCCGGAGGGCTTTGACGAGAAGCAGTGGAACCTGAACAACCTGACCGCCGCCCTGCGCAAGGCGGGGGCGGATGGGTTGGCAAGCCGGTTGGAAGCGTGGAACGAATCGGTCCGGGCTCGGCTCCTTTCGGTGTATACAGAGCTGCCCCGGTGCGTGACCCAGGCGGACGAGGGCTTCACCAACGTGCTGCTGGATGAAAAAAAGCATCTCAAGGGGCTCATCGACTTCAACCTGTCCGGCACGGACGTGTGCGTGAATCTCATCGCCAACAACGCCATTTTGGACTTGGACCTGCCCTCCGACAGGTCCTTCGATCCCCAGGCGGAGCTGGAAAAGGCCCTGGCAGGCTATCGGGAAAACACCGCCCGCATGCTGGCCGTCTATGGCGCCAGCGAGGCGGAACGGGACGCCCTGGTGGACTACGCCTGGATCGCCTTGATCTGCCAATACCCCAACGCCAGCGCCTGCATCCATGGGATCGAAAAGGAGGAGACCCGAGCCTCCGCCCTGGGGCTGCTGGAAGCGCTGATCGCATTGGACCGACGCAGACTGTACGTATAAAATCAGACTGGAAGTATAGGACCCCGCCGGCCGTGGCAGAATAGGCAAAAAGCACGGTCTGGGGAGGTCCTTTTTCATGGCGCTTTCAAAGAAGCAAATCATCTTGATCTCGGTCATCAGCGGGGTCGTTCTGCTGCTGGCGGTGGGGGCGGCCCTGTTCCTCTCCCCCGGGGAGGGGGAGGCGTCGCCTGTCCCCACGGCTTCGCCCACGGCCACCCCGGTCCCCACCCAAACGCCGCCGCCCACGGCCACCCCGGCGCCGCCCATCCAGAGGCTGCCCCTGGTGCCCCTGTGGGACACGCCCCGGCCCTCGGCGGAGCCTTTGGCGGAGGAATCGCCCGCTTCTCGGGCCCCGGCGGAGGGGGCGGGACCCTGGGTGGGGGTCAACGAGGGAAAGCGGCAGGATATCCTGGCGGTCGGCCTTCTGGAGGGAAGGGCGGCCGCTTTGCTTTTGGTCCGGACGGAAGGGGAGACCGTGACCGTGATCGGGGTGCCCTCGGACCTCTCCGGGCCGGAAGGGCCGCCCCTTTCCCAAATGGACCTGGCGGGGGAAGGCCCGGCGGCCCAGGCCGAAAGCGCCGCCAAGGCGGTGGAGCGGGCCCTGGGCCTGCGTTACGGGGCCTATATGGGGCTGGATCTGCAGTGCCTGCCGGCGCTTTTGGAGGTCATGGGCCTGGCCCCTTTAGCCGATGCCCTGAATCAGCCCGGACCCGCCGGAGCCCAGGGCGCCTTGGACCTGGCGGCAGAGGCCCTGAGGTATGTTAGCCGGGCCTCCCTTTTGCAGTATCCGGCGGTGCGCCGGGCGGTGGGGGCGTCCTTCGGGTCCAATCTCTCCGTCCGGGAGCTCTGGCAGCTGCTGCGGGCGGTGAAGGGGGCCGCCGCCCTTCGGTGCGCGCTGCTGCCCACCCAGGTGCGCCAGGGGCGGCGGGAGCCGGACGGGCAGACGGCATGGCAGCTCCTACAATTTTTTTTAGGAAAGCAGTTGACAGGAGCCGACAAGTCGGGTATAATAACTCCCGCATGAAAAATCGCGTGGGGGAGCATAGCTCAGCTGGGAGAGCACTTGCCTTACAAGCAAGGGGTCACAGGTTCGAGCCCTGTTGTTCCCACCAAGATATTCG
>CACWYB010000016.1 GCA_902765005.1 uncultured Eubacteriales bacterium | reverse complement strand
CTCGCCGAGGTCCGTCGTCGTGAGCACTACGAGAAGCCCAGTGTGAAGCGCAAGAAGAAGGCCGAAGCCGCCCGCAAGCGCAAGTATTGAGCTGAAAGCAAAACCGCAAACGAAGGAAGAGCCCCAAAGGCCCTTCCTTTTTTTTTTCCATGCGGTGTCGATCACCGTGAACGCCTCCCGGATCGCGTCGGTGTCGATGTCGTAATTGCTTTCGTCTTCTTTTGACAGGGTCCTTCTCTTGTACTTCTCCGCCAGGCGCATGTAGTCGGTGTCTATAGATTTTCGTGTAGAGGTATTGCTTTTGGGGGATTCATCTTCTATAATTTTCATAAGAGATGTCCTCAGGAATTGTGACTTCGGATTCTGTTCGTATGAGCGCAAAATGTCCTGAGTTACATCTTTTCTTTTTGTCACATCATTTATTCACCTGCCAATATTGTTCAGTTCAATGTATACAACGCCTTCAAAGTAATGATCGCCAATCTTGAACAGAGTGTTGTACAGCTCCATCATAGCCGCCGCCAGGTTCTCCGTCGCCGCGTCGATCTCGCCCTGCAGCGTGGAGCCTGTGCGGCAAATTGCATTAAAGCCTTTTTTCCCGCCGCCCCTTTCCTTGCCGAGGAAAAGGGTGTATGATACAAATTGGTACACAAGATTAACAGAAAGGACTTCCTGTTTATGCGAAATGTGGTTCTTGCCGGCGCATGCCGCACGCCCATCGGCACCATGGGCGGTGCCCTCAGCACCGTCAGCGCCGTGGATCTGGGCGCTCTTGTCATCTCCCAGGCCCTGCAGCGGGCTCACGTGCCCGCCGAGAAGGTGGATATGGTGTATATGGGCTGCGTCATCCAGGCGGCTTTGGGGCAGAACGTGGCCCGCCAGTGCGCCATTCGAGCCGGCCTCCCCGTGGAGGCGCCCGCGCTGACGGTGAACGTGGTGTGCGGCTCCGGGCTGGCCGCGGTGAATATGGGCGCCGCCCTCATCGCCTCCGGCGACGCGGACATCGTGGTGGCCGGCGGTACGGAGAGCATGAGCAACGCCCCCTTCGCCCTGCCCAAGGCCCGCTTCGGCTACCGGATGAACAACGGCACCCTGGTGGACACCATGGTGAACGACGCCCTCTGGGACGCCTTTAACGACTACCACATGGGCATCACCGCCGAGAACGTGGCGGAAAAATGGGGCATCAGCCGTCAAGAGCTGGACGAGTTCTCCGCCGCCTCCCAGCAAAAGTGCGCCCGGGCCATGGCCGAGGGCCGGTTCAAAGAGGAGATCGTGCCCGTCACCGTGAAAAAGAAGAAGGAGACCGTCACCGTGGACACGGACGAAGGCCCCCGGCCCGCCACCACCGTGGAGATCCTATCTAAGCTCAAGCCCGCCTTCAAGCCCGATGGGGTGGTCACCGCCGGCAACGCCTCCGGCATCAACGACGGGGCGGCCGCCGTGGTGCTGCTATCCGAGGAGAAGGCCAAGGAGCTGGGCGTGGCGCCCATGGCCCGGTTCGTTACCGGCGCTTTGGCGGGCGTGGACCCGGCTATCATGGGCGTGGGCCCCGTGGCCGCCAGCAAAAAGGCCATGGCCAAGGCCGGCCTCACCGTGAAGGATTTTGATTTGATCGAAGCCAACGAAGCCTTCGCCGCCCAATCCGTGGCGGTGGCCCGGGAGCTTCATTTCGATCCGGAGAAGCTGAACGTGAACGGCGGCGCCATCGCCCTGGGGCATCCCGTGGGCGCCTCCGGCTGCCGCATTTTGGTTACCTTGCTCCATGAGATGCAGAAGCGCGACGCCAAGCGGGGCCTGGCCACCCTGTGCATCGGCGGGGGCATGGGCTGCGCCACCATCGTGGAACGAGACTAAGGAGGAAATATGTCCTTTGTGCAATCCAGCCAGGAGGGAAGCATTCTGACCCTGACCCTGAACCGGCCGGAGGCCCTCAACGCCCTCAACGCCCAGGTTCTGGCGGATATCGACCGGGCTCTCGACGCCGTTGACCTTGCTTCTGTTCGCTGCGTCCTCTTCACCGGTGCCGGGGAGAAGGCCTTTGCCGCCGGGGCCGACATCGCCGCCATGGCGGACATGACGCCAGAGGAGGCCGCCGCCTTTTCCCGCCGGGGGAACGCGGTGTTCCGCCGGATCGAGACCCTCCCCTGCCCCACCATCGCCGCCGTGAACGGCTACGCTCTGGGGGGCGGCTGCGAGCTGGCCATGGCCTGCGACATCCGCCTGTGCGCCGAGAACGCCGTCTTCGGCCAGCCGGAGGTGACGCTGGGCATCACCCCGGGTTTCGGGGGCACCCAGCGGCTCATGCGCCTTGTCGGCATGGGCCGGGCCAAGGAGCTCATCTATTCCGCCCGGAACGTGAAAGCCCCGGAGGCCCTGAGCATGGGGCTGGTGAACGGGGTCTATCCCGCGGAGGAGCTGCTGCCCGCGGCAAAGAAGCTGGCGGAGCGGATCGCAAGGAACGCGCCCCTGGCCGTCCGAGCCTGCAAGGCCGCTATGAGCGAGGGCGTGGATCTGCCTATGGACGAAGCGATCGACGCGGAGGTGCGGGCGTTTTCCGGCTGCTTTGACACCCAGGATCAGAAGCGGGGCATGCAGGCCTTTTTGAACAAGCAGAAAAACATTGAATTTCAAAACAATTAGGAGGGTAGTATGATCGTTGGCATCATCGGCGCCGGGACCATGGGCTCCGGCATCGCCCAGGCCTTTGCCCAGTGCGAGGGCTTTGAAGTTCGCCTGTGCGACATCACGGCGGAGCTGGCGGCCCGGGGCAAGGGCCGCATCGAAAGCCAGCTCAACAAGCGGGTGCAAAAGGGCAAGATGGCCCCGGAAGCGGCCCAAGCCATTTTGGATCGGATCGCCACCGGCACCAAGGACATCTGCGCCGACTGCGACCTGATCGTGGAGGCCGCCTTTGAGAGCATGGAGGTGAAGAAGCAGACCTTCACCGAGCTTATGGCCATCGCGAAGAAGGAATGCATCTTTGCCTCCAACACTTCGTCGCTGTCCATCACGGAGATCGGGGCCAAGCTGGATCGGCCCCTTATCGGCATGCATTTCTTCAACCCGGCCCCGGTCATGAAGCTGGTGGAGGTCATCGCCGGCATCAACACGCCCCGGGAGCTGGTGGATCAGGTCAAGGCCATCGCCGAAAGCCTGGGCAAGACCCCGGTGGAGGTGAACGAGGCCGCCGGGTTCGTGGTGAACCGGATCTTGATCCCCATGATCAACGAGGCCGTGGGGGTGTACGCCGAGGGCGTGGCCAGCGCCGAGGATATCGACACGGCCATGAAGCTGGGCGCCAACCACCCCATCGGCCCCCTGGCCCTGGGGGATATGATCGGTCTGGACGTGGTGCTGGCCATCATGGAGGTGCTCCAAAGCGAAACCGGGGACCCCAAGTATCGGCCCCATCCCCTGCTTCGGAAAATGGTTCGCGGCGGCCTGCTGGGCGTGAAGTCCGGCCAGGGCTTCTTCCCCTATACGAAATAAGGAGGCTATACCCATGGCAGAAATCGACTACGCCGCACTGACTCACGCCCTTCTTGCCCGCCGATTCCTGCCACAGGTGTTCGACAAGGCGGCGGAAGCCAAGGCGGCGGCCCTGCAGATCATCGAAAAAAAGAGCGTAGGCATCGGCGGCAGCGCCACCGTGCGGGACATGGGGCTTGCCGAGGCCCTGCAGGCCAACGGCAACCCGGTCTACTGGCACTGGCTGGCGGCCAAGGAAGCTAAGCAATCCGCCCGGGACAAGGCCCTTACGGCGGACGTGTATCTGAGCTCCACCAACGCCCTCACCACCGACGGGCGGCTGGTGAACATCGACGGTACGGGGAACCGGGCCGCCGGGCTCATCTACGGGCCCCACGAGGTGATCGTCATCGTCGGCAAAAACAAGATCGTCGGCTCCCTGGACCAGGCCATTGAACGCATCAAGCGCTGCGCCTGCCCCTCCAACGCCCGGCGGCTGGGCCTGGACACCCCCTGCGCCAAGACAAACCAATGCTTTGACTGCCGGACCACCGCCCGCATGTGCAACGTGACCTTTATCCTGGAGGCCCCCACCCGACCGGTGAAGGCCTTCCATGTGCTGCTCGTGAAGGAAGATCTGGGCTTATAAGCAGAAAAAGACCGTACGCATTTTTGCGTTCTGTTCGCGAATCGAACAGGCGCAAACGAGAGAGAGAAACGCCCAATGGAAGGGATCACAGACAGGATACAGCCCTACGAAGGGGCTGGCCCCTACCTATTCATCAGCTACAGCCACCGGGATTATGACCGCATCCGGCCCATTCTGCAGGGCCTGATCGACCGGGGCTATCGCCTCTGGTATGACGAGGGCATCGATCCGGGCACGGAGTGGCCGGAATCCATCGCCAACCACCTGGAGCGCAGCCAGGTGTGCATCGCCGTCATCTCCCCCTTTTCAGCGGTCTCCCGGAACTGCCGCCGGGAGATCAACTTTGCCCTGTCCAAGAACATTGATCTGCTGGCGCTCTATCTGGAGCCCACCCAAATCAGCCCGGGGCTGCAGATGCAGCTCTCCACCCACCCGTCCATCATGGGGTATAGCTATCCGGACACCCCTGCTCTTTTGGACCGGCTCGGGTCCCTGGACGCGCTGGCGCCCTGCCGGGGGGCCTGGGATACATCATATGCCGTTAAGAAGCCCCCGGGGGCCTCCTTCCCTGCGCCGAAAAAGAAGAGCCGGGCCCCTTGGCTGATCGCCCTGGTGCTCCTGTTGGCGGCGCTGGGCGCCGGGGCCTGGCGCCTGTATGGCTCAAGGCGGCAAAGGGAACGCGCGCCGGTTGCCGCTTTGACGACCTTGCAGGCGACGGAGGCACCGGTTTTGGAAGCTGCGCCTGAACCAACGGCACAGGCGACGGCACAGGCGACGGCGGAACCCACGCCGCCAGCCACGCCCGAACTCACCCCGGAGCCCACGCCCTTGCCCACGGTATCCCCGGAACCGATCCCGGAAGGGTATACGCTGCTGGCCCAGGCGGAATGGGAGGACGGGGCCTTTGCCCTCTGCGAAAAGGACGAGAAGACCGTTTATATTCAATTTACCGACGGCCGCATCCCCTATGGATACCCCTTCTCGGAGCATCCGGGGAACCGTTCGGCGGAGTGGGAGGTGTGGTTCATGCTCCAGGAGGAGGAGCTGATGCGCCTCTTCCTGGGCGCTGACGATTTTACATCATCATTTAACATGCTACGCACCCGCATTATCATAGAAAAGGACCGGACCTTCACCGAGATCGGCAGTTTTCGCTATACCCTGAAGGGGACCACGTTCTGCTTTGAAGTGGCTCTGCCGGAAGGGTTCACCACAAAGGATGTCTGCGACATATCGGTTTTTCTGGGGACGGAGAACGGCGGTTCGTTTGGGTATCCGGTGTACCTGATCGGCGACACCAGGCCGCGGCCGGCGTGACGCGCGGCACGCATGACTACAACACACGGCGGAAGGGATACAGAAGTGAGCACAGCAGCGAGAATTCAGCCCTATGAGGGGACGGAACCGTATATCTTCATCAGCTACAGCCACCGGGATTATGAGCGGGTCCAGCCCATCCTGCGGGGGTTGGTCAGCAAGGGGTACCGGCTTTGGTACGACGAGGGCATCGACCCGGGCACGGAGTGGCCGGAATCCATTGCCAACCACCTGGGCGGCAGCGCCGTCTGCCTGGCCTTTCTCTCCCCCCATTCCGCCAGCTCCCGAAACTGCCGGCGGGATTTACCCTGGCCAGGAACATTGAGCTGCTCACCGTGTTTCTGGAACCCACCGAGATAAGCTCCGGGCTGGAGATGCAAATCTCCACCTACCAGTCCATCATGGGCTATACCTATCCGAATCTGGCGTCGCTGCTGGACAGGATCGCATCGGTGGACGCCATGCGCCCCTGCTTAGGAACGCCGGATGTGAAGGAGATGGCCGGCGGGGCCTACGGGGCCCCGGCCATTGCGCCGGTCAAGAAGAAAAGGGGGCCGATCCTGATCGGCGCGGGGCTGGCGCTGGCGGCGCTGGCGGCGGGGGCATGGTTTTTGATTGTGCCCAGGCTAAAAGCAAAGGGCACAAGCGCCTTCCAAACGGGCCCGCAAGCCACGCCGGAGGCGACGGCTTTCCCTGGGATAGAGGCGACAAGTGAACCCGAGCCGGAGGCGACCGCTGCACCCGAGCCGGAGGCGACAGCTGAGCCTACGCCGGATCCCACGGCTGCGCCGACACCGGAGATCACGGCTGTGCCGGAGTGGTGGGGCAAGGAGGATAATCCCTACGGCTATTCCTTGTCTTACTTTGAATCCTTTAACACCTGGAAGGATTCCCTTTGGGATATTACGCCCATCAGCAACACCGATCCTCTTCCCGAAGGGTATCGGACGTTGATCTATGGGGAATGGAACTACGGCTCCCTCCTCGTCTATGGCAACGACGAAGGGTCGCTCCGATTCGCCCTGACGGATGAGCGCGTGCCGGACGGCTTTCCCATATCGCCGACGCCCGGAAAGAACGAAGCGTACTGGAACGTGATCCTTCGGATGGACAGGGGCGTAACTATCCACTTAACGATCAATAATCAGCACTCAGGCATCTCCTTTGCCAATTTGACTACCGGCATCTCGATGTATGAGAAAAACACGTTCTCGGATCTCGGCGTGTTTCCCTACAGCATGACGGGCAACACCTTCGTTTATGAAATGAACCTGCCGGAGAAATACACCATCGAGGATTTGTATGGAGTATACGTGAATCTGGGAACGGAGCAGAGCAACTTCACGGATACATATGATTTTTTTGTGGAGTAGCCCGGCAGAAAAGAGCAAAAAAGAGGGAGAGGCGGCAAGCTTCTCCCTCTTCTGTTTCTCCCATCAAACTACTTCCAATGCTTCAGCTGGCTCAGATACCCGTCGTACATGGCCCGGCGCTGGGGTTCAGGCTGATTGTCCGGGTTGGGGGAATGGGCCAGGAGAAAGTCCAGCAGATCATCTTTGGAGGCGTAGACGAAGCTGCCGCCGGTGTAGCACCAGGTGCAGTACTCCTCATTGAAGGCACCGTCCGGCTCCCGGGAGATCATGCTATCCTCCGTGAGGGGCATGCCGCAGCACTGGCAATACAGTGTCCGAGGCGAGCCCAGAAGGGTGTTGATGGATACATCGTAGAGGCGGGACAGGAGCTTGAGGGTGTCCGAATTGGGCACCGTCTCCCCTGTTTCCCAGCGGCTCACTGCCTGCCGGGTGACCATCACCTGCTGCGCCAGCTGTTCCTGGGTCAGGCCCTTCTTTTCCCGCATGGTTTTCAAGATTTCATATGCTTCCATGGATCCGCTCCTTTGCTGTTGATACCTTCAGTATACCGGCATGGCCGGGATTTGCAAGCAACCCGCTGTTGCGCAAAAGGCGGATGCCCCGCATCCGCCTCGGTTCGTTATGCTTTTTTCTTTCCAAACAGCATCTTTCCGAACAGGACGCCGCACAACACCAGGAAGTAGGCGGCCAGGATGCCGAAGACCAGCCAGGTGGTGGCGGGCTGATTCTGGGCGATGAGGCCCAGGACCAGCAAAAACGGGGCGCCCAGAAGCACAGCGTAGAGGTTCTGGAAGATCAGATTCTCCGCCGCCGGGGTTTCAAAGAGGGGGTCGATCTCCCGGCAGAGGATGAGGCCCGTGCTCACCGTGCCCGTGAGCATGCCGTAGAAGCAGAGGAACTGCTCATGGGCATAGCCGGGGAACAGCTTCTGGCTGGCGTAGCGGACGAAGAGGAAGGTGACCACGGCACCGGCCGCGCAGATGAGCAGCAGCGGCACGATGAACTCCGGATGGGCAAAAGCCGTGAGGTCGATGGAAGCGATGGAGGCCACCACCATGATATCGAACATCCAGCCGGAAATACGGTTCAGCAAAAAGGTGTTCCGATACTCCCGCTTGAGCCAGCCGGCTTTTCTGAATCCCTTGAGGAGGGCCTTGACAATGACGCAGGCCAGGAGGCCGAAGAGGAAGTTGAAGCCCCAGATGGTGGACTGGAGGGTTTTCACATAGAAGGGGATGCCGCCGAAGGAAGCGTCGATGCCCTTCATGATGCCGTAGGCCAGGATGTAGGTGACCAGGATCAGGGCCGCCTGGACGGTGAACTTGTCCATGCTCTCGGAGAGGGGGATCTCCCCCTTGCCGGTGATGGTCTCGGCGGACAGGTCCTCCGCCTCGTCGGCGTTCTGGGCCATCTTCAGCTTGCCCTTCTTCTGCATCACATTCATGTAGAGCACGCCGCCCACGCTGGCGGACACGAAGCCCATGGCCGCCACGGTGAGGCCGAAGCTGGAGCCGTTGACAAAGCCGTAGCTGTTTTCAAAGGTGAGGCCCCAGTTGAAGGCCTGGCCGGGGCCCTGGCCGTAGCCCAGGGGCAGCAGGATGCCGCTGGAGGCGAACGCTTTGCCCCGGAACAGGTAGAAGAAGCCCAGGGTGATAAGCAGGCCCACCACGCCCTGGATCAGATAGCCGCAAACGGTGATGGCGCCGGAGCGGAAGATCTCCCGGTTCCGGCCGGGGGTCTTGGCCCGCTGGCTCTGTTTCAGGCTCATGGCCACGATGCCCAGGCCCAGGCCATGGTAGGTCATGGCCTCCAGGGTGATGAGGTTGTTGCCGCTGCGAAAGAAGCTGACCCCGGAAAAAGCCCGGTAGATCCCGTCGCCGATAAGCAGCAAAAATCCCGCCAGCACAGCCCCCGGCAAGAGGGACCTTCTCAGCAGCGGGATCATGCGCCGAAGGGCGCCGGCCAGGAGCAAGGCTCCGGAGAGGATGGCCAGCATGATGATGAAATTCCAGACTTCGATGCTCTGGAAACTGGTGAATTCGGATACAGCCGCACGGATGGTCATAGGTTCTCCTTGTCTACGGCGCCCTGAATCGGGGGCGGCGCCTTACCCCTTTAATAGATCGTCCTTCTCCATGAGGGCGTTCCACTTGTCCAAAGAATCGTCCAGAATGGCGGTGAGCTTCTCCGTCTCCTCCCGGCTCATGCGCATGGCGATGCGCTTAGAGAGCACCCGCACGCTCTGCTCGAAGGCGCGGCCGCAGCCCCTGAACTTTTCCGTCAGCTCCAGGTGATACTCCCGCCGATCCCGCTGGGAAGGGACCCGGATCACATACCCCTTGCGGATGAGGCAGTTCACCCGATAGGTGGCGTTGCTTTGGGAGATGCCGGTGAAGCGGGCAAACTGGGAGATGGTGGGCCGCTCCATGGCCTCGATGCCCTCCAGGCAGAAGATCTCCATGGGGGTCAGATCCTTGCTCTCCTCCCGCACGGAGATGAACATCTTGCGCAGGAACCCCAGCCGCATCCGCAGCATGACCCGAGACAACGATTCGCTCAGCATACGCTTCCCTCCCCGGCACAAACTTTTGTTTCTTTAAGTATATGCTTCCTTTGGCCCCGGGTCAATGCAAAACACACGCAAAACCTGCATGTATTTTTGCAAAAAAGCTCCCCGCCGCATGGACCGGGAGCCCTTGAGTGTGGCCTAAAGGCACAAAAAGCCTTACTCTCCCTGGTTCTCCAAGTACTCGTTGATCTGGTCCACCAGGGCGTCGGCGTCGATGCCGTGAACGGCGCAGGCCTGCTCCAGGTTCTCGAAATGGGACAGCATGCAGCCCAGGCAGTGCATACCGGATTCCATGAGGATCTCCGCAATGCCCTCGTCCATCATGACCATCTCCAGGATATTCATATCTTTGGTAACTTGCTTCATGGTCGTTCTCCTTTGTGTGTTTGGTATAGTATAGCCTGTTTTTCAGCTTTTGGCAATAAACTGATTGCGGCACTTGGTGCAGGTCACCCGGATCTTTCCCTTGCCCCGGGGCACCCGCAGCCGCTGGGAGCACTGGGGGCAGATGAGGTAGCGATAGGTCCTGTACTCACGCCACTGCCGCTTCCATTTGTTCAGAAGCCCTCCCTCCTGGCCGGAAGGGGCGCTCTTGGCCTGCCGGGCGGACGCGGGCCGGTGGAAGAATTCCTTCACCGCCGTGAGCCCGGTCAGGAATTTCATGTTCTCGGATTCCCGCCTGGCCACGTTTCCGGCAAAGAGCCGAATGCCCAGGTAGATGGCCGCCGCCGTGAACAGCAGCCGAAACAGGCCGCTGGCCGTGGGATAGCGGTTCAGCACGAAGCTGGCCAGATAGCAGACGCCGCAGGTGATGAGCAGGGCTTTGTTCAGTTCATCCAACCGAAACTTGGGTGTCATAGGCTCGTTTCCTTCCGAAAGATGCAATATCCCTCCGCGGGGACCGGGGCGCTGAACACGCTGCGCGCCCGCCGCCGTTCCCCGGTAAAGAGTTCCGTGTACTCGCCGGCAAGGGGCACCGGCACGCTCCCGTCCTCCCCCTTATAGAGAAGGGACGGATAGACCGACGCGGTGACGGGCACCGGGCTCCGGTTCACCAGGAGCACCACGCATTCCTCCCCCAGATACCGGATCAGAGCGAAGCACTGGCCCGACAGGGCCCCCATGCGCAGATGGCCGGCGGTGATGGCCTGGCTCCCCCGCCTAAGCCCCACCAATGTGCGCACCGCGTCCCGCAGGACGAAGTCCTCCCGCCCCCAGGGATAGGGCCGCCGATTGAAGGGGTCGCCGCCGCCGGTCAGGCCCACTTCGTCCCCGTAGTATATGCAGGGGACCCCGGGCAGCAGCATCTGCAGAGCCGTGCCCGCCAGAAAGAGGCGCTTTGCCCGGGCCAGGGCCCCGGCGTCGGGCCGAAAGGCCGCCTGCTCGGCTCGGGTGGCGGTGAATCGGTCCGGACCGCCGGCCAGATAGGTGAGAGCCCGGGTCTCGTCGTGGGAGGAGATCAGGTTCAAGCAGGCGTCCCGGAAGGGCTTGGGGTAGTTTTCCATGAGGGACCAGAGCCGCCCCTCCAGATCGAAGGCGTCCTCCTCCCCCTTCAAAAACCGTAGAAGGCCCGTGCGCAGGGGATAATTCATGGCGGAATCCAGCTCGAAGCCGTCCACATAGCCCCGGCGGCCTTCGGCCCCCTGCTTGTTGGAACAGTCCTCCCAGACCTCGCCGATGAGCACGTTCTCCCGGTCCTCCGCCTTCACCCGGCTGCGCACGTCACGAATGAAGCAGTCGGGCAGCTCATCCGCCACGTCCAGCCGCCAGCCGGAGGCCCCGGCCCGGAGCCACTTGCTCAGCACGCCCTCCGGGCCGTGAATGAAGGCGCCATAGCTTGGCTCCTTCTCCTCCACGTTGGGCAGGGTGTCGAACCCCCACCAGCACTCATAGCGCTCCGGCCAGTGATAGAACCGATACCAGGCGTAGTAGGGGGAATCCTGATGATGATAGGCCCCGTTGCCATAGCGGTTGCGCTTGTCAAAATAGCGGCTGTCCGCCCCGGTGTGGGAAAAGACGCCGTCCAAGATGATGCGGATGCCCCGCTCCCCCGCCTCGGCGCACAGGGCCTTGAAATCCGCCTCCGTGCCCAGCAGGGGGTCGATGCGCAGGTAGTCCGCGGTGTTGTACCGGTGGTTGCTGTCCGCTTCGAAGATGGGATTGAGATACAGGCAGGTGATGCCCAGCTCCTGAAGATAGGGGAGCTTCTCCCGGATGCCGTTCAGATCCCCGCCGAAGTAATCGTCCGGCGCATAGTTCCGGTTGCCCCCGTGAGGGGCGTAGAAGGGCTCCTCGTCCCACTTCCGGTGCAGATACACCTGCCGGCCCATGCGCTGGTGCTGGGCGGCGCCAAGCGCCATAGGCGCGCTCTGGCTTCGGCAGAACCTGTCGGGAAAGATCTGATACGCCACGGCGGAGCGGAACCAGGCGGGGGTCTCGAACCCGGCGTCATAGACCGTGATCTGCCACAGGGGGCCCCTGCCCTCCCGCAGCTCGCCCTTGCCGGAGCTGCCGCAGTAATAGTAGTCCCGGCCGTTTTCCCGGACCAGGAAGCAATAGAACATGAGCCCCGGCTCGCCCATGGCGAAGAAGCTGGTCTCAAATCGGTCCCCGGCGGGCCACATGGGCAGCAGCCGCTCCCCCATCCTGTCCTGCAGGAGCAGGAACACCTGCCCCCCCATGCCGCTGATGCGGGCGCAGAGGGTCACCTCCTGCCCGGCGGTCACGGCGCCCTGGGGCCGACGATAGGCTATGTCCAATGAATCATGCTGGAAAAACATAGTTTCATTATACACGAGCCCCTGATCTATTCAAGCCATGGATCGTCAAAAGTTGCAGCTTTTTCACAAGTTCCGCCGCCCTTCGAAAGCAAAGGAAAGCGGCCCGGGAACGGAGGGAGTTCCGCGGGCCGTTTTCATATGCTGTACAGTCGGTTGGGTTAGCGATTCGTCGCCTTATGGCAGGCGCCGTGCATGGGACAATTGGCGCAACCGGCGCCGCAGGAGGTCTTCCCCGCCCGCTTGTTTTTGATCTGGGCGCGGACGATGAAGAACACGATCAGCAGCAGCGCCAGAGAGATGATGAGGGTAAGTCCGTTTTCTTGCAGCCAAAGCATGCTCTTGTTCACTCCTTTCCCTGCGTTTTGCTATGGGTGTTCAGATCTTCACGTTCTTTTCCAGCTTGGTGGCTTCCTCATACTTCTTGAAGAAGAGCATGTAGATCATGCCGCACAGGAGGATGAGGGCGGCAGCCAGGCCGATGATGTTCAGATTGCCGGTGAACAGGCCGCCGAACTGGTTGATCATCAGGGCGATGGCATAGGCGAACAGGCACTGGTAACCGATGGCGAACCAGGTCCACTTGCGGCTGTTCATCTCCCGCTTGATGGCACCGATGGCCGCGAAGCAGGGGGCGCAGAGCAGGTTGAACACCAGGAAGCTGTAGCCGGTGATGCCGGTGAACGTGGAGGCCAGGGCCTGATAGACCGTGCCTTCCCCGCCGCCGTAGAGCACACCCATGGTGCCCACGATATTCTCCTTGGCCACCAGTCCGGTGACGGAGGCCACCACGGCCCGCCATTCACCCCAACCGAGAGGCGCGAAGATCCAGGCGATGGCGCTGCCCACACGGCCCAGCAAGCTCAGGCCGATCTCGTCCTCCTCCAGCATCCTGAAGGCGCCGTCCACCACGCCGAAGCGGGAGAGGAACCAGATGACGATGGTGGAGAGCAGGATGATGGTGCCCGCCTTCTTGATGAAGGACCAGCCGCGCTCCCACATGGAGCGGAGCACGTTGCCCAGGGTGGGCCAGTGGTAGGCCGGCAGCTCCATCACGAAGGGAGCGGGATCGCCGGCAAACATCTTGGTCTTCTTCAGCATGATGCCGGAGATGATGATGGCCGCCATGCCGATGAAGTAGGCCGACACGGACACGATCCAGGAACCGCCGAAGATGGCCCCGGCGATCATGGCGATGAAGGGGATCTTGGCGCCGCAGGGGATGAAGGTGGTGGTCATGATCGTCATGCGGCGGTCACGCTCGTTCTCGATGGTACGGGAGGCCATGACGCCGGGGATGCCGCAGCCCGTGCCGATGAGCATGGGGATGAAGCTCTTGCCGGACAGGCCGAAGCGCCGGAAGATACGGTCCAGCACGAAGGCGATACGGGCCATGTAGCCGCAGGCCTCCAGGAAGGCCAGCATGAGGAAGAGCACCAGCATCTGGGGCACGAAGCCCAGCACGGCGCCCACGCCGGCCACGATGCCGTCCTGAATGAGGCCATAGAGCCAATCTGCCACTTTGGGCTCCCCTTCCTCGTTGCAAAGGAGTTTGTCGACAAGGGCGGGCACGCCGGGCACCCACACGCCGTAGTCCGCGGGGTCAGGCTCCTCAAAGCCCTTCTCCTCCACGTAGGCAACGGCATCCTGGAAGCTCATGCCGATCACGTCGTCCCCGGCGTCCTCGGGCACCTGGTCAAAGTAGACGGTCATGTCCTCGGTGGCAAGGGTTTCCTCATCCTCCACGGTAACGGTGGCGGTGGCTTCGCCGGTGACGGCCTTGAGCTCGGCGAGGGCGGCGTCGGCGTCAAAGTCCTCGGCCTCGGTGTCCAGCTCGTAGAAAGCGCCGATGGCGTTCATGGCGTCGCCGTAGGCCTCGGCCTCCTCCTCATAGGCGGAGGTGCCGATGCCGAAGAGGTGGTAGCCGTCCCCAAAGAGGCCGTCGTTGGCCCAGTCGGTGGCGGAGGCGCCCACGCCCACCATGGCGATCCAGTAGACCAGGGCCATGACCAGGGCGAAGATGGGCAGGCCCAGCCAGCGGTTGGTGACCACCTTGTCGATCTTATCGGAGGTGGACAGCTGCCCGGCCTTGTGCTTCTTGTAGGAGGACTTCAAAATCTCGGCAATGTAGAGATAGCGCTCGTTGGTGATGATGCTCTCGGCGTCATCGTCCAGCTCCTTCTCGGCGGCCTGGATATCCTTTTCGATGTGCTCCTGGGTGCTCTTTTCGATCTTGAGCTGGGAGAGCACCTTGTCGTCCCGCTCGAAGACCTTGATGGCGTACCAACGCTGCTGCTCCTCGGGCAGGCTGTGGACCACGGCCTCCTCGATATGGGCCAGGGCATGCTCCACGGGGCCGGAGAAGGTGTGCTGGGGGATGGTCTTGCCGTTTTTGGCCGCTTCCACGGCCGCGGCGGCGGCTTCCTTCACGCCGGTGCCCTTCAGGGCGGAGATCTCCACGATCTGGCAGCCCAGCTGACGGGACAGCTCCTTGATATTGATCTTGTCCCCGTTCTTCTTCACCACGTCCATCATGTTGATGGCGATGACCACGGGGATGCCCAGCTCTGTAAGCTGGGTGGTGAGATAGAGGTTGCGCTCCAGGTTGGTGCCGTCCACGATGTTCAGGATGGCGTTGGGCCGCTCCTCGATGAGATAATTCCGGGCCACCACTTCCTCCAGGGTGTAGGGAGAAAGGGAGTAGATGCCGGGCAGGTCGGTGAGGGTGACCTCTTCAAAGCCCTTGAGTTTGCCTTCCTTCTTTTCCACGGTGACGCCGGGCCAGTTGCCCACGAACTGGTTGGAGCCGGTCAGCGCGTTGAACAGGGTGGTTTTTCCGCTGTTCGGGTTGCCCGCCAGGGCGATGCGAATATCCATAAATGCTTTATCCTCCCTTGCTTTTCGTTAGCCGTAGCTAACTTCTGTGGTAAAAAAAATTATTCGACTTCGATCATTTCGGCGTCAGCCTTGCGCAGCGACAGCTCATAGCCCCGCACGTTCACCTCGATGGGGTCTCCCAGGGGGGCCAGCTTCCGCACGAATACTTCCGTGCCCCGGGTGATGCCCATGTCCATGATGCGGCGCTTCACGGCGCCCTCCCCATGAAGACGAACCACCTTCACGGTTTCGCCCACATTCGTTTCCCGCAACGTTTTCATGCTTTCTCCTCCTTTTACGCTCGTTACACCATGATCTTCTGGGCCATCTTCTCATCGATGGCCAGCCGGCTTTCCTTCACGTTCACGATCACGTTGCCCCCCATGCGGGAGATGATCGTTACGTTGGCGCCGACCACAAACCCCAAATCCTCCAAGTGACGCTTGACCTCCGGTGTGCCTCCGATATGGCGGATCAGGTTGCTTTCCCCCACCTCCGCAAGCAGCAATGGCATCATAGGCGCCTCCTTTCTCCAGCGGTTAGTCTCAACTAACCATCGCCCTATTATAGTTTGCATTTGCTAACTTGTCAATAGCTTTTCTTTTCGTTATTTTTCGTTTTTCTTTCACTCTTTTCTTTGACGATTGGACACAATACTGCTATACTGATGGTGTATGACGAAGGAACGCATGGAACATTTTCTCATACGGTTCGCCTACGCGGCGGTGCTCATCGGCCTCATTTTCCTGGGGTTCAAGTTTGTTTTGCCCCTGTTGATGCCTTTTTTGCTGGCGTTTCTCTTCTCATTGGTGCTCCGCGCCCCCGCAAACGCCATCTCGAATAAGCTCAAGCTCAACCGCCGGCTGGTGTCCACGGTGCTGGTAACGCTGTTCTTCATCCTGCTGGCGGTGCTGACCATCCTCATCGGCTCCCAGCTTTTCACCTTTGCCCGCACCGCCGTCACCCGGTTCAACACGGTCATCATCCCGGCGGCGGAGAGCGTGGCCCACGCTGCCTCCCAGTGGACGGACCGTCTGGATCCCGGGGTGGTCCAGGTTCTCAAGGACTTGGGCAGCAGCGTGCTCCTGTCCCTAAGGGCCAAGGTGGCGGAGTTTTCCACCCGGGTGGTCACGGGCTTCATGTCCGCCCTGCCCTCCTCCCTGCTCAACATCCTCTTCATGGTCATCGCCACCTACTTCATCTCCCTGGACTTCGGGCTGTTGAGCTGGGCCGTGGCCCGGCGCATCAAGCAGGAGCACTACGACAAGCTCATGGCCGGCTTTACCTACTTTAAGACCACCATCGGCCGGCTGCTGCGCTCCTATATGCTCATCATGTGCATCACCTTTGTGGAGCAGTCCATCGGCCTCACCATCCTGGGGGTGGAGTATTCCCTGCTCATCGCCGCCATCATCGCCGTGTTCGACATTTTGCCCGTGGTGGGCAGCGGCACCATCATGCTCCCCTGGGCGGTGATCTCCCTGGTCACCGGGGACACCAAGCGGGGCGTGGGGCTGCTGGTCCTCTACGTCATCATCACCGTGATCCGGCAGAGCATCGAGCCCAGGATCGTGGGGGACCATGTGGGCCTCCATCCCCTGCTCACCCTCATGTGCATGTTCGTGGGGCTGCGGGTCTTCGGCGGCGTAGGCATGCTGGGGCTGCCGCTGCTGTGCGCGGTGCTGGTGGGCCTGGAGCGGGACGGGGTCATCACCTTGTTCCCCAAGCGGAAGATCCCCGTGCCGGCGGAAGCAGACCGGCCGAAAAAGCGGACCCTATTCCAGAAAAAGCAAAAAAAGTTGTAAAAAAGCTTCCTCTTGTCGATAAGATTTTACATTTTGTCCGAATTTGGGTGGTATACTCCCACCATACCGAAACGTTGAGGTGAGAGAATGATCAAGATTCTTGTTGTGGATGACGAGCTGCCCATTGCCAATCTGATCCGAATGAATCTGAGCCGCCAGGGGTACGTGGTCACCTGCGCCTACGATGGGCAGCAGGCCGCGGACCTGCTGGAAGCCAACGCCTTCGACCTGGTGCTGCTGGACATCATGCTGCCCAAGTTCGACGGCTACGATCTTCTGTCCTTCATCCGGCCTTTGGGCATCCCCGTGATCTTTCTCACGGCCAAGGCGGACGTGATGGACCGGGTCAAGGGGCTGAAGCTGGGGGCGGAGGACTATATCGTCAAGCCCTTTGAGATCGTGGAGCTGCTGGCCCGGATCGAGGTGGTCCTGCGCCGGTACAACAAGAGCCAGGGCACCTTGCAGATCCTGGACGTGAGCATCGATCTGGACGCCCGGGACGTGTATCAAAACGGCCAGCGGGTGGATTTGACGAGAAAGGAGTTCGATCTGCTGGTCCTCTTCTGCCAGAACCCCAACACGGCCCTTTTCCGGGAGACCCTTTTCGAGCGCATCTGGGAGACGGACTATATCGGCGAGAGCCGCACCCTGGACTCCCACATTCAGCGTCTGCGCCGGAAGCTGAACTGGGCGGATCGGATCAAGACCGTCCACAAGATCGGCTACCGGCTGGAGATCCCGGAGGACGAGCTCCATCCCCTGGAGCAGCCGGAGGAATAGGAACCGGGGCCAAGGAGGCAAGCCTGTGAGATTTGCGTTAAAGATCAGCGTCTGCACCGTCCTTATCGTGGCGGTGCTGTTTGCTGCCTTCGGCCACGCCCTCATCGGCCGCAGCTTCTCCGCCGCCCTCTCCTTCCGGGTCCGGGAGGCGGAGGCGGCCTATTCCGCCATGGCCTCCTCCCTGGAGGCGGAGATCTCCGTGCTGAACATGTACTACCAGAGCACCAGCCCCCGCATGCTCCAGGAGGTGCTGGACCGGTCCGTCGGGGCCGCCAACCTGCGGGGGGTGAGCTGCGCCCTCTACGACGACGGCAGGCGGCTTTTAGCCTCCACGGGGACGGGCTTTGGGGAGCGGCTGAGCTACTCGGAGCTCACGGAGCGGCGCTTCGTCTACTCCCTCATCCGTTCCGACGAGGGCTCCCTTTTGGACACCGCGGGCTGCGTGCCCATCGGCATGGACCGATACTACCTTTCCGTTCGCTTCCCGGCGGAGGATCTGTTTGCCGCCCGGCGAAGCCAGGTGGCCGCCTTCGTGTCCCTGCACCTCATCACCGTGGTGGTGTGCATCGGGGCCATGCTCCTCATCTCCTACTTCGTGTCCCGGCCCGTGCGGGTGTTGACCCGGGCCACCAAGCTCATCGAGGAGGGGCAGTACGATGTGCGGGCCAACGTGAACTCCCTGGACGAGATCGGGGATCTGGCCATGAGCTTCAACACCATGGCCGAGGCCATCGAGCAGAAGGTGACCACGTTGGAGGGCTACGCCAAGCAGCAGAAGGACTTTGTGGCCAGCTTCTCCCACGAGCTCAAGACCCCCATGACCTCCATCATCGGCTACGCGGACATGCTCCGCTCGGCGGAGCTGGACGAGGAGGATGCCTTCATGGCCTCCAACTTCATCTTCTCCGAGGGCAAGCGGCTGGAGGCCCTCTCCCTGAAGCTCATGGACCTGGTGGTGCTGGACAAAAACGAGTTCGAGCTCACCCGGGGCTACGCCCGCCGGGTGCTGGGCCACGTGATCGCCGTGGTCACCCCCATGCTGGAGCACCACGGGCTCACCCTGGAAACCTCCATCGAGCAGTATCAGATCCTGTATGAAAAGGACCTGCTGCTCACCCTCATCACCAATTTGATCGACAACGCCCGCAAGGCCTCCGAGGCCGGCAAGAGCATCGAGCTCACGGGCCGCAAGCAGCAGAACCGGTATCGGATCACGGTCACGGACCACGGCATCGGCATCCCGGCGGAGGAGCTCTCCCGGATCACCGAGGCCTTCTTCATGGTGGATAAATCCCGGTCCCGGGCCCAGCACGGGGCGGGCCTGGGGCTGGCCATCGGGAACCGGATCGCCCAGCTCCACGGCAGCGAACTGCACTTTGAGAGCGAGGTGGGCAAGGGAACCAGCGTCTGGTTCGATCTGCCCCTGCCCAAGGACAAGCGCGGAAAGGAGGCCAGTCATGAGGAAGTTGACCCGCAGGACTAAGACCACCCTTTTCTACGTTTTGCTGGGGGTGGGCGCGTCCGCCGCGGCCCTGCTGTGCGTGCTGGTGAGCAGTCTTTTGCTCCGGGGCGAGGAGCGCCGGCTCTACGACCGGCCGGCCTATGAGCCCTTCACCCTGGAGAGCGGCACCGCCGTGGGGGCGCCCCTGTCCCTCTCCACCCGCCTGGCCCTCTTTGACGCGGGGCAGACCGAGGGCGCCCAGCGCTACCCCCTGCCCGACGAGCTGACAGAGGCGGAGGCCAACGCCCTGATCCAGAGCATGTGGAATACGCTCTTTATGGACATGATGGCCGCCGCCGGACAGAACGCGGAGCTGCAGGCCGCCGTGAGCGCCAACGCCGGGGAGGCGCGGACCGCCGCCACGCTGCGGGACTATCTTACCGCCGACGGCAGCCGCTACTCCCTCTGGACCGCCCAGGCCTGGCTGGACCTGCCCTCCGGGGACGCCTTCTCTCTCACCGCCTATCTGGACAGCCGAACCGGCCAGCCCATGATGGCTTCCGCCGTGCTCTATCCCCAGGACGCGCCCCTGCTGGGCCTTTCGGACATGGCGCAGCGGCTGGGCTTCAACCCGGACCTTTCCGCCGCCGTTACGGAGGCGAACGGGGACGAGGTGAGGATCATCCTGCCCCTGGACGACCGGTTCTCCCTGGTCAAAACGATCACCATGGGCGGCAGCCGCTTCACCATCCGCCTGACGTCCGCCTGAAAACGGCAAGAATTACAAAGATATTACAACTATTTAGCATCCTCTCCTTCCCCTGCATGATATGCTATATGCAGGGAAAGAGAGGACTTTTTTGCATGGAAAACCGCATTCTTTTGGTGGAGGACGACCAGGCCATCGCCGACGCCGTGGCTTTGAATCTCAAGATCGTGGGGTATAGGTGTACCCGCTTCGAGGACGGGCAGGAGGCCGCGGACAGCCTGGCGGAGGACCACGGATACGACCTTGCTCTGCTGGACATCATGCTGCCGGGGCTGGACGGCTTCGAGCTTTTAGAGCATATGAAGGCCTACGGCATCCCCGTGATCTACATGACCGCCAAGGCCGACGCCGCCTCCGAGATCAAGGGCCTGCTGGACGGGGCGGAGGACTATGTGACCAAGCCCTTTGACATGATGGCCCTGCTGGTGCGCATCGAAAAGGTGCTCCTGCGCACGGGCCGGCTCAACCGCATCTACCGGGCCGGGGACGTGGAGCTGGACGACTACCACCACGCGGTCTACAAGGCCGGGGCGCGGGTGGAGCTCAGGCCCCTGGAGTATAACGTGCTGCTGTACCTGATGAAGCACAAGAACCTGACCGTCACCCGGGAGCAGCTGCTCAGCGATGTGTGGGGCTTCGACTACATGGGCGAGAGCCGATCCGTGGACGTGAAGATCTCCTCCTTGCGCCGCAAGCTGGGCCTGGAGGAGGCCATCAAAACCGTGCAGAAGCTGGGCTACCGGCTGGAGGACCGTTGACATGAAACTGCGCCAAAGAATCAGCCTGTTGGCGGGGGCGGTGCTGCTGCTGGTGCTGCTCGTCTGCGCCGGGGTGCTGCTCCTGTACGCCCGGAGGACCATCCTCTCCCTGGCGGAGGACCAGGCCCGGGACAAGCAGCAGGCCCTGGCCAACTCCTTTTCCTCCATGGCCCGGTACTATGCCGTGAGCGACGACTCCGATTCCTTCCGGGAGAGCCTGGTCCGCTACTGCTTTGCCCGCTTTGCCGACCGGGAGGGGGTGCTCATCCGGGACGGGGACATCCTCCTTTCCTCCGTGTCCGTGGACCCCAGCCGATACGCCCAGCCGGATCGGCAGACGGGCGATGTGGGCGTCTTCCGGGGTCCGGTGGACGGGCGGCAGCTGCTGATCGTGGGCAGCCAGGAATGGATCTACAACGAAACCTATTACGTGGGCCTGGTTCGGGATATCACAGAGGTGTACGACGCCATCTTTCGGCTCACCAGGCTCTTTCTGCTGGTGTGTTTGGGGGGCGTGGCGCTGGGCATGGGGCTGCTGTTCTTCGTGGTGAAGGGGAGCACCGCCCCTCTCTCCCGCCTGACCGCCGCCGCCCGGCAGATCGCCGCCGGAGCCTACGACCGCCGGGTGCAGGCCCCGGGGCGGGACGAGGTGAGCGAGCTGGCCGCCAGCTTTAACCATATGGCCCAGGCCGTGGAGAGCCGGATCGAAGCGCTCACGGAGCAGAATGAGCGGCAGCGGCTGTTCATCGGCGGGGTGAGCCACGAGTTCAAGACCCCGCTGGCCGCCCTGAGCCTCCACGCTTCGCTCCTTGACGGGGCCAAGCTCAGCGACGAAGAGCGGGCCGACTCCCTCCGCTACATCCAGGGGGCCGGGGCCTACATGAGCCGGATGATCCAAAGCCTGATGAGCCTGCTGCTCCTGGACCGGGGCATCGAAACGCAGCCCGCCAGGCCGGCGGCCATCCTGCAGGAGGCGGAGCAACTGAGCCGCAGGAGCCTGCAAAGCCGGGGCGTCACCCTTCAGGTCCGCTGCGACGACGACGATACGCTGCCGCTGGACGCCACATTGATGGTGTCCCTGCTCATGAACCTGGTGGAGAACGCCGCCCGAAGCTACGAGCCGGACGCGGCCGAGAAACCGGTTTTTTTGACCTATGCGGACCGGACCTTCACCGTCAGCGACCGGGGCCGGGGCATCCCCTCCGAAGCCCAGGGGCGGATCTTCGAGCCCTTCTACCGGGTGGACAAGGCCCGCAGCCGCAAGCAGGGCGGCAGCGGCCTGGGCCTGGCGCTGGTGAAGGCCATCGCCGACGCCCATGGGGCCGCCCTCACCCTTGAGAGCGAGCCCGGCAAGGGAACCGCGTTCCGGGTGCGGTTCTGAGGGAACGATTACATTTTTATTACAAAACGGAAAAGACTTCTCCCCCGCTCCTGCTGTAGGCTAAGGACAGAAAGAGAGGTGTTTACAAATGAAACGAACGATCCTTCTTTTGGCTGCCCTCCTGCTGCTGATCGGCTGTCAGAAGACGCCGGAGCAGCCCCTGATCGTGCCCAAGGAGCAGCAGGTCATGGTGGAGAAGGCTACGGCCACCCAGGCACCGGAGACGGCGTCATCCCCACTGGAGGTTCCCGAACGCTGGACCTTCACGGAACAGAATAAAAACTTCACCTATGCCATCGACGCAGACGTATACGTGCCGGAGGAGCCCCTGCCCATGGTATGGGTCCGGGCCCAGGGCATATCCCAGGAAAAGGCCTATGACCTGTTCCGCCTGCTGTCCTGCGGGGAGGAGATGCGCCTGCCCCGGGAGAGGACCAAGGCAGAAATCGAAAAGGACATCCGCCATTGCACCGAGCTCATCGAAAAGGGCCCGGACAAGGACGCCGACATGACCCGGGAGGAATTTGAGCAGGGCCTGCTGGACGAGCTTGAGTATCTGAAAAAAGCCTATGAAGCCGCCCCCGAGACCTCGGAAAACCGGATCACCGACGGGACCTATGAGACCCGGCAGGGCGGCCGGTTCGACGCCACCCGGCTGATCCTGGACGCCAACAACCAGGAAAGGGAGCTGAACATCTATACCTGCCCCAACGCCGACGACATGTCCTCCCTGTCCTATTATCGGCACCTGTGGGACAGGGAGGTAGGCTATTCGATGATTCACGCCCAGGAGGTGGGTCCTGCCTCCCCTTTGCCCGATGGGCTTGACTACAACAAGATCATCGACCAGGTGAACGAGGTGCTGCAGGTCATGGGCCCCGGCCTTGAGATCGCCACGGTCTTTTTGATCGACGACGCCGCCGACGGCTCCACGGACGGCATCATCCAGGACGGAAGCCACTATGCCCTATGCGTGGACTGCCGCCGCCGGGTAAAGGGCGTGTCCGTGGCGGCCTCTTCCTCCAGTATATCAAGATTTGACAACGTATATTCCATCCCATGGCAGATGGAGACCTTGCGCTTCGTGGTGGACGCTGAGGGCATGGTGTCCATCAACTGGTATGAACCATTGACAGTGTTGGACACGCTGTCGGAATCCACCAGTCTTCTGCCCTTTGAGAACATCCGGGACGTGGCGGAGAAGATGCTGCCCATCGTATACAACCCCGCCGGGCGGGAGCACCTGAAATCCCTGGAGGTGAACGTCTCCCACGTGCGCCTGGAGCTCATGCGGGTGCGGGAGCAAAACAACACCCAGGAGCTCAAGGGGCTGCTGATCCCCGCCTGGGTATTCTATGGGACGCTGCTGGAGACCGAGTCCGACGGTTGGAAAGACTATGCCACCTATGGACTTTCCGGCGGATATGATTACTACCAGGGGGATGAGATCATTCTTTGCCTCAACGCCGTGGACGGCAGTGTCATCGACCCGCTGCTGGGATATTGAGGTGCATATATGCGTAGAATACGTATTTTTATACTTGTTCTGTTTTTGATGCTCACCGCCTGCCAGCCCACGCCCAAGGAGCCCTTCGTCATCGGCAAGGACAACGAGCGGCTCATTGAGAAGGCCAAGGGCAGCGCCGAGCCGGCCCAGGCCGGGAGCAGCCTGTACGATCAGCTGGGCTGCCCCAGGACCTATGTGCTGGATTTGAAGAACGAGGCCACCCGGGTGCGCATCCGGGGGGAAGCCCCGGTGATCCTGCCGGAGGCGGACGCTCTGCCCCTGGTCTACGTGCAGGCGGCCCGGTTCGACCAGGAGACGGTCTATGCTTTCTTCCGGGCACTGACCGCTGGGGAGCCGATGTACGATATCCCCACCGCCTCCCCCAAGTGGTACATAGAGCAGCAGATCAAGGAGAAGCAGGCCAGGGTGGACGAGCTGGCGGCCGGGGGGCGAAGCGAGGATGAATTCCAAATCCGTGCCCTCCAGAATGAAATAACAGGCTTGCAGCAGGAATACAGCAAAGCCCCGGAGGAAGTGGCCCTCGTCCCCAACGACGGCACTTTGAAGCCATACAGCTGGGACTTTATGGGGAAGAATTCGGCCAAGGGCACCGCCGTCCAGGCCATCGAGCGTCCCTTTGAGAAAGACGGGGCTACGTTCACTGTGACCAATGACGCCGTCTACGAGAACGCCGGCAGCTACGCCGAGACCGACGGAGACGGGAACGAGCAATACTTTACGCCCCGCAGCGGATCAAACCTGTCCTATACACGAAACGGCCTTCACATGGGCTCCTACACCACCAGCACGCAGCTGCTGGATGTAACGAAGGAAAGCCTGACCGGCGAGGCGGCGCGGCTGCCGGAAGGACTGATCATCGAGGGACATCTGGAGCCGGAAAAGCTCCTCCTCTCCCTCACCCCTGCCGAAGCGCGGCGGCAGGCGGAGCAGCTCATAGCGGATTGCGGCGTGACGGATATGGTCGTAGACGGGGTATATCTGCTGTCCAGCCGCCAGGAGATAGGCGCCGCTGAATACTGGGACCCCGATGATTTGGCGCTGCAGCGAGCCCTGCCGGAGCGTCAGGCCTATGCTGTCCGCTTCCTGCGCCAGGTGGCGGGGGTGAGCGTGGAGAGCTTCTTCGGCATCAGCCAGGTGCGGGTGGACGATGCCGGCTATGGGCCGGAATGGCACTACGAGGTGCTGGAGGTGGCTGTTGACGACGAGGGCATCCAGGGAGTGGAGTGGATCGGGCCTTTGGCCGTGGAATCCATCATCACGGACCGGTCCACCCTGCTGCCCTTTGAGAACGTGCGCACCATCTTTGAAAAGATGCTGCCCATAGTCTACGCCAACTACGGCGTGGACAAGGACTGGGAGATCGAGATCGACCACGTACGGCTGTGCCTCTGGCGCATCTTCGACCGGGATTCCTTCACGAGGGGTATCCTCACGCCCGTCTGGTGCTTTTACGGCCAGGTGAACGGCTACTCGGACACGATGTTCCAGCCCCTGCTCATCCTCAACGCCGTGGACGGGTCCATCATCGACCCCCATATCGGATACTGAAAAAGGGCCCCAATAGGGCCCTTTTTGTTGTTTGCTCGGATGGATCATTTGGAGATGTCGATGTTCTCCCCGGCAAGGCCGATATGGCAGCCGCGCCTGGCTTCCTTGGAGTCGGGATGGGCCAGGAGCCATTTGTTTTTCGCGGTCATCCAGGTGTCCTCGGCGCACCGGGGCTCAAAGGCGGGCTTTTCCGTGTTGGTACCCTTGGGCAGGGCCACCGCCACCCGGAAGCCGTCCTCCTCCGGCACCTGGCAGGGCGCGTAATGGAGGGTGGTGGCGTAGACCTCCACGGGCACGCCGCCGGGGACCCGGAAGGCCTTCACCTTCGCGGTGTCCAGCAGGCCGTTTTCGATCTGGTCCGCCTTCGCCAGCAGCAGGATGAAGTCCGTGGCGCCCAGGTTCACCTCGCTGTCCCGATGATATTCCAGGCAGTTGAGCTTGGTGTTCCGGCCCCAGCACATGCCCAGCTGGATGGGCATGCCGCCGTAGGCCCGGTTTTCAAGCTCCTCGAAGATGGGACAGGCTTCCAGGCTCTCGATGCCGGGGCGGTAGGTCGTGCCCGATTCGGGCAGGGGGATCCGGTTCATGGCCATTCGGAGCGCCGCCGTGTCGTAGCCCTCCAGGACCTTGCCGTAGGGGCCGAATGCAGGATCGGTAACGGAATAGACCTTCATGGTTTTTTTCTCCTTGTGTTCACGCTTCACCCCGGGGGGGGGTGAAAATCTGTTCGACGGCAAATGACATGGGGCCGCCTCTGCCCTATTGTAGCAGAAGGCTGCCCGGCGGGCAAGGCGGTTTTTGCCCCGGAATTACAAGTACATTACATCTTTGCAACCTTTTGGTTACATCCGGACGATATACTGGATATAGAAATCAACAAAGGAGGACGACCATGAAGCGAACGACTCTCATTCTTTTTGCCCTGCTCCTGCTGCTGACGGGCTGCCGGGAGACCCCCAAGGAGCCCCTTATCGTGAACAAGAACCAGGAGCAGATGATCGAAAAGGCCCAGGGAGGCGGCGCCGCCCCCGCCGAAAGCCCCCAGGAAGGGGTGGACTGGTACAGCCGTTTGGGCGCTCCAAAGAGCTATGAAACCAAGCTCACCAGCGGCGGCGGGCATCTGACGGTGACCGTGGACGCCCAGGTGCTTCTGCCCGAGGGCGAGCTGCCGGTGGCCCGGGTATCGCCGCAGCTGTTCACCGACGAGGACGCCCGCCGGTTCGCCGCCGCCCTGCTGGGAGAGAACATCCGCTGCGTGGACCCGCTGCGCGCCCGAACGAAGGCTATGCTGGAGGCGGAGATCCTGCAGCAGAAGGAGGATTTGGACCACTGGGAAGAATACGGCAGCGACGTTTGGAGCGGCTACGACGACAAAGCGGAGTTTGAAGACCACCTGGAGGAGCTGGTAAAGGAGGCCGCCCAGGCCCCGGAGACTCTGGAGACCTTTGCCCCCACCTGGACTTGGGAGATGCTCAACGTATGGACCCAGGAAGGCAAGCAGCAGACCAAGGACCGCTATCTGCTCCTGAACGCCCTGAATGATGACGGCACCGTATCCAACCTGAGCATCGACAGCTGCTCCGAATACAGCCGCAGCGGCGTGCGATATGTTCGGGGGGATTGCAGCTACATCCACTTCCCCCTCCTGGGCCACCGCTGGCCCAACGAGCTGCCTATGAGCCGGGAGGCGGCCCAGACTGCGGCGGAGGAAACCCTGCAGCGGATGGGCCTTGATCACCTGGCCTGCGCCTCCGCCCGGAGCGTGCGCTGCTATCGGGGGGACACCGTGGTGGAGGGGAACGAATACAGGGCCTACTGGGCCTTTGTGTTCACGCCGGCGGTGAACGGCACGCCGCTGACCTGCACGGACCAGCCCGTTGTGGAGCCTAACGAATACAATCGGGCCTGGGAGTATGAGCAGTGCCGGGTGCTGGTGGACGAGAAGGGCATTGCCCTGCTGGAGCATGAGGCCCCCTGCACGCTGGGAGCCACGGAGGTGGCGGCGGCCAAGCTCCTGCCCTTTGAGACGATACGGGAGATCTTTGAGAAGATGGTGCTGATCGTGGACAATATAGCGGACAGCTACAGCTTCGACGACAGCTATCGGATCACCGAGGTGCGGCTGGGGCTGGTGACCGTTCCGGCGCAAAACGGAGACGGGGGCCTGCTGGTGCCCTGCTGGGATTTTCTGGGAGCCCGGGAGCCGGACGACTACCTGGCCAGGCTGCGGGACAAGGGCGTGGAATCGGACGACAGCCGGTCCTTCCTCACCATCAACGCCATCGACGGGAGCATTATTTTGCGGCAATAGGCCAAAATAATATATAAAGTTCTTGACAAGGCGGCGGGCATATAGTATAAACATACTAAACCGATAGGAAACAAACGGAGAGCTACCATGACAAAGGCGACCTTCAACTGCATCTGTTGTTGTAACGAGTGCTGCGCTCGGCAGTCGGCCTTTGCTGTACCCATGTAGAGTTCCCGCGATCGATTTGGATCATGTCGGAGGGCCCTGATGGGGCTCTCCGTTTTTTGTTACCCTGAGGCGAAACAAATCATATTCTGATCAGTATAGGAGGTTCATCCATGTCCCGCATCTATTCTTCCGCCGATGAGCTCATCGGCAACACGCCCCTGTTAGAGATACAGAACATCGAAAAGGAGGAGGGCCTGCAGGCCACCGTCCTGGTAAAGCTGGAATACTTCAATCCCGCCGGCTCCGTGAAGGACCGGATCGCCAAGGCCATGCTCGACGACGCCGAGGCAAAGGGCCTGCTGCAAAAGGGCTCCGTCATCATCGAGCCCACCTCCGGCAACACGGGCATCGGCCTTGCCTCCGTGGCGGCGGCAAGGGGGTATCGGATCATCATCGTCATGCCCGAAACCATGAGCGTGGAGCGGCGACAGCTCATGAAGGCCTACGGCGCGGAGCTGGTGCTCACCGAGGGTGCCAAGGGCATGAAGGGCGCCATCGCCAAGGCCGATGAGCTGGCCAAGGAGATCCCCAACGCCTTCATCCCCGGTCAGTTCGTGAACCCGGCCAACCCCGCCGCCCACAGGGCCACCACAGGCCCCGAGATCTGGCGGGACACGGAGGGCAAGGTGGACATCTTCGTGGCCGGCGTAGGCACGGGTGGCACCGTGACCGGCGTGGGGGAATACCTGAAGGCGCAGAACCCCCAGGTGAAGGTGGTGGCCGTGGAGCCCGCCTCCTCCCCCGTCCTCTCGGAGGGCAAAGCCGGGGCCCACATGATCCAGGGCATCGGCGCGGGGTTCGTGCCGGAGGTGCTGAACACGGCGATCTATGACGAGGTCATCCCCGTGACCAACGAGGACGCCCTGCTGGCCGGCCGGCGCATGGGCCGCAGCGAAGGCGTGCTGGTGGGCATCAGCTCCGGGGCGGCTCTCTGGGCGGCCCTGCAGCTTGCCAAGCGCCCCGAGAACGCCGGCAAAACCATTGTTGCCCTGCTCCCCGACACCGGGGATCGGTACCTGTCCACCGCCCTTTTCGGTAACTGAGCATGAACGAATCCACGAGACGGCGTTTCTTTGAGGTCACCCGGGCCCTTTCCCAACATGAAGAGCGCCCGGCTGACGGGAACCTGCAGGGGTTTCGGAAGCAGACGGAGCAGCTGACGGACTGGCTGACCACGGCCATGTTCCCCCAGTACGCCCCCGCGCCCATCTCCCGGGAGACGGCCCTGGGGGAGGCAATGGACCTGCTGTTTGCGTGCCTGAAGCGGGTGCTGCCGGAGGACCGGGCGCCGGAGGCGGTGGCGGAGGCGCTGCTGGCCGCCCTGCCCGAGGTGCACCGGCAGCTGCAAACGGACCTGACGGCCGCCTATGAGGGGGACCCGGCCGCCGCCAGCGTGGCGGAGATCATCCTCTGCTACCCGGCGTTTCCCGCCATCGCCGCCTATCGGCTGGCCCACGTGCTGTATTTGGAGAAGGTGCCCCTGCTGCCCCGGATGATGACGGAGTATGCCCACAGGAGCACGGGCATCGACATTCACCCGGGGGCCGCCATCGGGGATTCCTTCTTCATCGACCACGGCACCGGCGTGGTCATCGGTGAGACCACCACCATCGGAAAGCACGTGAAGCTGTATCAGCATGTGACCTTGGGCGCCAAGAGCTTTGAGCTGGGGCCCGACGGGAACCCGGTGAAGGGGATCAAGCGGCACCCGGACATTGGGGATCGGGTGGTCATCTACGCCGGCGCCACCATCTTGGGCGGGAAGACCCGGATCGGCAGCGATTCGATCATCGGCGGCAACGTGTGGCTCACCCACTCCGTGGAGGCGGGGAAGATGGTTTTGACCCGGGCCGCCGTCACCGACGAGCACCTGACCCGGGACATCATGGGCGAAAGCTCCCTGGAGAGCGCGCAGCTGTAGCTGAACAGATTGGAAGCTTCGCAGCTTTTCTTGAAAGAAAAGCTGCCCAAAAGAACTTTAGGAATACTAAACTGCTCAGGAATTCTAATAAGTTAGTCTTCCTGAGCTTCTCTTTTTTGCGCCGCTTTTCTTCTCTTCACCGAAGAGAAAAAAGCGGCAAAACAAAAAATTGACACACCCTCCATCCTGTGCTATACTGCCCCACGAAGCGAATAGACAGTCTTTGGTGAAACTCCCGACCGATGGTGAAAGTCCATGAACCTCCTTTGGAGGCCGACCCGGTGCGATTCCGGGACCGACGGTACAGTCCGGATGGGAAAAGACATTCGCGCGCCTGCTTTGATAGACGCTCCACGAATTCCTGAGGCTGACCACAGCTTCAGGAATTTTTCGTCAGGAGGCTGTATCTCATGCAAAACATCACCTTCATCCTGGTGTGCCTGGCCATCTTCGCAGGGCTGTTTCTGCTGGCCCTGTGGTTTGAAAAGCGGCTGGTGAAGCACCGCAAATCCCTTTCCGACACCCACTACATCACCTACACCGGCCTGCTCTCCGCCGTGGCCGGGGTGCTGATGCTGTTTGAGATCCCCCTGTTCTTCGCCCCCGGCTTCTACAAGCTGGACCTCTCGGAGCTGCCGGTGCTCATCTGCACCTTTTATCTGGGCCCGGTGGCGGGGGTGGTCAGCGAGCTGTTGAAAGTGATGCTCAAGCTCATCCTCAAGGGGACCACCACCGCCTTCGTGGGCGACTTTGCCAACTTCGCCGTGGGCTGCTCCTTCGTGCTCCCGGCCAGCATCCTCTACCACAGCCGCCCCAGCCGCCGGATGGCCATCTGGGGGCTTGTTTTGGGGACGGTGGTGATGACCGTTTTCGGCAGCGCCTTTAACGCCATATACCTGCTGCCCAAATTCTCCGCCCTATTCGGCATGCCGCTGGACGCCATCGTGGCCATGGGCACCAAGGTGAACGGCGCCATCAACAGCGTGTCCACCCTGGTTCTGTTCGCCGTGGTCCCCTTCAACCTGCTCAAGGGGATCGTGGTGTCCCTGCTGACCATGCTCCTGTACAAGCGCATCTCTCCCCTTCTGCACCTGGGCGACGAAAAAAAGAAGGCCCGGCTGGCCGGCTGAGGAAATTTAGCCAAAGAAACTTGTCAAGCGGGGATAATTTTGCTATACTTTAGTTGAATTTTACTCAAGAAGGGCTTGACGAGTATGGAACGACCTGCCAGATTTCAGACAGACACGCAGACAGACAGAGGCAGATCTGTCCAATACTGTTGCGCCGCTTTTGCGCAGCCATGAGCTTCACATGCTCCGGCTGCGCTTTTTTGTATGCTGAAACACACCGCCAACCAACGCCAAAGAAGGAGGGAGAACATGAAAACGAAACGATGGTTTGCCTTTGCCCTGGCCCTGCTGCTGTTGCTGGGCCTGGCCCCGGCGCCCCACGTCCACGCGGACGGAGAAGACTTGTCGTGGACAGATGAGGAATGCCCCAAGGCGAAAGAATTGGGCTACGATCCGCCAATACATGACATTAAATGGGAAACGCTGCAGCAGGGGAACTGCACCGTCGAGACGGTAACGAAGGTATACTGCACCATATGCGGCAGGAGCACTATCACCCGGTACGCCCCCGGCCATGACTGGGACGAGGGCGTCGTGACCAAGGAGGCAACCTGCACCGAGGCGGGCGAAATCACCTATACCTGTCACCGCATGATTACGAATACGTGGTGCAACCAGCAGAAGACTGAGTCTATCCCCGCCCTGGGCCACGACTGGGACAGCGGCACGGTGACCAAAGCCGCCACCTGCGCGGAAGAGGGCGTGAAGACCTACACCTGCTCCCGCTGCGGCGATACCAAGACCGAAGCGATCCCCATCACGGCCGGGCATACCTTCGGCCCGTGGACCACGACCAAGGAGCCCACCTGCCTGGCGGAAGGCCAGCGGGAGCGCACCTGCACCGTGTGCGGCTATGCTGAGACGGAAACGCTGCCCAAGGCCGCCCACACCCCCAGCGAGGCGCCTGCCAAAGCGGCGACCTGCACGGAGCCGGGCCACGGGGCGGGCAGCGTCTGCTCGGTCTGCGGTGCGGTGCTGGCCGAGACGGAGACGATCCCCGCTCTCGGGCACGCCTGGGACGGCGGCGCGGTGACCAAGGCCGCTACCTGCACGGAAGCGGGCGTGAAAACCTACACCTGCTCCCGCTGCGGCGAGAAAAAGACCGAGACGATTGCCGCGACCGGGCACAACTGGGACGGCGGCGCGGTGACCAAGGCCGCTACCTGCACGGAAGCGGGCGTGAAAACCTACACCTGCTCCCGCTGCGGCGAGAAAAAAACCGAGACGATCCCCGCCACCGGGCATACCTTCGGCGCGTGGAGCACGACCAAGGCGGCGACCTGCACCACGGAGGGACAGCGGGCGCGCCAATGCACCAGCTGCGGCTATACGGAAACGGAAACGCTGCCCAAGACCGCCCATACCCCGAGCACAGCCCCTGCCAAAGAGCCGACCTGCACCGAGCCGGGCCACGGGGCGGGGAGCGTCTGCGCGGTCTGCGGCGCGGCGCTGTCTGAAACGGAGGCGATTGCCGCCCTGGGCCACCTTTGGGACGGCGGCAAGGTGACAAAGGTGCCCACCGAGACCGAGGAGGGCGAGATCACCTATACCTGCCAGCGGGACCCCAGCCATACCAAGACCGCAAAGCTGCCCGCCACCGGATCAGACGCGAATCCCAAGGGCTGGCTTTCGATCAGCTGGGCGGAGGACGCCGGCAAGGGCAAGTGCTATGAGGGCGCAATCGTGCCCGTCCAAATGACCGTCACCAATATCGGCAATGTGCCAATCAAGATCAACATAAACGACGCAATTTTGCAGCCCGGCGAAGACACGACGTTGAATCGAAATATAACTGTGACGCTTGGGTATCTATCAGGTCAGATGTTTAGGGTTGAGTCCGTATGGGTATTTACGGATCTGGACGGAAAATCGTATTCGACCAACCATGCGAAGGTTTTCATCCCCCTGACCTATCCGGAGGGGACGACGCCGCCGGAGCCGGCGCCGTCGGTGAAGCTCGAAATGGTTCCCGAAAACGCGTTCAAGGAAGTTTATCCGCATGACGGCGGGGATGTATTTAAATCGGAGAAAGTTGAATTTGACTTAAAGGGAATCAACACCGGGAATGTGCCTCTGGATTTATATGAGATTAAAATATCTTCCAAGGGCGCCCCAAAATCTTCCCCGGGTCTCATGGGAAGCAATGTAACGCCGGGGGGATCGTGTTCCTCGCCTGGGTGGATCAAAGCATATTCGAATTGGGTGACGCCGGAGCCGGAGGATTCGCCGTATTTCGGCTCGCGAACATTTGAATGGTATGTGGTCGGCTATGAACCCGGCGCCGATCCGGCGACAGCAGCGCCGCTTTGCGAGAGCAACCATATCATCCGCACCTTTAAGATCGCCCGCCCCGAGGCCGAGGACTGGACGCTGCCGGAGGATGGGCTCAAAAAGGAGTTTACAAAGAAAGAGATCAGCCATCCTTCCGATCCGAACGGCTATCAGGTCGGGGAGACAATCATATACTGGATTAGCCTTTGGTATTACAATCCTGAGGAAGAAAACATAGGTTTTTCGGACCTTGTGCTGGATGACCCCAACGCGGCCAGCGAGTACGAGACGTGGAACAACAGCGGCGCTCTACATTTGGAATCGGACCCGGGAGTTGTCTATCCGGCGATGTGGGTTCGTGTTCTCCATACCGTCACGCCGGAGGATGCGGATAACGGCTATGTCACCAACACCGCAACAGCGAAATTCACCGATGCGGTGACCGGCGAACCGGTGGAGATGACGACCAACACGGTCACTTCAACGGTCCTCGGCAAGCCTAAGACGCCGACGGTAAGCAAGGCGCTGGCGAAGCCGCCCGCCAACGGCAAGTATTACGAAGAGGGCGAGGAGATCGAATACACGATCGTCATCACGAACAACACGGACAAGACCTACACGAACATCGAGGTAAAGGACGGCGGCGGCGTGATCGCCACGATCGACAAGTTAGAGCCGGGCGAGGCGAGCGATCCGATCCACTATTCGGGCGGCACGGTGACGGCGCTGGATAAGTCGATCCTGGTGATCAAGAACGTGGCGACCGTGACGGCAACGGACGAGGACGGCAACAAAGAGATCATCACAAGCACCGAGGTCAGCGCGCCGACCGACCCGGACGGCGACACGGACTATAAGCCGGATCCCGAAAAGGGCAACGACCCGATGGGCAAGATCGACGGCGTGGTGGCGGGCGTATACGTCAGCAAGACGGAAACGAGCGCCCCGGCCAACGGCCTGTGGTATGAGGAAGGCGAAACGATCACCTACGGGATCACGGTGAAGAACACGGGCGAGGTGGAAGCGACGAACATCGTTGTGCGGGACAGCCTTGAAAAAGCGGGCCTGGGCGTGATCGACACGATCGGAAGCCTTGCGCCGGGCGAGAGCAAATCCATCGCGTATCAGCACACGGTGACGGCGGACGATGTGGGTCACGGCATTGTGATCAACTATGCGACGGCGACGTGGCAGTACGAGGGCAAGGCCGGCGTGCCGGTGACGAGCGAAAAGGTCAAGTCGTACACGAGCGAGGAAGGGCTTACCACCGGCGTGACCGGCGGCATCACCCCGCCTGTGAAGGAGGACGACACGACGCCGAAGCTGGACCCGGACGGCGAGATCATCGAGGATTCGACGGGTACGCCGATCCTTGTGCACGCGGACGGCAGCTATGTATCGTGTATGCTCGACATCCAAGCCGCCAACGATGGGGCGGCGACCTACACGCTGCGGCATTGCCGGGAGCATGAGGCGGTCGCCAAGGCCGCGGCGGAGCTGCTGGAGGGCAACGAGGATTCTCTCGACGCCTGGAACGCGGTGGCTGAACTGTGGCTCAACGCGGTCGAAAAGGGGTATCAGGATCTGTACGAGGCGGCATGGGGCGACGCGGCGGGGGCGCTGCTGCTGGCCCATGACCGGTTCATGGCGGAACTGCGGTACGAAACCGAGCTGCTCTACACCACGGCGGATCGGATCGCGGGATGCCGCCGGATCACGGAGATTTTGCGGCTGCACTGCACGGAGCTTTGCCACATCCTGCACGGCGGCGAGCCGACGGACAGCCTGACAAACGCCTATGCCGAATTGGGCGGTGTGGCGCCGGGCGAAACGTGCGCGCGCTCCGTGGGCGAGGGCGAAGCGGAAGCGACATACATGGAACTGTACTGCGAAGCGCACGCCGAGATCATGGCGGCGCTGCGGGGGAATCTGGCGCGCAGCCTGTCGAACGTCGCGGAGGCGAACTCCTTCGGCACGGGCGCGAGCATGTGGCAAAAGGCGCTCGACACGCAGGTGAACGCCAAGTACAGGGCGGCGGACGCGGCCGGCAAGAAGCTGATCGCCAAGACGCGCAAGGGGCTCGACCTCTACCGACAGGCGCTGCGGCCGCTGTATGAGATCCTGTATCCGGAGAACCTTGCCGCGCCGGAGGAGGCCGTGCTGGGGCTCTACCGCACGATGGCGGTGGATCTGTGCGAGCTGTGGAAGTGAGAGAAGGGATAAAACAGCGGGAGGGGCTTTCGCCCCTCCCGTTTTTGTATGCCAGGTGAAACCGGGATATTAATACTTGTTGGTGAGCATGCGCTCCAGGTTCACGTTGCAGAGCATGGCCCCGGCCTTATAGAAGACGATGGCCCGATCCTCCAGCAGCAGGCACCGCAGCTCCCGGAGCTCCTGGTCGTTGTGGTCGCCGAAGCTGAGGGGGTAGCCCCGCTGGCGCAGCTCGTCCTTATCGTTGACCATGAACTGATAGACCCGCTTGCCCGCCGGGAAGGCGATCCGCCCGGTGGTCGGCTCAAAGGCGATCTTGGCGGGATCCTCCAGGATCAGGGCCATATCCTCCTTCACCAGGGCGGAGCTCAGCTCCCGAAGCTCCCCGTCGGTGCCCACCAGGTGGAGGGTTCCGTCGGCGGTGACGGCCAGGAGCCGCACCTCCGACAGCCGGCGCAGGGCATGGGCGTTCAGCTCCAGGGCCCTGTCCCCCGCCGGGGTGAGCACATGGAGGGCGGTCTCGGTCAAAAATGCCGCGCCGCCCGCATAGGCCTCCCCGCACCGGAGGGCGCCGGCCTTGACCGACAGGGAAGCCTGCTCCGCCAGGGCCCCGTCCAAGGTCACAAGGGCCGCTTCCTCGCCCCGCTGCAGGAGCAGGGTGTACCCGGCCTCATGGGCGTACAGGTCCACCAGATCCCCTTCCAGCTCCGCCTCCGCGACCAGGTTTAGCCCCTCCTCGCCGAGGGAAAGGGCCAGGAGCTGCAGGGTCTCCCCCTGGCTCCAGAGCAGGACCTGCTCCCCGGCGGCGGCCATGCCGCTCACGTCGGAAAGGACGGCCAGCCGGGCCCCAAAGGCCCCCAGGGCCGGGTCATAGACCGTGAGGAGGGCAAAGGCGGTGCCGGGCCGCTCCCGGTCCAGCAGGACTTCATCGGCGGACAGGGCCGCCCCGTCCACCTGGGGCAGGGGCGCCTCCGGGCTGGCCTCGAAGCGGGTGAGCACCAAGAGGCGGCCGCCCAGCTCCTTTGCGGCCAGAAAAGCGCCGCTTTGGGTCATGTCCTTCAGGTGCCGGGGGGATTTCCAGTCCGCCACGCTGAAGCGCAGCAGCTCCGTGTTCCCCGCCGCCTCCCGCAGGGCCAGCAGCTCGTCGCCCAGCCAAAGGGCGTCCTTCACTTGGGTGCCATTGGCCTTCAGACCCAGGGAAAACACGTTGGAAAGCTTGTTATTGGCGTATTGAACGATGTGCACCTGCTCCGTGGTGGGCATGAACACGGCGAAATCGTCCCCTTGCCGCATGAGCCGGCCCTGGGGCGGGATGGCCGCCGAACCATACAAAGCCGATTCCTCCGGCTGGGCGGCGGCAGCGGTCACCGTGTCAGCAGGAGCATCGGCGGCGGAGGGTTCGGTTTCGCCCTCCTCGACGGGCTCCGCCAGCTCATCCTCTTCGGAGAGTTCCGCCAGCTCATCCTCCTCGGCGGGGGCCGCCTCGGGCTGCGCTCCGTCGAGAGGAGCATTCTGCTGGGCCTCGGGTTCCTCCGGCACGCCGGCGGCGGGGGCTTCCGGCTCCGGGGCCTCGTCGCCCTGGTCCGCCGATGCAAAGCCCAGCGCCTGGGCGATCTCTTCTTCATCCAGGGCCCGGTGCATGCCCACAGGGGCGGGAACCTCCGCCGCCTTCATGAGCAGGGACGGCGCCTCCGGCTCCGGGAGCGCTTCCGCCGGCGCATCCTCAGGCGCGGCCTCGGCCTTTGCCTCCTGCTGCGTCGTTGCGGTCGTGATCCCCTCGGTGCGGATCGCGTCGTTCAGCGCGGCGTCCTCCGCCAGGCTGTAGGCCATCTGGGGCGCCTCCGCCTCCGCGGACATGTTGGCTGTTCCCTTGCGGCTCAGCAGCAGCATGGACCCCATGCCGATGCCCACGCAAAGGATGATCCCGGCGGCGGCGCTGAGCACCTTGATCCAGGTGGGGAAAGCCACCACCCGGCCCTTTTTCTCCTCGGCTTGCTCCGCTTCCCAGTTCTTCTGCAGGTCTTTGAGCAGGTCCTGACGGGGATGAATCCGGTCATTGGCTCGCATATACTCTTGTTCAAACATCCCCATCATCCTCCTTCAGCACGCTGCGCAGGACCTCTCTGGCCCGATGCAGGTGAGATTTTACCGTGGACGGATTGGTGTCCGTCATCCGCCCGATCTCCTCCACGGAGTATCCCTCATAGTAAAACAGATGCACGGCGGTCCGATACTTCTCCGGCAGCTGCAGCACCGCCAGATACACGCTGTTGTCCGTATCGTCCTGTGTGGAGAGCTGCTCCAGGGGCTCGGACCCGGCGCCATGGCGGCGGGCGGCGCTGGAAAGCAGGCTCTTGCTGGCGTTGATGGTGGCGGTGATGAGCCAGGCCTTCTGATGGTTCTCATCGGCAAAGGCCGGCTTTCGCCGCAGGCACCGGAAGAACACCTCCTGCAGCACATCCTCCGCGTCCGCCCGGTTGCGCGTGCGCACCAGGGCCAGCCGGTAGATCATGTCCGCGTAGGCACGATACAGCTCCTCCAGATCCAGCGGCACCGGGGCTCTCCCGGCTCGATCGATCTTGGCTTCCACCCCTCGCTCCTTCCTCATCTACAACACTTCGCAACCCCCGGAAGGGTTGCGGTGGAAATGCAATTATTTTATCCCTCTTTGATCAGCTTTTCCATGGTTTTAAGAAAATCGATGTTCTCCGCGGCCACGGGGTAGTTCTGCTTGATGGCGTTATAGGTTACGCTCCCCTTGGGCTGGAACCAGGTGTACTGGGAATAGAAGCGGGTGTACACGCTGGTGTCGGAAAACTTGTTCCCGTTCCGGGCGAAGATCTCGTTGCGCCCGTAGCCCAGCAGGGCAAGAAGGGTCATTTCCTCGGGGATGGGCAGGGCCCAAACCTGGGCTTCGTCGATCTTGTCCGTCAGGCTATCCGGGAACAGGAAGCCGTTCTCATCGAAGGGGGATCGGCCCTGGTCCTCAGGGAAGGCCATGCTCCCCTCTTTCAGCTCATACAGGGTGTACTGCTCCTCCGAAAAGGCGTCCAGGGCCTTGGCCTCGTCCAGGGATTTGGCGGCGGTCAAAAACACGTCCTCGGCCTGGGGCGCCGCGTCCTCGGAAAGGTTGTAGAGGTCCGCCGTCAGGTATTCCGTGCCGGTTTTCGTCTTGAGGGTGTACACGATCCGAAAGCAGTTGCCAAACTCCGCCTGCTCGTTTTTCCCCACCCAGAAGGCGTTGTAGCTCACCTCGCTGCTTTGGAGGCTGTCGCCGTACCGTTGCTCCTTGGCCTTCTGGATGGCCAGGCGGGCGGGGGTCTGGTCCACATGGTAGAGGCTGGCAAGGGCCTGGCTGTTTTCCGCCAGCTTCCTGCGCCCCTGCTCGTCCGGGCCGCCCGCCTCTGAAGAGGTCAAAGGCTCGGGCGTTTCCTCCCCGTCGCCGGGCTCAGGGGCAGGGGTCTCCGCCGGTTCCGTGGGCTCCGGCTCCGGATGCTGCTCCGCGTAGAGGGTCTCCACCTCGGTCAAGGTGTAGGTCCAGGTGGTGTCCGTGAGCCGGACCCCGTTCTCAAGGAGCATGCTGTACACGTTCTCCAGGGTGCTGCTGGTCTCCACCAGGAAGCCCTCCACCAGGGGCGTTACATAGTACCCCAGGCTCATGACCGCCTTGTAGCCCGTGTGGGCCTTGCGGGCGCTCTCATCGGCGGGCAGATCCCAGCCCGTGGCCCGCAGCAGCCGCTCATGGTCCATGGTCAGGACGAAGTCCCCCTGGGTGTTCTTGCTGCAGAGCACGTATTTCCTGGCGCTGATCCGCCGGGGGTATTCCAGGCCATCCCGGTAGGCGTTCTTCATGTCCTGTTCGTTCCAGACCCACTCCGTGTTCACCAGCTTCAGACCGCCCCGCCTAAGATCCGCCGCGGCGTCCGCCCTGTCGCTCCCGGTCTGGATGAGCCAGCCGCCCTCCTCCCGGGGGGTCACCAGAAAGCTCAGGGAATAGACCGTGGCCACGTCGGGAAAGCGGCTCAAATCGATGCTGGTGGTCTTGGGATTGGGCAGGTGGAAGTCCCGGATGATGGCGTCCGCGTCCACGGACAGGGTGTACACCTCGTCCTCCATCTCCACCTTAGCGTATTTCTTCATGTCCACGGCGCGCAGGTTCTGGCCCCGGGTGAAATAGCTCACGCTCAGCAGCACCGCCGATGAGAGCAACGCCAGGCACAGCAGCGCCGTCAGCGCCATGAACAGCTTTTGTCTTCCGCGCGTATCCATAGCTTTGCCCTTACAGCTTCTTCCCGCAGTGGGGGCAGAACCGGCTGTCCCGGCTCACGGCGCTGCCGCAGAACACGCAGCGCACGGTGCCCTCCTCCCGGGGCGCTTCCTCATCCGCTGCCTGGGGGGCTTCGGCGGCTTCCGCTTGGGGGGCTTCCGCTTCGGGCGCGGCGGGGGCTTCCGACGGCGCTTCCGCCGGGATATTCGTCAGCTCCGCAGCCGCCTCCGTCATGGTGTTTTCAAGGGGTTCCGCCGCCTCCGGCTCCGGGTTGGGCGCGGCCGGCTGGGCGAGGATGACCCTTTCCTCCTCCGCCGCTTCCATGGCCTCCCGGGGGGCGGGGTCAGGCTGCTTCGCCTCCGGGACCTCCGCCTTGGGGGCGGGCTTGCGGGCGGAGGATTCCGCCTTTTTAACGGGCTTAGAGGCCCTCTGGGCGGCGGTTCCCGGCTGCTCCTGCCTCACAGGCTTGGGCCGGGCAAAGCCGCTTTCCTGAGCCGCTCTGCGCCCCTGGGAACGGGGACGGTCCATGGACATGTTCCGGGCCACCCGCCGATAGGCCATATCGCTGTCGGAGGCCGACGCGCGGCGCTCCGCCGGCCGGGCTTTGGGCCGGGGGGCGGGCCGCAGGGGCAGCTCCTCCTCTTCCTCCTCGTCATCCGACTCGGTGGACGCGATGGCCACCGTGAGGATGATGGCGATGAGCAAAAAGGCGCAGCCCATGACCAGGGCCACCACGAAGGTCTGGTCGAAGCCCTGGTAGATGGTGCGCTGTATGAACGCCGCGTTCCGGCGCACGCTGAACCAGGCCACAAACGCGAAGGTCAGCAGCACCCCGGACAGGGTGGCGATGATGGTGCGGATCGTTTTCATGTTCCTCTTACCTCCAAAGTTATCGTTCCAGCAGAGCCATGATCTCCCGGAGCAGGTCCAGATTCCGATGTTCCGTCAGGCTCATGTCCTTTTCCGCCGAGGGGTTGTCCCCGGCGTACCAGGGGAAGGCGGCGTAGTAGTCATGGAAGGGCTCTTGCTCCCGGCCGTGGAAATCGTAGTTGTGCCGAGCGTTGATCTCCGCCTGGGCGTAGGCAAGCAGCTCCAGCATGGTCCGCTCCTCGGTGCCGACGAGCCGCCACACGTCGTCCTCCTCCAGGGCGTCGTAGGTGGGAGACCACATGAGGCCGTTGGGCAGTGGGTAGCTCACGGGCAGGCCCACGAAGCGGACGAAGCCGTTGTAGTCGAAGAGGGGCCGGCTCTCGCCCCGGACGCTGCCGCCGATCAGCGGGGTCACGGTGCAGCCCGCCTCAGCAAAGGCGCTCACGTCCTCCGCCGCCTGAAGGGTGTCGCAGATGGCCACGTCCGTGCCGGCAAAGGTGACGCCGGCGTCGGCGGTATAGGCAAGGTCCACCACGTCCACGGTGAAAAAGCAGCTGCCGATGGACCGGCCCTCGGGGGCAACCGTCTCCGTCAGGCTGTAGACCGCCCGGTACAGGTTGTGGCGGGGGCTGCCCTCCGGGTATACTATAAACCAGAGATGCGTTTTATTTGTAACATAGTTGTTACCAAATATCTCTTTTGCCAGCCGGTCCCGCTCGAAATGGACCTTTTCGCACACGGGGCGCAGGTTCAGGCCCTTGCCCTCCTCGTCAAGAAGGGATGTAAGATACCCGTCGGCCAAAACGGTTTGGGGGCGGACCACCTCCGTCGCCGCAAGAGGCGCCTCCTCAATGCCGGCGGTGCGGGGCAGCACCTTCACGGAGCTCACCCAGCTCTTTTCCTTCAGGGACACGCCCCGGCGGCGCAGGGCGCCCTCGTCCGCCTTCACGTCCACCCGGACCACGTCCGGCTCCTCCGTGAAGGAGAGGGTAAGCTCCATGGCCATAAGGGCCTTTACCGCCGGGTTCCGGGCGGCTTTCGGCTCCAGGCGGGGGTTGGGGAGCTCCAGTTCAGCAAGAAGGCTCTCCACATCCAGCACCGCCGTCACCGTGTCGCCGGTGCGGGTCAGGGTGGTGTAGGCCGAAAGGTCAGCTGTCCGGCGGCGGATGCGGCCCAGGAACAGCGCCCAGCTCAGTGCCAGCAGAATGAGCCCCACGGCCACGGCCAATATGGCCGCGAACCGGCCGGGATGCTTGACGGTGTAGGTCTTTTTCGTCCCCTGTTCCATGGAGCGCTCCTCCCCCGTTTACGGATACTTTGGCAATATTATACGCGAACAAAGCCCCAAATTCAAGAAAGCGAACCGCCCCGGACCGGCTTTCGGGCAAAGTTAAAGGTTCTTTAACAATTAGAGGTATACATTATAAGCTCAATCCTTTTTCTTGAAAGAAAAAGGACCAAAAAGAACTTTAGGAATACTAAAAAGCTCAGGAGTACTAATACATTAGTCTTCCTGAGCTTCTCTTTTTTGCGCCGCTTTTTTCTCTTCACCGAAGAGAAAAAAGCGGCAAAAATATCTCTCCTTAAAACGCGAAATTGCCGTTTCTGAACACCGGCACGCACCGGCCGTCCTTGGTGTAGCCGTCGATGGACAGATCCGCGGTGCCCACCATGAAGTCCACATGGGTGATGGACTTGTTGAGCCCGTGCGCCACCCGCTCCTCCTCGCTCATGGCGAGGGCCCCCTTCACCGTGGTGGGGTACGCCTCGCCGAAGGCCAGATGACAGGCGGCGTTCTCGTCGAAGAGGGTCTCATAGAACAGGGTCTTCGCGTTGCTGATGGGCGAATCGTAGGGCACCAGGGCCACCTCGCCGAACCGGCTGGCCCCCTCGTCCACGGCGATGGACTTTTTGAGGACCTCCTCGCCGGAGGAAGCCGTGGCCTCCACGATCCGGCCCTCCTTCACCACGAACCGGATGTCCCGGATCAGGTTCCCGTCCTTGGAAAGGGGCAGCGCCGCGCAGATCACGCCCTCGCACCGGTTCCTGTCGGGGGCGGTGAACACCTCCTCCGTGGGCATGTTTGGCATGAAGAACTGCCCCTTGGGCGTCTCCTCCCCGCCGGCGCACCAGATGTGCCCTTGGCAAAGCCCCACGGTGAAATCGGAGCCCAGGGCGTTGTAATAGTGGAGCCGGTCGAAGTCGTAGCCGTTCAGGATCTCCACGTGATGCTGCAGGTTCTGCTGATGCTGCCGCCACTTCTCCACGGCCGTGCCGTCGCCGGTGACCCGGACCGCCATGAAGATCTTCTCCCAGAGCGCCTCCATGGCCTTCTGCTCGGAAAGGTTCGGGAACACCAGCTTCGCCCAGGCCGGGGACGCCAGGGCCCCGATGCTCCAGGGGAAATAGCTCCCCATGCCCAGCTCCCGATACCGCTTCATATACTTGCCGTAGGCCCGGTTTGCCCGCTCCAGCCGGCTGGGGTCCACGCCCTTGAAGTTCTCAGGATCGGAGGAGGACAGGTGCAGGAAGCAGGCGCCGCCCTCGGCATAGTCCGTGTTGAACCGGATCCGATACTCCGGGATCTCGTCAAAGGTCTCCTCCGCGGCGCACAGATACCGCATGCGGCTCATGGCGTCGTCGGACCAGGCAAAGTCCACCAGCCG
>CACWYB010000015.1 GCA_902765005.1 uncultured Eubacteriales bacterium | reverse complement strand
ATGGTCAACAGGTCGGGGTAGGTTTCAAATTTGCGTTCATACTCGAATCTGGTCATGGGTTGCCTCCTGTGTGTGGTTTGTCAATGGCAGATGGCACGCCTGTTCCAGATAGTCCCGGAAGGCCGATTTTGGGGCCGTGGCCTCCGTTTGGCCTCCGATTTCCGATGTTTTTTCCGACGCTCCCGAAAAAGCACTTTGTCAGGCGCAACGGACTTTTTTCCTTCTTCCAGCCAAAATGTTCTTGTTTTCCGGCTCTTTTTCAACTGCTCCAGGTTCTCCTGACCGGCGTCAGAGCGAACCAACTTCGCTTTACGAAACAGGACTCAAAATCCCGTGGTGGCGACACCGTGCGGGTTCGACCCCCGCTTCCGGCACCAAAGGAGCTCCTTCAGGAGCTCCTTTATTGTTGTAATGGACGGGGGTCGAAGCTGCGTTAAGAAAACACCACAGTGTGGTGTTTTTAGCAGCATGGGCAGACCCCCGCTTCCGGCACTAAAAACAAGGGCCGCCCCTCAGGGCGGCTTTTGTTTTTGTTTATGATCTATGCGGGGGTCGAAGGGTGCGGAAGTGAATTGGGTGCCAGTGGCACCCAAGAGCCGCACCCCGACCAAGCCCGCAGGCGCGAATCGACCCCCGCTTCCGGCACCAAAGGGACCCCATTTGGGGTCCCTTTACTGTTGTGATGGACGGGGGGCGAAGCTGCGTTAAGAAAACACCACAGTGTGGTGTTTTTAGCAGCATGGGCAGACCCCCGCTTCCGGCACCGAAGATAATCTCGGTTTTGCGTCGGATCACGGTCCTTTTTTTGAGATACATTTGCTTTCCAAGGCATATGCGTACCGATGATCAGGCGCTTTGAGATCGTCTGCGGTCAACGCCGCAGGAGGGTTGCCCTCTATTCTCGGGAGAAGGAAGCCTCGATCTGCTTCAGGAATCGTTCCGCGATGGGGGTGAAGCTCTGATACTTATTCCAAATCAGATACAGCTTCATTTCCAGGCGGGGCCGCAACGCCCGGAAGACCAGGCCGTTTTCCGGCGAAGTGTCGACCAGATTGTTCAGCGTGAGCAGGATCCCCAAGCCTTCCTTTGCAAACATCGATCCGTTATAGGCAAGGCGGAAAGTGCCTTCCAGATGAAGCTGCGAGAAACGATCCCCCGCCCATGGCCGAATATCATTTTCCCAGCTCTGTTCCGAGGTGAACAGCGGCAGACCGATCAGATCATCGACGGTGACGAATTCTTTCTTTGCCAAAGCGGAGCCTGCCGGAACAACCGCCCCGAAATGATCCGCCTCCGGGAATGGGATGAAAGTATACTTCCGCGCATCGGGGCGTTCAAAGATGACCGCGAAATCCAGGAGCCCCTTATCCAGCCGTTCCGTGACCTGCTCCGTATCGCCGCTGGTGATGTGATAGCGCAGGTCCGGATAGGCTTTCCTGAATGCTTGGATCGCTCTGGCCAGATACCGTATCTGGTAGGATTCCGCCAGACCGAAATACAGATCCCCGCCGGTGATGTCGTCCAGGGACAGAAACTCCTGTTCGATCTTGTCCGCCATGGACACCAGGTCCTCCGCCCGGTTTCTGAGCAGCACGCCTTCTTCCGTCAGCGCGATGCTGAAGCTGTGACGGGTGAACAGCTTCTTGCCGAGCTCATCCTCCAAGGCTTTCAGCGCCTTGGACAGCGTCGGCTGTGTGACGTGCAGAAGCTCTGCCGCCCGGGACATATTCTCCTCCCTGGCCACCGCCAGGAAATACCGTAAGATGCGGATCTCCATACCTTGCTCCCTCCCAGGTCTTCCTTCATTGATATGCTAAAAACGAATATCATGATATTCATTATAACCATTTGCGAAGCGTTCGTAAAGCCCGTATACTGAGAGGGAAGGCAGAAAAAGCGTATGGGAGAGCACGCCGATGGATACTGAATTGGAAAAGATCCTCATGACTCTTTCGGACGCCGGATGCGGAAACGAGGAATTGAATACGGCCGCTCGGTTCTATGAAGCCGGGGATAGGGCAGCTTTAGTCCGGTACTTCCGAAAATGCCGCTGCAGGCGGATGGAGGAGCTTCACAGCATGCAGCGCAAGGTGGACTGCCTGGACTACCTGATCCGGCAGTCGGCAAAAGCGATTCAGTAAGAAAAAGAAAAGGAGCGAAACCCATGATCCGAAAAGAAGAGCTCATCCTCACGAACGAATGGGACAAGACATTCCCAAAGAGCGACAAGGTGGACCACTGCAAAGTGACCTTTGTGAACCGCTACGGCATCACGCTGGCGGCTGATCTGTATACCCCCAGGCACGCCAAAGAAAAGCTCCCGGCCATTGCGGTTTCCGGTCCTTTCGGCGCCGTCAAGGAGCAGTGCTCCGGCCTCTATGCCCAGACCATGGCGGAACGTGGGTTCCTCACGGTCGCCTTCGACCCCTCCTTCACCGGCGAGAGCGGCGGGAACGTGCGCTATATGGCCTCCCCGGACATCAACACCGAGGATTTCATGGCGGCGGTGGACTTTCTTTCCCTCCACGAGAAGGTCGATCCCAACCGAATCGGCATCATCGGCATCTGCGGCTGGGGCGGTTTAGCCCTCAACGCGGCGGCCCTGGACACCCGCATCAAGGCCACGGTGGCCTCCACCATGTATGACATGACTCGCGTCAACGCCAAGGGGTATTTTGATTCCGAGGACAGCGAAGAAGCCCGCTATCAGAAGCGGTCCGCTCTGTGCGCCCAGCGGCTGAAAGATCTGGAAAACGGCGAATATGCCCTCGGCGGCGGGGTCGTCGACCCGCTGCCTGAGGATGCGCCGTTCTTCGTGAAGGACTACTACGCGTATTATAAGACCCCCCGGGGCTACCATCCCCGGTCTCTGAACTCCAACGGCGGCTGGAACGTCATCGGCTGCGAGAGCTTTCTCAATCAGCCGATCCTGCAATACAGCAACGAAATCCGTTCCGCTGTGCTGGTGATGCACGGCGATAGGGCCCATTCCTGCTACTTTGGCAAGGACGCCTTTACCAACATGGTCCGGGAGAGCCGGTATACCGAGAACAAGGAGCTGCTCATCATCCCCGGGGCTACGCACACGGACCTTTACGACGGCGGCGGCAAGGGCGCTATCCCCTTTGATAAGCTGGAAGCGTTTTTCAACGCATATTTGCAGTAAAGGGCGGACAGCATGGAACATTTGCATCTGAAAAGCCGTTGGCCCCGCAAAACGCGGTCGCTTGCTGTTGTTGCGATGATTCTGCTCCTGTTGTCGGTTGCTTGCGGCCCGAAGCCGCAGCCTGCTTTGGGGGCGGAAGCCGTATCGGAAGCGATCGAGCCCACAGCGGTCCCGCAGAAAACAGCGGCAACCGAAGTGATCGCGCCGGAAGCGACGGTTGAACCGTCGGCCCCGGCGGAACCCGGGCCGGCGGAAACAGCGAGCCAACCCATCATGGAGGAGAAGAAAGAGAAAATGCTGCAACTGAGAATCGACGATACGGCCGTGGCCGTGGCATGGGAACAGAACGAATCCGTGGAGGCGCTCAAAGCGCTGTGCGAAAACGAGCCCCTTGTGATCCAACTGTCCATGTACGGCGGCTTTGAGCAGGTGGGGCCCATAGGACAGAGCCTTCCGAGAAACGACAGTCAGACGACGACGCAGGCAGGGGATATCGTTCTGTATTCCGGCAATCAGATCGTGGTGTTCTATGGCTCCAATTCCTGGGCCTATACCCGACTCGGACATATCACCGATCCGGATGCAGAAGGCATGGCGGCCTTGCTTGCTCACGGCGACGTGACGATCACCATCAGCCTTGCGGATGCGGCATGAAGGAAAGGGAAGAGCGTGTTTCGGAGGGAATCATGAAGTATAGGCTCAACAGAAGGACCGGCGACAAGATCAGCGAGATCGGCATCGGCTCCTCCTACATGTTCGGAGCGGGCATGGACGAGGCTGTCCGCGCCCTGCGCCGGGCGGTGGACGGCGGGATCAACTATTTCGATCTGGCTGCCGGGGACGGGTCAACCTTCCCCATCTACGGCGAGGCGCTCCACGACGTGCGCAAGAATATCTTCTATCAGATCCATTTCGGCGCGGATTACGCAAAGGGCACCTACGGATGGTCCTTGGATCTGGACACCATCCAGCGTTCCGTGGAAAAGCAGCTCAAGGAGCTTCGGACGGACTACATCGACTATGGCTTTATCCACTGCCAGGACGAGCTTTCCGACTGGGAAACCTATCTGCAAAACGGCGTCTACGACTATATTCTTTCGCTGCAAAAAACCGGCGTCGTGCGGCACATCGGGCTTTCGTCCCATACCCCCGCCGTGATCCAGCGGATCATGGACGACGCCTCGGTGGACATGCTGATGTTTTCCGTGAACCCCGCCTACGATTACGGTCAGGGCGAATACGCCAACGGCACCGTGGACGAGCGCAGCGCCGTTTACCGCCGCTGCGAAAAGGAGGGCGTGGGCATCTGTGTTATGAAGCCCTTCTCCGGCGGGCAGCTTCTGGACGCCAAGCAGTCCCCCTTCGGCCGGGCGCTGACGCCGTATCAATGTATCCGTTACTGCCTGGACAAGCCCGGCGTTTTGACGGTGCTTCCCGGCGCCCAGAGCGTGCAGGAGGTGGAATCCCTCTTGGCCTTCTATGCGCAACCGGAGGCAGCTACTGATTATTCTATCATCGCCTCCTTCGCTCCGCCCCAGGCCAGCGGCAAGTGCGTCTACTGCAACCATTGCAAACCCTGCCCGATGGGTATCGACATCGGCCTGGTGAACAAGTATTACGATCTGGCCAAAGCCGGCGACGCCATGGCTCTGGAGCATTACCGGACGCTGGAAAAGAACGCCTCCGACTGCATTGGCTGCGGGCACTGCGACAGCCGCTGTCCCTTCTCCGTGCGGCAGAGTGAGCGGATGCTGGAGATCCGGGACTATATGGGCTGACGACACGCGCAGTCTGTCGAAAGCCGTGACGACATTGAAAAACCTCCGACGACGTCGGAGGTTTTTTTGTGATGCAAATCAGCAGCTTTCGGTCATGATGTTCAGGATCTCCCGGTCCGTGTCCCGCATGCCCTCCCGGGCCATGCGCCCCACGGTGCGGATGGTGTTGTCCACGCCCTTCTTCACGATGCCCTCGCCGCCGAAAAACTGGTTTTTGCCGTGCTTGTACATCTCGTAGCCCATGAGCCCAGCCTCCACCGCCATGGCGATCTTCCCCGCGCAGGAGGGCTTGGCCCCGTCGCAGACCATGCCGGAGAGGATGGCCAGGGTGTTCACGATGGTGTGCGCGATGACCTCAAATCCGTCTCCGTGAAGATAGGCGATGCCCGCCGCTGCCCCGCAGCCCGCGCTCACCGCCCCGCAGAAGGCGGAGAGGCGGCCGATGCTGGTTTTCTGGTGGATGGTGACCAGGTTGGAGACCACCAGCGAGCGAAGCAGCAGCTCCCGGCTGGCCCCCAGCTCCCGGGCGTATTCGATGACGGGCAGGCTGGCGGTCATGCCCTGGTTGCCGCTGCCGGACACGATGACCACCGGCATCTCGCACCCGCTCATCCGGGCGTCGGACCCGGCGGCCGCCGCGGCCTTGGCCCGAACGCGCACCCCGTTCCCCTGGGCCTGGAGCAGGGTCTGGCCGATGCGGGCGCCCCAATCGTGGGTCAGCCCCTCCCGGGAGATGGCGGTGTTGTACGCGATCTGCCGGTCCAGCAGGGCAGCTACATCCCCCGTGTCCACGTTGTCCGCAAAGTCGATGATCCTCTCCACGCTGAGGGAATCATAGTCCAGCTCCCGATCGTGGCTGGTCTCCTGCTCCTCCGGCGCCTGCCGGAATAGGCACATCCCGTTTTTCTCCAGAAGCGTGATGTTGGTATGATAGTTTTCAATGACCACCCGGGCGGTTTCCTCCCCCGCTGCCACGCTCACCGCGATGTAGAACACCTTGCCGTTGCAGGCCGGGACCACCTCGATGGGATGGGCTTCGCAGTAGGATTGGATGTCCTCCTGATCCTTTAGGGTCACATGGGAGATCACCTGCAGCTGTACGTCGGGGTTCCCCGCTACGATGCCGGCGGCTGCGGCAGCGGCAATGCCCCGCATGTGGCCCGTGTTGGGCACCACCACGCTCTTCACGTTCTTGATGATGTTGCCGCTGGCCTCCACGGTGCATCTTTCCGGCATTGCCCCCAACACCGCCCGGGCCTTAGCCGCTGCGTAGGCGATGGCGATGGGCTCGGTGCAGCCCGTGGCGGGGATCAGCTCCGCCTCCAGAATGCGGATATACTCCTGGTAGACAGGATCGGTTCTTTCAAAAACGCTCATATTGCCTCCTTCTGCTCCGCCTGTAAAACAGGAGAGGCCTTGAGGACCTCTCCTGCCAAAGATGTGTGGGTTTACTCCGCGCTGAGCACGGTGAAGCCGCCGTCAGCCAATACCTTGGTGATGGCTTCCAGGGAGAGCTCCTCCTTCAGGGTGACCACCACGTCCTTGGTCTCGTGGTTCGCTTCGCAGCTCTCCACCTGGGGCAGGGCCTCCAACGTCCTCTTGAGCCGGCCGGAGCAGCCGCCGCAATGCATACCGTCAACCTTCATTTTGAGAGTCTTCATGATCCTATACTCCTTTCTGATGCTTACATGATATACCGAAACTCCGGTATTAGTCAACACTAAGCACGGTGAAGCCGCCGTCGGCCAACACCTTGGTGATGGCTTCCACGGAGAGCTCCTCCTTCAGGGTCACCACCACATCCTTGGTCTCGTGGTTCGCTTCGCAGCTCTCCACCTGGGGCAGGGCCTCCAGCGTCCTCTTAAGCCGGCCAGAGCAGCCGCCGCAATGCATCCCGTCTACCTTCATCTTGATCGTCTTCATACATTTCGCTTCCTTTCAAATGAATTATCTTTAGGGATCGCCTTATTCGACGCCCTTCCACACATAGCCTACGGTCTCAATGGCCTTCTTCATATCCTCCTCGGCCACGTCGCCGGTCAGTGCGATTTTGACCTTCCCGGTCTCATGGTCGGCCGTGGCCTCCTTCACGCCGGGGATGGCTTCCAGGGCCTTCTTCACCGTGGCTTCGCAATGGCCGCACATGAGGCCCTCCACGGTGGCGATCTTTTCCACGGTCTTCACCTGGGGCTCCTGACGGCCCTCCAGCACGGCGTCCACCACATACCCTACGGCCTCCACAGCCTTCTTCAGCTGCTCGTTGGGAACGTCCGCGCTCAAAACCAGGCGGGCGATGCCGGTTTCATGGTTGGCATTGGCCTCCTCCACACCGGGGATGGCTTCCAGGGCCTTCTTCACCGTGGCCTCGCAGTGGCCGCACATGAGGCCCGTGATCTGCATGGTCTTTTCGATGTTCTTCTTCTGAGGGGCCAGCTCCTTCACGGCGTGCTTCTTTTTCTTATCCCGGCTGGCATTGTGCATATCAAACAGGTTCAGACGCAGGGCGTTGGTCACCACGCAGAAGCTGGAAAGGCTCATGGCCGCCGCGCCGATCATGGGATTCAGCGTGATGCCCCAATGGACGAAGGCACCCGCCGCCAGAGGAATGCAGATGCAGTTGTAGAAGAATGCCCAGAACAGATTTTCGTGAATGTTCCGCAGGGTGGCACGGCTCAGGCGGATGGCTGCCGGCACGTCCAGCAAACGGCTCTTCATGAGCACCACGTCCGCGGCGTCGATGGCCACATCCGTGCCCGCGCCGATGGCGATACCCATGTCCGCACGGGTGAGGGCCGGGGCGTCGTTGATGCCGTCGCCCACCATGGCCACCTTGCCCTGCTTCTTCAGCTCCCGGATGACGCTTTCCTTGCCGTCGGGCAGCACGCCGGCGATGACCTGGTCCACACCGGCCTGGTCGCCGATGGCCTTGGCGGTCCGCTCGTTGTCGCCGGTGAGCATGACCACCTTGATGCCCATGTTCTGCATTTCCTTCACGGCCTGGGCGCTGTCTTCCTTCATCACGTCCGCCACGGCCACGATACCCATCAGCGTATCGCCCTGGGCAAAGAACAGGGGGGTCTTGCCCTGCTCGGCCAGCCGCTCGGAATCCTTTTTCACCGCCTCGGGGACGGGGCACTGGGTGCTGATAAACTTATAGTTGCCGCCGGAAAGCTTTTGGCCCTTCCAGGTGGCGGTGAGGCCGTTGCCGGGCAGGGCGGTGAAATCGCTCACCTCGTCCGCCGTCAGCTTATCCTCTTCCGCCTTCTGCAGGATGGCCCGGGCCAGAGGATGCTCGCTCTTCTTCTCCAGGGCATAGGCCAAAGTAAGCAGATCCTTGCCGCTCACGCCCGCAGCGGGCACGATGTCGGTGACCTTGGGCTCGCCGGTGGTGATGGTGCCGGTCTTGTCCAGCGCCACGATATCCACCTTGCCGGTCTCCTCCAGGGAGACAGCATTCTTAAAGAGCACGCCGTTCTTGGCGCCCTTGCCGTTGCCCACCATAATGGCCACGGGGGTGGCCAGGCCCAAGGCGCAGGGGCAGCTGATGACCAGCACGGAGATGCCGCGGGCCAGGGCGAAGCCGAAGGGCCGGCCCAGGATCAGCCAGATGATGGTGACCACCACGGCGATGCTGATGACCACGGGCACGAACACGCCGGAGACCTTGTCGGCCACCTTGGCGATGGGCGCCTTGGTGGCGGCCGCGTCGCTGACCATCTGGATGATCTGGCTCAGGGTGGTGTCCTCGCCTACCCGGGTGGCCTGGCACTTGATGAAGCCGGACTGGTTCAGCGTGGCGGCGGAGACCACATCTCCCTCCGCCTTATCCACCGGGATGCTCTCGCCTGTGAGGGCGGATTCGTTCACGGCGCTGTGGCCCTCCAGCACGATGCCGTCCACGGGGATGTTCTCGCCGGGGCGGACCACAAAGATGTCGCCCTTCTGCACGTCTTCGATGGAAACCTCCACCTCCTGGCCGTCCCGCAGGACCACGGCGGTCTTGGGGGCCAGCTTCATGAGGTTCTTGAGGGCGTCGGTGGTCTTGCCTTTGGACCGGGCCTCCAGCATCTTGCCCACGGTGATGAGGGTCAGGATCATGGCCGCCGCTTCAAAATAGAAGTTGTCCATGTAGTACATGACCTGCTCATGGTTGCCCTTGACCACGGCGTCGGACATAAGGAAGAGGGCGACCACGCTGTACGCATAGGAAACGCCGGAGCCCAGGGCCACCAGAGTATCCATGTTGGGCGCGCCCTTAAACAGGCTGCTGAAACCGTTTACAAAGAACTTCTTGTTGATGATCATGACGATGGCCGCCAGGATCATCTGCACCAGGCCCATGGCCACATGGTTGCCGTTGAACCAGGCGGGCAAAGGCCATCCCCACATCATATGGCCCATGGAGAAATACATGAGCACCAGCAGGAAGCCCACGGACAGCAGCAGGCGCTTCTTCAGGATGGGGGTCTCCCGGTCCTTCAGGGCATCCTCTGCCGCCGCGTTGGCCGCGCTCTGGGAATTGCTCTTGGAGGCGCCCTTCTCGGAGCAGCCATAGCCTGCCCCTTCCACTGCCTTGATGATGTCCTGGGGTGCCGCGGTGCCTTCCACGCCCATGGAATTGGTCAGCAAGCTCACGGAACAGGAGGTGACTCCCGGCACCTTGTTCACAGCCTTCTCCACCCGGGCGCTGCAGGCCGCGCAGCTCATGCCCGTTACGTTGTACTGCTTCATACTACCTCCCATACCCGACGATCCATCGTCGTATACTTTTTTCGCAGGCTTAGCCCTTTTTGAACATTTCCTGCATTACTGTCTGCATTATATACCCCCTACCGGTATATTTCAATACCTTTTTGAAGAAAATAATGCATCATTTTTCTCGCAGGCCCCTTACTCTCCGTTGACCGTTTGCGCAGTCCAGATCTGTATGTCCTCCCGGCTCGCAAGAAGCGCCGCCGCCGAAGCGTCCAGGCTGCCCGCAATGAACAGCGGAGCGACCTGCAGGGCGATCTGCGCGCAGCCCCGGGTCGCGGAACCGGCCAGCATCTCGGGCACGGCGCTGCGACACAGGCCGTCGGCCACGTCCAGATACCCGGTGATGACGCGCCCGTCCCCCGCCGTCCAATACCGGCCATTGTCCGGCTCCACAGGGTAATCATGCAGGTACACAAGGCTCACCGGCCGATCAAAGCGCAGCTCCTCCACGCCCCCACGGGAAAAGGGCAGAAGGAAGGTGAACTCCTTTCCCTCCCGATCGTCCAAATGCCGGATGAATCCGTCGCTGCTGATCAGCGTGCCCCGGGTGTACCCCGCAGCGCCCAGGCTCTCTGCCAGATAGTCTGCGGTGAAAGCGTTCTTCATCCAGCCAAAGTCTATCCATCGGTGGATATCGTTCTCCCGGGCAAAGGCCATATAGTCCTCCGATACCGACAGGCAAACGGTATCCTTTCCCAACAGAACAAGATCGATCTTGCCCGGATCCCGGGCGAAGGCCGCCGCCGCGGCATAGAACGCGCGGAGCGCCTCATTTTCGCCGGGGTCCATCTCCGCCGCCTCCCGGGCATCCCCCCAGGCGAACAGGGCGTCGTATCCTTCCTGGATGGGCGCCAGATAGGCGTATCGGCTGCCGCTTTGCTGCACCAGCTCCAGGGCCTGATACAGGGCCTTCTCCACCGTCACCGGCTCGTTGATATGCCCGTTCAGATACCAAAGGCCCTTGCAGTCATCGGATTCGCATTCCGCCGAAAAGATCTCATAAGCCTCCCGCCCCGCTTGTGTATACAGCGCGCGCAGGGCTTTCTTTTCCACGGTAGCCGATGCTTCTCCCGCCCCCAGATCGTAGACGAAGGTGAAGTCTTCGCAACTGCTCAGCTGCCGGTCGTTCACAGGGATGATCTTCTGCACGCCTCCCTCCGCCGTCAGCCAGGTGCGCAGGCCGTAGGCCAGGGAGAGTACGGTGATCGCCACGCACACGATCAGCAGGATGACCCGCAGGAGTATCCTCCCCTCCGGTATGACGATCTCCTCCTGTGAGGCCTCTCGGCCCTTGTTCCAGGGCAGCTTCATCTGAGCGTGATAAGGATCAGGAAGATGAAGAACAACACCAGCAATCCGAGGCAGCTGACCCCGGCGATGGCCCCCTTCCGACACGCCTTAAAGTTGCGGATATAGTTGCGTTTGCGGAAGATGTGCGCCAGGGGGAACCCCACGATGGGCAGCAGGAAGGACAGCAAAACCAGCCAGGGACTGCCCGTATCGTGAATGGGTCGATCCAATATCACCTCATGGGGCGTGGTATCCACCGCCGCCTCCTGGCTCACATCCGTGTTCTCGCCCCGGATGAGCAGGGTCTTCAGAGGCACATTTTTCTCCCGAACCGCTTTGTATTCCTCGATCTCCTGCTCGTTGCCGTACACATAGTGGTCATGGCCGATCATGACCAGACGGCGCTGGGCATCGTCCTCCTCGTTGGGGGATTTCTCATAGGTGAAGAGCACCTTGTTCCGCTCCAGCCTGGGGTCGGGCAGAGGGATAGCGGAGATCAGCGACCGGGTGTAGGGATGGAGCGGATAGCTGAACAGCTCCTCGGAGGAGGCGATCTCCATGATCCGCCCCTTGTAGATGACGCCGATACGGTCGGAAATGTAGCGCACGATGGACAGGTCGTGGGCGATGAACAGGCAGGTGGTGTTCCGCTCCCGCTTGAACTTATTGATCAGGTTCAGGATCTGCGCGCGGATGGACACGTCCAGAGCGGAGATGGGCTCGTCGGCGATGACCAGCTCCGGCTCCATGACCATGGCCCGAGCCAGGCCCACGCGCTGGCGCTGACCGCCGGAAAACTCATGGGGGTACCGGGTGAGATGCTCCGGCAGCAGGCCCACGTCCTCCACGATCTTTTCCACCTTGCGGACCCGGTCCGCTTCGTTCTTGTACAGATGGAAGTTGTTGAGGCCCTCGGAGATGATCTGATCCACGGTGGCTCGCTCGTTCAGCGAGGCCGCCGGGTCCTGGAACACCATCTGAATGTTTCGAATGACCTCACGGTCCAGGGAATGGGGAATCCTGCCCGAGATGCGCACGCCCTTATAGTAGATGGCGCCTTTGGAGCAGGTGTTGGCCCGGATCACGGCGCGGCCAACGGTGGTCTTGCCGGAACCCGACTCTCCCACCAAGGAGAAGGTCTCCCCCTTGTAGATGTCGAAGGATACGCCCCTGGCGGCTCTGACGATGTTTTCGCCCTTGCCGAAGTTGATGTCCACATCCTTTACGGAAAGAAGGATCTCCTTCCCGTTCTCTGCTATGGGCCCGTGCTCCGGAAAGTGATTTGCCCTTTCCGTAAGAGCCGTGGTTTGCTTCTCTTTGCTCATCATCGGCCGTTCCTCAGATATTGAATACTTTCTTCAGCGTGCCGTGCACATCCCGAATGATGGCCGGCTTCTCCACCTTGGGGGCCCGGGGGTCCAGCAGCCAGGTCTTGGCAAAGTGGGTCTCGGACACCTGAAACATGGGGGGCTCCCGCAGGGTGTCCACCTTGAGGCAGTAGGGATTGCGGGGGGCAAACGCGTCGCCGTGGATCTTGTTATACAAGGAAGGAGGTGTGCCCGCAATGGAGAAGAGCTCCGTGTCCCGCTCGCTCAGCTGGGGCAAGGAGGACAGCAAAACCCAAGTGTAGGGGTGGCGGGGATCATAGAACGCCTCTTCCACCGTGCCCACCTCCACGATCTGGCCCGCATAGAGCACCGCCACTCGGTCCGCCACGTTGGCCACCACGCCCAAATCGTGGGTGATGAACACGATGGTGTACCCGAACTCCTTCTGCAAATCCTTGATCAGCTGCAGGATCTGGGCCTGGATGGTCACGTCCAGCGCCGTGGTCGGCTCGTCACAAATGAGGATCTTCGGCTGGCAGGACAGGGCGATGGCGATAACGATGCGCTGCCGCATGCCGCCGGAATACTGGAAGGGGTAATCGTCGAATCGGTTTTCCGCGTTGGGGATGCCCACCTTCTTCATGAGGATGATGGCCCGCTTGCGCGCCTCCGTTTCGGACACATGCTGATGCTTGATGATCACGGAGGTGATCTGATGCCCGATGGTCAGGATCGGGTTCAGGCTGGTCATGGGATCCTGGAAGATGGTGGCGATCTTGTTGCCCCGGATGTGGGTCCAATCCACCACGCAATGGGTCTTGGCCAGGTTCAGGTAGGAAACGCCGTGGAGCTGGTCCTCGCTCTCCTCCAGATACTTCACCCGGAACACCGCCGTTTCGAAGACATGGTTCAGCTCCGTTTCGTTGGAAAGGTCAACCCCCAGCTGCATGGCCGTGCGCAGGGCTTTGTTCAGCTGACAGGTGAGCTTGGGCTGGCGGCGGGCAGGATACCGGGCCACGGAGAGATACACCTCCCGCGCCAGGCGCTCGTTCCGCACCCTCGTCTGCTGGGTGACCTGCCCGGCGCAGGCCTTCGTATAGGCTGCCTTCAGCTCCGCCATCCGCGCGGCATAGTCCCGGTTGTAGGCGGTGTCCTGCCGTGTGGCGCGGCGATTTCTGGCCGCCAGGTCCTTCTGTTCCTGCTCCAGGGCCTTGAGCTGCTTTTCAAGGGCTTCCAGCTTCTGGCTTGCGGCTTTATAGGCTTCCCGGTCCTTGTTGGCGTCCAAGGTCAGCTTCAGGTTGTTTGTCTCGCTGTGCTCGAACCGCAGCTCCCGGCGGCGGGCGGCGAATTGGGCCTCCTCTTGAGGGCTAAGGCCCATTTTCTCCTTGCGCTCCTGCTGCAGGGCCAGCATCTGCCGATAGATGGGGGCTCCCAGTTCCCGCTGGGCGTACTGGTTCAGCTTCCGGGCCTCCCGGGCGATAAACTGCCGGGAAACGGGGGTAAGGGGCGCATGCTCGTCCGTCAGGGAATCGTCGAAAAAGATAATATCCCCCTGGTCGATAAAGCCGTTGTTGTCCAGCATGCCCGCGAAGGTCTTGGTGAACACGGACTTTCCGCAGCCCGACTCCCCCACGATGGCAATGGTTTCGTTCTCAAAGATGTCCAGGGACACGTTGCGGATGGCGGTCAAAACACGGCCGCGGACCCGGAATTTCACGTTCAGGTTCCGGACGGATAAAAGCACTTTCTTCTCTACCATGCTCTCTCCCTCCTTATAGCATATGGGTCCTGGGGTCGGCCGCGTCGCCCAGGCTCTGGCCCACCAGGAACAGAACGATGGACAGGAAGGCGGAGAACATGACCGGGCACCAGAACTCCCACCCCCAGCCAGGCACCATCATGGCGCTGGATGCGTTATTGACGATCTTGCCCAGGGTGGTGTCCGCTATGCCCAGGCCGATATAGCTTAGCCCTGCCTCCATGCCGATGTAGGCGGGGATGGAGGTGGCCATGACGGTGACGATATAGGAAATCATGTAGGGCAGTATGTTCCGGGTGGCGATGCGCACCGTGGAGGAGCCCAGGCACTTGGAGGCCAGGTTGTACTCCCTATCCCGGATGATGATGACCTGCGTACGAAGGGAATAGGCCACGCCCAGCCAGCCTGTGATGCAGATGGCGAAGATCAGCGTCCAGAAGCTGGGGCTGAAGATCATGATGAGCACCGAGGTGACGAAGGTGCCGGGGATGATCCAGACCACGTTGCGGATCTCATTCATCACCATGTCCACCTTCTTGGAGAAGCCCCACAGGGCGCCCACCACCAGGCCGATGGAGAAGTTGATCAGCGTGCAGATGATGGCCAGGGACATGGAGATGCGGGAGCCATACCAGATGGCGTCAAAGGTGGACTGGCCCGATTCGCCGGTGCCGAAGAGCCAGCGGATGCTGAACCCAAAGCGCTTCATGGCCTGCATAGGGGTCAGATGCTTGGCGGTGGTATCCAGAATGTTTTCGAATTTGTCGTAGGGATGGAAGACGGGATAGATGTAGGCGAAGGCCAGCACCATCACCAGCAGAGCGATGATGACGATGTTGGATTTCTTGGAGAAGAACACCCGGAACACCGAATGCCAATAGGAATACTTGGGGGCCACGATCTTCTCCACAGAGCTCATGTCCTGGGGGATCTGGGTGAACAGCTCCTCATCGGGTAGGCCCGTATCGGTCAGGTCGATCAATTTATCCGTATCATTGCCCATGCTTCTCACCTCGCCTTGGATGTGTAGGAAATTCTCGGATCCATGATGGCCATCAGGATGTCGCCCAGGATGGTGGACAGGATGGACAGCAGGCCATAGAACACGGCCAGGCCCACGATGACACCGTTATCATAGGAGCTGATGGACTGGAGGAACAGGCCGCCCACGCCGGGGATGATGTATACCCGCTCCATGATGATGGAGCCGCTGATGGCGCCCACGAACATGCCGGGAATGCCATGGACGATGGGGATGGCGGCGTTCTTAAAGATGTATTTGGAAAAGATCTCCCGCTCGGAGAGGCCCTCCGCCCGGGCGAACTTCACGTAGTCGGAGTTCATCTGGTCCACCATGTAGCGGCGCATCCACTTCATCTGGCCCGCGATGCCCGCCAGCACGATGGTGACCACGGGCATAAGATACATGAGCACCGATGGATTGTCCAGAGAGAAGGAGGTGGGCAAGCCCAGCTTGCTGCCCAGCGCCTTGATCATGAAGTAGTAGGACAGGGACGGCACCGCGATCATGAACACGTTGTAGGCGCTGCCCAGCTGATCGATCCAGGTGTCCTTGTTCTTCGCCAGGAGCACGCCCAGCGGCAGCCCCAGCAGGTAGGAGAAGATGGAGCCGAAGATGCTGACCACGAAGGAGTAGAACACCTTGGACCCGCTGGTCTTCACCAGGTCCACGCTGGTATAGTCGTCGCTGTAGAGCCTCATGTTCACGTTGGTGGTCTCCCGGGTGCCCTTGGCGTAGGTGGCGGAATGCAGGTCCTCCGCGCCTTCCGCAACGAGGCCCGTGGGGTAATAGGTCGTGGACGTGATATAGGCGCCCTGACGCTGCCCCATGGTCTTGAGCACCTCCACGCCCTTGTTGACCGTGTAGGACTGGCCCAGGGTGATCCAGGTGAAGTTCTGATGGATATAGGGGAAATATCTGTCAAAATAGAGCAGATACTTGTGATAGGTTCCGTTGCCGATGATGGCGGGGGAAAACTTTTCGCCCCCATAGACCGGATCGTGTAAGGTGAAGGAAAGGCCCCGATCCTCGATGTCGCCATCCGCATAGTGGATGGAATCAAAATGGAGCAAGCCTCCGAAGAACTTGGCCACCCGGATCAGGACGGGCGTGTTCTGCGCTGCAAAAAGATGCTGCTGGCCGCCGGAGGCCACCCGCACGGGGGTCGCCATGACCGCATCCAGGCGGATGACCTCGTATCCCTTGGATTCATAGTATTCGGTGAACTTGGCCACATATTCCGCCACGTCGGGCTTATCCTGGGCGGCGGTCTTGCCGATCTTGGCGATGGATTCCTTAAAGGATTCCTCCAGCTCGCCATCGCGGACCAGCTCATTCAAATAATCGTTATAGGTCACGTAGTCCAAGTAGCTGTACTTTTCCCACATGGTATAGCGATAAATAATCTTTTGATTGTTGAGCAATCGTTGATATTGCTCGTCCTCCTGGAAAATCGTCATTTTGTCCATCACCACGAACAAAAGGATCATGATGGCGACGACGGCCACGATCACGGAGAGCAAGCCACGAAACAATCGCTTAAAAAAGTATTTTAACATGGGTTGGAGCCCTCTTCCCGGCTTTGGTCCTAAGGGGAGTGGAGGGAAAAATCCCTCCACTCCGTGATTTCATGTGACGCGCTCTACACGCTTTTCTTACCAGAGACCCATCCGGATCACCATATAGCCGTCGCCATAGGGCAGCAGGCCTTCGGTGAAGCACTGGGGATCACCATGATCGGAACCGACGGTGCCAAGGCCGCCCATATCCTCATTGACCTCGTAGCCATAGTTCACGTTGTTGAGCATGTTGTTCCGCTCGCTCCAGGCATTCATGTCGATCAGGTCCACAAAGACGTTGCCGTCCGTGCCGGACTCGATGCAGGTCTTGAGCACATAGGACATGCGGGCGCTGGTTTCATCGATGACGGGATTGTAATAATCCAGAACGATGGGGTTCTCCTTGGACACCTTGTAGCCCAGGGTCGCCAGCTCTTCGATGGCCAGCTCCATCTCCTTCTTGGCCAGCTCCGGCTGATGCCAGGCATCGGGGAAGTCGGTGGTCTGCAGCTCTTCGTCCCACACCTTGATGGGGAATTCATCCGCCGTCAGCTGGGCCTGGACGATGGCGCCGTACCAGGTGCCTTTGGGGAAGGTGGTGGGCGTGCCGTTGATGTCGATGGTCACGTCCTCCAGCAGGGACACATAGTCGCCGGGGGTCAGGGTGTTCCGGTTGTTGGCGTACTTCAGCTCCTCCACCGTGTTCTGCACGATGTACAGAGGACGGTCGATGGAGTAGGCCAGCGCCAGGCGGAAGTGCTTGTTCTGAAGCGCCGCCCGGGTGATCTCCTTCTGCTCATCGGTCTTCCGGGACGCCAGGGCGCCGTCAGCCACGTTGGCATAGGTCTTCCGGTTCAGGTTGAACCAGAGCATGAAGGTGGCCTTGTTGGGCGGGTTGGTCACGGCGTACTTGTCGAAGTCGCCATTGTTCTTGGCGGTCTCCATGAGCGCGGAATTCAGATACATGGAGTAGTTGAGGCCGTTCTTGAAGTTCTCGTAGTTCCGGGCCACATCGGAGCCGTCGTCATAGACCAGCTCCACGGCCTTCAGGGTAGCATTCTCCGCATTCCAGTAGTTGGGGTTCAGCACGCAGGTGATGGAGTTTTTCTCCGTCATGTTGGTGCAGATGAACTGGCCGCAATAGGGGATGTGGTTCTGGTCGATGCCGTAGGTGTAGCTGGGGGAGGCAGCGGCCGCCGCATACTCCGCCTGGCCGAAGGCGCCGCCCTGGGACAGGTAGTAGCTCCGGCACAGGGGGTAGAAGGCCAGGTTGTCGGACAGGGTCATGAAGTAGGGGCAGGGCTCCTTAAGGGTATACTGCAGGGTGTACTTGTCGAGAGCCTTGATGCCTACCTCGCCGAAATCGGTGATCTCGCCGTTGTAATACTCGGCAGCGTTCTCCACATACTGGGTGAAGCGGTTGAAGTACCAGCCCAGGATATCGGCCATGTGCTGAGCGGAGGCCACCCAGTCGTCAGCCTGCACGTCGTCCACGTAGCGGCCCTGGGAGTCGACCCAGATCTGGTCCTTCTTCAGATGGATGGTGTAGACCTTGCCATCCTCGGACATCTCATAGCTCTCCGCAAGGTGGGGAACCAAAGTGCCCTCGGAGTTATAGGCAAAGAGGAAGTCAGCGGCGGAGGTCACAGCTGCACCAGCGCCGCCGGTGGACATCTCCCAAACGCTCCAGGAGTTGATGATGTCGGTGAAGGTGCCGCGATAGGTATCGGCAAAGGTGTAACCCTTGTCGGTGAGATATTTCTTGGCGGAATCCAGATAGGTGCCGGTGCCGCGGGTCTCGTTCCAGATCTCCTTGAGGGCATCAAAGTCCTCTTTGAGGATGATCTCGTTGGTGATCAGGTACTCGCCCCAGTGAGTCATGGTGCCGCGCCAGGGGGCATAGCCGGAGGTGTTGTACACAAGACGGGTCAGGCTGTAGGATACGAAGGGCGCATACATGGGCGTGCCGCAGCCGGTCTCCAGGAACTTGGCCTCGGCCAGGGCCAGCTTGGCCCAGCGCTCGGAATCGCTCTTGGAGGTCTGGACGGCGTTCTGATAATACTCGTAGAACTCGCCCAGGTTGTTCATGTAAATCTCTTCATCGTCATCGGAGACGGTGAAGGCCGCTTTGGGGGTCTCCTCGTTTCCGGCAGAGTCAGCGGGTTTGCTGTCTGCGGCGTTGGTCGTGGTGCTGCTGCTTGCGCTGCCCTCGCTGGTGGCGGCGGGTGCGGCAGTGCCGCCCGAGCAGGCGACCACACTGAGCAGCATCATGACTGTCAGTACCAGTGCTATGATCCTCTTCATGCTTTTGCTTCCTTTCTTTTTTTTATTGTAACGACTTAAAAGCCGTTTACCTCACGATGAAAAGACGATTGGCGTCGATATTGCCCGTGATTCGAACCTTGCAGACGAGCCCGCAGCCGGGGAAAGAAGCGTTGCCTTGATGGAATATACCCGTGTACCGTATCTTGTATAATTATAATATACCCTCATCCGGTATTTGTCAATTCCTGTTTTATTTATAATTCACTTGTCGAAGGAGCGCCAAGCTGGCAAAAAAGCTTGTAGAATCAAAAACGCTGATTTTCCGGTAATAATAGCTTATAATTTTTTGTCGTCAGCTGGGATCGCCCTCTTTTTTCGGCGGATCCGGGAGAGCGGTTTTATCAACCTACCATCTGGGTATGTATTTTAATGCAATCGAATTAGGGGGTATATAGAAACACCCATACCCAAAGAGGGTATGGGTGGAAAAATATGGATTGTTCTGGGTTATTTCATCAGTTTTTGAAGGGTAACCACCAGCTCGTCGATCACTTCGTCCTTGCCGTCTCGAATGTCCGAGGCCACGCAGGTGCGGATATGGTTGCCCAACAGCTCCTTGTTGAAGGCGTTGACCGCCGCGGAGACCGCCGCCGATTGCATCAGGATATCCGTGCAGTAGGCGCCACGCTCCACCATGTTGCGAATGCCGCGCACCTGCCCCTCAATTCGATTCAACCGATGGATTAGTTTCTTGTATTCCTCCGGGCTGCGATCCTTCGATTTTTCTTCGCAGCAGCAGTTTTTTGCCACAGCTTCGCTCATGATACCAATCTCCTAAGATCTTCAAGATTTATGAATTGAACATATCATATTTTGAGCAAGTGTGTCAACTTTTTTCCTGTTTCTTTAGAGTTATTTCACGAATCACCGCGGGGCAATGCCACGAAAAAGCAGCTTCCCTCCCCCGATGCGCTACGCACGCCCACGGAGCCTCCATGCGCTTCCACGATCTTCTTCACGATGGCCAGGCCGATGCCCGCACCCCCTGTTTTCCGGTTTCGGGAGAGATCCGCTCTGTATAAACGTTCAAATATTTTCTCCTCCTCCCCGGCGGGTATGCCCGGACCCTGATCCCCCATCTCAAACAGCACGGTATCGGGCGTTTCCGATAGGCTCATGGTGACCTTTCCGCCAGCCGGGGAATATTTGACGGCGTTGGAAAGCAGGTTGGTCAACACCTGCTGCAGCTTCTGCCGATCGGCGAAGAGCCTCCCCTCCGTCCCCTGGATCCGAACCTCCATCCCCTTTTCCCGCAGCGCGCTTTCAAAGGCACCGCTCACCGTTTGGGCCAGCTCCTTCAAAGCAAACTCCGTTTTGTTCAAGGTCAGCCGGCCGTCCTCCAGCTCCCGAAGCTGATCCAGATCCCGAATGAGCTCGGACAGCCGGACCAGCTCCTCGCTGCAGCTTTTGAGTCGCTCCGGCGTGGGCGAGAGAACGCCCTCCCGCATCATCTCCACATAGGAGGATAGGTTGGCCACCGGGGTCCGAAGCTCATGGGCCATATCGGAGGTGAGGCGGCGGCGCAGATCCTCGTGGGCCGCCAGCGCGCCCGCCATGTCGTTCACGGCCTCGGACAGCTCCCGCAGCTCCTGCACGTTTCCTCTCTCCTCAATGCGGACATCATAGCTCCCCTGAGAGATCTGCCGCGTTACAGCCACCACCCGGGCCACCGGCTTGGCGATGCCGTCCGCCATCAATACGCCCAAAGCCGCCGCGCCCAGCAGGGAGATCCCGCCCACGATGAGCAGGATCTGATTCAGGGCCTGCAAAAACTGAAAGTCGCTCTCCTTCATATAATTGGGCGCATAGTAACTGATATCCAGATACCCGATGCGCGCCCCTGCCCGCTTCAGATCATACCGCTGGGTGATATACTGGCCCCGTGTCTCGGGCTGCTCCTGCTCCCGGCGAACGAAGATGGTGTGCATCATCTCGGCGCACAGGGTCATGTCGTGGTTTTCCGCGTCCCAAAGCACGTTCTTATCCCCATCATAGAGCCGGATGGAGTAGCCGTCGTTCAGGGCATACATGCCCATGCCGTGGACATAGTCCAGATTCCAGCCCCCCAGTTCCGCCCGATACTGGGCGGAGATGTTCTCGGCGATATCGTCCGCCTCCCGCTGCTGCTGCTTTTCCACATAGGCGTGGAACTCCCGGCCGATCAGCAGGTTGGCCAGCAAGCTGATGAGCGCCACCGTGGCCAGCACCAGCGCCACCATCCGCATCGCGACGATGCTCCGCAAGCCATACTGCTTCATGGCTCGTTCCCTCCGAACCGATAGCCCATGCCGTGAACGGTCCGAATATATCGGGGGGCCTTGGGATCGGTCTCCATCTTCTTGCGCAGGTTTTTGATATGGGTGTCGATGGCCCGGTCAAAGCCGTCGAAGGCGGGGCCATAGACCAGGTCGATGAGCGCCTCCCGGCTGAAGGTCTTGCCGGGGTGCTGCACCAGGGCCAAAAGGATACGCCATTCGCTGCCGGTCAGATTGAGGCGACGGCCCTGCTTATACACCTCGTCATGCTCCAGATCTATCACAAGATCGTCCCCATTCCAGGAGAAACGCTGGGCCAGAGGTTTGAGCTCATCTCCGGCGCGTCGGAGCACCGCCTCCATCCGGGCGTATAGCTCCAGCACGCTGAAGGGCTTGGTCACATAGTCGTCGGCGCCGTTCATGAGGCCGTCGAGCAGATCCTGCTCAGCGGCTTTGGCGGTGAGCATGATGATGGGCACCCGGGACTGGCGCCGGATGGCCCGGCACACCTCCTCCCCGGGCAGGCCCGGCAGCATCAGATCCAGCAGCACCAGCGCCACCGGCCGGCGAGACAGGATATCCAGGGCGTCCTTTCCGTTCTCCGCCTCATATACCCCGTAGCCTTTTGTCTTCAGGAAGGCGGAAACAGACTCTCGCAGCATGGCCTCATCGTCCACGATCAGCACGTTTTTTGCCGCAGTCATAGGCTGTGTCTCCCCTCCTCCATATCGTTCTCTTCCTGGGACCGCCGGGCAGAGATTTTATATACCCCCCGCCCGTATAATACAGTATACCATTCGGTCACGGCGAATGCAATACCCCCACCCATACGAAAAGCGGCCCCGGATGATCGATTCCGGAGCCGGCATCGCCATTCTCTCAATATCCGCCTCTGCAGCAGCAGGAGGTGCGGGTGGCGCTATCAAAGGAACCCTCGGGATAGATCATGGGACAGAAGGCGCCGACCTCCTCCCGAAGGGCCGCCTCGTCCACCGCGGACAGATCGTCCACCACCTTCACATAGGCAAAGAACCGCCCGTCGCCGGTGGCCACATCGAAGCTCTCCGACGGGTAAGCGCTCAGCCGATTCATTCCCTTCTCCAGGGTCACCGAGGTGGAGAAGCTGGGCACGACAAGATCCAAAGCCTCCCCCTGGTTCTCGATGTCCCAGTAGAGGGTGACCCCCTTCTGCACCACCAGCACCGCCGGGGAAAAGCCCTCCGCCGTGAGGGTGGTGGTCAGGGTCTGGATGCGGCTGCCGTCGATGCTTCCGGTCAGGACGGCCTTGCCGATCTGGTCCGTGGGAACGGAATATTCCGCCGGCACGGGTGCGCTGCCGGCAGCCGCTTGAGCCGGCGCCTCTTGCCCCGCTTCCACCACAAAGATGCTGGCATGGATCATGCCCATCCAGCAGCTGTAGCGCACGGTCCCTACCTTGGCGGGGGTGAACTCGATCACATTGTCCCCCTCGTGGAAGGTGTATTCTATGCCGTACTCCCGAATGATCATCCGGTTGTTACAGCCGTTGATGCTCCCCGCCGGCGCGGAGATGGTCCAGCGCACAGGAATCCCCACCTGCACGGTGATGTCCGGATAGGCGGACGCTCTCAGAACGCTGTACACCTCCTGCACCCCCTGTTCCTCCTGGGCAGCGGGCGTGTCGGTCGGCGTCGTTTCCGCCGCGGCCACCTGCACGCCGGCGCCCATGCCCCAGAACAACAGGGACACCGCCACCGCCGCCAGGGCAACCCCTCGCAGCGCCAGGCGGGCCCAGTGCTTTTCCGTGGGGATGCTGAGCGCCACCCCCGCCACGGCTGCCGCGATGATAAGGGCAAGCAGCAGGTCGGGGGGCAGCCAGCCGCTGAGGGCCCCGCCCTGGGAAAGCATAGCCAGGCCCAGCACCACCACCAGCACGCCGCCGACCATGGAAACAGTCTGGGTGAATCGCTTTCCCAGGGCAAAGACCAGGGTGCCCAGCCCCAGCATCAGCGGCACGGTGCCCAGGCTGAAAAGCAGCATGGACAGGGCGCCTTCAAGAGGAGATGCGGCGGCCAGGGCCACCAGCCACATGGACTGCAAAGGCCCGCAAGGCATGAAGCCGTTTAAAAAGCCAATCACAAAGGGTCGCCCGGAGCGTGCGCCCGCCTTGCCCAAAGTCCTGGCCAGGCCCTTGGGTAAATGCAGACTCAGCTTCTTTATCCCCGGAAACAGACCCAGGGCAGAGACGCCCATGGACACCATGAACAGGCCCGCCAGGATCTTCAACGCCCCTTGGAACACCGGAGAGATGGACAGCCCGCGGCCGCCTCCCAGCAGATAACCCGCGGTCCCCAGTATCAGCCCCATGGCGGTGTAGGAGGTGACGCGGCCCAGATTGTAGAGCAGAGAGGGCCCCATGGCGGCGCGCTTCTTCCCCTGGGTGGGCAGACACTGCGACAGGTTGATGCCGCCGCACATGGCGATGCAGTGGATCGAGGTGGCAAGCCCTATCACGAACAGCATGCCGTAGCTCATGCCCGGGTCCGCCAGCCGGCCGGGAGCCAGCAGGTTCAGCAGCCCCGTGCCCTGAAGCAGGATGTAGCTGAGCACGATGATGAGCATCAGGCAGATGATGTTCAGCACCTCCGACCGCCCCTGCTCCTTCGTCACCACCTGATATCCGGCTTCCTGTATGCAGGCGACGATCCGATCCGCCGAGGTGATCTCCTCGTCGTATCTCACGTCCGCCGTGCCCCGCTCGAAGCTGACCTTTGCCTCCAGGACGCCCTCCAACCGGCCAAGGGCCCGCTCAATCTTGTTGCTGCAATTCACGCAGGTCATGCCCTTGATGTTCAGTCGGATCCTCTTCCCCGTTTCCATGGCTCCGCCTCCTTTCCATGGCTCCATCATACCCTCCGGTTGTGAGGATTATATGTGGAAAACAAAAAAGCCCCGCGTGTGCGGGGCGCTGGCTTGTTGCTTTGTTATGACAGCCGGATGAAGAAGATGGTTTGGTCGCCTCGGCTGCCCACCACCATCATGTTGCCGAAGATGGCCGGGGAGGCCTCAAAGTTGCTGCCGTTCTTGGTGGGGCTGATCTTGTCCAGCTGGGTGCCGGTGCGCCCGTCGATGAGGAAGATGTCCCCGCCGCTGTCGGCCTGCACCAGGAATCCATCCCCCTTGCCGTTGTAGAAGATGGCGGGGGACGACCAGGCGTAGTGCTCCATGGGCATGGTCCAGGCCACCTCCATGGTGTCCTTATAGAGGGCCACCAGCACGCCCTTGTCCTTGCCGTTATACCGGGCGAAGGGCACGAACACCAAATCGCTCAGGTTCTGCTGCCCCACCGCCGCCGTGGCCTGGATGCCGCCGGACACGCCGGACACCGTTTCCACGGTCAGCTGATACTGGCCCACGATCTCGCCGGTCATGGCGTCGATCTTGAAGAAGGGGGTGATGCCCTTGTTGCTGCTGTCCTTGGTGAAGTGGAGGGAGGTGCCCACGTAGAGATAGGCTTCCGTCTCCGAGATCACGTCCAGCACGGGGGAGGCGTTGGTGTCGTCCTTGGTGTCGGCGATCCACTTGATCTGCATGGTGTTCAGATCGATGCACTGGAACAGACCGTCGTTGGAGGCCAGGTAGATGAACCCGTTCCACACGGAGGCGCTGCCCTCGTAACCCAGCCACTTGTGGGAGGAATCCGCCTTGTCGATCTTGTCGTAGGAGTTGTTGCTGTCGTAGCGGAGCTTGACGATATGGGAGGGGTTCACGCTGATGGTGCCGCCCCGGGCGTCAAAGACCGTGTTCAGCTTCATGGTCCAAAGGATCCCGGTCTCCGCAGGCCAGATCAGGGTGTCCGTCGTCTCGTCGACGAGGGGGGCGCTGTCGTAGGCATTCCAATCCCGCACGGCGAAGCTGTCCTTCCCCTGGATGCCGAACTCATAGAGCTTGCGGCCGTCGATGAGGGAGATGATCATGGCCCGAGACCTCTGGTCGTCCTCCTCGTATTCGTCGCCGGAGCCTACGTAAAGAAGGGGCAGGCCCCTCGGATCCAGGGAGCCCGTGCCCTTGAAGGGCATCCGGAAGTTCAGATCGTCACGGGTCTTCTTCCCCGTCTCCAGATCCAGGAAGTAGATGTGGCCGTCCTCCGTGGGGTAGATGACCTCCACCAGGTCCGCCTTTTGCTTGGCCCAGTCATACAGGTTCATGACCGCCTTCACTTCCTCGGACCACTCCACGATCAGAGGCTGTCCCGTCCAGCCGCAGCCGGACCAGCTGCCCTTGCCGCTTCGATTGCCCTTCTTCAGGGAGCCGATGGAGACCTTGGCGGCCTCGGTCATCTTGAACTCGGTCAGATTCAGCTCCGACGCCGCGGACAGGTTCCGATAGTTGTTCCCTCTAAAGGTCAGCACGCCGGGGACCTGTGGGTAGAGGCTGGCGTCTCCAAAGGAGATCTCCTCCTGCCGCTTGTAGGAGCCCGGATCCACGTCCTTTCCGTCCACCTGCAGATGGGCCACGTAGCCATAGCGGCTAGGGTTGCTGCTCTCCTGATAGTAGGGGGTGGGCTTGGGCGTAGGCGTGGCGGTGGGCACCGGCGTGGCCGTTGGCGTGGGGCTGGGGGTGGGGGTGGGCGTTTCCTTGGCAAAGATCTGGAATATGCCGCCGCTCTTCTTCCCCTCCGTGGACTGGATCTGCTCCGACTTGCTGCCGCTGCCGCCGGACAGGATGGACACGATCAGCAAGACCAGTACCCCAAGCGCCAGCGCCAACAGCGCCACCACCAAAAAGAATCGGGGGTGGATGATTAGACGCTTACGCCTTTTATGTTTTTTCTTCTTCGTCGCCATACATGGCCCTCCTTGCATTTTCCCCGTTCATGCACCGCGGATCGGCTCTTTTTTCTCCGGGGAACGTGGTTTGTTTGGCTCGCTAAAATTTCCCGTTTCTTTGCAGTTTTCCCTGTTTCCAAGAGACGCTTCGGCCCGCATCTTGCGGCTCTCGTCCGATCATAAACTAAATATAGGACCCAAAACCGAATGTTTATACTTTCCCAAATTGACCACTATATGCATTGTAACAGCAGGATTTGAACAGGACTTTATGGAATTGTAAACAAGTTTCGGATAAAGTGTGCATATTCTATGTACGCATAATCTTGCATTTCTCGCTATTATTATACGTTCTTAAACAAAAACTCCCCTCCATCGCCTTTTTTCCCATGCAAAAAGCTCCCCAACAAGGGGAGCTGCAGGCTGTCAAAAAAAGGGCGGCCGCCCATTTTTTGGCGCCGCCCTTTATCGTTACACGTTGAACCGGAACACCACCACGTCACCGTCCCGCATGACGTAATCCTTGCCCTCGGAACGGATCAGGCCCTTGTCCTTGCAGGCCTGCATAGTGCCGTTTTGGACCAGCTCATCGAAGGAAACCACCTCCGCCCGAATGAAGCCCCGCTCGAAATCCGTGTGGATCTTGCCCGCGGCCTGGGGGGCCTTGGTGCCCTTGTTGATGGTCCAGGCCCGGACCTCCTTGGGCCCGGCGGTGAGGAAGCTCATGAGGCCCAAAAGGTCGTAGCAGGTGGCGATGAGCTTGTCCAGGCCGCTCTCCTCGATGCCCAGCTCCTTTAGATATTCCGCCTTCTCCTCCGGCTCCAGCTCGGCGATCTCCTCCTCGATGCGGGCGCAGACGGTGAGGCAGCCGGCCCCCTCGGCTTTGGCGACCCCCTGGATCGCCTTCACGAAGGGATTATCTTCATTCCCGATGTCGTCCTCGGAGATGTTGGCCACGTAAATGACCGGCTTATCCGTGAGCAGGAAGCAGCTGCGGATGACCTCCCGCTCCTCCTTGTCCGCCTCGAAGGTGCGGGCGGGCTTGCCGGATTCCAGATGGTCATAGAGACGCTTTAAGAGCTCCCCCTCGGCGGCCAGCTTCTTGTCGGCTTTCGCTAGGCGCACGTTCTTGTCGATGCGCTTTTGCAGGGTGTCCATGTCCGCGAAGATCAGCTCCAGATTCACGGTCTCCGCGTCCCGAACCGGGTCGATGCTCCCGTCCACATGGACCACGTTCCCGTCCTCAAAGCAGCGTACCACATGGACCACCGCGTCCACCTCCCGGATGTGGGAGAGGAACTTGTTGCCCAGGCCCTCGCCCCGGCTGGCCCCCCGGACCAGGCCCGCGATATCCACGAACTCGATGGTGGTGGGGGTATACTTCTCCGGGTGATACATGTCCGCCAGCACGTCCAGCCGCTTATCCGGCACCGCCACCACGCCCACGTTGGGCTCGATGGTGCAGAAGGGGTAGTTGGCGGCCTGGGCCCCGGCCTGGGTGATGGCGTTAAACAGGGTGCTCTTCCCCACGTTGGGAAGGCCGATCACGCCCAGCTTCATTTGAGCTTCTCCCTTCCGGCCTTCAGGCGCCTGAGGCTCTCCTCCCGGCCCAGCAGCAGCGCGATCTCAATGGCGCCGCCGGGGGTCACCTGTTTGCCGGCCAGGGCGATGCGCACGGGCCAAAGGAGGGTGCCGTTCTTCAGGCCCTTTTCAGCCGCCAGGTTCATGAGAGCGTCATGGACCGTGGCTTCCTCCCAATCGGGCAGGGACTCCAGCAGAGGGATGACCATGTCGAGAACGTCCCGGGCCACCTCCGGGTTGGTCTTGCTCTTTTTGTTGGTGAACAGCTCCGTGTCGTAGTCGGGGAGCTTAGCTAAAAAGTCCACGATCTCGGGGATCTGGGTGAACACCTCCACCCGGGGCTGGAGGATCCGGCAGAGCACATCGGTGCGCTTGGTGTCGATGCCCGCCTTCTCGTAGTAGGGCATGGCCTGGGCGGTGAAGGCTTCCGGGGTCATCCGGCGGATATACTCCGCGTTCATCCAGGTGAGCTTATCCACATCGAAGATGGCGGGAGACTTGGACATGCCCTTCACGGAGAAGGCCCCGATGAGCTCGTCCATGGTGAAGAACTCCCGATCATCCCCGGGGTTCCAGCCCAGCAGGGCCACGTAGTTCACGATGGCTTCCTTCAGGTACCCCTTGTTGATGTAATCCTCAAAGTAGGCGTCTCCGTCCCGCTTGCTCAGCTTGTGGGAGGCGTCCCGCATGATGGGGGTCATGTGGATGTAGGTGGGCTTCTCCCAGCCGAAGGCGTCGTAGAGCAGGTTGTATTTGGGCGTGCTGGCCAGATACTCGTTGCCTCGCATGACGTGGGTGATGCCCATGGTGTGGTCGTCGATGACGTTGGCAAAGTTATAGGTGGGCATGCCGTCGGCCTTGATGAGGATCATATCGTCCAGATCGCTGCAGTCCACGGCGATGTGGCCGTAGATAGCGTCATCAAAGGAGGCCTCCCCGCTCTCGGGCACGTTCTGCCGGATCACGTAGGGCTCCCCGGCGTCCAAGCGCCGCTGGACCTCCTCGGGGGAAAGGTGCAGGCAGTGCTTGTCATACTTGAAGGTTTCGCCCCGCTTGGCGGCTTCCTCCCGGCGCGCCGAGAGCTCCTCCTCCGTGCAGAAGCAGTAGTAGGCCTTGCCCTTCTTCACCAGCTCCTGGGCATAGGGCAGATACATGCTCTTCCTTTCGCTCTGCACATAGGGGCCATAGTCCCCGCCGATGTCCGGGCCCTCGTCCCACTGCATGCCGATGCTCTTGAGGGTGCGGTAGATCACGTCCACCGCCCCGGGCACGTAGCGGGCCTGGTCCGTGTCCTCGATGCGCAGGATGAACTTGCCGCCGTTGGCCTTGGCGTACAGATAGGTATACAGGGCGCTGCGCAAATTCCCCAGATGCATATACCCCGTGGGGCTGGGGGCAAACCGTGTGCGAACCGTATCCATAAACTTTTCTCTCCTAATTATTTCGTCGGTTTAAAGGAATCCTTCAAGCCCACCACCCGGTTGAACACGGGCTTGTCGGCGCTGGTGTCCTTGTCGGCGCAGTAGTAACCCATGCGCAGGAACTGATACCGGGTCCCGGCGGGGGCATTCGCCGCCGCGGGCTCCACGAAGCCATGAAGGATCTGCAGGCTGTCGGGGTTGATGGTCTTCAAGAAATCCCGGTCCTTGGCGCCGCCCACGTATTCGCCCTCGGCCTCCGCTTCGGCTTCCGCCTCGGCGTCGTCCGCCTCCGTCTCCGCCAGCAGGGGCTCATAGTGCCGCAGTTCCGCAGGAACCGCATCCAGGGTGGACAGCCAGTGGATGGTGCCCTTCACCTTCCGCTGGCACTCGCCGCTCCGGGTCTCCGGGTCGTAGGTGCAACGGATCAGGGTCACGTTGCCCGCCTCGTCGGTCTCATACCCGGTGCACAGGACGATGTAGGCTCCCTTCAGGCGGACCTCGCCGCCGGGCTTGAGGCGGAAGAACTTCTTGGGCGGGTCGGGGTCAAAGTCGCTCTTTTCGATGTACAGTTCCTTAGAGAAGGTCACCGTGCGGGTGCCGGCCTCCTCGCTGCCGGGCAGGTTCTCCAGCTCGATCTCTTCCGTCTTTCCCTCGGGCCAGTTCTCGATGACCAGCTTCACGGGCTCCGTCACCGCCATCATCCGGTGGGCCGTGGCGTTCAGGTTGTCCCGGACGCAGGCTTCGAGGAGGGCCGTCTCCACCACGGAGTCGGCCTTAGCCACGCCGATGCGGGAGAGGAAGTCCCGAATGGCCTCGGCGGGGTAGCCCCTCCGGCGCATGGCGCACAGGGTGGGCATCCGGGGGTCGTCCCACCCGGACACGATGCCCTCCTCCACCAGCATGCGGAGCTTGCGCTTGCTCATGACCGTGTTGGTGAGATTGAGCCGGGCAAACTCGATCTGCCGGGGGTTGGGCCGGTTGTCGAACCCGCACTGCTCCACCACCCAGTTATAGAGGGGCCGGTGGATCTCATACTCCAGCGAGCACAGGCTGTGGGTGACCCCCTCCAGGGCGTCCTGGATGGGATGGGCAAAGTCGTACATGGGGTAGATGCACCACTTGTCCCCGGTCTGATGATGGTTCATGTGGATGATCCGGTAGAGGGCCGGGTCGCGCATGTTGATGTTGGGGGAAGACATGTCGATCTTGGCCCGCAGGGTCTTGGCGCCGTTCTCGAACTCACCGTTCTTCATGCGCTCGAAGAGGTCCAAATTCTCCTCCACGGACCGATCCCGATAGGGGCTGTTCTTCCCGGGCTCGGTGAGGGTGCCCCGGTAGGCCTTCATCTCTTCCTTCGTGAGATCGTCCACGTAGGCCACGCCCTTTTTGATCAGCTTCTTGGCCAGCTCATAGCACTCATCGAAGTAGGAGGAACCGAAGACCAGCTTGTCCCACTTGAACCCCAGCCAGCGGATGTCCTCCTCGATGGCGTCCACATACTCCGTCCCTTCCTTGGTGGGGTTGGTGTCGTCGTAGCGAAGGTTGCAGGTGCCGCCATAGGTCTCCGCCATGGAAAAATCGATGGTCAGCGCCTTGGCGTGGCCGATATGCAGATATCCGTTGGGCTCCGGCGGGAACCGGGTCTTCACCCGGGGCTCCTTGTCGGGGTACAGGGCCCGGAACTTAGCAAGGTCCTCCTCAATGGCTTCCTCTATAAAATTCTTGATCTTCGGTGCTTCTTCCATGTTCATCATACCTCTCCTGGTCATTTTGCCATGTCATGGGGCCGGGCGATACCTCTTCCACCCCAGTTTAACTAAAATAGTATACACCCTCCCTTGCGTCTGTGCAAGAGAGGGTGCGACAGTTTTCCCTATACAAATTATGCGTTTTCCCGGGGCAGGAGCACATGGAAGGCTGTGCCGCCCTCCTTAGAGCTCTCGGCGGACACGCTGCCCTTCATGCCCTCCACCACCGATTGGACGATGGCCAGGCCCAGGCCGGAGCTTTCGCCCCCGGTCCGGCTCTTGTCCGCCCGGTAGAACCGCTCGAACACATGGGATAGGTCCTCCGGCGGGATGTAGGAGCCCGTGTTGTGGACGGTGAGCTTGGCCCGCTTCCCCGTCTTCTCCAAGGTCACGGTGATAACGCTGCCCGGGTCCGCGTACTTGCAGGCGTTGTCCAGCAGGCACTCCAGCACGCTCTGGACCTGAGCCCGGTTCCCCTTCACCGCAAGGCCGCTCTCTACGTTCTCCTCGATGGTCAGCCCCTTCTCAAAGGCCGTGGCTTCGAAAGCCAGGGCGGTCTCCATGACCATATCCGAAAGGTCCATGCTCTCGCGGGCGCCCTGGTTGGGGTCGTCCTCCATCCGGGCCAGGGTCAGCATCTTCTGCACCAGATCCTTCATCCGCTTCCCCGCGGATTGGATCCGGTCCACCTCCGGGGACTCGGCGCCCTCGGTCTGCTGCTTCAGCAGCTCCGTGTTGCTCAGGATCACCGTCAGCGGCGTCTTCAAATCGTGGGAGGCGTCCGCCACGAACTGCCGCTGCATGTCCCAGGCCCGGGCCATGGGCTTCACCGCCCAGCCCGAAAGCAGATACACCACCAGCAGCAGGGCCGCCCATATCCCCAGGGCAAAGAGGACCATGGCCTTCAGGGCCGCGGCCATAAGGTTATCCTCCATGGTGGTGTCGATCACCGCCACATAGGTCTTGCCGTTTTTCTCCTCCACAAAGGAGCGCACGCCCTTGCGCTTCAGGTCCTTGCCGTCGGCGGCGTCCCGGGCCATGGTCTGCTGCTCCTCCTCGGAGAAGTTTTCCAGCGTGGCGCTGCCCTTTTTTTCGATGGTGCCGGTCTGCGGGTCGATCATGAGCACCACGGCCCGCTCCCCGGGCCGGTTCGTCCCGGGCTTCTCCTTCTCGCCCAGGGCGGTGTGGAGGGCGCGCTTGAGCATCTGGTCCGCGTCGGAGTAGATCACCCGCCGGGCGCCCACGAACAAAAGCCCCCACACGATCAGCAGCACCAGCGTGGCCACGGCCATACTGGTGAAGATGAATCTTTTTTTCAGCCGCTTGATCATGCCCCGGCCCCCGTCTCCAGGCGATAGCCGAACTTGCGCAGGGTGGCGATCTGGACCGGCGCCTTCAGGAAGGAAAGCTTTTTGCGCAGGAAGGAGATGTACACCTCCACGTTGTTGTCCTCCGCGTCGGATTCCACGCCCCAGACCTTGTTGATCAGGGTCTCCTTGCTGACGATGGCGCCGCCGTTGCTCATGAGGATGTGCATGATGGAGAACTCCTTCTTCCCCAGCCGCACCTTCTTCTCCCCGCAGATCAAATCGCCGGTGGACAGGTTCAGCTTCAGGGCGCCGAAGCTCAGCTCGTCCATGATCACCTCCCCCTGCCGCCGGGTCAGGGCCCGCACGCAGGCCATGAGCTCCGACATCTCAAAGGGCTTGGTGAGATAATAGTCCCCGCCGCTGTCCAGGCCCTTCACCCGGTCGCCCGTTTCGGTCCGGGCGGTGAGCATGAGGATGGGGGTGTCGATCTTCTCCCGCCGCAGCTCCTTGGCGATGGTGAAGCCGTCCTTCTTGGGCAGCATGATGTCCAGGATGATAAGATCGTAATCCCCGGAGAGGCCGTAGTCACAGCCGCTCTCCCCGTCGTAGCAGATGTCGCTCTCGAAGCGGGCGCTGCCCAGCATCTCCCCCAGGGTCCTGGCCAGGGCTTTATCGTCCTCCACGATCAGTGCGCGCATGTATGTTTCCCCCTCACGGTTTTTCTTGAGTGTACGACGTGAACCTGAAAAAAGCCTGAACCTTAGAGGAACAGGCAGAACACTATTGGCAGGAAGATCGCCGGCAGCAGGTCCATGACCTTGATGTTCGTGATCTTGAGCATGTTGAGGCCGATGGGCACCAAAAGGAGGGAGCCCACGGCGCCCATCTCCGCCGCCGAAGCGGCAAAGAAGCTGGCGCTGAACATGCCCAGGACCGTGAACAGGCCCTGGTAGAGGAACACCGCCGCCGCGGACAAAAGCACCCCGCCGCCAAGGGCCGAGGCCATGAGCATGGCGGAGATGCCGTCGATAAGGGCTTTGGCAAAGAGCACCGAGTGGTCCGCGGCAAAGCCGTCCTGGAGGGCGCCGGTCACCGCCATGGCGCCGGTGCAAAAGAGCATGGACGCGCTGACGAACCCGGCGGCGAAGGTCCCCTGCTTCTGAGGGCCGACCAGCCTGCCGCTGATGTTGTCCGCCAGGCGGTGGAAACCGTCGTCGATACCGAGCAGCGCGCCCAGGGCCGCGCCCACCGCCAGGGAGAGGATCATGACCAGGGTCTTTTCCCCCTTCAGGGCGCCGGAAAGGCCGATGAGGATGACCCCCAGGCCCAGGGCTTCCATGACCCGCTCATGGAGCTTTTGGGGGATGCCCTTGTGAAGCAGCAGCCCCGCGCCGCCTCCCAGCAATATGGCGGCGGCGTTGACGATGGTGCCGAGACCTTTCATGGGATACTTACCTTTGGATTTATTTTGCCGCTTTTTCTCTTTGTGAAAAGAGAAAAAGCGGCGCAAAAAGAGAAACAGACAAAACAGTATATCTTAGTTCAGAAAAGCATGTATCCTTCTTTGCTTCTCTTTTTTCGGTCCCTTTTTTCTCTTCTCACGAAGAGAAAAAAGGGACAACAAGAGAAGTTACACCCGTTCCACAGACAGCCGCACGGCTTCGCCGTTGATGTCCCAGTCCTTCTCGTAGCCGGAGAGGGTCTCGGTGACGGCGTCGGCCAGGGTATCGGCGGCGATGTCGGCACCGAACTTTCCGAACACCTGCTGCACCTTCTGGCTCCCCTGGAAGCCGATGCGGATATGGTCCGCCACCTCAAAGCCGGCCTCCTTGCGCATGGTCTGGAGCTTGCTGGTGAGCTCGCGCACGAACCCCAGCTCGATGAGCTCCGGCGTCAGATTGGTGTCCAGCACCACAGTCACCTGGCCGTCGGTCTCAGAGACCAGCCCCTCCTTCTTCACGGCGGTGACCAGCACGTCCCCTTCCGTGAGCTCCACGGTCTCGCCGTCGGTTTCAAAGACGAACTTCCCGTCCGCCTTGATGGCGTTCACGATCTCATCCCCCGCCCCGGGCTCCGCCATCTTATTTCGGATGGCGCCCAGGAGCTTGCCGTACTTGGGGCCCAACGTCCGAAGCTGGGGCTTCACGGCATAGCTGATGAAGCTGGAGGCGTCGTCCACGAAGGAGACCTCCTTCACGTTCAGCTCCTCGGCGATGATGGTCCGATACCCTTCGCTCAGCGCCCGGCCCTGCACGTACATGGCGGCCAGGGGCTGGCGGATCTTCATGGCGGCGTTGTTCCGGGCGGCCCGGCCCAGGGTGACCAGGGACAGGACCTCCTCCATGTTCTCCTCCAGCTCGGCGTCGATCAGGCTCTCGTCCGCCGCGGGGAAGTCGCACAGGTGCACGCTCAGCGGCGCGTCCTTCTCCACCCGGCGCACGATGTTCTGGTAGATGGCCTCGCTCATGAACGGCACGAAGGGCGCACAAATGAGGGTCAGCTCCTTGAGCACGGTGTACAGGGTCATGTAGGCCGCTTCCTTATCGGCGGTCATCTCGCTCCCCCAATACCGGTTCCGGCACCGGCGCACATACCAGTTGGACAGCTCGTCCACGAACCCCTGCAGCTCCCGGCCCGCCTCGGTGATCTTCAGCGCCTCCAGATCCGCGTCCACCGTCCGGATGAGGGTCTGCATCCGGGAGAGGACCCAGCGATCCATAAAGCTCAGGTTCTCCCGCTTGAGGGTGTGCTCCGCCGGGTTGAAGCTGTCGATATCCGCGTAGAGCACATAGAAGGCGTAGGTGTTCCAGAAGGTGCCCATGAACTTGCGCTGATACTCGCTCACCGCGTCCGCGGAGAACCGGGAGGGCAGCCAGGGGCTGGACCCGGTGTAGAAATACCAGCGGACCGCGTCGGCGCCCTGGGCGCTCAGCACATCGAAGGGGTTCACCACGTTCCCCAGGTGCTTGCTCATCTTCTTGCCGTCCTTGTCGCACACCAGGCCCAGCACCACGCAGTTTTTGAAAGGCGCCTCGTCGAAGAGCAGCGTGGCGATGGCCAGCAGCGTATAGAACCAGCCCCGGGTCTGGTCGATGGCCTCGGAGATGAAGTCGGCGGGGTACCGGCGCTCAAACTTCTCCTTGTTCTCAAAGGGATAGTGCCACTGGGCGAAGGGCATGGAGCCGGAGTCGAACCAGCAGTCCATGACCACGCTCTCCCGCTTCATGTTCCCGCCG
>CACWYB010000014.1 GCA_902765005.1 uncultured Eubacteriales bacterium | reverse complement strand
CGAAGCCGCCCTGGCCGCCGGTCACGTTGTTCGCCATGTTGCCGGCCATGTTCATGCCCATGAAGCCCATCATGGCGCCGTTCTCGTTGGAGGCCGCGCCCTGGAGCGCTTCGCCCACCACCATGGTGCCGTAGGTGCTGGCCGCCGCGTTCTGCAGCTTCTTGATCCGCTCCTCGTCCTCGGGGTTGGCGTTGACGGAGCTGACGCCCACGGACACGATGGAGATGCCCCGAAGCTCGGACCACTTGGAGGACAGGACCTCGTTCATGGAATCGGCCAGCTCCATGGTGTGACCGGGCAGGGCGGAATAGCGGATGCCCATGTCGGAGATGCGGGCAAAGGCGGGCTGCAGGGCGGTCAGGAACTCGCTCTTGAGCTGGCTGTCGATCCGATCCCGGGTGTAGTCGCCGGACACGTTGGCCGCCACGCTCGCCGAAGCAGCGGATGCCGATCTCGGTGTCCAGGTTGATGTTGGGATAGTAGACCCGGAAGCCCACGGGGTTGGCCGTGCCGTACTTGTTGCCGATAATCTCCTTGATGTTGAAATAGTAAACCCGCTGATCCTTGCCGGTGTCGCCGCCCAGGGTGAACCGCTTCTTGAGGACCTCCCAGGTCTTCTTCAGGTTGTCGCCCAGGGAGCCATAGAAGATGGAGGGCTCGGTGGACTTATCCCACACAAACTCGCCGGGCTGGGCGGTGAACTCCACGATGCCGCCCTGGTCCACGATCATCATGCACTGGCCGTCGTTGACCGCGATGATGGATCCGTTGGAGATGATGTTGTCGCTCCCCTTGGTGTTGCTGCTCTTGCCGCCGGTACGCTTGACACCCTTGCGCATGAGCACGTTCTCCGGCAGAGACTCACAGTAGAAATACTCCCGCCACTGATCGGCCAGGACCGTGGTCAGGGTTGCGCCGGCTGCTTGTAAAAGACCCATAGTTTGTTTCGCTCCTTTTCTATGTTGTTATGATGGATTCACCGTCCGCTGGGCGATGCCCTTGACGGCGTAAATGGTCCAGTCGTGGTCATGGAAGGTAATGACCGAGTCGCAGTAGGGGCACTTGGCACTCTCGTTCACGGAAAGAGGCGCACCGCAGTTGGGACAGTGCCGCTCTGTGACCTCGCCCGCCTTCTCGGTCATGGTGCCTGTGGGACGGGAGAGGTCCCACTCGTAGGTCATGAACTTCTCCGCGGTCTTGCTGCCGGAGAGGAGCTTCCCATCTTCCTCGCTTACGGTGTAGTCCGTGATCCGGGTCTTGAGCTGAGCCACCAGGTGATCTTCGCCCCCTTCCTGGAAGAAGCCTCGGAGGGCCACATCCAGCACGGAGATCCGCTCCACGTAGTTGATCCGCTTGTTGGCGATGAGGCTCTTGATCTGCCGGTCAAACTGCTGGTAGAGGGCGTCGGTGAAGTAGGGCCGCAGGCTCTCGATATTCCGGGCGGTGCAGCCGTTCTGCATCTGTACGTAGATGTTGGACAGCTTTTCCTTCAAATCGCTCTCGGAGAAATTGGGATCCAGGGCCGCGTATTCGCTCATAGGTTTGAGCTTGCTGCTGGAGGTTTGCTGGGCGCCCGCCGCCGTGCCGGCGTGGGGCGCGGATACCTGGTTCTTCCGGTTGAAGATGGAGATCACGATGATCGCCAGGATCACAAAGACGATGATGTTGCCCATGCCGACGCCGCCGCCGTTGGAGCCGGAGGAGCCGATGGGCAGGAAAAAGAAGTAATCGTCATCGTCGCTGTCCCAGTCGGAACTGCCCCAATCGGAACTGCCCCAATCGGAACCGCCCCAGTCGGAGGAGCCGGAGTCGCCGTAGTCCCCGCCGCCGGAGAAGTCGCCCAGGTCCGCCTTGGCCATTTTGAGCAGCCGGGGCCCGAACAGGCAAACGCCCAGGAGCAGCAGTAAAACCAGGAGCAACACACCGAACCGTTTCATGCCTTTTCCCTTCCGAGAGAGCGCGAGGCTCATTGAGAATCTTTTCATATATGATACCAGCTTTTTTTCAAGATAGCAACCATTTTCCATCCTCCGATTTTTTACGAAAAGTTAACCCTATTCGCCCTTTGTCGGTATAGCCAGGGGGAGGCCGTTTTGCTATACTGATAAACAGAAGAATTTGTGCGCACAAAGAAGGGACGCTTATGAATAAACGACGGATCATTCTCCTGAGCCTGCTGCTGGGGCTGGCCGTGGCCATGCTGGCGCTGCTGCTGATCCTGCTGACGGGAGGCGGCGCTTCCGCCCCGGCCGCTGCGGAACCGACCTTGGTCACCGCCACGGCGGAGCCCACGTTGGCGCCCACGGAGGACCCCCGGCTCATGCTTTCCTCCGGCCCTGTGGACCGGGCCGCGGAGGAGCTGATCCTTGACAGCATCACCGAGGGGGACTTGCCGCTGCTCAGAGAATTGAACAACCTCACCCGGCTGGACGGCCGGGCCTGCGCCGACCATGCCCTGCTGCAATCCTTTAGCGAGACCGTGCCCTACCCCGTGCTCTGGTCCGTGCCGCTGGGGTCGATTCGGGTGGACAGCGACGCGGAAGCCCTCGCCGTGCCCGAGGATGTGACCACCGCGGAAGCGGTGGAGGCGGCCCTCGCGGCCCTGCCCCATGTGGTTCAGGTGGACCTGCGGCAGAGCGGGCTTTCCAACGAGGAAGTGGTGGCCCTGCGGCAGGCGCGGCCGGAGATGGACATCCAGTATCTGGTCACCATCCAGGGCATGAGGGACGACGCCAGTATGAAATCTTTGGAGCTGGCAGCGGCGGATATCACCGATTGGAACGCCCTGGCCCAGGAGATCGGGTATCTGCCGAACCTGGAGCAGATCGTCATAACCGGGGCCATCACCCCGGAACAGGCGGCGTATCTGTTGGAGGGGGCGGGGGCCATTCCCGTCAGCTACAGCGTGTCCTTCCAGGGACGGACCATCTCCAGCGAGGACACCGAGGCGGATTTCTCCGACCTGCCCGCTTCGGAGCTGGGGGCCATCAAGGCGGTGCTTTCCGTGCTGCCCAAGGTCAGCCGGGTGAATCTGGACCCGGCGCAGGGGGAGAGCAAATGGACGCTGGATGAGGCGGACCAGCTGCAGACCCTGCGGGAGGGGATGGTGGTGAACTATACCACCAAATCCTTCGGCGTCTCCTTCTCCCTGGCGGACGAGGTGGTCTCCTTCAACAAAAAAAACCTGAAGCGGAAGGTGGAAGAGGTACGGCTCCTGCTGCCCTATCTGCGGAATGTGAAGCGGGTGGACATGGAGGACTGCTCCATCGACAACGAGACCATGGCGGCTCTGCGGGACGAGTTCCCTCAGGTGAAGATCGTGTGGCGGGTGAAGGTGGGCAGCTACAGCGTGCGCACGGACGCCTGGATGGCTAAGTTCTCCGCCGGCGGGAGCAAGACCCTGTACGATAAGGACGTGGCCAATCTGAAGTACTGCCGGGAGATGAAGTATCTGGACCTGGGCCACAACAAGATCAAGCATCTGGATGGGTTCGCGCCCTACATGCCGGACCTGGAGGTGTGCATCATGTACAACCCCATGTCCAACATCAAGGGCATCGAAGGATGCACCAAGCTGGAGTTCTTCGAGTGCTACTCCTGCGGGCTCAAGGACATTTCGCCCCTGGCCGCCTGCACGGAGCTCAAGCACCTGAACGTGTGCTATAACAACCTGTCGGATATCACGCCCCTGTTCGGGCTTACCAAGCTGGAGCGGCTGTGGATCTCCCGGAACCCGAACATACCCGCCAGCCAGATCGCCCAGTTCAAGGAGCTGGTGCCGGGCTGCGAGGTGAACACCACCACCCAAAACCCCACCCGGGGCGGCTGGCGGTATTACGACGAGGAGTTTACCCAGATCACCCCCCGCTACGCCCTGCTGCGGGAGCAGTTCCGCTATGACGAGACGGAGCTGCGCTCCTACGGCGACGGCTGGTGGGCCGATCACACGGTGCACTATACGACGATGACGGGGGAATAAGGATGGTTTTCTTGCGACTTTTTCTTTTCAGTGAAAAGAAAAAGTCGCCCAAAAAGAAAAGCTTAGGAAGACTAATGGATTAGTATTCCTAAGCTTTTTTGTATGGATAAAGTTCTTTTGGGCAGCTTTTCTTTCAAGAAAAGCTGCGGGCTTTCAATCCTTCCTCTTCTGCAATCTGTCAAACGCCAGAGGATAGATCCCCACGTCCGCAAAGAGGATGATGGCGTAGCGCAGGGCGCGGACCAGGTAGGCGGGGGTTGTGCCGGAGGACAGGAAGGCGGAGGAGAAGGGGAGCTTCAGAAGGGTGTTGAGCCCAAAGTAGATCGCCACGCCGCCCACGACCCGCAGGATCATCTTCCACCAGCACTTGGTGTTCTTGAACTTCACGAACTTTTCCTCAAACAGATCCCCCGCGAAGAACCCCAGCATCATGCCGTAGCTGGTGAAAAAGTCGTTGGTTTTGCAGTAGAACCAGCCGGGCAGCGCCAGAAGCAGCAGCACCAGATAGAACACCCAGCGCTTCTCAAACTTCTTCTGGGCGAAGGGCACCACCAGCACGATGAACAGCCCCAGCCCCCAGCCGAAGAGCACGTCCGTGGGGAAATGGACCCCCACGCAGAACCGGCTCACGCCCACCAGCAGGGGGATGAGCACGGCCACCGCCACGGCCCATTTCTTCTTGAGAAATACGCCCAGGGAGGTATACGCGGACACGGACCCGGAGGAGTGGCCGCTGGGGAAGGAATACCCCTGGGCCGCCACGTCCATGATGTCCGCCGATGGGTCCACGGGCTTGAGGCACTTCACCTCAGGGCAGACCATGTAGGGGCGAAGCCGCAGGAACACGTTTTTGATCATGGGGTTGGCCACCATGGCCACGCAGGCGTTCCGGCCGATGAACTTGCCCAGCTCCTTGTTGTAGCTCCAGTAGCAGAAGCCCATGACCAGGATGAGGGCCATCTCCTCCCCAAACATGGAGAAAACGGTGGCCAACGTGATGCCGAAGCTCCCCAGATGGCTTTGGAGCCAAACCATCAGCGCCGGCTCCCAGGCGAAAAAGAAGGTGTTGCCCATGCAATATGCTCCCTTTGTTTTTTTTCATTCTACCCTTTTTTGCTCCGTTTGACAATGGAAATCTTGCGCCGGCATCGGGCGCCGTGGTATACTGGCGCCGAATCGGGGGGAAAAGTGTGTGAAGAAGAGAACGTTTTATACGGAAACAGCCTATGTGCTGGGCATGGTGATCCTGAGCTTCAGCGTGGCGCTCATGACACGGGCCGACTTCGGCGTGTCCATGGTGGTGGCCCCGGCCTATCTGCTGCATCTGAAGCTGAGCCCCCTGTTCCACTTCTTCACCTTCGGCATGGCGGAATACACCCTCCAGGGGGTGCTGCTGGTGATCACGGCCCTGGCGGTGAAAAAGTTTCGGCCCTACTTCCTCTTCTCCTTCGTCACCGCCGTGCTCTACGGCTTTCTGCTGGACGGCTGGATGCTGTTGGTGAACCGCTTCCCGGCGGACACCCTGCTCCTCCGGGGGCTGTGGTATGTGCTGGGGCTGGGGCTGGGCGCGGTGAGCATCGCCTGCTTCTTCAAGACCTATATTGCTCCGGAGGTCTATGAGCTGCTGGTAAAGGAGCTGGCCGAGAAGCTCAACAAGCCCACCCACCGGGTGAAGACCGTCTACGACTGCGTGAGCTGCGCCGTGGCGGTGGCCATGTCCTTCGCCTTCTTCGGCCTTTGGCACTTTGAGGGCGTGAAGCTGGGCACCATCCTTTGCGCCCTGGTGAACGGCTATCTCATCGGCCGCTGCACGGCGTGGATGGACAGGCGCTTCGAATACCGGGACGCCCTGCCGCTACGCCGGTATTTTTCTTGAATTAGGGGCATTTATCTGCTATACTTTGCACGGAAGGAAAACATAAAGGAGGCAACACAGCATGGGATTCCTGAAAAAACTCTTTGGCTTCGGCACCACCGTGGCCGGAACCGTGGCCGCCGTGAAGGTGAGCGAGAAGGTGAAGGAGAACAACCCCGATGGCGTTCAGGATGTGAACGGCGACGGGAAGGTGGATTATAAGGACTACGTCATCGAAACCAAGAAGGCCGCCAAGGAGACATTTGAGGAGTTCAAGCAGAAGGCCCCCGGCGTCATGGCGGACGTGAAGGAGAAGGGCGCCGAGCTCTACCAGGACGCGAAGAACACCGTTCAGGAAACCTTTTCCGGGAAATGATCGCCGCGCGCGGATCGGCTGCGGCATAGCTTTGGGTCCCTTTTTTCTCCTTGCGGAAGAAAAAGGGACTTTTTTTCACCCTGAATGAACCTTTGCCCCTCTCTGTTCGTCTATTGGGGTGAAAACCGGTTTCAAAGAAAAACAGGAAAGGAGGGATGGGCATGGAGACCTTTGAGGCCCTGCTGGGCGCCCATCGGCTGGCCGTGGAGCGGTTCGTCAAATTTCATGTGCGCAGCGAGGCGGACGCCGAGGACATCCTCCAGGAGACCTACCTGGCCGCCTATCTGGCGTTCCCCCGGCTGAAGGACGGGGACGCCTTCCGCCCCTGGCTCATCAGCATCGCCCGCAACAAATGGCGCGATTGGTATCGCCGGCAGGCCCGCCGGCCGGACACTCCGGTGGAGGAGCTGCCTGAGGTGGCCGCCCCGGAGCCGGCGGACACCGCCGTGGAAGAGACCTTGGAAAGGCTGTCCGACCGGGACGCCCGCATGCTGCGGCTGTTCTATTTGGAGCAGCTGCCCCAGAAGCAGATCGCCCAACAGCTGTCCATCCCCCAGGGCACGGTGAAAAGCCGCCTGAGCGCCGCCCGGCAGCGCTTTGCCGCCGCCTATGCCTATCCGCCGAAAGGAGAAAAAACCATGAAAAACCTGCCTATGCTGCTGCCTGAGTATCATATCAGCTGGAAAGACGAAGCCCCCTTCCCCGTGGTGTGGGAGGAGATGATGGGCTGGGGCATCGTCCCCCGGCTGGGGGAGAAGCTCACCTGGGGCATGTACGATCTGCCCTCCCGAAAGCTGGACGTGGCCTACGACATGGCCGTCACCGGCAAAGCCAGGGTCCACGGCCTGGAAGGCGTCATCTTCACCGCCCGGGTGCGGGAGCCCAAGCCCGCATTGGAAAAAGAAGACTTGATGAACGAGCCCGTGGCTTGCTCCGGGGCAAAGGAGGAGGTCTGGACCTTTGTGGGCCAGCTGAAGGACGGCTACACCCGCTTCCTTTCCGCCGAGCGCACGGAGGACGGCGTCCGCACCCTGACCACCTTCCTGGACGGGGAGGAATTCATGGCCAACTGGGGCTTTGGGGAGGACAACCGGGGCAACTCCATCCACCCGGAGGCCCGGGGCCTGATCCACAGAGACGGGGACGCCTACACCGCCCAAAAGGAGGGCGTGCTGGACGTGGTGGGCCGGTGCACCCTGACCCTGGACGGAAAGAGCACCGACTGCATCGCCATCATGGACCTGAGCGCCTATATGGAGGGGGTGGCCTCCCTGCAGTTTCTCGACCGAAGCGGACATACCCTGCTCTGGCAGCGCTTCAACCGGGACGACTGGGAGCTGGACCGCTACGGCAAGCGCTGGTCCGAGCTGCTGCCAGAGAACGAGCGGATCACCGTCAACGGCGTGACCTTCGTCCACTGGTATGACTGCCTGTACCTAAGATAAGGAAGCCAAAAAGAATCAAAAAGCGACAGGGGAGGGGCTTGTCCCTCCTCTTTTTGTTGACAAAAAGGAGGAATCGGCTATAATCGTATACAATATACAATCAGTCTATGAGTGAAAAAGGAGGCCCTATGGACAGGATAGACCAGGCGCTGTTGGAGATATTGGAGGAGGACGCCCGCCGGACGCCGGAGCAGGCGGGGGTGCTGCTGGGGATTTCGGCGGCGGAGGCCAAGGAGCGGATCGGCGCCCTGGAGGCGGCCGGGGTCATCCGGGGGTACACGGCCCTCATCGACCGGGACCGTCTGGAGGAGGAGACCATCAGCGCCCTCATCGAGGTGAAGGTCCAGCCGGAGCGGAACCGGGGCTTCGACGCCATCGCCGAGCAGCTCTATCTCTTCGACGAGGTGAAGGACTGCTATCTCATGTCGGGCGCCTACGACCTCATGCTCATCGTGGAGGGGAAGAACGTGCGGGCCGTGTCCCGGTTCGTGTCCGAGCGGCTGGCCATCCTGGACAACGTGCAGAGCTGCGCCACCCACTTCATCCTCAAGCGGTACAAGAGCGACGGCGTCGTCTTCGAAAAGCAGCCGGAGGACCGGCGCATGGTGGTGAGCCCATGAACATCGAGCAGTTGATCTCCCAGAAGGCGAAGGCTATCCAGCCCTCGCCCATCCGCCGTTTTTTCGACCTGGCCAACGCCATGGAGGGCACCGTCTCCCTGGGCATCGGCGAGCCGGATTTCGTCACCCCCTGGCACATTCGGGACGCGGCCATGGCGTCCCTTCGGGCGGGGGAGACGGCCTATACCCCCAACGCCGGCACGCCCCAGCTTCGGCAGGCGGTGGCGGAGTATCTGTACGCTCGATTCGGCCTCAGCTACGACCCGAAGACGGAGATCATCATCACTGTGGGCGCGTCCGAGGCCATCGACCTTGCCTTGCGGGTGCTCCTGGACCCGGGCGACGAGGTGCTGATCCCGGACCCCAGCTACATTTCCTATGCCCCCGGCACCCTCTTGGCGGGGGGGAGGAGCGTGCCGCTGCCCACCTACGCGGAGGACAGCTTCGCCCTCCGGGGGGACGTGCTCAAAAGCGCCATCACCCCCCGTACCAAGGCGCTGGTGCTGCCCTATCCCAACAACCCCACCGGCGGCATCATGACCCGGCCTCAGCTGGAGGAGCTGGCGGAGGTGCTGGAAGGCACGAACCTGGCCGTGATCTCCGACGAGATCTACGGGGAGCTCACCTATTCCGGGGACCATGCCTCCCTGGCCCAGGTGCCGGGCATGAAGGAGCGGACCATCCTCATCTCCGGCTTCTCCAAGGCCTTCGCCATGACCGGCTGGCGGCTGGGGTTCGTGGCGGCGGATCGGCGGTTCATCGCCCAGATGCTGAAGATTCACCAGTATGTCATCATGTGCGCCTCCACCATGAGCCAGGCCGCGGCCACGGAAGCCCTGCAGGGGCTTCTTCGCGGGGAGTTTGACGACGTGGACCGGATGCGCCGGTCCTACGACCAGCGGCGGCGGTATATCTTCGATCGGCTCAGGCGCATGGGCCTGCCCTGCTTCGAGCCGAAGGGCGCCTTCTATATCTTTCCGGACATTAGCTCCACGGGCCTTTCCAGCGAGCATTTTGCCGAAAGCCTGCTGCGGGAGGAGAAGGTGGCCGTGGTCCCGGGCAACGCCTTCGGCAGCCGGGGCGAGGGCTTCGTTCGCTGCTCCTACGCCGCCAGCCTGAAGAACATTGAGCTCGCCATGGACCGCATGGAGAGATTTGTTAAGAGGAAGAATTCATAACTCGATCCTTTTTCTTGAAAGAAAAAGGACCAAAAAGAACTTTAACCATACAAAAAGCTTTGGAATTCTAACCGTTTAGTCTTCCTGGCTTTTCTTTTTGCGCCGCTTTTTCGCTTTTGGAGAAAAGAAAAAGCGGCAAAGAAATTGCTTTTCATTCCGTGTCATCGTATACTGGATGCATCAATTTCTGGGAGGAAAGCGCCATGAAGCGATCCGAGATCAACCGGGCCCTGAAGGAGATGGAGGCCATGTGCCAAAAGGAGCACTGCTATCTGCCTCCCTTCTGCCATTTTACGCCGGAAGAATGGGCCCAAAAGGGCCACGAATACGATGAGGTCAGGGACTGCCGGCTGGGCTGGGACATCACGGATTACGGCAAAGATGACTTTGACCGGCTGGGCCTGAGCCTGATCACCATCCGCAACGGCAACCGTAAGCTGGCGGACAGATATCCCAAGGTTTACGCCGAAAAGCTTCTGTACCTGAAGGAGGGTCAATATTCCCCCAACCACTTCCACTGGTTCAAGACCGAGGACATCATCCACCGGGGCGGCGCTCCGGTCCTCATCCGCGTCTACAACTCCCTGCCCGATGAGCGCATCGACAGCGAGAACCCGGTGACCCTGAGCTGCGACGGCCGCCGGTTCACCGTTCCCGCCGGCGCCCTCATCCGCCTGACCCCCGGGGAGAGCATCCACGTCCACCGGGGCCTGTACCATGACTTTCAGGTGGAGCCCGGCGCGGGCCCGGCGCTGCTGGGCGAGGTCAGCCAGACCAACGACGACGAAAATGACAACCGCTTCGAGCCCCCAATGGGTCGCTTTCCCGCCATCGAGGAGGACGAGCCTCCCTATCGGCTTCTGTGCGGGGAGTACCCCCCGGCCAAGTAGCCTGCCTTCACACAAAAAAAGGGACCACCTTAGGGCGGTCCCTTTTTGGCTGCGCGTATATTCGCTCAATCCTGCCCCTGTGCGGAAGATACAGGCTTCGCCTCGCTGATGATCTCCTGGGGGATCTCAAAAGCGGGCACGCTGTCGAACTGGCTCAGCGTGATATCCATGGTCACCTTGTCCACGGCGATGTTCAGGTCCATGCCCTCCGTCGTCTCCGGGTCCATGGCGTTCTCAATGGCCTTGATGAGCAGATCCTCCATCATTTCGGTCATATCCAGGGCGTAGCGGAGGGGCAGCCCGGTTTCATCGTCAATGGACACGGTCACAGCAATCTGACCCAGCTGCCCCACCTCCTCGGTGGTGAGCGCGCCGTTCGTCATCTCGTCCAGGCTGTCGCCGGCGCCGGTGATCTCCATGAGCTGCTGGAGATACTTCCCGTCCAGACTGCCTGTATATACGGTGACCGTCCGGCCATCGATATCGGCGGAGCCTGCCTTCTCATAGGTGTCGGCGTTCATCTGCAGCAGGGCAAACACCGCTTGGGGGGGCAGAGTTTGCGCCTCCTGCCCCTGCTGCACGGTCCAGGTCCGGCCGCCGTCCGCGGAGGAATAGGTGATCGTACCGTCCTCCCGGAAATCATAATAGGACATGGCGTCCATGGAATCGCCGCCCAGGAACCCCATGTTCATGTCCATGTGGGCGTCCATCCACACAAGATGGGGCGTGGCCTGGCTGTCCACCTGAGCCAACATGGTCAGTTTCATCGGCAGGGTCATGCTCGCGCCGCCGGCAGCCAGGCCGATGCCCATCTCCATGGCCAGGTCCATGTCCATATGCAGGCTGTCCAGCCCATTCAGCTTGTCCGCCGCCTGGGAGAGGGCGTAGGCAGCCGGCACTTCCGTGGGCGCGGGGGTGTCCGTGGGCGCAGGCGTATCCGTAGGCGCGTCCGTGGGCACCGGCGTTTCCGTGGGCGCGGGGGTGTCCGTGGGCGCGTCCGTGGGCTCCGCTGTGGGTTCCTCCGCAGGGGCGGGGACCTCGGTGGCTAAGTTCGTTTCGTCGTTCTGGGTTCGGGTAAACTCAGGTGCCTTAATGCGTATGCAGGCGCTCATGCTCAGCACCAGCAGCAGCGCCGTCAGCAGGGAAACGGTTCTTTTCATAGGCAACTCCTTCTGTGTCGTATGGTGGGTCAAAACCGCAAAAAGCGGCTTCATCGGTGTGTTGAGTATGGCATAGGCCGATTTTTCTGTCAAGCTGTCTGGAAAAATAAGGACCGCCCAGAAGGGCGGTCCAGGGAATGCTTTGCCTCAGCCGATCTTCACGTACTTGTTGTACACATAGGCGGTGCCGCCGTCGTAGGCGATCTTCACCCACTTGCCGGAGATGCCCTTCACCTCGAAGGTCTCGCCGTTCTTGGCGGTGCCCAGCTTGGTGCTGGAGCTGCTGGCCTTCTTGCGGATGTTCACCGCGTACTTGCAGTTGACGATGGTGGCCGTCTTGCCGGTCACGTCGCTGTCGGGCTTGGTGGAGGACACATACTCGCTGAACACGAAGGCGGAGTCGCCCTTGTAGGAGATGCGGGTCCACTTGCCGCTGATGCCGGTGATGGTGATCTCGGCGCCCCGCTCCAGGGTGCCCAGCTTGGTGCTGGAGCTGCTGGCCTTCTTGCGCACGTTCACCTTGGTGTTGCAGTCGATGTAGCCCTTCTCGTTGTCCACCGGCGTCACGTCGGAGGAGGAGCCGCCGCCGTTGATGGTCAGGTAGGAGGTGAAGATGTAGGCCACGCCGTCTACGCCGGTGCTGTAGGCAACCTTGGTCCACTTGCCGCTCTTGCCCTTCACATCGAAGGTGTCGCCGTTGTGGGCCACGCCCAGGATTTTGCTCTTGCTGCTGGCCTTGGTGCGGATGTTCACGCCGTTGGGGGCGTTGGTCACGGTGGCGGTGTTAGCCAGGGGCGCGTCGCCCTTCTTGCCCACCTTCACAAAGGTGTGGAACACGTATCCGGTCTTTTCCTTGGTGTACTGAATCTTATACCAGTTGCCTTCCACAGCCAGAAGCTGGAAGGTCTTGCCCCGCTTGGCTTCGCCGATCTTCGCGCTGTTGCTGGTGGCCTTCTCACGGACGTTGGCAGAGTTCTTGCAGTTGACGATGGTCACGATGCTGTCCTCGGTGATGGTCACCTCGGGATCGGCCATGGCCACAGGGGCGATGGCCAGCAGCATCAGCGCCACCAACAGGAGGCTGATCCATTTCTTCATCATTTCTCTATCTCCTCTCTCTAAAGAGCCCGCCCTCGCAGCCGGAGCTCCCTTTCTTTCTCCTATATAATACCATGAAACAGGCGGAATGGATGCAACATAGTTGTAAAATCTTATAATATATTTCCCAAAAGGGCCAAAAAGTTTGCTTTGCGACGCCTTTTCAGCATGCGGGACCTTCTCACGCTCAGCTCCGGCAATGTTCGGAGGGGCAGAAGAAGGCCCGGCAGGGGAGTCGATTCGCGCCTGCGGGCTTGGTCGGGAGCAGAAGAAGGTCCGGTAGGGGAGTCGATTCGCGCCTGCGGGCTTGGTCGGGAGGCAATAGATGCCCCGACAGGATTGTAAACCAGCCACGCAATAGTGGTATTTATCCCAGAAAATCACGGGAAAAGACCACTAAAATCCTCTTCGGTTACACTCAGTAGTTCATCCATATGGGTTTTCTCTAGTGCGCTTTCGCTTCTGGTACGTGCGGAGCATATCGTATTTCACGAAGTCATCAACTAGGACGTTTTGTTCTTCGGCATACGTTATCAGGGTGTTAATATCGTCATTGAAATCGTCGCCTCTGCACACAATCAGCCTGCTCGAATGGTCAACCATCCACCTATCAAGCATGATGCTCGGATAGAATTTTTGACCTTCGTCTATGTTCACAGCAAGGTCGCAGGATCGAAGCAAAAACTCTTCCCTTCGCGTCATGCCTTTTTGCGCTTGGCTTTTCGGCTTTGCGACAACAATACGGAGATCTCGAACTTTCTTTTTTATGTTCACTATGACGTTCGCGGCAATAGCGTCATACCCGTCCCGATACGGGATGATGAACGTGCGGATGCCGGAATCAATTGCGTCGTGCACAGACCGAGAAAGAGCAGCGATTAACTCGGGCTGTTTATACTGCTTTAAGCATGATGGGCGGCCGCATACTATACAGCAGCGCTGCGCTCGTTTCTCTTCCTCGGTCATGAGTTGCCTCCTATCAGAAAGGCCAGTATGGCATTTTGCCGCCGTCCTCGAAGCGGATTCCTTTGTCGTAACGGAACCCACAGTGCTTTGAACAGCTCATGCTGAGCTGGTATGCCACTCCGGTGTCGTAGTCCACGGCGTACACGCGGCCGGCGCTGTCCACCCACAGGTCCTCGGTGTCCTCGACGTTGTCTCGCCGGGTGCCGATGTAGTGAATCTTGCCGGTGTTGCATTCGTCCGCAGGCAGGAGCCAAACGGATCGGCGGCCGGTGTCCCAGGGTGGGAGCCCGCCGTCCAGCATACCCCACTGTTTGCTCGGCAGCTCATCCTCGAACTCGTACTGGTTCGCGTCACGGAAGGTGTACACGGCCGAGGAGCGGGGCTTGTAGCTGGTGTTGCTATAGAGCATTCCGTCGGATTCCTCGATGAAGTCGCCATAGTAGGAGATGTAGCCGGAGCCATCCATCACGGCCAGCTTGCTCTGGATGCGCTTTCCGATCTGCATCATGAGGTTTGCGTCCTTGTACCAGCCAGGATGCGCTGCAGCGAACGGGGTCAGCTCGCTTGCCGTCCACTCCATCGTGCCACTGATGCCTTCCCTCGGCTTGATGGGGATGATACCGTTGTGGGCGATGCCTACCTTACAGGCGCAGCGCAGCTTCACCAGCGAGGCCACGTTGTCCGAGACGGGGAACGGGTGGGTGTTCCCGGGCAGGATTCCGCCGTGTGTAGCGATCCGGAAGTGGATCACCACGGACATGCCCTTTATGATCTCCGGGTCGCCCAGGGTTTTGAGCCGCTCATGGAACGCGGTCCAGTCCATGTACCCCTTGTCGATGTAGACCTTCCCATCGTTGTCCGCATACATGATGCCGGCACCGTGGGGATTGTTGGTCCACATGGTCCTCAGGGTGTTCTCGTCGGGCATATTCACGCCCCGTTTCTTAATAGCAATCAAGCTCATTCACCTCACTTTCTTATGATACATGGCTTTGTGTGGCTTGTCCATCATTTCTTTATGTGCTCGACAAACACTTATCAATGCAATGGCCAATCCAGTGGCCAGTTATCGGAGATAATCATGGGCGTGGCATATGCGCCTTGCAGAATGATTCCTGCGCTCATTATACTCATCATTTGCGGGCGGTTCTTCGTCCACAGAGATTATGAGGCACAGCTCGTATGCCCAAACGATGGGATACACGCACGTGGACAGGGCCGCGAAGCTCGAAGCTATTACATCCACGTTACACCCAGAATAGGGTTAAAGGTAACAAAAAAGCCCAAAAACTTGGACTTTTTTGCGTCTTTCCTGGTACCTAGACAGGGGAGGCTCACACTCGGCTGCGGCTTGCTCAGGGGGCAGAAGAAGGTCCGGTAGGGGAGTCGATTCGCGCCTGCGGGCTTGGTCGGGGTTCGGCTTTCAGGCCCCACTGGGGCCTGATTCACTACCGAACCCTTCGACTCCCCTTTTCTTCACAATAAACATAAACACCACCCGATACGGGTGGTGTTTATGTTTGGTACCCGGTAGGGGAGTCGAACCCCTGTTACCGCCGTGAGAGGGCGGTGTCCTAGGCCACTAGACGAACCGAGCGCGATTGCAGGTAATATAATACAGAAAAAAGGGGGCGCTGTCAATAGTTTTTTTCACGTGAATGTGAGAAATACGGGGGCCAGTTCTCCGTCCGGTGCAACAGCAGGGCAGGCCGGGGCGGTAAGGCCGGCCGAGGCAGGGGATGGGCCATGCTGAGGTTGGGGTTATAGAAAGGGTCCCCGGCCTCCAGCAGGGGGTAGAAGGCGTCCCGGCACCGGAGCAGATTGGCACGGGAGGGGGTCGGCACGGCCAGGGAGCCGGTAAACCGGAACCGCACCCCCGGGGCACATAGGGTGAAGAGACCCCGCTTGCCCAGCCGCAGGCACAGCTCTTCGGCAAAGCCCAGGCTGCCCATCGTGGGATCGAACCCTCCGACAGGCAGGAACCGGTCCCGGCGGATCATCAGCGCCCAGGGCCCCAGGCAGGATACGTCCCGGGGGCACAGCAGCCGGGGACAGTCCGCCCGTATCTGCTCCGGGGTCAGGCCGAAGCCAGGGGAACAGAGGCCGCCCAGCATACCCACTGCTGTGCCGCAGGACAGGACCCGTCCCTGCCCGTCCAGCACCAGAGGGCCCACCGCCCCCACGTCGGGCCGATCCGCCCACTCTGTGAGCCGCTGGCCGAAGTCTGGGGAAAGGGGCGCGCAGCCGCTCAGCAAAAACAGCAGGAACCGGCCTCGGGCGGCGCGGGCGGCCTCGTTCCACAAAGCGCAGGGACTGGCGCCGGGCCGCTCCAAAACGGTCACGCCGTTGCTTTGCAGGGCCCTGAGAAAGGGCGTCAGAGGACGGCTCGCGGCCACAACGAATTCGTACCGGGGCAGCTGCATCCGCTGCTCCACGGCCAGCAGGGCGCTTTTCAGCGCATCGGACCCGTTTTCGTCCGAAGCGATGACAGAAACAAGAGGTTCCCCCCTCACATTGAACCGGGGCAGAAAAGTGCCCGGACAGGGGCCGGGAAGGATCAATGGGGCGGAACCCAGCGCCGCTTTTAAGGGGGACGGGTCTTGGCTGGGGGCTTCCGGGGGCAGGCTGAAGAGCATAAAGGGCAGGTGGGCGATCCGCTCCGCCAAGGCGGCGGCCCGCAGGGTGAAGGCGTAACTCCGGGCGGGCGTGGGCCCGGGCCAGCCTCCGGCAGCGAGCAGCAGGCGCCGGGAGACGCAGATGCCCCGGCCCGGGTAGTCGTGAGAAAGAAGGGTATGGGGGCTGAAGTCCGGCTTGAACCGGGGGTCCCGACGGCGGCCGTTCACGAGAACGTCCTCATCGGCGTAGAGCAGCTCCCGCCCACCCCCCGCTGCCGCGGCCAGGCGAAACAGGGCGTCGGGAGCCAGGCGAGCCTGGCCGGGGAGGAAGAGATAGTAGTCCGTCGCCGGGCGATGGGACAGGTCCGTCAGCACGAAATGGGGATAGGTCTGCCGGGCCAGGGAGGCCTTCAGCGCCTGCCCCGGGTCCGTCATCACGACAGCGAACAAGGGCGCAGCCCAAAACACCGCCCTTCTTTGGGCGGCGGCAGCTTTTGGCGTCAGGGTGGCGAGGGCAACAAAGCGATCATAGTCCTGCATGATGCGGATAGTATGGTCTCTTTAGAGGCGTTTCATGACAGCCCGGTTCTTTTTGCAAACAAAAAGCGGCAAACGAACAACCGTCTTATAGCTCCTTAACGAAGCAGATGATCCGGTTGGCCTCCGTGAAGCCGGTTTTCAGGTGGAACTTTAGGCTCTCCTGGTTGCCGATCTCGCAGTCGCTGGCGAACTCCGTGCAGCCCTTTTCCCGGGCCCAGGCTTCGCAGCGGCGGAGCAGCTGGCGGGCGACGCCCTTGCCCCGGCAGCCTTCCCGGACGAATATGCCCTCCAGGTATCCTACGGGGCTGGTGGAGGTGCCTTCCACATAGTCGCGGCGCAGCTGGACCTGGGCAAAGCCCGCGTCACGGACGTCATCCGAAGCGAGGAACACGGCGCAATCGTCGTCCCTGAGCAGGGGCGCATATTCCGCCGCCAACTCTTCCACAGCGTGGTCCGGCCACAGCAGCGTTGCCAGCGCCGCAACGGCGTCCATATCCTTTTTCGTCGCTTTTCGGATCATGGGTTCTCCTCCTTCAAAAGCTCCTCTGCTCGCCGCAGGATGGGCAGCTCCCGGGCGGCGATAAGGCGGCCGATGGGGGTGCAGGCCCGGCGCCGATAGTCTGCCTCGGCCTCGTCGCCGGTCAGCCGCAGGGTGGACAGATGGAAATCCCGGATCTCGTCCGGCATCAGATGCTTTTCGCCGAAGGACAGGGCCCTGCACAGATAGTAGTGGTTCACATTGTGCCGATGGATCAGGTTGTAGTAATCGCTGACCACGCCGATCTTGCAAAGGACCTCCACCTGGGCGCCCAGTTCCTCGCCGAGCTCCCGCCGAACGGCCGAAAGGAGGTCTTCTCCTTTTTCCACGCCCCCGCCGGAGGTTTCGATGAGGGTGGCCTTGCCGAAATCGTCGTCTCGGTGGGCTCGGACAAAATAGAACCAGCCCTCGTCGTCAAAGACGATGGCCCGGACGATCTGCCGATCGTGGTCCGTATAGGTGAAGGGCCACTCCCTATCCTCCAGCTCCAAACGGAGTTCTTCAGGCTTTTTGTTCATAGCTTGTATTGCAGAAAGTTGCCGTTGTGGACGAAACCGAAGGCGCTGTAAAAGGGTACGCCCATGTCCGAGGCAGTGACCCAAATCGTGCCGCATCCCTGCTCCCGGGCCGCCTCCGCCACCAGGGACAGAAGGCGTTTGGCGATCCCCTGCCGCCGGTAGGCGCTGTCGGTGTACATGCTGGAGATGAGGCCGATCCGACCTGTGGGGCAGCCGAACCAGGCGGGCTTCTCCACCACGGACACGGCGCCGGTGCCGACCATGGTGGTCCCGTCCATAGCCAGATAGGCCACAAAGGAGCCGTCGGACAGGTGGCGGCCGTAATAGTCCAGCAGGACGGGCAGCAAATCCTCATCCCCCGTGGCCCCCTCCTCCCGGAGCTGTCGAATGCGCAGGCGGGCGAAGGTGTCTATTTCCTCTATGGTCAGTTTTCTGTATTCGATCATGAAGCCACTCCCATAAGCAGGCCATCTCATTGCACAACGAATACCCTTACGCAATGGGCAGGTAGGGCACGGCGTTGAAGGAGAGGTCCGAGATATGGCCGGCCATGAGCAGGTAGAAGCCTGCCGAGCCGATCATGGCCCCGTTGTCCGTGCAGTACTTGAAATCCGGGCAGCAGAAGCGGATGCCCCGCTTTTGCGCTTTTTCGGAAAGCATCTGCCTAAGGTTCCTGTTGGCGGACACGCCCCCGGCCAGAGCCAAGGTCCCGTGCCCGCCGTGACCGGCGGCCTTGCCGTTTTCCACGGCGGCGCGGACGGCTTTGTCGGACAGGATGGAGTTCACGGCGAACTGGAAGCTGGCGGCCACATCCGCCCGGTTCACGTCCTCGCCCCGCTGGCGGGCGTTGCTCATATGGTTGATGACCGCGGTCTTGAGCCCCGAAAAGCTCATGTCAAAGCCCTCCCCCTCGTTAAAGGCGGAATGGAAGCGGATGGCGTGGGGGTCCCCCGTCTGCGCCAGCTTCTCCAGCTCCGGTCCTCCGGGATAGGGCAGGCCCAGCACCCGGGCCACCTTGTCGAAGGCCTCCCCGGCGGCGTCGTCCCTCGTCCGGCCGATGAGCACGCACCGGTCGTAGTCCGCCACCTCCACGATGTGGCTGTGGCCGCCGGAGGCGATGAGGCAGGTGAAGGGGGGCGTAAGGTCCGCAAAGGTGAGATAGTTGGCGGCAATATGCCCCAGGATATGGTGGGTGTTGACCAGCGGCTTGCCCGTGGCATAGGCCAGGCCCTTGGCGTAGCTCACCCCCACCAGCAGGGCGCCCACCAGCCCCGGGCCGCCGGTGACGGCGATGGCGTCGATGTCGTTAAGGCCCACGCCCGCCTGCTCCAAAGCCGTTTCCACCACGGGGCCCACCTGGTCCACGTGGTTGCGGCTGGCCAGCTCCGGCACCACGCCGCCGAACCGGCGGTGGATGGGGATTTGGGTATAGACCGCGTTGGAGAGCACCTGCCGCCCGTTGCGTACCACGGCGGCGGCGGTCTCGTCGCAGGATGTTTCTATGGATAATACGGTTGCCTGTCCCTTGGCCTGCAGGGCGCGAAGCCGTTCCTGGGCGGCGTCAAAGTAGCTCATCGTAATCGTCGTCTTCCTCTTCCGCTTTCTTGCCCTCAAAGGGGGCAAAGTCGATCTTTTGCCGGCTCTCCATGGGCGAGTCCAGCTCCGCGTCCCGCAGGTCCGCTTCCTCCCCCTCGTCCGGGGCCGCCAGGATCTGCTTTTGCCGCTCCATCTCCTCGTTGAGCTTCCGCCGCTCGGTCACGGTCATGTTGGCCCTCTTGTGCACGGCGAGCAGGTCTGGCCCCTTCACGGCGGAGAGCTCCTCCTCCGGGGTCTGGGGCGCCTCTCCCACCACATTTTGCTCGGCGCTGCGGAGCTTGCGCTGCTGCAGCACCAGGATCAGCACGCACACCCCGGCCACGCTCAAAAACAGCACCAGCATCCGGCCGCCCATGCGCATAACCAAATCCCGGAACAGCGCGGAGGGCAGCATTTGGATCATCCGGGATTCATAGGGCAGCAGCCAATTCTCGCTGTTGGGGAAGATGATCCGGTGGAAAGCGGTCCAAAAGCTGTCGAAGCTGATGGCGGCCCAGGTGCCCGCGAAGGCCACCAGCACCAGAAAGATGCCCAGGCCCCAGAAATAGCCCACACAGGCGTTGCGCAGGGCGTCCTTCCCATCCAGGATCACGCCGCCCAGGCACAGCAGCACCCCCAGCAGCAGCCCGGTGTTTCGGGTGCTCATGAACCACTGCCACAGCTCCCGCACCTCCCGCATGTGGACGATCTCGATGTCCATGTCGAACATGCGCACCTGCTGCCCGTCCACGGTGACCAGCAGATCGATGGTTTCGGTATTGCCGTTCATATAGTCCACCAGGGTGCGGACGGATGCTCCCAGGTCCCCCAGGGTCATGTTCATCTGGGTGGCCAGGTCCAGCTTGGTGAACTCCTGCTCAAACCAGGCGGTCTCGGAGGCGGTGAGCTGGACCACCGTGAAGGCGGCCGAGAGGATCAGGGTCAAAAAGCCCAGGGCCAGCAGGGTAACGGCGATCGTTTTTTTCATGGTCCTTCGCCTCCCTCAGCCCTTGCGATAAAAGGTGTTGCCGCCGATGAACTCCCGAAGGATGCTGGTGGGCGGGATCTCATCCTCCACCGGGGCATCCTGCACGTAGTTCAGGAACTTGATGATGCTGCGCACCTGGTCGTAGCAGGCGCTGCCGGGGTCCACGGACTGGAGCAGGGGGAAGATGTGCTTCTTCAGCACAGCCAGCTCATAGACCAGGGCGGAGTTGAAGATGGCGTCCGCGCTCTCCTGATAGGGGAAGATCCACCGCTGGGCCCCCCGCTGCACGCTGTCCCACATGTCCAGCGTCCGCTCCACGGAGGCGCCCCGGGTCAGATAGTCCCGCACCAGGCGCCTGAGCAGCCGCACGTCGGAGGTGGGTATCCGGTTGTGGTCGTCCAGGTTCAGGGTGGTCAGGGCGGACACGTAGAGCTTGAACACGTCCTTCCTGTCGATCTCCGGGGTGAGCATCTGGGGGTTCAGGGCGTGGAGCCCCTCGATGACCAGGGGCGTGTTTTCGTCCAGCCGGATGGTCCTGTGACCGGGCAGGCTCTTGCCCGTGGAGAAATCGAAGGCGGGCGGCGTGACCACCTCTCCCCGCAGCAGGGCGGACAGGTCCTCGTTGAACCGCTCCACGTCGATCATCTTGATATGCTCGTAATCAAAGGTGCCGTCGGGCTCCGGCTCCACCAGGCTCCGGTCCTTATAGTAATCGTCCAGGGAGAAGAGCAGGGGCGTTTTGCCCAGCACCCGAAGCTGGATGCAGAGCCGGTTGGCGCTGGTGGTCTTTCCCGAGGAGGAGGGGCCCGCCAGCAGGATGGCCCGGGCGTTGCGCTTGACGATCTGCTCGGCGATCTCGGCAAAGCGCTTCTCATGGAGGGCTTCGTTCACCCGAATGAGCTCCCGGACGCTGCCGCTCTCCACCATGTCGTTCAGGTCCGCCACGGAAGCGCAGCGCATGAGCTGGCCCCACCTGTCGCTTTCTTCAAACACCGCGGCGAACCGGGGGGATTTTTCATGGGTGGAGGGCTTGTTCACATCCTGGCTGCTGGGCCGCAGCAGCAGCACGCCCGGCGCCTGGAACTTTAGATCCAGCACGCTGGCATAGCCGGTGGAGGGGGCCATCTCGCCGTAGAAATAGTCCACATAGTCCTTCACCTGGTACACGTCGAAGAAGGTGAACTGCCGGTAGTTCAGCAGCCGCACCTTGTCCTGTTGGTGGTCCTTCTCGAAGAAGGCGATGGCCTCGTCGATGTCCAGCCGCTTGCGTTCCAGCACATAGTCCGCCGCCACGATCTGGCGGCATTTCTGCCGCAGGGCGCTGACCTCGTCCTTGGTGAGGGGCGTCTCCTTTTCCAGGGTGATGTAGATCCCGGCGCCGATGGCGTATTTCATCTGGATGTGGGCCTGGGGGAACAGCTCCCGCACCGCCAGGCAGAAGATGAACAGGAGCGTGCGCTCATAAATCCGCTCGCCCCGGTGCTCCCCGTAACGGATCAGCTTGATCCTGCCCTTGCTGCGGCGGATGCCCCGCCGCTCCCGGTAGCCCACGGAGGCGGGCAGCTTATCCTGCGTCCGCCAGGGCACGTAGTTGAGGGTGAACACCTCGCCGCCCAGGTCCGCCGCCAGGGGGCGCTTGCCCAGGTCTGAGGAATCCAGCCCCAGCCGCCGCACAATGGACAGCAGGCTCTCGCCGATCTGGGCCTCTACCGGATTGCCGTCAATGAATATCTGCATGGGAACCTCCCTTTAGGTCTCTTTTGGTTTAGCCCCAGATGAGGGACAGGGTCGGGACAATCTGCTTCTTCCGGCTCATGACCCCGGGGAGCATGGCCGCGTTGTTCTTGAATTTCACGTTGAACACCTGCCCCAGCTCGTTCAGCTCTCCCACGGCCAGCAGCCGGGTGCTCCTCTTGAGCACGTCGGTGAGCATGAACAGGAGCATGTCGTAGCCCCGCTGATTCCGCTCCTCCTCCATGATGCTGATGACCTCGTCATGGCGGGAGATGAGCTGCTCGCAGTCGGTGCTGGTGAACTGGCCGATGCCCAGGGAGTGGCCGGCGATCTGGAACTGCTTGAAGTCGGAGAACAGCAGCTCCTTCACATCCGCGTTGGCGGGGAGGATGGAGGAGAAGATGTCCTTCCCCAGCTCCGACAGGGAGAGACCGGAGAGCCGGGCCATGCGCTCGGCCATGATCTTGTCCCGCTCCGTGCAGGTGGGGGACTGGAAGAGGATGGTGTCGGAGAGGATGCCCGCAGCCATGAGCCCGGCCAACTTCTGCCCGGGCATGATGCCCCGCTCCTGGAACATGGTGGCGATGATGGTGGTGCTGGCGCCCACGGCCTCCGTGCGCACGTAGATGGGGTCCACGGTCTCCACGTCCGCCAGGCGGTGGTGATCGATGATGGCCAGGATCTGGGCCTCGTTCAGTCCGTCCACGCTTTGGGCGGTCTCGCTGTGGTCCACCAGGACCACCTTCTTCCGGTTGGGCCGCAGCAGGTGGTACCGGGACAGGGTGCCCACCACCTTCTCCTGGCTGTCCAGGATGGGGTAGCTCCGATAACGGCTTTTCAGGGTGGCCTCCTTCACCGTCTCCAGATAATCGTCCTCGTGGAAAGCGGTCAGATCCTTCGTTTGGGCGATCCGGGACACGGGTACGGACTGGATCATGAGCCGGGCCGCCCGGTAGGGATCGTAGGGGGTGGTGATGACCACGGTGTTGCCCCGCTTTTCCATGTCCTCCGGCTGGAGCTGGCCCCCGCACACGATGACGGCGGCGGCCCCGGCGGCGTAGGCGGCCTGAAGCACGGCGCTGTCCCGGCCGGTGATCACGATGCTGCCCTCCGGGAACGCCTGGGTCATGCCGGGGACGGCGATGCACAGCTCCCCGGAAAGGCCGGTCACGTCCCCGTAGTCCCCCCAGATCTGCCCGTCCAGGCAGGAGAGGAGGTTAAAGAGAGGCACGTCGTTCAGCAGGGTCTCCTCCACGAAGCGCATGTCGTATTGGGCGATGTCGCCGGTGGTGAGCATGCCGAAGAGCTTGCCCTCCTCATCGGCGATGGGCAACGACACGGAGGGGTGCTCGTTCTCATACATGAGTTCCCAGGCCCGGTGGACCGTCACCGCGTCGGACAGGATGGGCGGCCGGTCGAAGGCCAGGTCCTTCACCTGGGTGCGCACGTCGTGGAGGCGCATGGGCGATTCAAAGCCGAACCGCTGCAGGATGCGGGTGGTCTCGTCGCTGAGCACGCCCAGACGGCAGGCCACATACTGCCGGTCCCCCAGGGCGTTGCGCAAGCTGGCGTAGGCGATGGCCGCCACGATGGAGTCGGTGTCCGGGTTCTTGTGTCCAAAGACATATACGGGGTCCATGAGAATCCCTCCTTACATACTGGTAACACTTTATTATATCAGATTTGCCGCCCGGCGCAAGGACGCAGAATGGGGAAAGAATAAAAACAAACATCTTTTCCTGAAAGAAAAGGTGTCCAAAAAACGTTAGGAATACAAAAATGCTTAGGAAGCTAAACCTATTCGCCTTCCTAAGCTTCTCTTTTTCGGTTCTTTTTTCTCTTCGTCAAAGAGAAAAAAGGGACAAAAAGCCGTCTTATAGATTCTTGCTGGCCTCAATATAGGAGTACAGGGTGTATTTGCTGATGCCGAAATACTTGCTGACCTTATCCCCGCTGCGGGTGACCAAGAAGGCCCCGGCGTTGTTGAGGAACTGGATGGCGGCGATCTTGTCGTCCTTGGTCATGAGGGCCACAGGCTTGCCCACCTTCTTCACGCTCTGTTCGATCAGATCGTCCAGGAGCTCATTGATGTTCTGGGGGATGTTGGCGGAATCCCGGGGCGTCGCCTCCTCCTGGGAGAGCAGGCTCTCCACGGCCCGCTGGGCCATGAGCAGGTTGGTGATGTCGTAGTTCACGCAGAAGATGCCTTCCACGGCCCCCTGATCGTTGCGGATATACACCGTGCTGGACTTGACGATCCGCCCGTCGTGGGTCTTCATAAGATACCCGGACCGGTCCTTCAGGTTCTCCGGGTGCTGCTCCTGCATGGCCTCCAGGGCCACCAGGGAGGGCCCGTCCCCCTCCTGCCGGTGGGACACATGGCCGTTTTCAATGGCCACGATGGTATGCTCCGGGTCACCGCCCGTCAGGTCATGAACCAAAACCTCGCAGTTTTCCCCGAATTCCAGGGCCAGCGCGTGGGCCAGCCGCTTATAAAAATCAAGATCCATTTGCCTGTTTCCTTCCTGTTTGCGCCCAAGACAACCTTCTCTTATAAAAATATGATATAAAAAAACCCGCGTCTTTTCAACTGTTTTTTGGAATTTGCGCATTTTTTTCCCCGAGGGCCGCCGCTCCGCCCGGCAAAACGAAAAAGTGGCTATTGAAAAAACAAGAAGGATAGGGTAGAATATCACCATCTTACAGAGCAAAGGAGAAACACCATGGAAGATATAAACAACAACGAAGAACTGGATCTGGTCACCTTTTCCGACGACGAGGGCAACGAGTTCCAGATGGAAGTCTGGGATTACTTTGAGCATGAGGGCCAGGAGTACGCCATCCTCTTCGACCTGGAGTCCGAGCAGGACGAGGACGCCGAGACCGAGGTCTATATCATGAAGGTCACCGTGGAGGGCGAGGACGAGATCTTCCTGCCCGCCGACGAGGACAAGATGGACGAGCTCACCGAGATCGTGGAGAAGATGCTGGACGAGGTCTTCTGCGACGAGGACTGCGCCAACTGCCCCGAGGCCGACTGCGAAGACCGCAAATAAGCAGGCTGCCGATAAGGGCAGCAGACCATTTGCGGCGGATCAAATTTAACATACTGGCAGGTTGAAATGGCGCTCTCAAGCGCCATTTCTTTTCATTCCATCGCCGCAAATTAGCGGCGTTTTCCCCCTCTCGCGGTACCTTTGTACAGCTTTGGGGGGAAGAACGCCGCTTCTGCTCCCCTTCTTGACAGCCTGCAAAAACAATATTTAACAAAAAAGCGCCTCTTGGGGCGCTTTTTGTTTTGTCTTCCTGAGCTTCTCTTTTTCGGTTCCTTTTTCTCTTCACCGAAGAGAAAAAGGAACAAAAGCAAAACTCAAATACTCACGTCGTAGGCGACCTTGTACATATAGGGGTCCAGGGGCTTGGTCATCCTCAGGGCCTCGGCTATGGGGATGGTGACGATGTGAGAATCCCGGTAGCAGACCACCAGATCGGTGTGGCCCTTGGCCAGCTCCTCCACGGCGGTGTGGCCCATGCGGGCGGCCATGGTGCGGTCCCGGGCGGTGGGGCTGCCGCCTCGCTGGATGTGGCCCAGGATGGATACCCGGGCGTCGATGCCCGTGGCGGCTTCGATCTGCTGGGCGATCTCGTCGCACTTGCCCACGCCCTCGGCCACGATGATGAGGAAGTGGTGCTTGCCCCGGTAGCGGCCCTCGCGGACCTTTTCGATCACGTCCCGCTCCAGGTTCACCGGAAATTCCGGCACCAATATGGCGGTGGCGCCCACAGCCAGGCCCACATACACGGCCAGATGCCCCGCATGCCGGCCCATGACCTCCACCACGCTGGCCCGCTCATGGGACTGCATGGTGTCGGAAAGCTTGTCGATGCACTCGATGGCGGTGTTGGCGGCGGTGTCGAAGCCGATGGTGTAGTGGGAGCAGCCGATGTCGTTGTCGATGGTGGCGGGAACGCCCACGGTGTTGATGCCCGCCTCGGAAAGCTTCCCGGCGCCCCGGAAGGTGCCGTCGCCGCCGATGGCGATGATGCCGTCGATGCCCGCGTACCGGCAGGTGCGCACCGCCTGCTGGACCCCCTCCGGGGTGGTAAACTCCTTGCAGCGGGCGGTGTAGAGGATGGTGCCGCCCCGGTTGCTCAGGTTGTTCACCGAGCGGGCGTCCATCTCGAAGGTGTCCCCCTGGATGAGGCCGTTGTACCCCCGGCGGATGCCGATGGGGGTGATGCCGTGGTGGATACAGTTGCGGACTGCGGCCCGGATGGCCGCGTTCATGCCGGGGGCGTCGCCGCCGCTGGTCAGGATGCCGATGCGTCTTACTTTGGTTTCCATGTCCTTTTAGTTTCCTCGTGGAGATGGGATTGGTCGAAGGGGTTATTGCTTCATGAGCTCCTCATAGAGCTGCTTGTATACCAGAGCGGATTTATGCCAGGAGAAATCCGTGTTCATGGCCCGCTTCACCAGCCGATCCCACAGGGGCTCGTCGTGGAAGTAGGCCACCGCCCGCTCGATGGTGTAGAGCATGTCGTGGGCGTTGTAGTTGGAGAAGGAGAAGCCGTTGCCCTCGTCGGTGTACACGTTGAAGGGCTGCACGCTGTCCTTCAGGCCCCCGGTCTCCCGCACGATGGGGATGGAGCCGTAGCGCATGGCGATCATCTGGGAGAGGCCGCAGGGCTCGAACTGGCTGGGCATGAGGAACAGGTCCGTGCCCGCGTAGACCCGGTGGGCCAGGGCCTCGTTCATCTCCACCCGGGCGGCCACCCGACCGGGATACTTCCACTGGGCCGTGCGGATGAAGTCCTCATAGTGCCGGTCGCCCTTGCCCAGGAACACGATCTGCACGTCCTGGCGCATGATGTCGTCCAGCACCCGCTCGATGAGGTCCAGGCCCTTCTGGGCGGTGAGCCGGGCGATGAAGCCGATGAGGGCCGCCTCCGGCCGCTGCTCCAGGCCGCACTCCTGCTGCAGGTCCGCCTTTAGCACGGCCTTGCCCCGCCGGTTGTCGGCGCTGAAGGTGACGCGGAGGAACCGGTCGTTCTCCGGGTCGTAGGCGTCGGTGTCGATGCCGTTCAAAATGCCGGAGAGCACGTTCTGCCGCTTGCGCATCAGGCCGTCCAGCCGCTCGCCGTAGTAGGCAGACTTGATCTCCTCCGCGTAGGTGGGGCTCACGGTGGTGACCCGGTCGGAGAACACGATGCCGCCCTTCATGCAGGACAGAAGCCCGTAGAACTCCAGGTTGTCCACGGAGTTGTAGCCTCTGTTCAGGCCCAGACTGGCGTTGAGCCGGTCGAAGTCAAAGAGCCCCTGGAACTTCAGGTTGTGGATGGTGTAGACCGTGCGGATGGCCCGATACCGCTCGTCGATGCCGTACTGGGCCCGCAGCAGCACGCTCAAAAGCCCGCACTGCCAGTCGTTGCCGTGGAGCACGTTCGGGAAGAAGTCGATCCGAGGCAGGGCCTCCAGAATGGCCCGGCAGAAGAAGGCGAACTTATAGCCCTCCTCCTGGCCGCCGGTGTAGACCTGGTCCCCGCCGAAGAGGGCCAGGTTGTCCACGAAATAATAGCGGACCCCGTTCTCCACCATGGTGTCGATGCCGCAGTAGAGCCTGTCCCCGCCCATGAGCACGGTGAAGTCCGTCACATGCTCCATGGAGCAGATGTAGGAATAGGGGATCAGCCGATACTTGGGCAGGATCACCCGCACGTCCAGTCCCTCCTGGTTGAGGGCCACGGGCAGGGCGCCCACAACGTCCGCCAGGCCCCCGGTCTTGATGAAGGGCATGGCTTCGCTGGCGCAGAGGAGCACCTTCAAAGGCGGCTGCTTTTTCGCCCGGGGCTTGCGAACGGCGGGCTTTTTCTCCGGGGCCTCTGCCGGGGCGTCCTTGCGCAGCACGGTCTTCCTCTCGGAGGAGGGGGGGCGCTTCATGGCTTTTTCTGCAGTGCTCATACGGTTTGATTCTTTCTGATCACGATGGGGAAGCTGTCGTACCCCTGGAGGGTCCGCCCCGGCAGGATCTTCACGCCCTTATCCAGGATCACATGCTCCAGATGGACGTTCTCGCCGATCTCCGCCCCCTGCATGATGATGCTGTTGAAGATGCGGGCGCCGGGCTTCACGTGGACGCCTCTGAAGAGGATGCAGCTGTCCACCTGGCCTTCGATGACGCAGCCGTCGGCCACCAGGGAGTTTTTCACCTGGGCGCTGACGGAATAGCGGGCGGCCACCTCGTCCTTCACCTTGGTGTAGATGGGGCGGCTGGGGTCGAACAGATCCTTCTGCACGTCCGGGTTCAGCAGGGCCATGTTGCCGGCAAAATAGTCCTCAATGGATTCCAGCCGGGCCAGGAAGCCCTCGAACTTATAGCCCATGATGTTCAGGGTCTTATACTTCTTGAGCAAGATGTCCCGGTGGAAATCATATTCGCCCCGGGCATAGGCTTCCTCCACCAGGTACTCCAAAAGCTCCTTTTTCAGGATCATCACATCGCAGCTCCGGTTCACGCTCTGGGGCCGGAAGGCGTCCAGCTCCATGTCTGTGACCCGGCCCTTCTCGTCCAGGAAAAGCCGCAGGTCCTGATTCTGGTCCTCGGGCTTCAGGGTGCCGTCTTCCGCATAGAGGATGGTGATGTCCGCGCCGGTGGCCAGGTGCTGTTCCATCATGGGCACCAGGTCCATGTTCATGATCACACGGGGCCAGGACAAGATGACATAGTCCTCCTGGGTCCGGCGCACATAGCCCATGACGGAGCGCAGGGCGTCCACGGCGCCCCGGAACACGCCGGCGTTGTCCTTGGTCATGAAGGGGGGTAGGATGAAGAGACCGTCGCGCTTGCGGTGCAGGTCCCACTCCTTGCCGGAGCCCAGATGGTCCATGAGGGAATGATAGTTCTTCTCCGTGATCAGGCCCACGCTGGTGATGCCGGCGTTGACCATGTTGGAGAGGGTAAAGTCGATGAAGCGATACCGACCGCCGAAGGGCACTGCCGCCGCGGAGCGGGAAAGGGTCAGGTCCTTGAGATGAGTGGTTCGATCAGCGGTGACGATGAGGCCGAACGCATTGTTGATCATAGCTTACGCCTCCTTTGCAGGCTGGTGGGGGTTCTCTGTGTTGACCACGGCGCCTTTGGCGATGTACGCCCGGGGCGGGATGGTCACGTCGTTGCCGATGAGGGTGATGTCGCCGGTGAGCTTGTTGTTCACCTTCTCGCCGGGGCGGAGCGGTCCGCCCAGCACACAGAAGTCACCGATGACGGCGTTCTCGCCCACGATGGCCTTCTCCACGTCCACACTCTTGCCCACGGTGGCGTTGGGGAAGATGACGCTGTCCTTCACCGTGGCGCCCTTTTCGATGTGGGCGCCGGAGAAGATGACGGAGTTCTCCACCGTTCCCTCCACCACGGCCCCCTCGGACACCAGGGAGTTGGTCACCTGGGCGGAGAGGCTGATGTAATGCGGCGGCATGACCGGGTTGCGGGTGTAGATGCGCCAGGCGTCGTCGTCCAGATCCAGCACCGGTTTCTGGCCCAGCAGGTCCATGTTGGCCTCCCAGAGGCTCTGGATGGTTCCCACATCCCGCCAGTAGCCCTCGAAGGGATAGGCCACCATGGTCTCGCCGGCGTTCAGCATGGCGGGGATGATGTTCTTGCCGAAGTCGTTGCTGGAAGTGGGATCGGCGTCATCCGCCTCCATGTAGGCCCGGAGCTTCTTCCAGTCGAAGATATAGATGCCCATGGAGGCCAGGTTGCTCTTGGGCTCCTTGGGCTTCTCCTCAAAGGATTCGATGAGGCCGTCCACGTTGGCGTTCATGATGCCGAAGCGGTGGGCCTCCTCCCAGGGCACCTGAAGCACGGCGATGGTGGCCGCCGCATTCTTTTTGCGGTGAAAGTCCAGCATCTTGGCATAGTCCATCTTATAGATATGGTCGCCGGAGAGGATGAGCACATAGTCGGGGTCGTATTGATCCACAAACTCCCTGTTCTGCCAGATGGCGTTGGCGGTGCCGCTGTACCAGTGCCCGTTTTCCCCCTCCGTCACATAGGGGGGCAGCACGAACACGCCGCCGTAGTTGCGGTCCAGATCCCAGTGCTGGCCGGTGCCCAAATAGGCGTTGAGGGCCAGAGGCCGGTATTGGGTGAGCACGCCCACCGTGTCAAACCCGGAGTTGGCACAGTTGCTGAGGGGGAAATCGATGATCCGATACTTTCCGCCAAAGGGCACGGCGGGCTTGGCCATGTTGGAGGTGAGCACCCCCAGCCGGCTGCCCTGGCCACCGGCCAGAAGCATGACCACGATTCGTTTTTTCATCCTTGAGTCACATCCTTTCCGTCGCTTTTCTCGTATTTATAAAACATCCCGCAGAAGGGGAACAGATCCACCTTGATCTCATAGGGGAACTTGCCGCAGGCCTTCTTCTTCGCGATAAGGGGCTTGTTCTGCTCCGGCGGCAGCTCGCCCGTGGAGAAGACCGGCATAAGCCGGCCCTTTTCCGGCACGCCCATGGGGTAGCCGGGCCGGGCCACCGGGGTGAAGTTGAACACGCACAGCATGGTTTCCGTTTCGCCCTTGCGGAAGAAGGAAACCACGGAGGTGTCCTTGTCGTCCACCACGCTCCACTCGAAGCCGTCCCAACCGTCGTCCCGCTCATAGAAGGCGGGGTTGTCCTTGTAGAAGTGGTTCAGGCCCCGGATGTACCGGTGGAACTCGTCGTGCTTGGGGTAGGAGAGGAGGAACCATTCCAAACTCTCGTAAAACCGCCACTCGATGAAGGTCCCCAGCTCCGTGCCCATGAAGTTCAGCTTCTTGCCCGGGTGAGCCATCTGGTAGGCGCACAACAGCCGCAGCTGCTGGAACTTTTCTTCATAGGAGCCGGGCATCTTGTTGAGCATGGACTTCTTCCCGTGGACCACCTCGTCGTGGGAGAAGGGGAGCACATAGTGCTCGGAGAAGGCGTAGGTCAAACTGAAGGTCAGCTTGCTGTGGTGGTACTGGCGGTAGATGGGGTCCATGGCCATGTAGGAGAGCATGTCGTTCATCCAGCCCATGTTCCACTTGAAGTCGAAGCCCAGGCTGTTCTCATGCTTCTTGGTCACCATGGGGAAGGCGGTGCTCTCCTCGGCGAAGAGGAGCTTGCGGCCCTTCAGGCCGTGGACCGCCCAGGACAGGTGCTTGAACAGAGAGATGGCGGAGAGATCCTCCCGGCCGCCCTGGCTGTTGGGGACCCAGTCGCTCCCCTCCCGGCCAAAGTCCAGATACAGCATGCAGGACACCGCGTCCACCCGCAGGCCGTCCATATGGCACTCCTCCAGCCAGTATACGGCGCTGGAGGTGAGGAAGCTTCTGACCTCGGGCTTGCCATAGTCAAAGAGCAGGGTGCCCCACTGGCGCATGTCCCCCCGGCGGGGGTCGCCGTTTTCATAGCAGGGGGTGCCGTCAAAGAGCCGCAGGCCGTGGTCGTCCCGGGTGAAGTGGGCGGGGACCCAGTCCATGATGATGCCGATGCCCCGGGCGTGGGCTTCGTCCACAAAGTATTTCAGGTCCTCCGGGGTGCCGTAGCGGCTGGTGGCGGCAAAGTAGCCCGTCACCTGGTAGCCCCAGCTGGGATCGTAGGGGTATTCCATCAGGGGCATGATCTCGATGTGAGTGTAGCCCATGTCCTGCACGTAGGGCAGCAGCTCGTCGGCCAGCTGCCGGTAGGTGTAGCCCTCCTTCCAGCTGCCCATATGCACCTCGTAGATGTTCATGGGGCTGGTGTGAGGGTTCCGGAGGGCGGCCAGGTAGCCCTCGTCCCGCCAGGGGTAGGGATCGGGGTCGTAGACCAGGGAGGCCGTGCCGTGCTGCTCGCACATGCGGCCGTAGGGGTCCGCCTTCATGATCACGCTGCCGTCGGCTCGGGTCACCACGTATTTGTACTTTTGGTAGGGCTGGGCGTTGTCGATCACCGCCTCCCACAGCCCGTCCTGACGGCGCCAGGCCGGGTTTTGGGTGTAGCTCCAGCCGTTGAAGTCGCCGGCCACGGTGACGAAGCGGGCGTTGGGCGCCCAAACGAGGAAGCGGAAGCCCCGCTCCGCCCTGTGGCAGCCCAGCAGCTCATAGGCGCGGATGCAGCTCCCCTGATAGAATTGGTTCACAAGCTCAGTCATGGCTTCCCCTCCACATGAAGACAGTACGTCCAAGTATAGATATATAATATCATTATTCACAGCATTTGCCAATACCGATTTATAGGGTTCGTCTTCGGAGGCTCCAAGCTTCTCTATTGCGGTCGGTTGCAAAAAATGATATACTGCCCCATATGAACATTCAGCGGAACAATCTCATTCGATACGGCACCTGGATCCTGGTGGTGGTGGCTGTGCTGCTGAGCCTGATGCTGCTGCTCCTGCTGCGGGGGGACGGCCGGCTGGAGGCGGGCTTCGGCCTGCCCCGGGTCACGCCCACGGCGGAGGTCACGCCCACTCCGACCCCGGCCCTGCTCTCGGTGACGGCGGCGCCCACGCCCATCAGCGTGCGGGTGCAGCAGAATTATCCCCCGGAGGCGGTGGACCTGGTGGCGGACGGGAAGCTCCTGTTCACCATGGAGAGCGTCCAAAGCGCCCAGCAGGCCCTGGAGCGGTATCTGACGGAGAACGCCGCAGGGACGCTGCTGCCCAACGAGCGGCTCATACGGGCCGGGTTCGACCAGCGGATCACCCTGGAGGAGCCCACGGGGACCGGAACGCTGCTGAACGTGGATGAGGCGGTGGGAACATTGAAGGTGGATGAAACGCTGCTGCCCATCTACCGGACCGTGGTCCGCTGCCAGATCGACCGGGGAGAGCGGGAGACCGTTCTGCGGGAGAATCCGCAGCTGGCCAAGGGCAGCCGGCTGTATCGGGCCATGGGCGTGTATCCGTATACCCTTTCCTATTATGAAACCAGCTACCGGGGCCAGGCCGCCTTCTCCGAGGTGAAGACCAACGAGTTCGCGGTGGGGCCGGGCCGGGCGGATCAAATCATCGAAAACGGGACCTGTGTCATGGGCGAGGCCGGGGCGGATGCCGGGCCGGAGAAACGGAAGATCGAGGGGTTCGCCCCCAACTGGCCCGTGGCGGGCACGGTGGAGGTATCCTTCGGGATGGTGGACGGGACCATGCACTACAGCGTGGACATCAGCGCCGATCCTGTGGCCCGGGTCATGGCGCCGGCGGAGGGCGTGATCACCTATTGCGCTCAGCGGGGGGAGATGGGGCTCGTCATCGATATCCTCCACGATGAGACCGGGGCCATGTCCCGGATCATCGGCTGCAAGAGCGCCTTGGTGGAGCTGTATCAGCGGGTGAAGAAGGGGGAGCAGGTGGGCGTGCTGCCTGAGCCCGCCGGGGGGAAAACGGTGCTCCTCCGCTACGAGCTCCTGCTGGACGGCCTGCCCGTGAACCCGGAGAAGTATTTACCGGAACGATAGGGTTTTCTTTTGTACTTTTTTCTCTTCAGTGAAGAGAAAAAAGTACCAAAAAAGAGAAGCTTAGGAAGTCTAATTTATTTAGAATTCCTAAGCTTTTTAGTATTCCTAAAGTTCTTTTTGGGCCTTTTTCTTTCAAGAAAAAGGATCAAGAAAAAATCGATTCCTCATTCCTCAATCCAGCAGCGCGTGCAAGGCGGCCAGATACCCGTCCACGGCATCGAAGAGGTCCTTCAGGGCGATGTGTTCGTCCACCGTGTGGGCCAGGTTCTCCCGGGAAGGGCCGTAGCCGAAGGTGGGGATGCCCGCCTCCCCGGCGTAGTAGCTGCCGTTGGTGCAGAAGCTGTAGCCGGTGATCTCAGGTTTCAGGCCCCGCGTTTCCATGGCCGCCTTCACTCCCAGCACCCGTTCGTCGGCGGCGTACCACCAGGGCGCGAAGAAACGTTCCGCCTCCACTTTCTCCCCGGTGGAGCAAACGGCGCTGCCCATGGGGTAGAACACCCGGGCGTTCAGGGTGGGGTCCAGCTTCTTCTGTTGGTCTATGATGGCCTGGATGGGCGATAGCACGCTCTCCCGGGTCTCGCCCACCAGCAGCCGCCGATCGAAGGTGGCCCGGCAATAGTGGGGCACCACGGAGGCGCCGGGATAGGGCTCCGATTTGATGTCCGTGAGCACCAAAATCCCGTCTCCCACCATGCGCTCGTCCTTGGTGGGCGGGAGCTTCAGAATCTCATTGATGAGGGAGCACATGGCCGCGGCGGCGTTGACGCCCTTCTCCGGGTTGGCGCTGTGGCAGGGGACCCCGAAGGTCTCCAGCACGATCTCCGCCCGGCCCCGCTGGCTGAGCTTCAGATTTCCCTCGGAGGCCTCACCGATGATGACCAGATCGGGCCGGACCCTTTTGGCCACCTCCCGGGCGCAGACCCCCTCGAAGCACTCCTCCTGGACCACGCCGGCGAACCACAATTCCCCGGCAAAGTCCGTGCCCCTCTCCCGCAGGTACTCTGCGGCGGCCACGGCGAAGGCGGCGTCCGCCCCCTTCATGTCGCTGGCGCCCCGGCCATAGAGCTTGCCGTCCTTGAGCACGGGCTCGAAGGGCGACGTGGCCCAATCCTGGGTGTTGTCCGCGGGCACAGTGTCGATATGGCCGTCAAAGAGCAGCCGCATTCCGGGCCGGTCTCCCTTGACCCCGGCCACCAGGCTGCCGAAGCGGTCCGTCTCCAGGGTGGAAAAGCCGTTCTCCCCCAGATACCCCTTGAGAATCCGGGCCACCCCCTGCTCCTGGCCGGACAGGCTCGGGCAGGCAATGAGCCGCTGTAAAAGCTCCAACGTCTCCTGCTGCAATGCTTCGCTGATCATCTGTTTCCCTCCCATACGCTTCCGTTGTTCACGCCGGTGCGACGGCCTTGCGCCAGGGCGATCTGGCCGTTCACCAGCACATAGTCCATGCCCTCGGCCCGCTGATCCGGCGCCCCATAGGTGGCCTTCACCCGGACCCGCTGGGGGTCGAACACCAAAATATCCCCGTCCGCCCCGATCTCGATGCGGCCCTTGCCCTTTAGCCCATAGCGCATGGCCGGCCGCAGGGTCATCCGGTTCACGGCCTCGGGCAACGTCAGGGCGTGCATCCGGTTCACATAGGTCTCGATCACCTGGCTGAAAGCCCCGTACACCCGGGGATGGAGCTTGCCGGTGGTGGGGAAGGTGGCGTCGGAGATGGAGTAGGCAAAGGGGCTCTGCAGGATCCGGGCGATGTCCTCCTCACTGGTGATGAAGTCGATCATGGTGACCTCGCACCCGTTGCCCCGCAGCAGGTCCAGGGCGAAGTTGGCCGGGTCTCTGTCCCCTGCGGCCTCTTGGATGGACTTGCCGATATAGGCGCTGTCCTCGGGCCGGCGGAGGGAGGAGATGAAGATGTTCTCCCAGCCCACCAGGTACACGTAGTTGTCGAAATCCCGGCCGTTATCCAGCCGGTCCAGGAGCTTCCGCCGTGCGGCGCTGTCTTTGAGCCGCTCGGTGATGGCGGCGGGTCCGCCCTGCAAAAACTCCGGCGGCAGGATGTGGATGAGCTGGGTGCTCCCGGCGGTGTAGGCGTACACGTCGCAGCACACATCCAGCCCCGCCTCTCTCGCGTCGGCGATGCGCTTTAGGGCCAGGGGCGCCAGCTTTCCCCAGTTCTCCCGGCCGGTGGCCTTCAGGTGGCTGATTTGCAGGGGCACCCGCAGCTCCCTGGCCACAGCGATCATTTCGTCCAGGGAGGGAAGCAGCTTCATGGCCTCCTCCCGCATATGGACGGAGAGGACCGTGCCGGTGTTTCGGATGGGTTCCAGGGCGCGGATGAGCTCGTCCGTGGTGTAATAGCATTCCGGCGCGTACCCCAGGCCCAGGGAAACCCCCGCCGCCCCCTCAGAAAGGGCAGCTTCCAGCTTTTTGTGGATGGCGGAATAATCCTCGTCGTCCAGGCGCACCTTTCCGAACCCGGCCACGCTGGCCCGAATGGTGCCGCCGCCCGCCAGCATGAGGGCGTTCACGGGCAGGGGCCGGGCCTTGAGCGCCCGGTGATAGTCGGCAAGGCTGTCCACAGGGATGCCGGAAAAGTCGCCGGTCACCGGGTGCAGATAGGCGGCGATGGCCGACGCGTAGGGCCCCGCCTGGGGGGCCAGGGATAAGCCGCAGTTGCCGTTGCAGATGGTGGTGATGCCCTGGTACAGGTCGCAGTCCCCATACCCGGGCCGAAACAGGGCCGCGTCCGCGTGGCGGTGCAGGTCTAAAAAGCCGGGGCAGACGGTTTTGCCGGCGGCGTAGATGACCTCCTTAGCCTCCGCATTTTTCAGGTCCCCCAGGGCGGCGATCTTCCCGTCCCGGACGCCCACGTCCAACCGTTTCGCTTCCCGGCCGGAACCGTCCAGCACCGAGCCGTTCATAATGACGATGTCAAACATACAAGCCTCTTTTTCTGTTCTCTTCGATACGCAGTATAGCAACAAAGGAGAGCCGATGCAACATCGGCTCTCCCGCTGGTTCAAATATCGTTGGCCCGAAGAGCCGTCTTACATGGCCTGCTGCTCTTTCTTCAGCTGGGCAGCCTCTTCCTCGGCGGTGAGGTAGGCGGAGGGAGCGGGCTTCACGCCGCGGCCCCACTCGATCCAGTTCACCACGAAGAAGGTGATGACGGACACCAGGCAGCCGAACACCACGGGCATCATGAACCACAGCGTGCCGCCGTTGGACAGGATCTGCCAGAGGATGAAGCCGGCGGTGCCGGTGAGGATGGAGATAAGGCCGGAGTTCTTGGTGGCCTTGGGCACCACCAGGCCCAGGCCGTAGGCGGCGAAGGGACCGGCGCAGCGGATGCCGAAGGCGAAGGTGTTCATGGTCACGATGGACACGCCGAACAGGGAGATGCACATGGCCACAAGGGCGGCCGCTACGTTGCTGAACCTGGTCCAGAAGATGATCTGCTTCTCAGACAGCTCCTTCTTGCCGCCCAGGCCCTTGTACAGGTCGTTGATGATCATGGTGGACATGCACAGCAGGTTGGAGTCGGCGGAGGACATGGTGGCGCAGATGATGGCCGCGGAGATGAGGCCGGTGATGATGCTGGGGGCATAGGCGCCGGTGACGGCAACCATGGCGTTGGAGCCGTTGGCGGCCAGGTTGGGCAGGCTATCCTTCATGGCGAAGGCGGCAAGGCCCAGGAGCGTGGGGAACACGGCCATGGCAGCCATGAGCACGGCGGACAGGAAGGAGGCGTTGCGGGCCGTCTTCTCGTCCTTGGCGGTCTCGAAACGGGAGACCATCTCGGGGCCGGCCAGGAAGGTGCAGAAGTAGTTGAAGATGTAGCCGATGATGGAGGCCCAGCCGATCTGGGTGAAGTTCAGCTTCTCACCGGGGAGCTTGGCGGAGATGGCCGCCCAGCCGCCGGCGC
>CACWYB010000013.1 GCA_902765005.1 uncultured Eubacteriales bacterium | reverse complement strand
ACAATGCTTATCTTTTGGTCTTTGGTTCGGAATAGTGTAGTGCTGGCGGTCTATCTCTTGTTTTCGGTTGCTTGCTTCCTTACCGTACATGAGCATTCTCCTTGGGGTTCTCCGGGGTGCCCATGGTCCACTGCGACATCGGCGGCTTCTTCTCCTTCGGCAAGATGCGGCGGGACGACGAGCTGTTCGTCCGCTGGATGGAGATGGGCTGCTTCTCCCTGCTCATGCGGAGCCATGAGTCCATCCGCCCCTGGGCCAATAGCCAGTTCGACGCCCGGGCGGTGAAGCCCCACACCGTGGCCCTCACCAACCTCCACGTGGCCCTGAAGCCCTACATCGACCGGTGCATTGAGGATGCCCAGCGGGGCATCCCCGCCATTCGGCCGGACTTCTATGAGACCATGGACTATGGGGCCAGCCGGGATATGTACAGCTATTTCCTGGGGCCGGATCTGTATGTCTGCTCCGTGATCCAGCGCCGGGCCAGGCAGCGGACGGTGCATCTGCCCGCGGGGGACTGGGTCCACCTGTGGACGGGCAAGGCCTACGCCGGCGGTGAGGAGTATCTGGTGAACGCCCCCCTGGGGCAGCTGCCCGTGTTCTATAAGAAGGACAGCTCGTATAGCGACTTGTTCCGCGGCGCCGTCGCGGGCAACAAATAAAACTGGAGGAAACGAACGAAATGGAATCCTACATCTCCCAAACCAGCGGCATCAAGGCCCGGGACAAGATCGGCTATGCCTTTGGCGATCTGGCGTCCTGCCTGGTGTTCGGCCTGACCCAGAGCGTGCTCAACAAGTATTACACGGACGTGCTGGAGATCAGCGTGCTCAGCGTTATGGTCATGACCATCATCGCCCGGATCTGGGACGCCGTCAACGATCCCATCTGGGGCCGGCTCATCGACGGCGCCAAGGTCCATGAGGACGGGCGCTACCGCCACTGGCTGAAGATCTTCGCGGTGCCCGTGGCCCTGGCCGCCGTGCTCATGTTCCTGGATGTGCGCGGCTTCTCCATGGGGGGTCGGGTGACCTGGATCTATGTGACCTACATCCTCTTCGGCATGCTCTACACCTGCATCAACATCCCCTACGGGTCCTTGGCCCAGGTGATCACCTCCGACGATAAGGAGCGGTCCAGCCTGTCCGTGTTTCGGTCCATCGGGTCCACCTTCGGGGCCATGCCCGCCATGGTGCTGGCTTCCATGTGCTACGTGACGGTGAACGGGGTCAAGCAGATGGACGCCAAGCGGGTGTTCGTGGGCGTGTGCGCCATCGCGCTGCTCAGCGTGGTGTTCTATTTCCTCTGCTACGGCTGGAGCCGGGAGCGGGTGGTGTCCAGGCCCGCGCCCAAGGAGAAGGGGCAGACCATGAAGGTGGTGAAGACCCTCTTAAAGAGCCGTCCCTTCATGGCGGTGAGCCTGGCCAGCATGCTGTTCCTGGCGGCGCAGATGTTCGGGCAGGGGTACAACACGTACCTGTTCCATCATTATTTCAACGCGCCGGGGCTGACCATGCTGCCCACGGTGTTCCAGTATCTGCCCGTGGCGGTGGTCATGTTCTTCGCCACCAAATTGGGCAACAAGTTCGGCCGCCGGGAGGTGTGCGCCTACGGGGTGCTGCTGGCGGCGGTGTTCTATCTGGTGCTGTTCGTGCTGGCCATCTTCGGGGTGACCAACGTGTGGCTGTACCTGCTGGCCTGCCTCATGAGCGGCATCGGCACGGCGTTCATCTTCCTGCTGGTGTGGGTGCTGGCCACCGACGCCATCGACTACAATAAGGTGACCTACGGGCTCAACGATGAGGCCACCAGCTACGCCTTCTATTCCTTCATGCGCAAACTGGGCCAGACCGTGGCCACCATCCTCATCAACGTGCCCCTGCTGGTCATCGGGTACAACGGGAGCGAGCTGAAAACCGAGGGGCTGACCCCCGCCCGGCTCAACACCATGTACAACTTCTCCGTCATGATCCCGGCGGTGCTGTTTTTGCTGGTGTTCATCATCCTGCGGTTCGTGTATCCCCTGAGCAAGAAGCGGGTGGCGGAGCTCCAGCAACAGAAGGAGGCCCTGCTCCGGGACCAGGCGGCCGGAGAGTAACGAAGGACTGGCGTTTTATTTGCCGCTTTTTTCTCTTCGGTGAAGAGAAAAAAGCGGCGCAAAAAAGAGAAGCTCAGGAAGTCTAACGTATTAGAACTCCTGAGTTTTTTAGTGTTCCTAAAGTTCTTTTGGGCAGCTTTTCTTTCAAGAAAAGCTGCAGATATATATCAATACCTATATATATCCATTCCAAGATACTTGGCCAGGGCTTCCAGCGTGTCGGCGTGGCGGCCCCGGAGGACGACGAAGTGGGGCTCAAAGCCCGCCTGCACGCTCTCTTCCACCAGCTCCCGGCACTTGGCGTCCGTGCGCACCACGATGCTGGTGCCGGTGAACTGCTTGGGCTTGTCCAAAGCCGCCCCCTCGGCGATGAAGAACCGGAAGCGTCCGTCCGGCTCCCGGCCGATGCGGAACACGGTGGCCTCCGGGAAGCTCTCGCAGCCAAAGTCCATGGCCGGTCCGATCTTCCGGTTGGGGTGCACGCCGATGGTCGCCCCGGTGTCCTTCCGCGCCAGGGCGCAGGCCCCGGCCCCGCAATGCCAGAAGGTGAGGGTGTTCTCCTCCTCGTCCAGGGAAACCGGGTCCCCGAAGAACACCGGCGCGTGGGACAGCTCCATGCCCACCCACATGGACAGGGCGCCGTAGATATCCGCCTCGCAGGCGGCAGCCACGCCGTCGTCGTTGAGGAGGGAGAGCACCGTGCACACCGGGGTGCCGAAGGCGGTGAAGAAATCCGGCCAGCACCGGGACGCCAGGGCGCCGATTCCGTTGGTTCGGACATACTCGCTGTAGGCCTTATAGAGCCGGGCGTGGTCCAGCCGGTTTTTCTCCGGGGTGCTGTCCAGACCGCAGGTCATGGAGAAAGTTTTTTCCAGGTAGGGCCGGCATTCCTCGTCGGTATACCCCTTGGCCTTGTCGATGAGCTCCCGGGCCTCGATGGCCTCCAGCTCCACGCCGAAGGCGCTCATGAGCTCCCCGTCCAGCGCCCGGCCGAAGCCGAACCCCTGGGGCGTGTGCCCCACGGCGGCCAGCTTCAGGCTCCGCATGTCGTGCTTCACCCGGGCGGCGGCCAGGGCGGCCGCGAGAGCTTTCTGCACCCGCGCCTCCTCGGGTGCGCCGAACACGTAAACAAAGGGCCGATCATCAAAGGCCCGCAGGGTGTTGGCGGCGGAGTAGGCCCCGGTGAGGGAGTTGAGCCTGAGCCGCCCCCCATCGATGACCGGCTCCCGCAGCGTCCAGAGCACCACGGGGCAGCTGGTCCGGCGGAGCACCTCGGCCATGTAGGCGGCGTTGGCGAAGGTCAGGTTCTGGAACACGATCAGATCCGGCGTCAGGGGATCCAGATACCCCCGCAAGAGGTCCAGGGACAGGAGCTTCTCCTCCGGGCAGACGAAATCGCCGTCCAGGGCCTTCAGGACCTGGCAGGAGCGGGCAAAGGCGTCCTGGGCGCTCTCCATATGAAAGGTGGGCACTCCCACCGGCACATACACGGGAACAAAGGGCTTCATGCTGTGTCCTCCATTTTTTAACTCTGTTAAACAATATACGCTCCCACCCGGGCAAAGTCAATGGGGCATCTCTTGACAGGGCACGGGATTGCGGATAGAATCAGGTTAATTAACCAAGTTAATCAAAAAAGGAGAATCGGCGTTGGAAAAGAATCTGAAGGAGATCTGCAAGGACCTCAGATGCGACGTGCTCATGAGCATCGGCCATCTGGGCGTGGGGCACATCGGCGGGTGTCTGTCGGTGGTGGAGCTGCTGGCGGTGCTCTACTTTGAGGCCATGAACATCGACCCCCGGGACCCGAAGAAGGAGGGCCGGGATCGGTTCATCTGCTCCAAGGGCCACGCGGGCCCGGCGGTGTACGCGGCCCTGGCCAACCGGGGCTATTTCGACCGGGCGGAGCTGCTGACCCTGAACCAGGGGGGCACCCATTTGCCCAGCCACTGCGACATGCTCCTGACCACGGGCATCGACATGACCACCGGGAGCCTGGGCCAGGGCTTCTCCTGCGCCGTGGGGGCGGCCCTGGGCGCCAAGCTCAAGGGCGACGGCGCCACCGTCTACACCCTCATCGGCGACGGGGAGAGCCAGGAGGGCCAGGTCTGGGAGGCGGCCATGTTCGCCAGCGCCAAGGGCCTGGATAACCTGATCGCCTTTACCGATTATAACAAGCTCCAGATCGGCGGCACCGTGGCCGAGATCAACGACATCGCCCCCCTGGCCGAGAAATGGGCTGCCTTCGGCTGGCACGTGATCGAGGTGGAGGACGGCAACGACGTGGACCAGGTGTCCGCCGCCGTCGCCCACGCCAAGCTGGGCCTGGGCTCCGGCAAGCCCACCATGGTCATTCTCAACACGGTGAAGGGCTGCGGCGTGGACTGGATCGTGGCCCTGGGCGCCGGCAACCACAACGCGAACATCACCGAGGCGCAGGCCCAGGAGGCCATCCGCCGGATCAGAGAGGAGGCGTGAACCATGGAAATGAGAGCCATGTACGCCCAGTGCCTGGGCGAGCTGATGGAAAAGGACGAGCGGCTGGTGCTGCTGGACGCGGACCTTTCCAAGGCCTGCGGCACCTTCCCCCTGAGAAAGCGGTTCCCTAACCGCATCTTCGACTGCGGCGTGGCGGAGCAGAACATGATCTCCATCGCCGCCGGCCTCAACAGCTACGGCTTTTTGCCCTGGGCGGAGAGCTTCGCCCCCTTCGCCACCCGGCGGGTGTGCGACCAGATCGCCATCTCCGTGTGTTACGCCAAGCGGAACGTGAAGATCGTGGGCACGGACCCGGGCATCGCCGCGGAATTGAACGGGGGCACCCACATGAGCCTGGAGGACATGGGCGTGGTCCGCTCCCTCCCTCATCTGGTGGTCTTCGAGCCCACGGACACGGTCCAGCTCCAAGCCGCCATGCCCGTGCTCCACGCCTACGAGGGGCCGGTGTATATGCGGATGAACCGGAAGGAGTTCCCCACGGTCTTCCCGGCGGGCTATGCCTTCGACCTGTTCAGGGCGGACACCCTGCGGGAGGGCACGAACGTGACCATCTTCGCCATCGGCCTTATGGTCAGCGAAGCCCTGCAGGCCGCCGAAGTTCTGGCGGCGGAGGGCATCTCCTGCCAGGTGGTCAACCCCCACACCATCAAGCCCATCGACAAAGAAACCGTCCTTGCCGCCGCCCATAAGACGGGCCTCGTGGTGACGGCAGAGAACCACAACGTGATCGGCGGGCTCCATTCCGCCGTGCTGGAGGCCCTCAGCCACGATCCCGTGCCCGTGTGGGCCGTGGGGGCGGAGGACCGATTCGGGGAGGTGGGCAAGCTCCCCTATCTGAAGGAAGCCCTGGGCCTGAACGGAGCCCATATCGCCGCCACCGTGCGGACAGCGTTACAGAATAAATAACTTTAGGAGGATACAGCTATGAAGATCGCCATTGGCAGTGACAAGTCCGGCTTTGCCGCCAAGGAGGCCGTGCGGGCCTACCTTCTGGAGGCGGGCATTGAGTTCGATGATCTGGGGACCACCGATCTGAACCAGGTCCACCCCTACTACCAGGTGGCCGGCGAGGTGGCGCCCCTGGTCCAGAACGGCACCTATGAGAAGGCCATCCTGATCTGCGGCACCGGCGCCGGCATGAGCGTGGTGTCCAACAAGTTTAAGGGCGTCTACGCCGTGGCCTGCGAGGGGGTCTACTCCGCCAAGATGGCCCGGGCCATCAACAACGCCAACATCCTCTGCATGGGCGGCTGGATCGTGGGGCCGGAGATGGCCGTGGAGATGGTGAAGACCTTCCTTTCCACCGCCTGGTGCCAGGATCTGGAGGACTGGCGGGCCGAGAACATGCACAAGTTCGCCGCCAAGGTCAGCGCCATCGAGGACGGGATCTATGGTAACTGATTTTCTCTATCGCCAGCCCGTGGAGATCACCTTCGGCTGGGGCAAAATCCGGGAGCTGCCCCGGTTGCTGCAGGGCCTGGGGGCGGATCGGTGCCTGGTGGTCTGCGACGCGTTTTTACGCAGCCGGGTGGATAAACTTCGGGAGGAGATTCCCGAGATCGTGGCCGTCTTCTCGGACGTGGAGGAGAACCCCCAGCTTTCCGGCGTGGCGGAAGCGGTGCGGCTCATCCGGGCCCATGGGGTGAACGCCGTGGTGGGCATGGGCGGCGGCAGCACCATGGACACGGCCAAGTTCGCCGCGGCCATGGCCCCGGGGGACGGGGACGCCCTGGACTATTTCCGGGGCATCCGGCCCTTCCCGGCGGAGCGCCTGCCCATGATCGCCGTGCCCACCACCGCCGGCACGGGGAGCGAGGTGACCCAGGTCTCCGTCATCAGCTGCGGCAAGGAGAAACGGACCATCAACAACCCGGTCTTCATGCCCCGGGCCGCCCTCATCGATCCGGAGCTCACCGTGACCGTGCCGCCCCGGACCACCATGAACACGGGCCTGGACGCCCTGGCCCATGCCCTGGAGGGATATTGGAGCCGCAACCATCAGCCCATCAGCGACCTTATGGCCGTGGAGGCCGTGCGCCTGGTGCTGGGCAACCTGGAAGCCGCCTGGCGAAACGGGAGCGACAGGACCGCCCGGGAGAACATGGCCCTGGCGGCCCTGCTGGGCGGGCTCTCCTTTGCCCTGCCCAAGACCGCCGCCTGCCACGCCTGCAGCTATCCCCTTTCCGAGGATTACCACCTGCCCCACGGGGAGGCCTGCGCCTTCACCTTGGACAGCTTCGTGGCCATCAACGCCGACGAGCGCCTTTGCGAGCTGTGCCGCCGGGCCGGGCTCTCCGGCACGGAGGAGCTCATGGACCGCATCCGGGCCCTCAAGGCGCTGGGAGGTTTGAGAAGGCGGCTGTCGGACCTGGGAGAGGTGGACATGGACAAGCTCTGCCGGGACTGCGCCGCCCATCCCCTCATGGGCAACAACCCGGTGAAGATGGACGAAGCCGCCCTCAGGCGGATGTTTGAAGGCCTGCGATGAACAGCCGGGGCCGGGACGGGGCCATGATCGCCGGCATGATCGTGGCCTGGTCCATATTCTACGCGGTGAGCAAGCGCATGGTGGACGCCACAGGCTCGGCCTACGCGGCCGGGTGCCTGCTGCGGATGAGCGCCCTGGTGTTTTTGACCGGGCAGCTGGTGGCGGACGGCCATTTTCTCGCCCTGTTCCGCCAGGGGAAGGCGGCGGTGATCCTGGTGGTCATCGGCGTGTTCGGCTTCCTGCTGGACCTGTTCGCCAATCTGGGCTATGCCGGGGGCTCCCTGAGCACGGGGACGGCCCTGCTCAAGACCGACGTGCTCATGGTGAACCTCATCACCGTGGCGGTGTACCATAAGAAGCTCTACGCCTCCGACTGGGCGGGGAGCCTCATCATGCTCCTGGGGGTGCTGCTGGTGCTGGGGCTGGATGTGAAGGGCTTTGCCTTCCGCCCCACGGACCTGTTGTTCCTGCTCAGCGCCCTGTGCGTCACGGTGAACGCCTTTCTCATCAAGGCCGCCCAGGAGAAGTTCGGCCGGGACACGGACAGCATCTCCTACTACAACAATTTTACCGTGCTGGCCCTCTTCGCCCTCTTTGCCCTGCTCCGGGGGGACTTAAAGGCCCTGGACCCGGGCAGCATCCCCCATTTCTGGGGGCTGGTGGCCCTGGGAGGGCTGGCCCAAACCTGCATCTATTTCTTCTATTATCGGAATTTAAAGCGCCATGAGGTATGGGTGGTGAAGCTGTGGCTCCTGCTCATGCCCGTGGTGAGCTGCCTCATCGGCGTGCTGTTCCTCCACGAGAGCCTGACGGCCCAAAAGGTGCTGGGCATCGGCGTGGTGCTCCTGGGGGCCGCCATCATCCTGCTGCGGGGGAAGCTTCACCCGGCGGCGGAGGGAGGGAAGCCATGAGCCCCCGGTATCTGGGGGGCAACATGGCCGGCGTCCGGGGCCACAACCGGGCGGCGGTGCTCTGCTGCCTGCAGGAGCAGGGGGCCCTGTCCCGCAAGGGGCTGTCCCGGGCCCTGGGCCTGACTCCGGCGGCCATGACCAAGATCACGGCGGAGCTTTTGGAGGAGGGGCTGCTCCGGGAGAGCCCGGCCCCCGCCCTGGGCGTGGGGCGGCGGGAGGTGCTGCTGCGGCTGGACCCCCACGGCCGGTGCGCCCTGGGGGTCATGCTGGGCCTGGGCAGGGCCATCCTCTCCGGGGTGTGGCTGGACGGCGCGGTGATCTTCTCCGAAACCGTTCCCCTGCCCCTGCGGGCCCCGGCGGAGGAAACCGTAAAGACCCTCTCCCGCCGGCTGCTGGCCCTGGCGGAGGAGAACCGGCTGGAAAGGAGCAAGACCCTGGGCCTGGGCATCGCCGTCCGGGGGACCGTGGCCGCCGACGGGCGGGGGGCGCGCAGCACCTTCGACGCCCTGGATGAAGGGGATTTTCCCCTGTGCGACCGGTTTGAGGCCTACACAGGCCTGCCCGCCCTGCTCTCCAACAACGTGCGGGCCCTGTTTGCCGCGGAACTGTTTTTGGACCGGGAGCGAAGACCGGACAGCCAGTTTTTCCTGCGGTGCGGCTCCGGCATCGGCGGCGCCTTCGCCCTCCACGGACGGATCTGGGAGGGGGAGGGGCGCCAGTGCGCCGAGATCGGCCACATACCCGTGGTGCGCCGGGGCGGCAAGCCCTGCCATTGCGGCAAGTGCGGGTGTTTGGAGACCGTGGCCTCCCCGGAGGCTATCCTGACGGAAGCCCTTTTGCGCCTGTCCCCGGAGGAAACGCCCCTGCTGTGGCAGGCGGCCCGGGGGAAGGGGAAGGAGAATCTGACCCTGACGGACGTGCTGGACGCGGCCCGAGGCGCCGACGCCGGGGCGGCGGCCCTGGTGGACCGGGGGATAGAATACCTGGCCGGGGCCCTCAAGAGCGTGATCTATCTATTTGATCCGGGCAAGATCGTTCTCTACGGAAAGGTCTTCGACCATCCCTACTTTCTCTCCCGCCTCCGGGCGGAGATGGACCTGGGCGTGGACGGGAGCCATCGGGTGCCCCTGCAGCGGAGCCCCTTCAACGGGACCTTGGAGCCCAAAGCCCCGGGCCTTCTGGTGGCGGCGGCGTTTTTGCAGAACGGCGGCGGCCCGGAATCCGCACAAAAGGGCTTGTGATGAACCGGAAAGCATAGTATAATATTTTGTTACAAAATGAGTGCTTCGGGGGAATATGACCATGAAATGGTTGGAAATCAGCGTCTACACCACCGATGAAGGCCTGGACTACGTGTGCGCCGCCCTGGACGGGGCGGGGATCACGGGGCAGAGCATCGAGGAAAGCCGGGAGACCGCCGCCGCGTTTCTGCGGGAGAGCGTGCTCTACTGGGACTTTGCGGACATGGAGAAGATCGGCACGGACAAGCCCTGCGTGAAGGGGTACCTGGCGGACTGCCCGGAGAACCTGCCCAAGGTGGAGGCCGCCAAGGAAGCCGTGGCCCGGCTGCGGGACCTGGATCTGGGCGTGGAGCTGGGGTCCCTCGCCGTTACGGTCCGCACCGTGGACGAGGAGGATTGGGCCAACAACTGGAAACAATACTATAAACCCCTGCGGATCGGCCGGCGGCTGCTGGTGCTCCCCTGCTGGGAGGAGAAGCCGGCCACGGACCGGGTGGTCCTCAAGCTGGACCCGGGCATGGCCTTCGGCACCGGCGCCCACCACACCACCCGCATGTGCCTGGAGTTTTTGGAGCGGGTCATCGTCCCCGGCCAGGACATGCTGGACATGGGCTGCGGCAGCGGCATCCTCTCCATCGCGTCCCGGCTCCTGGGGGCGAAGCGGGCCGTGGCCGTGGATATCGACCCCATCGCCGAGACCGTGGCCCGGGACAACGCGGACATGAACGGCCTCTCTCAGGAGGGGTATGAGATCCACATCGGCAACCTGCTCAGCGACGAAGCCCTGCGTGGGAAGATCGGCGGCCCCTATCCGGTGGTGGCGGCCAATATCGTGGCGGACGTGATCATCGGCCTGGCGCCCTACGCCAAGACCGTGGTGGCCCCCGGGGGCTGGTTCATCGTCTCCGGCATCATCGACGATCGGGCGGCGGAAACGGAAGAGAAGCTGAAGCTGGCGGGCTTTGAGGTGACGGAGGTGAAGTCCTCCGACTGCTGGTTCGCCATGCTGTGCAGGAACCCGGCATGAACCGCTTTTTCGTCAGCGACATAGGGCCGGGCACCGCCGGCATCGCCGGGGAGGATCTAAAGCATCTCTCCTCGGTGCTGCGGCTGAAGAAGGGGGACCATGTGATGCTCTCCGACGGCAAGGGCTCCGAGTGCGAGGGGGAGATAGAGGCCCTGGAGCCGGGCCGGGCGCGGGTGAAAACCGGGCCCTGGCGGCCCTGCGTCAGCGAGCCCCATCATAAGCTCACCGTGTTCCAGTGCCTGCCCAAGGCGGGGAAGATGGAGACCATCATCCAGAAATGCACCGAGCTGGGCGTGAACGCCCTGGTGCCGGTGTACAGCGCCCGCTGCGTGGTCCAGCCCGGGCGGGAGTACGATAAAAAGCTCCCGCGATACCGGAAGGTGGCCCGTGAGGCCGCCATGCAGTCCGGCCGGGGGTGGGTGCCCGAGGTGCTGCCCCTGGTGGAGCTGAAGAAGGCGGACCTTTCCGTCTTCGACACGGTCCTCTGTGCCTACGAGGGGGAGCGGGCGCGGACGCTGAAGGCGGCCATGAAGGAAGGGGTCGGCCGGCGCATCGCCCTGTTCATCGGCCCGGAAGGGGGCTTCGAGGCGGCGGAGGTGGAGGCGCTCCAAAATAAGGGCGCCCAGGTCATCTCCCTTGGCCCGCGGATCCTGCGCACCGAGACCGCCGGCATGGCCATGGTGGCTCAGATCCTGTATGAGCTTGAGGAATAGTCGTGTGAAAAAACGCGTTTTTTCACATTAGGAACGGGAGATTGAAATGAGGGTTGCTTTCTACACCCTGGGCTGCAAGGTGAACCACTATGAAACCGCGGCCATGGCGGAGCTGTTCACGGCAGCGGGCCATCAGGTGGTATCGTTCGAATCCCCTGCGGACGCCTACATCGTGAACACCTGCACGGTGACGGCGGTGGCGGACCAGAAATCCCGGCAGATGCTGAGCCGGGCCCACAGCCAGTGCCCGGGGGCCCTCGTCGTGGCCGTGGGGTGCTACAGCGAGGTGGCCAAGGAAAAGGTGTCCGCCCTGTCCGGGGTGGATCTGGTCCTGGGCACCGGGGGGCGAAAGGACATCGTTTCCCGGGTGGAGCGGGCCCTGCTGGGGGAGAAAACGGAGGCGGACAACGAGCCGCCCTTTGCCCGGCGGCAGTTCGAGGAGCTTTCCGCCGTGGCGGACAGCCGGACCCGGGCCACGCTGAAGGTCCAGGACGGGTGCGTGAGCTTCTGCACCTACTGCGCCATCCCCTTTGCCCGGGGGGCGCTCCGGTCCCGGTCCATGGAGAGCTGCCGGCGGGAGCTGACGGCCCTCACCGAGAAGGGCTACCGAGAGATCGTTTTGACGGGCATCGAGCTTTCCGAGTATGGGAAGGACCTTTCCGGCCGGCCCACCCTCAACGACCTTATCCGCCTCAGCGACGAAGTCGGGGTGGAGCGACTGAGGCTGGGCTCCCTGGACCCCCGGTTCGCGGGCGAGGCCTTCGCCGAAACCTGCGCCGGGAGCCGGAGCCTGTGCCACCAGTTCCACCTTTCGCTGCAGAGCGGGTCCGCCGCGGTGCTCCAGCGGATGAACCGGCGCTACACCCCCGCCCTGTTTTTGGAGAACGCCCGGCGGCTTCAGGGCCTCATGCCGGACACCGCCATCACCACGGACGTGATCGCGGGCTTTCCCGGGGAAACGGAGGCGGAGCACGGGGAAACGCTGGCCTTCCTCAACGAGGTTGGCTTCGCCCGCATCCACGCATTCCCTTATTCCCGGCGGCCCGGCACCAAGGCGGCGGCCATGGCCGGCCAGCTCACCCGGCAGGAGAAGGCCAAAAGGACACGGGAGCTGATCCGGTTGGGGGAGGGGCTGGAGAAAGCCTTCATCGATCGGCAGATCGGCACCGTGCAGCAGGTCCTCATGGAGGAGGACGGCACGGGATACACGAAAAACTACGTCCGGGTCCGCTGCCCGGGTCAGCCGGGCGAGCTGGTGCGGGTTCGCATCACGGGACGGGAAGATACCATTGCCATTGGAACAATAGAAGGAGATTAACCATGAGCTGTTTGTTTTGCGAGATCGCGGCGGGAAACATTCCCTCCACCAAGGTGTATGAGGATGATTTGGTCTACGCCTTTCGGGACATCGCGCCCCAGGCGCCGGTCCACGTGCTCATCATCCCCAAGAAGCATATCGAGAGCGCCCAGGCCCTCACCGACGAGGATAACGCTCTGCTCTGCCACCTGTTCGCCTGCGCCCGGCGGATCGCCGAGAGCGAAGGCGTGGACAAGACCGGCTATCGGCTCATCACCAACGTGGGGGACGACGCGGGTCAGAGCGTCCATCATCTGCACCTGCACCTGATCGGCGGCAAAACCTTGAAGTGGGATAACTGAGGCGCCGGCATGGTCACAGTCAAGGTAGCCAAAACCAGGCGGGAGATTCGGGATTTCGTGGTGTTTCCCACCAAGCTCTATGCCCATGATCCCTACTATGTGCCCGATATGGTGGGGGATCAGATCAACGACCTCATGCCCGACAAGAACCCGGCCTTCGAGTACTGCGAGGCCAGGTGCTTCCTGGCCTATAAGGACGGGAAGCTGGCGGGCCGGGTGGCCGGCATCCTCAACAAGCGGGCCAACGAGAAGAACAACGTGAACTATATCCGCTTCGCCTTCTTCGATTTCATCGACGATCCGGAGGTGACCGACGCCCTCTACGGCGCCCTGGCCGACTACGCCCGGGAGCTGGGCTGCGTGGCCATCCACGGGCCCCAGGGCTTCTCCGACATGGACCGGGAGGGCATGCTGGTGGAGGGCTTCGACCAGCTCTCCCAGTTCTACGTGTACTACAACCACCCCTACTATCTGGAGCACATGGCCCGGCTGGGCTTTGTGAAGGAGGTGGACTGGGTGGAGTATCTCATCCATATCCCCCAGGAGGTGCCGCCCCGGCTGGCCCAGCTGGTGGAGCGGGCCAAGAGCCACATGGCCCTGGAGGTCCGGGACCTGTCGGAGAAGGGGATGCTGCCCAAGTATCTGCACGATGTGTTTGAGCTCTACAACGAGGCGTACCAGGTCCTCTTCGGCATGGTGCCCCTGACGCCCAAGCAGATCGAGAAGTACACCCATGAGTTCCTGCCCCTGGTGAACAACAAGACCACCTGCCTGCTCTACAACGACAAGGACGAGCTGGTGGGCTTCGGCGTGGGGGCGCCCTCCCTGTCCCGGGCCAACCAGAAGACCCGGGGGAGGCTCTTCCCCTTCGGCTGGATCCCCACCCTGCGGGCTCTCAAGGGAAAGAACGACCGGCTGGACCTGTTCCTCATCGCCGTTCGGCCGGACCTGAAGGGCGCGGGACTCAATCTGGTCATCGTGGAGGACCTTTTGAAGAAGGCCATCGCCAACGGCGTGAAGTACGCCGAGACCGGCCCCCAGCTGGAGATGAACAAAAATGTGCTCTCCCAGTGGCGGCTGTTCGACGCGGATCAGCACAAGCGCCGCCGCTGCTTTATCCGCATGCTGGACGGCAGCGAGCCGCCGGTGGTGACGGAGCTGGACGATCTAAATGAACTCAAGGCCCGGGAGCGGGCGAAAGAGGCCGAATAGTTGCTAAAAACGGCAGATCGGCGTATACTATAGGGAAACCTGGTTGGAGGCATACACAAAGTGGCAGTGGGTTTAGACGACGTAAAGCGCATCCATCTCATCGGCGTGGGCGGGTGCAGCATGAGCGGCATCGCTCAAATATTGAAGAAGCAGGGCCATGAGGTCACGGGCTCGGACCGGGAGCGGTCCCAGTTCACGGACCGGCTCATGGAGCTGGGCATCCCCGTGTCCATTCCCCAGAAGGGGGAGCAGGCCGCGGGGGCGGAGCTGGTCATCTATTCCGCCGCCATCAAGCCCGACAACCCGGAGCGGCGCTACGCCCGGGAGCACGGTATCCCCGAGATGGAGCGGAGCGTGGCCCTGGGCCAGATCTCGGCCCGCTATCCCCATGTGGCCGCCATCTCCGGCTGCCACGGCAAGACCACCATCACCTCCATGCTGGCCTACATCAACGAGGAGGCGAAGCTGGACGCCACGGTCCACGTGGGCGGCTTTGTGGACTTGCTGGGCGGCGGCGTGAAGGTGGGGGACGGGGATTTGTTCATCACCGAGGCCTGCGAGTATGTGAAGAGCTTCCTCACCCTGGTGCCCACGGTGGCCCTGGTGAACAACATCGACAACGACCACCTGGACTGCTATAAGGACCAGCAGGAGATCATCGACACCTTCGCCCAGTTTTGCGCCCTGGTGCCCCCGGAGGGGAAGATCATCGTCTGCCGGGACGACGAGAAGGTCCGCCGGCTCCTGCCCCTGCTTGACCGGGAGCCCATGACCTACGGCCTCTCGGAGGGGGACTGGCATGCCCGGAACGTGGCCTTCGACGCCTGGGGCTGCGCTTCCTTCGACCTGGTGCATGGGGCGGAGGCCTTGGGCCGGATCAGCCTCCATGTGCCCGGCACCCACAACATCATCAACGCCATCGGCGCCTGCGCGGTGGCGGACGTCTTCGGCGCGGACTTTGCGAGCATGGCCCGCGCCCTGGGCCGGTTCCAGAACACCAAGCGCCGGTTCGAGTTCATGGGCGAGCGCAACGGCGTCCGCGTCTTCCACGACTACGGCCACCATCCGAACGAGATCGCCGCCACCTTGGAGGCCGCCTCCCGGGTGCCCCACAAGGCCCTCTACTGCGTGTTCCAGTGCAACAGCTACACCCGGGCCAGAACCCTGTTCTGTGAGGACGTGACCTGCTTTACCCGGGCCGACAAGGTCCTGGTGCCGGACATCTATCCGGGCCGGGAGGTGGACACTGGCATCGTCCACGCCCGGGATATGGTGGCGGGCATCAACAAGGCCACGGGCAACGCCCTGTATCTGTCCACCTTCGAGGAGATCCGCGCCTGGCTGGACGAGAACGCCGCCCCCGGGGACCTGGTCATCACCGTGGGCAGCGGCAACGTGTACGCCCAGACCCAAAAGCTCCTGTGAAGCCGGGCCATCCCGCATTGACAAACCCGGCAAATCTGATATAATCAGTCCCGCGGCCAGCCGAAATAGGCCGCATTCCTCTCCGTAGCTCAGCAGGATAGAGCGTCCGCCTCCTAAGCGGAAGGCCGTGGGTTCGAATCCCGCCGGGGAGGCCAAAAAAAGGGCCGCCCGAGTGGCGGTCCTTTTGTTTGCATGGAATAGAAGGGATTCGAACGCCCGCGGGAGTGTGGCGGTCCTTTTGTTTGCATGGAATAGAAGGGATTCGAACGCCCGCGGGAGTGAATCAAGCCCCTGTGGGGCTTGAGAGCCGCGGGCAAGGCCTGCGTCGCAGCGCAGGTCGAATCCCGCCGGGGAGGCCAAAAAAGCCCAGAAACTCTAAGTTTTTTTGGGCTTTTTATTATGTGATATATTTCCTAATACCACATATGTACCATATTTTGTTCAGGAAGGGCTGTTTTTGGTTAATGCGTTTACGGCTATTCTAATACGAATCCTCGTACTGAATGAGGCTTTCGTTCCCGTCTTTATCAGAATTGGGAGTAATACTTTTTGCGGTATTCCAATGGTGTCATGCCAATGTGCTCTCGGAAAGCGCGACAAAAATGAGAGGCGCTGCAAAAGCACAAGGTGTATGCTATTTCGGTAACACTTTTTTTGCGATCCTTCAGCATTTCCTCGGATTGCTTAAGCTTCTCAGTCAGAATAAAGGCAGATGGCGATTGACCAGTTTCGTTTTTGAAAAGCGTGGAAAAATAATGCTTCTCAAGACCTTCATTTTTCGCTATTTCCGTTACGGAAAGGGGATTGAAGATGTTCTGTCTGATATAAACAATTGCATTCGAAACATGATAGGAATGCTTTGTTTTCTTCTTTTGGTTGGCTAAAAGATAGTAATGACGCAAAAGATCGGCGCTTACCGCAGCCACCTCGTTCTCATTCATGCAAGCCTCCAACTCATTGATATAGAAGTCACTCAGGCAAAGAGCAGTCTCGTAGTCCACGCCTCTTCGAATCGCGGCACGTGAAAAGGTCACCAGAAAAGTAATGACACAATTTTTCATGCCGCGAAGCGTGTTTGGACCGAGTATTTCCGCATAGGGAAACATGATCTTTTTTGAAAGCACATCTGTATGAATCCAGGATTCCACCACTTCCGGACTGACATCAAAAATAGCGGCAGGGTTTTGCTCTATCTCATACTTGTGATGTGTAAAACCGCTTCGTTTTACGTTGTTAACGTATTCATTTGCTCTTTCAAACATATGTTCACCTCTATGATATAAAACATACATCTATGATATTTTACATCGTAGAGCTATGATATACAATAATCAAACTTGCTTGATTCTGCGATATGGAGGATTTTATGCGAAAAGTTGATCTGAAGGGTGACTGGTTTCTTTCGCAGGATGGGGGAGAGCCGATCCCCGGCGTTCTGCCCGGCTGTACCTATCTTGATTATATGAGAAACGGGATGGAGGATCCTTTCTACGGCGAAAACGAGACCAAAGCTACCGAGCTTGCCCACCATGATTACACCTATTCCCGGACCTTCATCATTCAGGCAGAAACGATTGCTTACAAGCATGTAGATTTTGTTGGCGACGGGCTTGATACTGTGATGGATATCTATCTGAACGACCAGCTTTTGGGACATGCAGAAAACATCAACCGCACCTACCGTTTTGACGCGAAACCTCTTTTGCAGGCGGGTGATAACTGCATCCGCCTTGAAATTCGAGATCCTTATGAGGTCATGAAGGAACGTCAGGCGGCGCACCCGATTCTTGAAAAGGGTATCCCATTCCCACTCGTTGGTCACATCCGAAAAACTCCCTGCCATTTTTCCTGGGACTGGGGCCCGCAGCTTGCGCCGGCAGGAGTAATGCGTTCTATCGGCTTCGAAGCCTATGATAACAGAATCGACGATATTCGTATCGAACAGATTCATAAGGACGGAGGCGTGAGCCTTTCCTTTGAAGTTACACCGCTTGAAATAACGGAGGCGACCTTCTGCGAGGTCACGCTCACGGCACCGAACGGGAGCGCCTCTAACTATGTCTTGGAGAAGCAAGACAGGAGTTTCAAAAAGACCGTTCTTGTGGAGAATCCCGAACTGTGGTGGTGCAACGGTTTAGGTGATCAGCCGCTCTATAGCGTGGAGGCCTTTCTGAAGACCGGAGAAACCGAACAGGACCGCATATGCAAGCGCATCGGCCTTCGCACCATCGAGCTTGATACTAAACCCGATGATTGGGGCGAACAGTTCCGCTTTGTCGTCAACGGCGTTCCGATTTTCAGCAAAGGCGGCGACTGGATTCCCGCCGATTCCTTTATTCAGCGTACGACCCGGGAAGATTACTACTGGTACATACGGGAATGTCAAAAGGCCAACATGAACATGATTCGCGTATGGGGCGGAGGGTATTTCGAAGACGAGTATTTTTATGATGCCTGTGATGAAATGGGCATCCTGGTCTGGCAGGATTGCCTTTTTGCCTGCAATATCTATCCTTTCGATCAACCCGAATTCGTTGAGAACATTCATTTAGAAATCAAAGATAACGTAAGGCGCTTGCGCCATCGTGCGTCCTTAGCCATCTGGTGCGCCAACAATGAGTGCGAAGCGGCTATGGGCTTTGTTCGAAGGAGCGCCGGAGAGCTTGCGGAGACCAACATTCACTTCTACCATTTTGAACTGCGTGATATGGTCAAGGAATTTGATCAAGTAACGCCCTATTGGCCGGGTTCGCCGGGAAGCGGCCGGTATAAGGTTAAGTCCGGCAATAGGATAGGCAAGGTCAAGGGCGATACGCATCTTTGGTCCATCTGGCATGGCATGTTTCCCATCGAAGATTTTGCTCATTACAACACGCGTTTCTGTAGTGAATTCGGTATGGAATCCATGCCTGTTATGAAAACGATTCGCTCCTTCCATCCCGAGGGCGAAATCAAGCTTTTGGACCCCGTAATGCTGCTTCACCAGAAAAATGGCAGCGGCAACGAGAAGATGGATTATTACCTGCTCGCCAAATATAAGGAACCCAAAAAATTTGAGGATTTCGTTTATCTCTCCCAGATCGTGCAGTCTGATACTGTTCGATACGCGACGGAGTGCTGGAAGCGCAATATCGGCCACCAGAACGGAGCTCTCTACTGGCAGCTGAACGACTGCTGGCCGGTTGCCTCCTGGGCTGCAGTGGATTACAATAAGCAGAAAAAGGCCGTTCTCTATCATTCCGGATTGTTCAACAAGATGCTGATGGTCTCCAACGACTACCACAAGAGCGACATCGACCTCTATGTCATCAATGAGTTCAACCATTCCTTTGATCTGATACTGGAATGGACCGTCTTCGATTTCTACGGAAAAAAACTTGCGGAAGGAGCACGCAATGTAACCGTTGGCGCCGTCGCATCTGTAAAGGCAGTTAATGTGAACTTCAAAAAGGATCTGAAAGGAATCGATATCAAAGACTGCTTTATCAATGTGGTGCTGAAGAACAACGAGTGCATTGTGGATGAAAAGTCTTATCTGCTCGTACCCGACAAAGAAGCTAGGCTGCCTAAACCTAAATTCACTGTTAATGTCACAAAAGAAAACGGCAAAGCCGTTGTACGTATCACATCCGATTGCTACGCCCGTTATGTCTTCGTTGACAGTGATGCGCTGGCTTCCGCCTGGGACGATAACTACATCACCATCCTACCCGGAGCAACCGCCGTCTTTACAGCCGATGTGGATGATTCAGTTTCGATCGACTCAGTTGCGAGCACTCTGACCATACAGAATGTGGCAGATATCGAAACCTATCTCACCGCCCGCGAGGAAAGAAAACTACGTCGCTCCATTTTCTGGTCAGGCAAGAACTGGCTCACCTATATCCTGTGCAAACTATTTATGTAAGGGGAAACGATATGGAAGAAAACTTCGAGAAAACCAAGCAAGCGACGGAAACCGGCGCAACCGAAGAAGTCGTCGCCCGTATCCCGAAAGGCGAGAAATTCACCTTCGGCTTCTATTTCATCGGTCAGCTGATCATGTACGGCATGGTCTCCAGCTACATCTCGCTGTTTATGACCGAATCCGGCATCGCCGCCTTCGTCATCTCCGCCATTCTGTTTGTCGCAAAAGTTTGGGATGCGGTCAATGACCCTTTGTTCGCAATCTTTATCGACAAAAAACAGATCTTCAAACATAAGTACCTTTCCTGGGTACGCATCTCCACCGTCATGATTCCACTCACCACCATCTTCGTATTCATCATGCCGGATTCATTCGGTAACACTGCGAAGATCATATGGCTGCTCATCGGCTACATGCTGTGGGATCTGGCGTATACGATCTGTGACGTGCCGATCCACGCTCTTGCTACCTGTATGACGGATAATGTCAAGGAGCGTGACGGACTCTTCATTAAGAAGACCGTCTTCGGCTATATCGGTGTTCTGATTGTTCTCTTTGTGCCGATGCTTTATCCCAGGATCGGCTGGGGACCGACGGCCGTTATCATGTCGATCATTTCCTTGGCGACCATGCTTCCTGTCGGCTTTAAGGCGCAGGAACGCTACATCAGCGCACCCGAGAAAGAGCCGTCCTTCAAGGAGATGGGCCGCTATCTGGTCAAGAATAAGCCCCTGCTCATTATCAGCCTTGCCTCTATCGTTGCTTCGCTGACTGCGACAAGCGGAACCGCCGGCAACTACGTGGCAATCTATCTGTTAGGCAGCGAGGACTACATCACCTACATGGCCATTTTAGCCGTTCCGCCAGCATTCCTCTCCATCCTTCTGACGAAATGTCTTTTGAAGAAGTTCGACAAGTTCTGGGTTTACATCGCTTCTTGCGTTTCCAACATCATCTTCGGTATCATTATTTTTTACACAGGCTACGAGAATATTCCTCTCTACCTTACGATGTGCGCGATCAAAACGCTTTTCGGAAGCGCAGGCGCCGTTACGGGAGCTATGTTCATTGCTGACTGCGCGGAATACGGCCACTATGCGACCGGCCAGCGCAATCAGGGCGTTGCTTTTTCTGTGCAGACCTTTACTGCTAAATTCACCAGCGCTATTTCCACTGCCATAGGTATGCTGTTACTTGGCTTCATTGGCTTCCAATCCGGCAGCGATGCTGCGCAGACATCTGGGACTCTAAGAGGCGTTTGGTATATGAATACCCTGATTCCTCTCATCGGCGTTGCCGCATCCATCGCGCTTTTACTCATCGGCTATCGATTAAGAACCAAGGATGCGCAGATCATGGCCAAAGCCAACGCCTGCGAAATCAGCCGCGAGGAAGCAGAGATCGCCCTTGGCGGAAAGAAAATCTGATAGGGTATTATTGCAAAAAGCATACCGCTTAATCTATAATCTGCACTTGCCTGCTTCCGATCCTTTATCTTCGACCGGTTTCCGGGAAGAACCGAAAAAAGAATTCGCTTCCTGCCTTAACGAAGGGACCGTGACTGTTTTCACAGTCCCTTCTTTCTGTATAGTTGCTGAAACAACTTTTGACAACATGATGACCACATTTTTGTGTCCTTTCATGACTCTTATGGCATTCATGGCATCAGTGGACCTCGAAAAAGAGCCTGTTTCAGGGATTTTTTCGATAATCTCTAGCATTATTAGTTGCAATCAGCTTAGGCTCCTAAGCGGAACGCCGCGCGTTCGAATCGCGCCGGGGACGCCAAAAAAGTCCGAAAAACTCTATGTTTTTCGGACTTTTTTGTGTTGTCTTTTGGTGCAACATAGGTGCAACATTTTCATTTTAACGACGAACAAAATATGCATTTTATCCAAAAATATACATTATTAAGGATTTCAATGATTTATTAACGATGCATATGCCTGATTGGCAGGATCGAAAAAAGCAACTTGACTATGAGTTTGTGTTAGGGGTTTGACAATTTACCGAATGTTACAATACTACTTTTTCAGCTTGTCGGGAATATGGTATAACCCTTTGGACCAGATGACCAAGTCCTCAAGATTCTTCGCTGCCAGCCAATCGCGGGTCGCCGATGCGGGATCGATGCCCAGGTCCTCCGGAAAGGCTACGTACCCCTTCTTCCGCAAGACGTCGATCTCATCCGGCGATATGCTTCTGCCTATGGGCGTATCGCCCGCCACAGCGGCCACCATCTTCTTTCGTGTCTCTACAGAATCCGCCAGGTAGAGATAGGCTATTCCCTTTTCTGTTACGATATGGGAGGTGTCGTTTCCATAGATCATGATCGGCGTTTCCGCCAGGCCTACCGTTTTCCCCATCTCCACCGCGTCGAGAGTTTCCACGAAATTGGGGCCGCGGGAAGAAGTGGTCTGCAGCATCTGCACCACGCATTTTCTGCCGCGATCCGGCGAGCTCTTTGTGTGCATGCTGATCCAGGATTCGTTTGCATACCGCCGCCCGTTTGGATTGCTGCCCAGATTCGGAGCTCCGCCGAACCCGGTCAACCGGGTGGAAGTTACGGTGGAGGAATCCCCCAGAGCGTTCATCTGCAGCGTGGCGCCGATAAACATGTCCAGCCCGTACTGACCCGCCATATGAGAATAGGCCCGATTGGAGCGGAGGGAACCGTCCCGCCCCAAGGGAAAGATGTTGGGATGGGCTGCCGTATACGTCTCCATGCCAAGTTCCCCGCCCGGCACGAGGACAGAATCTACCCAGCCACTTTCGATAGCTGGAATGAGGGTTGGGTGAGGGTTGAGCATCCAGTTCGTGCAGATCTTCCCCTTCAGTCCCAACTGTTCACCATAGGTGGGGAGCAGCAGCTCGATGGCTGCGGTGTTGAAGCCGATCCCGTGATTGAGCCGTTTGACGGCGTGCTTTGCATAGATGCCTTTTATGGCCATCATCGCCATGAGCACATGCACATCCTTGATCAGCGCCGGATCGCGGGTAAAGATCGGGTCAATCAGGCAGGGCTCGTCCGCTTGTACCACATAATCCACCCAGGAACCGGGAATGTCCACCCGCGGCACTGAATCCACGATTTCATTGACCTGGGCGATAACGATGCCTTCCCGAAAGGCGGTAGACTCGACCAAAACCGGAGTATCCTCTGTGTTGCCGCCGGTATATAGGTTGCCTTCCGCGTCAGCTGCTTCAGCGGCAATCAGGCAGATGTCCGGGGAGAGATCGATGAACAGCCGACCGTATAGCTCCATAAAGGTCTGCAGGGAACGAATGGCGAGCTTTCCGGAGCGGATCATGGTAACGATGCTCTTGCTCTGATTGCCGGAATAGGAAAAGTCCAGCGTAGAAGCGATGCCCTTTTGGAATAGCTCCAGGTGTTCATCCAATTGCAGGCTGGGAATGATCAGATGCAGGTCATGGACGGCGGAGGGATCGAGCGTGGTCAAAGCTTTTGCCAAAAATGTGGCCTGCTTCTGATTGTCGCCCTCCATCAGCACGGTGTCGTTCGGTTCGATCAGGGCAGACAGCAGCTGGGTGATCTGCGAGGTTGGGACGTGTTTGCCAGCGGCAAAGGCGGCGGCGCGCTGCTGCTTGTTCTGTTTTCTGCTTTTTCTATCTTCATAGAGAGGGATCATTTCAAACTGTCTCCTTCTAGATGCTGTACTTGATACAGAAAGAGGCAGAGAGCCTGCTCTGCCTCTCTTATGCTCGTTTGCTGACGCCATTCGTTACCGAAGGCGGACTTCTCCTGTTTCTGCGTCGATCTCGGTTCCGTAGGGCGCGGACATCTTTTGCAGCCGCTCAAGGATATAGGCCGTATGGCAAATGCGGGGCCATCCGTTTCTCGAGCGAGGCAAGCCGAATCCCAATTCAATGGGAAGCAGTTTTAGATACGTCAGTTTGCCATCCTCAGCCTCCCAGTACGGCACCACCGATTCGAACATGCGGTGATCCGATTGCAGGCCTCGGGTATGATTCTTTGACCGGGTCGCGAACATGTCTCGCATCGTGGAATCCTCCGGGACGCCGTAATCCGAGAACATATCGGCCGGCGCCATCTGGATATTCTCGTTCTGCAGAACGAAATCCCCCAGGGAGTAAAAGATGGGACAGCCCTTGTAGATTTCCACCGGCCGCAACAGATGAGGGCCGGTTCCAACGACGGCGTGAGCCCCTGCGTCGATGCACTGATGAGCAAAATCCACCAGGAACGCAGCGGGCTCCTCTTTGTCGATCCCGCCCACCTCGTGAGAATGGACGGAAACAACGATATAGTCTGCCTGCTCCTGGGCCTCATAGATGGCCCGCTTTACCCGCTGAACGTCCTCCGGTACGACCTCCGTGTGCTTGCCTGGCTTTTCCGCTCGTTGGAAATTCAGGGTGCCCATGCGAACGGTCCCTTCCGGCAGCGGCGGGAGATATCCCTCCCGGCGCATAATATCCTGGCGGCCGTTGACCATGGTCCCTTCCGCCACTTCCTGCAGCACGGACAGCTGCTCCTGAGTCACGAGCAGGGTTTCCGAAACCCGAAGGCCGTTGATCCCGGGGCGTCCGGGAAAACGCGCGTTCTGACGGCCCGCCATGGCGGCTGGGGTGAAGGTGGAACAGGCCGAGATCAGGGCGAACCGTCCGCCCAACGTGTCGAGATAGGCGGGGGCAGCGGCCTCGTCCAGATTTCTGCCGATGCCTGCGAAGGGAAAATCCGACGATAAAAGGTTATCCCGGGTTTTCAGCAATCCCTCATAGGAAAAGTCCATGGAGTGATTGTTGTTCGGGGAGAGGATGTTGAATCCGAAAGCGCGTATGTCAGAAATGGTGTTGGGGTCTGCGGCCAGATAGCTTCCGCCGTTGTATTGGGAGCCGTACAGTGCTTGCCGATGGAGGGTGGTTTCCAGATTGAAGAAGCGGAAATCGCCCTTGCGGATGTAGGCAGACAACGCTTCAAAGCCTTCATAGGCCCCCGGGAGACGACGCTGCACCAGCATATCCCCGGCGGCGACACATTTTACTCTCATGCCTGTGCATCTCCTTTCGTTGCCAGCTTGCGCTTGTTGATGATGCTCTTGATGATCGGCCAGACGAGACTGCCGATGGCCACCAGCAGCAGGACACAGGAGATGGGCCTTGTAAAGAAGGACCATACGCCGTTCGTGGCGTACGTTAACCCCTTGCGCAGGTTTTTCTCCAGCATGGGTCCCAAGATAAAGCCGAGCAGCAAGGGCGCCGTGGGTAGCTCCGCATAATAGAGGAACAGCCCGATAAAGGCGAATATCAACATCAGCCAGCAGTTGGAAAGGGTATTGGTGTTGGAGAAGGCCCCTACGAAGCAGATGACGGATATAGCGGAAAACAGGTACTCGAAGGGGATTTTGAGCATGAGCGGAAAGCTTCGCATGCCGAAGAACTGGATGGCAAGGGTAATCACCGCCGCCAGGATGCAGGCGGCGAAGAAGGTGTTGGCGAATTGCGCGCTGTTGGTCATCAGCAGAGGACCAGCTTCGACGCCGAAGATGGTCAACGCGCCCAGCAGAATGGAGGTGGGCGTGTCTCCGGGAATGCCGAGGGTGATCATGGGGATGATGGCGCCGCCGACGGAAGCGTTGTTCGCCACCTCAGAAGCAAACACGCCCTCGATGCAGCCCTTGCCGAATTCCTCTGGATGTTTGGAGCTGCCCTTGGCGGAAGCGTATGCGACCATGTTGGAAAGTCCGGAGCCCATGCCCGGCAAAAAGCCGATCCAAAGACCGATCAGGAAGGAACGGATGATGTTGGGAATGTTGGAAACGAATTCCTTCATGGTCAACCCGAAGCCGCGGATTCCGGACATATCCACGTTCGGGTTGGTCGTTTTCCCTTTCGCCACGTTTTTCAATATCTGCCCTAAGGCAAAGATACCCAAGATCAGCGCCAGAAGATTGATGCCGCCGTAGATGCTGATAATGCCGAAGGTCATTCGCTTTGCGCCGTCGATGGGAGAGAAGCCTACGCAGCTGAAAATCAGTCCCAGGCTGGCGGCGATGAGGCCGTTCCAGATATCCCCTTTGGAAATCGTCACCACCAGAATGATGGCGCAGAAGCAGAGGGAGAACAGCTCCCAGGGGCCCAGCTTGACGGCCCACTTTGCGATAAACGGGCAGAACAGATAGGCAACGAGCACACCGCCCACGGTCCCGATGAAGGAGGAGAGTATGCCGATGCCCAGGGCCTTGACAGACTGGCCCTTCTGGCTCAAAGGGTATCCGTCATAACAGGTTGCGATGGAGGAGGACTGGCCAGGAATCCCCAGCAGGATGGCTGCGATCAAACCGCCGGAACAGCCGCCGATCCAAACATTGGAGAGGAAGATGATGGCCGTGTAGGAATCCATGGAAAAGGCCACCGGCAGCATCAGCGCGAGGGCTGTGCTGGAAGCAAGCCCGGGGATGGCGCCGAATACGATGCCGATGATGGTGCCGATGATCGACAGGAGTATGCGCTCGAGTGTAAACAGGCTTAAAAGAACAGACAAGGTCATGGGGCGCCTCCTTAATCAAACAGGATGCCCATCGGCAGCATCACGCTCAACACATACCGAAAAACAAGGAATACGATGGCCGTCATAACGACGGCGAAAATGATCGTCTTTACCACCTTCGGCTTTTTCCGGCCATTCAACAGATATACGAGGGCAAACAGCATGGGAGGTGTGGAAACGAAGAAACCTACCAGGTACAATAGAAGCACATAAGCCACCAGGGTTCCCAACAGAATGCCCACGGTTATCCATTGTTCCTTCGTGCAAAAGGGTTTCCCCTTCTCTTTGGAACTGAAAAACTTACCGATGCTGCAGACCAACAGAATGCTCCCGGCAAAATAGGGGAAAAGCTTCGGCCCCACATCCTCGGAAGCCACAGCCAGCAGCGGCTTGATTTTTGACGCTTGCCAGATCCAAATCAAAGCGAACAGTATCAGGCAAAGGCTTATCCATCGATCCTTGTTCATTTTCATGGATATACTCCTCCTTGTAATAAATCTACCTGCCCGCTCGGCAAAAAAGCGGGCAGATAGAAAACAGACAGACGTTGCTTATCTTCCTTCGGCAAGAATCCCCAGCTGCTTTCCAATATCAAGGAAAGAGGTGTAGGAGGCTTCGTACATGGCCTGGCTGGTGGCCAGATCGTGAGCCTTCAACACATAACCGGACTTCTTCACGTTCGCGATGACGTCGTCACGGTTTAGAGAATCGATGAACAGCTGATTGATGGCTTGCGCCGTCGCGTCGTCCATGGAAGCGGGCACGCAGGTGACAAAGACCGAGCAGGCGTTGCAGGAAGGCAGGCCCAAATCGTTCAGGGTCGGCACATCCTTCAGAACAGGCAGGGCTTCACGATCGAAATCGGAAACACAGCACAGGGCCTTCAGGTCGCCGGATTCAACGTACTGACGGGTCTGGTTCGCATTGATCAGGCTGACGTCCACCAGATTGCCCAGAAGGGCTGTCACCTTCTCTGCATCACCCGTGGCTTCCACATACTTGAACTGGATACCGGCGTTGTTGGCGATCTCAGCGCACTGGAAGTGGGTGTAGGAACCGAGCTGTACGCCCAGCACCAACTCCTTCTCCTTGGCGCCCGCTACGAGCTCTTCGAACGTGTTATACGGGGAGCTGGCGGGAACGACAATGAAGGATCCGCCCTGCACCATCTCCAGGAAGGAAACGCAGCGGAGCTTGTCCGGCGCCGTGTCATGGCTTCCGGCAACGTAGTTGGTGAAGTAGCTGCTGCCGAAGAAGCCGATGGTTTCCCCGTTTACCTTGGCGTTTTCCACGTTGTTGAAGCACACCGCGCCGCCGCCTTCATTCTGGTTTACGACCACCAGGCTTTTGCCAGTGTTTTGGCTGATGCCGTCCGTGATGTAGCGCAGAAGGACATCCGTTCCGCCGCCGGCCTTCAAGGGGATCAGAACCTGAATGGTCTTGGGAAGCGGGTCCTTCGCGGGCTCGCTCTCCGTCTTCTCTACCGCTGTTTTGGATTCTTCCTTTTCCGCCGCCGGAGTCGTTGTCGCGGTTTGCTTGGATGCACAGGCAGCCAAGGACAGCACCATCACGAATACCAGCAGTAAGGCTAATGTTCTTTTCATATTTCCTCCTTTTTAATACGGAATATCCTTCCGTTATTCCCTGTGGCTGTTCAGAGTTTCTGCAAAGCCGGCCTGCATGCGACAGATGGAGACAGCCGCCAGCTTCGCCCTTTCAAACAAGGAATCACATAGAGCGTATTCCTTTTTCGTGTGGTTGAACTCTCCTATCACCCCCATGCTGCATACGACTGGAATTCCTTCATGGGAGATGATGTTGGAATCGGACCATCCCCCGCTGGTTATGGGTGTCACGACCCCATAGCCGATATCCTCCGCCGTGGAACGAATGTGTTCGAAGAGCGCGTGGTTCTTTTCGTTCGGCTCCATCACCATGCTTATGGATTGCATCGTTACCTTGCAGGAGCAGCCGCCGATGACATTCGTGTCTGATATTTCCTGAATCTTCGCCAGCACGGCATCCAGGCGCGTCCGATCCGTATACCGAATGTCGATATCGATGTGGCAGCTTGCCGGGATCGCATTCACGACGGTGCCGCCCGAGATGACGCCCACGTTTACCGACGTGCCGTGAGATAGATCGTTCAACCCGTGGATGAGCGGAATCTTGTGGGACATTTCAACGATGGCGTTTCTGCCCTGCTCGGGGCAGTTGCCGGCATGAGCGGATACCCCAGTAACGTCCAGACTTAAGCGGCAGGACCCCTTCCGTCCCACCACGATCCCGCCGGAGGGGAACCCGGTTTCGAAATTCAACGCGGCAAAAGCGCCGTGGATAAAGGAAGGAAGACGCTTGCCTACGTCCGATTGCCGATGGCCCTGCTCCTCATCTCCCACGAAAACGACGCGAACGGGGTATTCCCGATAGCCAGCCGCCTCCAGCGCCTTGAGCACGAAGATCGCGATGACCAGCCCGCCCTTCATATCCAAAACCCCAGGGCCTGTCACGATGCCGTCGCGGATCGTGAACGGCCGCTCCAGGATCGTGCCCATGGGGAATACCGTGTCCATGTGGCCGCAAAAGATCAGGAACGGCTTTTCGGCATCGGCATGCCAATCTGCAATCAGCACGTTTCCACGGTTTTCAACGTACTCCGTGCGAACCGAAGCGCCTGCGGCCTCCAGTTCTCTGCAAATGATCTGGCCGACCTTGTCCACCTGCGCTTTTTCGATCGAGGGGCTTTCCGTGGATACGATGGTCTTCCATACGTTGACCATCTCATCCCTGTGGGCGTCGATATACTCAATGATCGTTTTTTCCGCTTGGCTTTTCCCTTGAATCATATCCACCTCTTAACTGTGTCCGTTCGAATATCGATTAACTTTTTTTATTCAACGCTTGCGAGTGGGGAAGGAAAATGCTATAGTAAAAAAGGCTTATCTCTATTAATAGAATAAAGGCATTGACTTGAATACGCAAATATGTTTTTCTTGTTTACTTAATCGGTTATTCTTATAAAGAGCGCCATGAATCAGATCAAGCAAATCGATTATTTCCTTGCCGTCGTCAGAGCGCGCAGTTTCACGAAAGCTGCCGAAACGCTATACGTCTCCCAGTCCTCCCTCAGCCAGTACATCAGTTCCTTGGAGCAGCAGATCGGCATGCCATTGCTGCTGCGCGCGGGGAACAAGCCCCTTCAGCTCACCGAAGCCGGGCAGATATACTATACCGCCGCTGCGCAGATGGAAGGCATCCGGAACAACGCGGCCATGCAGATCCAGCTACTGAAGACGCAAAGCCGCACGAAGATATCCTGGGGACATGCGGGGAAGCAGGGGTTATATTTGCTGGGGCTCCTTCTTCCGTTGTTTCAGGATTTGCAAATCAATGTGATCCAATCCCCTGTGGGCGATCTGGAGGAAATGCTGCTGTCCGGCACGCTGGATATCGCCTGCAGCGCCATCGTGGACATGAACCCGGCCTTTTCCTATTACATGTGGGAAAACGATTATCTGAACGCGGCGGTCTCTCCGGATCATCCCTTTTTCCATCTCGGTTCCGAACGGGCCGGAGACAGCCCGGAAGCCATATCGCTCCAATCTTTCAGCGACAGTTCCTTCGTGCTGCAAAGAGGCGATACAACCATCCGCAAAGAGATAGACCGCCTGTTTGCCACGGCTGCCTTTATCCCGCATATCAAAATGGAGGTGAAATCCACCTTCCATGCGCTTTCCGTCCTGTCCGGCAACAAGCAGGTGGCCATCGTTCCCGATGGATACACCTTTCCAAACATCCGCTTTATTCGCCTGATTGAGAGGCAGAACTATCCAGTCTATGTCTATTGCCGCAAAGATGCCATGCAGAACACTGCCCTGCAGCAAATCTTTTCCGAGGTCAAGCGTCTGTTCCCCGATCCGGAGGAGCGATCACGTTGAGGGTAACAGAACACGAAAACCGTCTCTGGCGGAAAGAAAGCGAATGAGCTCTCTGCGAAACAAGGCGATTGTTGTCGGCTCAACTTCATGGGCAGGACGATTTGTAAGCATATAACAAACACGATCCGGAATAGGCGTGCTGATTGGACAGATCTGAACAGGATATTTATTCTGAATAAAGCTGTTCGCAACAGAGATAGGACAAATCGCCCAGCTATTCGGCCGATCCATATACATAGCAATAAGAGAAGCCATGTCTACTGTAACGTAAGGCATAATCTGGGGGTTCCACAGCTTATCATGCCATAGATGAACATCTTGGCTCCAAGGTAAGAACAGTTCATTGGATGTGTCTAGTTCTTCTGGGCGTATAGGGCGATCTGGCCATTCTCCGTTGGTTGAACAGAGTAAAACCATCGCCTCAGAGTATATGGGGCTGCAAATGATATTTGGGTAATGAGAAAGAAGAAACGCAAAACCTACATCTACCTTTCGTGAAGATACCAGAGAGAAAATCTCAGGAGATTGATGTGTGTGTATGCTTAATCTAAGCGTGGGGTGGTTTTCGGACAAAGAACGGAAAAACCGATTCAAAACGTACACATTCAAGCTATCTGGACAGGCTATCGTCAAAGGAAGATTGATTCGATGATCCTGAAACTGAGCTGTTTCCATTTCAAGGGACAGCCATCGTTCTGCAATGGAAATGAATGCAGCGCCTTCGGGCGTCAATTCAACGTTCCTCATCCCTTTTTTCCGGATAATTAAGTTGGTATGAAGCTCAGATTCCAGTTGCTGGATTCGCATGCTCACAGTAGGCTGAGATACAAACAGATTATTGGCAGCCTGCGTGATACTGTGACAGTAAGCAACCTGCAAGAAGGTTCTCATATTGTCGATATTCATGCGCAAATCCTTTCCAAATACATAATGACATCTAATAAATTACTAATTAATTATAAATCTTTTAGAGAATTATCGTCAAGAGTCCAGACAAATTATTAGTTTTCATAATTTTAATAATATATAATATTGCTTTTACTTTTTATTAAAGAGGAAGTATACTTGTTTATAGAAAAAAGCACCTCTTCATGGCAACGATCACACATGACGTACACTTATACAATTTGTAGGAAAGGAAGAGAACCATGAGTAAGGCAGTATTCAACAAAAGATTGCTCAAAATCGGATCCTCCGCCTCGATTGCACTTATGGACAAAGCTCGCGTGATGAAGGCGTCGGGAATTGATGTAATCAGCTTAGCTGGTGGAGAACCCGACTTCAACACACCTAAGCCGGTGGAAAATGCCGCCATCCAAGCCATACGGGCTGGACGGACCCATTATACTACCGGAAGAGGTATCCCTTCCCTGCGAGCAAGAATCGCTGAGAAATTAGAAGTGGAAAATCATATCCTCTGCAGGAACATCTTGGTCACCCCAGGATGTAAATATGCGATCAGCGTTGCTTTAGAAGCACTATTGAATCCAGGAGATGAGGTGATGATTCCCACACCTTCCTGGGTTAGTTATGACGCTATGGTCCGACTTGCTGGCGGCATACCGGTATCGGTGCCTTTATCATTCAATGAAGAGTATCGAATAAGCGAGGAACTCCTTGAAGCGCATGTTTCTCCTCGAACCCGGATCATTATAATCAACACGCCTAATAATCCGACTGGCCGCGTCCTTTCAAGGGAGGAAGCTTCAGTTCTTTCAGCGTTTGTCCTAAAGCATGACCTTTTCGTAATTGCCGATGAGGTTTATGAAAAAATAATATTCGACAACAAGGAACATATTAGTTTGGGAAGCTATCCCGAATTGAAAGGGCGAGTGATCGTTGCCAACGGTTTTTCCAAGTTTGCTGCAATGACGGGCTGGCGTGTGGGGTATATCTCTGGGCCTGAGGAAGTGATCGATATGGCTTACAGGATTTATCAACACACCATGACCTGCATCAGCGAGTTTTCCCAAATTGCGGCGCTGGCCGCTTTAAACCATCCAGAGGAAACGGAACGAATGCGAAAGAGTTACCTGGAGCGTAGAGAGTATTGGTATCTTGATTGATGAAAGTGATATGATCTCCCTGGGAAACACTTCCATTACTTGTTTATTGGCACCTGGTCATACGGAAGGAACCTTGGCCTTCTTATTCGATGTAACGGATGACAGCATAACTCACTCAGTGGGTTATTTTGGCGGTATGGGGTTCTTTTCCCTGTTCCGAGAGTTTCAGAAAAAATATGGTATTCAAACAGATATGCAGCAGGCACTTCGGAGTACAATCCAAAAACTTCGGAACTGCCAGGTAGATATTACATTGGGAAACCATCCCAGGCACAATTCTACTCTGGAAAAACGAGCATACATGCTAGCGCATCCAGCCGAAAACCCCTTTATCGATCCAGAGGAATGGCCGCGTATGCTTCAGGCTATGGAAGCGCGTTTGAATAAGTTCGCTTGTAATGGCTGGTAATGCAGGAGAGAAGAGGCAAACTTTGGGAGGGAAGAAAATGATCCTTTCAACAGTCGAATCCAGGGTAAAGAAAAAACAGCGCAAACTGCAACGTGTTGCTTCTTATGTAGCGCGAAAAACCGTTGTCACTGAGCAGATCGTGCGGCTGCTTTCGGATTTACTAGACCCCGGGGATACGGTACTCATGGAAGGAGACAATCAAAAGCAGGCCACCTTTCTGGCACAGGCACTGGCAAAAATGGATCCGGACCAAATCCATGATTTACACATGATCATGCCTAGCCTGCAGCTGGATGAGCATCTTTCTCTGTTCCGCAAAGGCATTGCATCCACGCTGGATTTTTCTTACGCCGGAAACCAGAGCAAAGGCATCGTGGAATTGATCCGATCCGGGAAGATTCAGATTCGTTCTCTGCAGACGTTTATGGAACTTTACGGGCGACTATATATGGATCTGGTTCCAGATATTTGCCTGATAGCGGCAGAATCGGCAGACGCCAATGGGAATCTGTTTACCGGCGGCAATACCGAGGATACGCCAATTCTGACAGAAGCTGCCGCTTTCCGCAACGCAATCGTCGTTGCCCAGGTTAACGAGCTCGTGGAATCGGTACCGCGGACGGACATACCCGGCTCCTGGGTTGACTTCGTGGTGAAAGCCGACACACCGTATCTTGTCGATCCGATATTTACAAGAGATCCGGCCAAGATCAAGGACGTGCATGTGCTTATGGCTATGATGGCCATTCAAGGCGTTTACGCTAAGCATGGCATCCAGCGTCTGAATCACGGGATTGGCTATAACACCGCCGCCATCGAGCTTTTGCTGCCCACCTACGGCGAAACCCTGGGACTAAAGGGAAAAATATGCACTCGTTGGATGCTCAATCCTCATCCCACCCTTATTCCAGCCATCGAGAGTGGCTGGGTTGAGAGTGTTCTGGTACCCGGTGGGGAATACGGGATGGAGACGTATGTGTCTCAGCACCCCGATATCTTTCCGTTGGGATGCGACGGGAGTCTTCGTTCCAATCGAGCGATCTGCCATATGGCTGGTCTTTATGGCCTTGACTTGTTTATCGGCTCCACGTTGCAGATGGATCCTCAAGGTAATTCCTCTACTGTTACGGCAACCCGTCTTACCGGTTTCGGCGGCGCACCAAATCTGGGCAGCAACCCCAATGGACGCCGATATGCCAATCCCCCCTGGGTCAGCACACATACAGCTTTTTCTCCCGATAGAGGCAGAAAGTGTGTCGTACAGATATTACAGACCGTCGGACCCAGAGGCCCGAATTTTGTGGAAAAGTTGGACGCCATCGATATGGGTAAGCAAATCGGCCTCACGGAGCCGCCCATAATGATTTTTGGCACCGATACCACACATGTCATTACAGAGCAGGGGATCGCATACTTGTATCAGGCAGAGAATCTCGTTGAGCGTGAAAAGATGATTGCCGCTGTCGCCGGAGACACTCCGGTGGGGGAGAGAATCTCCCCAACAGAAAGGGATGTTCTGCGCAAACAAGGCAGAGTAGCTTATCCTGAGGATATAGGCATTGATCCTGCGATGGCTACTCGATCACTATTGGCTGCAAAAACGTTGGATGACCTGGTGGAGTGGTCTCATGGTCTATATCGTGTACCAAACAAGTTTCGCGGTCTTACGTGAGAATCCAGATTTGATTTTTCTTTGAGAACTCTGCAGTGAAAATTGCATTCATTGTGAAGACGTTCCAAGTTCTGTGCGATGGTTGTTGGGAGCAGAGCCATAATTGGCCCAAAAACCTCATGACCAGCTTATGACTAACTTGCGATTAGGTCACAAGTTCATTATTATACGTGCAGAATGACGTTGGAAGGTGACAACATTTTTGACAACACTCTGAACAAAAACACTTGAATTCCATGCTATTATTTGGACAAAATAAAACAGATAAAAGAGGCAGAAAATCCTTATATTTAGGAATATTCTTCGAGTCTTCGAGCTTTTCCTGATTTCGCTTTTCTAGCCTTCCTACCGATACTCTGATAGTAGAAGTACTGCTACTGAGAGACGGACTATATATTTTTGAAAAAAACGGAATCCGCAAATATTTTGATAAGGCTGTTTAGAAATGAAAGGCGAGGAAAGATCGGATCAAAAATGATGACAAAAAACGTCAAAAAGCCGTAGGCGCAACATTTTCCACCACATTTTTATTGAAAAATGCCTAAATATATGGACTTATTGGCACTTTGGAATCGCCAAAAACGCCTATTTTCCGGACAAAAGAGCCCCATATATAGGGATTTGTCAATTCAAGGTTCCGCTCCTAAGCGGAAGGCCGTGGGTTCGAATCCCGCCGGGGAGGCCAAAAAGCCTGAAAACACTTAGTTTTTTGGGCTTTTTTTCTTTTGCCATTATTCATCACGAGTTGTCTTTCACTTTTCTGCCCACATTTCATGAGAATGCATATTCTGTTTTGATATGCATCATCGTTCTAACTTGAAACAAGCGTTTTTCGAGAAAATACCACATAATACCACATACAGCCGAATTTTTACGGCAACTACGGCATCAGCGGCACTAGTTTTCATCTATAGTTTGTTGGTCATTTCTCTGCTAAAACCATCAAATAATATATTATTTTAGCCTTGTACTCTCCACCTGAATTTTCCGTTTTTTTGGCCGTTATAGGTGAGGGGCAATAAAAGCTCTTTAGCAGGCCGGATACAGCAGAAACAATAGTGTTTTCAAAGCACCCATCGGTTGGGCTGCAGCATGCAGGACCGGTGGGTGTTCTATATATACTGGAAAGGATCGCCACCCGCTGTTGATCGTTCCTTCCGTCCGAATGCAGAGGGGACACCCATAGCCTGACGATATTTGGCAATGACCCTTCGGGACAGGGGAAACCCCTGCCTGGCGAGCGTATCAGCGATGACTTGGTCGGATAGCGGCCTACGCCGGTCTTCGGAGCGGATCAGCAGCAGCATCAACTTCTTCGCATGGTCCTGTGAAAATCTGGGTGAGGAGGCAGAGACGGGCTGACAGAAGAGGGAGGAGAGGGGGATAGCCCCTCTGGGTCCCTGCAGGTATTTGTTCTGAACGCAGCGGCTTATGGTGGAGACGTGTACCCCGAGCTGTTCCGCAGCCTGGGTCATGGTGAAGGGGACCCTTTCCGACGAACCGAAGAGGTATCCCGACTGCTTCCCGATCAGGAGCCTGGAGCATGCGAGCAGGGTGCTTTCCCGGTCGCTGAGTCCTTTGAGAAGGTCGCTCGCTTTGCGCATCCGCTCGGAGAGGTAGGCTTTTACTTCCTTGTCCTTTGTTTCCTTCAGCAGAGATAAATAGTATTCATTGATGGAGAACGGCGCCCTGCCCTGGAAACGGGTGCTTACACGGATGACGCTGTCCCTGCAGGCACAGTAGATATCCGGGATGACGTAGCATGTACTGGACGGCGTTTCAAAACGGCTGCCCGGCTTCGGGTCCAAGGAGGCGATGAGCGTGCAGGCATCCTTGATGAGGGAAAGCGGCAGGCCCAGACCAGCTGAGATAGCGCTGTACTGCTTTTTCGCAAGCTTCGGCAGATAATCCTTCACGATGTCCGCGGCACACGCCGGGGCGCCCATCCGTTCCAGCTGCAGCGTGAGGCACTCCCTGAGGTTTGCCGCCCCGATGCCGGGAGGGTCAAGGGACTGAAGGAGAGACAGCGCGTTTTGAAAAGCACGGGAAGAAACGCCAAGGCGTTCCGCTGACTCCGCCGGATCCTGCCTAAAGTAGCCGTCTTCGTCCAGATTCGCGATCAGATATCTGAGAATGACCTCAGCTTCGTCCGTTAAGCCTCGATAATACAGCTGTTCGGACAGGTGCCTTTCAAGGGTCTCTGCGAAGGAGTCGACACTGCCTGAGATATCGGCAGAGTCGGGGGCGGTCAGGACGCGTCCCTGCGCCCCGGCGTACCCATACTCGTACGGACTGTCATCCACGCTGACAGCAGGGGCTGCCTGCCAGTCATCCGCGAGGTCGATGAGCGGGTTGCAGGACGCCTCTTCCCGGATATACGCTTCTAGATCGGCGCAGTTCATTTGGAGCACTTTCAACCCGAGGTACTGCCTCTGGTACAGGTGCTGTTCCTGTTTTTGAACCTGCTCCATCATGGCTGGATGTCGAACTCCTTGAGCTTTCTGTACAGGGTTGCCTGTGAGATGCCCAGGATAGCGGCGGCGTCGGCGCGTTCCCGGGCGTTTCCGAATCCTGTTGAGGCAATTATCTTCCGTATATACTCGTTCTCCACCTCATGCAGTGACTTCTGGGGGCTCGCGGCTGTGCCGGGATGCATGAAGTAAGGCAGGTCACACATGCTCAGCCGGTTCCCGCTGCACATACTGACAGCGTATTCGATAACGTTCTGGAGCTCGCGGATGTTCCCCTCCCAAGCATAGCTGAGAAAGTAATTCCTGAGGTCGTCGTCCAGGCCCAGAACCTGTTTCTTGTACCGGACGCTGTAGCGGCGGAGATAATGGTCCGCAAGGAGCAGGACGTCGCCGCCCCGCTCCCTGAGGGGCGGGATCAGGAACGGCAGGACGCTCAGGCGGTGGAAGAGGTCCTTGCGGAAGGTACCGTTCTTCACCATCTCGTCGAGGTGCCCGTTGCTTGCCGCAATGATGCGCACATCCACCTTTATGCTTTTTGTACCCCCGACGCGCTCGAATTCGCCGGTCTCCAGGACACGAAGGAGTTTCTGCTGCATGAACAGGGGCGTATTCTCCACTTCATCCAGAAACAGGGTGCCCCCGTTGGCCATGAAGAACTTGCCGTGCTTTCCCTGGGAGGAGGCTCCGGTGAAAGCTCCTTTGTCATAGCCGAAAAGCTCGCTCTCAATAAGCGTATCGGGGATCGCCCCGCAGTTGATGGCAACAAAGGGAGCCGTCTTGCGGGGGGAGTAGTTGTGGATCGCCCGGGCGAACATCTCTTTGCCGACACCGGTCTCGCCGGTGAGAAGGATGGTGGAGTCGAACCCGGCGACGGAGCGGACCTGGCGCTTGAAATCGAGGAAGGCGGGATCCTCCCCGAGTATGTCTTCAAAGGTTATGTCAACGGAGGCGTCCGTCATCTCCCAAGCCTTGCTGTACGTCGCCTTGCTCTCGTCCAGGTAGATCAGCAGCCCTTCCTTCCTGTCCCCGCTCAGCAGGGGGACGAATTCGGCCGTAAAATGCAGCGCGTTGTACCGGAGCTCATGGTACCGGTGGTCGTCGAGGTGGAAGGCGATATAGTCATCGTCCAGCTTCGGAAACAGTGCCGAAATATGCCTGCCCACATAAGAGGAAGCACTGTCCCCTATATAGTTCATGAAGAGCGTGTTCAGCATCGTGATCCTGTTTTCCGTATCCAGCACGATAAGCCCCTGGGGGATGGAGGAGATCGTCTTTGAAAGCAGTGAGTTCAGGAGGGACATCTTTCCCGCGCGCTTGAAGTCAGATACCCGGTGAGCGATCAGGTCGGCCAGCGATTCCACATAGTCGTAAACGGCCTTTTCCTTCTTAAGGATCAGGTCGTTCGACTCCTTGTCGTTGGCCATTGCCCCCAGCACGCCGATGATCTCTCCGTCAACGATGATCTGCGCGAAGACGGCGACGTTGTATAGGGACCGCGGGCAGGATTTGTAGTCGGCGCACCCGATGCAGTTCTCGCTTTCCCCGGGATGGGAGATCGTGACCCGTCGAACGCCTTTCAAGTAATGGCGGGCGATGGCCCCGTCCGGGCGGCTGTATTTCCCGATGCAGTTCTTGACGGACTCGGCACCAGAGGCGGCTACGCACAAACGGTCGCTGTCGATGATCTGCATGGACAGGTTGATCATCGTCCTGTTGGCTTCCAGCAGCGCCTGCAGAAATTCCTTATCCTGTTCCAGCAAGCTCGACATATTTGCCCTCCTTTAAATTCTTAAAATGAGAATATCAATATCGATTTGAGAACTATCGCCATTGTACTACATATCCACGTAAAAAAGCAAGAATTATAATAAAAAATCGGAGAATTAGCGAGAAGAAAAGGAAAGGAAGGGAGATGAAACCGGGCAGATCAACGGGGTTCATTCTCAATTTAAGAATATAAGGCTGGTATTGCGGCCGTAAAAGTTGGCACGGATTTTGCTACATATATCGGTAGAAGAGGATACTCTTTCAATCAGATTTCAGGAGGGATATGTATGAGTGACAGGAAGCTGGAAACCTTGCTGCTGTCGGAAGACGATGTGATCGCCGCCGGCGGCCTGGACATGAAGAAATGCGTTGCCACCATGGAGGATGTCTTCCGGGTATATGCGACCGGCGACTGGCGCATGTGCGGCGGGGATGGCGTTGCCCACGGCGGCGTCGTGACGTTCCCCGACAATCCGCCGGTGCCGACCATGCCGAAGAACACCCCTGACCGCCGTTACGTTGCGATGTGCGGGTACCTGGGCGGGCGCTTCCGTGCCTGCGGCGGCAAGTTCTACGGCTCGAACCGGGAAAACCTGAAGAACGGGATGCCGCGTTCGATCCTTACCGCGTTTTTGAGCGATACCGATACCGGCGCACCTCTTGCTATCATGCAGGGCTGTATCCTGAGCACCATGCGTACGGGCGCCATGCCGGGCGTCGCAAACAAGTACCTGCAGGCGTCCACGGCGCAGACCGTGGGTATCGTCGGTGCCGGCGTCATCAGCCACGCATGCTGCTTGAGCCTCATCGAAACGATGCCGAATTGCCGGGAAGTATTCATTTATGATATCGTTGAGGAAAGGTCGGAGAAGTTTGCGAAGGAGATGGAGGCGGATACGGGCATAAAGATGACGGTAGTCCACTCTATGGAGGAACTGGTGAGGAACAGCGACGCCATCAGCCTCGCCTCCTCAGGCACGAACCCCGCGTACATCAAGACGGAATGGCTCCGCCCCGGGGCGACCATCCTGATCACCGGCGGCGGCCTGGTGGACGACGAGCTGCTTGAGGATCCCGATACCGGGATCGTTATCGACTGCGTAGGCATGCACAAGGACAACATGGCTTCCGCCACGGAGAACGGCGTGATCCAGGAATTCGCGAAGCAATGGTCCTCCTACCAGTACTTCAAGCTGGTCGAAGCCGGAAAGATCCCCGAAAAAGCAGTGGAACTAGGCGATGTCGTGGGCGGCAAAGTCAATCTCAGGAAGAACGACACCCATCACAACATATTCCTTTCCTCCGGTCTCAGCCTCGAAGACGTCGGCTGGATCTATGAAGTGTATCAGACTGCCCTTGAAAAGGGCATCGGAACCTGGTTCAAGTTCTGGGATGAACCCCACTGGGTCTAAACAGCGTTTATTAATTTGAAAGGAGAAATATCATGACTGCTACATCTTTGATGCTTGACGTCGCATGGGCCGGGCGGTTGATCGCCATCGGCCAGTTTATACGTACGAAAGTCAAATTCCTTCAGAAATGCTTCGTCCCGTCTGCCTTGATCGCAGGGTTCCTGGGACTGATCCTCGGCAAGCAGGTCCTAAACGTTATCCCGTTCTCCGACAGTATCGGCAGTTATTCCGGCGTGCTCATCATGCTGGTCTTCGCGTGCATCGGCGTGAGCGGGTTCTCCATCAACAAGAAGGACCTCAAGAACGAGGTCGGCCGCGTATACGGCATGGGCGCGATGATGCTCGGAGGCGTCTGCTGGCAGGTTGTCCTGGGCTGCACCTTCTCCATCCTGGTGATCTCGTCGCTCTTCCCCCAGATCAACAAGGGCTTCGGCTTCCTGCTGATGGCCGGCTTTGCCGGCGGCCATGGCACTGCCGCCGCTATCGGCAAGACCTTTGCCGAGCAGGGATTCGCTGACGCCACCGACCTTGGCATGACGTCCGCCACGGTCGGCATCCTCGCGGGCATCCTTGTCGGCCTTGCCCTGATCAAGTGGGCTACAAAGAAAGGCTACACGCAGTACCTGGAGGACAGCTCCAAGATCCCCGCCGACATGCTGACAGGCCTGGTGCCCGAAGAGCAGAGGCAGTCCATGGGCAAGCAGACCATTGCTCCCGTCACTTTGGATTCCCTTGCCTGGCACCTCGGCTGGGCGCTCATCGCCACCGGCGCCGGCTATTACCTCTGCCAGGGGATCAAAAAGGTCTCATCCCTGAGCATCCCCGACTTCCTCTGCACGTTCCTCTGCGGCTTCCTGATGTTCGTCATTTTCTCCCGCGGCAAGAAACGCGGTGTGTACCGCTACATCGACACGAAGGTATTCTCCCGGATCAGCGGCACGGCGACGGACCTTCTGGTGTTCTTCGGCGTTGCTTCCATCAAGATCAGCGTGGTCGCGACCTACGCCGTTCCCCTGATCATGCTGTTCGTATTCGGCATCATCACGAACGTCCTCTGCTGGTTCTTCTTCGCCAGGGGCTACTTCAAGGAGAGCTGGTTTGAACGCGGCATGCTCCACCTCGGCATGTCCTTCGGCGTCTCTGCCACCGGCATGATCCTGCTCAGGATCGTAGATCCCGACGGCAAGTCCAAGGCACTGAATGACTTCGCGCTCCAGAATCCGTTCATGAACCCCATCCAGTCCCTGATCTACGGTTTCGGCCCCATCATGCTTATGACAGGGAAGCACTGGCAGATCATCGGCATTTGCCTGGGCATCCTCGTGGTTATGAACGTCCTCGCCCGTATATTTGGATGGTGGCATTATAAAGTCCCCCTCAACGAGCGCGGGGCGATGCCGGAAGACGCATTTGAACAGGCATAATCTACCATTCTGTTTCGCGGCGGGCTGCTATAGGCTGGCGGCCCGCCCTTAGTTTTACCAAAGGGGGCAAGTTCCCATGAAAAAAGCGATTACGGTACTGGCACCGTCCTTTATCATCACCTATATCCTGGCTGTTGCTGCCGGGCTCGGACAGATAGCGCAGGCTTTTCCGGACAGGTCAGAGTCTGCTGTGCAACTTCTGACGTCGCTGCCATCCCTGATTGCGCTGCCAGCCATTCTGCTGTCGGGTCATCTGACTGCCTGGTTCCGTAAGAAGCAGATCGTGCTTTTCTCCCTGTCCATTATGTGCATCGCAGGGTTGTGCCCGCTGTTGTATCATGACCGTTTTTATGCGCTCCTCATTTCGATGGCGTTCACGGGGCTGGGATACGGCGGCATAGCACCGATTAGCTCAGCATTGATCGCAGAACACTATGAGGAGAAAAAACAGCCGTATATGCTTGGGCTCCAGTCAGTGGTGATCGGTATCGGCGGAGCATGCTTTTCCTATCTGGGAGGTATCCTGGCGAAGGGGGAGTGGTGGCACGTTTTCTATGTATTCCTTCTGTTCATACCTGTCATCGCGGTATCGTTCTTCCTGCCCGAAGGGGAGCTCACTGAGAAACTGGGCAAGAGCGGTGCGAAAGACCTCATGAACAGGAAGCTGGTCGGAATATCCTGCCTGGGGTTCGTGTTCTGCCTGTTCTTCTTTGTGTTTCAGAACAACGTGGCCGCATTCCTGGACAGCCACAGGATAGGTGATGCCGGACTGGCAGGAACGATTCTGTCCGTCCTGTCCGCGACAGGGATCATATCCGGACTGCTCTGTGGGACGGTCATCAACCGATTCAGACAAAAAACCTTTCCGCTCCTGTGCCTTGCAGGGGGAATCGGCCTTCTCATAGTCTACTTATTTCCAGGAAAGACAGCGGCGTTTGCGGCTGCGATAATCCTGGGGTTCATCTTCTCCATCCGGATGCCGGCAGGATACCTTCAGGCATCTGCATCCGTTTCCGCACAGCAGGTCACAATGGCGATCACCGTATTCTGTTGTATATGTCAGATTGGGCAGTTCCTGTCTCCGGTCGTCAACAATGGGATCATACAATGGCTCTGCATACCTGTTGACAGTCAGTTCCTGATAGGCGCTGTAGCAATGCTGATCGGCGGGATCACCGGGATATCGACATCCATGAGGAGCAGTACAAAACACTGAAAGGCCGGGAAACACTATTTAGTCCATACAACTCCTGAAAAGCACGAAACGGGCACTGGGATGCAATAGAGAAACGAGATTCCTGATTCCAAGTTCCCATAAGTGGGATTTCCCTGTGAACTTCACCGGCACCACCCCCGGCGGCCCCTACAAGGAAGGCCCGGGTGAGATCAACGTGCCCATCTCCTGCGGCGGCATCAGCGTGAACCCCGGCGACATCATCCTGGCCGACCCCGACGGCATCATCTGCATCCCCCGCAAGGACGCTGCCTGGGTTTTGGAGAAGGCCAAAGCGTTCCAGGCTGCGGACGAGAAAAAGCTGCTGGCAGCCTGCAACGGCACCGCCAACCGGGCCTGGGTCGAAAAGCCCCTGGAAGCCAAGGACTACGAAATAATCGATGATGTCTATGAGCCTTGATATCTACATTTTCGAATAATCTAGGGCATGAAAACAGGGATGTCTGGGTGGGTTGATCTCCTTTTCCCACTCAGTAAGCCAGCGATCAATCGCTGGCTCTTTTTGATGCGGGGTTCTTTGCAAAGGCTTGCACAAATAGCAAAGCTTGGGCACAGATTTGACCACATTTTCGGTGGCACTCACGGCATAAGCGGCATCTACGGCATCAGTGGCACACACCCATTTTACATAATTAACATTTTTCGCTAAGTATCTGGCTTTTTTAACACATGCTTCATGGGCTCCTAAGCGGAAGGCCGTGGGTTCGAATCCCACCGGGGAGGCCAAAAAAGTCCCTAATCTAGGGACTTTTCCATATTTTCTGTTTCACACAAACAGGGTTTCAAAGAGTTTTGACTGCACTTTTTGATAAAGTACCCTTTATTCCCACTGCAACGAGTGTTTCTCTGAGGGAATGCCTATACGCAATACTTCTTTCTGTATGCCGTTGGGGATTCACCGAATTGTGTTCTGAATATCGTCATGGTTGACAGCAACCTCAGGCAAAGAGACAAGCAGGACTTTAGGAATACAGCAGAGAATGCTTATACTGAGAGACATTTTGTCAAGGGGGATTTAATCAAAAGCGAGAAAAAGATCAATAGTTGCAAAAAGACAACTCCACCGTCGGTGTTGAATCGACAGTGGAGCTATTGTCACTTCATCCATGATGACCTTGCTGTTTGTCTGCATCTTATCAAGATGCAGACGCGGTCACTTTTTCCGCGTTCCCGTATTTTCCGAGCCTCGAATCTCCTCGTGATAGAAATAATCCACAATCACGGGATGGCCCTGCGGTACTCTGCCGTAGGGCATTTCGTTGTCAACGAAGGGGCAATCGTACTTCTTCGCCATTTCCTCCGCTTTCTTCTCCAACGCCTCAAAATAGCTTCTGTCATGCTTGTTGTAAATCTCGTCATAGAGCTGCACAAGCTCGGGACGTTTCCCGGCGATATAGTCCAGAATGGTTTTCTTGAACCCGCCTCGCAGGTTCAGGTTTTCCAGCCAGAACAGGTCGCACTGATTCTTCACCCGCTCGAAAATTGCCTCAAAGTCCGTGATGCCGGGGAAGACGGGTGAGACAAAGCAGACCGTCCGAATGCCCGCGTCGTAGACCTGTTTCATGGCGGCAATGCGGCGCTCAATGCTCACAGCGGCGTCCATGTCGTTTTTGAAGTCCTCATCCAGCGTGTTGATTGACCACGACACCGTGACCTGCCCCAACTCCTTGAGCAGATCGAGGTCGCGCACGACGAGATCGGACTTCGTGCAGATCAGAATATCCGCGCCGCTGCCGCAGAGCTGCTCGAGCAGCTTCCGCGTGTTGCGGAAGTGTTCCTCCTGTGGGTTGTAGCCGTCGGTGACGGAGCCGATCACGACGCGCTGACCCGCGTATTTCTTCGGATTCTTGATCTCCGGCCAGTGTTTCACATCAAGGAAGGTGCCCCATTCCTCGCTGTGGCCGGTAAAGCGCTTCATAAACGACGCATAGCAATATTTGCAGGCGTGGGTGCAGCCCACATAGGTGTTGACCGAGTACCCGCCCACGGGCAGATTTGACTTAGTCATTACACTTTTGACGTCTTTTTCTCCGACGAGAATCCCATCCATCATTACTTGTGCCATGTTTTCTGTTCCTCCAAAACTCTGTTGAATGCGGCGGGCAACTCCTGTATCATCTGTTCCTCGCCCATAATGGGGACGAGGTCTTCCTTCCAAAACACCGGAATATCCAGCGTGTGCGCCTGCTCCATGAGCGAGTACGCCCACGCCGGTTCTGTGTGTATCTTTTTGCTTTGAGCGCCGGTCATGGTGCCGATGACGATCCAATCGACACCATGCAAGTCCACCTCGCCGGGATCATCGAACAGCGGCTCAAAGGTCGCGTGATAGTGCCTGGCGCGGACATTCTCCCGTAGTGCATAGACGCGCCACAGCTCGGAGCGCCGCGTGACCGTCACGCCAAACCATGCGTTGTCGAGGTCGCAGTCGATGTCCAGCAAATCGGGGCGCTTGGAGAGAAACAAAAACTGGTGCTGCGGATTCTCCGCGATTTTGGCAAACACCTGCTCGCACCATTCCGGCTTCCAGCCGGAGAGATCGCTCATGCCGGTGAGCAGGAAGTTCTGAGGCTTCGGCTTCTCCATTAGCCGCAGCTTGTTCGGAAAGAACTCCGGCTGGGAGAAGTCGTCGATCATGTGATACCGCTTGACGTTGTTCCTCGCGTAACAGTAAGAACATCCCACCGTGCAGCCGATCACCAGATTCATATTCTGAATCAGATCCTTGATGCAAACCGACATATTACAGCGCCTCCTCAACATTTGTGAGCACCCGGCGCAGATAACCCTCCAGCGCGTCGATTTCCTCCGAGGAAAAGTCCTTGTAATAAATGCTTTCGATCTCCGCTGTGACCGCGTTGTAATCCTGCTCCAACGCCTTTGCCTCGTCGGTGAGATAAATCAAAATCTTTCGCCGGTCGTGGTCGCCCCTGTCCCGCCGGACAAGCCCCGCTGCCTCCATGCGGTCGAGCATACTGGTGAGCGTGTTCATGGCAAGCCCCGTCTCTTTGGAGAGCTTGCTAATAGGTACGCCGTCTCCTTGCCAGAGAATGTAGAGGATACGTCCCTGCGCGCCGTTGAATGCGTCGATATTCTTATCGCTGAGAATGCGGTCAAAAACACGGCCGCCCACCTGTTTAATCTGCGAGATCAAAAATCCGCCTTGTCTGCTCATTTCTGTTCACCGATAAAAGGGCGGTCTTTCAGACCGCCCTTCCTTTCTCATTACTTCTTCTGCGCTCCCGCCAACTCAGCGTAGCCGTTCCAGCCGAAGATCGCCTCTACGGAATCATCGGCAAACAAATTCTTCACATCACAGACGTGGATTACGTGGTCGTCGGCGTCTACCGTTTCAACAACTGCTGCGTGGATGGCAAGCCGCGTGGAAACTGGGATCTGAATGTCGGTGCCCTCGACTGACTTCATAGCAAGACCGAGCTTCTCTACCTTGTTGGTGTCCCGGCCGGAAGATGTGCCGCAACCGATCAACGCGCCGGCCATATCCACGCCCGGAACCGTCAGAACGACTTCCTTGGTCTTGGCGAGCAGTTCCAGAGAATAAGCGCCCTTGTTGAGTGCAAACATGATCTTGCCGGGGTTGGTGGAGGCGTAAGTCCAGAACGCCAGTGTGGCAAGGTTTGTGGTTCCGTCACTCTTGCGCGTGCAGATCAGCGTCATCGGGTTGGGCGAGGTATATGCCGGAGCTTTTGCGATATTGATGGTTTCCATAGGTATTTCCTTTCTGTTCTTTCATTGAATGTAATTCGTCTTGTGCCGTAAGGAATAATACTATATAGAAGTTTATTTGTCAATAATATTTTTGAAAAAAATGCACCAGCTTAGGCGCAATCTGAATCGCACAATGATGAACCTTGGCACATTGTAAAAAGGGAGATGGCGAAAAACGTTGATTAGCAAAGGCACCGGCAGCAGTCGGTGCCTTTGCAGCAGTTTTGTATGTTTTTGTGCGATTTCAGCCCACCTTCATAAAGGCAATGCCCTCGTCCGCGCCTTCGGTTTCCCAAATCAGGTTTTGCTCGCCGTCAAAGTAGAATCTTCCCGCGCCGTTTTCGCTCTGCACCTCGTCGGTGAACTTCTCCTCGGTCTCATAGGTGCGAACGGTGCTGACGCAGAGCTGGGACACCGCGCTTCTGGAGGAGGTCGGGCAGGCTGTCGGCAAAGAGATGCTTGAAATCGGCGTCTCCGTATGGCTGGCGCCGGGAATGAACATTCATCGAAACCCTCTGTGCGGCAGAAATTTTGAGTATTACTCCGAGGACCCGATCCTTTCCGGCAAGATGGCTGCGGCCGTTACCCGCGGCGTGCAGTCTCAGGGCGGCGTGGGCGTCTCGGTCAAGCATTTCTGCTGCAACAACCAGGAGGACAACCGGACCGGCGTCTCCGCGAACGTTTCCAAGAAGGCACTGCGTGAGATCTACCTCCGCGCTTTTGAGATCGCTGTGACCGAAGGAAAGCCCTGGACGGTCATGTCCAGCTATAATCGGGTCAACGGGCGATATGTCTGCAACGATATGGAGCTTCTGACCGGAGTGCTCCGGGAGGAGTGGGGCTATGGCGGGCTTGTTATGAGCGACTGGAACGCCACCGACCCCGCATCTCACGTGGCCGCGATCAACGCAGGCAATGATCTCATTATGCCAGGAGGTGCTGCCGTGCGGAAGGCGCTGCTTGCCGGGCTGAAAAACGGAACGCTGGATAGAGCAGCACTCGACCGTTCTGCCGGGCGTGTGCTGGAGCTCATTTTCAAGAGTGAGACCTGTAAAGACTTCTGAATGGAGGCAAAACTATGAACATCTCCATTCACCGCAATGCACCGCGGGCGAAGACCGACTTTTCCTGGCAAATGGGGCTTGGCAACTGCCACGCCTATCTTCTGCACCGGGCGGATATGCTGCGGCATATCAAGCTGGCTCACGACGAGCTGGGGATTCGATATCTCCGTTGCCACGGTGTGTTCGACGACGATATGCTGACCTATCAGCGGATGGGCGACTGCCGCATGTTTTCCTCTGTGCCCGGGAAAAACAAGATCTCCGAGATCAACTTCCGGCAGGTGGGCGACATTTATGACAATTTGCTGGACTGCGGCGTGAAGCCCTTCGTGGAGCTCTCCTTCATGCCCTCAGCTCTTGCGAGCGGCAAAAAGCTGGGGCTTGCCTATGACCCCAACATCACCATGCCGAAGTCCCTTGACGACTGGAGCAACTATATCCGCCGCTTTATCCGGTTTCTCCTTGACCGTTACGGCGCCGAGGAGGTGGAAGGCTGGTATTTCGAGGTCTGGAACGAGCCGGATCTTGGCTGCTTCTTCGCCGGAACGCAGAAGGACTATTTTAAGCTCTACGAGGCAACGGCAAGGGCTATCAAGAGCGTGGACGCGAAGCTCCGCGTCGGCGGCCCCTCCACCAGCGCCTGCAAGTGGATCCCGGAGTTTCTGACGTTCTGCGAAACAAACAAGGTTCCCTGTGATTTTGTCTCAACCCACCATTACCCCGGCGACGCCTTCGGCAATTTCATCAATCTCGCAAACGTAAAGCATATGTTCTCATCGGCAATGAGCGCCGTAAAGAACCACACGGACCTCAGCGACGCCATGACGGATATGTTCTTCCTGCCGGAAGACGCCAAACGCTGGGACAAGGGAACGCTGGCCAGCATGGACAAAGCGGCCAAGGCGCAGTGTAAGGATAAGCCGCTGTTTATTACCGAGTGGAATTCCATGGCGGTGTTTGGCTCGCCGGTCCACGACGAAAAATACTCCGCAGCCTTTGCGGTCAAATCCTGCCTTGATCTGGACGGCAGCCTGGCTGCATATATGTTCTGGTGCTGCTCCGACCTCTTTGAGGAGCAGTTCATGCTGCCCAAGCCCTTCGTGGGCTCCTTCGGCATCGTCTCCAATGACGGCATCCCCAAACCCAACTTCTGGGGCTTCAAGATACTCTCCAAGCTCTATCCGCAGCGGCTTTTGCTGCCGCAAACCGGCGAGGTGGACATGGGCGCTTTTACGGACGGACAGAACGTGCAGATTCTTCTGACTCCGCAGAGCGGCGACTATTACGAGAACAAGCGGTATGACCTGTTGCTGTCGCTGGATTTTGAGGCGCGTTCCGTAACTGTGCAGCGCATCGACGACGAGCATTGCAATCCCAAGCGCATTTGGTGTGAGATGGGTTCGCCGGACAATCTCACGAGGGCACAGGCACGGGAGATCACCGAAAAAACGCGGCTCACGGAGGAATCGCTGCCGTTTTCGACTGCAAACGGAAAAACCTGCCTGGATGTTTCTCTATCGACAAATGATGTTTGGCTTGTTACGGTGAGAGCATAGCATGAAAAAGCAAATCCTGAACCCCATTTTCCCCTTGAACGAATACGTCCCGGACGGTGAGCCGCATGTTTTCGGCGACCGGGTCTATCTCTACGGGAGCCACGACGCTGCCAATGCGACGCGGTTCTGTGTGAAGGACTACACGGTATGGTCTGCGCCGGCAGACGATCTTTCCGATTGGACGTGCCACGGCGTGACCTACCGAAAGGAGCAGGATCCGCGCTCGAAGGATGGAAAACCGGTCGATTTCTATGCGCCGGACTGCGTTCGCGGAAATGACGGACGATACTATCTCTATTACTTTGCCGCAGGACCGAACACCAAGCCCTTCGGACCGCTGAGCGTGGCAGTCTCCGACAGACCGGAGGGGCCTTTTGATTACTACGGCGATATCCGCTATCCGGACGGAAGTCCTGTTTTGAAATATCTGACCAATGATCCCGCTGTTTTGAACGATAACGGACGCATTTGGCTTTACTACGGTTGGGGACTGGGAAGGGATTTTCGCTCGAAGCTGTTTTCACCGCTTCTGAACTTTGTGCAGCATAAGCTGTTTCAGCGTCCCATCAGCGAAATCAAGGCGACGCAGCCCAGCATCCTTTCCTGCGCGGTGGTGGAGTTGGAGAACGACATGCTGACGGTGAAATCAGAGCCGAAAGCGGTTCTGGACAGCAAGACCACGGCAGACAAAAACAGCGCGCTGTATCACCATGCCTTTTACGAGGCGGCGAGCATCCGCAAGTTCGGAGCGCTGTACTACCTCGTTTGGTCATCCGGACAGAATAACGAGCTGTGCTATGCCACTTCGAAGTACCCCGATCGCGATTTTGCCTATCGCGGTGTGGTAATTTCCAACAGCGATCTGGGATATCACGGCAACGCGAAGCCAAAGAACAATGCCGGGACGATTCACGGCGGCATTGAAAACATCGCCGGTAAATACTATGTGTTTTACCATCGCTGCACCAACAACACCGACTTTTCCCGCCAGGCCTGCGCGGAACCCGTCGAGCTTGCGCCGGACGGAACCATCCGCCAGGTCGAGGTCACGACGCAAGGGTTGAATTGCGCGCCGCTTCCCGGCATCGGCGACTATCCCGCGGCGCTTTGCTGCAACCTCATCACGCCAAAGCCGATCAAGCTTGGCATAGGCAGACAGCAGACTCTGCCGCGAATTACGGAATGGGACGGCGTCATGCTCCTTGCCGACCTCACGGCAGGGACAAAGGCGGTTTACAAGTATTTTGATCTTCGCAAAACAAAGCGCATTGTGGTACAATACTGCGGGGACGCGGTTCTTGGAGTCAACGGCGTTCCGCTCGATGCGAACGGGACGGCTCCGCTGCCCGGCGGAGAACGGGAACCGCTGACGATTGAGGTTCTGTCCGGCAAAGCGGATATCCGGTCGTTCACGTTGGAGGAATAGCAAATGATTTGGATCCTTTCGGTATTTGCAGCGTTGCTGCTGCTTGCGGCGATTGCATTTTGGATCACGATGCAGCGCGGAACCATGGCGATCTTTCGCTGGAACAAGCGCCCGCGTGCGGGACAGATCCGCGTTGCATGCGTCGGCGACAGCATCACCTACGGATACGGCGTGCAGAACTGGGCAAAGATGCAGTATCCCAAACAGCTCGGACGCATGCTCGGGGACAAATATTGCGTGCAGAATTTCGGCGTGTGCGGCGCGACGGCATCGTCTGCGGGGGACTGCTCCTTTGAAAAGACCGCTGCATATCGGGAAAGTCTCGACTTTGCGCCCGATCTGGTCCTTCTGATGCTCGGAACCAACGACAGCAAGCCGTATAATTGGAAAGACTCAGCGGCATATACCGAGGATCTGAAGCGGTTTTGGAACGTCTATCGCGCATTGCCGAGCAAGCCGCGCGTGATTGTGATGACGCCGCCGCCCGCATGGGGAAACCCGGTGCCGTTCGACATCGATGCAAAGGTGATTGAGACAGAGATCCGACCGGCGGTGCTCGCAGGGGCAGAAACGGAAGGAATTCCCTCCATCGACCTGTATGCGGCATTTGAGGGAAAACCTGAACGGCGTGCATCCGAACGGGGAGGGTGCAGAGGTCATCGCCCAGACGGCGGCGACATGGATCAAAAAGGAGAAACAGGAATGAGCGACACAACATTTCCGAACGGCTTTATATGGGGCGCCGCTGCAGCTTCAGCACAGATCGAGGGCGGCTGGAACGAGGGCGGCAGAACGCCCAGCATCTGGGACGTCGCCACGAAAAAACAGGTAAAGCGCGGAGAAAACTGTCACACGGCCTGCAATCACTACCACCGCTGGCGGGAGGACGTGGCGCTGATGCGCGAGATCGGGCTGAAAAGCTACCGCTTTTCCGTCAGCTGGTCCCGCGTGATCCCGGAGGAGGGTAAGGTAAACCCCGATGGGCTCAAATTCTACTCCGACCTTGTGGATGCGCTGCTGGAAGCGGGCATCGAACCGCTTGTCACGATCTATCACTGGGATCTGCCCCTATGGGTCTATAAAAAAGGCGGATGGCGCAGTGAACACATCGTGCCGCTTTTCCGGGACTATACGAAAGCTGTCGTTGATGCGCTTTCCGACCGAGTTACCTGGTGGATGACCATGAACGAGCCGGGGTGCTTTATCATGAACGGCTATCTGCAGGGCGTCCATGCGCCCTTCAAACGGAATTATCTGGCTCTTTCAAAGCTCACCCGCAACTGCATGCTCGCGCACGCGGAAGCGGTCAGGACCATCCGAAAATACGCAAAAAAGCCGCCCAGGGTGGGCGTAGCGTTTTCAAGCGGCGCGTGGGTTCCGGCACATGAAACGCCGGATGAAATCGAGGATGCCCGAAAAAAGACCGTGGAGACCGGCAACGGCCTCATGGCCAACCGCTGGTGGATGGACCCGATGCTTCTGGGAAAGCCTGTAAGAGCTTACGGTATCTACGCCACCCACGAGAAGGATATGGCGGCGATCTGCCAGCCGCTGGACTTTATCGGTCTGAATATCTATACTCCGCTCAATTACGGCGATTGGGGCAATACACAAACGCCTTTGCCCGGGACCCCGAGGAACTGCCTCGGCTGGGTCATCGACGAACGTGTGATGTATTGGAATGTGCGCTTTATCTACGAGCGCTATCATCTGCCGATCATGATCACAGAAAACGGTCTTGCCGCTCACGACATGATCAGCCTGGACGGCAAGGTGCATGATCCCAAGCGCACGGACTTCCTCTATCGCTACCTCAAAGAGCTCAAGCGGGCGATCGACGAGGGCGTCCCCGTCCTCGGCTATCAGCACTGGTCCGTCATGGACAACTTCGAGTGGGCGGAGGGCTTTGATCCCCGCTTCGGACTCATCTATGTGGACTACGCCACGCAGAAGCGGATCCTTAAGGATTCCGCATGGGAATACAAAAAGATAATCGAAACGAACGGAGCGTGCTTATGAATCGAAGGACTTTTATCGGAATTGATCTCGGCACCAGCGCTATGAAGCTGCTGCTGGTGGACGAACGCGGCGAGATTCTCAACGCCGTCACCAAAGAATATCCCCTATCCTTTCCCCAGCCCGGTTGGAGCGAGCAGCGTCCCGAGGATTGGTGGCAGGCCGTTCTCACCGGCGTGCCGGAGCTGTTGACCGGCTTCGACGCAACGGAGGTCAAGGGCATCGGCGCAGGCGGCCAGATGCACGGCCTGGTGGCCCTGGACAGGAACGATCAGGTCATCCGCCCCGCCATCCTCTGGAACGACGGCAGAACCGCGGAAGAGACGGCATGGCTCAACACCAAGATCGGCAAGGAGAAGCTATCGGCAAACACCGGCAACATTGCCTTTGCGGGTTTCACCGCGCCGAAACTTCTCTGGATGCAAAAACACGAGCCGGAAAACTTCGCGCGCATCGCAAAAATCATGCTCCCCAAGGATTACATCAACTATCAGCTGACGGGCGTCCATAGCTGCGACTTTTCCGACGCCTCCGGTATGCTTCTGCTGGACGTGGAACACAAGCGCTGGTCAAAGGAGATGCTGGACGTCTGCGGCGTATCGGAATCGCAGATGCCGCAGCTCTTTGAGAGTTACGAGGTCATCGGCACGCTGCGCCCGGAGATCTCAGCAGCGCTGGGGCTGAGTACAGATGTAAAGGTCATCGCCGGCGCAGGCGACAACGCTGCCGCAGCCGTAGGAACCGGTACGGTGGGAGGTGGTGCCTGCAACATCTCTCTCGGTACCAGCGGAACGATTTTCATCTCTTCTGACAGGTTCGGCGTCGATCCGGGCAACGCCCTCCACGCCTTCGCTCACGCGGATGGGAACTATCATCTGATGGGCTGCATGCTCTCCGCCGCCAGCTGCAACAAGTGGTTCTGCGAGGACATCCTGAACACCTCGGACTACGCTGCCGAGCAGGCGGGTATCACCGAGGACAAGCTGGGGAACAACCGGGTCTTCTTCCTGCCTTACCTCATGGGCGAACGGAGCCCCATCAACGACGTGGACGCCCGAGGGACCTTCGTGGGTTTGTCCCTGGACACGACCCGGGCCGATATGGTACAATCCGTGCTGGAGGGCGTGGCCTTCGCTCTCAGGGACAGCCTGGAGGTGGCCCGTTCCCTGGGCCTTTCCATCGACCGGTCCAAGCTTTGCGGCGGCGGCGCCAGGAGCCCCCTGTGGCGAAAGATCCTGACGAACGTGCTGAACCTCCCCCTGGACATCCCCCAAACCGAGCAGGGCCCCGGCTACGGCGCGGCTATGCTGGCTATGGTGGGCACCAGGGCGTATGAAAGCGTCCAAACCTGCGCGGACGCCCTGTGCCATGTGCGGGAAACGGTTTTGCCTGATCCCATGATCGCCGCCCGCTACGAAGCTCAGTATCGCAGGTTTCAGAAGATATATCCGGCCATGAAGGGCCTGTTCCCGGAGATCAAATAAAGGAGAAGCATATGAAAGAGTTTTTTACATCCATTCCCGCCATCCACTATGAGGGACCGAACAGCAAGAATCCCCTGGCGTTCAAGTTCTACGACGCGGACAAAATCGTCATGGGCAAGCCCATGAAGAAGCACCTCCCATTCGCCATGGCTTGGTGGCACAATCTCTGCGCGGCGGGCACCGATATGTTCGGCCGGGACACGGCGGACAAGTCCTTCGGCGCAGAGAAGGGCACCATGGCCCACGCCAAAGCCAAGGTGGACGCGGGCTTCGAGTTCATGCAGAAGCTGGGCATTCGCTATTTCTGCTTCCACGATGTTGACCTTGTCCCCGAAGCGGACGACATTAAGGAGACAAACCGGCGCCTCGACGAAATCAGCGACTATATCCTTGAAAAGATGCAGGGTACGGACATCAAGTGTCTCTGGGGCACAGCCAATATGTTCTCTAATCCCCGCTTTATGAACGGCGCCGGAAGCACCAACAGCGCGGACGTGTTCTGCTTCGCCGCGGCCCAGGTGAAGAAGGCCCTGGACATCACCGTGAAGCTGGGCGGCCGGGGCTACGTGTTCTGGGGCGGCCGCGAGGGGTATGAGACGCTCCTCAACACGGACGTAAAGTTCGAGCAGGAAAACATTGCAAAGCTTATGCATCTGGCTGTAGAGTACGGCAGGAGCATCGGCTTTACGGGCGACTTCTACATCGAGCCCAAGCCGAAGGAGCCCATGAAGCACCAGTACGACTTTGACGCCGCTACCGCCATCGGATTCCTGCGCCAGTATGGATTGGACAAGGATTTCAAGCTGAACATCGAGGCCAACCACGCGACGCTCGCCGGGCACACCTTCCAGCACGATCTGCGCATTTCCGCCATCAACGGGATGCTCGGCTCCATCGACGCCAACCAGGGGGATATGCTTCTCGGTTGGGACACGGACGAGTTCCCCTTCAACGTCTACGACGCCACCATGTGTATGTACGAGGTGCTGAAGGCCGGCGGACTGACCGGCGGCTTCAACTTCGACTCCAAGACCCGTCGCCCCAGCTACACCATGGAGGACATGTTCCACGCCTATATTCTCGGCATGGATACCTTCGCGCTCGGGTTGATCAAGGCCGCCGCTCTGATTGAGGACGGCAGGCTTGACAAGTTCGTCGAGGATCGTTATGCCAGCTACCGCACCGGCATCGGAGCAAAGATTCGCAGTGGCGAGACAACACTTGCCGAGCTCGCAGCATACGCTGAGAAGCTGGGTGCGCCGGAGCTGCCAGGCAGCGGCCGGCAGGAGTATCTGGAGAGCATCGTCAACCAGGTGATGTTCAACTAACTACGAGACATCATATTAAGGGCTGCACCATCGGCACCACCATGACCGTCACGGACAAGGCGGCCCCCAACCTGGTACGTATAGCGGGAGTGCGCTATTGAGAAAATAGCTGCAATGACAGTTCACAATTTCCTCACAAAAGAATTAGCACTCTCTCTTGACGAGTGCTAATAATAGTGGTATAACATACCTGCAAGAAGGGAAGAGATCCGGAACAGGGGTTCCGGGTTTCCCCAACTCTCCTTGCGGCATATA
>CACWYB010000012.1:19398-61033 GCA_902765005.1 uncultured Eubacteriales bacterium | reverse complement strand
GGGTCGTCGATGTTGATGCCCTCGGTGACGGAGAGGATGGTCTCCACCTCGGCGATCTCCTCGTTGATATCCTCGGGGACCTCCACCTCCTCCACCACGTCGATGTTCTGCTCCTCGATGGCCTCGTAGAGCTTCTCCACGGCCTCCTGGTCCAGCTCCAGCTCCTGGAGGGCATCCATGATCTCCTTGTAGCTCAGGACGCCTTTTTGTTTGCCCACCTCCAGCAGCTCGTTGATGCGTGCCTTGGGGTCCTTGTTCTGGGTGGTCTTCTTATTGGTTTCGCTCATGTTCGTCTCCTTACTTTTTTGCCCGTATCAGTTCTGTGATCTGCTTGAGAAGCGCGGCGCGCTCCCCTTCGCTGAGGTCGGTCCGTTTCAATCGATGCTGCAGCTCGTTGAGCCTGTCCTCCTGCTCCAGCTGCCGCAGCCGTTTTAAGCAATCCAGCGCCGTTTTTTCCGGCTCCACCATGTTCTGCTCATCCCGTATGAGGGCGGAGAGTTTTTCCGCTTCCTGGCGCTCCTGGGCGGCCACATAGGCGGCGAAGGAAAAGCCGGGGGTATCCAGGGCCTGAAAGAGGCTTTGATACGCGCCATCCAATATCTCCCCCGCCCCTGCGCTTTTGAGGGCCCGGTAGGCGCCTTTGTCCTTCACGGCGCAGGTGAGCATGGAGCGGAGCAGCAGCTCCTTTTGATCCTCCTCCCGGCCGCCGGGACGGCGATAGGTGCCCCGCTTGAAGGTGACGGGCTTGGAGGCGTAGCCCTCCCCCCGCTTGCCCTGCTCCCGCAGGGATTCGATCTCATAGCCGGTCTTCTGGGCGATGAGCTTGTAATAGCGCTCCTGCTCCACGGGCTGCAACGTGCCCACGAAGGCGCAGGCCTTCACCGCAAACTGCTCCCGGCCGTTTTCGTCAGCCAAATCGAAGCTCCGGGCCATGGCCTCCAGCTTGAAGGCGTTGAGGGCGTAGGCGTTGGCCTTCAGGGCGTCGAAGCCAGCTTTGCCGTAGATTTGGACGTACTCGTCCGGGTCCAGATCGTCCGGGAACACGATGACCCGAACGGACAGCCCCTCGTGCGTCAGGATCTCCAGGCCCCGGATGGTGGCGTTCTGGCCGGCGGCGTCCCCGTCGTAGGCGATGTAGACCGTATCCACATAGCGCTTGAGGAGGCGGGCCTGCTGCTCGGTGAGGGCGGTGCCCAGGCTGGCCACGGCGTTGGTGACCCCGGCCTTATACAGGCCGATCACGTCCATGTAGCCCTCCACCATGATGAGGTCCGAAAGCTTTGCCCCCTTCTGCAGATACAGGCCGTAGAGGTTGTTCCGCTTGTTGTAGATGGGGGTGTCGCCGGTGTTGATATACTTGGGCTTGGAATCGTCCAGCACCCGGCCGCCAAAGCCCAGCACCTGGCCCCCCACGCCCAGGATGGGATAGATGAGCCGATTCCGATAGGCGTCGTAGACCCGGCCGGAGGTGGGGTTCTTCACCAGCAAGCCCGCGTCCAGCAGCTCCTTTTCGGAGTAGCCCTGGGCTTCCAGGTGTTTCTTTAGGTTGTCCCAGCCCTCGGGGGCATATCCGATGCCGAAGCGCAGGATGATGTCCTTGACCAGGCCCCGCTTCTGGGCGTAGTCCCGGCCGGGCTGGCCGTTGGGTCCCAAAAACTGCTCGCAGTAAAACCGGGCGGCGGCCTTGTTCACGGCGTAGAGCCGCTCCCGATAGGCCCGCTGGCGCATGAGCTCCCGGTCGTTCTTCTCCTCGGGGAGCTCCATGTGCGCCCGCTCCGCCAGGAGCTTTACCGCCTCGATGAAGGTCAGATGCTCCATGTCCATGATGAACTGGATCACGGAACCTCCGGCGTGGCAGCCGAAACAGTAGAAGAGCTGCTTGTCCGGAGACACGGAAAAGGAAGGCGTCTTCTCCCCATGCAGCGGACAGCAGGCCCAGAGCTTACGGCCCTTGGGCTTGAGCGCCACGTAGGAGGAGATCACCTCCGTTATCTCATTCTTGGACAGAAGCTCGTCCATCCATTCCTGGGAGAATGCCAATCCTTTGCCTCCGAATTCTATGGCCTAACTCCAGGCCGCGGGCACGAACAGTCGCTGGTACTCGTTGATGGCGTAGGTGTCCGTCATGCAGGCGATGTAATCCGCCGTGATGCGCTGGGCCCCGTCCTCCCCGAGGTGGAGCAAAAACTCCTCCGGCAGCAGGTCGATATGGTCCAGATAGTAGCTGTACAGGGCCTCCACCACCCCCCGGGCCTTCTCGTCCTCCCGCTTGGCGATGGGGTTGAAGTAAACGTTTTCGTACATGAAATCCCGCAGGACGTTGAATTCCCGGGCGGCCTCCGGGGTGAAGGCCACATAGGGCTGGCCCATGCTCTCCCGCAGCACGTCCAGGATCATGCTGTTGATCCGCTCGCTGTGGGTGTTGCCAAAGCGGCTCCGGCAGCTCTCGGGCACGTCGGAGCTCTTCAGGACCCCGGCGCGGACGGCGTCGTCGATGTCGTGGTTCACGTAGGCGATCCGATCGGACAGGGAGACCACCTTTCCCTCCATGGTGGCGGGGGTGCACTTCTTGGGATGGTTCAGGATGCCGTCCCGGACCTCAAAGGTCAGATTCAGGCCCTGGCCGTTGTTCTCCAGCTTGTCCACCACCCGGACGCCCTCCTCGTTGTGGCTGAAGCCGCCGGGGACCAAACGGTCCAGCACGCCCTCGCCGGTGTGGCCAAAGGGGGTGTGGCCCAGGTCGTGGCCCAGGGCGATGGCCTCGGTCAGATCCTCGTTGAGGCCCATGGCTCGGGCAATGGTCCGGGCGATCTGGGAAACCTCCAGGGTATGGGTGAGCCGGGTGCGGTAATGGTCCCCCAGGGGGGCCAGGAAGACCTGGGTCTTGTGCTTGAGCCGGCGGAAGGCCTTGCAGTGAAGGATCCGGTCCCGATCCCGCATAAAGCAGGTGCGGATCTGGCAAGGTTCAATGTCCTTCGCCCGGCCCCGGCTGTTTTTCGACAGGGTGGCATAGGGAGAGAGAGTCTGCTCCTCCCAGGCTTCCCAGCGGGAACGAATGGATTCTTCTGCCATGGCAGCCTCCCTGCGGTGCAATTATCTGCGGATCTTCCCCGGAGCGAACGGCCCGGGGTGCGTACCTATAAAGAATACGCCAATTTTTCCTTTTTTCCTTTTCCCTTTTCGGATTTTTGCCCCAAAATGTAACAATTTCCCGCCCGGAGCCGGAAACAAAAAAGCCGGGGCAGGGCCCGGCTGATGGGGATCATAGGTTATACTTTGGGGATATAATAGATATCGTGGAGCTTTCTGGTGGGCCCCAGGCCCTTGTCGCTGACCAGTTTGCCGTTGAAATACATGCCGGCGGTGCCGCCGCCGTCCAGGTTGTAGGCCCGCACGCAGCCCAGGGAATACATGAGCTGGGAGAGGCTCGCCATATCCAGGCAGGTGTCGTCCCGGCGGGTCTTGTAGGGCTGAACGTAGACGAAGCAGAAATGCCCGGGTTCAAAGTAGCCCACGGCATTGCGGATGTTGGCCCGCCCCACCTTGTTGGGGTCGTTGAAGGCGGTCTTAGGCTGGCCGTTTTCGTCCAGAAGCTCCGGCCCGAAGCCCAGGATCTGCCACACCTCGGGGTCGGACATGATCTGCTCGGCGGGGGTGTTCAGGGCGGTGAAGGTCTCCATGCGGCCGTCCTTGTAGATGACGCCCACGTCCCGGGCCGTGTCGTGGTTGCTCTGGAGCACCTCCCCGTTGCGGGTGACCAGGCCCTTCTTCCGGGTCAGGGTGAAGTCCCCTGACACGGCGAAGACGGCGTCATACTTCTTGGCCACGTCCACCAGCATGTCGTTGTCCCAGCGCTGTTTCCAGGATTTGGCGGCGCCGCTGCGCAGGGCTTCCATATCCTTGAAATACACATCCGCCATATAGTAGACGAAGGTGTGGCTGGTGATGCTCTTGCTCTCGTCCACCACCCGGTTGATGAAGATGGCCACGGTTTCGGACTGATAGCTGTTTTCCGTGAGCACGGGCTCCCCCTCCACGAACTTATCCGCGAACCGGCCGTCGAGGATGCCCAGCTTGGGCACCGGGGTGGCCGTGGGCTCGGGAGTGGGCTCCGCCGTAGGCTCGGCGGTGGGCTCCGGCGTGGACAGGGCCGTGGCGGCAGGGGCTTCTTCCCTCGCTTGCGTGGGGATATCGATGATGATCTCGGTCGGCTGCTGGGCCGTGGGCGCCGCGGTGGGGGCTTCCATCACCTCCACAGGGGCCGCCGTGGGCTCGGCGGAAACAGCGTCCCCAGCCTTGCAGCCCAAAAGGAGCAGCAGGCACAGGACGCAAAGGATCATGGTTTTGGACTTCAACGAAGGGTTCCACCTTTCGGCATAGTACTGTATGCTATTGTACAGGATATGTGCAACAAAAACACGGATAAGATATGAACAAGTCGTAAATAGTGAAGGGCCCCGCCAGAACCTGGCAGGGCCCCGCCGCCGTGGAATCGGACATTACCAAAGGGTGATGATCGACCCGTCCATTGCGTTCAAAACCAAGATAGAAATGGAATCAATGGGGGCATCGTTCCCCAGGCTGGTTTGCAGGTCATACCTGATCGTCCCATCCGTACGCTCCACCTGGTTGTGGCCATAGAAAGCCCAGACAGGGATCATGGTGCTCTCCAACTCATTTCCATCCTGTATGGGCAGCCGCATAAGGCAAAGCCGAATATCATCCACGGATACTTCCATGATCCCTTTTGACCAGGCGTACCGATTCAGCAGAATGGCGTATTTATTCCGGACCTCCGTCTCAAAGCGCGCCTGAATATCCGAGAATGGAAGCAGGGTGGGCGCTTCGCTCGCCGTCTCCAACATCTCCACTGGGTGCATCCAGCTCAGGGATTGGATGCCATCTTCGTCGGCCACAAACAGGATGGATTCCTGCCCCCACAGAATGGTATGGCCTTCTTCGCCGTCGCTTCGATCATTCTTGCTCACATAGGCCTCCACCCCCTGAATACTGGCGGTGTAGTAGAGATGATAGCCCGAGCCATCCCTGACCTGGCTCCCGTAGGCAAAGCAATAGGCGTCGCCGAGGCCCAGGGTCTGGAAAAAGGCATCCGTGTGGGCTTTGGCCGCTTGAAACGCAGGGGCGTTCAGGTCCACAGGCACGGTTTCATCGTAGCGTTCAGACGCTTCCTCCCTGTCCGGCCAGGTGGTGAAGCTGATGTGCTCCCCGTCCCCTGCCCTGAGCTCCTCCTCTGTGACGGAGACCCAGGCAATCATCTGCTTTCTGTTTTCGCTTTGCTCCCATTCCGACGCTGGCTTGTTCCGAATGTCCAGGTGCAAAACTTCCGGATGGACCCCATATACGTCCTGGAATGGACGAAGCTGCCCGTCAAAAAGAGGCTCCCCGTCCTGGTCGTAATCATACATGGGATCGCCGGCGAACAGAATCTGCGCAACCTGATTGATGCGCTCCTGGGAAAAACGGCTTTTCCGCACCTGTACCATGGGCAGCCGCTCCACATCGGGAACACGCACCTGGGCGTCCACTATGATCTTCAACCGCCCGTCCGCCTCTGTCGTGCTGAACTGATAGGCATCCGGAACGCCCAGCTTTTCCTTCACAAGGACAGGACTCAAAGCGGCGGCGGATGAGGGACGTTGGATCGTGGCCTTGTAAATGAAATACACCGTGTTGTATGTATATCCGTCAAGGGACGTGGAGTAGCCGGTCTGAATGATTGTGCGGAAGCAGAGGTAGTAGGTCCCTGGGTCAAGGCCGTTGATGGCGCTGATTTCGGCGTTGTTATATAGTTTCTCGTAGGTAGCAGAATAGATGTCCACCCCGTGCACGCTCACCTTGTCCGATGAGGTGATGACTTGCCAGGACACAGTATCGAGGGCCGACTGGTCAATCTGCACCGTTTCAAAGGTAGCTCCCTCCAGCGTCTCTTGAATGGGCGTGCCCTCAGCGACAACACCGTCTGCATTCAAACTCTGATACAAGTGGGTCACGGTGCTCGTGTAGACAGAGCCGCCAATCTCCACAGCCATGGCGGGGACAGACTGGGGTGTAAGGACGTTGACCTTGGTGAGGGTGTATTCTCGACTCTTTCCGTTCGTTTCCGCAGTAACGGTCAGCTTCTTGACCTCATGCTCCTCGACGTCCTTCCAGAGGTAGCACTCCCGGGCCGAGTAATAGTGGGGACCTCCCGTGACGCGCTCCCGTATCTTATCAAGGGACAGGACCGGCACGAGTTCATCCTCCCCATTTTCCAGCTCCAGCTTACCGTAGTCCATGGGTAGAGGCTCACCATCAAATGCCGGGGATCTGCCGAAGACGATGGTGTTCCCGTTGTGATGGACCACGTTGATCCGCGCCGTATCGGCGCCCACGGTCCGCCACGTGATCCGTCCATTCTGATAACAGAACAGCTCTGGGCTGGGGTTCCCGTCCCCCGCGTTCAGGGCCAGCACATAGTCCGCAACAATCTCCGTGCCTTCCCAATCGTGGGTGATGCCGCAGATCCAGATCCCGCCCGCGGAGATATGCTCTCCGCTGACCCGCAATGCTCGGGCAATGGCCTCGCCATAGGTCTGCACCGCTTCCGGCCCATAGCGATCGTCGGTCAGGTCCAGAACGACCGTTTCTGCCATGGGCAGGCCGCTTTCATCCGGCTGCGCATCGGGGGACCATTGGTTCGAATCCAGGCTGAGCCGAGGCGCCAGGACCACATTGGCAAGCGGCAGGTCCGTCTCCATGTTCACGTCCACGTTCCCCTCCTCCGTTTCAAAGCGCAGGATGGGGTTCTGCATCACGCTGTCCCAGCTGCTGGCAGGGACGGTCACCAGGAAATACTCCCGGGCCACGTCCGCGTGTTGGCTCTCCTTCAGCCGTTCACTCAGATTGGGGAACCAGGCCCGCATGGAGAACTCGATGTCCGTCTTCTCCTTGGGGTTCGTGCCCACCAGTGCGCCCCGGGTCACGTGGGCGTCGGTGGGGGCCATGCCATAGACGAAGTGGCCCTGATAGGCGGCGGCATAGCTATCTTGCTCGGGATTCACGGCGTGGTTGGGGCCGGGGCTGCTGCCTTCCGTGGCCCAGAGGACCTCAAAATCATCCCCCAAGCAGTAGAGCTCAGGCCCGTCTCCGGGGCCGAAAGCGTGCTGGGCGAGGACGTAGTACCCGCTCAGATACCCGTCGGAGCGATACCCGGTGTCCTCCTTCACATATTGGTTCTGGATGACGCAGAGCCACAGCTCGTCGGGTTCCGTTTCGCCCCGGATCATCAAAAAACGCAGGATACCCGTGTACAGGGCCTCGTATTTCTCCTGATTCTCAAACTCAAAGCCGGCGGACAGGGGGATCACCTTGGTGTCCCAATTCCAAAGGGTGGTCTGTTCGGGTGTGGGCTGGACCGTCTGGGACGTGGCTGTGGCATCCCCGGGGGCGGCGGCGTTCAGCTTGCTCTTTCCGCCCCCCAGCACGCTCACCAGCACCATGACCAGGCAGGCGGCGGCCGCCACCACGCCTAAGGCGCCAGCCAGGAGGCCCTTCGCGGTGGGGCGCTTTTTCACCTGGACGCCTTCGCTTCCCAGGGCTTCGGTCAGTTTCCGCCCGAAGGACGCGGGCATCTGGGGGAACAGGTCGTTCTGCAATCTATTTTCAAAATCATTCTTTTTCATTTGGCTGCCTCCTTTCCCTGCAGCAGGGCGCGAAGAGTTTTGCGGGCCCGGGACAGGCGGCTGCGGACCGTGCCGTCGCTCACCTCCGTAAGCTGGGCGATCTCCCGGGTGTCATAGCCTTCATAGTAAAAGAGGGTGATGGTGAGGCGCTCCTCCGGGGTGAGCCGGTCAAAGGCCCTATTTAGGTCCAAATCCGGCACAGCCATCTCATAGCTGGGCTCCCCCTGCCCCTCCACATCCACGGTGGGGCGGCGGCGACGGAGCATGTCGAAGCATTCGTTCTTCAGAATTTGAATGAGCCAGGTTTTGAAATACTTTCGCTGCTTGAGGGTGGGCAGGCTTCTGTACGCCTTGAGCACCGCGTTTTGGGCGGCGTCCTCACAATCGGTTCGGTTGCGCAAAATGGCAAAGGCAACGCGAAACAGGGTCGGCCCCAGGGTCTCGATCTCACGGGAGAACCAGGCGTCGTTTTCGTGGCTGCTCATGACGCGCTCCTTTCTGTATAGATGATCATCTACTGATTAGACGGCAGAAGGGGCGGAATTGTTGCATTGGGGGTTAGATTTGTGTGCGGGCAAAGGCAAGGAGGGTATCCCGCTCGTTGGGCAGAGCGCCCTCCGCCGTCAGCTCCAGCATTTGGTTTAGGAGGGCGCCCACCTGGGGACCGGGGGCCATGCCCAGGGCAAGAAGGTCCTTCCCGGAGACGGCAAGATCATGGAGGGACAGGCAGGGCTGCTTTTGCAGAAGAGAATTGAGAAGGGCCGCCCACCGCTCCACGTTAGCGAGGGCCGACCCCCGGGCGGCGGGGGCATGGGCCAGGGCGTCGCACCGCTCGATGATCAGTAGGTCTTTGAGCCGATCTGCCCCCTCTTTGAGGAGGAGACGGGCCATGCCCTTCTCGGTGTCGGGCAGCCAGGTGTCGTGCTTCTCCACCAGATAGAGGACCCGCTCCCGGGTGTCGCTGTCGCATTTGAGGCGACGCAGGGCAGTTTCCGCCATCTCCCGGCTCCTTTGGGGGTGGCCGTAAAAATGGCCGATGCCCTTCTCATCCCGGAAAAAACAGGCGGGCTTGCCACAGTCGTGAAAGAGCAGGGCCAGGCGGTAGACCAGTTCCTCAGGGCTGGCCGCGACGGACCGCAACGTGTGCTCCCACACGTCGCTGTCGTGGTAGGGGGAATGCTGCCAAAAGCCCTCCATGGGGGCCAGTTCCGGCAATATGGTGAAGAAAACGGAGGAATAGTCCCGCAGGATGCGGGCCGCGGCCGGGCCCACCAAAATGCCCTTGAGCTCGGAAAAGACCCGCTCGGCGCTGATATTTTGAAGGAGAGCCCGCCCCTCCCTCATGGCCCGGGCGGTGATGGGTTCGATGGTGAAATCCAGCTGAGAGGCGAAGCGTAGGCCCCGGAGGATCCGCAGCCCATCCTCCGCAAACCGGGTGTTGGGGTCGCCCACGGTGCGGATGAGGCGGTTTTCCAGGTCCTGTCGGCCACCGAACAGGTCGATGGGCCTTTCGTCCTCATCCAGGGCCATGGCGTTGATGGTGAAGTCCCGGCGAGACAGGTCCCCCTCCAGCTCTGTGAGGAAAGTGACCTGGGTGGGGTGCCGGTTGTCCAGATACGCTCCGTCGGCCCGGAAGGTGGTGATCTCCACCGGTGTGTGGTCCACAATCACGGCGATGGTGCCGTGCTTCCTGCCGGCATCGATTTGAGGCCGTTCAGAGAACACCTGCTCGATCTGCTCCGGCCGGGCGGAGGTGCACACGTCCCAGTCGTGGGGCGTCACGCCCCGGAGGCTGTCACGGACGCAGCCGCCCACCGGGTAGGCCCTGTGGCCCGCCCGGCGAAGGCGATCCAATATGAAACTGACGTGTTCCGGTATCATGCCCCTATTATGGCCGGAGGGGACGGTTTTTGTCAATGACCGGGGTGGATTTTTGCCGCGGAGCATAGTATACTGGACCCATGCATGAGAGAATGAACGCCATCCTGCGGCAGGCGGACCTGTTCCGCTGCCCCATCTGTCAGGGCCGACTTCGGGCCGGGGAAACCTCCCTGCGCTGCGAAGCTGGGCACGACTTTGCCCTTTCCAGAAAAGGGTATGTGGATTTCTGCCCTGCCGCGAAGGCGGGTGCCTACGACGAATCCCTGTTCGAGAGCCGGGAGCGGTTCATTACCGGCGGGTTCTACGAGAGCATGCTCGCCCATATCTGCGATATGCTCCAACGCCTGGCCCCGGAAGGGCCCCTGTTGGACGCGGGCTGCGGGGAGGGCAGCTTTTTGAAGGTGATTTTGCCGGACCCGGCGATCCGGATCGGGCTGGGGCTCGACCTGTCCCGGCCCGGGATCCGGCGGGCGAGCCGCGGCGGAGGCGGCTGGCTGTGGGCCGTGGGGGATTTGGCTAAGCTCCCCGTACAAACCGGGGCCGCCGGCGCTATTTTGAACATCCTCTCCCCCGCCAACTACCCGGAGTTTGCCCGGGTCCTCTCCCCCGCCGGCGCGGTGCTGAAGGTGGTGCCCGGGGAAGGGTATCTGCAGGAGGTCCGCGCCCTGGCGAGGGACAGGCTGCGGCGGGAGAGCTACAGCAACGAGCGGGTGGTAAAGCTGTTTGAGGACCGATTCCGGGTGCTGGAGCGCCGGGAGATCCGGGAGACATTCCCCCTGACCGAGGCCCAGGCGGCGGACCTTATCGCCATGACGCCCCTCACCCAGGGCATAGAAAAAGAGCAGCTGGATGTGGCTGCCCTTCGGTCCGTCACGATTCACTTGCACATTTTGGCCGGGCGGCCCCAATAGCTACCGGCCGGCGGCCCTCAGGATGAGGCTGTCGTGCTCCGCGTCGGGCAGGCTCAGCACGGATGAAGTGCTGCCCTGGAAGTACACGTGGGCCACGGTGTTGTCATATTGCAGGGAGGCGGCCACGGGCCGGCCTTCGATGGTCACGACCACGGCAATTTTATAGAAACTGTTGCTCTCCCCCAGCCAGGCTGAAAGCCGCTGGGCGGTGGCAGGCTGGCCGTCGGAAAGCAGGTGGGCGTGGTTGTCGCCGCCCACGAAAAGGAGGGTGCAGCTTTCGCCGGTGGCGCAGTTGGTCACGGTGTAGGGCGCCTCCCGGACCAGCTGCTTTTTTACGTCCGCCCAGGGCCAGAGCTCGCCGGTGACGGCAAAGGGCGTGGTTTGGGCGGTGAAGCTGAGGGGGACGGTGGCGGCGAAGGGGGCCCGGGCCGCGGCGCCGGAAAAGAGCTCGTCCTGCTCCTCGGGGGTGAGGCGGCCGTCCTCCCGGGCGTTGGCGGCCCGCTCATAGGCCAAGACGGCCCGGCGGGTGACGGCCTGGTAGCTGCCCGTGGGCTTGTAGGCATAGTAGCCCAGGTCCATGAGCCGCTGCTGGACGCGCACCACCAGCTCGCCCTTGCTGCCAAGGGTAAGGGTCTCTCTTTCCTTTTCCTCCGCCAAAGCCTGGCTGCCCATCAGCAGGCAGACAAGAATCAGCAGGAACGCCGCTGCTCGTTTCATGGGGGCAGTATATCATGTTTCTTGTGTTGGGGAAAAGGGTGTGGTATACTGAATTTACAAAAGATATGCAAATGGAGGCGAAGGGTATGCGTTGCAGCTGTCGGGTGTGCGGCACCTACATGATCCAGCGGGAGCAGGGCGTGGAAAGCGGGTGCGTGTGCCCCGAATGCTTCGCCACCTGCACCGCCTGCGTCACGCCGGAGGGAGGCAAGCCCCTGAGCCCCGGGGAGCTGAGGCAGGTGTTCCTGTCCCGGCAGTTCCTCGCCGATCAGGAGGACGGCTACGCCGACCCCTTCCACGGGCCCATGAAGCCGGAGGAATACGAAGACTAAGGCAAAGCCCTTAACATAAACAAAAAAACCGAGCCCATCAGGCCCGGTATTTTTTATAGATCCGCTGATACACAACCACCAGGATCGGGATGCCCGCGAGGCACCCCACCGCCGTCACCAGCCCCGCCGCTTCCACGGAACGAAGGCTCAGGCCGGCGCCCACCCAGAACACAAGGGAGAACACCAGCCACATGATGCCGTTGGCCCGGTTGTAAGCGGGGATGTCCCGAATCTGCCAGGGTTTCACCTCGGAGCCCGAGTAGAACCACATGGGCTTTTTCCGCCGCCAGGCAAAGATGCCCAGGCCTGTGAACAGCAGCGCCACGGGAACCACGATCATCACAAACAGATACCGCTCCATGCCATCCCCTCCTTTTGCGTTTTAGTATACCACCATCGGGGCAGGCGGCGCAACAAGAAAGTGAGGCCCGAAAGGCCCCGCCCTTTTCTTCTATTTGCCTACGCAGAACCGTGAGAAGATACGGTCGATGACGCTGGCGTCCACATCCCGGCCGGTGATGGCGCCCAACTGATGAAGGGCTTCCCGGATGTCCGTGGCAGATAGGGTCAGCTCCGCGGCTGCGTCCGCATGGATAAGGGCGTCGCGGGCGTTCTCCAGAGCCTTGATGTGGCGCTCGTTGGTGATGGCCGCCCCCTCCCGGACCCCGGCCAGGGTCACGATCCGGCGCTTCAATTCCTCCAGGCCATCCCCCGTTTTGGCGCTGACGGTCAGCTCTCCAAAGGCGTCGGCGCACTGAATCAGGTCGCCCTTGCTGCGCAGGACCAACCGAGGCCGCTGGGCGGTGAGCAAGAGGAGCCGTTCATCCTCCTGGGTGAGGGGCGCCGTGCCGTCCAGCAGCACCGCCACCACGTCCGCCCGGTCAAGGGCGGCCCGGGCCCGGTCGATGCCGATTTTTTCCACCAGGTCCCCGCTCTCCCGAATCCCCGCCGTGTCCACCAGCCGGACGGGCACGCCGAAGAAGGCGGTCTCCTCGTCCAGGGTGTCCCGCGTGGTGCCGGGCAAGTCGGTGACGATGGCCCGGTCCGTGCCCAGCAAGGCGTTCAGCAGGGAGCTCTTCCCCACGTTGGGCCGGCCCACCAGGGCCACATAGACCCCTTCCCGCAAAGGACGGCCGCCCCGGCCCTCCTCGATGAGGGCGTCGATCTGCCGGCGCGCCGCCAGCAGGCTCTCGGGCAGGGCGAGGGTCACGTCCTCCTCCACCTCGTCCGGGTAGTCCACGGCGGCGTCGATGGCGGAGAGGGCGTCCAGGAGGAGCTCTTCGATCTGGTTCACCCGGCGGGACAGGCTGCCATGCAGCTGGTCGAGGGCGGCCTTCAGGCTCTCCTCCGCCCGGGCGCTGACCACGTCCATGACCGCCTCGGCTTCGGAAAGGTCCATCTTTCCGTTGAGAAAAGCACGCTTAGTGAATTCGCCGGGCTCCGCGGGCCTTGCGCCTGTTTTGGCGAGCCGGGACAGGATCCGCGCCACCGTGCGGCTGCCGCCGTGGCAGCCGATCTCCAGCATGTCCTCTCCGGTGTAGGTCATGGGGCCGGGCAGAAAGCAGGCCATGGCGTCGTCCAGCACCCGATCCGCGTCCAGCACGCGAACGAACCGCTGCATCCGGGGCGTCTCGGCCACATCCCGGCTCAGGATCTCCCCGGCGATCCGGCGGCACTCCGGCCCGGACACCCGGATCAGAGCGATGGCTCCGCCGATGGCGGTGGAGGGGGCGTAGATGGTATCGGTAATCATGGCTTTCTCCTTTTTATGAGGACTGATTTAAAGCAAGCCGCTTTTCTTGAAAGAAAAGCGGCCCAAAAGAACTTTAGGAAGGAAAAGGCTTTCCCCCGCCATGTTGATTTGTGTTCCTAAGTTTCTCATTTGAGGCGACTTTTTCCCTTTATCGAAAGAGAAAAAGTCGCGAAAGAAACCTCTCGTATCCTATCTCACTCCTCGGGCGTGATGATGACCCGGCGGTTGGGCTCCTCGCCTTCCGAGTGGGTGGCGACGCCACGGAAGCCCTGGAGCGCGGAATGGATGACCCGGCGCTCGTAGGGGTTCATGGGCTCCATGGCGAAGGAACGGCCTGTCTTGGCCACCTTCAGGGCGTTCCGGCGGGCCAGGCGCCGCAGCGTCTCCTCCCGGCGGGACCGATACCCCTCGGTGTCGATGGAGATGCGGCGATACCCGTTCTCCTTCCGATCCCGGTTCTCATAAAGGGACACGATGTACTGCAGGGCGTCCAGCGTCTCGCCCCGGCGGCCGATGAGCAGGCCATCCGTGTCGGAATCGATCTTGAGCTTGATGCCCTCCTCGTTTTCAAAGGCGGACACGGTGCCGTTGACCTTCATCTTGTTCAACAGCTCCTGAAGGAACTTGGCGGAATCCATCTCCTCTGCCAGCTCCTTGGAGTAGGGGATCTCCTCCACGGGCGCGGCTTCCCGCTCCTCCCGAGGCTGCTCCCGCCTGCGTTCGCTCCGCTCGCCGCGGCCGCCCCGACGATCGTCCTTCCGATCCCGGCGCTCCCGCCGCTCCTGGCGCTCCTCCCGCCGCTCCTCGTTGATCGCGGTGAAATCGGGGACCACCGGGGTCTCCCGCTCCACCAGGCGCACGATGGCGTTGCGGGCGCCGAAGCCGAAGATGCCCTTGGATTCGCTCTGCACGGTGATGATATCTACCTGGTCGATGGTGACACCCATCTCTTGAAGGCCGTGGAAAATGGCCTCATCCACGGTCCTGCCGGAAAATTCCATACTTCTCATGGGTCAGTTCCTCTCCTTTATCAGCTTAGCTTCCCGCTTCTGCTTGTCACGTTCCACAGCGGCCGGAAGCGTTTTGTTCAGAATGAAGTTGATGCACACGGCAATGATGTTGCTGACGATCCAGTAGATGGAGAACGTGGCGTCATACTGCCAGCAGAAGAACACGGACATAATGGGCATGATATACATCATGCTCTTGCCCATGCCGGCCGCCTGGGACGCGGGGTTGTTCTTATCCGCCTCAGGCTTCTGCTGCTGGGCCTTGTTTTGCTGCTGCATGGACACCCAGGAGAGCAGGAAAGAGGTGGCGCCGGCCAGGATGGGCAGTATGGCGTAGCCGTTCACATAGCCCTTGTAGGCGTCGATGCAGGGGCCCATGATGGTCTCATAGGAGGCGAGGAAGGCGGCGTTGTCCTCGGCGATGGAGAGCACGCCGGCGGCGTCCTTCACAAAGAAGCCCATTCGCAGAAGGAGCTCGTCCAGCACCTGCTGGTGCTCGGCGTAGAAGATGAACTTATCCACCGTGGTGCTCTTGGTCAGGGCGAAGGTCCGCCAGAACTGCTCGCCGGTGAGCACGGCGGAGCTGCTCAGGTTGTCGGGCCGCCAGATGTTGAGGATCCAGAAGAACTTATACTGGCTGAAGAGCTCGATGCCCTTGGTGGGGTCCTGATCCATGGTGAGCAGAAGGGAGAGCATCTGCTCGTTGGACCAGGCACGGAAGGCGTTGATGAACATGAAGAACAGGGGCATCATGATGAGCAGGGGCAGGCAGCCGGACAGGGTGCTCACGCCCTTCTCCTTCATGAGCTTGGAGCGCTCCTTGTTCATGCGCTGAGGATCGTTGGCGTACTTTTTCATGATCCGGTCCAGATCGGGCTGGATCTCCGCCATCTGCAGGGAGGACTTACGGGATTTGATATCACCGAAGACCGTGAGGCAGCGGATGGCCAGGGTGAAGACGAAGATGGTGAGCACGATGGCGTAGGAGGCCTGCATCCCCGATCCGTTGAGGATGGTCTCGTACAGCCAGCGCATGGCGGTCAGCAGCCATTTGGTGAGAAAGAACGATTTAATCAATGTAGGGTCTCCTTTATGATGTGCCCCTGTCAGGGAACGGGGTCATAGCCGCCCTTGCAGAAGGGGTTGCAGCGGAGGATCCGCCAGATGGCCAGGCCCGTGCCCTTGATGGCACCGTATTTCGTGATCGCCTCCCAGGCATACTGGGAGCAGGTGGGCGTGAAGCGGCAGTGTGCGGGAAAACAGGGAGAGATCTGCTTCTGGTAGAACCGGATCAGGGCAAGGAGCACCTTTTTCATGCGGGGTTCTCCTCCCCTGCCGCCTCCAAATAGACGCCGGCGCGCTTAAGGGCGCTGACCATGCTGCTGCGCATGGACAAAAAGGGCGCCGTGAGGGCGGAGGAACGGGCGATGAAGATGAGATTGTATCCCGGCTTCACCTTTGTGACCAGGGGCGAAAAGGCAGCCTTCAGCCGCCGCTTGGCCCGGTTGCGCATGACGCTGTTGCCGATCTTTTTGGACACAGAAAAACCGACCTGGACCTTGTCCCTCCGGTTCCGGGCCGTCACCAACACGAAGCTTCCGCCGCCGACCTGACGGCCGGTGCGATAGGTAAACCGAAACTCCTTATGACGTTTCAGGGAATATGTCCGATTCAAAGGCCGATCAAATAACTTTCCCTAAATAGCAACGCACGGCAGACCAGAGCCTGCCGCAGCGCTACAAAGATTGCGGCGTATGCCGCGTTGCGGAAGCCGCGCTTCCGTATCCCGCCTTCGGATGATGCCCAAAGAGACTCAGGCGCTCAGCTTCTTGCGGCCTTTGGCGCGCCTGCGCTTCAACACATTGCGGCCATCGCTGGTGGCCATGCGTTTACGGAAACCATGGACCATGCTCCGCTGCCGTTTCTTCGGCTGGAAAGTGCGTTTCATGCCATACACCTCACTTAGTTTAGAATATCTTCATGGAAAAAGCGCTCGACGCGCTATCCTCCAAAATGAACCTGCTACATTATACGGGAAAGGCCCGGTCCTGTCAAGATAAATTTCAAAAGAAAATGCGGCGCTGTGGCCGCACGCAAGCAACATCAAAAGAAAGGAAGCCCGCGCCTCAGGCTCCGCCCACCAGGGGCAAAAACTCCTCCTCCCCCCTGCCGCTGGACGCGGAGAGCTCCGCCACCAGCACCTGCCGGGCGGTGAGATACATTTTCCGCTCCCCGGCGGAAAGGCCCCGTTCCTTGTCCCGCTTCATGAGGCATTTGACCACGTCCGCCACCACGAGAGCGTCGCCTTGCTTGAGCTTATCCAGGTTCTCCCGGTAGCGCTGGTTCCAGTTCTCGCTCTCCATAGAGCAATCCCCGGACTTGAGGTATTCGACCACCTTGCCGCAGGTGCCCTTGTCGATCAGAGGACGCAGGCCCACGCTCTGCGCGTTCTTCACAGGCACCAGAGCCGTCATGCGGCCCATAAGGAAACGCAGCAAATAATATTGATTGATTTCCCCCAGGATGCTCTGCTCCTGGATCGCTTCGACCTGCCCCACGCCATGCATGGGATAGCAAACCAAATCGCCCACCTGAAACACGCGCAGCCCGCCTCCTTTCTCACTGACCTTGTAGTCAGTATAGCATATTGGGTGGCCATTTGTCAAAGAAAAATTAAATACAAAAATTTGATATTATAGTACAGAGTGAAAGGCATGTCAAGCACTTTTTTCACAGCATTTTTCACCGTTCGAGGCCAAAAGGCAAAAACAGGACGGTATTTCGTCCTGTTTCACTTGAACCTTTTTTCTCGGTCCTTTTCACGGGTTGCCGCTGCCCGCTGCGTTCGTCGTCATGGGGCTGGTCGAGGGGACCGCCGACACGGAAGCCATGGGCGTGCCGCTGGGCGCCGGGATGACGGTGACGATGGATGTGGCCGTCGGGGCCAGGGTCGCCGTCCGGGTGGGCGCCGCGGTGGCGGTGGGCTTCACGCTGGCGCGGCAGGTACAGCCGCTGAGCAAGGTGACGACCGTCAGCACCGTTCCGAGCAAGATCCGGATCTTATTTCGTTTCAAGGGGCATACCTCCTTCTTCAAGTGATGCCCTTATTCTGCTTCCGCGGAAACGAAAATATCCATGCCGGGTTTTGCCAATTTTTTGGCTTCGATCAGCGCCAGCTTCACCTTCTGCCGGCGCATCAGCAGCTCCATCCGCTTGGGCTCCAGCCGCTTTTGCCGCAGGAGGGACAATAGGTCCGTGAGCCCGTCGGCCCGGTAGCAGAGGCACAGGCGGCCGCCGTTGTTCAGCAGGTCGAAGGCGGCCTGGACGAAGTCCCCCAGCCGATCCGAATGGCGCTGGCGGGCCCGCTGGGGGTCTTCCCCGGCAGAGGCGGCGGAAAAGTAGGGTGGGTTCATGGTGACCAGGTCGAATTGCCCGTAGCCCAGCTCCCGGGCGGCGGCGGACACATCCAGACAATGGAAGCGGATGAACTGGCCGTTTCGCTCCGCGGACAGGCGGGCCAGGGCAAGCTGCCCCTCGTCCACATCCACGCCTGCGAAGGGGCAGCCGTAGAGGGCGTTGGCGTACAGGGGGATGATGCCGTTGCCGGTGCCCAAATCCACGGCCCGCTCGGCGGCTTTCGCCTCGAGAAAATGGACCAAATGGACCGGGTCCTCGGTGAACCGGCCCAGGGTCTCGTCCTGATAGATGCCGAAATGCTTGTATTGGAGGCTCTCCCAGCGCATATCAATACTGACCGATGAGGCCGATGGAAACGCCGGAATAGTAGTGGGTCAGGATGGTCCTATAGTCCGCCCCGTCGGCGGCCATGCCGTTGGCCCCGGCCTGGCTCATGCCCACCCCGTGGCCGAAGCCCTTGGTGTGGAAGGTGACCTGCCGCTCCCCGATCTCCACGGTGAACAGGGAGCTGTCCAGGCCGAAGATCTTCCGGGCGGTCTTGCCGGTGATGGTATCCTCCGCCAGCTGGAGCTGGTTAACCCGGCCGCTGGGATAGATGGAAAGAATCTTGAGCTGTTCCTCCAGCTTGTCCGGGTCCATGTGGGCGTTGGGCCGGGCGCCGTTGACCCGGTTGGCGAACTCCTCCCGGCCGAAGGTGACCTCGCCGGTCTGCCGGCTGCCGATCTCATGGGCGCTCTCCACGGAGCGCAGGTAGGGGATCACGTTGCCGTAAACGTTCTCGCTGTCCTCGGTCCAGCCGCCGGAAGCGCCGTGGTACATGGCGTCGATAACCTTGCCGTTATAGAGCATGACCTCCCCCGCCGTGTCCATGACGGCCTTGGCGATGACGGAGTGGTAGTATTCGTACTGGTCCCCCCACTTGCTGCGCATCTTGGCTTCGGAGTTGTAGGTCTGGCAGCAGCTGCTGGAGGTGCAGATGTCCGCGTTGGGGTTGGTCTTGCAGCCGTGACGCTGGATGGAGTAGAGGGAGTAGGTCCGGGCGGCCACGGCCTGGGCCTTCACCGCCTCCAGACCGTAGGATGCGGGCATCTCGCCGGCCACCACGCCCATGAGGTATTCCTCCAGGAGCATCTCCCGGATCTCCCCGTCCTCGGGGAAGAACACCTTGATGTAGGTGCTGTGGACCTTGGTGAAGTCGATGTCCACGGGGATGGGCGAGCGGGTGGGCGCGGGGATGATGGGCGCCGGCGTCTCCTCCACGGAAAGAGCGTCTCCCTCGGGCAAAGCGCAGGCCCGGATGACGCCCACCACCAGGAGCGTGAGTGCCACCAGCAGCGCCGTCAGGCCCATGAGAATGGGCCAGTGTACGGTGTAGACCTTCTGATTGCCATGGGATCGCTTCTTCTTCGTACTCATGGTACCTATTATATGCGAAAATTATTACAGAATAAATAGAAAAAAGACGAACAAGCGGTAAACTTTCTTCTTTTTTCTCCCCGGCCTGCCGCCTTGCAACTTGATTCGCCCTATGCTATACTTCCTTATATGAACATACATTTTTCAACCGAGGCCCAGAAAAGGGAACAAACCCCGGTGGACAACCTGTTTTTCAGCGAATTCATGCCCGATGCCGAAGGGGATGCGGTGAAGGTGTACCTGTACGGGCTCATGCAGTGCCGCTACCCCTCCATGGGGGATGTGTCCATTGGAGAAGCCTTGTCCCTGCCCGAGGGGGCGGTGCGCACCGCCTTCGTCTACTGGCAGAGCAAGGGCCTGGTCCGCATCCTGAAGGACGAGCCCATGGAGGTGGAGTACCTGACCGTGGAGCAGCCCGCCCTGACCACGGCGGTGCCGCTAAAGTACAGGTCCTTTGTGCGCACCCTTAACGAGCTCATCGCCCCCCGCCGGTTCAACATGAACGAGATGGGCCACATTTACGACTGCATCGAGACCTTCCGCCTGGAGGAAAAGACGGTGCTGGAGCTGGTGAGCCACTGCATGGAGGAGAAGGGCAGGAACGTGCGCATCCAGTACATCGTCACCGTGGCCAAGAGCTGGGCGGACGCAGGCATCGTGACCTACGAGCAGGCCCGGGCCTATATTGCCAACGCCACCGTTCGCAAGCATGGGGCCACGGCTGTGCTGCGCCGGTGGAACAAACGACGCCCCCCCACTTTGGACGAGATGGCCATGTACGATCGGTGGGTCAGCGAATGGGGCTTTGACGACGAGGCCATTTTGGCCGTGTGCCCCCGGCTCACCAACACCGCCAGCCCCTCCTTTGAGGCGTTGGGGGACAGGCTCCGGGAGCTGTATGAGCAGAACAAGGTGAAGGCCGCGGACATCCGGGCGGACAGCGACACCATCAGCGACGAGAAGGAGTTTGCCCGCATGGTCTTTGCCCGCATGGGGAAGGTGGCCTCCCCCACCATGGGCGACGTCCGGCAGCTGTCCGCGTTCATGGACGGGCCGGAGGGGCTGAGCCGGGAGGTGGTGCTCCTGGCCGCGGAGGAATGCGCTGACGCAGAACGGCCCTTCGGCAAGCTGAAGGCCATTTTGAAGGATTGGACGGAAAAGAAGATCGGTACGGTTGAGGAAGCCCAGCGAGCCCTGGCGGAGCACAGGACCTTTGCCCGGCCCCAGGAAGGGCGCAGCCGCCGGAAGAATACCCTGCTGAACTACGCGGAGAACAACGCCAAGGCCAACGTGGCGGATATCTCCCTGGATCTGGATGAGCTATGAAACATGATCTGAACGCCTATTATGCGGAGCTGCGCCGCCGGAGCCTCCGGCAGCTGGAAGCGCGCCAGCGGGAATGCGCCGCCCTGGACCCGGCTTTCTCCGCCCTGCAGACCAAGCGGAGCCGGGTGCTGTTCATGCCCGCACAGGGGGCGAAGCTGACGCTGTCCACCATCCGGCTGGAGGAGGAAGCCCTCCTTAAAAAGCACGGCCTGCCCCGGGATTATCTGCAGCCCGCCTACGTCTGCCCCCTCTGCCGGGACACGGGGCTGGTGGGCGAGCCGGTGCAGCGCAAGTGCGCCTGCCGGCTGAAGCTGGAGCAGCAATTTCGGGCGGAGGCGGCCCGTATAAACGACCGGGAGACCTTTGAAGGTTTTCGGCCGGACATCTATCCTGACGACGTTTCCCTGCAGAACGGGCGAAAGATCATGGCCTTCTGCCAAAAATACGCGGACACCCTGCCCAGCCCCAAGATCCCCCAGCTGTTTCTCTACGGCCAGGCGGGCCGGGGCAAGAGCTTCATGGGCAACGCCATCGCCGCCCGGGCCATCGAGCGGGGCATCGACAGCCTGCGGCTCACGGCCTATCGGATGACCGAGGAGGTCATGGCCGGCTTTTCCGGCAACGCCTCTCCCCTGCCCCGGTTCACCCAGGTGCCCCTGCTGGTGCTGGACGATCTGGGCACGGAGCCCATGATCCCCAACGTGACGGCGGAGAGCCTGTTCGCCATTGCCGACCAGCGGAGCAGCGCCAGGCTGGCCACGGTCTATATCTCCAACCTGACGCGGGAGGAGCTGCGGGACCGATACGGGGACAGGATCGCCTCCCGGATTACCGACGCCGCCATCACCAAGGAGATCTGCTTTGCCGGCGCCAGCTTGCGGAGCCGGATCGAGGACGGCCGCTGATGCTGTATCTCATCGCCACCCCCATCGGCAATCTGGGGGACATCACCTATCGGGCTGTGGAGACGCTGAACGGCTGCGACGAAGTCTGGTGCGAGGACACCCGGCAGACCGCCAAGCTTCTCAACCACCTGGGCATCAAAAAGCCCCTCATCAGCTGCCACGAATACACCCAAAAGGAGAAAGCGCCCCAGCTTTTGGAAAAGCTCCGCGCGGGGCTTTCCATCGCCTATGTGTCCGACGCGGGCATGCCCGGCATCTCGGACCCGGGGGCGGTGCTCCTTGCGGCCTGCAGGGAAGCGGGGCTTCCTTACACGGTGCTGCCCGGGGCCTCGGCGGTGCTGACGGCGGCGGTGCTCTCCGGGCTGTCCATCGGTCGGTTCACCTTCTTCGGGTTCCTCCCCCGGGAGGGAGCGGAACGGAAGCAGGCCCTTTCTGACCTGGCCGCCTGCGGCTGCACAGCCATCCTCTATGAGAGCCCCCATCGGGTGAAGGACACCCTGCAGGACGTTCTGAGCGCCGTGGGGGACTGCCCCTGCGCCCTGGTGCGGGAACTGACCAAGATCCACGAAAGCTGCCTGCGGGGCACTATCTCAGAGGTTCTGTCCGGCCTGCCGGAGGAGGTAAAGGGCGAATGCGTGCTGCTCTTCTGTGTGCCTAAGAAGGCGGAGGCGGCGCCCACGGCGGATGAGCTGGATGCACTGCTGCTCAGCCTCATGCCCCACATGAGCCTGAAGGACGCGGCCCGAGAGGCCGCTGATACGCTGAAGCTCCCCAAGAAGCAGGTGTACGCGCGGGCGTTGGAATTAAAGGAATAAAAAAAATTGATTTATACTAAAAGGCTTAGGATACAGGGCATTGGACCCTTCCTGAGCTTTTCTTTTTACACCGCCTTTTCTTTTCACATGAAAAGAAAAAGCGGAATTAAAAAAGGAGCCGATTTCGGCTCCTTACGTGCTCACAGGGAAGCGATGCTGGCCACGATGGTGAAGATGAGACCTATGACCATGAGCAAGGCCATGAAGATGCACATCCAACGAACGAATCTGCTGCGCATGCTGTCTCCTTAGGCCGCGGGGTCGAAGGCCTGAATGGCTTCGTCATCGATGACGATGTCGGCCTTCTCCCGCCAGGCATCCACCTGCTCGGTGTAGTAGTTGTTTTCGGCGTAGCTCTTGAGGAGGCTGTCCACCTTCTCCTTCACATCCTCATAGGCCACAAGGCCGGTGGTCCCCTCCACCCGCTTGACGATAAAGTAGGTGTTGGTGTCGTTGCCGTCGGCGTCCTTGGTCACGGCCATGACCGAGTCCACGTCGCCCACGTTCATATTCTTGGCCAGGGCGTAGACGGCATCGTCAAAGACGCTGTCGTTCTCACCGATGGCGATGCCCTCGGGCAGGGCCTTGCTGGAGCCGTTCTCGTTGTCGTCGGAAGCAAGGAGGGCTGCCATGTCCTCGCCCTCGTTGAGCCGGGTCATGAGGGCTTGGACCTTGTCCGCGTCGGCGGTCTGGAGCACCTGCACGAAAATAAAGTCCTCGGGGATGTACAGATAGGGGATGTCGGTGTAGCCGGAGGCCAGGTAGGACACGGCCTGGGCGTAAGCGCCGGCTTCATACGCGTCCTGGTAGTAGGCCTTGGCATACTCGGCGTAGATGTCCTTGAGCTCGCTGTCGGCCACGTTCCGCTCGGCGGCGAAATGCTCCTGGAGCTTCTGGGCATAGGCCTCGGCCAGGGCCGCATGCTGGCTGCGGGCCACAAAGGTCTTCTGGTTGATGCCGATGTTGGAGAAGTAGTTGGCCAGCATGGTATCGGCATAGGTCTCCGGGCTTTGGGCGCCGGAGGACTGGGCGCTCTCCAGCACCTGCTGCTTCAGGTTGGCCAAGGCATCCTTGCCGGACTGGACCGTGGCGGCCATCTCCTCATCGGTGAGCGTGATGCCCAGATCCTTGGCCATCTGGATGTAGACCTCGGCGTCGATGAGGTTGTTGAGGATATCGTTCTTCAGGCTCTGCATGCCCGCCTCGGTGGAGGTGTCGTAATACTGGCCGTAGCCGTAGTACAGGGCATACATGTTGTAGGTGGACAGGTTGTTGTAATAGTTGGAGAGGGAAGCGGCGTACTCGTTCCGGGTGATCTTGACGCCGTTCACCGTGGCCACGGCCTTGCTGCGGGTGAAGTGGTTGTCCCCGAAGGAATCCTTCCGAAGCAGCATGATGAGGCTGGCGACCAGCACGATGACGACCAGGGCCACCGTGGCGATAAGCAGAATCTTTTTGGTCTGACGTTTCATGATATGTTCTCCTGTTATACTCAAAGCAATCTTTTGAATTATAGTATAAAAGACCGCCCTTGTCAATTCAAAGGCGGTGCGCTCAGGTCATTTTTCACGTTTCTGCCCCTATTTGAGCCGCAAAAAGGCGGCCATACCTCCGGTGCGGCCCTCCCGACGGTAGGAGTAGAGGTTCATGGTTTCCATGGTGCAGACGCCCATGAGGGAGATGTTCTCCACCCTGACCCCCTGCTCCATGAACTGGCAGGCGGCCACCTGCCACAGGTCCACCGTGGGGTTGCCCTTTTCGTTGACGCCGCGCAGAGGGCAGATGGGAAAGGCGGCTTCGAAGCTCTGGCACACGTCCTCCCCCACCTCAAAGCACTTGGGGCAGATGGAGGGGCCCACGCCGCAGAGCATGTCCCGTGGGTCGGAGCCGAAGGCCTTCTTCATCTGGGCGATGACGTTGCCGCCGATGCGCCCCAGGGCGCCCCGCCAGCCAGCGTGGCAGAGGCCGATGGCCTTTTGCACAGGGTCGAAGAAGTAGAAGGCCATGCAGTCCGCGTGGCCGGTGATGAGGGTCACGTCCGGATCGTTGGTGATGAGGCCGTCGCAGGGGGGCAGGCTTTCCCGGGTGTAGCCCCGGCCCCTGTCCTTTTTGTCCACCCGCAGGACCGTGATGCCGTGCTCATAGCTGTCCATGACCATGGAATCCTCCGGGAACCCGGCGCCGCGAGCAAAGCGGCGATAGTTCTCCATGACGTCGGCCCGGTCGTCGTGGGTGAAGCTCAGATTCAGCCCGGTGAAGGGGGCCTTGCTCACCCCTCCCAGGCGGGCGGAGAAGCCGTGGTCGATGTCAGGACAGGCGGAAAAGGCCGGCAGGGTGTAGATGCCCACGCCAGCCTGTTCTGTATAGGCAAAATTCGGCTGAATGGTTTGGAACGCCGCCAGAAAGGATGCCTTGTCCATCATGCGCCGGCGTTTTCGTCCAGGAGCCGCTGGAGCTCCTCCATGAAGGTTTGGGTGTCCTTGAACTCCTTGTACACGGAGGCGAAGCGCACATAGGCCACCTCGTCCACCTGCTTGAGCTGCTTCATGACCATCTCGCCCAGAGCCGCCGTGGACACCTCGGAATCCAGGGAGTTGTTCACCTCCCGGACGATCCTGTCCACCATCTGGTTCTGCACGTCCGTGGAAATGGGCCGCTTCTCGCAGGCCTTGCGGATGCCCGTCGCGATCTTTTCCCGCTCAAACAGCTCCCGGCGGCCGTCCCGCTTGACCACCATGATGGGGTTCTCCTCGATCCGCTCAAAGGTGGTGAACCGGCGCCCGCACTGGATGCACTCCCGGCGGCGACGGATGGCGGTGCTGTCCTCGTTGGGGCGGCTGTCGATGACCTTGCTCTCCATGCTGCCGCAGTAACGACACTTCATTGGCTTGTCCCTCCCATGGCCCAGTATTTTTGTGATATACAAGTATACCATTTTCTGCCCGGGCCATCACAGGTTTTTCTGTAAACATGCTATTAACAATTCTTCAGGCCGGGTACTCCCTCAAATCCACCAATATCACGTCCTCTCCGATCTTCTGGATGCGGCAGAAGGGGATCACCACCCCGTCCCTGGCCCGGATGAGGCCCAGCATGCTCTTCTCCCCGGGCACGATGATAGACAAAATGCTCCCCGTGCACAGATCCAGCTCCAGATCCGTCACGCAGCCCAGCCTGCCGCCGTCGCACACGTTGATGACCTCCTTGCACTTCAGGTCCGAAAACGTCGTTCTAAGCTCCATAGGCCCCTCCCTTTCCCCCTTAGTCTATGCCGAGGGAGGCAAGGGCAGAACTTGACGAAGGGGCGGCGAACGAGTAAAATGGATCATCATCTCACTGCGAGGTCGCGTTTTGTGAAGAAGCTCCTGCCCATTCTTCTGCTCCTATGCCTGCTGGGGGGCTGCCACAGCGCCCGAGAGGGAGCCGCGGCGGCGCCGGAAACCAGCGCGCCGCCCATCAGCGCCGCGCCGACGGCAACGGCTGCCCCCACCCCCACCCAGGCGCCAACCCAGACCCCCAGGGCCACGGCCCCTGCCATCCCCGCGCCAACCTCCTCCCCCGCCTTGACCCCTGCGCCCACCGCTGCGCCCGTTCCCGCGGAGACGCCCTTCACCATCGTGTGGATGGCCGACACCCAGAACCTGCCCCGGGACAACCCGGAGGTGTTCTTTTCCATGCGGGACTGGATCTTGGAGAACCGGGAAAAGGAGAATATCCAGTTCGTGATCCACTCCGGGGATGTGGTGGACGGCCAAACCACCGGCATGAAAGCCAATGCGGAAGCCGCCCTGGTGCCCCTCTTTGAGGCGCTCCCAGGCATGATCGTCAGCGGCAATCACGACATCCCCCGCAGCGGCAGCCACTGGTATTTTGTGCAGAGCCCCTATGCCCAGCTGATCCGAAAGGAGGGGCAGACCTACGGGGAGGAAGACGCCTGCTATGTGACCTTCCGGGCCGGGGGCACGGACTTTCTGGTGTTCGGCATCGGGTTCGGCATCTCCTGCCCGGGTTGGATGCGGCAGGTCATCGCCCGGCACCCGGATCATGTGGTGATCGCCGTGCTCCACGCCGGGCTCCAGGAAAGTGGGGACATTCAGGGCCCCATGAAGGCCATTTTGGAGCGGGTGGCTCCGGAAGCGCCGGGGCTGCGGCTCATGGTCTGCGGGCACATGCGGGGCACCGCCACCCGGGTGGATTGGTTTGACGACGACAACGACGGAGAGAAGGAGCGCTCCGTGACCTCCATGATGTTCAACTTCCAGGAAGATCGGGTGGACGGCCTGGGCTTTATGCGGCTGCTGCGCTTCGACCCGGCGACCCGGAGCATCGAGGTGGAGACCTACTCCCCCTGGTTCGACAAGTGGGGGTACCCTCACGCCACAGAAGAGGAGAACCATTTCCTTCTGGAAAACGCCTGGTAAGGATCAAATCATTGCAAGCCGCCTTTCGGGGCGGCTTTTTTGCTGTTCACGCCCGGGGCGGATGGGCGCATAGTATAGAGCATCTTTCGAAAAAGGGAGGTAGAAACACACATGCAGCAAAACTATCAAAGCGGCGACGCCTGCTGCTTTACGGGCAAAGGCCCCGGCATGGACCCCACCGCCGAGGACAACGTGGTCATGGCGGGAGAGGTGTCCAGCGGCGGCAGCTGCGGCTTTGCCCCGGGCGGCGGCTGCCCTCTGGCCACGGTGTATTTCCCCAATCAAACCTATCGGGCAGGCTATTGCCCCTCGGAGGCCCTATGCAAGGGGACGCTGTTCCCGGAGCTTGTCTTTGAGCGGGTGATGCCGGAGGAGGTGTGAAGCATGGATCAGGAACAGATGGCTCTTTTGAAGAAGATCGGGGAGGCGCGCTTCACCTGCGTGGAGCTGAACCTCTATTTGGACACCCATCCGGAGGACGCGGCGGCCCGGGCGGATTTCAACAGCTACAGCGACAAGCTCCAGGCGCTGCTGGAGACCTACGCCAACACCTACGGTCCCCTGATGAACTTCGGCCAGTGCGCTCTGGACACGGGCAGCTACGTCCGCTCCCCCTGGCCCTGGGAGCTCATGTAAGGGGGAAAGGAGAAAGCTATGTGGATCTATGAAAAGAGACTGGAATACCCCGTGAACATCACCCGGCCGGATCTGAGGATGGCGAAGCTCCTCATGGCCCAGTACGGCGGCCCGGATTCGGAGCTGGGGGCGGCGCTGCGCTATTTGACCCAGCGCTACTCCATGCCCGACGATCGGGTGAAGGCCACCCTGACCGATATCGGCACGGAGGAGCTGGCCCATTATGAGATGATCGGCGCCATGATCCGTCAGTGCATGCAGGGCGCCACCTGCGCAGAGCTGGACCAGGCGGGCCTCAGTGGGTATTATACCATGCACGACCACGGCGTGTTCCCCGTGGACCCCAACGGGGTGCCCTTCACCACAGCCTACATCCAGTGCACCGGGGACCCCATTGCGGACATCACCGAGGATATGGGCGCCGAGCAGAAGGCCCGGGCCACCTATGAGCACCTGATGAACATGACGGGCAACGAGCAGATCCTGGAGCCCCTCTACTTCCTGCGGGAGCGGGAGGTGGTCCACTTCCAGCGGTTCGGGGAGTGTTTGGAGATCATCCAGGACATCCAGAACGGCCGCAGCTCCTGCTCCTGCCGCAACGCCCGCAGAAGAAGGCCCTGACCTGCCCCTTAGGAAGCGTCGCTCCGGCGGCGCTTTTTCGGTTGACAGAAACCCTTTCGCCATGTTAGAATCAATTAACCAAACGGTTAATTGAAGGAGTGCCTATGGCCATCCAATCCACCCTGCGGGCCCTGGGGGACCCCACCCGGCGGGAGATATTGAACCTGCTGAAGGAGGGTTCCCGCACCGCCGGAGAGCTCGGGGCGCACTTCCCCATCTCTCCCCCGGCCCTATCCAAGCACCTGAACGTACTGAAGGAAGCTGACCTCATCCGGGATCGCCGGGAGGGCAAATTCATCCGCTATGAGCTGAACGCCTCCGTGCTGGAGGAGGTGCTGCTCTGGCTCACCGCCTTGAAAGGAGAGGAAAAATGAAGCATCCCCGCCGCGCCATACTGATCCTGCTGATCGTGTTCACCCTGCTCACCGGGCTCTTTTTGCTCCTGGCGCCGGACGTCATCCCCGCTCACTACAACGCCCGGGGCGAGGTGGACCGGATGGGCAGCAAGTATGAATACCTGCTCTTCTCCGCCATCCTGTGGCTGTTCGGAGGGCTGGTGATGCTGGGGGTCAAAAAGGACGTGCCCAACGGGAAGGTGATCATGACCAGTCTGTTCATCGGCCTGCTGCCCCTCGCCGCCATCTTCCTCTTCCTCATGGGGACGGCCCTCCGCCGGGGCGGCGCCTCCCTGCCGGGGACCCATGAGCTGATCCTAAAGGTTAGCGCCCTGTGCGTTGGGGTTCCCCTGTTGTTCCTGGCGAACCTGATGCCCAAGGCCACCCGCAACGGCGCCTTCGGGCTGAGGACCAAGTGGAGCATGATGAACGACGCCCTCTGGCAGAAGAGCCAGCGGTTCGGGGGCATCAGCGGGGTGGTCACGGGGCTGCTGATCGTCTTCTGCGCCCTGATCCTGCCCAGCCACTGGCCTCTCACGGCCTCCATGATCCTGATCCTCCTGTGGGCCGCGGCGGGGATCTGGGCCTCTTACCATTACTACAAAAAGCAGACGTCCTGATTGGAAATTATTACCCTACTGAGACAAGGATGTGACATTTTTGTGCACCGATTGACAGGGCCATTCCGCGGGTCTACAATGTGGCAAACAAAAGAAGGAGGTAGAAGAACATGCTGTGGCACATTATCGTTTCGCTGGTGATCGGCGCGCTGGTGGGCTGGCTGGCCGGAAAGATCATGAATAGCAGGGGCTCCCTGGGGCGGAACATGCTGCTGGGCATTGTGGGCGGCATCCTGGGCGGCTGGCTGGGCAGCCTCATTGGGGTGAACGCCACGGGCTGGGTCTCCAGCATCCTGCTGGGTATCGGCGGCTCCTGCCTGCTCATTTGGCTCATGCGCAAGATCCGTAAGTAACCATACACCTCTCTCCTGGACTGCCGCGCAGGTTGCGGCAGTCTTTTTTTGCGTATTTGCGCATTTTTGTAAGCTACCCCATTGAATGGGTGGCCTGTCTGTGATAGAATGCCATATCAACTGTGATATAAAGCCCGGTCGGGTCCTCGAGCCCGCCGGCCTTACGGCAAGGAGGCATATATGAACCTGCTGCATCTAAAATACGCGGTGGAGATTGCCGAGACCAACTCCATGACCAAGGCCGCCGAACGGCTCTACACCGCCCAGCCCAACCTGAGCCGGGCCGTGAAGGAGCTGGAGAGCACCCTGGGCATCCCCATCTTCCGCCGGACCAGCAAGGGCATCTTCCCCACCCCCCAGGGGGAGGAATTTTTGAACTACGCCCGGTTGATCCTGACTCAGGTGGACGAGATCGAGCACATGTACCAGCACGGCGGCCGGGAGCCCCGAAAGTTCTCCGTTTGCGGCCCCCACGCCTGCTACATTGCCTGTGCCTTCACGGCCTTCGTGCAGCATTTGGAGTCACCCACCAGCCAGGAGATCTTCTACAATGAGACCAGCCCCAGCCGGGTCATCACCAACGTGGCGGACGCGGACTACCGGCTGGGCATTCTCCGCTACCCCTCCGCCCACGATGCCAGCTTCAAGGGCCTGCTGAAAGAAAAGGGCCTGACCTTCGAGCTGCTCTATGAGTTCAACTATGTTTTGCTCATGTCCGCCAAGAGCCCCCTGGCCGCCAAGACCCAGGTGCAGCTGGGGGATCTGTCGCCGCTGACGGAGATCGCCCACGCGGACCCCTTCGCCCCCACCCTGCCGCTGAGCATGGGGCAGAAGAACAATTTGGACGACAGGGTGAACAAGCACATCTACGTGTTCGAGCGGGGCAGCCAGATGGATCTGCTGTCCCTAAACCCCAACACCTTCCTGTGGGCCTCTCCGGTGCCCCAGCGGATGCTGGACCAGTTCGGCCTGGTGCAGCGGACCTGCCCGGAGAACGACCGGACCTATCGGGATATGCTCATCTACAAGAAGGGCTACTCCCTCACCTCCCTGGACAAGGCCTTTATCGACGAGCTGGTGGCCGTGAAGCGGGCGCTGGGCGCTGAGGAATAGGGAGGAAGCCAAAGCGATATGAGCATCGACGCGGATCGGATCATCGCCATACGGACGGACAAGATCGTGTACCGGGACGGAAACACGGTTTTGAAGGTTTTTGACCCCTCCTACTCCACGGCGGACATCTTTAACGAAGCATTGAACCAGGCAAGGATCGAGGAGACCGGCTTTCCCGTGCCCAAGATCATGGAGATACTGAAGCTGGACGGCAAGTGGGCCATTCGCCGGGAGTACGCTGAGGGGATCACCCTCCAGCGGCTCATGCAGGAGAAGCCGGAGAGCCGGGAGAGCTATTTGGACCTGTTCACGGACGTGCAGCGGGATATCTTCTCCCTGAAGGCCAAGCAGCTGAACCGGCAGAAATACAAGCTGGCCCAGCGCATCTCCCGCGCGCCCATCTCGGAGGAGCAGCGGGAGGTGCTGCTGCAGGCCCTCTTCAGCCTGCCCGATGGGAACGCCACCCTCCACGGAGATTTCATCCCCTCCAACCTGGTGCTGCTGCCCGGGGGCGGCCACTGCGTGCTGGACTGGACTCACGTGACCGAGGGAAACGCCAACGAGGACGTGGCCCGGACCTATCTTCAGCTGCTGCGCCGGTTCGGCGAGAGCACGGCGGAGCGGTATCTGGCCCTGTACCTGAGCAAGAGCGAAGCCCGGCGGGCGGACGTGTTCGCCTGGATGGCCTCTGCGGCGGTGGCCCTGCTGGCCCTGTGCCGGCCCAGCGAGCGAAGCTTCTATTTGGAAAAGCTGAACCAATACATGCCATAAGGAGGGCGCTGCCATGAGGATTACGGTTTGTTTGGGAGATTCCTGCCATCTGAAGGGGACCCGGCAGGTGGCTCAAACCCTGCAGCGGCTCATCGCGGAGAACGATTTGAAGGATGAGATCGACCTGGGGGGCACCTTTTGCATGGGCCACTGCAAAACGGGGGTCAGCGTGACCCTGGACGACAACTACTACTCCCTCTCCCCCGAGACCACCGAGGCCTTCTTTCGGACCGAGGTGCTGCCCCGGGTGAAGCGATAGACAAGGAGACAACATGGAGCTTTTGGATCGAAACGGTTTGACCGAAAGTGAATTTCTGGCCGCCTACCGACCGGGGGACTATGAGCGGCCCTCCGTGACGGCGGATATAGCGGTGTTTCGGGAGACAGAGAGCGGCATGGAGCTGCTGCTCATCCGGCGGGGCGGCCACCCCTGCCTGGGCATGTGGGCTTTGCCGGGAGGCTTTGTGGAAAGCGGGGAGACCGTGGAGGCGGCCGCGGCCCGGGAGCTTCGGGAGGAGACCGGGGTGACGGGCCTGCCTTTGACCCCCGTGGGCCTCTTTTCCGCTCCGGGGCGGGACAAGCGGACCTGGGTCATGTCCGAAGCCTTTGGGGCGGTGCTGCCGGCGGAAGGCCCGGCCCCTGTGGCCGGGGACGACGCCCGGGAGGCGGCCTATTTTCAGGTGGACAGCCGCTGGGACGAAGGCACCCTGCACCTGCTGCTCACGGGGCCGGAAAGGCTGGAAGCTGAGCTCGTCCGGGACGGCGCCTATGCCTTTGCCATCCGAAACGCCGGCGGCCTGGCCTTCGACCACGCCCATATCATCGCCCGGGCCATGGAAAAAATGGGCCTGCTGCAGCCGGAGCCCGCGGACTACGGCACGGTGAACGCCCAGCTTGCCGCCCTGGTGGAGGGGATCCCCCATCCTCTCAGCAACCTGTCCAACGCCGCCGCGCTGCTGTGGGAGAGCCTGGGGGGCATCAACTGGGCCGGGTTCTACCGGCTGGAAGGGGACAAACTGGTCCTGGGGCCTTTTATGGGCAAGCCCGCCTGCATCGAGATCCCGCTGACGAAGGGCGTTTGCGGGGCCGCGGCTCGCCAAAATAAGACCCAGCTGGTGCCGGATGTGCACGCCTTCCCGGGCCACATCGCCTGCGACGCCGCCTCCCGGTCGGAGATCGTGGTGCCCCTGCGCAGGGACGGTCAAGTCTTCGGCGTGTTGGACATCGACTCCCCCCTGCTCCATCGGTTCAGCGAGGCGGACAGGGTGGGGCTGGAGGCCTTCGCCCGCATTTTGGAGAAAGCACTATGAAGCTGGTGTTTATCATCGGTGACGCTGCCGTGGGCAAGATGACCGTGGGGCAGGAGTTGATGAAGATCACGGACCTGCGGCTGTTCCACAACCACATGACCATCGAGCCCACCATTGAGATCATGGGCCATTTTGACGGGAAATTGAGGGACGACATGCGGGAGCTGATCTTCCGGCATTTTGCTGCTTCCGACAACTACGGCATGATCTTCACCTATATGATGGACTTCGACAGGCAGAGCGAATGGGACTATCTGGAGCATGTAAAGAGCATCTTCGCCCCCTACGGCACGGAGTTCTACTATGTGGAGCTCATCGCGCCCCAGGCCGTCCGCCTGCAGCGGAACAGAACAGAGAACCGCCTCCTGCACAAGCCCTCCAAGCGGGACGTGGAGACCTCCGACCGGCGGCTCCTCCGGGACGACGCCAACCATCGCTGTGTCAGCTACGAGGGGGAGATCCCCTTTGAAAACTATCTGCGCATCGAAAACGCCGACCTTTCCGCCGCCGCGGCGGCGCAGATGATCAAGGATCGATTCGACCTGTAACCTGTATGCTAAAACGATAAAAGCCCCTCGCGTACGCGAGAGGCTTTTTCTGTACCTTTGTTCGATACTATATAGGCTCACCTACTTGAAAAAGGTAGGAATAAAATCTCTGATCATCAGCCCAGCTTGCGCAGGAGCTGGTCCTGGTTGCGGGCGAAGCGGATGGCGGTGTCCCGGTCGATCTGGCCGGCCTGGTAGAGGTTGAGGATATACTGGTCCATGGAGATCATGCCCTCCGCCCCGGCGGTGGCGATGGTGTTGTCGATCTGGTGAATCTTCCGATCCCGAATCAGGCTAGCGATGGCCTTGTTCATGTGCATGATTTCAAAGGCCGGCACCAGTTTCCCCTGTTTGTTGGGCAGGAGCTGCTGGGAGATGACCGTGTGGAGCACGGAGCAGAGCTGGATGCGGATCTGCTCCTGCTGCTCGGCGGGGAAAGTGTCGATGATGCGGTCGATGGTGCTGACGGCGCCCCGGGTGTGCAGGGTGGTCAGCAGCAGATGACCGGTCTCCGCCGCGGTCATGGCGGCCCGGATAGTCTCCATGTCCCGCATCTCCCCCAGCTGGATCACGTCCGGGCTCTGGCGCAGACAGGCCCGCAGGGCCGTGGGGAAGGTGGCGGTGTCGATGGTCATCTCCCGCTGGCTGACGATGCTCTTCTGGTCGCGATGGAGGTATTCGATGGGGTCCTCCAGGGTGATGATGTGGCAGGAGCGGGTCTTGTTGATCTGGTCCACCAGGCAGGCCAAGGTGGTGGATTTGCCGCTGTCCGCCGCGCCGGTGACCAGGACCATGCCGCTGCGCAGCCGTGCCAGGTCCATGATCTGGGGCAGGATATGCATCTCCTTCCAGTCGGGGATGGTGAATGACACCACCCGGATGACCGCCGCCAGGGAGCCGCGCTGCCGATAGGTGTTCACCCGGAAGCGGGCCAGGCCCGGCACGGCAAAGGAGAAATCGTCGTCCCAGGTCTGATAGAATTTATCCATGTCCCGGTTGGCCAGGCGATAGACCTCCCTCACCAGGGTCTCGGTGTCGTTGGGCAGGAGCTTGCTTTCGCTCAGGGGCTGCAGGGTTTTATCCACTCGCATGCAGCAGGGCGCGCCGGCGATGATAAACAGGTCCGCGCCGCGCTGCTGGGTGACCGTGGTGAGAAAACTGATGAGTTCCATATGCTGCAAACCTCCTTACATGCCGGGCAGGAACGCCCCATCCCAAAGCTCCTGGGTCTCGTCGATCATGCTTTCATCCACGGACGCCTGCCACCGAAGCACCCGGTAGCTGTCGCCCTGTAGCTCTACCGAAACATAGAGGCTGAGACGGTCGTTGATGGGGCAGCGGAAGGAATACACATCCCCCTCCGCCTCCACTTCCGCCCGGTACTCCCCCCGGCGCAGGGCACAGAGGATCTCCTCCGCCTCGTTGTCCGCGGCGTAATAGGCCTGCACGGCCTCCTGGGCGCTGGCGGACAGCTGATCCCCCGCCTTGGCCGTGGACAGGGACAGGACCGCAAACACGGTCAAGCACAGCACGGCGAAGATCATCATCAGGGACGTGCCGCCCAATGTGGAAATGGAAAAATCTTCTTTCATTGGATGTCCTCCTGCCAGGAACAGGTCAGGGAAAACCATTCCCTTTGCGCCTGATCTGTCACCATGATCATTGCCCTGCCCGGGCCCCTTTCCGCCGGCTGTGGCTCGATTCTAAGATGGTAGGCGCCATCCGGGGCGAACCGGCCGTTGGCATCTCCCTGCAGGAGCAGGCAGCCGTCTTGGATCTCCCCGCTCAGAGCGGCTTTGGCGGCCTCCAGGTCCCCATGGAGGGCCTTGATGGTCTCGGCGGCGTTTTGGGCCAGTAGAGACGCCGCGTCCCGGTCGGCGCTGTTCTGGGAGATGATTTCAGACTTAGCGAAGGCCTGCAGACAGATGGCCGCCGTCAGGGCGAAAAAGAGGACCATGAGCAGCTGACCCATGAGGGCCAGAGGCGCTTTGCTTCGGTTCATGGATGCGCCTCCCCTCCCCGCAGCAGCAGGCGGATGGTTTGCTGGCCGTTTTTATCGGTGATGGACAGGGTGAGCAGGCCCTTTTCCATGGCGCCCTCCAGGCTGGACACCTCCAGGATCCGCTCCCCCGCCTCCGGGTCGATCTCTCCCCCGGCTTCCATGAACAGCTCGCAGAGCCAGCCGTCGTGGCAGTAGAGCAGGGTTTCATACGCGTCGAACCCATAGGATTGGGTGATGCAGAGCATATGGCCTCCCTCCGGGCCGGGGCGCAGGCTAAGGCTCTCGGCCCCCTCCGCCTGGTGGACCCGGGTAGAAAGATACTGGGCGGCGGAACGGGCATCGAAGGCCTGGGCGTCCCGCCGGGTGAGCCGGTCGTAGATGCCGGTGCCGGACAGGAGCACCGCCAGGATGCACACCGCGAACACGCCGAACAGCAGCAGCACCATGAGCCCGCTCAGATTCTGTTTTTGGGATGATCTTGACTCGTTCATTGCACGTTATCCAAAACGGTGATGTCGGGCATGAGGTTTTCCGCGAAGATGTCGTAATGGACGATATACCGGGACTCATCCACACTCAGGCCGTAATGCTCGATAAGATAGTCCACATCCGGCGGATAGGCCCCTTCCGCCGCGTAGCAGGCCACAGCGGACCGGCGGATGGCATTCTCCAGCTTGATCTTCCCCTGCTCCGCCAGCTCCCGGCTCACCTGGCGGATGCCGGTGAAGAACCAGGCAAAGGCGGCGACAAGGACAACGGTCCAAAGGACCAGCCTACCTATGGTTTTTGTGAGGCGTTTGCGCTTCATGGCCGTTTACCCAATGGTAGCCATGATGTTCATGAGGGGCAGCATAACCGCCAGCAGGATCATGCCCACCAGCAGGGAGGTGACGATGACCAGAGTAGGCTCCACCCGGCTCATCTTCTCGTTGATAGCCAGCTCGCTGCGCTCGCTCATGCGGGCGGTGATCTGCTCGGTGGCCAGATCGCCTACGCCGCTGCGCAGGCCGGCCGCCAAAAGCTGGCACTCGGTCTTGGGCATCAGGTCCGCCTCCTCCAAGGCTTTGGAAAGGGAGGTGCCGGATTCCACGGCAGCGATGCAGCTATCCACCCGGCCCTTGGCGGAGGGCACATCCTCCAGCACCTGGCCGGCCAGGGAAAGCGCTTCCTCAATGGGCATGCCGCTGTGCAGGCCCATGGACAGGGCCATGGCAAAGCGGGCGTCGTTGATCTGGCGGGAAACGCCCTTGTCGCCCCGCTTCCGACGCCAGAAGGACAAAAGTCCCGTGCGCACCTTTTGGGAGACCGCCAGCAGCAGGCAGAACAGCACCGCCACCCCCAGCAGGCCGCAGAGCACGGGCATGCTCCGGCTCATGATCCGGCCGAAGGACAGCAGGCCCCCGGCAACGCCCGTCATGGTCACGCCGAACTGGGCATAGACCCGATCGAAGATGGGCAGCACATAGACCAGCAGCACCACGATGACCACCAGCATGATGAGCAGCAGGATGGCCGGATACAGCAGGCTGGTACGCAGCTGCCGGTTCAGCCGCGCCTGGCCGGCGTAGTTGTCCGCCAGGGCGTTGAGGGTCTCCTCCGTGCGGCCGGACTGCTCCCCCACCAGCAGGAGTTTGGAGGCGTAGGCCGGAAACTGCTTGGTGGCCCCGCAGGCCTCGCTCAGGGAGGCGCCGTCGTCGATGGCGGTCGCCATCTGCTGAAGCAGCGCCTTGTTCTGATCCGCTTCCTCCGCCATCATGGACAGGGCGTCCGCATGGCCCATGCCGGCGTGGATCAGATAGGCGAGCTCTCGAAAGAGGGTGCTGATCTCATCGTTGGACAGTTGTTTCATAAGGCTTCCTCTCAAAAACAGAATTTCACCGAATAGTTTTTCCCGTTGCCTATATATTTCTTGACCGCGTCATCGCTGGTCCCCGCCGCCGTGAAGGTGGGGTCCATGCGCTGCCAGCTCTTACCATCAAAGTGGATCACCTGGACCCAGCCCTCCTCCTCCACCCAAACGCTGATCCAAGCGTGGTAGATCTTGCCCACGTAGCCGAACACCAGCTTGCAGGGCACGTTTTGGCTGCGGAGCATGGCCGTCATGAGGGAGGAATAGTCGTAGCAGATGCCCCGCTTCCGAGACAGGATCCGATCCAGATCCGGAAGATACCCGGGTTCCACCGTGGCAGCCAGTAGGTAGTCGTAGTGTATGTTCTCCGTGATGAAGCTGAAGACGGAATCCACGATCTGCAGCGGTCCTTCACAGTCCTCCGTAAGCTCTGCGCCCTTGGTCATGGTCTTAGGAGCGTTCAGGTAGTTCACATGGAGGTTGGGCCGCAGAAACGGCGCGAAAGGGTCCGTGATCTTGGCCTGGAAGGAGGCAGAGATCACGTTGGCGTACTTGGTGCCATAGATATTCTCGTGGATAGAAACCTGATAGGAGCCATCCCCTTCAGACAGAGGGAAGGCGGCCCAATCGCCGGAATCCAGGTTGTAGTTGTAGGTGATGCCCTTGATCTTGACCAGGACCTTGAAGCGATGGTCCGTTTCCACGATCCGTTGGACCATGAAATAGCCGTCCGCTATGCGGGAATAGTCGATGACCACCTTGTCGTTCCGCTTCTCCTGCTCGCCGGGATGCTCCGGAACGAGGATCGTGAAGGGATCGGCCGGGGGCTCTTCCTCCGTGGCCTCCGGCTCAGGGGTCTCACGGGGGAGCTCCCGAGGCGGCTCATCGGTATCATTCAACCGAAGGGCGCCAGACAGGGCCATAGGATTTGCTTCGAACAGCCGGGAGGATGCTGCGCCGCGGGGCAGAGCCCCCACGGAGGCGGCCCGGGCAAGCTCCGATTCAGCAGGCTGAACCGCCGCTTCGGCTCGGGGGAGCGGAACAGCGGCGAACAGAAGCGTCACGCCGAACAGGGCCAATGATAGGCTTCGCTTCCAACAGAACTGCAAGGGTGCTCCTTTCCCAGGTTTCTCCCGAAAGAACACGTTTTTTCTGTTTTTCATTATAAAGACTCATCCATGAAATTGCAACAAAAAGAAACGGTCTACCCATCCATTTTGCGCCACATACCGGATTCTTTTGCATGGAAAAGGACAGCCTCCGCTTGGGAGGCTGTCCTCAGGTCCAGTTTGGTTAGAACGCGTTCTCGATCACGAAGAAGTCGTACTCCGGATGGTCCTCATCGTAGGAGTCCTTATCCAGCGTGGGCGAGTAGGTCGTCACCGTGATGGTGCGGGCCTCGCCGTTCAGGGTCACGATCCGGAAGAAGCCCAGACCGTTCTCCTCGTCGTTGGAGTAGTTGTACATGATCGCGTTCACGTTGCGCTCACCGTAGGTCTTGTTCCAACGGGCCGTGCCTTCCGCGTTGCCGCACAGCACCAGGGCCACGTTTTCGTTCGCCGCCACGATTTCGCTCTCCAGCAGCTCGCCGAACTTGGTCAGCCGGCCATCGTCCCGCTGACTGTCAGGATCGTGCTCGATGAAGTCGTTCACCAACAGCACCACCGTGTAGTCCGGATACCGGGCGATCACGTTGTTCACGTACCGCAGCCAGCGCTCCTGAGCCTCCAGCTCCTCGTCCGTGGCCGTGTCGGGATCCAGCGTCTTCTGGTAGCCGATACCCACCAGCAGCAGCTGCTGCTCGTTGAAGGGCTGGTACCAGATCTGGCCGTTCTCGTACTCGTTCCACTCGTTGACCTCGCAGAGCTTGTGGGCGATGTAGGACTCGTAATCCAGCTCGTCGCCGTTCACTTCGTTCCGGCCCGCGATGTTGTAGTACGGCAGGTAGCCAGGCGCCCGCTCCAGCTTATCCAGCTCATCCTTGATGAGCTTCCAGGCTTCCTCGTCGTTCCGATCCGCCACCGCGTTACCGGTGCCGATCAGGGCGAGAGCACCCAGTCTCGGGTTGTTCTCCTTGATCCAGGCGTACATATCCTTGTACGCATCCGCCTTCTTGCCTTCCGCCGTCAGGTCCGTGTCGGAGGTGAAGAGCAGGGAGACGCTTCCGATGATACCCAGAGGCACTTCCTCAGGCATGATCATCAACCGGCCAAGCACCTGGGTGATCGTGTAGTTCTCCGCCTTGGTGCCCTCGTTCAGCGCGTAGGTGAACGTGTTATTGCTGGCACCGATGTCGGTCTGCACACCGGTGATGGTATAGGTGGCGCCTTCACCTGTGACGAAGCCGTCGCCAGACACGGTGACGTGCGTGGCCGGATTGTTCCGCCGGATGGGCGTGCCATCGAAGTACTTGGCACCGGATGCGCTGGTCAGGACGACTTCGCGCGGCGTGACAACCAAGGTGTACACGGCAGAGATAGCATCCTCATAGGCAGGATTCTCGGCCTTCACCAGGAACTGCACGCTGCCCACATCCGTCAGGCTGGGCGCCGTTGCCGTCCAGGTCGTACCACCGTCCACACTGTAGGTGATGGTGGAACCGGCCTTGCTCGCCGTAGCAGTCACCGTATGGGCATTGCCGTCGTACTTAGCGGTGATGCTCCTGGCTGCCACATTCATGGTCTCGGTGTCATCCTCAGGCTGCGGCGTGACGGTGTTGTCGTCGCCAGGCGTGGTCGGGTCTTCCTTCACACCAGGCACCACATCGGGCTCCTCACCCTCCGGATCGACGCCGGTAGCGGTTGCTTCATTCCTGACGGAACCGGCAATCACATCCTCGGCTGTCACCGTGTACTCTGCTGTGTTGGTCCAGCTTGCACCGGGCACCAGAGAGTCGATGGGCCACTCGTCGCCGGTCAGTTCATCCGTCACGGTGATGCCCGTGATCGTCACGTTGCCGTCGTTGGTCACAGTGATCTGATAGGTGATCGTCTCATCCGGCATGTACCCTTCCGCCTTGGTGGGCGTAGAGGTCGTCGTCTTGACGATGGTCAGATGGCTGTTCTTCTCTTCCGTGGGCACCGTGTCGTCGCCCTGCTTCTCCAGGTCGCCGAGCTTCGCCGTAACTTCGTTCTTGTATTCACCGGCGAGAATGTCCGCCTCGGTGACCACATGGGTCGCCGTGATCGTGACAGTCTGGCCAGGCGTCAACGTTGTCGGGTAGTTGCCGAGGGTGACACCCGCCTTCTCAGTAACGGTCAGCGTCTTGTTCTCATCGTAGATGTTCGTAACGGTGATCGTCCAGGTAATGGTGTCTCCGAGTTTGTACTCGACGCCCTCAGCGCTCTCCTTCTTGACGACCTTGTCATCGTCGACAGGCTTGGGATCGTCAGGGTGATGGTGTAACCACCGGTCACATCCTTGCCTTCGGCATCCACGATCTTCGCGTCGCTCGCCTTGTTCGCGCTGCTGCCAACCAAAGTCTGGCTGCCTTCAACCTTCACAGAATCGATCTTGTTGCCTTCAGCAAGCTCGCCCTTAGTCAGCTCATAGCCGTCATTGGTCAGCGCTTCAGCATCGTAGACCTTCTGGTCGCTGGCTGCCGTGATCTCAATCGCGATCGGTTCGGTCTCGACTTCGTCAGTACCGGGCTTCTCCAGATCGCCGAGCTTTACGGTGACATTGTTCGTGATCTTGCCCGCCTCGATGTCAGCAACCGTCACAATGTGCTGCACCTTGATCTCGATCTCTTCGCCAGCCTTCAGCGTTTCAGGCACATCCGATACGATGGTCATGCCTTCCGCTTCGGTCACAGTCAGGGCCTTTTCTTCATCATAGATGTTCTTGACCCAGACCGTCCACTCGACCGTATCACCAACATGATACTTGGTCTCGTCGTTCTCCTCGCCGTCAGTCTTCGTAACGACCTTGTGGTGATGGTGTAACCACCGGTCACATCCTTGCCTTCGGCATCCACGATCTTCGCGTCGCTCGCCTTGTTCGCGCTGCTGCCAACCAAAGTCTGGCTGCCGGTTACCGTCACGCTCTCGATCGTGTCGCCATTCACCAACTCGCCTGCGGTCTTCTTCCAGCTGTCATTCGTCAGCGCCGTGCCGTCGTACACCTTGCTGTCCGAATCAGCCGTGATCGTGATCTTAACCTGCTCCGTCTTCACGGTCGCGTCTGCCGTCTTCGTGATGTTGCCCATCTTGGCAGTCACTGTGTTCGTGAAGCTCTTTGCGGTCACGTCTGCCACTTTGATCACATACGTCGCAGTGGTCGTTACCGTATCACCGCCTGCCACGTTCTTGAATTCGCTCTCAGCCAGCGTCACGCCATCGATCTCGCTCAGCGTGATCGTCTGCGCTTTATCATAGATGTTCTTCGCAGTGATCGTGAACGTCACCGTGTCGCCTACGTGGTAGATCGTGCCGGCGTTCTTGTCCGCCTTCGTTACCACCAGTGAAGGCTCAACAGGCTCTTCAGGTGTGCCGTCGGTCACTGTGAGAGTACCCTTGACATATGTAATCTCGTAGTTCGCCGTTACGTTTGCGTCGCCGTTCTTAACAATAGCATCGCTTGCGATATTGTCGCTAGCGCCAACCAACGTCTGAGAACCGGTCACCGTCACGCTCTCGACTGCATCCGTGCCCTTCAGACCCACAGGCGCAGTATCCTGCCATCCGTTGTCCGTCAAAGCCTTGCCGTCGTAGACCTTGCTGTTGCTGTCCGCCGTGATCGTCAACGTCGCCGGCGTAATGCTCAGCTTGCCGACTTCCTTCGTGATCGTCTTGTACTGATTCGCGTGATCAACAACGTACGTGAACTCATT
>CACWYB010000012.1:0-19353 GCA_902765005.1 uncultured Eubacteriales bacterium | reverse complement strand
TCAGCGTCGCCACCGCCGTCGTCGCGCCTTCCGCAACCGTCACCGTGTACGTCTCATCACCATAGGTCACCGTGTACTCGTACTTGGTATGGGCAAGGCCGTCGTACTCGTTGCTGTCGTCCGAAGAGACGATCTTCAGTTCCTTCGTGCTCTGCGTGATCGTCAGCGTGCCGACCGTCTGTGCGATCGTGTAGTCGCTCCGGACCGCCGTCGCCGTCTCGCTCGCGCCTTCCTCGCCCTTGAATACGATCGTGTAGCTGTTCGGCGTATCGCCCACTTCCGTGATCGTTCCCGTCACCGTGAAGTTGTTCTTGTAGCCAGTTACAGTACCAGTCGCCGTCAGAGGCTGACCATCGTATTCCTTGCTCGCTGTGCCAGTCGTGATCGTCAACGTCGCCGGCGTCACCGTCAGCGTGCCGGGGGTGTAGTTGACAGTATAATAGGAAGGAATGCCGGTGATGGCAGCCTGCTCGGTTTCTGTCAGATACCGTTTCGGGCTGTCTGCCACATGCGTGATGGAGGGAGCTTCACCAAGCAAGTTCTTAATCGCTACTTTGTCGTTGCCGTCAGCCGCCATGGTGCCACCCTGCTCGAGAGCACCGCTGACGGTGTATGCGCCGTTAAGGGGGTTGCCGTCGTAGGTCTTGGAGTCCGTTTTGGCCTCGATGGTCAGGGGGAGGGTGTAGTAGATGGTTACTTCTACTCCGCCTGCAACGATGGTCACTGCGACTATCGGATTGGATGTATCGACCGTCAGCTGCACCCCCTCATAGGAAGTTGCTGCAACTGGCGTATAAGTAGTGTCGATCGTCCCCGTGTAAGTATCATCGTCCTTGACCTTGGTGGTGGTGTCCTTCAGGTAGTGATGGACAGTGACCGTGGCCTCGTTCAGCTTGAAGTGGGCATAGTAGGTATGCTCTTCATAGATGCCGTCATCGTTCTTGGTGGGCGTGAAGTGGGCTTCATCGCCAACATGATCTGTACCATTGTCCACGGTCCAGTAGTCAAAGGCATAGGTTGACGAGGCGGCCGTGGCGGTTGAGCCGGTGGCCGTGTCCGTGGCAGCCTTCACCGTTTCGGAAGTCGGATCAACCATGCCCATGCCGGTGCTGTCCTCAGCGACGGCATAGTTGATGGTCACATCGTTCTCTTCCCAAACCGCGTAGACATCCTGATACGGAATCTTTTCGTCTGCGGCAACATGTGTGGCTTCTTTGCTGAACGCGCTGTCGGAGTAATACGTTCCGTTATTATACCAGACGAACTGCTCGCCGCCGGTTGCGGTTGTGGGGATCTGATCCAGAGAAACCGGATTGCCCTCCCCGTCGAGAGGCGTGGCGACACGCTGCCAGCCCTTGAAGGTAAATCCTTCGCGGGAAGGAGCAGCGGGGATCTCTACTGCCTCGTTGATCTGGAGAGGTCCGTTCGCTCCCGTAATATCCTGGCGGAAGGAAGCGCTGCCGTCATTCTTGAACCAGTAAATGTGCGTGGGCTGGGTCTCGAGGATGGGCTCATAGACCGCGCGCAGCTGGACGGTATAGGTTGCTTTGTCTATAATGATGATCTTGTTGTCCTCATCGTCCAGTACGTACTGTTCATTGCCTTCACCATCGATAGTGGTCTTGTAATGCCACGCCGTATAGTTGCCTGCGTCAGTCGCACCGACGACGCGGCGCGAGTCCATCTTAAGGACGGTGAACTCCGCGCCGGCCTCTACGGTCACGCTTGAAGCGGAATTCGTATACTGGCCGTTATCGATGATCGTATGGGCAGTATCATCCACCGTGGTCGTTCCCGTCCAGGTCTCAATCACCCAATGGGAGAAACGTTGTCCGGCGGGAGCAGACGGCGCGGTGTGCGCGATTGCCGTAGCGCCGTCAAGATAGACGTTGGAGTCGGAATCAATAAAGGTTCCGTCCGCGTCGACATACTGGACCGTGATGCCCTTGGCGCCTTCGGTGGTGGCATGCCATACGCCGTACAGGTCCAGTTTGTGGGTGATCCAATACCGGTTGTTGTTCTTATCCTTGTTGTACGTCATGCCTTCGCCGAACTTGTTGGCGTCATCCGTCATATCCACATCCCAATCATAGTCTGCGGTGACGGTGTCATCGTTCAGCACGAAAGCCTGAGAACTGAAGGGGGAATTGCCCTCACTGTCAAAGAACCAGCCGTCGAAGATATAGCCGTTTCTGGTGCCAGTGGGTACATCCACCTTATCACCGGAGGTGATACGGAAGTTCATCTCCTGGGAAGCAGAGCCCCAGTTCAAGGAGTTATCGTTGGACCCGTCAGGCAGCTTGGCCTGGGGATGGAGGAAGACACGGTACTGGTTCTTAACCCACTTGGCATAGACGGTGATGCCGCCGTCGGGCATGGTGGTGAAGTCATAGGGCACCGTGCAGATATTGTCCGCATACCAGCCCACGAAGGTATAATTCTCCCTCTCGGCCGGAAGGATGCTCTCATAATCATCACCGTCCCCGTTGTAGCTGTTCAGATCCTGACCATACGGAATGTCTGGGATCGAGTCGATGAGGGCCGCACCATGGTCAAGCTCCTGGAGCGGTTTATTGTTGCCATCATACTCCGCGCCATTCAGGAAGTTGATATCAAACACCTTACGGGTGTAATACAGGCTGATCGTACGATTGCTGTCAAAATCGGCACGCCCGTTTTCGTAAGCAGGGTAAGAACCAAACTTTGTATAACCGGTGATATCCGTGAACTCTTCGCTTTCGGTTGAATACAAAGTGCCCTGATAATGAATCTCAGCATCATGGTAGAGAACAAAGGTTTTCCCATTGAAGGGCACGGTATCCGTATCGCCCGGCAAAGCTTCCACATAGTACTTCACATGATACGTGTAGTAATTGTTTTCCGGGTTGTAAGCCAGACGGAAGGTCGTGCTTTCTGCCTGCATGGTGTCGATATAGCTTATCATATTCTCATCGTCGAATATGGAGCTATTCTGTGAAGACCAAGACGCACCGGCATACGTTGTTCCGTTGGTTCCAACAATCGGGAAGTTATTCCGGATGTCTTGGCCATACAGAGCGGTGATGGTTTTGATAGTCTGCCAGGACTCGCTACGTGTGTAGCGGGTGCCGGTATAGCGGGGTCCCTCGCTATAATATGTATCACCGTATGTCCAGTAGTAGTTGTTGTTGTTACGTCCATGTCTTATCAGCACAACGTATTGTCCATCCACAAGGCCATACTGCGTACCGTTGTTGCTGGTCGTGGCAGTATATGTATAACCATATACCTGGAACGTCAGCGTATACTCGTTACGATCAAAGTATACGTTGACCACGGTGGAGCCGTCCGGCTGAACGCCTTTAGCTACACCGTCAATTACGGCGTTCTGATCGTTGGACTCATAGTGGAAGCCGTCATAGGGACCGTAGGTCTTGGTACCGCCCTCGCCACCGGAAACGGTGACCCTGCCGTTATTTTCGGAAACCGCGGTTGGCGCGAACAGGGTCGTGGCGTTCTTGATGCGAACGGAATCCACAAAGTCGTAGACCTTTTTGTTGTTCTTATCAACACCGACCACGCTCTGTTTCCAGATAACGACGGTATAGTCCGCCGTTGTTTTCGGGAGCCAGCGGGCGTACAGGGTCTTACCCTCCGTCAACGTATTGCCAAACACGAACTTGGTACCGCCTGAGGTCGCGTTGGCTTCGGCCTCGCTCTCGAACCATCCGTCGAAGGTATAGCCGTTGCGCTCCATGGGCGCATTGTTCGCATTACCCTGGGCATCGTACTGCTCAGGATCCTTGGTGACTTCGCCGGATTTGATAAAGCGCGGAGCTTTGTAGGTAGCGCCCTTGCCGTTTTCATCGAAGACCAGCCATACGCCCTTCGGCGCGCTGATACCAAACTGAACGTCGCCCTTGATTTGGATCGTCGTTCCGTTCTCATAAAGCTTTCCGGCGGTATGTCCTTGAATGTTATCGCTGCCGTTGTTGACGAGCCAACCCTCAAAGTTGTGGGTCGAGTCGCCCTGGGCGGGCATGTTGACGGTATAGCTCTGATACTCGGCAGGATCGTCGTAACGATAGAGGATCTCATGGGTGCCGCGGAAGACCTCGGCGTTCTCCGGATGCTCGTATTCGCCGACATACGTCACGTGATACACCTTGAAGATCATGGCGTAATAGGTGACGGAATCGTTAGCGCCGTTAAGAGTGGCGGCGCGCGCCTTGATGTCTGCCTGAACATCGGAGAGCTTCATTCCGTTCGCGATATCGTCAACGGTATAATCCGGTTTGTCGGCAATCCACCCGCGGAAGACTTCCGTACCGCTGAGTGTGATCTTGTTGCTGGGATCGCCAAGGATATCCTTCAGCTCTTCGTCCGTGTCGGCCATCTTGACATAAGACGTCTGGACAGGGCTTCCCTTGCTGTCGAAGGTGACCGTCAGAAGCGGAATGATTTCCTCGACCACGACATAGACGGAGAAGGAAGGCGCGGTGAAGGTGATGGTGTCGCCGTTATGGATCGCACCATCTTTGCCGGTCACGCGGGTCAGGGAGCCATTGCCCTCCACGTGATAGACGTGGATCTTGTTGGTGATGCTGGCAAAGCGGCTGTCCGTCAAGGAGACGGTAACAGACTTCGCCTCATCATATTTCTCGGAGGCTTCGGCATCGGAATAGATTGTGATATCGAAGGCAGCAATGGGCCTTTCCACCGTCGCCTCAGCGGCGGAGGCAGAACTGCCAGACTTCATGGCAGAATTGCTCTTGCGCATGCCGCTGCGGAGCTGCGGGGCCGGCTGCTGGGCAAAGAAGCTAGCGTATTGGCTAGCATCCACAGAAACCGCATCCACAGAGCCTTCCGTGGGCAGAAGACCGGAAACGGTAACATTGTCACCCTTGAGCTCGGTTTCGTCGATCTCGAGTTCCTCAGTGTGCTCCTCCTCGACCACGGGCTCCTCAGCGGCGGGCTCGTCGGTCACTTCCTCGTTGGCGTCCTCGGCGGTGAGATCAGCTGTCTCGGCCTCGGTCAGAGCACCACGCATAGCAGGCGCCTTGGCAGGCTCCTGAACTTCTTCCTGGGGCTCCTCGGTCACTTCGGGGGCGGGCTCCTCAGCGGGCTCCTCCTCGACGACGGGCTCCTCGGTGGGCTCCTCCTCGACGACAGGCTCCTCGGTCACTTCGGGAGCGGGGGTCTCCTCGGCGGGCTCCTCGACCACTTCGGGAGCGGGGGTCTCCTCGGCGGGCTCCTCCGTCACTTCGGGGGCGGGGGTCTCCTCGGCGGGCTCCTCGGTCACTTCGGGAGCGGGCTCTTCAGCGGTGGGTTCCTCGGTCACTTCGGGAGTGGGCTCATCGGCGGCGGGCTCCTCGGTCACTTCGGGAGCGAGCTCCTCAGCGGCGGGCTCCTCGGTCACTTCGGGAGCGGGGGTCTCCTCGGCGGGCTCCTCGACCACTTCGGGAGCGGGGGCCTCCTCGGCGGGCTCCTCGGTCACTTCGGGAGCGGGGGTCTCCTCGACGGGAGCGGGAGTGGGCTCCTCAGCGACGGGCACCTCGGTCACTTCGGGAGCGGGGGTCTCCTCGGTGGGAGCGGGAGTGGGCTCCTCAGCGGCGGCTTCCTCAGCGGCCTTAGCAGCGGCGGCCCTCTCCTCCATGGCCTTCACGAAGGCAGGCGCGTCCACCAGAGCGATGCCGATGGTGCTCTCGGTCAGGCCAACGGTGTTGCCCTCCAGGAGATTGCCGTACAGAGAACCATCCGCGCGGACCGCGACGAACCCAAGGTTCGCATTGCTCTTGTAGGGCTCGCGCAGCCACACGGCGATGTATGCACCTTCGGTGGCGTTGGACACGACCCAGCAGGCGATGGCCCGGCGCGGCTTGTTCTCCGGCGCGTTGTTGATGACGCCCGTGCCATTATAGATGCCCACGAACGCGTAGTCATCCGTAATGTGGACCTGAGGTCCGGCAGGCGATGCCTCAGCCGCGGGCTGCTCGGGCTCCGCGGGCTGCTCAGTCTCTGCGGGCTGCTCGGGCTCGGTCGCTTCTTCTTTATTATAGGAAGAAACTTCCTCAGCCGGCTGCTCCTCTGCGGGAGTTTCCGCATCAGAAGAAGGCTCAGCAGCTACCTCATCCGTAGCTTGCTCAGCTTCCTGTTCAGTTTCCTGAACAGTTTCCACCACTTCCTGAGTATCCTCAGGCGGGAATTCCTCGCCGTCACTGGCAAAAGCGGCGGCGGGAATCAGGCCGAAGACCATGAAGAATGCCATGGCCAGGGAAGTGATTCGCTTGATCAGAGAAGTCATTGATTTTACCCCCTATCAGTTACTTTTTTGCCTATACTGAGTGTAGAATAGGCACCGTCAATAAACTCATCAATTTCTGGAACAAAATGCGGTCCGGAACGTTAAATGGGCAAAGCGATACGCATCCTATTCCGACTATTGATTATACGGGAATGTAAATAGAATTTCAAGCACTTTTTGGGTATTATTTTGCTCTTTTTGAATGTGTGATTTGATATGCCAGCTATAGAATTGTTGGAAAAAGCGACCAAATAAGGATTTTTTCAGGCATAACGAAACAGTATAGTTAAAATGTTTGAATGATTGTTTATGAAATATATTATCTGTAGAAAAGCCAAGTTTGAAGAAGAGGCAGAGGCGGTTGTCGGAAACAGTCCATTCATATTCATATAATGTTTTATCTTAATTTATAATTTATTAACTTTTTTAGATTTAACTGGACGAATTTATGATAATATGCTATAGTTTGTTTTATCATTGAAACCCTGGTGTTAAGGAGGGCTTTTTCCATGGCGGAGATGCCTGTTGGGGTTCGGTTGAGGATGCTGGAAGGGCTGCTGAAGAGCTGCGGCGGGCCGGCGCTGGAGCGGTTTGACGGCCGCTTCTACCGGATCGACGAGGGGACCGAGGACGCGAAAACGGCGGACAGCTTGTTTGCGCTGTGCCGCCGAGGGGTACGGTTGGAGAAAAAGCTTTCGGAGGAGAGGGAGCCGCTGCTGTTCACGGGGCGGATCGGCCTGGTTTGGCTGCTGTGCCCGGTGACGGAAGAGAAGGAGCTGGTGCGGATCTACGGGATCGGGCCCTTCCTGCCGGCGGAGCGTTCCACCTTTGAGCTGGACAACGTGCTGGCCAACGTGGGCGCGCCCCTTTCCTTACGCGCGGACGCCAGCGTGCTGCTGCGCAAGCTCCCCCTCATCCCCTTTGCAAAGGCGCAGGAATATGCCGCTATGCTACACTACGCCCTGTGGGAGGAGAAGCTGGATCTGTCTCGGCTGCGGCTCTTCAGCGGCGGGAACGCCCCCACCAACGTGCGCCGGACCATCCTGCTGGACGATCGGCAGGCCTACGGGGCGGAGCAGGAGACCTTGCGCCGGGTGCGGGAGGGTGACCTCTCCCTGATCGAGCAAACGGATCGGGTGGCCTTAGGAGACGCGGTGCTGCGGCCCGGTCCCTGGGGGGACCAGCTGACGCAGATGAAGAGCGCGGCCCTTTGCCGGCTTTCGCTTCTTTCCCGGGCGGCCATGGAGGGTGGCCTGAGCCCGGAGACGGGCCTGGCGCTCTTTGACCGCTACGCCCAGAGCGTGACGGCGGCCACGGTACCCGGGGAGCTGCTGGCCCTGCTCATGGCCATGCAGGAGGAGTTCGTTCGCCGGGTCAACGCCGTACGGACGGAGCGCATGTCCCGGGAGATCGAGGCGGTGTGCGGCTATATCGAACGGCATCTGGAGGAGCCGCTGAGCATAGAAGCCTTGTCCCGGCAGACCGGGTATACGGAATACTACTTCTCCCGGAAGTTCAAGCGGGAAAGCGGCCTGACCCCGGCGGCGTATATACGAAAAAAGCGGCTTGAAAAAGCCGCTGTGCTGCTGTTGACCACGGGTCAGGATGTGGGGCAGATCGCCGAGAGCCTTCAGTTCTGCTCGGCCAGCTACTTTACCGCCAGCTTCCGCCGCCAGTACGGCCTCTCCCCCATCCAGTACCGCAAGCGGAGCATGCCCTAAGGCTACGCCCGCTCATACTCCTGCTGATGCTTCTCCATCTCCATGTCCAGCACCAGCTTGAACTGGGTTTCGTACAGGTCCTGATAGACCCCGTCCAGGGCCAGGAGTTCCTCATGGGTGCCCCGCTCCTTGATGACGCCGTCGGAGAGGACCAGGATCTCGTCCGCCGCCAGAATGGTGGAGAGCCGGTGGGCGATGACGATGCTGGTGCGGCCCGCCATGAGCGGCACCAGGGCGTCCTGGATGGCGCTCTCGGAGATGGAATCCAGGGCGGAGGTGGCCTCGTCCAGAATGAGGATCTTGGGATCCTTCAGGATGACCCGGGCGATGGACAGCCGCTGCTTTTCGCCGCCGGAGAGCTTCAGGCCCCGGTTGCCCACCATGGTGTTGTAGCCGTCGGGCTGGGCCATGATGAAATCGTGGATGCTGGCCGCCCGGCAGGCCGCCATGAGCTCCTCATCCGTGGCGTTCTCTTTGGCGTAGAGCAGGTTCTCCCGGATGGTGCCATTAAATAGGTAGGTATCCTGGGTCACCATGCCGATCTGCCCCCGCAGATAGGTCAGGTCCATATCCCGCACGTCCACCCCGCCGATGGTGACGCGGCCGCCCCACACGTCGTAGAGCCGGGGGATCAGGTTGATGATGGTGGACTTGCCGCTGCCGGAGGGGCCCACGATGGCGTACATCCGGCTGGCGGGCACGGTGAAGTCGATGTCCTTCAGGATCTCCTTCTCCGCCTCATAGCCGAAGCGCACATGATCGAAGCGGATGTCCGCCCCCTCCACCGGGGGCGTTTTTCCGTTTTCAGGGGATTTTATCACCACGTCCCGGTCGAAGTAATCGAAGATGCGGGAGAAAAGGGCCAGGGAGCGGGTGAAGTCCACCTGGATGTTCAGCAGGGACTCCACGGGCCGATAGAGCCGGTTGATGAGGGCCACGGTGGCGGTGACGGTACCGACGGTGAGGGCCGTGTCCATGCCGCGGATGATGAAGAGGCCGCCGGCAAAGTAGATGAGCAGGGGGCCGATCTGGGTAAACATGCCCATGACCACCCGGAACCACCGGCCGCTCCTTTCCTCCTTGAGGGCCAGCTGAGTGACCTCTTCATTTACGTTGACGAACCGCTCATACTCCCGCTGTTCCCGGGTGAAGAGCTTCACCAGCAGGGAGCCGCTGACGGAGAGGGTCTCGTTGATGAGCTGGTTCATCTCATCATTCTTGGCCTGGCTGTCCGTGAGGAGCTTCCAGCGGGTGCGGCCTACGCTGCGGGTGGGCAGAATGAGCAGCGGGATCACCAGGATGCCCACGAAGGCCAGCTTCCAGCTCATGGTGAACAGGGCCACCAAGGTGGTGATGACCGTGGCCAGGTTGCTGACGATGCTGGTCAGGGTGCCGGAGATCACGGAGGACACGCCGCCGATGTCGCTGTTCATGCGGGTGATGATGTCGCCCTGCTTCTCCGAGGTGAAGAAGGCGTGGGGCATGTGCTGCAGATGGTCGTACATCTGGTTCTTCATGTCGAAGATGATCCGGTGGCTGATCCAGGCGGAGATGTAGCCGGAGAGCACGGTGACCACCTGGGACACGGCCAAGGTCCCGAGAGCCATGAGCAGCAGCTCGATGAGCAGCTTCATGTTGCGGCCGATGAGGGCCTCATCCACGATCCGCCCCGTGATGATGGAGGGCAGCAGCCCCACCACGGAGGAAAGGAGGATGGTGATGAACACCAGGGCAAACTGGAGCCAGTATGGCTTGAGATACCCTAAGATACGTTTGATCAGCGCCCCGGTGACATGGGGCATGTTTTGCTTTTCTTCCTCGGTGAGGAAGCCTCTGGGGCCGAAACGCCCGCCCGGACCTGCCATGACCAGCGCCCCCTTATTTCTCGGACTTCTTGGAGGCGGTCTTCTTGGCCGTGGAGGAGGTCTTCTTCCCGGTGGAGGAAGGCTTCTTCCCGGTAGAGGAGGTCTTGTTTGAGGTGCCGGTCTTCTTGGCCGTGGAAGAGGTCTTTTTGCCGGAGGAAGAGGTTTTCTTTTTCTTGCCGGTGGAGGTGGTGGCGGTCTGGGTCTGGGCCGGGGTATCATCCCCCAGCAGGGAAACCAGGGACCCTAAGATGCCCCCATTGCCGGAGGAGGCGCTGGCGGAAGAGCTGCCGGCGGAGGAACCGCCCAGCAGGCTCCCCAGCAGGGAACCGCCGCCATTTTGGCTGGCGCCGCCGCCCAGCAGGCTCCCCAGCAGGCTGCCGCCGCCGGAAGACTGGGGCTGGGCCGATTGCGCCGGGGTGCTGTCGGAAAGCAGGGAGCCCAGCAGGCTGCTGCCGGCGCTGGTGTCCGCGTCGCTGCCGCCGCCCAGGAGCATGCCCAGGAGGGAATCATTGGCGCTGCTCTGCTGCTGGGCCGGCTGGGAGGAACCGCCCAGCAGGCTCCCCAACAGGGAGCCGGAGCCGCTGCTTTGGCTGGAGCCGCCGCCTAACAGGCTGCCCAGCAGGCTGCCGTTGGAGCTGCCGCCGCCCAGCAGGCTTCCCAGCAGGCCGCCGCCGGAGGACTGGCTGGAGCTGCCGCCCAAGGAGTTCTTCAGCAGCAGGAACAGCAGGATGGGAGCGGCGATCTTCAGAATGCTGTTGGCCGTGCCGGAGGACACGTTGGCGCTGCTGGCCGCCGTTTGGGTGGCCGCGGCGCTGTTGCCGCCCAGCAGCAGGGACAGCATGTCCAGGCCTCCCGCCCGTGTGCCGCCCCGGGTGACGGCCTGCTCCTCAGCCACGGCCGCGTTCGCACGGGTGGCCAAGGTGCCGGAAGCATTGTCCTTCTCGATGGCTGGCAGGACGGCGTTGAGCACGTCCTCCACCTGTTGTTCCGTGACCCCCTTGCCCGCCGCGTCGGCGATGCTCCTGAGGGTGTTTTCATCCAACAAACCGCGAATGGAATCCATTGAAATCTGCTCCTTTCCAAGATAGCATAAAAATACCACAGATTTGCGTAAATAGCAATCATATACACAAAAAAAGCACAGATTTTGTCTATGAACGCATTGCAACACACCATACCTTGTGGTATACTGCTATGTAGTCATAGAAGATATGGCGCATTTTCATAAGGGGGAACTTTACTTTGGAAGAAGAAAAGAAAGCAACGGCCGCCAAGGCTGAGGAAAAGAAAGCGCCTGCGAAGAAGGCACCCGCTAAAAAGGCTGAACCCGCGGAAGCGAAAAAGCCCTCCGCCGCCGCCCTGAAAGCGGCTCTGGCCCAGATGGAAGAGCAGGAGACCGGCAAGAAGAAGAACACCGTCCTCTGGCGGGTGCTGGCCTTCGTTATGTGGGCGCTGGCCATTGTGGCCATGTATCTGCCTCAGATCGGCGATTGGGAGCTGCCTTTCGGCGCCATGCGGATGCTGGTGCTGAAGAACTACACCGCTATGATCATCGATCTGGTGGTGGCGGTTGCCCTGTGCATCGGCGCCGCCCTGCTGTGGAAGAAGGCCAACCACATCCACCCGGTCAAGTCCCACAACAAGATCGTCCAGTTCATTTGGAACCAGCTGGGCCTCATCATGGCCTTCTTGATCTTCTTCGTCATCGGCCTGGCGCTGATCCTGAAGAACGACAAGCTGGATCAGAAGACCAAGCGGATCGCCATTGCGGCCCTGGCCGTGCTCACGCTGCTGGTGGGCGGCGCCTCTGCGGACTATCATCCCGTCACCCAGGACGAGGTGGACAAGGTCACCCAGGAGTTCAACATCGACATCCAAGATCCGGACGGCTGCTTCTGGACCACCTACGGCCGCAAGTATCACCTGTATGATGATTGCCAGGCCCTGAGCAACACCTCCGCCGAGAACCTGCATCACACCTCCCTGAACGAGGCCTGGGAAAACAACCGGGGCGAGCTGTGCAGCTTCTGCGCCAAGCGGGCCAGCGACAGCGGCGCCACCGACACCACCGCCATCACGCCTGCCGAATAAGACGACCAAACGAGAAAAGGAGCGAACTCTCGCTCCTTTTTTTGTTGATCGCTCTATTCTTTTTTGGGCTTACACGGCCCGTTCCGTGCGACTGATGTAGAAGAGGGCCAGGGCCCCGGGGCCCACGTGGCTGCCGGTGACCGGCTCATAGGGCACGGTGAGGATGGGCAGGCTCGGGAATTTGGCGCGGATGCGTTCGATCAGCTTCTCCGCGTCGGCCTTGCAGCCGGCCTGGGCGATGCCTACGCCGCAGGCGTCCTTCTCGTCGATGTTCTCGATGAGATCATCCGCCAGGGCCCGGATGGCGGCCTTCCGGCCGATGGTCTTGCCGGTGACCACGATGCGCCCCTCCTCATCCCCCCGCAGGATGGGCTTGATGTTCAGCACGGAGGCGATGACCGCCTTCATGCGGGAGATGCGGCCGCCCCGGCGCAGGTACATGAGATCGTCCACGGTGAAGATCTGCATCATGTGGACCCGGAGCCGATCCAGCTCCTTCAGGGCCTCCGTCAGACTCTTGCCCGCCTGCTGGAGCTTTTGGGCGGCCAGGACCAGCAGCCCTTCGCCCAGGGACGCGCCCTTGGTGTCAAAGGCCTCGATGCGCCGCTGGGGGTACGCCTCCTCCACCTCCTGGGCCGCCAGGCTGGAGGCGCCGTAGGCCCCGCTGATGCCGGAGGACATGCCGATGTAGAGCACATCGTTTCCCTCCTCCGCCTCCTGGGCGAAGACCTGCCGGTAGGCCTCGGAGTTGATCATGGAGGTGGTGGCGTTGGTGCCCGCCTTCAGCTCCTCATAGTAGGCGTCGTAGGGGAAGCTTTCCGTGTCCAGGCAGCACTCCTCCTTGCCCCCGTTGCGCATGAAATGAAAAGGCAGCACGCCGATCCCCAGCTTTTGGCACAGGGCCGCCGGAAGGTTGGCGGAGGTATCCGTCCAAATGCGAAAGGCCATCGATTCAGCCTCCTTAATCTAATATTTGATATCATATTAAACCGTTTAAATGATTCTGTCAACTGATTCACAAAAATATTTCATTTGTCATTTTTATGTTGTCTCTTGTCAAGGACGCACAGAAGGAGTATACTGAAAGCAACGAAAGAGGAGAATGGATCATGGCTTACGACGTGAATCTCATTGGCGCCAAGCTCCGCCGATGGGAGAACTATCTCAAGAATTTTCATCTGCCCCAATGGGACGAGCTGCCGGACATGGACCTGTATATGGACCAGGTGGTCATGCTTCTGCAGCGGTATCTGAACTTTTTGCCGGAGGATGAGCACGGCAACGCGGCCATCACCGCCAGCATCATCAACAACTATGTGCGGCTGAAGATCATGCCGCCCCCGGTGAAAAAGAAGTATACCCGGGTCCACATGGCCTATCTCATCATGGTCTGCTCCCTGAAGCAGAGCGTGAACATCCCCTACATTCAGAAGCTCCTGCCCCTGGGCCTGCCCGAGGAGGAGGTGCGCCGCATCTACGAAAGCTATGTGGCCAAGCACCACGAGATGTGCCTGGCCTTCATCCAGCTGGTGCGGACCGCCGGGGACGATGTGCTTCACGACCCTTCCTCCCAGAGCGCGGATGTGGAGCGGCTGGTGTTCTCCTCCGCCATCGTGTCCGGGTTCTCCAAGCTCCTGACGGAGAAGATGATCCACCTGGAGGGCGAGACCATGGACAATCAGCCGGAGAGCGAGATAAAGATTAAGGAATGATTTGTGTTTCGTTCCTCTTTCTTTCATGAAAAAGCCTTTATCTATATAAAAAATGCTCAGGAATTCTAAAATATTCGTCTTCCTGAGCTTTTCTTTTTGCCGCTTTTTCTATTCACAGAAAAGAAAAAGCGGCAAAAAACCATGGTTTATTCTCTTAATGATCCGATTTCAGGCCCGCGCCGCACATGGTGATGAGGGTGTCCGGGGTAGGTCCGAAGAGCTCCACATACCGGAGGTAGGCCGCGTAGTTGGCGGCGGTGGTGTGTTCGATGTAGACGCCTTTCCCGGCCAGGGCCGACCGAGCTTCCAGTATCCGGTCCTCCGGAGCGTGGACGAAGCGTACGTTATGCCGACGAGCGTATGCCAATATCTCCTTTCCCCGCATGGGCTTGCCGATGGCGATACCCTCGGCCAGGGTGGGTGTGGGCGTGATTTGGGCGGGGGCGTCCAGCCCCTGCTCCATGGCCTGCAGCAGAGGATCGCAGGTCTCGGTCTGCAGGGCGATGATCTGGGGGAATCTGTCGATGCAGCCCGCCGCTTCCAGCTCCTCCAGGGCCTTCATGGCCCCCAGGAACAAGGTGCCGTTGCCCACGGGGATCACCAGGTTTTTGGGGATGCGACCCAGCTGCTCATAGACCTCATAGATATAGGTCTTGGTGCCCTCGTAGAAGAAGGGGTTGTAGACGTGATTGGCGCAGTAGATGCCCTCCTGCTCCACCTTGGCCCGGCATACGTCGGCGCAGTGGTCCCGGCTGCCGGGCACCACGGTGCAAGTCGCCCCGTGGGCACGGATCATATCGATCTTTTTGGGGCTGGTGCCCTCGGGCACGAAGATCTCGCAGCAGATGCCCGCCCGGGCGCAGTAGGCCGCCACGGCGTTGCCCGCGTTGCCGCTGGAATCCTGAACCACCTTATCAACCCCGATGGCCTTGGCGTGGGCAATCAGCACCGCCGCGCCCCGGTCCTTGAAGGACAGGGTGGGCATGAAGTAGTCCATCTTGAGAAGCACATTTTCATCCAGGCGCACGATGGGGCTCATGCCCTCGCCCATGCTGATATCCCGCCAGGCGTCCCCCTCCAGGGCCATGAAGGCCCGATAGCGGAACAGGCTCCATTCCTGCCTGTCCACCTTCTCCAAATCGAATTTGGGCGGCGCAAAGTCCAGCTTCCAGAGGCCCCCGCAGTCACACTTGGGCCTCCGGGTGGTGACGCTCTCCCGCTTTCCGCAGGTATTGCAAACGAATTCCATAGAGTTTTCCTTTCTAAAAAGAGCGCCCCCAAAGGAGCGCTCGTTTCAACAATCGTTCAGTAGATGTAGGCGGGGGTCCAGTAGACGTTGGCGTAGATGTCCGTGAGCCGGTAGCTGACGGAGATGCTGTCGTTGCTGATGGCCCGGTAGTCCACGGTGATGGTGTCGCCTACGGTGAAGGGGGTGCCCAGGGTGTAGCTGCCGCTGAAGGTCCCGTCCAGGGCGTAGTGGTCGCAGAGGAGCTGGATCTCGTCCCCGGCCTGGATGGGGATGGAGCCCTTGGCCTGGGTCTCGGTCTCGTCGGCGTACAGGGGGTCGGCGCCCAGGACGACGGCGTTGCCGTCCATGTCGATGAAGACGATCAGATTCACCATCATCTCCACGGTCTCGGTGCCGGACACGTCCTCTCCACTGGAGGCGCCGTCCACCTTCAGGGTGCCGTCATCCGCGTTCCTTGCCCTTAGGCCGGTGAGCCGGGCCGGGACCCGGCCATAGGTGCCCTCCTCCTCCGCCTTGATCATGTAGAAGGCGGCGGGGTTGCCGTCCAGGCACAGCCAGGTGCCGTCAAAGGTCAGGGAGAGGTCGTTGTCATCATCGAAGGTCAGGTAGTTGTCGTAGCCCAGGTCGATGAAGCCGTCCTCATCCTCCACGAAGATGTTCAACGCCGCGCTGTCGATGAGAGCCCATTCCTCGTCGGTGAGCACCAGGGTGGGCACGCCGTTCTTGTCCGTGACGGCGATGCGGGCGGGGTCAAGCCGATTCCGGGCGATGTCCATGGCCTTGCCGGCCACCAGGTCCGTGTCTACCCAATCCAAAGACGCGGGCATGGACCGGCCGGAGAAGGCGGACAGAAGGTCCATGATGGTGGAGGCGTCCACGCTGTTGCCCGCGGAAGCGACGCCGGAGCCGTTGGTGTAGCTGCCCAGCAGGGAGCCCAGCGGCGAGGAGGAGCCGTAGGCGGAGCTGCCATAGCCGCTGTCGGTGCTGCCGGAATAGGAGCCGCTGTCCATAAAGCCGCCCAGGAGGGTGCTCAGCAGGTCGCTGCCGGAGGAATAGGAGCCGTAGCCGTACTGGGACGCGGAGGAGGCGAACTGGCCCCCCTGGCCCACGCTGGCGAAGCTCTGGATGCACTTGGTGTATTCGGAATCGATGCCCAGGTTGTTGTATTGGGAAATGGCGCTCTTCACGCCGTTCAGGGACTCGTAGGGGAAATAGATGGAAACGCCGTTGGCCTTGGAGATGGTGGTCTTGTTGCAGGCCACGCAGCCCTTGAGGGCGGCGGAGAGGGTCTTGGATTCCGCGGTGCCGATCCTGTCGCACAGGTCGATCAGGTCAACCTGATTGATCCGGCTCTGGCGGGCGAACTGGCGCACGTTGGCCCGGGCCTGGGCCACCTGCTGGTAGCCGCTGCCCTGGATGAGGGCGGTGGTGGAAGTGGAGAAGCTCCGCAAAGCCGCGGGGACGGTGCCCTGCATCTTGGCCAGATCCAGCACGCTCAAGGTCACCTGGGCGTTGGATTGGGCCCGCTGGCTGGCGGCGACGAAGGTGTCCACGATGACCTTGCCGATGCTCTCCGTGGAGGCGGAGGTGTTCTGGGACAGGGCCGTGAGCCAGTCGGTGTAGTACCAGCCGGTGCCGGGCTCAGATTCCTCGGAAGCGATCATGTAGTCGGCATAGGTGTTGCAGACCATGGCGGTCTCCAGCGTGGCCATGAGGCAGGCGTCGAAGCCGATCCAGTCGAAGGTGCAGCCGCCCTTCTTCAGAGCCGCGTCGATCTGGGGCAGGGTCATGGAGGCGGCAGCGGTGGTAAAGCCCGTGCTCTGCTTCTCATCGTAGCCGTAGCCGGAGAGGGAGCCGCCGCCGTGATCCCAGAAGATGAGGATGTTCCGGTTGGCCGGGAAGTTGGCGGTGCAGTACTGGATGAAGGAGGCCAGGTTGTCCGGGTCCGTCATGTAGGCGGTGCCGAAGTTGTCCACCAGGCGGCGCAGGCCCCCGGTCTGGACCTGATAGATCTGGTTCACGGAGCTGGAGACGATGTTGTTTTTCCAGGCCCGGCAGCCGCCGGTCTCCACGATCACGTTCACCTTATCGGAGATGGTGGCTTTGACCATTTCGCCCAGGTCGCTGGTGCCCATGCCGTACTTGGATTCCAGGTCCGTGCCGCACATGTAGATCATGACGGTGACGGTGTCCTGGCCGTTGCCGATGGGCGTGACCCGCTTGGCCCGGGCCTCCCCCACCACGGGGGCGGCGGTGACCACCGGGGCCGGGGTGATGACGGGGGCTTCCGTCACAACGGGCGCCTGGGTGACGGTGGGCGGCAGGGTGTAGGCCGGAGGATCGGTGACCAGGGCATACTGGCTCTCATCCGGCAACAGGGACCCTACGTCCACGCCAGAGCCGCTGCACTTGCCCGTGAGCAGGCCGAACACGACCAGCACGGCGATGACGATGAGCAGGAGCCGGCGATACTTCTTGGGCAGCACCAGGAGCAGGGCCAGCAGGCCCAGCTTCCCGGCGGTGGACCTTTGTCCCCCCTCCCGATTCTCACCGGGGCGCTGATCGAAGCTCCCCGTGCGCCCGCTGCCCGTGCCCACGGGCCGGGAGGATACCTGATCCCCCTTGCCCACGTTGACGGAACCGGAACCGACTTTTTTGCCGTGGCCCTGAGGCCGTTTGTTTTCCATGGATTGACGCTCCCTCTTATTGTAGTGAAAATAGTATACCTTTTTGCGTGATAAAACGCAAGATTTCCCGATAAAAAATCAGCGCACGGGCTTCGTGCGCCGGGCGCTGGAAAGGGCGAGGAGCATTTGGCTGGGGCCGTAGAAGGCCCACATCATGTTGAAGGGAATGGCGTGCAGAGCGCTGAGCAGGGGGTGCTGGGCCAGATCCAGGTAGAGGGCGGCGTTGTTGACCATGACGAAGAAATCGCAGCCGAGGAACAGCGTCATGCCCAGGGTGAAGAGGAAATTGCGGGCGCCGGCCCAGGCGAAGAGCACCGTGGTCAGCAGGAGCGAGGCGTACACCGCCCCCATGAGCAGCAGGGTGTCGCCGCCCCGGGCCAGGATCACCGCCACGATGAGCAGCGTTCCGCAGACGCCGGCCCAGGCCATCAGGTGTACAAGCCGCCGTTTCCCCCGCTCCATCAACAGGAGCCGGACTGCCCAGCAGAGCTGCGCCAGGCAGAACACCCCCAGGCCCAAAAGCCACTGGGCCTCCCGAAGGGCCACCAGAAAGAAATCCGCCAGGACCGTAAAGAGCATGGCCAGCAGGCATAAAAGCCCCTCAAAGCTTTGGCTCCTGTGCAGGAAGGTGTGCAGAAAGCACAGCAAAACCAAGGTATATTGAAACAGGCGGCATAGATCGCCGCCCGGATAGACCACCAGGAACAGCACGCACAGGCAGGCCCCCACGATGAGGAACATCACCGTGCCGAAGGTCTTTCCCATGATGCCGGATTCCTTCACTTCTGCCCCGTGCCTTTCTGCTGCAAGTCCTCCGCCCTCAGGCCCGGCCCCGGGTCCCCCAGCCGCCAGTGCTTGCGGCACAGGCCGATGTAGGTGTCGTTGGCCCCCAGGACCACCTGCTCCCCCACCTTGGTGATGCTGCCCTTGCCGTCCAGGCGGGCGTTCTGGGTGGCTTTTCGGCCGCACCAGCAGATGGTCTTCACCTCTTCGATGGCGTCCGCCCGGGCCAAAAGCCAGTGGCTCCCCTCAAAGAAGTTGCCCTGGAAGTCCGTCTTCAGGCCGTAGCAGATCACGGGCACATCATACATGTCGCAAATATAGGCGAAGGTCTCCACCTGCTCCTTGGTGAGGAACTGGGCCTCGTCCACAATGATGCAGTCATACTGCCCGGCCTTCACCGCCTCCATGTCCAGATCCTCCACCAGGGTGCACTCCGCCTCCAAACCGCAGCGGGAGAGGATGCGGCGGGCGCCGTCCCGGGTGTCCGTGGAGGGCTTCATGAGCAACACATGCTTGCCCCGCTCCAGATAGTTGTAGCGCACCATGAGGGCGTTGGCGGATTTGCTGGAGCCCATGGCCCCGTATCGAAAATACAGCTTTGCCATACGAAGAAGTTCCTTCCCATGTGATGGGACCAGTATAGCCTAAATCCCGCCCGATGTCAAAACCGCCGGTGGACAAAACCAGAAAAAAGGGGATTGACGAATCCGGTTCCTTCGGTTATAATCTTTCGGTGTGCTGGTGATTTTTGCACCTATTGTTGGCTCAGGAGGGGAGGGAGAAAAATGGAAGTCAGAGTCGGAGAAAACGAATCCCTGGAAAGCGCTCTCAAGAGATGGAAGCGCAAGTGCGCCCGCAGTGGCGTCCTCGCCGAGGTCCGTCGTCGTGAGCACTACGAGAAGCCCAGTGTGAAGCGCAAGAAGAAGGCCGAAGCCGCCCGCAAGCGCAAGTATTGAGCTGAA
>CACWYB010000011.1 GCA_902765005.1 uncultured Eubacteriales bacterium | reverse complement strand
GGTGCCGGTGCCGGGGACCAAACGGACGCGGGCAACGGACTTCTTACGACGCCCGGTGGCGATGAAAGCGGTTTTTGCCATAGTCGTTTTTCCTCCTTACTTGAGCACAAGCACTTCGGGCTGCTGGGCCTCGTGGTTGTGGGTGGGTCCGGCATAGACGCGCAGCTTCTTGAGCATCTTGCGGCCCAGGGGTCCCTTGGGCATCATGCGGCGAATGGACTCATACACTGCGAACTCGGGCTTCTTGGCGAGCAGCTCACCGTAGGTGATCTCCTTGATGCCGCCGGGATACCCGGTGTGATGGATATGGGTCTTCTCGGCCAGCTTGTTCCCGGTCAGGCGGACCTTGTCGGCGTTGACGATGATGACGCAGTCGCCGGTGTCCACATGGGGGGTGAAGATGGGCTTGTTCTTACCTCTGGACGGCCAAGGATCATGTCCGTCGCATCCACCACGTACCACTTACGCTCAACGGTTTCGCCCTTTGCCATATAGGTCTTCATGGCGATTCCTCCAATGAAATATTGATACTTGCTGCCCTGTAGATCAAGCGCTGGCGGGGCTTGTGCCGCACTTCACCCAATAGGCACTCGAATATATTAACAAAGCAGTCCCTTCTTGTCAAGCCGTTTTTTGCGGGTTTTTGCGGTTTTTTTCTGTATATTTCCGGGCAAAGCGGCGCATGCTTTTGCCAGAGAGAAACGAAAAAGGAGGCATGGCCCTTGACCCGATCCACCTGCCTGTATCTGCTGCTGGGACTGCTGCTGCTGAGCATCGGCATGGCGCTGGTGCTGCCGCTACTCAGGCGGGAGAAGGCGCCCAGCGGCCAGGGGCTCTACAGCGTGAACAGAACGAACTATTTCCCCTCCCCCTCCGGACCGGCCCCCGGACGCACCCGGTTCTACCCCACGGACCTGGCGGGCGTCAGCCGGCAGTGCCCCGCCGATCGGGAGATCCGGCGGCGGGAGGGCTTCCGGCGGGAGGAACGGTCATGACGGAGCGAGACTATCAGCGGCGGGTGAAGGCGCTGATGCCCCGGTCCAGGACCGGGCTCATGTGTCTGCGGGCCTTTGCCGTGGGCGGAGGCATCTGCTGCCTGGGGGAACTCATCGCCCAGGCGGGCCGGCTGTATCTGCACCTGGACAGGGAGCAGGCGGGGACGGTGTGCTCCCTAACGCTCATCTTCCTGGCGGGGCTGCTCACGGCCCTGGGGGTGTTCGACCGGATTGCCAGCTTCGCCGGGGCGGGGACCGTGGTGCCCATCACCGGGTTCGCCAACTCCATCGTTTCCCCGGCCATGGAGTTTCGGGCGGAGGGGCTCATCACCGGTACCGCCGCCAAGCTCTTCCAGATCGCCGGCCCCGTGCTGGTGTACGGGATCGGTTCCAGCGTGGTGTATGGGTTGATATTGTATTTAATAGGAATTTATTGAAAGCCCGACCCTTTTCTTGAAAGAAAAGGGCCAAAAGAACTTTTAAGAAGGGGAAGATGCCTGCGTGCATCGCCCATCATTCCCTTCTTGATTTCTCTTTTTCCGCCGCTTTTTCTCTTTTAGCCTAAAGAGAAAAAGCGGCAAAAGATCACCGTTATCCCTTATTTGCTCTTGTGATCCTCGGCCACCACGCCGTCCCGATAGGCGTCCAGCAGGAGCATGAGGTCGTCCACCTGGCGCTGGAGCTCCCGGCCCGTGTCCGTCTCCCTGATCTTGCGGCGGGTCTCCAGGGGCTCGAACACGTCCGTGGAGGAGGAGATGTCGAAGTTCTCCGCAATGGCCCGCTTCTGCCCTACGAAGGGCTGATGGGCCACGATCCGGTAGCTGTAGGAGGTGTAGATCAGGGTGTAGCCGGCGATGCCGGAGGTGGACTGATAGGCCTTGCAGAACCCGCCGTCGATGACGATGAGCTTGCCGCCGGCCTTCAGGGGGCTTTCCCCCTTCTTGGCCTTCACGGGCACATGGCCGTTGATGATGTGGCAGTGGGGGCCCTCCAGGCCGAATTCCTTGAGGATCCTATCGCACACGTCGTACCGCTCATAGAGGACATAATAGGGGTTCTTGGCCTCGGTCCAGGAGGCTTCGTCCCGGATGAGCCGACGCTCGAAGGTGGTCATCCTGTCCTTGCCGAAGATGGGGCTGTTGCGGCCGGCCCAGAGGAACCAGAGGAAGTCCATGCCCAGCTCCCGCTCCGGGGTGCCCATCTTGTAGTAGTAGGCCCGGCGGGCGGCGTTGTCGGCGAAGTCCAGGAAATCCTTGCCGGTGCGCTCCACCCCGTCCAGGTTGAAGGAGAGGAAGTTGCCCTCCTTATCCATGGGGATGCAGCCGTGGAAGAGCAGGTTGCCGTTGTAGATCTTATACAGGCTCCCCTTGGAATAGAGGAAGCGCACGTGGCGCTGGAGCTTCTCGCTGTTGAGGAAGGAGGCGGTGAGCTGGTCGATGACCGCGCTCTCCTCCGGGGTGAGGGCATAGGGGTCCTTGGGGTCCACGGTGGGGAAGTCCACGTCCTCCAGGGGCCAGGTTGTGCCGTTGATGGTGATGGATTTGTTCTCGTAGTCGATCTTGTCCAGCAGGAGCCTATCCTCCATGCCGTACTCCGGGTGCCGAAGGATCTTCTGCCCCTCCAGCTTGAAGAGGATCACGGTGATGGCCTTGTGCATCCGGGCGGACAGGAGCTTGTCCTTCTCGGAAACGCCCAGGGCGTCGTCCCCGGTGAGCTTCACGGCGAACCGGGACACGTCGGAATTCTTGTACACCTCGTTGGCGAAGACGGACAAGGGCCGAAGGGAGATGCCGTAGCCCGTTTCCACCACCTCCAGGTTGTTGTAGTGGATGGAGTTGGAAAGGACCGTGGCCACCAGGGTCCGGCTGCCGGAGGCGGCGCCCATCCAGAGGATGTCGTGGTTGCCCCACTGGATGTCCACGCTGTGGTGCTTCAAAAGGGCGTCCAGGATGATGTCCGCCCGGGGGCCCCGGTCGAAGATATCCCCCACCAGGTGGAGCCGGTCCACCGCCGCCCACTTGATGAGCTCGCATATGGCGGCAATCAGATCCGGGGCCTGGCCGATGGCGATGACCGTGGCGATGATGTTCTCGAAATAGTCCCGCTTGTCCAGGTCCTCCCCGTGGGTGTAGAGGAGCTCATCCAGGATGTACGCAAAATCCGGAGGCAGGGCCTTGCGGACCTTGGAGCGGGTGTAGCGCTCGCTGGTCGCCCGGGCCAGCAGGATCAGCCGATGGATGGTGATCCGGTACCATTCCTCCAGGTCCCTGATCTGGGGCTTGAGCTGCTCCAGCTTCTCCCGGGGATAGTAGATGAGGGTGGCCAGCTGGTTCAGCTCCTCCCGGGGAATGGCGTTGGCAAAGAGCTCGTCCAGCCGCTCCCGGACCACGCCGGAGCAGGAATTGAGGATGTGCAGAAAGGCCTCATGCTCCCCATGGACATCGGAGATGAAGTGCTCGCAGCCCTTGGGCAGGTTCATGATGGCCTGCAGGTTGATGATCTCCGTGGCCGCGGCGCGGACCGTGGGAAACATGCGGGAGAGCATCTTCAGATAGCGCAGGTCATTTTCCGTGTAGGTGCGGTGCTTTGCCATAGATCGATCTCCTTTTTTACGTAGTAAGTCTGCTGAAAAACCCCGTTTTCCAACAGACCCCGTTTGCTGCCCCAGCAGCCCTATGAAAAGAAAACGCCGGCGCGGGACCTGCCCTTAGAGCAGCAAGTCCTCGTCGGTCTTGGCTTCTTCTTCGCCCCGCGCCTTATCGTGGCTTTGCTCCTTGTTCACCTCCCAGGCGATGAGGAAGGAGATGGCACCGTGGAGCGCCACCATGCCCGCCACGATGGCCAGCTCCAGAGGCTCCCGGATCAGCACCAGGCGGATGATCTCCGCGCAGAGCATGACGATGAGCGCGATGTTCATGAATCGGGTGAGGTACAGGGTGACGCCAGGTTTATGGCGGATCATCATCCAAATGGATTTTCCGCTGCCGTAGAGCAGGATGCCCATGGCGGCGATGTCCAACAATTCGATGCCCGCTTGCGCGATATAGTTGGTGATGGTCGTCAGCAGTTCCACAGCTTTGTCCTCCCCCATTGATATAGAAAGTATACCACGGGCGGATGCGCCGCGCAAGCATTTATCCCGGCATGGTCTGGAGGAATTCGTGAAAGGCGGAGAGGATCAGCTCATGGCCCCGGTCCGTGGGGTGGATGCCGTCGGCGCACAGCAGACCGTCCATCCGCCGGCGGGAGAGGAAGGCTTCCCGCAGGTCCACCAGGGGCACCCGCAAGCTCTGGCTCAGGGAGCGGACCAGGTTGGCGTACAGCTCCTGCCAGCGGTAGATGGCGTTCAAGTCCCCCAGCCACAGGAGGATCCGCTCCCGGCTCAGGCCGTTGCGGCAGATCCAGGCAAGATACTTTTCCGGGTCGATGGGGGGCAAAGTGGTGAGCAGGGGCTTTCCCCCGGCGGAGCGGACCTGCTCCACCGCCGCCTGCAGCAGCGCCCGAAACCGCGCCGGAGGCACCTTGCACTCGTGCTCCCCCGTGGGGTCCGCCGCCACGGCCGCCCAGTCAAAATCGCAGTCGTTGCCGCCGAACTCCAGCACCGTATACTCCCCCAGGGGCGCCCGGTCCGCAATGTCCCGGCTGAGCCGCTGGAGGCCCTTCTCCACCGTGGCCCCGAAGTAAGACCGGTTCAGCAGCAGCAAGCCGTGGTCCCGGGCGAAGTCGGCCGCCCGCTGGGCGCACACGGTATACCGGTTCCCCACCAGGGAAACGCCCTTGAGCAGGGAATCCCCATACACCGACACGGTTTTCATCTCGTTTCCCTCCGATCTAATTTCTAATATTAGTTTACATTGTTTCTATATCAATGTCAATCAAAAGAATCAACAAATCTTCTCGCAGCATTTCGAGATGCCTGTCACGCTTTTCTCCCAGCCGCCATAGTATACCCATACCATCTTTTGTTTCGGAGGCTGCCTATGATCCCTCTCTCCCGCCTGCCCCTCAGCCGGGCCGGAAAAATCCTGTCCCTGTCCGCCGGCGAGCCCTTGAAAAGCCGGCTCATGGACCTGGGCTTTGTGCCGGGCAGCCAGGTGATCCCCCTCTTCCAGGCGCCCCTGGGGGACCCGCGGGCCTATTGGGTCTGCGAGACGGTCATCGCCCTCAGGCAGCGGGACGCGGCGGGTATCGCCGTGGAGGAAGCATGAGCCGGCCCGTCATCGGCCTGTGCGGCAACCCCAACGTGGGCAAGAGCACCTTCTTCAACGCCGCCACGGGCATGAAGCAGCACACGGGCAACTGGACGGGCAAGACCGTGGGCCTCCAATCGGGGACGGCCCGGGTGGACGGCCGGGCGGTGACGCTGGTGGACGTGCCGGGGGCCTACTCCCTGCGCCCCGTTTCCCAGGAGGAGCAGCAGGCGGCGGCCTTCGTCACGGAGGGGGCGGCGGACGCCTACATCGTGGTCTGCGACGGCACCAGCCTGAACCGGAGCCTGCCCCTGGCGCTGCAGATCATGGCCCGGCAGGGGCGGGTGGTGATCTGCGTGAACCTGCTGGACGAGGCGGCGCGCCGGGGCATCCGGGTGGACACCGAGACCCTCTCCCGGGCGCTGGGGGTGCCGGTCCTGGGGACGGCGGCCCGGAGCAAAAAGGGGATCGACCGGGTCCTGCGGGCGGCGGCGGAGCTGGCAGACGGGTCGGCCCCGGCGCCCTTTCACCTGGACCGGGGGCCGGCGGAATCGGAGGCGGAGGCCTGCCATCGCCTGGCCCGGGCCCTGTGCCGGGAGGCGGTGCAGGGGGCGGAGAAAGGCCAGCTTGAGCGCCGGCACCGGCTGGATGTGCTGCTGACGGGACGGCTTTTGGGCCTGCCCCTCATGGGGCTGCTGCTGGGGCTGGTGTTCTTCCTCACCCTGAAGGGGGCCAACTACCCCTCCGCCCTCCTATCCCGGGGCTTCGCCTTTTTGGAGGGGTGGCTGCGCCGGGGGCTGCAGGCCCTCGGGGCACCGGCCTTCCTCATTGGGCTCCTGCTGGACGGGGTCTACGGGGTGACGGCCACGGTGGTGGCGGTGATGCTGCCGCCCATGGCCATCTTCTTTCCCCTGTTCACCCTGCTGGAGGACTTGGGGTACCTGCCCCGGGTGGCCTTCGACCTGGACCGCTGCTTTGCCGGGTGCCACGCCTGCGGCAAGCAGGCCCTCACGGTGTGCATGGGGTTCGGCTGCAACGCCGTGGGGGTCACGGGCTGCCGGATCATCGACTCCAAGCGGGAGCGGCTCATCGCCATCCTGACCAACGGCGTCACCCCCTGCAACGGCCGGTTCCCCGCCATTTTGGCCCTGCTCACGGTGTTCTTCGGCGGGGGGCTGCTCTCCGCCGGACTCATGGTGGGGGTGGTTGCCTTCTCCCTGCTCATGACGCTACTCCTCTCCCGCCTCCTCTCCCAAACGGTGCTCCGGGGCCAGCCGTCGGCCTACACCCTGGAGCTGCCACCCTTTCGGATGCCCCAGGTGGGAAAGGTCATCCTCCGCTCCCTGCTGGACCGAACGCTGCGGGTCCTGCTGCGGGCCGTCACCGTGGCGGCGCCCTGCGGCCTGGTCATCTATCTGCTGGGCCACCTGCCCCTCACCGGGCCGTCGCTCCTTTCCTGCCTGGTGAGGACCCTGGAGCCGGCGGGCCGGTTCTTCGGCCTGGACGGAGCCATCCTCACGGGCTTTCTGCTGGGCCTCCCCGCCAACGAGATCGTTCTGCCCCTGACCCTCATGGGCTACGGGGCGGCGGGGCTCTCCGCCGGGGAAGCCCTGGGCCCCAGCCTGCTGTCGGCCGGCTGGACGCCGGTGACCGCCCTGTGCTTCATCGTCTTCTCCCTGCTCCACTTCCCCTGCTCCACCACCCTTTTGACCATCAAAAAGGAGACCGGCTCCTGGGGCTGGTGCCTGCTGGCGGCGGCTCTGCCCACGGGTTTCGGTCTCCTGTTCTGCTTAATGCTGCGGCTTTTGGGCGGCGCCCTGCTCTAAAGCGCCGCCGGGCCAAAAAACAAAAAAAGCCACCCAAACAGGTGGCGTTGTCAGTCGCTCAGACGCTGCGGACGATCCATTGTTTCCGGACATCTTGCCCTTATTGCAGACTTCACAGAACTTACCCATTCAAGTCCACCTCCTTTGCAAAAATCGAACGGAGCTATATTACCATACACATGCGGCAATTGCAAGCATTTTTTAGACCAAATCTAAAAAATTGTTTTGCCGCAGGGCTTCATAGAGCACAATGGCCACGGAGTTGCTCAAATTCAGCGACCGCTGGCTCTCTCCCATGGGGATGCGGATGGCGTGATCGGCGTGTTTCGCCAGCAGATCCTTGGGCAGGCCCGCCGTCTCCTTGCCGAAAACCAGGAAATCCCCGTCCCGGAAGGCCGTGTCCGTGTAGCGGTTTTGGGCGTGGGTGGAGGCGAAGAAGAAGCGGCCCTCCGGATACTGGGCCATGAGCTCCTCCAGGGAGTCGTGATAGGCGATGCGCAGGGTGTGCCAGTAATCGAGGCCGGCCCGCTTCAGGTGCCTGTCGTCCACCGAAAAGCCCAGAGGGCGCACCAGGTGCAGCATGGAGCCGGTCACCGAGCAGGTCCGGGCCACGTTGCCCGTGTTCTGGGGGATCTCCGGTTCCACCATGACGATATGAAACATGCTCTTCCGATCCTTTCCGCCGGTTATTCGTTACGTAAAATTTTAGCATATTTTTTGTGACAGCGGTTGAACATTCTGTGAATTGACGGTATAATGCCCATATGTATACGCGTCAGAATGCCCCTGAGAAGCCGGCATCGAAAACTTCATCCCAGACCCGCTCCGCCTCCGGTTCCGCCAGCACCCGGGCGCGCTCCGCCGCGGCCCAAAAGCCGGAGCTGACGGAGGAGGAACTGGCCGCCCGCCGGGCCGCCGCCCGCAAGCGCGCCGCCGCCCGCAGAAAGGCCAAGGAGCGCCAAAAGCAGCGCCGCATCTTCCTGCTGGCCGCAGGTCTGTTTCTGTCTGCCCTGGTGGTGCTGGTGTGGGCATTGGTCCTCATGATCAGGAACCGCCGTCCGGAACAGCTGGTGGACGAGAGTCCCGCCCCCACCGCTCTGGCGGCCACCGCCCAGCCCGGGCAAACCGCCGCCGCTCCCATCCTGCCCGCCGCCACTACCATCGCCAAGGGCGTGTCGGTGAACGGGGTCAACCTGGGGGACATGTCCGCCCAGGCGGCCCAGGCGGCCCTGGCCCAGGCCTTTGAAAACGATCTGAACAGCCTTTCCATCACCCTGAAGAACGACTATTTCAACGCCACCCTGACCCGCAAGGACATCGGCGCTTACTTCGACATGGAGGAGGCCCTCTCCGCCGCGGCCGCCGCCCCCGGCGACACGGCCCTGCAGGCCGCCATGCGCTACGATCCGGACGCCCTGACGGCGGCCCTTTCCGCCCTCAACGACCAGGTCCCGGGCCACGCCTCCAACGCCACCCTGTCCATCGACTACGAATCCTACACCGTGGGCAAGACCTCCTATCGAAAGCCCAAGTTCGTTTACACCCCGGGCACCAACGGCATGCAGTTGGACACCCAGGCCGTGACCGAGCAGATCGAGCGGGCCCTGCAGAGCGGCACCTACCAGATCGCCTTTGCCCCGGAGGTCACCGTGTCCGAACCGGCGGTGACGGTGGATACGCTGAAGAAGGCCACCACCCGCCTCTCCTCCTTCACCACCACCTACTACTTCACCGGCACCAGTTCCACCAAGCAGGATCTGCTGGAGAACCGGCAGGGCCGGGACATCAACATCAGCCTGGGCATCTCCAAGATGGGCGTCATCACCCTGAAGCCCGGGGAGACCTTCAGCTTCAACAAGGCCACCGGCGACCGGTCTGAGAAAAACGGATGGGCCCTGGCCAACGCCATCTACAACCAGGGCTACGCCAAGGAGCCCGGCGGCGGCATCTGCCAGGTGAGCACCACCATGTACAACGCCCTGCTCCTGGCCGGCGTCACGGACATCACCTCCCACCGGCCCCACACCATCCCCTCGGACTATGTGGAGCTGGGCTTCGACGCCACGGTGGACTATGGCCACATCGACTTCAAGTTTAAGAACAACAAGAAGAACACCATTTACCTGTTCCTCTACATCACCAAGAACAAGGACAGCTCCCGGAAGAAGGACATCCATGTGGACGTGTACGGCATGGAAGAGCCCGGCATCACCTACAAGACCAGGTTCGAGATCATCTCCGAGGACAAGGCCGTCAATCCGGAGATCAAATATGACAAGAAGCAGTATCCGGACTACCAGGAGAAGGTGCGCAACGCCCACGACGGCTACGTGGTGACCACCTACGTGGACATGTATACCAACAACAAGAACCCCAAGACCATCTATACCTACACCGCCACCTACGACAAGATCGAGGAGAAGTGGATCTACGGCAGCAAGCCCACCCCCACCCCCGCTCCCACCAAGACCCCCAAGCCCACCAAGGCCCCCAAAGCCACGGCCACGCCCGTGCCGGAGTCCTTTGAGCCGGCGGAATAAGTCCCTTTCGCGGATCGTTACAGCGGTCCGCATTTTTATATCTTCAAAGAGAGGAACAGCAGCATGATCTATGGTTTCATCGGCGTGGGCAACATGGCCTCCGCCATCCTCCGGGGCATGGCCAAAAGCGGCCGCTTCCCCCAGGGCACCCTCTACGGCTACAACCGCACCCCGAAAAAGGCCCAGGCTCTGCAGGAAGAGATGGGCCTGTGTTTGGCGGAGAGCGAGCTGGACGCGGCCAGGAAGACGGACGTGATCGTGCTGGCCGTGAAGCCCCAGATGCTGGAAGGGGTGCTGCCCAAGATCGCCCCGGCCCTCACCCCCGAAAAGCTCATCATCACCATTGCCGCGGGCAAGGAAACGGGCTGGTATGAGGCTCGGCTGGGGCAGGTCCCCGTGGTCCGGGTCATGCCCAACATCAACGCCCGGGTGGGGGCCTCCGTCAGCGCCCTGTGCGGCGGCGCCTTTGCCCGGGAGGAGCATTTGTCCCTGGCCCGGGCCATGTTTGAAACCGTGGGCGCGGTGTACGACGTGGAGGAGCGGCTCTTCTCCGCCTTCTCCGCCCTGGGCGGGGCCTCCGGCGCCTTTGTCCACCTGTTCATCGACGCCCTGTCCTCCGCCGGCGTCCAGGCGGGCATCCCCCGGGCTCTGAGCCAGCAGATCGCCTGCCAGGTGGTGGCGGGCAGCGCCCGGCTCACCGCCGAGAGCGGCCAGCACCCCATCGCCCTCATGGACCAGGTCTGCTCCCCCGGCGGCACCACCATCGAGGGCGTCCACGCCCTCAAGCGCCTGGGCTTCGAGTCCGCCGTCCACCAGGCCGTCAAAGCCGTCATCGAAAAGGACAAGCAGCTGTAAAGCAACACAAAAGAGGCTCCCTGTTATGAAGGAGCCTCTTTTTCTCTCACCTGCAGAATCACTTTGTGAAATAGGAAAGGATTTGAGCGTTTCCTTTTTCCGCTCGTATTGTAATCAGCTTAGCGGCAGGAATAGTAAGTATGTATTCTTTCTCCGTGCCAGTCAGTGCTACTGGTTGGTTTTGAATGAATAGATCGCCCTGCCCGGCCGCGCATATATGCAATTCAATAGTTCCTTTGCTCCCTCTCATCGGGTCAAAGATATGCAGATACCCCTCCTGTCCAGAGTATAAAGTGTTGCCATCCATGCCATAAAGCATGGAATCCACCCATCTCTCCCCCGGTTGAATGGTTGCGACCGTAAAGAAGCCGTTCTTTGTTTTATACGCTTGCACCGATTGGCTCATTTCCAAATGCTCTGCAATCGTCATGCCAAGAACCAACGTGTCGGTATCTGGGGTAGCATGGTTGTTCACGTTTGGCGACTGCTCGACCGGGACAAACGGAGAATACACGCCCTCTGCAGATTCCATCTCAATATACATTTGGTCTATCGTTACCTGCTGCATCGGCGCATTCAGATGTCCATCAAGCCAATAGGAATAGATGTCATCATAGTACCGTTGTGTCACGCCCAAGCACTTCTGATGTCCTATTACCGCATTCACTTCCTGTGCATCCTTTGAAATCAAAGGATCGATATACACGTTCGCATTGATGTGGGCACATATCGCATTGATCAGTAAGAATGCTGCAAAAAAGATTGTGCTTTTCCGCTGCAGCGTTTTGCCCCAGCCTTCACGAGTATTAAACATAAAGTAGAGGATAAAGGCAATCACAAATACAGTGACAAACCAGCCAACAACAGTTCCGTTTAACCGTTTGGTTGTCGTAAACGCCGAAAGAGCAAAGGAATCCACTGCACCCGTTTTTCCTTTTACAAAGCCTGATCGGGCTCCCGGAAACAAAAACAAAGCAACAAGCACAGCTAACACGCTGAGCAGCCGTTTTCCCATCTTTTTGTAGGGAACCTCAACAGCCATAGCAAACACGAAATAAACCGGAATGAACATGGGGCAGTAACGCAGATGCAAAGGCAGTTTTCCAAGACTTCCATCCCATTTGTATGGCACAACAAAAACAGCAATCCCTATGAGAACGGCAATAAGCCCGACAGTTATTATCCCAATGAACCTTCTTTGCTTATCGGAATAATGATGAATAAAGGCAAGCGGCAGGAGGAAAAACAATCCCCCGCACGCAAAAGCAAATAAAACAATCAACAGCAGTGTTGCCTCTGCCGCCACCAGTATATCCCTGCTTTTCCATTCCTCTGTTTGTTTGCTATACAGCCCTATAATGGAGGAAGAATCATGGAACAGAGCCAAGTACAGTCCATATATGGCGCCAATCATTAACAATAGTACCAGAAGGGAAATAACCGCTGGTTTGATCTGTTTTCCTTTGTCTTTAGCAGCAAACAATAGGCATGCAATCAGGATCACTGCGCCCATAACAATAGCGCCTGGCTTGGAAAAAAACATCAGCCCAGCTATTACAGCCGTCAACACGCCATATGTATAGCTATTTCTGGTAAAAAAGCGATAGCCGAAAAAGAAAAGCCATAATGCCAACGGCCAGAGCAGGCATTCTGTCATCTCATATCCGCCCATGACCATGTCTGGCATCAAAGTCACAAGCAGTGCCGCAGCGAATGATTTTTTCTCATCCTCCGCGAAATCGCGAGCAAAAAGATAAGCCGGAAAAACAGAAGACGTAATCAGCAGCGTGTTGAACACTTGAACATAACGATATATATCACCTTTTAACAGGTGATTGAGCCAATAAACAGGAACCAGAAGAATAGGATAGCAAAGATAAGGATAGTCGATGGGCTGTCCACGAAAGGCAAGCTCTCCGTCCCAAGCAAGAGATCTGGCAATATTCGTATATAGTCCTTCATCTATTACCACGGTAGGTCCATTCACAAGCCATATGTTGAGAAAGGCATGAATGACAAAAGCAATCAAAAACAAGCCAAAGACATATGAGAGCATTTTAGGGGATTCTGCGTTTTTCCCATCCTTTTTCATATGAATTAACTCCTCTCTCTGCTTGCCGTTAATTAGAATAGTATCATAATGACAGGTATTTATCAACCGATGGCTCGCAATTGCTCTTTCAATCCGTTTGGGTTCGATCCCTATGTCGCGTTGCGTGACGCTTGCGCTTATATGCTGCAAAAACTGCCGCACAAGGGCGATGTCAAAGCGGTCATTGAGAAGGACAAGCAGCTGTAAAAAAGCAGGACCCACGGGAGCAACCCCATGGGTCCTTTTCTATGCATTTTTAAGAACAGCTTCCAGGCGGAAAACGCAGCGGAACAGGCTCTGCCCCGCCGGTTTATCCCGGGCAAGCTCGCCTTAGTTCACGCGCACATTGATATACGCGATGGCATCCACGGAAGCCGGGGTCAGGCCCTTCTCCTTATAATAATCCATGAAGGAGGTGGGGATGTCCTTGCGCACGATGATGGAGCTGCCCGGCATCAGAGCCCTATCCGTGTAGAGCCCATCCTCATCCATATAGAGAATGTTGCCCTCCGCATCCAGCAAGGCCAACACCACGTTGAGGTCATAGATCGGCGTCTCCGCGTCGTTGGTGATCGTAGCATACATGTAGTTGTGCGTCCACCAATCGTCTTTCACATCCAGCTGAAGGTCCGTTACCACGGGGAACCGGATCGTGCGCCAGGCGCCATCCGATTTGCCGGTCAGCGTCATGGCGTAATCGCTGGCGGTGCCGGTTTCGATCTCGCTGTACATCCGCACATAGGTGTATTCCCCGGGCTCCAGATACTCGGCATACGCATGCAGATAATCATTGGAGGTGAGCACGTCCCCCGCCTCGTTGTAGATCTCCAAAACGCCGGCATTGACCTTGATCGCCTTATCGCCCGCGTTCAGGACCTTGGCATAGGCATAGCCGTAATTCCAATAATCATTGATGGCATAGAAGTTTTCCTGCACCACCGACAGCTTCCCCGCCGCATACGTGGTCGCGCTGGCAAAGAGCAGCATGACGCAAACAAGCAAAGAAATAACCTTTTTCATTTGATTTGTCCCCTTTTGGTGTTCTTTCAAATAAAAGGCGGTTGCCGCATCGCTGCGGCAACCATCCGCTTCTTATTTGCCGAAGTAGCGCTTGAGGAGACCTGCAAAGGCCTTGCCGTGTCTTGCCTCGTCGCGGGCCATTTCGTGGACGGTGTCATGGATGGCGTCCAGGCCCAGGGCCTTGGCCTTCTTGGCCAACTCGGTCTTGCCCATGGTGGCACCGTTCTCGGCTTCCACCCGCATCTTCAGGTTCTTCTCGGTGGAGTCGGTGAGGACCTCGCCCAGCAACTCCGCAAACTTGGCGGCGTGCTCGGCTTCCTCCAGGCCGGCCTTCACCCAGTACTCGCCGATCTCGGGGTAGCCCTCCCGATAGGCCACACGGGCCATGGCCAGGTACATGCCCACTTCGGTGCACTCACCGGTGAAATTCTTGCGGAGGCCCTCCAGGATCTCCTCCGGCGCGCCCTGGGCCACGCCCACCACATGCTCGGCCGCCCAGGTCATTTCCTCGGACTGCTCAATAAACTTGGAAGCGGGGGCCTTGCAGATGGGGCACTGCTCGGGGGCCTTCTCGCCTTCATAGACATAACCGCAGATGCTACATACGAACTTTGCCATAATAATATTCCTCCTGATTAGAGTTTTTTGATACTTTCCCCCAATCCGATCGGGTACTCATCTTATGTATTGTATCTTCCTGCCGGGGCTTCTGTCAACACCCGGCGGGGGATTTCCCCGCATTTTCACCCAGCTTTCGACGGGCTCAGGGGAGCACCGCCAGCTCCGTCACGTCGCCCAGGTCCACCCGGGTGCCGTCCTCAAAAAGGAGGAGCCGGTTCGCCTCGTCCAGCCGGCGCACCCGGCCGGTCAGGGCAAGGTAGCTGCCCCCGGCCTTGCGCCTGTCCGCCAGGAAGCGGGTGAGCTGCACCCGGGGATGATCCTCCTTCAGACGCGCCCGCAGCAGGGCAAGCTGCTCGTCCAGGGCCATGAGAGCATCCTCCCCCAGGGCCTTGGGGGCGTCCGTCAGCCGCCCCTCCTCCTCGATCACCGCCTCCAGCCCGGTAAGGGCCGAAAAGGGCAGAAACTGAGCCGCCCGCTTCTCCATGGGCATGGGCGGGTGCTTCCCGTTGCGGGGGCGGGACAGATGAAGAATGTCGTCGTAGGAGCAGGCCATGTCAGCGGATGAAGTTGGTCCGGTTCCCCCGCTCCGTCTCCGGCAGGGGGATGCCGGCCAGGCGCCCGGCCTCCTGGCACTTGAGGAAGTAGGCCATGTTCCGGGCCAGGTTGCGCATGGTCTGGAGGCCCTCGGCGTCCTGCTCCGCCTCGCCGGGGGCGGCCCCGTGGACCAGATTCCAGTAGGTGGCGCCGATGACGGGCATGCGGGAGATGCCGAAATACTTGTTGAGCACGTCGAAGCTGGCGGAGGTGCCGCCCCGCCGGGCCACCGCCACCGCCGCTCCGGGCTTGAAGGCGAAGGCGTCGCTGGCGCTGTAGAAAGCCCGATCCAGGAAGCTGAGGATCCGGCCGCTGGGATGGGCGTAGTATACCGGGGTGCCGAAGACGAAGCCGTCCGCCGCCCGGGCCTTGGCGATAAAGTCGTTCACCCCGTCGTCCGTGAAAACGCAGCCCGCCTCCGTGCAGCGGCCGCAGCCCAGGCAGTCCCGCAGGGGCGCGCCGCCCACGTTGACGATCTCATAGTCGATCCCCTCTTTTTTCAGCTGTTCGCCGATCTCCCGCAGGGCAATGAAGGTGTTTCCCTTGGGCTTGGCGCTGCCGTTGAGCATCAGTACTTTCATAAAAAACCTCCTGTATATTCTGTATATTGATATGTTTATGCACTATGTCAGGCCTTGTGGCCGCCGATCTGCTCGTTTCGATCCCGGGCCGTGGCGCCCTCCTTCAGGTCCATGCCCTTGAGGATGGCGTTGCCCCCGAACTTCTTGCGGATGTCCAGCACCGCCTGCTGGGCCCGCTGCTCCCGGGCCTGGCGGGCCTGCCGCGCCTGCCGCTCCTGCTCCTGGGCCTCCGGATCGGCAAACAGGTCCAGCTGCTCCGTCCGCCGGCCGACAGCCAGCGCCCCCGCCTCCGTGAGCCGCCCCGCCCCCACCTGGATGCGGCGGAGGGTGAGGCGCCGGTCCACCACCCGGTCGAAGATCTCGCCGATGGCGGCTTTGATGGCCTGGGTGGAGGCCGTGGGCTCCCGGAACCGGTGGTTCCCGTGGGCGGGCTTGGGGGCCGGGCGGCCGTAGTAATCCGTGACCACCTCGCCGTCAAAGGGCGTCGCCCGAGTCAGGTTCTCCGTGTCGTAGGCCACGTACAGGCCCACCTCTTCGGTGAGCAGGCCCTTGCTCACCAGGTCCAAGGAAAGGTTCTCCCCCATCTCCCGGGCCACCAGCCGCCCCTCCTCAAAGGCGTAGGGCCGCATGAGCACCTGGCCGCTGCCCACGCTCTTGCTCTCCGGGCGGAAGGCCTTCACCGCCGATAGGGTGCAGGGCTCGCAGCCCCAGGCGTGGTCGATGAGCAGCTCCGCGTTCACCCCGAAGATGCGAAAGAGGACATCCTCCTGCTCCAGGGACATGCGGGCCACGTCCCCCATGGTGTACAGGCCCCGGCTCTCCAGGCGCCTGGCCGTGCCCCGGCCGATGCGCCAGAAGTCGGTGAGGGGCCGATGGTCCCACAGCTCCCGGCGGTAGCTCTCCTCCGTCAGCTCCGCCACCCTGGCCCCGTGCTCATTGGGCACGGCGTGCTTGGCCACGATATCCATGGCTACCTTGGCTAAATACAGGTTGGTGCCGATGCCCGCCGTGGCCGTGACCCCGGTCTCCTGCAGCACGTCCCTCATCATCCGCTCCGCCAGGGCCCGGGGGCTCAGGCCGTAGGTCTTCAGATAGGCCGTCAGGTCGATGAACACCTCGTCGATGGAATAGACATGGATGTCCTCCGGCGCCACGTAGCGCAGGTAGATGCCGTAGATCCGGCCGCTGTAGGCCATGTACTTGCGCATCTGGGGCGGGGCGGCGATAAAGTCCGCGGCCAGGGAGGGATTCGCCTGCAGCTCATGGGCGAAGGTGGAGCTGCCCGTCAGCTTGTGCCGGGGGGCGTCCATCCGACGGCGGGCGTTCACCCCCCGCATGGCCTCCTCCACCTCAAAGAGCCGGGCCCGGCCGGGGATGCCGTAGGCCTTCAGGGAGGGGGACACGGCCAGGCAGATGGTCTTCTCCGTCCGGCTCCTGTCCGCCACCACCAGATGGGTGTCCAGAGGGTCCAGCCCCCGCTCCACGCACTCCACGGAGGCGTAGAAGGATTTCAGATCGATGGCCGCGTACCAACGCTGCTCCATATATACGCCTCCTTTCTTTTTATTAGCATACCACATCCGGCCCGCCGGGTACAGCACAAAATCCCGAAAATCGTCCCGTATGGCGGTCTGTTTCGCCGCCGAGGCGGCTGAAAACATCCTGAACGGTTTTTTTGCGTTCTTTCAAATAAGTTTAAGGTTTCGCACGTATGATAGGGCCATACAAAAGAAAGGCAGGTACCAAGCAATGAAATTCAGACGCAGAGCCTTGGCCGCGTTGCTCGCCCTCAGCATGGTCTTCGCCCTGGGCGTGGCCTACGCCGCGGCGGAAACCGGCTCCTATATATTCTCCTACGACGACATGTTCACCAAGCGGGACCTGAAGCAGACGGCGGATTTGACCGGCGCCGTGACCTACACCCTGACCGACAGGCAGGACATCCACATCACGGAAGCGGGAGTCTATGTGCTCACCGGCACCGCGGCTGACGCCACCGTCTATGTGGAGGCCGGGGACGACGACAAGGTCCAGCTGGTGCTGGACGGCCTCACCCTCACCAACGGGACCATGCCCGCGGTGTATGTGAAGTCCGCCGACAAGGTTTTCGTCACCGTGAGCGGCAACAGCGCCCTGTCGGTCACCGGCACCTTCGCCGCCGACGGCACCACCAATTTGGACGGGGTCATCTTCTCCAAGAGCGACCTGGTCCTCAGCGGCGACGCCACCCTGACCATCACCTCCACCAAGAACGGCGTGGTGAGCAAGGACGATCTGAAGATCACCGGCGGGACCTACCTCATCACTGCCGCCTCCAAGGCCATGGAGGCCAACGATTCCATCCGCATCGCGGACGGCACCCTGACCCTGAAGGCCGGCACCGACGGGCTCCACGTGGAGAACGACACCGACGGCGCCAATGGCTTTGTCTACATCGCCGGGGGAAATATGTCCATCAACGCCGGGGACGACGGCATTCACGCCTCCTCCGTGGTCCAGGTGAACGACGGCCAGATCGCCGTCACTGCCGCCGAGGGCATCGAGGCCACCTATATCCAGATCAACGGAGGCACCATCACCATCAACGGCCAGGACGACGGCATCAACGCCGCCCAGAAATCCAGCGCCTATCGGCCCACCGTGGAGATCAACGGGGGCAGCGTCACCGTGGTCATGGCCTCCGGGGACACGGACGGCATCGACTCCAACGGCGACATCATCGTCACCGGCGGCACCATCAACGTGACCGGCAGCAGCTCCTTCGACTACGACGGCACCGCCACCTACACAGGCGGCACCATCATCGTCAACGGCCAGACCCTCTCCTACATCCCCAACCAGATGATGGGCGGCCGAGGCGGTCAGGGCGGTCAAGGCGGCTGGGGCCGGGGCGGCCGGGGCGGTTGGTAAGCGTTTCCCTTCCTCCTATATGTGCGCAAAAAAGACCGCGAGCGCGGTCTTTTTTCGTGTCGAAAAGATGTGGGGTCAGCGGTAGGTGTCCGCGGTGATGTTGTCCAGGTCCACGTCCTTGGTCTCCTTCACCTTGGCCATGAGGACCAGCAGGGAAAGGGCCATGAAGGGCACGCAGATGCACAGGAACAGCAGGTCCATGGACACGAAGTTCTGCAGCACGATGAACAGTGCCTGGCCGATGAACATGCCCGAGCCGATCATGACGGAGATGGTGCCCATGACCGAGGCCCGCATGCCGGAGGGGGAGGACTCCGCGGGCATGGTGAGGATCAATGTGTCGGACATAGACCACAGGCCGCCGATGGAGCAGCCGTAGAAGATGCCGGCGGCCACAGGGCCCCACGCCAGGCGGCAAGCCAGCACGAACAGCAGCAGCCCCACCAGGGCCAGGCCGCCCAGCACCAGGCAGACCTTTTTGCGGCCCAGCTTATCGGAGAAGAAGCCGCTGAGGATGGTGACCAGGCCGTTGACCAGGGGATAGATGATCAGCGCCACCGCCACCAGCTCCGTGGCCATGGCCCCCTCCAGGACCGTGGCGTAGTAGGAGGTGTAGAAGGTGGTGGCAAAGAACAGGAAGCCGGCGATGAGGATCCAGCGAAGCTGCCGGTTGACGAAGATGAACTTCACCGCCCGGAACACGCCACCCTCCTCGGCGGTACCGCTCTTTTTATCCGCGTCGGCTTTTTGCTGCCGCTCCTCGGGGGTGAGGGACAGATAGGCCCTTCGCTGCTCCACGAACACCGGGGTCTCCCGCATGAAGGGGAAGGACAGGGCCCCCACGGCCAGGGCCACGATGACCGGGATGAGATAGACCATCCGCCAGCTTCCGGGCACGTCCTGCCGCAAAAACAGCCGGGACAGCACCCCGATGAGGGACACGCTGATGAGGGCGATGCCCTTGGCCACGAAGCTATAGGTGGCCCGCTTCTCCTTGGGGGCGGTCTCCATGATGTAGAGGACCTGCATGTCGTTGGGGGTGAAGAACATCATAAAGAGCATGCCCAGGATGTACTGAACGGTGCTCTGGCTGGTCATGACGATGAGCATGCCCAGGCCCATGCCGATGGTGTTGATCATGAGGAAGAGCCGGCGGCCGTACCGATCCGACAGGGCCTTATAAAAGGGGCTCACGATCAAAAACAGGTTGGACGCCACGGACCAGGGGGCCACCACGTTGATGGCGGCCTTGTATTCGGGAGAATTGACGTTCCGGGACGTGATGCTGAACAGATCAAACAGCGCGTAGGGCTGCATGGCGGAGTTCATGTTGGACGTGATCTCGTCCACGATGTAGATGACGGTGAGCACAATCATGGCGAACAGCAGATAGTAGGCGCTCTTGGGGCGGTTGGCCGCCTTGTTGAGCCGCATGAGGTCCCGCTGCTCCCGCATGGGGTCGACTTGTTTTTTCAAGGGTACTGCCTCCTTCAAAACCTGACCCGGGGGCGAAGGCCGGCGGGTCGAAGCCATTATAGCAAATCCCCCCGCGGCAGACAAGGGCGCGGGGTGGAAAACATGTCGATATACTTATCTTTTTTGAGAAAACCGGTCTATTCAGCAAACAGCCGGGCGCCCAGCTCGAAGGCCCTTTGGCGCTCCTGGGGGAAGACGGTCTCGTGGCGCGCTTTCTTTTGGTCCGGGTCGAACATGGTCCAGGGCCAATCGGTCTTTTTATAGTCCTTGAGCTGGAGGGTGTCGCCGCTGACAAAGAGCTCCGTGGGCCCCACGAAGCGGGTCAGAACCTGCTGATAGTTTTTCAGCAGGCCAAGATAGCTTGTGTCCGGGGCGTTGCTGGTCATGATGAGCAACACGGGGATGGGCCGCTCGTTGCAGCAGGGATGCTCCAGATCGTAGGTCAGGTTCTGGAAGATGAGCCGCTCATAGAGGGCACGGAAGGAGGCGGTGAGCTCGCCCAGATAGTTGGGAGAGCCGATGATGAGCCCGTCCCCCGCCCGAATGGCGTCCAGCACAGGCGTAAGGCCGTCCCGGCAGACGCAGCGGCCCTTGTTTTTTTCCCGCTTGCAGCCGAAGCAGGACACGCAGCCCGTGTATTTCTCCAGCCGAAACAGGTCGAACCGCTCCACTTTGGCCCCGGCGGACGCCGCCCCCTTGGACGCCTCCGCGATCAGGGTCTCCGTGTTCCAGCCCATGCGGGGGCCGGCGTTGACGGCAATGATCTGCTTTTCCATATCCTTCTCCTCCAACATGAATTCGTATGCACAGCAGATAATCCGGGCAGCACAGGATCGAAAGTCCTGACGCTCTTTTTCGCCCGGATCAGTTCCATATCCCCATTTGTACCAGATACTAAAACAATAAAAGGCGCATCGCTCCTTGTCAAGATGCGCGAAACCATTTTTCTGCCGATTTGCGGCGCCCTGCATAGATCTCTCGCTGGGGAGGCAGAGTAAGGGCAAAAGATCGGGAGGAACATCACATGAATCAGATCGGCAGCGCCACCCTGCTCTTCCCCCGCCGGCCCTTTGTGCTCTCCGCCGCCAGCGTGGCGGGGAAGGCTGAGGAGGCCGGCCCCTTCGGCCACGTCTTCGACGAGATCGTGGAGGACGACCGCCTGGGGGAAAAGACCTTTGAGCAGGGGGAGCGAAAGATGCTGTTGAAGGCCCTCACCCGGACCATGACCCAGGTGAGCCTGCCCATGGAGGAGGCTGGGTGCCTGCTGGCCGGGGACCTGCTGAACCAGATCGTCACCGCCAGCTACGCCGCCCGGGAGCTGGCCATCCCCTACCTGGGCCTCTACGGGGCCTGCTCCACCATGACCGAGGCCCTGCTCCTGGGAGCCGCTCTGGTGGACGGGGGCTACCGCCGCCGGGCCCTCTGCGCCGCCAGCTCCCACTTCGCCACGGCGGAGCGGCAATACCGCTTCCCCCTGGAGATGGGCACCACCGCCCCGCCCTCCGCCCAGCGGACCGTCACCGGCGCCGGGGCCGTGCTCCTGGGACAGGCGCCCCTGCTCCACACGGGCTTTCACCACATCCGCCTGGAGGCCGCCACCCTTGGCCGGGTCCGGGACCTGGGCATCACCGACGCCAACAACATGGGTGCGGCCATGGCCCCTGCCGCCTGCGACACCATAGGGCGGCATTTGGGGGACCGGGGCATGGAGGTGGGGGCGTTTGACTGGATCATCACCGGGGATCTGGGGACCTTTGGCAGCCGGATGCTCCGGGAGCTCTGCCAGGAGGCGGGGATCGAACTGGGGAGCCGGCATCTGGACTGCGGGGCCATGATCTTCAGCCCGGAACAGAAGTATCACTGCGGAGGCTCCGGCTGCGGCTGCAGCGCCGTGCTCCTAGCAGGCTATGTGCTGCCCGCCCTGGAGCGGGGGGAGGTGCAGCGGGTGCTGTTCCTCTCCACCGGCGCCCTTATGAGCCCCCTCTCCGCCTGCCAGGGGGAGAGCATCCCGGGCATCGCCCACGCCATATCCCTCATCCATCAGGACTAAAGGAGGTCAAAATGGAGTTTGCCATGTTTCCAAAAGTGTTTCTGGTGGGCGGACTGCTGTGCGCCCTGGGACAGCTGCTCCTGTCCCTCACCCGGCTCACCACCGCCCGCATCCTGGTCATCTTCGTTACGGCGGGGGTTGTCCTGGGAGCCCTGGGGGTCTACGCGCCTTTGGTGGAGTGGGCCGGTGCCGGGGCCACGGTGCCCCTGACGGGCTTCGGCTACGCCCTGAGCCAGGGCGCGAAAAAAGCCGTGCAGGAGCACGGCCTGTTGGGCGCGTTCACCGGCGGCATCACCGCCACCGCGGCCGGCATCGCCGCCGCTATCATATTCGGGTATCTGTTTGCCCTGCTGGCTCGGCCAAAGACGAAGATGTGACCAGGGTCTCCCGGTAGGCGTCCAGGGTCTGATCCATGACCAGGTCCGTCCCGGAGAACACCAGCACCCGGCCGCTGCGCAGGCTGTACACCGCGCCCCGGCCCAGGATGAGCTGGTCCACCACGCCGATGCCCACGGTCTCGGCGGCCGCCTCGATCCGGGCCGCCGCCGCCTCATCCTCCCGGGAGGGGGTCACGTCCCCCGAGGGGTGGTTGTGGGCCACGGCCAGGAAGCAGGCCTTGTGAGCGATGGCCGTTTCCAGGATGGGCCGGGGGTCCGCCAGCACCTCCGTCAGGGAGCCGGAGGCCACGACGGCCTGGTGGATGAGGCCGAACTTTCGGTTCAGGCACAGCACCCGCAGCGTTTCATACCGGTCCTGCAGGGAGAGAGCCAGCATGTATCCGCCCAGGGCGGCCGGAGTGGAAAGGATGGGCTGCCGCTTCTGCCCGCCGGACAGCCGCTGCAGCAGGGTTCGCCTGTCCACCTCGCCGATGAGGCTCAAAAAGACAGCGATCTGCTCCCCCACCCCCTGCACCTGCATCAGCTCCTCCGGCCGGGCGGTGAGGACCCCTTCCAGGGAATCGAACCGATCCAGCAGCCGGTGGGCCAGGGGATTCACGTCCCCCCGAGGCTGGGCGTAGGTGAGCAGCAGTTCCAGCACCTGGTGGTCGGCCATGCCCTCCACGCCCTTCTTGAGATAGGTTTCCCTCAGCCGCTGCCGGTGCCCCGCGTGCTCGTTCATGCCAGCGCCTCCCTCCGGTCCGATTCGCCCAAGGAGGCCTTGCGCAGGCGCTCGTAGTGCTGATACAGCTCCTCCGTGGCAAGGGCCATCTTGGTCACGGCGAACAGGCAGTCCTTGGGATAGCAGTAGAGGGTATCCCGGTCCGTGTTCAGGTCCACGCAGTCCCCGAATTTACCCAGGTACTCATACTCGATGTGGACGGAATACTGGGAGGCGGCGGGGATGTGCACCCGGTAGCTCTCCCCCTTATAGGCGCCCTCCACGGTGAAGCCGGTCATGTCGTGGGTGAAGCTGGCCATGCCCAGGTCAATATACCCCTTTGCGTTGGGCAGGGCGTCCACCCGGGCCTGGCAGCTAAAGCCGTAGGTCCCGGCCGCCACCTCCGCCCTTACGTTTGCACGCTCCCACTCGTACCAGTCGGGAATGTGGGCGAAGATCGTCTCCCCCTCCTCCGCCTGCAGCTCCCCCAGCTCCGTCATCTGCCAGACCCTGCCGCAACTGTCGCAGAAGAGGCGGGTGCCCTCGGTGCGCATCCGAAACTCCGTCCGGCAATGGGGGCACTGATAGAGGACCTTCTCCAGGCCCTCCGCTCGCTTTGCATAGGGGGTCCGGATGCCCTTCTGCTTTTGCCAGGCGAAATCGTCGTATCGGAAGGCGGCCTCGATGGCGGCGTTGACCTCCGCCACCGTGGCCTTCTCCAGCTGCTCCCGGGTGAAAAGGCAGGTCATTTCCGCTTCGGTTGGCTTCACCTTCCTCTGCGCCAGGTTCCAGAAGGGGGCGTTCACATGGTGGCCGTGGCAGATGAGGGTGACCACCGGCACCTTCAAAAGCTTGCAGAGCTTGCCCAGGGATTCCGGCAGCACCGCCGTGGTGCCGCACAGGGAGTAGCGGGCCTCGGGATACAGCACGGGGATGTCGCCCCGGTCCACCACCCGCTTGAGCTGGCGGATAAGGGTGATGTCCCGGGTGAATTTGCGCTTGCAGATGCAGCCGATGAGCCGGAGGAGCCACTCCCGCCGGATGAAGCCGTCGATGGCCACCACGTAGTTGGCCCGATGGGGAAACAGGGCCCGGGTGGCCACGGAAAAATCCATGAAGGCGTTGTGGTTGCACAGCAGCAGATAGGGGGGCTGGATGCCCTCCATGTTCACCTTCGTCAGCTTGTTTTTATGGGGGATCAACGTTCCGGCTGCCAACAGCCAGGCTAAGGGGAGCAGGTGCTGCCGCATGGGCGGCCGCTGCATGTCAAAGCGTTTCACATCCTCCAGCATCTTGTTCCTCCGCCAACGTTTCGTTATATTTCCCTATGCACAAGAGTATAGCGGCCCGCCCCGCCCCTGTCAATCGCAGAGCGGAAGGATTGGGATCTTCGCCCCTATTCTTCAAAAAAATGATATGCAGCAGCACCTCGGGAACGAAAAAAAGCTTAGGAATACTAATCCGTTAGCCTTCCTAAGCTTTTCTTTTTGCGCAGCTTTTTCTTTTCATCGAAAAGAAAAAGCGGCAAAATATAATCGTTATTTTAGATATCCGTCTTGGCAGTGAGGATGTTCACATGCTTGCCCAGGTGGCGGACCAGGGCGGCGTAGTAGTCCTCCTCATGCTCCGCCATGGTGCGGAAGAAGGCCTCTGAGAACCAGGGCTGCTCCAGCAGCAGGCCATAGGCGATGTGCATGGTCTGGCGGGCGGCGGGCAGGTTCAGATACTCGGGCAGGTACGCGTCGTTCTGCAGGTCGATGTTGGGGATGTCCGCCACGTTGGTGGACACATGGTAATACTTCTCCGCCTCGGGCCTGTGCTCGATGGCGAACTTGTGAGCCTTCCGATACAGCTCCGGATTCACCTCGGCCACCACCCGCATGGCTTCCAGCCAGCTGGTGCCCGCGGTCTTCACGTGGACATGGCCACGGGTCACCCGGCCCACCGTGGAGAACACGGCGAACTTATCGGACCCGGAATGGAGGGAGAGCTTGTAGCCGAAGTGGTCCGCGATCTGCTGATGGACCACGAAATCGTGAGCAAAATCGTTCAGATTCCCGGCGTACTCGATGCCCTTCTCAAAGGCCCCGGAGAAGTGGGGCGCCACGCTGATGGGCACGATGCCTGCGGCGTTGAGCTCGTTCCCCACCACGAAGTGCTCGGCGGGGGTGGTGATGGTCAGGGTCTCGTCGATGGACAGCTCAAAGTCCACGGGGACGGTCTTGATCTGGTCAATATACCGATAGCAGTCGATGGCGTGATCGATGCCCTTGTAGAACACGATGACGATCCGGCGCAGCTCCTCGGCGTTCAGGCTCCCCAGAATAGGCAGCTCCTTGTTGAGGTAGGTGCCCTCATAGTGATCGCGGATCTCGGCGGGCAAGGCGGCGTAGAGGGCATCGATCTGCTCCTGGGGGAAGGTGACGGCCTGCTGGTTGATCTGCTCGGAGCAGTCCAGGGTGACCATGGTGCAGCCGTTCTCCAAGGCATATTTGATCTCGTCCTTGGTCTTCAGGTGATCGCCGTCAGCGCCGTAGCCCTTCTTGTATCCCTCCTGGAACACATTGAAAGCGGCGGCAGAAATCACGTCCGCGAAGGTCCGGTGGGTCAGGTTCAGCTCCCGGATGGACTGCTGGGCCAGGACCGGATAGATGTCGTGGCTGCCCAGGGCCCGGATATGGCCGGGGCTGGCCAGGCCCAGCCGATCCCCGAAGCCCATGGTGAAGGCGTGGCCCTTGTGGCTGGCGGGCTTGGTATAGGGGAACAGGGTCATGAGGGCCCGGGCGTTCTCGTTGGAAAGCGGGCAGAGCTTCAGCTCACCCTCCGCCTTTCCGGCGAAAAGATCGGCCTTCTCCCCCGCCACGGCCACCATCTTTTCCAGGCCCCGGCGGACCATGGCCGCCACGGTCCCCTGGCTCTGGTCCACGGAACGCTCATACAGGAACAGATCGGTGTTGGCAAGCAGTGCACGGAATTCATCCACGGTCATCGTTCAATTCTCCTTTATGATAGTGCATTTCGACGGCCCGGAGGAAAAACGCCCCCTGCAATCGATTTTTGTTCGATGTCAGTATATGGGCTTTATGCCCGGATGTCAAGACAAAGCGTCCCATTCGGACAGCGATTTTTAGATCTGCAATCGGTTGCCTTCAAGTGTTGACAACCGGCGCCGAAGCCCTTATAGTAATATATGGGAAAGGAGGTATCTATGCAGGTTACGATATACGACATTGCCAAAATGGCAAATGTTTCTGCAAGCACGGTCTCGCGGGTGGTCAACAACAAGGCCAACGTGAGCCCCAAGACCCGCGCCCGGATTCTCAAGCTCCTGGCGGAGCACAACTATGTGCCCAACGAGGCGGCCCGGGGCCTGGTCACCCAATCCTCCCACATGATCGGCGTGCTCATCACCGATATCCGCACCACCCAGCACACCCAGGGGGTGTATTACATCGAGCGGGAGCTCTCCGGCCACGGCTACTCCTGCCTGATCCACAACACGGGCCGGGACGAGGAAAACTGGGTCCACTACGTGCAGGAGCTGAGCCAGCGAAAGATCGAAGCGCTGATTCTCATGGGCTCCATCTACCAGTCCGATACCATGCGGGAGGCCATCCAGCTGTACCTGCCCAACATCCCCGTGGTCATCTGCAACGGCTATTTCAACGCCCCCAACGCCTATGGCATCGTGTCAGACGAGCAGACCGGCGTCACGGACTGCGTGGCCCTGCTCCACGAGACGGGTTGCCGCCGGCCGGTGTTTTTGATGAACCAGTCCACCCCCAGCAACGAGCAGAAGAAGCAGGGGTTCCTGGCGGGCCTGAATCGGTTCTACCCGGAGGCGGAGCCCATCGCCCTGGAGATCGGCAACAGTCATGAGGACATCGCCGCCGCCACCCGGGAGCTGATGGAGCGGTATCCGGATATCGACGGCATCGTCTACTCCGAGGACGACCTGGCCATGATCGGCCTGCGGGTTTTGGCGGACCTGGGGCGCCGGGTGCCGGAGGACGTGCAGGTCATCGGCATCAACAACTCCCAGTTTTCCCGGCTCAGCATCCCCACCCTGACCTCCCTGGACAACATGCTCTATGACGTGTCCATGACCGCCGTGCGCCATATCATGGCCCTGCTCTCCGGCCAGCGGGTCAGCAAGAAGATGCTCATCTGCACGGAGATCGTCCGCCGGGACTCCACCCTCCCCACGGCCCCGTAACCCGCACAGTCCCCGCGCTGCAATTCCTTTCTGCTTTGGCTTGCAGGGCTGGGAAAATATAGCTACAATATGCGTAATCGATTGCAAAAGGAGGAGCAAAAACATGATTCGCAGAAGCAACGAAAGAGTGATTGAAAAGCCCCAGCGCAAGTTCGGCGCCCCCGGGTTCATCACCGTCCGGAACCTGATCAACGCCCCCGAAGAGCTCAACGGCAAGGGCCGGGTCTTCGCTCACACCACGGTTTTGCCCGGCAACGGCATCGGCTTCCACATCCACACCGGGGACAGCGAGATCTATTACGTGGTCAGCGGCAAGGGCGAATACAACGACAACGGCACCATCACCACCATCGAGGCCGGCGATGTGACCTTCTGCCCGCCCGGCACGGGCCACGGCGTCATGTGCGTCGGTGACGAGCCCCTGGAGCTCATTGCGCTGATTTTGTACGAATAAATCTTTTCTGCGTGTACGGATATCCTGAAACAAAGGGAAGTATTGCCGATGCAATACTTCCCTTTTCAGCGCGCCAAGCCTGGTTAAAAGGCGCGCTCCATGCTCATGATGTCTTTGAGCTGGTCCTGTGTCAGCAGCCCGCCCATGTCGTACTCGCTGGAAAAGACCACGTTCTTCTGCCGCCAATCCTGACGGGCATACTTAAGCATACCATACAGGGCTGATTTTTCGAACACATGCATGGTGACGAAGTTGTACCCCAGCTTCTTCACATCCTCCAGCTCCACGGCCGGCTTTCCGTCGATGAGGGTCACATCGGGCCACATCTTCCATCCCTTGTCCACCGCCGCCTGCTTGAGACCGTCCGCCATAGTCCTCGTGCCACCCAGCATGGTCATGGGGGCCCCCAGCTCCCGCGCCAACTGACAGCGGATCAGAGCTTCCTCCTCCCCATAGGCTCCCTTGGCATGGGTCCTGGCGATGCAAATACAGTCCGTTCCCTCGCAGGCCGCCAGGGCCGCCTTGATGCGGGCGAGCCACGCTTCCCTGGAAATGATGGCGGTTTCCGGATGGATCCTGGCAGGATCCACCTCCTGGGGGTTGGCCTGATAATACTCCCGGCGCTCAAAGCCCCGGATGCCTGTGGCATCCTCCAAGGTAAAGCCGGATGCGCCGGCCCGGATCAGCCGCTTCACGTTGCGGTAGATGACAGCCGGGCTTTCGGCATATCCGTCGTCAAAGTCGGCAATGAGGGGGATATCCACCGCGTTGGTGATCGCCTCTACCACGGTGATGACCTCATCCAAGGTGCCGAACGCCATATCGGGCTGGCCGTCCATGCTGTAGGCAATGGCACCGCCGGAGAGCATAAGGCACTTGTAGCCGCTGTTTTGGGCCGCTCGGGCACTCATGCAATCGTAAACACAGGGGGCAAAGATCTGCTCGCCGCTTTCAAAAAGCGCCTTGGCCGTGATTTTCTTTCTCATAGCAAATCCCTCCTCACTGCCTAAACTGATAGGCCCGCTCGCCCAGCTGGCTCAGATCCTGGAATTCTTTTTCCATGGGCATCCATTTCTTCCAGTAGCTGAAGATCACGTGATAATCCACCAGCTTGCCGTCCTTATCCCGCAGCAAGCCGTCGAAATCATGCAGATCCGCATACATGGTGTTGCCGTTTTGATAGTTGCGAATGCCGAAGTCCATGTCGCCGAACCAGGCCGCCTTCTCCAGGAAGGTCATGAATACCAGGCCGTATCCCAGCTCGCCGAGCCTTTCCGCCGTAACCTCCGGCTGCCCGTTGGCCACGGTCAGATCGTTCCAGAACTTCGGCCCGGGAACAGCCGCCGCCAAGGTTTCTGCGTCCCCCTCCGTGTGCGCATAGGCCGCCCCAACCAGATCCGCTCCCGCCTGCAGGACCAGCCGGCAGCGCGCCGCGGCCTCCTCGGCCTCCGGGGCAAAGGAGCGGGCCAGGATCATGCAGCTGGTATTCTCCGCCGCACGCTTGGCGATGGCTACCTTTTGGGCAAAGGCCTCTCGGGAGACAAGGGTGAGCTCGGGGGAATCCGAGCCGCATCCATAGGCTCGATCATCCAGCAGCAGGGCAGCCGCCCCTGCTTTCACGATCCGTTCCAAATCATAGGGCAGGATGCGCAAATTGTCGGAAAAGCCACTGCGCACATCGATAATCAGCGGAATGGAGCAGTTGTCCTCCACCACCCGGGAGACCATCCAAACCATCTCCGCTACGCCCAGCACCCCTTCATCGGGGATGCCGCGCACGGCGTGGGCCAGCGCCCGGGCGCTGAAGCGAGCCAGCTTGCAGCCCATCTTTTCCGCTGCCCTTGTGGAAATACCATCCCAGGTATCCGGCGCAAACTGCTGCCCCTGGGCTAACACAGACTGTAAGGTTGCTATGCTCATATGCCTTATTCTTCCTTATTCTTGCGGTTATTTGGCGTCCTTCGCCATGGTCCAGCTTTGTTTCGATCCGTCCACTGTCACCAGATCCACGTTGTCTCGATCGTACAGCACAAAATCGGAAAGCTCTTGGCCCAGTCCCGGCAACTCCGGAACCTTGAACCGGCCGTTGACCGGCTGATAGTCCCGTTTGCAGAGCTTGATATTGTTCTCCGTCAGGAAGCATTGATGATGCTCATGGATGATGAAATTCGGTATGGCCGCCTCCATCTGCAGGGCGGCCGCCGTGCTCAGCGGCGAACCGCAGGCATGGATCTGGATGGCCACGTCATATGTGTAGGCCATGTCGCAGATCTTTTTTACCTCCGTAAAACCACCGCAGGTGCCCATGTCGGGTTGGGCGATCTGCAGGCTCCCGTCCCGGAAATAGGGGGCGTACTGCCACCGGGTATAGATCCTTTCCCCGCTGGCAAGGGGAATATTGATCCGCTTAGCCAGAAGTCTGGCCGTTTGCGGGTCGGGGGTGTTGGGTTCCTCAAAATACATGATTCCATAGGGGCGCACCGCCTCCGCCAGCTGTATGGCCGTATTCACATCCAAATAGCTGTGGTTCTCCATGATGATGTCCACATCGGGGCCAACAGCCTCTCGGACAGCGGAAACCCGTTCTACCACCAGACGAAGATTTTGAGGCAGCAGATAACAGGTTCTGTCCCGATCGGTGAACGCGCCCTTTGACGGGGCGTCCCGGAAGGTGAAGAAGTCCGCCTTGATGGCGTCATACCCTTCCGATACGGCTCTTATGGCGGCATCCGCGTAGGCCTGCGTTTCAAACACGGCTCCCATGGTTTTGCGCCAGCCGAACTGGATTTGGGAGGCATAGACCCGAAGATCATCGTTGAGCTTGCCTCCCAGCAGCACATGGATGGGCACGCCGAAATACTTGCCTTTGATGTCCCATAAGGCAATGTCGATGGCGCTCATGCCGGCAGAGAAAACCCCGCCGCCATTTTGGCCCCAGAAGGTGGTGCGGTACATCTTGTCCCAGATCTTTTCGGTTTCCAGCGGATCCATGCCGATGATCAGATTCGCCAGATCTTGCACCATGCCGAAGGCTGCTGTGGACCCGACGCCGTAGCTCATGGCCGCTTCCCCGTCCCCGTAAAGCCCCGTGTCCGTGTGGATCCGACAAAGCACCGGGTGTATGGCTGGGTTCAGCTTATCCTGCACATGAAACACGTCCACCTTGGTGATGACCATGGAAGCTCCTTTCCCTTCTGAGCCAAGCCGAGCAGATTATCGACCGGTGCGCAGCTTTCTCTCGTATTCGATGAATTTCCTGTCCCGCTCGATCCACTCCTCCATCTTGAAGGGGGTGAACACATGGCCCAGCCCGAACTCATCGTTCTCCGAATAGACGGAGTTCTTGTTCTTAAAGTTGTTGCTCAGGTACTCCAGCATCCCCTTGGTGGCACCCTTCATGGCCGCATGGTTGGAAACAAGCTGGAAGCCCCACTCCTGCATCTGCTCCATGGTGGCATCGGGCACGCCGTTGGTGGCGTGAACATCGGGGTAAAAATGATATCCCGGCACCTCTCTGGCGATCCGCCGGCACTCGTCCTCGCAGCCGGCATGGCAGATGTTCTGGATCATGGTAATGGGCGCGCCAGCCGCGGCGCCCATCTGTGCCCGCAGGATCGCCTCATCCAGGCCAAGGCAAAACTCATTGTCCGCAATGGCTCCGGTCTGGGCAGCGCCGCCGCCCTTGCAGTCCGTCCGGGCAATGATCATGCAATCCGTTCCCTTCACCGCGTCGCAGGCTGCGGCCACGTTGGTGGCCCACAGCTCCCGATCCATGTACCCGCGGCCATGCCCGTAGGCATAGTCTACGGCCACCGCGCCGGAAAGGGTGTCCTCAATGGAGATAGCCATGACGCCGGCCTCCGCCAGGCGCTTACAGTTGCGGTACACCTGCATGGGGGTGCCGCCGCCATTTTCGCCGTCCATGATGACGGGAAGCTTGGTGGAGTTACAGATGCGCTCTGCCGCCCAGATGTATTCCTCCCAGTTGTAAAGGCCGGCAGGGATGCCGTTCATGGAGAACTCCAGCTCACAGCTGGAAACCAGGCAGGCGTTGTATCCCACCATTTCAACGATCCGCGCGCTGACACAGTCATAGACGCAGGGCGCCCACACGAATTCTTTCGCTTCCAACAGTTGTTTGATCGATTTTTCAGCGGCCATCTTCTTTGCCTCGCCTTTCTCAGTTGTTTTCGCCCTTTAGGGTCAAAATGGTGTTGACCCACCGATCGGACATCTCCGCCACCTCCGGATTGGTGATGGGGCTGATCTGGTAGATGGGATAGCCAAAGTCGTCGTTCTCCGTAAAGATCGTGTTCTTGTCCTCAAACACATGGCGGCCGTATTCCAGCATGCCCTTCCAGGCGCCCTTCATGAAGGCATGACAGGTGATCATCTGGAAGCCCAGGTCGTAGAGCTTGGAAACGTCCTCCACATCGCTGACGCCGTTATCGGCGTGGATATCGGGATAGCAGTGGAAGCCGGGGACTTCCTGCTGAATGCGCTTCCATTCCTCGTCGCCGCCGGGATAGCAGATGTTTTGGATCATGGTCATGGGAGCGCCCATCTTCACGCCCAATTGGGCACGCTCGATGGCTTCGTCAAAGGAGAGCCCTGCCTTCCCCCGCATTTTGATGGGACCCCGATCCACGGTCTCGGTGGAATCCACCCGGGCAATGACCATGCAGTCCGTGCCCTTGCAGGCCTCCACTGCCGCCTGAACGTTGGCCGCCCAAATCTCCTTGGGGATGATCTTATTCCGAATGGAGTAGGTTTTTCCGGAAGTTTTCACACCGATCACCCGAAGGCCGATAGCGGAATCGTTGAACATGTCCTCGATGGAAATCGCCATGGCACCAGCTTCCGCAAAGCGCTTCACGTTCTTGTACACCTCCATGGGCGTGCCGCCGCCGTCCTCACCGTCCACCAGAATGGGCAGGTTGGAACAGCGGAGCATATAGGAGGCGCTGGCGTACATTTCATCCTGCGTCATGCTGGGAAAGCCCACGTAGGAATGCCGCTGCTCATAGCTGGAAATGGTCAGCGCCTTAAAGCCGATGTCCTCCGCTACCTTTGCACTGACGCAGTCATAGATACAGGGCGCCCAGATGATTTCCTTGTTTTCCTTGAAGAGTTGATAGAAGCTTTTTTGTGCAGGCATGGGTTCGTTCTCCTTTCCGCATATGTGCTCTGTTGTCCCCCGGGCCAAACGCAAGGATCGGCAGGGGCCCCGGGGGGCGCACCTGCCGAACATGGTTTCATTAGAGGCCCAAGTGTTTGCTAAGGATCTCCCGCGGAATGGCGGCCGTTTCGCCCTCGTAGACTACGGCGCCTTTCTCAATGATATAGGTCCGGGTGGAGGTGCCAAGGGCAAAGTTCACGTTCTGCTCCGCCAGCAGTATGGTCACGTTCTGCTCCCGCAGGGTTTGGATCACGCCCTTGAGTTCGTTGACGATGATCGGAGCCAAGCCCTCCGTGATCTCGTCCAGCAACAGCAACTTGGGATTCTGCATGAGCCCTCGGGCGATGGTCAGCATCTGCTGCTCGCCGCCGCTGAGACGGCCGCCCTTGAAGGTTTCACGTTCCTTCAGGCGGGGGAAGAGCTCATAGATCTTTTCGATGGTCCATTCATTGTTTCCCTCCACACCTTTGCGCTGAGCAATGAGCAAGTTTTCCTTGACGGAAAGGGTGGGGAAAATGTGGCGGCCCTGAGGCACATAGGCGATGCCCTGCCGGGCGATCTTGAAGGAAGGCATGCCGGTCAAATTCTTGCCGCAGTAGTTGATCTCCCCTTCGATGTGGCTCTTGTTGCGGGGGTTCAGCAAGCCGACGATGGACTTCATGGTGGTGGATTTACCCACGCCGTTTCTGCCCAAAATGCAGACAGACTCGGTCCTGTCCACCTTCAGGTTCATATCGAACAGGATCTGGCTGGAGCCATAGAAGGAATTCAGATGATTGATCTCAAGAATCATAGCGAGCCTCCGAAGTATGCTTCCTGCACGAATTTGTTTTCCTTCACCCGCTCAGGCGTGTCCGTGGTCACCAGGGCGCCCTGGCTGAGAACGGAGATCCTGTCAGCATAGTTGAACACAATGTCCATATCGTGCTCGATGAAGATGACGGTGAAATCCTTTGCCTTGGCCAGATCCCGGATCATCTTCATGATCTCATAGCCTTCGGCCCGCGCCACGCCGGCGGTGGGCTCATCCAGCATGAGGAGCTTGGGTTCCATGGCCAAGGTGATGGCGATCTCCAGTCGGCGCTGATCGCCGTAGGAGAGGAAGCGGGCGGAGTCATCCATATGATCCTGCATGCCTACCATGGCGAGCACGTTGCGGCATTCCTCCCGCAGGTAGTTCTCCTTCTTCGGCAGCATGTCGAAGATTCTACCGTGGTGCTTGATTAGGGCGATGCGCACGTTTTCGCAGCATGTGAGCTTGGGGAAGAGCTGGCTGATCTGGAAGCACTTGGAGATGCCCAGATTGGCGATATCATAGGGCTTTTTCTTCGTGATATCCTTCCCCTCAAAGAAGACCTTGCCCTCGGAAGGTGCGGTGCGGTTGATAATCAGGTCCATGAAGGTGGACTTGCCGGCGCCGTTGGGGCCGATGATGGCGTGGGACTCGCCCTCGTAGATCTGCAGGCTTACGTTGTCCACGGCCTTCAACGCGCCAAAGTAACGGGAGACGTTCTTGGTTTCCAGGATGATCTTTCTTTCGTCGCTCATTGCTTGTCCCCCTCCTTCTTTGCTGCTTTCCGCCTTTGAATGGAGGCGATGGCCTTTTGCACGATACCCTCGCGGCCCATGATGCCACCCTGCATGAAGTATGCGGTCAACAGGATCACGATGCCGATGACGAATTCAAAGTACATGGTCTTCAGGGACAGGAAGTTCTGCAGCACCGTTATGATGATGGATCCCAGTATCGGACCGAAGAAGGAAGAACTGCCGCCCACGATGGCCATCATGATGGCCTGCATGGAGATGTTGCCGTCCAGGGAGGTAGTGTAAACGCCTGCGTTCCGGAAGGCGTACAGGATGCCCGCCACGTTGGCGAACAGTGCGGCGATGACGAAGGCGCTGACCCGCATCTTAGTCACGTTGACCCCCAGGAAGGTGAGCCGCTGGTCGTTTTCACGAACGCCCTGAAGCATCTGGGCGTAGGGAGAGATGCAGATGAGATAAATGATAGTGATGCACACGGCCACCACGCCGAAGATGAAGAAGTACAGCGTTCGGTAATCGCTGAGCCAGGTGGGCAGGAAGTAGTGGGTGATACCCACGGTCCCGCCGATGGACTTGGTTTTATAGATGACCAGCTGGACCGTGGTGCAAAGGCCCATGGTCAAAAAGCTGAAGGTCAGCATGCTGTTTTTCAGGGCGGCGGTGCCCAGCAGCAGAGCCACCGGAATGACCAGCAAGCAGGAACAAACCGCAGCAGGCAGGATGGCCATGTTGAGTTTGGTCATGAAGATCATGAAGGAGTATCCGCCGAAGCCAAAGTACAGGGCGTGGCCGATGCTCGTCATGCCGGTATACCCGAACATCAAATTGAAGCTCTCCGCGTACAGAGCCATGATGATGATGCGGGAGCTGATGTTGATCAGCGTTTCATCGCCGAAGATACCGATGAGTACGAAAGCAAGCAGGAAGACAGCGGCCAGGATGGCGCTTTTGCCCGCACGACCGATCTTTTTCATGTCAGGCCTCCTTCTTGGTGAACAACCCGTTGGGCCGGAAGAACAGGATCACGACCATGACCGCGGACGCCACGCAGTTGTAGTAGGTGGGAATGATGATGGCCGCGATGCCCGTGATCACGCCCAGCACGATGGCAGCTGGCAAACACCCCTTGATGTTGCCCATGCCGCCGATCTGCAGCGCCGGCATGACGCTGGCAAAGACCGTCAGGCCCGCTTTGGGGGAGATGCCCTGGATGGGGGCATTCAAAGCGCCGGCAAGGCCGCCGAGTCCTGTGCCGATGATGAACATCAGCACATAGAGAAGGTTTACATTGATGCCCAGGTTTTCCACCATGGCCCGGTCGCTGATGATGGCTCTGAAGTACATGCCGATCTTGGTGTGGTTAAAGACGAACCACAGGGCAGCGCCGATGGCCAAAGAGAAGGCGATGGTGAAGAAATAGTATTTGGGGAAGGATATGGCCGCGCCGGGGATGGTCACCGCGCCCTTGAGAAAGCTGGGCAGCGGCGTGGCGCGCACCCGATATCCCACCGCCATGACAATGGCATCGCAAAGGATGTAGGAAAAGCCCATGGTCACCAGGAGAGAAAGGCTTCCGTTGGAATCTTTACCGTTTAAGGGCCTAAGCAGGAACTCCACGATGGAGCCTACCAGACCGGGGACCAGCAGCCCCAGCCCCAAAGAGAGCAGGAAGGGAACGCCTGCAGCCGTAGCATAATAACAGATATAGGCGCCCAGAATGTAGAACGCGCCCTGTCCATAGTTCATGGTGCCCATGCCGGAAACGATGAGGCTCATGCCTGACGCCGTCAGGTAGGTCATCAAACCGGCGGACATGCCGATGACCAGGTTCAGAAGAATTGATTGAATGCTCATGCTCTTTCTCCCCGAAGCGCATCTGATGCGCGAAAAGTCGGATAGGGGCCGACCTGCGGTTTCCCGCAGGTCGGCAAGTTGTGGATTACGATTCGTTAGTTGGCAAAGCGGCTCACATCGTAGCCATGCTCGGCACCCCAGGCCGCCATTTCTTCGGCGCTGGGCAGGAACTGCTCGCTGGTGTAGGTCTCCCAATCGTCGCCGCAGATGGCCACGCCGGGGTACTCGTCGCTCTTAGCGGAGGTGCCGTAGTACAGGTTGCTGGCAAACTGGTTGTCGATGCCGGTGCGGAAATAGTGGTCGCCGTTGTAATCAGTCCACTTCACCCGAGAGATAGCCGCACTGAGCAGCTTGGGATCGGTGTAATCCTGGCCGTTCTTCACGCAGTCATCCACAGCCATCAGCATGCACTTCATGATGTTGTAGTAGTTGAGGGCGTGCTCGGACACCAGATAGCCGTTATCCGTGGCAATCTTGGTCTCGGACCAGAGCTTGTAGAAGTACTGCAGATCCTCGTCCATGTTCTTGATATCCCAGAAAGGCAGGGTGGTGATACCATGGGTCTTGCCGTAGGGGAACTCATCGCCCTCGATGAGGGGCTGGTTGGTGGACGCGTCGGTCACCAGGTCGTTGTACACATCGCAGAAGTCAAACAGGCCGAACAGAGAAGCCTGCTGGCAGAAGGACACGAAGTTGGGGCCGCCGCCCTGCTGCAGCACCATCTGAGGATTCAGAGCCGTGGCGGCCGCGATGATGTTGGAGAACTCGGTGTCGTTGAAGTTGATGCGAAAGCTGCCCAGAATCTCGAACTCGGGATCGATCTTCTTGCCCTCATAGAGCAGGAAGTTCTCGGCGTCGATGGTGGCCGCGCCGTCGGTGCCCACGAACACGAAGTTCTTCTTGCCTTCCTGACCCACGCAATGGAGCGCCAAGATCTTGCCGAAGCCCCAGGCGTTCTTGCCCATCATGAAGGCGTAGTCGGAGTAGTTGCCCAGGGTGTTCTGGGTGGACGTGTTGGACGTGACGAACACGGGATACTCGTTCTCAGCCGCCCACTGCGCCGCGGCGGGCGCCAGGGCATCGTTGACGCCGGCAACGGCAAAGACCGCGCCGCTGTTCTTGATGTCGGTGAGACGCTGCTTCAGCGTGGAAGCATCGCTCTCGGGATCGTACAGCGTGTAGATCAGCTTCTTGCCGTCAATGCCGCCGTTGCCGTTCACATAGGCCTGGGTGGCTTCAAGACTCGCCATCAGCCAGCCGTTGGTGGCCGCATGGGTGCTGGACAGGGCGCAGACCACGCCCACTTCAAATGTGCCTTCCAGATCCTTGGCTGCTTCGGGCTGCTCAAGACCCACATCACGGCCGGTGCCGGAGCCTTCCTTCGCGGAAGAAGCGGTTTTGTCTTCCTTCGCTTCACCGGTACTCGCCGTGCCGGCATCCGCGCAGGCCGCGAGGCCCACACACATGACGAGCGCCAGCAGGAGAGAAACGATTTTGACGAACTTTTTCATTTTCTTTCCTCCTTTTTATTCTTTACCTCGGAAACCCGAAGTAAACTTGGTTTGCGTTGTTGTAGAACAAGTCGTCCTTATCCGACTCACTCAGGAACGGCACCCGCTCAAAAGCCTGAATCATCTGATAGTATGTGGCGTTGCGGAAGGTGCCGGGGATGTCTGTGCCCCAAATGAATTTCTTGGGGCCGACCTGCTCAAAGACGAACCGGAACAGATCCATAGCGGACGGATAGGGGAAATTTTCCTCTACGAACAAATCCGGGATGGCCGTTACATCCAGATATACATTGGGGTTCTTGGCCAGCAGGACCATGGACTTCCACTTGGTGAACACGTCCTCATCCCGCTCAATGCCCTTGTAGGGCAAGCCCAGATGGCAGATGACCACCTTCAGGTCGGGGTGCTTAGCAATCATGCGGGCCATGCAGTCCGGCCGATAGCAGGGGAAGGAAGCCGGACTGGGGTCGATGGTCAAAGTCATGCCCCGCTGGTCCGCCACGTCGATCATGGCAGCCAGCTCCTGCGTTTCCACCGTGGTCCCGGGGAAAGTTTCCTCCATACCGCGCATTTCAAATTTGAGCAGGTGGATGCCCTGGTCATTCCAATACTTCAGCTGCTCCGCACTCTCTGCCTTGGGGGCAAGGGAGATGGCCGCAGCCAGCCTTTCAGGATATTTGGTCTGGGCTTCCAGGGCTGTTTCGCAGATCTCCGAATCCAGGTGCGCCATGATGGCTGCTTTCTCCACCCCGTTCTCGTCCAATGTGGCGATCAGGGACTCCACCGGGTAGCAGGAGTCAACGAAGAAGGAAGGCAGTGACCTTCTGGGCACTCCGTTTCCGCCGATCAGCATGCCCCGCTCCAAGCGCGTGTTTCCGGTCAGCGGATCGGTCCAGGGCAGGGGATGAAACCGGGAAATGTGCACATGACCATCGATAATCTTTCTCATATGTCCTCCTCAGTCGACCCTGTCGCCCGGTACCCGGAAGATCCGGCGGACGCCGGTGTACTCTGCCTGGCGATCGAACTTGGCCTGATAGTCGAACAGCGGCAGGGCGCTGTGCCCGGCGTATCCATTGATAAGCTTCACCTCATTGGAAGGAATGTTGTTGCCGGCCTCCAGATCTTTGATGCCGTACTCCACCATGCCGGCCATGGCGATCTTAAGCATATAATGGAAGGAGATCATGGGATAGCCTATGGCGTAGATCTCTTCGTTTACCACTTCGGCCACGCCGTTATGTGAATTCTGATCGGGATAGAATTTGGGGCCCTTCACCTTTTGGGCGATGGCTCTGGCCTGATCCATGCTGTGCAGCCCGCAGGCCATGGTCATGTAGGCGCCAAGATCCACGGCTTCGTTCAGCATGTTCGCCACATACTCGATTTGCTCCGGTGTATTCAACGGGCGGTTGGAACGGGCAATGACCACGCAGCGAGTGCCGCGGCAGGCATGCAGCGCCGCGCGAACCATAGCCAGGAAGGCCTCCCGGTCCAGGTCATCTTCGTCCTCGATCAAAAGCGCCATGGCGCCGGCCTTGGCAAACTTCTCCGCCCAGCGATGGACGGATACAGGTGCCGATGAAAAGCAGCCGCAATCGATGATCAGCGGCAAAGGGGAAAAGGCGCAGATATGGGATGCAACAAAGAAGAGTTCCTCCTCGGACATCTCATCCTCGCTGATGCCGCCCAGAACCTCCCCTACCTCACCGCCGCTGAGCAGAATGGCCTTATACCCGGCCAGCTCCGCCGCCCGCGCAGAGGCGCAATCATACACACAGGGCACCATCAGACAGTGCTTCTCTTGTTCAATCAGTTCCGGAACGCTTTTGATCGCGGGCATACGCTTTTACCTCTTCAAAACAAATGATGGCTCGTCTCGCTCTGGGGTCTGTTGGATATAGCCCGAAAAGAAAAATGCAATCGATTTCTCGGTTGTAGAGATCTTACCACATGGAAGTGAAAATATCAAGCTTTTTTTCAGGATGTAACAAACTCCTCCCAAAAGCTGTTAGTTTTATCCCGCATTATCCAGGATCAAAAGAGTATGATCTCCATTTTGTTCTCCTTTTTGCAAAAAAAGACTTGCAAAATTGTTTTCCATGCCCCATAATTAAGAATGAAAACGATTGCATGCGGACCCCATCTCACTTTGAAGAGAGATAAGAAACACAGGAGGCCAGCAAACATGAAGATTGCGGTGTTGGGCGCGGGCGCCATGGGCATGCTGTTCGGCGGGTACTTGTCCCGGCGAAACGATGTGTTCCTGGTGGAAGTAAACGAGGACCGAGTGCGGCAGATCAACGAGTCCGGCGTGCTCATCCGGGAGAAGGACGGAAGCGACGGCCGCTTCTTCCCCAAGGCCGTGAGCAAGACCGACGGCCTGGGCCAGATGGACCTGGTCATCGTGTTCGTGAAAGCCATGTTCACCCAGGACGCCCTCAGCAGCAATCGAGGCCTGATCGGCAAGAATACCTATCTTATGACCCTGCAGAACGGGGCCGGTCACGAGGCCAGGCTCCTGCCCTTTACGGACGAAAAGCACATCATCATCGGTTCCACCCAGCACAACAGCTCCATCATTGAAAACGGCCACGTAAACCACGGCGGCGCCGGCCTGACCAGCATCGGCCTGCCCGGCGGCGGCAGCGAGGTTTTGCAGGCCATTGCCGAAAACCTCACCGCCTGTGGGTTCGAATGCGTCACCAGCAATGAAGTGAAAAAACAGATCTGGACCAAGCTTTTCACCAACACGGCCGCCAGCTCCCTGACGGCGGTGCTGCAGGTGCCTTTGGGCTTCATCTACAGCGACCCCGCCGCCCACGAGCTCATGGTGAAGCTGTGCAAAGAGGCCGTGGCCGTGGCCAACGCCGAGGGCTTCGCCCGGTTTGAGGAAGCGGATGTCATCGCCGGCGTGGAGACCGTGTGCAAGAACGCCCCCAACGGTTACACTTCCATCTATGCGGACATTCGGGACGGCCGGCGCTCCGAGGTGGACACCATCTCCGGCAGCGTGGTGGAGGCCTCCCGCCAGCTGGGCGTGTCCGTGCCCTGCCATGAAATGATCGTATCCCTTATTCACGCCCTGGAACGCCGTCCCCGGGCGTGATTTTTCCCAGAATCGTTTGAAAGAGTTACAAAGGAGAAAAAACATGTCGGATTACAACTGGGTCGCGGGCAACCCCCAGCGGGTCCCTGAGCAGATGCCCCCCAAGGAATACACCATGGGGAACCTTCACATTGTGGATCTCACCAAGGTCCTGGATCCCAGGACCGAGAGCCGTCGCTGCCGCCTGTGGCGGTTCAACACCGGCGGATCCATCCCGGATTTCCACACCATCATGGACCTGACCAGCCATCTGGGCACCCACTGCGAATGCCCCTATCACCACAGCGAGGATTGGCCCAGTGTGGCGGAGCTGCCCCTCACCAACTTCATGGGCCGGGGTATCTATGTGACGCTGGACCTGCCGGAAAATCACCAGATCACCGGCGAGGATCTGGAGAAGGCCATTGGCGACAGGATGCAGCCCGGAGACACGGTGATCCTGGACAGCCCCCACAAGCTCCCCCCCTTCACCCCCGCCACCAACGGGCCCGACGATCACCGGCTACTGGTGGGCGAGGATTCCGCCAAATGGCTGGCCGCCCGGGGCGCCAAGTGCGTGGGCTTCGGCGACGGGGTGTCCATCGAGGATTCCAACGAGAACGTGAAGCCCTTCCACGACATCCTCATGGCCCAGAACTGCCTGTTCCTGGAGGTGCTGCAAAACCTTGATTTGCTCAAGACCGACACCTTCTTCATCAGCTACGCGCCGCTCCCCATCATCGGCCTCGATTCCTGCCCCGTTCGCGTCTACGCCATCGAGGGTCTGCCCGGTTTCGACAAATAAGACGCCAGCCATCGTTGGCTCACCCGGAACGCTCCGGATGATGTGGATTCCTTCGAGAAGGTCGATGATCTGACTGTCGTCATCCGTCTCCAAGAACCCGGATTGCGGCATGTCCTTCGTTTCCAACCAGTGCGCCGTGGAATGAACTCCCTTCTACAGCAGCAATGTCAAGAGATACTAATTGGAGAAACCCCGCAAACGGATCGAGCTTTCCGTCGAAAGGGAAAAGACGCCGGAGCTGCGGGTGGCCTATGGCGACCATGAGGCGGCTTGCCACAATCTGAGCATACAGAAAGCCGATCCGAGGTAAGCAATGAACAAAAAGCTAAAAGCCATCTTAGCGATCCTGGCCATGTCCTTCATCAACCTGGCCGCTTCCGCCACCTCCCCTGCCCTGGCCACGATCTCCCGCAACTTTCCGGAAGCGCCTTCCACAGCCATCGCGTCCATCGCCACCCTTTCCAGCCTGACGGCCGTTCCCTGCACCATCCTATCCGGTATGATCGTCGGACGGAAGGTTCGGTTTCGGACACTGACCGCACTTGGGCTTGTCATCACCTTCCTGGGAGGGATTCTGCCTGTCTTTGCGAAGAGCGTGGGGCAGATCCTGGTGGGACGGGCCGTGCTGGGTATTGGCACGGGACTTGTTGCTCCCATCATCAACACCTTGGTCCTGTCCCTTTTTTCCGGTGACGATGTGCCCCGCCAGCTGGGGCGCAACGCCATGTCCACCAACATCGGCGCCGTCATCTTCCAGCTCCTGGGCGGGTATCTGTGCAGCTACAGCTGGCGGATGCCCTTCCTGGCGTATCTGGCGGTGCTTCCCGTGCTGATTATTGTGCTGCTTCTGCTGCCGGAGCCGGACAGGCTCTCGGACGCAGACAAAAAGCGCCTGGACCTCAGGCAAGTGTTCACCTGGCATGTGGTGGGCTGGAGCCTGTTTTATGCGGCCCACATGGTGTTCTTCTATCCCTTCGTCACGGAGATGTCCGGGATCGTGCTACGCAACCAGTTTGGCAGCGCCACCATGACCGCCATCATTCTTTCCATCTGCACCGGCACCGGTGTGATGGGCGGATATCTGTTCTATCGCATCCATCGGGCTTGCTCCAAGCGGACCTTCACCGTCGGCTTTGGGTTCTGCGCCGCCGGGTATCTGCTCTTGATCCTGAGCAAAAGCGCCCTCGGGCTCCTGTGTTCCGCCGCTGTTTTCGGCATGGGATACGGGCTGTTGAACCCCACGTTCACCTACTATTTGGGCGTGCCGCTAAAGCCGGAGTTGCGGGCGGCCTCTCTTTCACTGTATCACATTATTTCCTCCATCGGCAGCTTTGGCTCCGCCTTTATCCTGAGCCTGCTGCGGCATCTGGCCGGCAGTGAGTATGAGCGCTTCTCCTTCTTGGTGGGCTTACTCTTCTATCTTGCGTCCGCCATAGCCATGCTGTTCCCTTCGCCCAGGAGCAATGAGGTGCGACCCCGTTGACCCGCGCGGTGCGTTATCTGAGAAATCCTACATTATCGCAAAAAACTATAGAAATGGAGTGAAAGGCCATGGAATTTGGGAGCATTGGAAATGAGTATAAATATGATCTGACGGCGAAGAAGTTTCAGGTCGCCTTCGCGTTTTTGCGACGGGAGGATCTGGGCGAGCTGCCCGAGGGGTGGATCGAGCTGGGGGACGGTGTGCGGGCCAGTGTGCAGCACTACACCACCATGGCGGCGGAGACCCTGTCCTTTGAGACCCACGAAAAGTTCTTCGATATCCAGTATCTGGTGGAGGGAGAGGAGCTGCTGGGGGCCTGCACCCGGCAGGGGCTGCAGGTGAAGACGCCCTACGATGCCGGCAACGACGTGACCTTCTATGAGGACCCGGCCCTCTTCGGGCAGGTGCTGCTGCGGGGCGGAGACTACGTGATCTTCGCGCCGGAGGACGCCCACAAACCCCGGTGCCTGGCCGGCGAGGCCATGGCGGTGAAGAAGATCGTTGTGAAGGTGCCGGTTTAATAGAGGAAGAAATAAGCCGGCTGTTCCTTTTCTTGAAAGAAAAGGAACCGAAAAGAACATTTGGGATACTAAAAAGCTCAGGAATTCTAACAGGTTAGATTTCCTGAGCTTTTCTTTTTGGGCGACTTTTTCTTTTCACTGAAAAGAAAAAGTCGCAAAAGAACCCGCCTTAAAACCCAAAGTACGCCTTGGCGTTGTTGTAGCAGATGCCCTCCACGATGGTCTTGAGGGCCTTTTCGTCGTTGGGGTACTCCCCTTTCTCCACCCAGCCGCCGATGAGATTGCAGAGCAACCGGCGGAAGTACTCGTGCCGGGTATAGGAGAGGAAGCTCCGAGAGTCGGTCAGCATGCCCACGAAGGTGGCCAGATGCCCCTCTGAAGCCAGGGTGGTCATCTGGTCCAGCATGCCCTTCTCATGGTCGTTGAACCACCAGGCGCTGCCGTGCTGGAGCTTGCCCCGGGCCTCCGGCCCCTGGAAGCAGCCGATGATGGTGCCGATGGCCGCGTTCTCCGTGGGGTTCAGGGAGTAGAGGATGGTCTTGGGCAGCTCGTTGGTCTCGGCCAGGGCGTTGAGGAAGCCTACCAGCTCTTTCAATGGAGAGGGATCGCCGATGGAATCCACGCCGGTGTCGGGGCCCAGGAGACGGTAGATGTACTGGTTGTTGTCCCGGATGCAGCCGAAATGGAGCTGCATGGCGATGCCGTACTTGGCGTAGCAGCGGCCCAGCATGAGGAGCAGCCCGGTCTTAAACTGCTTGATCTCCAGCGCCGTGGGGATCTGGCCGGAGAGCCGCTTAGAGAAAATGGCTTCCAGCTCCGCCTCGGTGGCGGGGGCATAGGGCACGGACTCCACCGCGTGGTCGCTGACCCGGCAGCCCATGGACACGAAGAAGCGGAGCCGCTCCTGCAGCGCCTTCACCAGCTCGGCGTAGGTCTTGGGCGCGCCCAGCTTGGCAAGATAGTCGATATAGTCGGGCTTATCCAGGTTCATGGCCTTGTCCGGGCGGAAGCTGGGCAACACCTTCACGGGGAAGTTGTCCCCGGCGATCTTCTGATGCCACTCCAGGGTGTCCGCCGGATCGTCCGTGGTGCAGACCACCTTCACGTTGGACTTGACGATCAGGTTCCGGGCGGAGAAATCAGGCTGCCGAAGCTTCTCGTTGCACAGGTTCCACACTTCCTCGGCCGTGTCGCCGTTGAGGATGCCCTCATAGCCGAAGAACCGCCGCAGCTCCAGATGGCTCCAGTGATACAGGGGGTTGCCGATGGCCAAGGACAGGGTCTCGGCCCACTTCTGGAACTTCTCCCGATCGGAGGCGTCGCCGGTGATGTACTTCTCCTCCACGCCGAAGGAGCGCATGAGCCGCCACTTGTAGTGGTCGCCCCCCAGCCAAACCTGGGTGATGTTCTCAAACTGCCGGTCCTCATAGATCTCCCGGGGGATCAGGTGGCAGTGGTAGTCGATGATGGGCATCTTGTCCGCGATGTCGTGGAACAGATGCTGCGCGGTAGGGGTTTCCAGCAGAAAATCCTTGTCCAAAAAGGGCTTCATTTCTCAATTCTCCTTTTCAAAGCGTTCCCGGTTGATCCAAAGGCCCAAAGCCGGGTTGGGGATGAAGTAGACCTCCTCCCCATCCACGGTGTTGAAGCCGTAGGCGAGCTTTTGGGGGTCGTATTTCCTGGCCATCTCGTCGTAATCCGCGGCGGCAAAGCCCACGCCCTCGATCTCCTCCTTGGTGATGTCCTTCACCGCATAGGTGATGGTAAACCGGCCGTCGGAGGAGCCGTGGATCAGGTGGGCGGCGGCGCCCATGTTGTCCCGCAGATCCTGGTTCTCGGGCTTCTTGAACTGTTCCAGCGTGTTCAGCCGGCCCCGATAACCATACTTGCGGATGAGCTTATCCACCTGGTTGTCCTCCCCGAAGCGTTCCACGCCGGGAGCCAGCACGATGAGCTCGCCGCCGTCGGCCATGGCCATGCGGGTGCGGTAGACGGCCTTGTTGCCCAGCCAGGTGCTCTTGAACTCCGAGGGGTCCAGGTACACCACGCACTTTTTGAGGCCATGGGGCACAAAGTCGATGTTCTTCTGCTGGGCCAGCTTCACCGCCTCCGTGAGGCAGCTGCGGCCTTCGCCGATGAACAGGCCGTGGGTGTGGATGACGCCGCCAGGGGCGGTGGTCACCGTCAGGGCAAAGAGGATGGGCCTGTCCTTCAAAAAGTGCTCCAGGCCGTAGTCGAAGATCCGGCGGACGGGGGTGAAGTCCTTGCCCATCATCCGCTCCATGCCGTAGACCGCGCCGATCATGTGGGAGGAGTTGATCATCTCGCTCCCGCCCACGCCCACGAACAGGTTCTTGGCGTGGTTGGCCATGCCGATGACCTCATGGGGCACCACCTGGCCCGGGGAGATGATCAGGTCGTAGCTCTCGTCCATGACCCGCCGGTTCACCTCCGCGGCCACCGGCTCCGTCCACAGGCCCTCGGTGATCTCGGAGACAAAGTCCGCCGGAATCTGGCCGATCTTCACCACATCCGTCCGCCAGTTGTGGACCAGCATCCGCTCATAGGGGATGTCGCCGAACATCTTGTTCCACTGCTCCTCACTGACGGGCACATGGGTGCCCAGGGCGGGCAGGATGTCCACCTGAACGCCGGCATCCGTGAGGGCGTGGTAGTACACGTTGGTGATGAAGCCCGCGTTGGAATGGAAGCGGGTGAAATCCGGAGGCAGGATCAGGACCTTGTTGAGCTTGCGGCCGGAGAGGCTTTGGAGCAGGGCGACGCGGATCTCGTCCTGGGAGAGACCCGCGTCGGTTTTTGCGATGCAATAGATGTCGTTCATAAACGGCTCCGCTTACGCGTTGTACGTTGTCGCAGCGGTGTTGCCGCCATGGCCGGTCCAGTTGGTGTGGAAGAACTGGCCCCGAGGCGCGTCCAGCCGCTCGTAGGTGTGGGCGCCGAAGTAGTCCCGCTGGGCCTGCAGGAGGTTCGCGGGCAGGCGCTCGGTGGTGTAGCCGTCAAAGTAGCTGAGAGCCGAGGTCATGGCCGGGGCGGGCACGCCGTAGGTGAGGGCCGCCGCCGCCACGGTGCGCCAAGACGGCACCAGCTTCTCGATGGTCCCCTTGAAGTAGGGGTCCAGGAGCAGATTGCTGAGAGCCGGGTTCTTGTCGTAGGCTTCCTTGATCTTGCCCAGGAAGACGCTGCGGATGATGCAGCCGCCCCGCCACATGAGGGCGATGCCACCGTAATTGAGGTTCCAGCCGTAATGCTGGGCAGCGGTGCGCATGAGGGTGTAGCCCTGGGCGTAGGAGATGATCTTGGAGGCAAAGAGGGCTTGCCGGATGGCCTCGATGAAGGCCTCCTTATCGCCGGTGAAGGCGGGCACCTGCCGGCCGAAGGTCTTGGCGGCCTCCACCCGCTCCTCCTTCATGGCGGAGAGGCAGCGGGCGAACACGGCCTCGCCGATGAGCGTCAGGGGCACGCCCTCGTCCAGGGCCGCGATGCCGGTCCACTTGCCGGTGCCCTTCTGGCCCGCGGTGTCCAGTATGTGCTCCACCAGGGGGGAGCCGTCCTCGTCCTTGTAGCCCAGGATGTCCCGGGTGATCTCGATGAGGTAGGAATCAAGCTCGGTCTCGTTCCACTTGGTGAAGATGTCGTGCATCTCCTCGTAGGAGAGGCCCAGCAGGTCACGCATGAGCTGATAGGCCTCGCAGATGAGCTGCATGTCGCCGTACTCGATGCCGTTGTGGACCATCTTCACAAAGTGGCCCGCGCCGTTCTCGCCCACCCAGTCGCAGCAGGGGGAGCCGTCCTCCACCTTGGCGCAGATGGCCTGGAAGATGGGCTTCACATAGGGCCAGGCCGCAGGGGAGCCACCGGGCATCATGGAGGGGCCTTTCAGGGCGCCCTCTTCGCCGCCGGACACGCCGGTGCCCACATACAGCTTGCCCTTGCTCTCCACATACTCCGTCCGCCGGATGGTGTCGGGGAAGTGGCTGTTGCCGCCGTCGATGAGGATGTCGCCGTCCTCCAAGAGGGGCAGGAGCTTGTCGATCATGTCGTCCACGGCGCTGCCGGCCTTGACCATCATGAAGACCTTCCGGGGCTTTTCCAGGTTGTCCACCAGCTCCTGGAGGCTGTGGCAGCCGATGATGTTCTTACCGGCGGCACGGCCTTCCACGAAGGCGTCCACCTTGGCGGTGGTCCGGTTGAAGACGGCCACGGTGAAGCCCTTACTTTCCATGTTCATGACCAGGTTCTCGCCCATGACGGCCAGGCCGATAAGGCCGATGTCTGCTTTCTTCATAAAAACTTCTTCTCCTTTATTTGATGCGCTTTGCTTTATCTCTGGACACGGGCATTTCCCTTATAGACGTCCCAAACCTGCTTCTCGTCGGCGGGCTCGGCATAGTCGTTCAGGCTGGAGGCCGCCAGCACGCCGGAAGCCCAGCCGAACTGGAGCCACTTCTCGGCATCCCAGCCCTGGAGCACCGCGTAGAGCAGGCCGCCGGAGAACCCGTCGCCGCCGCCGATCCGGTCCATGACCTGGATGGGTCGGGGCTCCTCCACGTACCACTTGCCCTCGGAATAGAGGATGGCGCCCCAGAGGTGCTCGTTGGCGGAGACCACCTGCCGCAGGGTGGTGGCGTAGGCCCGGGCGTTGGGGTACTTTTCCCGAACCTGCTCGATCATGCCCTTGAAGCGGTCGATCTTGCTCCCCAGCTCCTTGCCGCCCGCCTCGGGACCGGCAAAGCCCAGGCAGAGCTGGAAGTCCTCCTCGTTGCCGATGAGGATGTCCGTCACGGAGGCGATCTCATGGAAGGCCGCCTTGAGCTCCTGCTCCCGGCCCGCCCAGAAGGTGGCCCGGTAGTTGAGGTCGAAGCTGACCAGGGTGCCGTACTTTTTGGCCACGCGGGCCAGCTCCAAACAGCACTGGGTGGTCTCGGGACTCATGGCCGCGATGAGGCCGGAGAGATGCAGGATGCCCACGCCCTCCTGGCCGAAGATGCGGTCGAGGTCGAAGTCAGAAGCGGACAGGGTCCTGCCCACCTCGCCGGCCCGATCGTGATGTTCCGGGCCCGAAGCTGGGCCTTGATGAAGGCGGCCATGGGGCTGCCCTCCACGAACTTGGTCAGGACCAGGCACTCCTTGCCCAGGGAGGAGGACACGTTCAGCACGTTGCTCTCGGCGCTGGTGGCCTGCAGGTAGAACAGGTTGCTGTTGTGGACCGCCATGCGATCCTGGGGGGTGATCCGAAGGCCCATGCTGGTGGGGCAGGCGATGGCGTACTTGTAATTCTCTTTCATAGTGATACACATGCCTTTCTTAAATCAATCAAACTTGGAAAACGTAATGTATCTTTGGCGGGCAGCACAAGGGCGTTGTAGACGCCCGCTGGTCAGCTGCAAAGGAAGAACGTCTGCTGCCGATCTGTAAAATCCAATGCGATTTGCTGCACTGCAGCAATTCGCATCGACATAGCGCGTGTGGATACAAAAACGCAAAGCGTTTTTGCTACACCTTTCGCCGTTGCCGCCCGAAAATGCGCAGCATTTTAGGCAACGGTGCAAAGCCCAGCCGCAGCTGACCCCATCGAAAAACGTGTTTTTCGATGGAATTTAGACGCCGGAGTAGGCGGAGAAGCCGCCGTCGATGGGGATGGTCACGCCGGTGACGAAGCCCGCGGCCTCATTGTTGAGGAGGAACAGCAGGGCGCCGTTCAGCTCCTCGGGCTGGCCGAAGCGGCCCATGGGCGTGGCGGCCAGGATCTTGCCGGTGCGGGCGGTGGGGGTGCCGTCGGGATTCCACAGCAGGGCCGCGTTCTGGGCCGTGGAGAAGAACCCGGGGGCGATGGCGTTGACCCGGATGCCCACTTTGGAGAAGTGGACCGCCAGCCACTGGGTGAAGTTGCTGATGGCGGCCTTGGCGCCGGAATAGGCGGGGATCTTGGTGAGCGGCGTGTAGGCGTTCATGGAGCTGATGTTCAGAATGTTGCAGCCCTCACGGCCCACCATCTGCCGGGCAAAGGCCTGGGTGGGGAGCAGGGTGCCGATGAAGTTCAGGTTGAACACAAACTCGACGCCGGACTTATCCAGGTCGAAAAAGCTCTTGGTGTCCCCCTCGATGTCGCCCAGTTCGAAATACTCCTTGTCCGTGGTGGCCCGGGGATTGTTGCCGCCGGCGCCGTTCAAAAGGATGTCGCAGGGCCCGAAGTCCTTCTCCACCTCATCCGCCACGGCAAAGCAGATGTCCTTATCCAGCACGTTGCACTTGTAGGCCTTGGCGGTGCCGCCCTCGGCCACGATCTCCTGAGCAAACTTGTCCGCTGCCTCATAGTTCAAATCCAGCAGCGCCACCTTGGCACCGGCCCGGGCCAGGACCTTGGCAAAAGCGGAGCAGAGCACGCCGCCGGCGCCGGTGACCACGGCCACCTTGCCGGTCAAATCGGTGTTCAACACATTGGGCATCATGAAAAAAACCTCCTCTTGGTTTATGGTAATATTGTATCGAATTTTTCTGGTGCAATCTATTGTTTCTTTTGTTGCATACTTTGCAAAAGTTGCTATAATCTAATCAAAGGGAGGAGGGTCCGTCCATGCCGAAACGCCAGGGCAGCAAGTTCAACACCCGCCAGTATATGCTCAGCGAGGACTATGAGGTGTTCTACTACAGCGACACCCATTTTCACAGCGTGGGCAGCCACAGCCACGACTACTACGAGCTGTATTTCTTTGAGGAGGGGGCCGTGTCCATGGAGATCGACGGCCGGGCCTATCCCCTGCGCCCCGGGGACGTGATCGTTATCCCCCCGGGCATGGACCACCGGGCCATCCTGTCGGACCCGGAGAAGCCCTACCGCCGGTTCGTGTTCTGGCAGAGCAAAGCTTTTTTGCAGGCTCAGGAGGCCCGGGCCCCCGAGTATGGGTATCTGCTGCGGCGGGCGGACAGAGGCCGGTATGTGTATCACTTCGATCTGCCCACCTTCAATGCCCTGCGCACCCGGCTCTTCACCCTTCTGGATGAGATCCACGCGGACCGGTTCGCCAAGGGGCCCATGATCGACCTGTGCATCTCGGATCTGCTGCTGTTCCTTTCCCGGGCCGTCCACGAACAGGAGCAGCGCCGGAACCGGAAGGAGCTGCTGAGCCGCTACGAGGCCATCACCCACTATGTGGACGAGCATCTGGACGAGCCGCTGAGCCTGGACGCCCTGGCCCGGCAGTTCTATTTGAGCAAATACTACCTGGTCCACCTGTTCCGGGAGAACTCGGGCCTGTCCGTCCACCAGTACATTCTGAAAAAGCGCCTGGCCGCCTGCTGCGACGCCATCCAGGGGGGCGTCCCCGTGGGGGAAGCCTACCGGCAGTGGGGCTTTGGGGACTACTCCGCCTTCTACCGGGCCTTCCGCAAGGAGTACGGCATGTCCCCCTCCGCCTATCTGGAGCTGCACGCCCCGTGAGGGGAGAGACGACTATTCCTTTTCCCGGCGAAGCGGCCTCGCTCAGGGTTCGGATCTCTTTATCTAAAATGCCAAGTAAAAAAGCCACCTAACGGTGGCTTCTTTACTTGGCGCGCCCGGAGGGGTTCGAACCCACGACCTACCGGTTCGTAGCCGGGCACTCTATCCGCTGAGCTACGGGCGCATCGTGCTGCCTTTTGCGTGCCGCAAAACGCTAACACAGGGAGATGACTCCTTTTTGCTCCAGGCGAACCCGGAACGCTTATCTATTGTAGCCATCCCAACTCAAATTGTCAAGAGGAAAAACGTGCTTTCCTTGCAAATTCGCCGGAAAAAGCTTGTTCAAACAGACCTGTCCTCCACCTGATTGATGACCTTGGCGATACCGGCGTTTTTGATCATGCGAGAGCACATGACGCAGGGCTCCGCCTTCTCCAGGGGCTTGCCGTTCTCAAAGCCGAAGAGGTACAGGGTGGCTCCCAGCATCTCGTTGCGGCTGGCGGAGATGATGGCGTTGCACTCGGCGTGGACGGCCACGCACTTCTCATACTGCTCCCCGTGGGGGATGCCGTGGGCCTCCCGCCAGCAGACGCCCACGTCGCAGCAGTTCTCGTCGCCCCGGGGGGCGCCGTTGTAGCCGGTGGCCACGATCTCGTCGTTCTTCACGATGACGGCTCCATACTGCCTTCTCAGGCACGTGGACCGCCGCGCCACCTCCGCCGCGATGTCCAGATAATATTGCCGCTTGCTGACCCGTTCCATAGTGGTTCCTCCAAAGATGTTTTGTTTAGTATAGCATAGGACGCCGCGCCCTGGCAACAGGTTAGACCCTTGACTTTTCTTCCGCTTCTGGCTTCATGCTTTTGAAAGCAGTTTGCATGCGCTGTGGCCTGACACTATTGGGGTTCGCCCTGTCGGGATGGACTGCTTTCTTATTTGAAGTCAAAGAAAGCACTTACCGCTTCTCCCAATGACCTCAAGGCCCCCCGGGACGTACGTCCAAGACGTTACACGGTCTCGTGCTTTCAATCACATTATAGAAGAACAGGGCTTGCGATGCAAGCCCTTTGTCACAGCACGTGAAAAGATTATCGTTTTTGCCCCTTGATGAGGTTCTTATAGAGACGAACGGCGCCGGGGAGGCAGTTGTATTCGATGTTCTCGTTGGGGGCGTGCATGGAGGCCATCTGCTCCGGGCCGTAGATCACCGGGGCGAAGCGGACGCAGTTGGGAAAATACTCCTGATAGAAGCGGGCGTCCGTGGCGCCGGTCATGACATAGGGGATGGCGGGGAGCCCGGGGAAGGTTTCCGCGATGGCGGCCTCCACGGACCGGAAGGCTTCGCCGTGGATGTCCGCAGGCGGGGTATAGTCGTTGCTGTCCACCACGGTCATCTCCAGGTCGTGCTTTTTGGCCAGCTTTTCCAGGATCTCAAGGGTCTCCTTCTCCCCCTGGTGGGGGATATAGCGGATGTTGGCGCCCAGCGTGGCGGACCGGGGCAGCACGTTGAAGGCCTCCGAGCCGGAGGACATGGTGAAGGCCACGGTGGTCTTGAGCATGGCGGCGGCGGTGGCGCTGACCGAGGGCAGGACCAGCTTCAGCAGCGGCCCGAAGAGCCACAGGTTGCCGAAGAGGAACTTGAGGGGGAAGGCGCAGTAGGGCGCCAGGCGGCTGAACATGGCGCTGACCTCCGGCAGGAGCTTTTTCCGGAAGGGGTAGCGGTGCACGTCCCGCACAAAGGCGAAGAGCCGGTCGATGGGGGTGTCCTTTCCCGGCGCGCTGGCGTGGCCGCCCTTGCCCCGGGCGGTGAAGGTCACGTCGGCGCAGCCCTTCTCGAACACGCCCATCATGGCGAAGTTGCCGGGGATGCCGCCGATGGGCTCCCGGATGATGCCGCCGCCCTCGTCCATGACCAGAAACAGGTCCACGCCCCGGCGGCGGATCTCCTCCACCAGCTTGGGGCAGCCGTCCCCGCCCCATTCCTCGGTGCAGGAGGAGGACAGATACACGTCACAGTCGGGCACATAGCCCTCGGCGAGCAGCTCCTCCACCGCCTGGAAGAAGGCCATGACGGAGCACTTGGTGTCCGACGTGCCCCGGCCCCAGACCTTGCCGTCCTCGATGTCGCCGGAGAAGGGGGGATGCTTCCACTCGCCCCCGGCGGGGACCACGTCCTGGTGGCTCATGAGCAGGATGGGCTTTTCCCGGCTCTTGCCCTGCCAATAGTAGAGCAGGTTGCCGTCGATATCCGTGACCTCCAGCTGCTCATGGACCAGGGGGAACAGCTCCCGCAGGACCTGATGGAAGGCCCGGAAGCGCTCCGGGTCATGCTGGTTCTTGAAGGAGGTGGTGTCGCACCGGACCATTTTGGCCAGCTTTTCGGCAAGCATCCGAGAGGCTTCCTCCGGTTCGCTGGCCGCATAGGTGCTCTTCAGGGTGGGGGTCAACAGGGTGCGGATGAGGGCGACGAACAGCAGCAGCGCGAGGATGCCGAGAAGGATGCCAACGTAAAGCATATCAGTTTCCTTTCCTTTGCTTGCGATAGAGGAGATAGGCGATGCCGATGGCCAGGGCGCCGGAGGGGATGATCATCATGCTGGTGGAGGCGATGAGGCCGGGCACCAGGACAAACAGCACGCTCATGAGCACCAACGGCGCCACGGCCACGCCCATGTGGCCCCGATAGTATTTGTACGCCATGGCGCCGAAGAGGGCCGGGACCACGTTTGAGAAGGCGGGCTGCAGGGCTTCGCTCTGGAGGATGGGCTGCAGCGGCGTGAGGAGCAGGACGCCCAGGGCCAGCACGCCGATGGTGACCAGGGACGAGGTGGCGATGGACAGGGTGGAAATGATCTCGTTCTCCGGGGTGCCGGTCTTGGCGCCCACGATGTCCCGGGCGTTGACGGCGCAGGGGATCTTCATGTTGATGAGGTTGCCGGTGATGAAGGCCAGATACCCGCCGCCGGCGCCCAGCATGGGGGTGTAGATGAGGAACTCCACCACGCTGCTCACGGTCCAGACCAGGCCCACGGACAAAAAAGCCTTGGCCACCGCCCCTAAATCAGGCAGGGCGCCCAAGTACGCGCCCATAAGGAAGGGAGCGCCCACCAGGAGCAGCAAGGTGATGAGGGTGCAGGCCCGGCCGATGCGGTGGGTGCCGCGGGTGTAGGCGGCCCAGCTTTCGTTTGCTTGCGTATTTTCCATTGCTCTCCCCTCCCTATTTTACCAGCAGGCCCACGACCACCGCCGCGGCCATGCCCACGATCATGCTGCCGGCCACGGAGAAGCTCTCCACCCAGGCCTTCTGCTTCCGTTCCGAAAGGTACACAAAGCCCGCCATGACCAGGGCGCTGACGGCCGCCACGACCAGGGGCGTCCAGTCGCCGGCGAAAGTGAACCGACCGTTGCCGGACACGAAGGCGCCGATGTAGCTGCCCAGGTAGGCGGACACCAGGCCGATGAACATGGCGGTCATGGCCAGGTCCCCAAAGCCGCCGGCGGCCTTGGCGCTGCTGACGGTGAGCTTTTGGGTGTATTTCTTGTTGAAGAACACGGAGAGGACCATGCCCCACATGATGCAGATGCTCATGAGCAGGGCGATGGTGGCGAAGCTCCCGGGGGTCATTTGAGCGGCGGACAGGGTGCCCATACCCACCTGCTCCGCCGCGGCCTGGGCCACCTGGGTCTCATAGTGCAGAGCGCCGATGACCGACAGGCGCAGCCAGGGCCAGGGGATGCCCAGGCTTCCGGAAAGAGCGATGACCCCCAGCAGGATGCCCACGCTGGGCAGGAGGGAGAAGGTGGCGCTGGAGGTGATGGCCCGCTTCATCTTGGTTTTGTCCATGCCCAGGGCCAAGCCGGCCCGCCAGGCGCGGACAAGGAAGACGACGCACAGGACCGCCACGAAGGCGATGATGCCGCCGCAGATGAGGTAGATGGGCGGCGCGTTGAGCTGGGTGAGAATGGTCATGGGGGACCTCCGGATTTGGATTTTCTTTTGCCGCTTTTTCTCTTTGGAAAAAGAGAAAAAGCGGCGCAAAAAAGAGAAATCAAATAGGATAATAGAGAAACGGCACGAAAAATGCTTATCTTCCTAAAGTTCTTTTTGGTCCTTTTTCTTTCAAGAAAAAGGATCGGGCTTTCCATCTTACCTCATTCTTTCAATCTCCCACCGGCCTCCACGACAGCGGCCCGGGCCAGCAGCAGCGTGGGGTCGATGAAGGGGATGCGCCCGCCGCTCTCGAAGACCAGCGGCAGCTCCGTGCACGCCAGCAAAAAGGCCTGGGCCCCCTGCTGCTCCAGGGACACGATCTCCGGGTACAGCCGGTCGGGATGGGGCGTCTTCCCCGCCTTCACCTCGTCGTAGATCAGGTACATCAGATTATCGATGCCCACGGGCGAAGGGTGCAGCAGCCGGATGCCCAGCCGCTCAAAATAGGGCTCATACACCTGTGCCCGGACGGTCCCGGCCGTGGAGAGCAGGGCCACACAGGAATAGCCCTGCTGGGCGCAGTATTGGGCAGATATCTCCGGCATGTTCAGCACGGGCACATCCACCGCCGCCGCCACCCCGGGATAGAAATGATGGGCGGTGTTGCAGGGGATGAGGAGCACGTCCGCCCCCATATCCTGCAGGCGCCGGGCGGACTCCACTATGGGCGCCAGGGGCGCGTCGCTCCCGGCCTCGATGCAGGCGGTTCGATCCGGAATGTCCGTGTTGTTGTCGATGAGCACATGCAGATGCTCCTGGTCGGAAGCCGCCGCCGTGCTCTCAATGATCTTCTTGAACAGGTCCGCCGTGGCCATAGGCCCCATGCCCCCGATGATGCCGATCACCTTTCTGCCGTGAATCATACGTTTCCCCCTGAGCAAATCAAACGCTTTTTCTATAGGTCTTAGAACCGGTGCCCGCCGCCGCCGCCGGAGAACCCGCCGCCGCCGCCGGAATGGCCGCCGCCCCCGGAGAACCCGCCGCCGGAGCGTCCGCCGCCGGAGGAGCTGCTCTCCACATGCTTGCTGCGCCGTTGGTGGATCATGGTATAGGCCACGGCGCCGATGAGCCCGGCCTTCGCCGCAGCCTTGCCGGCGGTGTTCACCGCCACCTTCACGCCCAGAGCGTTTTCCGGGGTCACGGCCTTCTTTCGCTGGATGCTCACCAGCGCGAAGTTCCCCATGACCGCCAGGCACAGGGCCAACAGCGCATTGGTCACATACCGGAACGGCGCCGCGATCCGCCCCCCTTCCAGCAGCCGCACCACCTGGGAAAAGGCCTTGGTGGCGCAGGCGGCGTAGTCGCCCTGGGAGGCATAGGTGTAGCAGTTGTCCGTGATCTCGTTGCAGCGGCGCCGGTTGACGGTCTTATACACGTCCCCGTCCGCAATGAGCTGGATATACCGGTTCTCCATGTCGATGAGGAGCAACGTCCCGGAGGTATCCCCGAAGAACTCCAAAAACTTCTCCTCGGCATACCGCTCCGCCGTGGTGGGGTTATGGTTGGTGGACACGAAGGCGGCGTTGCCGTAGGGCAGCACCCGAACCATGGTCAGATACAGGGCCGCCTCCTGCTCCTCGGTCAAAAGGTCCGCATCGTCCTGGATGACCACCTGATAGCCGCTCTCCCCTTCCGCAAAAACGGGCAGAGGCGCGGCCAGCAGGAGCACCGCCAAACACAGCAGAACCGCGATCCAACGCTTATTCCCTGCCATTGTTCGCGCCCTCCCTTCTGAAGAAATTGGGCACCGGCCGGGTGGCCAGCTCGTTGTAGTGGCCGATGGCGAAGAGGGAGTTGATCAGAATCCCCGCCAGGCACCCGATGGCCAGGCCATAGTACCAGCCGTCGTTGGGGAACATCTCCGGATTCATGCCCATATACAGCCCCGCCGCCATGATTGCCGGGGCGATCAGGGCGGGCAGGATGCCGGACTTACGGTCCATGCCCCCGGCGTTGCGCAGGAGCCGGACGCTGATGACGATCTGCCCGATGAGGGCGAAGAGGAACGTGGGCCCCACGGTGCCGTCGCTGCCGGTGGTGGTGCCGTAGGCGAGCAGGAGCAGGAAGGCATAGAACAGCCACAGCATGACCATGCTGAAGTTGTGCATGGCCACGGACTGGACCTTGGCCTTCTTCTGCCCGGACATATCCCCATAATCGTACAGATGCTGCTCCCGGACCCGGATCTGCTTGAGCTCCCGGTTCAGAAGCCGCCCGGACAGCATCAGCAAAACGGCGCACATGGCCGCCAGGGTCATGGGCTGGATGAAGGTGGGCAGCAGGCACAGCACCAGGAACAGCACCGCCGCCGCCGCACCGGAATAGAGGAAGAACTGCCGCAGGTCCACGGGCAGGTCGATGCTCATCTTGCCGGACTGGCCGTTCATCACCGAATAGGCCACCCGATCCTTCCGCCGCCAGGTGAGGAACCACACCGGGAACAGGGACACCCGCTCCCCCTTGGCCTGGGGGGCGATGAGCTCCATCCGCTTCTCCTTGGTGACGGGCAGGCTCACTGACACCTTTCCCGCCCCCTTGCGGATGCTATCGCACACCTTCTCCGCGGCCTGCTCCCGGGCGATGCTGCTGTAGACCTGGGGCGCGGTGGTCACCCGATCCGCATAGAACCCGGCCAGATACGCCTCGTCGAAGGTCTTGGCCCCCTTCTGATCGAAGGGCGCGATCTGAGCGGCCAGGGTATCGTCGAAGGCGGCGGAGGCGTCGTACACGGCCCCCTCCACTTCGCCCCCAATCCGGGCCCGCACATCGTAGGTCTCGTGGTAATCATACTGCCCCTGGGTGTAGGTTCGGCTCCCATCCAACTTCAATTCCTTCTCCGGGATCTGCACGTCGATGTTCCAGTAGGGCAGATACACGCCCCGGAACCCCTCCAAGAAGGATGGGTCCTTCAGCTCCCGAGGCACGTAGAGCACCTTTTTCACGGCGGCCTCGTAGGCCTTCACCGCGGCGCTCTTGGTCTGCTTGAAGGGAATGATCTGCTTGGGCCGAACGGTTTCGGCCTGCTTCTGGTTCAGCATGGACTCGCCCCCGCAATAGGAGCAGTAGGCCACGGTCTGCTCCTCCGGCGCGGTGAGTTCCGCCCCGCAGTTCTTGCAGCGGAACACGTTCACGCTGTAGTTGTCGTTCACATACTCGGCAGCGTTGTTCAGCCGATACTGCTCCACGGAGCATTCGCTGTTGCAGTAGGGGCAGGCAAGCTTCTGCTTGCCCACGTCAAAGACCATCCCGCCGCCGCAATTCGGACATTTTATACCCACGGACGTACCTCCTTTTCCTCTCAGTATATATTTATTTTAGAATACCACGCGCCCGGGGGCAGCGTCAACTAAAAAGCGCCGCCGCAGCGACGCTTTGCCGGAATGGTATATGGTATGTTACCGGGGCGCCGCGGCATTCGCGACAGCCCTGCTCACCGCGCTGTTTTTCCTCAGGAGGGATCTGCCGCCACGTGCTCAAAGCTCACCGGGCAGGAGCTGCCCGCCTCCAGCAGCGGCAGATACCAGGATGCATAGTAGTAGGGCCGGCCGGGATAGCCTTCCTCGGGCACGTCGTCCCACTTCATGCCCCAGGGCCGCAGGACCAGGAAGTAGGTGAACTCCCCTTCCTCGTCCGCATAGTGGCCTTCGATCTCCACCATGTGCTCGTAAGCGGCCACATCCGCCTGCTGGGCCGGGTCGCAGACCCAGCCGCCGTTGGTCAGATCCTGATTCCAGAAGCGGCCATTCGAAGTCACCAGCGTCCCCGCCGGGGTGGTGCCGGAGGTGAAGACCACGTCCGTTTCCAGCAGCCAGGAGAATTCCCCGCTGTCCTCGTCGGAGACCACCAGATGGGCGGTGCCGTCCTGGGCGAAGGTGATCCGCACGCAGCAATCCCACCAGTTCTCCGTCCACTGGGCGTAAGCGCCCGTGCGGTTGTTCTTGGATATGAGCCAGAAGCCGTACCAGTCCCCCTCCCAATAGTCCTTAACCGACGCAGGCACCAGGGAAGCCGGCTCCGGGGCCACCCCCTCCTGAAGGCTGAAGGTGATGCTCAGATACGGCATGACCAGCATAAGGTCGTTCCCGTCGGCGATCATGGGATAGGAGGTGGTGGTGCCTGCATAGGTGACGGCGTCATTGGTCCACACGATGTCCACGGGGCCGCCGCCGATATCCAGCTTGCCGGTGCCCCCCTCCTGCAGAAGCAGGGTCCAGTTCATGCCGGCGCTGCGCAAAGTCTCCGCGTCCATGGTGGTGCCGCCCGCCACATACTTGCTGAGTAGATAATAGCCGGGCTGGACCGCGCCAACCGCCGCCGGGGCCGCCGGCTCTGCGGCCGGCTCGGGGGTGGGCTCTGGCGTGGGCTCCGCCGTGGGTTCAGGGGTGGGCTCTGCCGTGGGCTCGGGCGTAGGCTCCGCTGTGGGTTCGGCGGCGGGGGCCAAGGCGGCCTCCACCTCCGCGGCAAGCGCCATGACCACCTCCACATCGTCCATCTGGAAGTGGATGTGGCCCTGCTCATCCCGGGTATAGGCGATCTCGGACCCGTCGTCAAAGCGCAGGGCGGATTCATCCCAGGTGCCTTCTTCCTTATCCTCCTCGGAGCCGGGAATGAAGGTGCCCGTACCGTCGCTGCGCAGGATCAGGCACATCTCCCTGGGATTGATGCCCGCCATGGCCATGAGGCTCAAATCGAAGGAGGTGCCGCCGGTGGTGAAGGAATAGATGTAGTACACCTCCTCCGTGACCTCGCCGGTGGCCGCGGGAACCGCAGGCTCGGCAGCCGGGGTCTCCGTGGCAGAAGCTTCCGCCGGCTCGGCAGCCGGGGTCTCCGTGGCAGAAGCTTCCGCAGGTTCCGCAGAAGCTTCCCCGGCGGCCGTAACCGGCCCGAAAGTGAGGGAGGTGCCCTCGCCGATGGTGATGGTATAGAGGTCACCCTCACGGATCATGGGCCGGGTTTCTCCTTCGCTGGTGATGGAATCCTCGGTCCAGGTCACGTCCCCGGACTCGCCGGCAAAGATGATCGTGCCGGTGCCGTCAGGCCGCAGGATCATCTGGTACAGCTCCTGCCCGTTCACGCCGTAGAGCGCTCCCAGCTCCTGGGCGGTGAGGGTCTGGCCCTCGGAGCTCATGGAGACAAGGTACAGATGGAGCTCCCCTTCCGCTGCCGGGGCAGCCGCCGGCTCCTCCGTGGGCTCGGGCGTAGGTTCAGCCGTGGGCTCGGGTGTGGGTTCTTCCGTAGGTTCAGCCGTGGGCTCGGGGGTGGGTTCCTCCGTAGGTTCGGGGGTCGGCTCCGGCGTGGGCTCCTCCGTAGGTTCGGGGGTGGGCTCCGGTGTGGGGGCCTCCGTCGGCGCCGCGGTGGGCTCGGGCTCGGCCGCCGCCAGCAGGGCGATCACCTCCGCCGCCGGGGCGAAGGTGATGGATTCCCCGTCCACCCCCACGGTGATATGGTCCCCCTCCCGGGTGTAGGCGACGCCCACCCCGTCCATGATCAGCTCCGCATCGGTCCAGGTGATGAGAAGGGGCTCATCCGCGTCCAGGTTCAGCTCCCCGGTGCCGTCGCTCCGGAGGATCAGGGAATAGTCCTTGGGATCCACCCCGAAGGAACTGAGCTCCACCATGTTCATCTCTGTGCCGTCGCTGCCGGTCATGGTGAGCGCATAGTAGAGCTCCTCGGTGAGGGCGGCGGCCTCCGCCTCCACGGGGCTGACGGTCTCCTCCGCGACGGCCTGGTCAGGCGCCTCCACGGGCGCCGCGTCCCCTGCCCCCTCCTTCTCAAAGACCAGGGTCATGCCCTGGAACTCCAGGCGGATCACCCCGGCCTTCAGGGTGCCGACATAGTCCTCCCGCTGGATGGTGAAGGTGATGTCCTCCCCAGCCAGCGCGTACTTGCCGTTGAAGCTGTCGCCCCCCAGGATGACGGTGCATTTGCCGCCGCCCTTGAGCTCGATGGAGGTCTCGCCCCCGTCCAGCACATTCTCCAGGGCCAGGCTCATGCCGGAATACTCCGCCCGGGTGCCCATGTACTTGCCCAGATTGGGATCGTCGTCATTGCTTCCGCTGGTGCAGGCCGCCAGGGAAAGGGCCATGAGGGCAGCCAGCAGGATCGCCAAAAGCCGTTTCATGATACACGCCTCCTCGCTTTTCTTGTTTATATTTGTTATACTATATCAGATACCGACCGAAAAATCCATATAAAAAGCCGATTTTTTACTAATAATTATTCAGTCTTCCTTATAAAAAAAGCGACATGGGATCGTTCCCTGTCGCTTTCATTCTTTGGCTCTTCTTATTCGTTAGGCATGAGTTTGGCCTTTTTCAGAGCCGCCACCACCGGCGGGATGAGGATGATCTGCAGCAGGATCCCCGGCCAGGCGTTGGCAAAGGCGCCGGCCCAAAAGGCCGCCAGGGTGAACCCCTTTCCGGAAAGGCCCATGAGCAGGGACATCACCAGCCCCCAGACGAGCCGCCCGCCCACCATGGCGATGAGCAGGGAGCAGTAGAGGTAGGGGGTCTTCTTGGGCAGGAGCTTATAGCACAAGCCGGAGAGCAGGCCGTAGGCCGCCAACTCAAAGGCCATGGCCGTGGCCGTGGGGAACAGAGGCGGCATATGGAAGATCAGCGAGCGCAGGATGGGCGCCACCAGCCCCACCCCCAGCCCCCACCAGGGGCCGCACAGAAAGCCGCACAGCAGCACGGGGATGTGCATGGGCAGGAGCATGCTGCCGATTTGAGGGATCTGCCCGGTCAAAAAGGGGAGCACCAGGCACAGGGCCAGGCACAGGCCCGCATAGGTCAGCTTCAGCACTTGATTCTTTTTCATTTTGGTTTCCTTTCCTGACGCAAAAAGCACCGCCCTTCGTTCACGAAGAGCGATGCCTTCATAGCATCCGTTGCAAAATTAAATGGAGTAGGGGCTTGCCGCCCGGCGCCGGCTTCCTGTCGACCGGGATAGTATATCAAATCCGATCCGGCCCTGTCAATCCTTTTGGGAGAGGCAGGAGAGGATCTTTTTCACCCCATCCTCAAGAAGCTCGCCCATGGCCTTCTCCCCCACCCCGGCCACCAGGGTGTCGCACCGGTTCATGGGGATCAGCACCCGCACGGCGTCGCTGCTTCCCACGGCCGCGGCCATAGCGGGCGTTACCTCCCCCAGCAGGGCGTCCGCCATGACGATGCCCAGGGGGCCGGCGATGATCTTCGCCCGGCGGGCGTTGACGATCACCGCGTTTTCCCCGGTGGCCGCCCGGTCCGCGCCGCCCTTGAGCATGTTCTCCGTGGCAGTGGAGTTGGTGCCCACCGCCGTCACGTCCGCCTGGGGCGCCGCTTCCTTCAGCCGTTTGACCAGCTGCCGGCCCAAATTGCCGCCCTGGCCGTCGATGATGAGGATTTCCATGTGATTCTCCCTGTGGTTTTTATCGGTCCAGCCCTCGCCGGGTCATCTCCTCCACGGCGAAGGACGCCACGTCCTCGGCAAACTTCCTGGGCCCGAAGCCCGCGTCGAAGCCCAGCTCCTTGGCCAGCTCATGGGTGATCCGGGCGCCGCCGCAGATGACCACGAACCGGGACCGGAGCCCCTCCGCTTCCAGCAGCTCGATGAGCTCCGTCATGTTCTGGATGTGCACATCCTTTTGGGTCACGGTCTGGGACACCAGCAGCACGTCCGCGTTCAGCTCCACGGCCTTCTTCACGAAAACTTCGTTCTCCACCTGGGCCCCCAGGTTGTAGGCCTCGATCATCTCATAGCGCTCCAGGCCGTAGTGGCCGGCAAAGCCCTTTCGGTTCATGATGGCGTCGATGCCCACGGTGTGGGCGTCCGTACCGGTGGAGGCCCCCACAAAGACGAGCTTGCGGCCGAAGTGACTGCGGATGTAGTCGTTCACCTCCTCCATGGACATGACGCTGCTCTCCACGGTCTTCACCTCGATGTGCTCATAGTCCACCGTGTGGACACAGGAGCCGTAGACCACGTAAAAGGTGAAGGTCTCGTCCAGCTTCACCGCGCCGGCCACGTTGGGCTCCTCCAGGCCCATCTTCCGGGCCATCTGCCGGGCGGCTTCCATGCCCCGCTCGTCGTCCTTCACGGGCAGGGTGAAGCTCACCTGGACCTTGCCGTCGTTCATGGTGTCGCCATAGGCCTTGATCCGGGTGAGATCCAGCGTCCGGTCAAAGCTCTTCACGCTCATATCATAGAGTCCGCCGCTCATTTGGCACCTCCTGAAAGAAGAGTCAGGAAAGGATTATAGTAGCCTTCCGCCCGGAGCACCACGCCGCCGAGGCCCTTGCCGCCGTCCCGCATGCGCTTGATGTCGGCGAAGGTGCCCCGCTCCAATGTGGCAAAGAGGCCGTCGCGCTCGATTTTCTCCAGCAGGTCCGCCGCCTTGGTGAGCACCTCGTCTGCCCGGTGAGCCATGATGCCGTCGGGCTTGAAGGTCATCTCCTCCCCCAAATCCTTCATGGTGTTGAACACATAGCGGGCATTCTCAATGGACAGGGCCCGGTCGGACATGAAGGGGGTGTGGATAGCCTCGGTCATCATGCCCAGCAGGTGGATCTTCTGGCCGGTCAGGATGGTGACCATGTTGAAGAGGGCGTCCTGCACGTGGCCCCGGAAGATATTGCCGGTCATGAACTTGGTGGGGGGCATGTATTTAAGGGGCGCCTTGGGGAAGATCTCCCGGGCCATCTGGGCCTGGGCCAGTTCATATAGGAATCCGTTCTCCCGGGCCGGGTCGATCTCAAAGGCGTGGCCAAGGCCCTGCTGCTCCTCGGGAAGCCCGGCGCACAGGGCAAACTGCTCGTTGAGGAACTGGCTGGCCAGAACCGTGTGGGCCTCCTCCACCGCGTCCGCCGTGGTCAGGTAGTTGTCCTCTCCCGTGTTGATGATGACGCCGGCAAAGGCGTTGATCCGGCGGGAGAAGCTCTGGTCGATCAGCGTACGCTGCATGTTGATGTCCCGAAAGAGGATGCCGTAGAGGGCGTCGTTGAGCATCACGTCCAGCCGTTCAAGCGCGCCCATGGCGGCGATCTCCGGCATGCACAGGCCCGAGCAGTAGTTGCACAGGCGGATGTACCGGTGCTCCTTCTCCCCCACCTCGTCGAGGGCCGCCCGCATCAGGCGGAAGTTCTCCTGGGTGGCGTAGGTGCCGCCGAAGCCCTCGGTGGTGGCCCCGTAGGGCACGTAGTCCAGGAGGCTCTGCCCCGTGGTCCGGATGACCGCGATCACGTCCGCCCCCTGCCTGGCCGCGGCCTTGGCCTGGACGATGTCCTCATAGATGTTGCCCGTGGCCACGATGACATAGAGGTAGGGGCCCTCCTTGTCGCCGTATTCGGACAGGAAGGCATTCCGCTTTGCCACATTGCTCCGGATGCGCTCCACGCTCGCCTGGGCGGCAGGCTCGATGGCGGCGCGGATCTCTGCGTCGCTGTGCGGCGCGACCTGAGATAGATCCAGCTGGCCTTTGTCCACCGCCTCGGCGATCTGCTGGGGCGTCAGGCCCGTTTCCGCCATGGCGTTGCCCAGGGCGTAGGCCGCGCCGTAGAGCAGCAGACCCTTTTCCAGGAGGTGGTCCACCACCACGTTGGGCAGGGGCACCCCCACCTCGTTCACCCCGTCGATGAGCAGCAGCCGGCACACCGCCCGCTCCACGGTGACCGTGGTGTGCCGGTCGATGAAGGATTGGGTGTCCAGGGCCACCTTGCGGGCGGCCGACCGGGCCCGATCCACCTTGCGTTGATCCAGATTCAGCTTCGATGCCATTTATTTCGCTCTTTCTCCTCTAAGGAGTCCCTTGGGTTCCATGTACTTCTGTTCGATGCCCTGCTCCAGGCCGGCCACGCCCACCTTGTTGACCTTCCGCTTGCCCGTGCACACGGGGCAGTGGCAGGTGGGTTCATAGTGCTCCGGCTCGGTGTAGGTGGTGATGACGCCCTCGAAGTTCCGCAAAACGATCTTGCGGGGCGTCTGGGAGATGAGGTAGGTGGGCATGACCGGGGTCTTGCCGCCGCCGCCCGGGGCGTCCACCACGAAGGTGGGCACGCACAGGCCGCTGGTGTGGCCCCGCAGGCCCTCCATGATCTCGATGCCCTTGGATACCGGGGTGCGGAAGTGGGACAGGCCCAAAGAGGGGTCGCAGGCGTAGATGTAGTAGGGCCGGACCCGGATGTACGCCAGCTCGTTCACCAGCTTCTTCATCACGTGGACGCAGTCGTTCACGCCCGCCAGCAGCACCGTCTGGTTCCCCAGGGGGATGCCCGCGTCGGCAAGGCGCGCGCAGGCCGCCGCCGCCTCCGGGGTGATCTCGCTGGGATGGTTGAAGTGGGTGTTGAGCCAGATGGGGTGATACTTTTTGAGCATGCTGCAGAGCTCGGGGGTGATCCGCTGGGGGCACACCACCGGGGTCCGGGAGCCGATGCGGATGATCTCCACATGCTCGATGGCCCTGAGCTCGGCGATGATCTGTTCCAGCAGCCCGTCCCCCAGCATGAGGGCGTCGCCGCCGGAGAGGAGCACGTCCCGCACCTCCTCATGGGTGCGGATGTACTCGATGCACTTTTTGATCTGCTCCATGGGCACGGCGCAGTCCGTCTGCCCGGCAAAGCGCCGGCGGGTGCAGTGGCGGCAGTACATGGAGCACTGGTCCGTCACCAGGAACAGAACCCTGTCCGGATACCGGTGGGTCAGGCCCTTCACCGGGGAATCCGTGTCCTCGTGGAGGGGATCCGCCGCCTCATAGGGGGCCGCCTCCAGCTCATGGGCCGTCGGCACCGCCTGGCGGCGAATGGGGTCGAAGGGGTCGTCAAGGTCGATGAGGGACAGGTAGTAGGGGGTGATGGCCATGCGCAGCCGGCCCAGGGTCTTGCGGACCCCCTCCTCCTCTTCCTCGGTCAGAGTCAGGTATTGCTTCAGGTCCTCCAGGGTCTCCACCCGGTTCTTTACCTGCCAATGCCAGTCATTCCAAAGCTCATCCGGTACATCCCGGAACAGCCCGTTCTTCCGAGCGTAATTCTCAAAATGCATGACCAGGCTCCTTCCGTCAAATGATTACACGTACTTTTCGTCGAACAAAGCTCTGATTTTGGGGTTTTCGCGGAGTACGTTCAGAGTGATGTCGGCGTGATCCTTGGTGTAGCCGTTGCCGATGATCATGTTCACGTCCTTGCCGATGCCCTCGGCGCCCAGGGCCGCCTTGGTGAAGCTGGTGGCCATGGAGAAGAAGTACACCAAACCATCGTCACGGACGGGCAGGATGGCGCTCATCTCGCAGTTGGGTTGGTTCACGCAGCAGATGGAGATGTCATATTCCTTGCCGCCGTTGGCCGCCAGGGCCGCCTCCAGCACCGCCACAGGCTCTGTGGCCGAGGCCACGATGATCTTGTGATACACCCCCAGCTCCATGAGGGCGGGGACCTGCTTGGGGTTGCGGACCAGGCCCACCACGTTGCCCGTGGGGCCCACCTTCTTCATGGCCTCATAGCCGCAGAGGACGGCGCTCTTGCCGTTGGCCCCCAGGATGAGGACGGAATCCCCCTCCTTGGGGAGCTTGCGGGCCTGGGCGGGGGCGCCGGCCACGTCGAGGGCAGCGAGGGCCAAAGCTTCGCTCATGTCGGAGGGGAGCTTAGCATAGATGCCGCTTTCGAAGAGCACGGCCTTGCCTACGATATCCACCCGGTCGATGTCCTTGTGGACGGCCAGGATCTTGTCGATGCGCAGCGGCGTCAGGGACAGGGACACCAGGGAGGCGATAGGCCACGGTGCCGATGAACATGCCGCCGGAGCCGGTGACCGGGTTCTGCTGCTTGCCCCGCTCGGCCACGATGCCCATGATCATCTCGCCGATCTTCTTCTCGTCGCCGCCGCAGGCCTCTTCGATCTGGGTGAAGGAAGCGGAGTCGATGTTTAGCGACTGGACGTCGCAGATGATCTCGTTGGAATAGAGCTTGTCCATGTCGTTGTCGATCTTGTAGGCCGCCTGGGTGAGCACGCCCTTGGGCTCGATGACGCGATGAGTGCCGTACTTGTTGCCTTTGAGTGCCATAAAATAAATCCTCCAATAATTTATTAAAATTCGTTTATGCGGTATATATTCAGCGAATGGGGCAGTTGGGACCGCCGGTGAGGCCCAGGATGGCCCGTGCTTCCGCAGGGGAGGCGATCTCCCGCCCCAGCTCCCGGCTAAGGCGCACCACCTTCTCCACCAGCTCCCCGTTGCTGCGGGCCTTCACGCCCCGGGAGAGGTAGAGGTTGTCCTCAAAGCCCACCCGGACGTTGCCGCCCATGACGATGGCGGGAGCGGCCAGGGTGAAGGCGCTGCGGCCCACGCCGGTGGCGGTCCAGGTGGAGCCGGCGGGGATGGCGCTGCTGAGCCACACCAGATTCTGCACCGTGGCTGGGGCGCAGCCGGGCACGCCCAGCACGAAGTTGAACTGCATGGGGGCGCCGGGGACCTGACCCTTGCGGGCCATGGTCAAAATGGTGTCCAGATGGCCCATCTCGAAGCACTCATACTCGGGCTTGATCTGGTTTTCGATCATGCGCTGGCCGAAGGCCCGCATGGTGGGCATGGTGTTGTCGAAGATCTCGTCGCCGAAGTTGCAGGTGCCGCAGTCCAACGTGGCCATCTCGGGGAAGAGCTCCGTGGGCTGGAGCCGCTCCTCCGGCTTCATGCCCGTGGCGCCGCCGGTGGAGGGGATCATGATCACATCGGGCAGCTCCCGGCGGATGGCGTCCATGACCACCCGAAACCGCTCCCTATCCTGGGTGGGGGTGCCGTCGTCCCAGCGGACGTGGACATGGATGATGGCGGCCCCGGCGTCGTAAGCCGAGCGGGCTTCCCGGACCATCTCCTCCACGGTGTAGGGGACAGCGGGATTTTGCGCCTTGGTGACCTCGGCGCCGCAGATGGCGGCGGTGATGATAAGCTTTTCCATCTTAGTTGTTCCTTTGCTTGTCCTTGGGGGTGACGCAGGTGCCGCTGGCCCGACAGACCAGGATGGGCTCGGCAAGGACCTCCGCCGCGGAATCGTTGATATCGGGCCGGGCGGTGATCACCTTACGGGCCTCGAACTTCATCTTTCGGGAGGTGTTGCCCTCGGAGACGATCTCGCCGGTGGCCTCGATGAAATCCCCGGCATAGACCGGCGCCTTGAACTCCACCATGTCATAGGCGCAGAACAGGCCCTCGTCCCCATCCCGCCGGATGAGCAGTTCCGTGGCGACATCTCCGAACAGCTCCAGCATCTTGGCTCCATCCACCAGGTTTCCGCCATAGTGGGCGTCGTGGGCGCTCATGCGCACCCGAATGGTCACTTGCATACCCTTTCCTCCTTATACATTTGAAAATAAGTAAGCGCCATGGAAAAAACAGATGTTTCCATAGCGCTCCGTCCAAACAAAAAGGCTATCGACGCGGCGGGAGCCGAATCGATAGCGCATCATCTCTATTCAGACGACAGTGGCCGAGCTGTGTGCACCCGACCCCCAAGAAGCGGGACCCGGCGCAGATCCCACCCTTTCGGCGGCTGCGCCCCTTCCCCGGGGAACCCTGTTCGCCCGTTCCTGCCTCCGGGTACCATGCGCGCCGCGCCTCTATCCACCATATTCTGTTGTTGTTATTGTATCAGAAAAGGTGCTGCCCGTCAATCTTCACCGGTTATATATTCCCGGCGGATGGAGGAGAGCAGCCCCGCCTCCACCCCCATGAGCTCCGCCACGGCCAGGGCCCGCTGGGGCACGGCGCTGGCCGAGACCTCCTCGATGCCATAGTCCATGAACCGGCGCAGAACGGACAGCTTATCCGCCCCAGCCTCGATCATGCGGCGGCCTTCCGCCAGGTCCAGCCCCTGGATGCCCCGGGTGAGGAAGCGGCGACGGGCCTTGCCTGCCACGGCCTCATAGTGGGTGACGAAGAGGCAGACGGCGCCGGAACGGTCGAAATACGCCAGGGCCCCCTGCTGAAACTTCACGGCTTCGGTGGGGTTGGTGCCCCGGGCGAACTCGTCGAAGAGGACCAGGCAAAAGCCCTTCTGCACCGCCAGGGCCGCCTCGTGGGCCGCCATGAGCTCCCCGCCGAAGGAGGAAAGGCCCTCCTGGCCGTCCTCCCCCTCTCCCCGAACCAGGCACAGGCCGTCGAAGAAGGGGACCTGGGCCTCCTTTGCCAGGGGAAAAAGGCCGCAATGGGTGAGATACACGTTGAGGGCCAGGGTCTTGAGGCACACGCTCTTGCCCCCCATGTTGGCCCCCATGAGCACGGCGGCGCCGGGGGACAGGGCGATGGACAGGGGGGTGAAGGCCTCCCCCTGGGTTTTGAGCCGGTGATCTATGGCCGGGTGGATCATGTCCGTAAAGGACAGCGCCCGGTCCGTGATCTTAGGCTTCACGCCCCCCAGCTCCCGGGCAAGGGCCGCCTTCGCCAGCAGCAAATCCAGGCGCCCCAAGGCGTCCATGCTCTCCCGCAGGGCCGGGGCATAGGGGGAAAGCCTATCACAAAGCCGGGCGCAGAGGGCTGCCTCCGCCGCCGCTTCCCGGGCCACAAGCTGCGTCCGTTGGGCCAGGAGCGCGTCTTTGGCTTCCCCCGCCGCCCGGGCGATCTCCCGCTCCAGGGCCCCCTTCTCCCCGCGCACGGCGGCCAGGTCCTCCGACCAGTCGGACCGGAGGGAGAAGGCCGGGTTCCCCGAGCCCTCCGGGTCCAGGATAGCCAGGGCCTCTGGTGCGTCCCGCAGGGCAAGGCCTTCGAAGCCGGCCTTCGCCTGCAGGCGCTCAAAATCCGCCGCCAGGGATCGAAGCAGCAGCAGATACCGCTTGAGCTCAAAGAGCTCCACGGCGTCCAGGGGCCGCGCCCCCAGGCGGGACAGGGTGCCCCGGATGTCCCTGAGCTGCATAAGGCCCTGCAAAAAGCGGTCAAGGGCCGGCTCCCCCTGCAGGCTCAGGGCCCGATCCAAATTGTTCAGCTCCCGAAGGAGCGCTTCCTTCTCCGCCCGCCCATAGGGCCGCAGGGCGCGCTTAAGCTCCCGTCCCAGAGGGGACAGGGGCAAAAGCCGGTCCAGCACAAAGGGCAGGCCCATATCCTGTTGCTGCCGGGGCGTCAACTGCATGCGCATTCCTCCCAAACGTTCACCACGGGCACCGGCACCCGCCGAACTACGGCGTTCAAAAAGGCCGCCGGGTCATAGGGGGCGCCGTGAGCGGAAAAGGGGTTCACGGTGACGGCGATAAGGGTGTTTTTCCGGCGGACGCGGAAGCGTACGCCCCTTGCCCCCAGTTTTTCATAGTTCTCCCGGGAGAGAAGGAGCCTGGTGCCATCCTCCACGCAGATCTCCTGGGGCAGGCCCCGCCGCCGCAAAAGCAGGCTTGCCATGGCGTCGGTGAAGGCGCCGGAAAGATACAGCCTCTCCCCCGCCGCCTCCAGGGCCGCGGATAGATCGTCGAAGGCCCTCTCCCCCCGAACAAAGCGCCCGGCCGCCCTGTTGGGCCAGGGGCCGCACTCCGGCAGGGACAGAAGCTCCGCCACGAAGGCCGTGTCCGCCGCGGTCCGCTCCATGTCGGGACAAAGGCTCGCCCCGGTGGCCAAAATGATCCCCTCCGCCGTTTCCGGGGCGCACAGGCTCCGGCGGAACAGAGCCCCGTCGATGAGCACCTTTTGGGCCCCAAAGGCCTTCATCTCATCCGTGAGGGACGCAAGCTGCTCCCGCATGGAGGGCCCCGCCAGCTCTACAAAGCCGTCGGACAGGGCCCGCAGGATCACCACCTCCCCCAGGGGCGTGTGGATGCCCGTGAGGGACAGGATCTCGCTTGTGGCGTCGCACCGGAAGAGAAGGTCCCGGGCGGTGGCAAAAACGGTACCCCCCGTCACGTAGATGGGGGGCTTGTAGGTGCCGGTGACCAAATCCTCCCGCTCCCCATCCCGGCCGATGGAGGTGAGCGCAAGGGTGACCCCCCGCGCCCGAGCGCCCCGGATGAGGGCGGTAAGCGCGGTGGTCTTCCCCGCGTTCTTGCACATGCCGGCCAGGCAAACGGCGGTATAGGGAGCGGTGAGGTCAAAGAGCATGCCTTACTTCCAAAGAGAATCGGGATAGAGGCCCGCGGCCTTCATCTCCCGGATGCTCTGCTGCAGGGCGGGCATATCCTGCTTGTAGGTGACGCCGTGCCACTTGGCGGGGCAATGGAGCACCTTCACGCTGGCCTTGCCCTCCAGGATGAGGTCGTTGGTGAGCCGGGGCACCAGGTACTCGCACTTCATGGGGTTCTTGGGCAGGTTCTCGTCCAGGAAGGCGGGGAAGCGGGCTTCCGCCTCCTCCAGGAAATCGGGCATGTAGCCCCAGAAATTCATGGACACGGTGTCGTCCGGATCGAGGGCGGTGTAGGTCTTCCCCTCGTCCTCGGTGTAGGCGATGCCGCCGTCCCGCTTCTCGATGCGCAGCCGCTCGGCGATGGAGGTCAGGTTATCCTTCTCGTCCACCACGCACACGCCCCGGGCCACATGGCCGTTGTCGGTGACGGTGTTCTTCAGCAGGTAGCCCACCATGGCGTATTCACCCTTAGCATGGGGGACCTTCAGGTAATCGTAGATGGTCTGGTAGGCTTCCCGGCCATAGAAGTCGTCGGCGTTGATGACGGCAAAGGGCGCGTCGCCGATGAGATCCTTGGCGGCCAGCACCGCGTGGGTGGTGCCCCAGGGCTTCACCCGGCCCTCGGGGACGCTGTAGCCCGCCGGCAGGGCGTTCATATCCTGGAAGGCGTACTCCAGCTCCATAAAGGGCCGCACCCGGCTGCCGATGACCTCTTCAAAATCCTCCGCCATCTCCCGCTTGATGATGCACACGGCCTTTTCAAAGCCCGCCCGCTTGGCATCGAAGAGGGAGAAATCCATGATGACGTGGCCCTCCTTGTCCACCGGGTCCATCTGCTTGAGTCCGCCGTACCGGCTGCCCATGCCGGCTGCCATGATGACGAGAATGGGTTTGTTCATGTTTGTTACCTCCGAATATTTTTTATAGTATATGGGTTTCCATTGGTTCCCGATCAAAGCTCCCGGGGGCCGCCGCCGATGCCGGCCACGTAGAAGGCGCAGGGATGGCCGATCTTTTCCTCGTAGGCCCGGCCCACGGCGTCCATGACCGCCTCCACGTTCCGCTTGTTCACGATGGCCACGGCGCAGCCGCCGAAGCCAGCCCCGGTCATCCTGGCCCCCAGCACGCCGGGGCAGCGGCGGGCTTCGCTTACCAGGGTGTCCAGCTCCTTGCAGGACACGGCGTACAGATCCCGCAGGGAGTCGTGGGAAGCGTTCATGAGGCGGCCGAAGGAGACCAGATCTCCGCTGCGCAGCTTTTGGCAGGCCTGGATGGTCCGGGCGCACTCATAGACCACGTGCTCCGCCCGATCCCGGGCCACAGGGTTTTGGATGTGGTGCTTGTTCTCCTCGAAGGCCCGAAGGCCCACGCCGGCCAGGTCCTTCACGGGAAGGACGCGCTGCAGGTCCTTCAACGCCTCCTCGCACTCGGCCCGGCGCTCGTTATACTTGGAGTCGGCCAGGGTGCGGCGTTTGCAGGTGTTCATGATGAGGATCACGTTGTCCCCCAGGGCCACGGGCACATACTCGTAGCTCAGGGTGCCGGTGTTCAAAAACACCGCCGATTCCTCCCGGCCCAGGGCGATGCTGAACTGGTCCATGATGCCGCTGTTCAGGCCGATGAAGCCGTTCTCCGCCCGCTGGCCCAGCAAAGCCAGCTCCACGTCGGTCACGTCCAGATCGTAGCAGGCCCTGAGGGCCGCCCCCGCCACCACCTCCAAGGAGGCGGAGGAGGAGAGGCCGGAGCCGTTGGGGATGTTGCCGTAGATGAGCAGCTCAAAGCCGGAGGAAAGGCGGATGCCCCGCTCCTCCAGGGCAAAGAGCATGCCCAGCACATAGTTGGTCCACTGGTTCCGCTCCTGGAAGCGCACGGCGCTCAGGGTGCCCTCCAGGACCCCCAGCTGCGGGAAGTTCAGGGAGTAGAACCGGAGCCTGTCGTCCGTTCGCCGGCGCAGGAGCCCCCAGGTGCCCATGGTCAGGGCGCAGGGGAGCACGTGGCCTCCGTTGTAGTCCACATGCTCGCCGATCAGGTTCACCCGGCCTCCGGCGAAGAAGCACCGGGGCGCCCGGCCCGGCCCGAAGGCCGTATAGAAGGCGTTGGTCAATTCCGTAGTGGTCATGGTATCTCCTTTTAGAGAAATGTTGGATAGCCGCCGGCCTTTCTTGCAAGAAAAGCTGTGCAAAAATACTTTAGCCAGGAAAAGAATGGCTCAAAGGAAAGATATACTCCTTCCCTGCTTCTCTTTTTTCGGTTCCTTTTTTCTCTTCTCATGAAGAGAAAAAAGGAACAAAAACCCCCGTCAAACCGCCCGAATATGATACAGCTCGGAGGCGAAGTCCGTGAGCAGGCGGAGCTTGTCGCTGTAGCCCGTGCCCATGAAGCGAGAGTTCAAAGGCACGCCCGCCGCCAGCGCCCGGCCCGTGGCCACGCCCTCCTCCTTGCCGTCGGGGAGCATGAAGTGGCGGTCGATCCGGTTCATGAGGATGCTGTCGGACCGGATCCTGACCGGGGCCACATGCTTGAGCAGGGGCGCAAGGGGCGCCACCCGCAGGCCCTGGGTCCGCCGGGTGTAGGTGTAGGTTTGCTCCGGGTCCATGCCCAGGACCCGCAGCACGTCCACCGGCGCCGCCGACTCGTACAGGCGCATGAACCGGGCGGTCAGGGCCTCCTTCTCCCCCACCACGGTCCAGGCGGACATGCCGTTGATCCTGGCCTGGCGGTAGAACCGGCCGAACTGAAAGAGCTTGCGGTGGGCCTTGTAGAAGATCATGTCCTCCTTGGCCACCTTCTTCTCGGCGGGGGTCAGGGTGCCCAGATCCATTTCCCACCCCAAGGCGCCGAAGGAGGAGACATGGAACCGGGTGGACAGGGGCGTGTCCCGCATGGTCTGCTGATGGGCCGCCTCGGAGATATGGGTGCCCATGGTGGACAGGGGGTAGAGATAGGACAGGCTATTTTGGATGCGGAACCGCTCCATGGGGTCCGTGTTGTCGCTGGCCCAGATCTGCTGGGAGAAGCACAGCATGCCCAGATCGAACCGGTTCCCGCCGGAGGAACAGCTCTCAAAGAGGATATGGGGCCGGGGATAGAAGATCCGGCGAAGCACGTCGTAGAGCCCCTTGATGTACTCGTGGAAGAAGGCCCCGTTCTCGCAGAAGGGGGAGAACATGTCGCTCATGTGCCGGTTCATGTCCCACTTCACATACTGGATGGGGCAGCTGTCCAGGACCCGGCTCACGTTCTCCACGATGTAGTCCCGGACCGCCGGGTTCACCAGATCCAGTATGAGCTGGTTGCGGCCGTAGGAGGGCTTCCGGTCCGGCAGCTTCACCGCCCAGTCCGGATGGGCCCGATACAGATCGCTGTCCTCGTTTACGCTCTCCGGCTCCACCCAGAGCCCGAAGCTCATGCCCATTTTGTTGAGCCGGGCGCACAGGCCCTCCAGGCCGTGGGGGAGCTTTTTTCTGTCTACCGTGTAATCCCCCAGACCCGCCTTGTCGCTGTTGCGGCCCTTGAACCAGCCGTCGTCCAGGACGAAGAGCTCAGCGCCCGCCTTCTTCGCTTTCTTGGCCAGGGAGAGGAGCTTCCTCTCCCGAAAGGAAAAAAAACAGGCTTCCCAATCGTTGCACAGCACCGGCCGCTCCTTGCCCTTCCAGTCCCCCCGGACGATCCGCTGGTTGATGAAATCGTGGAAGTGGGCGGAGAGCTCGTTGAAGCCGTGATCCGAGAAGGTCATGACCCCCTCCGGCGTTTCGAAGCGCTCCCCCTCCTTCAATGTGACGGCGAAGCACCGGGGGCTGATGCCGGCCATGACCCGGACCAGGCCGTTTTCCGACCGCTCCACGGCGGTGTGGTGGTTGCCGCTGTAGACCAGGTTGAAGCCCCAGCAGCGGCCCAGATCTTCGTTGCACCGGGCCTCATAGAGCAGGATGCCCGGGTTGTGCTTGTTGCCGGAGGCGCCGGTGCTGCCCTCGTTCACGTAGATGCCGGAGATGACCGGCCGATCGTGGCGATAGGCCTCGCGGATCCAGGCGCCGTCGAAGGTGACCATGGACAGGGAAACGGCGGGGACCATGTCCAGCATGTAGCTCATGAGCTTGCGGATGACAAGGGGCCCCTCCCCCCCGTTCTTCAGCACGGAGCGGCGGGTGATCACGTCCTCCTTGGGGTAGACGGTGTAGATCAGGTCCAGGCTCACGGGGGTGGCCTTCTCCTTCAGATGGAGGATCAGGGTCTCGCAATCCGCCTCGGTGCCGTAGGCCGTGGGCAGGTCCTCCATGGGCAGAGGGCCGGGGCGCACCTCATGGGAGGCATACACAAAATCGCTGGTGAAGGCGCCGTTGGGCAGCAGCAGCTCCGCCGGCGGGTTCCGAAAATCCCCCTTGCCGATGCCGCTCCACTCCTGGGGCAGGTCCTCCAGGCAGTAGGTGTCGCTGCTCTCGTCGTACATGACGGAGGAGCCCCGGGCGATGGTGGCCTTCACGGACAGGGCCTGGGCGTCCTCCAGGGGTACCGATTCCCCGTAGTGCAGATGCTCCAGATGGCCGAAATCCGTGATCCGAAAGAGATAGGCTGTGTGATCCGTACCAAGGCGAAAGATGTTGTCCCGAAATTCGATCATGTTCCGTTCTCCTTATGTCAAAGTGTGGTACGCGTATGGTTCAAAGGGGCATCTCCTCCAGGAGCACCGCCTCATAGGGCAGCAGCCGGCAGTCCAGCGTTTCGGTGCCGTGGGTGGAGAGGACGGGGTGGCCCACCAAGGGGAGCCTGACGGGCCGAGGGGACCAGTTCACCGCCACGATGACCTTCCGCTCCCCCAGGCGGCGCTCGATCTTGATCCAGCTCTTTTCCCGGGAGATGAGACGGATGCGGCCCTGCTTGAGCACGTCGCTGCCGTTGCGGTAGGACAGGAGGGCGCGGAACCAGTTGAGCACGGAGCCCGGGTCCCCCTCCTCCGTTTCGGCGTTGATCGCGGCGTGGTTATCGTTCACCTTCAGCCAGGGCGTGCCGGTGGTGAAGCCCGCCTGGGGGCCGGGGGTCCACTGCATGGGGGTGCGGGCGTTGTCCCGGCTGGCCCGCTTCATAAGGGCGAAGAGCCGCCGATCGGTCAGGCCCAGCTTCTTAAGTATCCTGCAGACGTTTTTCGACTCCACATCCTGGATCTGGTCCAGGGAAGAAAAGTCGAAGTTGGTCATGCCCAGCTCCTCCCCCTGATACACGAAGGGGGTGCCCCGGAGGGTGAGCAGCAGGGTCAAGATGGCCTTGGCCGCCGCCGGGCTCCCGTCTCCGAACCGGGAGACGGACCGGGGCTGGTCGTGGTTCTCGAAGTAGACCGCGTTCCAGGGGAGCTTCTTCTGCCACTTCATCAGGCTCTTAAAGAACCGCCGGGGAGAGAACCGTCGGGGCAGCCACTTGATGAAGAAGCAGTCTGCGTTCATGTGCTCAAAGGAGAAGACCATGTCCAGCTCGCCCCGGTTGGGGTCCGTCAGGGCCCGGGCCTGCCGGGGAGACACGAAGACCGTTTCGCCCACGGTGAAGCAATCGTATTTGTTCAGCACCTCCCGGCGGAACCGTTGCAGCAGCCCATGGCAGCCGGGGCGGGTGATGTACCGCTCGCTGCCGGTGAGGATGAACTTGGGGAAGCCGTTTTTCAGGCTGTCCTTCCAGAGCAGGTTGATCACATCGCACCGAAACCCGGACACGCCCCTTGCAAGCCAAAAGTCCATGACCTGCTCCACGGCCTGGATGACGGCGGGGTTTTTGTAGTTTAGATCCGGCTGCCCGGGGCTGAACAGGTGCAGATAATACTGCCCCCGGACCTCGTCGAAGGTCCAGCAGCCGCCCCCGAAGAAGCCGGTCCAGTTGTTGGGCTTGTCCCGCCAGAGGTAAAAATCGGTGTAGGGCGCCTCCCGGCGGCGGCTCTTCTGAAACCAGGCGTGGGCCGTGGAGGTGTGGTTGATGACCAGGTCCATGACGATCCTCAGGCCCAGGGCGTCGGCCTTTTGGATGAGCTCGTCCATGTCCTGGAGGGTGCCGAATTTAGGATCGATGTCGCAGTAGTCGGAGATATCGTATCCGTTGTCCTCCCCGGGGGACCGATAGACCGGGGAGAGCCAGAGGATGCCCACGCCCAGGGATTTCAGGTAGGGGAGCTTGGAGATGATGCCGGAAATATCCCCCATGCCGTCGCCGTTGCTGTCGCAAAAGCTCATGGGGTAGATTTGATACACCGCCTGTTCCTTCCACCAGTTTTGCATAGGTCCCTCCCGCCCTCAGGCGCACACGGTGACAAGATACTTGGGAATGAGCTCGATGGGCTTATAGTTCAGCTTGCTGTAGCGGATGCCCTCGTCCCCGGCGTCGTCCTCCCGGTTCACATAGGTAAAGCCCGTGCCCATGAAGTTCACGAAGGCCTGGGCCATGGCCGGGTAGGCCCCGGCGGCGTTCACGTCCGCTTTCTCCGCGTGGGCAAAGAGGGTGTCGCCCTTGATCTCCCCCACGGAAAGGGCCGTGATGCCCAGGCGGGTGATCAGGCAGGCCGCCCGCTGGTTCAGCCGGCAGGCCAGCTCGATGAGGTCCATGGTACCCTTCAATTCGTTGCGCTCCACCTCGCTCATCTCCGGATGCTCCGCCTCGATCCGCTCCAGAAAGGCGATGCAGTCCGGGAACATATCCTGGGTGATCTCCCTAACCTGAGCTTCGGGAAACTCCTTATAGAACCGGTTCACATGGTTCTTCTGGGTGTGGTGTTTTTTCCCGCTGTAGGAGCGGAAGGTCTCGGCGTCGTAGAGGTAGTCGAACCAGTCCCGCTTCTCCTGAACCAGGAGCCGGCTGCCGTAGCGCGCCTCCAGCAGGGGCAGCTGATCCGCTCCCACGCAGGCGTAGCGCAGCTCCTCCCCCAAAGCAAGGGCGTCCGCCTCCGCGGCAGCAAAGCCCGCCCCCACATCTCCGGGACCGATGGGCACGCTGTAGCAGGGGCCGATGTTCTTATAGACGGCCCGGGTGACCAAGGTGTCGGAAACGATGGCAAAATGGACCTGGAAAATATTGCGCCATTGGAAGGTGACCCCCGTGGTGTTGTCGCAGATCCGATTGGTACAGGCAGAAAAATAAGGCTCCATCGCCTCGATATTCCGACAGTTCACCGGGATGAATTCGCTCATGCTTTCCCCTCCCCGGGGACCTCCTCGTCCGGGCCGGCTTAAATCAGGCCTCTTTGACAGACAGTATATCAGAGGAAGGGGCTTTTGTGAAGAGTTTCATGGCTTTTCCTTGACGGTGGCGGAAAAAGCGCATACAATATATACGATCAAAACCTTTGTTTCGGAAAGGATATCCCATGCAGCTGATCGCCTTTGATCTGGACGGCACGTTGTGCAACACCATTGAAGATATAGCGGGCTCTCTGAACCGGGCCCTTCTGCAGCACGGCATCGATCCCTACCCCCAGCAGGCGGTGCAGGGGATGGTGGGTCGGAGCGTGGCCTACATGTGCCAGCGGGCCATGCCCCACGGCCGGGAGAACGACTGGAAGCCCGTTATGGACAGCTTCTTTGAGGACTACACCCACCACTCCATGGACCACACCCGCCCCTACCCCGGGGTGACGGAGGCCCTGACCGCCCTGCGGGAACGGGGGTATCGGCTCTGCGTGGTGACCAACAAGCCCCACGCCCACGCCGTGCACATGATCTCGGAGCTGTTCCCGCCCCACGGGGCCCTCTTCTCCCAGGTCCAGGGTCAGAACAGCAAGTTCACCCTGAAGCCCCACCCGGCGTCCCTCCAATTCGTTTTGGACATGCAGGGGGTGAAGAACGCCAACGCCCTGTATGTGGGGGATTCGGAGGTGGATTTCCAGTTTGCCCGCAACGGCGGCCTCCACTTCTGCGGGGTCAGCTGGGGGTTCAAGGGCCGGGCCTTTCTGGAATCGCTGGGCAGCGAATTCGTCATCGACGACCCGAAGGAGCTCCTCTGGGTCATGGACAAGCTGGAGGGCGCCCGCTAAGACGCGGCTCCCCCGTATAAAAAGCCCCCTTTCTGCCAAGGATGGAAGCATATGAAGAGACTCAAAGACAAACCCTGGTATACCCTGGCCGTGGCCCTGTGCCTGGCCGTGATTCTGTTCGTGCTGCTGACCCACTGGACCGGGTTCTGGGGCCGGGTCAAAACCTTTTTAGGCTACTTCTCCCCGGTGATCCTGGGGGCCGTCATCGCTTACATCGTGAATCCCCTCTCCCTGCTCTACGGGCGCACCGTCTTTTGCTGGGTGAAGAAGGCGAAGGCGAAGGTAGTGGTGTCCAACTTCCTGGCCTTTATCACGGTGATCCTCTTCCTGGTGTTCTTGCTGCTCATGCTGGTGCCTCAGCTCATTGAGAGCGTCGCCACCTTCGCCGCCAACCTGGACGGGTATGTGGACTCCCTTCACACCATGCTGGAGAAGCTGGGGGTGTCCGCCTCGGCCCTGGATCTGGATCGGTTCATCAGCTCCTCCGAGGCCGTCATCGAGACCGTCACCGAATTCATCAAAAATAATCTGAGCGTGATTCTCTCCACCTCCGTGGGGGTGGGCAAGGGCGCGGTCCAGTTTTTGATCGCGTTCCTGCTCTCCATCTATCTGCTCGCGGACAAGCAGCGGCTCAAGGAGGGGGGCAAGCGCTTCATCGTGACCGCCTTCGGCGGGGCGGTATATGAGAAGCTGGCCCGGTTCCTTCGCCGGTGCCACTCCATTTTGAACCGGTACATCGTCTTCAACCTGCTGGACAGCCTGATCGTGGGCGGCGCCAACGCCATCTTCATGGCCATCGTGGGCATGCCCTACGTGGGGCTGGTGTCCTTCGTGGTGGCCGTGGCCAACCTGATCCCCACCTTCGGCCCGGTCATCGGCGCCGTCATCGGCAGCTTCGTGCTGCTGCTGGTGAACCCCTGGCACGCGCTGGCCTTCCTCATCTTCACGGTGGTGCTTCAGGGCGTCGACGGCTATATCCTCAAGCCCAAGCTCTTCGGGGATTCCCTGGGGATTTCCGGGCTGTGGATTCTGGTGGGCGTCATCGTGGGCGGCCGCGCCTTCGGGGTGGTGGGCATCCTGCTGGCCATTCCCGGGGTGGCCATATTGGATCTGCTGTACCGGGAGTATTTGATGCCCTGGCTGGAAGCGAAGGACAAGGGCTGATTTTCCCCCGGGCGGGAGATAAGCGAGGGGAGCGGTTCCCATGGGCAAGCGAGTGTTTTTCCTCTTCATCCTTTTGGCGGGGCTGCTGTCGGCAGCCTGCGCGGAGCCTGCCCTGACCATGGAGCCGCCGGCGGCCGCGGCCACCGCTGCCCCGGCTTCTTCTACCCCAGCCCCGGCCACGGACACCCCGGAACCCACCCTATTGGTGCAAATATACGTGACGGCGGTGCCCACCCCCACGCCCACGCCCTCACCCACCCCTTCCCCCACGCCGGAGCCTACGCCCACCCCGGAACCCACGCCCACACCGGCGCCCTTTGTGGCGGCAGCCCTGCCCACGGACAGGCGGCCCGCCCGGGACCTTATCCCGGATGCGGCCACGGGCGCCCTCTATTGGGCCGCTCAAAACATGTATGTAGCCTATGGGCGCGTGGGGGACGATGCGCTGGGCTTCTATCCCGCGGACGAGAGCGGCTTTGTGGCTCCCGGCGCCGCCCCGGTGGACCGGGTGTGCCTGGTGCCCCTCTACACCCCGGAGGAGCCTCCCAAACAGGAGGGAGAAAAGCTGCTGGTGCTGTATCTGGCCAGCCAGAGCGTGGTGTCCTTCCACGGGGAGAACGGGGAATGGATCGAGGATCGGATCATGATCTGCTCCTCGGGCCAGGGCAAGAACGCCACTCCCGTGGGCCGATACAAGATCTATCAGCGGTACCCCTACAAGCTCCTGGGCTCCGAGGAGGAGGATACCCTGTGCTACGGCTTCTGGGCCTGCCGGTTCTACAAGGGGCATCTGTTCCACTCCGTGCCCGTCAGCTACGACGCGGGCTGGGACAGAGCCAAGGCCCACCGCCTCACCAAGATGCGCTCCTACCAGAAGCTGGGCACCCCCGCCTCCCACGGCTGCGTACGGCTGACGGTGGCGGACGCCAAGTATATCTACGACCTGAGCGAAAACGACACGGTGAGCGTGTGGGTCATCAAGGACAAGGGCCCCACGCCCTCCAAGCCGCCCCAGATCATCTGGACGGCCCCCTACACGGACAAACAGGGCAACGGATGGGATCCCACGGACCCGGACCCCAACAACCCGTACCTCGTTTTGAACCCCACCCCGGCGCCTTTGTAATCTTTTGCCCCAAAGCCGGGGATCGGCTTTACAAGGGGGCGTTTGCTTTGGTATACTGTCGCATATGAGATCCTTTTGGAGGGCATTGGGCATAGGCGCGCTGGCCCTGACGCTGTCGGGGCTTGTTTGCTGCGGCCCGGCCGTTGCGCCCGAGGCGGCGGCCACCCCGTCCCCCGCGGCCACGGCAGCCCTCTCCCCCAGCCCTTCTCCCACTCTGGCGCCCACCCCCACGCCGACGCCGACCCCTACCCCCACGGCCACACCCACCCCCTCCCCAACGCCCACGCCTACCCCCACACCCACGCCGGTGCCCCTGTCACGGCGGGACTTTAGCGGGCAGGTGGAGGCGAACCTGTTCCCCCTGTGGAGCAGCACCCCGGAGCCCACCCCCACGGTGGAGCCTTTGGCCACGCCCAATCCCCTGACGGAGGACGTGGGAAAGATCGGGGCCATGGCTTTCGCCAACGTGCCCATCCTCCGCTGGCCCGTGGACGCCGCCCAGGTGCTGGGGCATGAATCCTATCATCTTTTCTACATTCACAACCTATACAACCGGCGCTATTATCTGGTGACCACCCAGGAGGGGCTCAAGGGCTATGTGAAGGCCAGCCAGTGCGTGACCCTCTCTCGGCAGGACGTGGCTCGGTATCTGGAGGCCGCCCGGCAGCTGAGGCAGACCGCCGATTTCTATTCCCCCGACGCCTTTTTGCGAGAGCTCCTATCGGGTCGGGACACGGGCTCCATGGCTCAGCGGATCTACGCCGCCCTGAGCCGCTTGGGGCTGGACTTTGAGCCCTACTACTATCAGCTCTACGAGAAGGACCTGGACAACGACGAGCGCTACCCCCTCTTCTACAAGGAGCCGGTGTACAACTCCCTTCTCTTCAAGCTCTTCAACACCGCCGGAAACCTGGTCTACTACGAGGACCACCCCACCCAGTGGGAGTATGTGCCGGCCGACGGCCAGCTGGAAAAGGGGGATATCCTCTTCTTCACCGAGGCCCTGAGCCAGGGGAGCAGCGGCGTGCTGGACGGAAATCAGTTCGTGATGAAGGGGCCCTACTCCGGGGCGCTGACGGGCTGCGGGGTGTTCCTGGGCGACGGGCAGGCCTTGCTGCTGCGGGACGGGCAGGTGAAGGCCTGCGCCTGGACGGAGGACCTGCAGGCCTGCTTGGACAGCGCCCGGCGGATCCGGCTGCAGATCGTGGACGAGAAGCAGTACCTCATCGAGCAGCTCATCGCCCAGATCTACGACTGCCTGGGCACCCCCTACAACAACTTCCAGCGGCTGGGGGAATACTCCTTCGACTGCTCGGGCCTCATCTCCTGGCTGTTTTTGCGGATGGAGATCTCCCCCACCAACTACGGCCGCTACGCCTTCAAGGGCACCACCGCCTCCGGCTTCTCCTCCATCAAGGACTACTACTGGCACTGGGAGAAGCGCATCCGCCTGGAGGGCCCGGGCCCCGGGGACCCGCAGGTTGGCCTGGAGGACATGGGCGTCCTGCAGCGAGGGGATCTGGTGTTCCTGCGCAAGGGGCAGAATCCCAGCCACGTGGGGCACATCATGGTCTACTTAGGGAACGGACGGGTGATCCACTCCACCTCCATCGACGAGGAGTACGGCGGCACGGTGGTGGCCTTCTTCCGGCCGGAGCTGCAAAAGCTGTATCACTCCCATCTTCGGATCGAGTCCATCGTGCCTCTAAAACAATAAGCGTCACGCAAAAGCGCCTTCCGCCCAAAGCAGCGGAAGGCGCCTTTTTTGTTTTACCGTCAGGAGATGGTTTCGATGCGCAGGGACGTGTAGTAGAGCTTTTGGAGAGCATGGCGGAAGTTGGCCACCACGGTGCCCGAATAGCGCCTGCTGATGTAGGTGGAATGGATCACCCGGCCGTCCCCTAGATAGAGCATGACGTGGCCGATGGTGCCGCCCTTGGAAGCCAGCAGGAAGATGATGTCCCCCCGCTCAAAGCTGTCCAGGTCCTGGAGCTCCGTGGCGGTGGGTACGGGCACGGTCATCTCGATCTGCTTCTGGCCCCGCCAGGTGTATTTGAGGATGTTGGACAGGCCCGAAGCGGAGCTCTCCGTCCAGTGGTAGTAAACGTAGCCCGTGGGATACATCTCCATGCGCACCAGGAGCCAGGAGATGAGGCCCGAGCAGTCGAAGGAGAAGTCGCCGGTGCGGACGTAGTTGCTGTAGGGGGTGCCCAGGCAGTCGTAGACCTGGGCGATCATGTCCTCCACGATGAGCTGCTTCTCGTCGTAGACCGCAAGATGGATGCGGCGGGCGGAGTCGAAGCTCTTAAAGAGAGGGCTGGCGGAGAAATTGTCCATCCGCTCCACCCGGCCCTCCACCAGGGTCAGGATGCTGTCGTCCCCCAGGTACACGGCGCAGTCGGTGATCTTGCCGGAATGATGGCCGGCTACCACGAATTCACACCCCTCCAGCACGCCGGTGTTCCGCTTGGGCAGCTCGGTGAAGAAGAGGATATCCCCGGGCAAGAGGGCATCGGCGGTGGGCACATACTCCCACTGGGTCCGCCGCCCCTCATAGTAGACCAGGCTCCCGGTGGAGTTGAAGAGCTTGAAAGCCAGGGAATTGTAGACCTCATCCTTGTAGTATTGGGGGTACTTGGTTTCGTCGGAAAAGTCCTTTTTGTATGCCCGATAGTAGTAGGGCTCAAAGTCCAGGCCCAGGCGGCAGAGGGCGGCGTAGATCCGCTCCTCCATGGGGCCCGCGCTCTCGAATGTGGCCAGCTCGCTCAAAAAGGCCTCCGGGGAATAGCGGCCGGCGGTATAGGTAAGCTGCATGGCTGCGGAAAGGTAGGCCTCCACGTCCGTCTCCGAAAGCGGCGTCAGGGAGGAGGCCTTCACATAGCCCTTGCGGCCCTCCTGGGTGGTGACCAGATAGAAATCCTTTTGGAGGTTGTGGATGTAGACCAGGTGGTAGGACTCCCGGCCCAGGACCTCTGCGGTCTCGCTGGGCTTCTCGTAGACGGCCACGTTAGCAAAGACCATGGCCGCCAGCTTGCCCAGGTTCTCGCCCCGGGGATCCGGGGTGCAGAGGGGCTCCGCCGTGGGGGCCGTTTCCGGCTCGCCCGCCCACAGGGGGAAGAGGACGCCTTGGACCTCCCCCTCAAAGTCCCGCCGCGCCATGGGGATGGAGGTGGGCGTGGGGGTGGCCGTAGGCAGCGGCGTCAGGGTGGGCTCCGCCGTGGGCGTGGGGGTGGGCGTGGGCGTAGGCGACGGGGTGGGCGACGGGGGCATGGTGATGGACACGGGGCCGGCCTCGGTGGCCCGGGGCTGCTCCGTGGGCGCCTGCGTCGTCACTTGGGGCGGGAATGTATCATCAAGGGTCGCCGCCGTCGTGCCCCGGCAGCCCGCCAAAAGCAGGACCGCAAAGCACAGCAGCAAAACCAAGCTGTATCTCAAAAATACTCTCATAGGGGGTAGTATACCAAAGATGAGGCCCCTCTGTAAAGCCATGAAGGGGCAAAAATCGGCAGAATCCGGCAAAAATGCTCTCAGGGCTGCTCGATGACGGTGATGCGGACCCGATCCGGGCCGGTGAAGGTCAGGCACCTGAGGTCCGTGTAGGGATCCCGGTAGAAGTCCCCGGCGTCGATGCCGTTCTTTTCCAGGCGTTTTTTGATCTTGGCCAGGTTTCGGGCGGAGATGGTCAGATACTGGACGGGGATCATCTTGCGCTTGTTGAAGCAGATGATCTCCACCTGGGAGCTGCCCATGGAAAGGAGAAATCGGGTGTCGATGCTGTCCATGGATAAAAGCTGCTTCTTCACCCGAAAGCCCAGCTTATCCACATAGAAATCCCACACGGGGCCCTCGTCCGTGGCCAGCAGGGTGGTCCGGCTCAGGCCGATGCGACGGGCAAAAGGGTATAGGGTCATGTGCCGGGCGTGGCGCTGCCAGCGGTGGTAGGCCCGCAGGTCCTGCCGCCAGTCCGGATGGGTGACCACATAGGCCACGGACAGGAACAGCATTTGCCCGATGAACCCGCCCAGGGTGTTGGCCAGGATGTCGTCCAGGTCGTAGAGGCCCCGGCGGAAGATGAGCTGCATGTTCTCCGTGGCCACGGAGATGAGGAAGCAGGCCACCGCCGGCCGGATGCCCGCCCGGGCCCGGAACCAGCCGAACACATAGGGCAGCAGGTAGCCCATGGGCACGAAGAGCATCACGTTCAGGTACACCTGGGCGATGTCCTGGGGGCGGATGATCTCCACGTGGGACAGGCCTTCCACGATCCCCTCTTTGAAGATGGTCTCCAGGATGTCCACCAGGCCCCGGTCCGCCTCCACGGCGTTGTACAGGTCCTGGAAGGGAGCCACGTGGACCTGGTAGGTCTCTCCGGAGGCCCGGGAAAAGAACACGATGAACAAAAAGGCCAGGAAATAGAGGAGGAACACCCCGTAGAGCACCGCCTGCCTCAGGCGCAGCAGGGCGTCGGCGTTGGCGTTCCTGCTCAGGCCGTGCTGCAGGTTCAGGCCGAGCTTGGCGCACACCCGCCGGTCGATGAGGGGCAGCAGCACGATGAACACCGCCACGAAGACAGCTATCGCGATGAGGGTGATGGGGTTGTTGATAGGCAGGATCATAGCCACAGTATACGCGAAAAATCGGCGGTTGACAATACAAAAGCGCCCCGCGGGGGGCGGGGCGCGGCGTCAACTCAACCGATGGGGCTCAGGCACGCTCGATGAGGCCGTAGTTCCCGTCCTTGCGGACGTAGAGCACGTTCACATCGCCGGTGTCGGCATTCTCGAACACAAAGAAGGAATGGCCCAGCATCTCCATCTGGAGCATGGCCTCCTCCTCGCTCATGGGCCGAATGACAAACTTCTTGGTGCGCACGATCCGGGGCGTGAAGGCTTCCTTCTCCTCCTCTGCCACGGGGGCATAGTCCGTGATGACCTCGCCGGTCTTGCGGCGGCGATCCTGACGGGTGCGATACCGCTGAACCTGCTTCTCCAGCTTGTTCACCACGTTGTCCAAAGACGCGTACATGTCGCCGGATGTCTCCTCCGCCCGGACGATACGGCCCTCGTAGGGAACGGTGACCTCCACCTCCCGCATGTAGTCGGAGACTTCAAGGTTTTTTCCGGAAATGGAAATACGCATATCTTTCACTCCCTCTGACGCGATCATATCGTTTACCCGCGCCTAATAGTATATTACCACAGATTGGCGCGCTTGTCCTTGCCTTTTTGAAAATTCTTTCGTCTTTTTCAATTCTTTCACTTTTTTTGTGATCGGGAGGCGGGCCGGCGGCCGGCTTTCTCCCGGGCATTCACTTTCTGAACAAAGAAAGGATCTTGTCGATGAAGGACACGCTGTCCTTCACCAGGGAGCTGTACCACTCGTTGAACAGGGCCCTTTCCGCCGACAGCAGGTAATCGTGATAATCCAGGGAATCCGGGTTGGCGCCCCGCTTCAGGATGATCAGCTTTTTTTCCTTCAGCTGGGCGACGCATGTCTCCAGGATATCCCGGTCGATCCCCCGTATTTCCATGTGCGTGTTGGAGATCACGTCCAGCAGATACAGATAGTATCGGTGGGGATCCCCTTCGTAGAATTCGTTCGGCACGTAGGTGGGCACCGTGTCGTCGGGAATGTTGTTTGCATCGATGCCCATCGCCTCACACACTCGCTGGACCTCGGTTTCCGATATTTCCCATGCGCGGGAAGCCTGTGTTTTGTTCATCTGTTCAGCCTTTCTGCAGATTGCGCGTAGTCTCATGGTTCCGGCCCGGATCCCCGCGGCCGTGTGTCCGCCGTGAGAATCCAGGCGGTTTTCAGCTTGTTCCGTTAGGTAAATAGTAGCATGCGGCCGATCCGTTCGTCAAGCGTGACGCCGGTAAGGCGCGTTCTTTGGCGGTATCCGGCAAAATATGCCCGGGCGGCCTTGATTCTCCGGGCGTTCTGTCGTATACTATATACTATTCATACCCAAGGCCGCTTCGGGCGGCAGGAAATCGAGGTCATCCCATGAATTTTGTGTTTATATCCCCCCACTTCCCCCACACCTACTGGAACTTTTGCGATCGGCTCAAGCGGAATGGGGTCACCGTGCTGGGCATCGGCGACACGCCCTACGACAATCTGGAGCCGCCGCTGAAGGAGGCGCTGACGGAATACTACCGGGTGGACACCCTGGAGAGCTACGAGCAGGTGTTCCGGGCCGTGGCCTTCTTCTCCTTCAAGTACGGGAAGATCGACTGGCTGGAATCCAACAACGAATACTGGCTGGAGCAGGACGCCCGGCTCCGGACGGATTTCAACATCACCACGGGCGTGAAGTATGAGCAGATCGGCTCCTGGAAGCACAAGTTCGGCATGAAGCCGGTGTACGCCTCCGCCGATATCCCCACCGCCCGGTCCCACCTGGTGACGGACGAGGCGGCGGCCCGGGCCTTTCTCGCCCAGATCGGGGGCTACCCGGTGATCGTGAAGCCGGACGTGGGCGTGGGCGCCGCGGACACCTGGAAGCTGGAGAACGACGGGGATCTGGCGGAATTCTTCGAGAAGAAGCCGGACGTGCCCTATGTGATGGAGGAGTTCATCTATGGGGACATCTACTCCTACGACGCCATCGTGGACGCCCAGGGGGAGCCCCTGTTTGAGAATTCCTCCGTGTTCCCGCCCTCCATCGCGGATCTGGTGAACAAGGGGCTGGAGCTGGCGTACTACACCCTTAAGGAGGTCCCCCCTGCCCTGCAGGAGCTGGGGCGGCGGACGGTGAAGGCCTTCCAGGTCAAAAGCCGTTTCGTCCACTTCGAGTTCTTCCGCCTGACGAAGGCCCGCAAGGGTCTCGGGGAGGTGGGCGACTTCGTGGCCCTGGAGGTGAACATGCGGCCCGCCGGCGGGTACACCCCGGACATGATGGACTTTGGCCACAGCACGGACGTGTACCAGATCTGGGCGGACATGGTCACCGCCGACAAGCGGCTGCTGCCCGAGAGCGGAAAGGACCACTGGTGCGTGTACGCCAGCCGAAAGGACGAGCACACCTACCGGCACAGCCACGAGGAGATCCTGGAAAAATACGGCGATAGGATAGCCATGTGCGAGCGGATGCCCGAGCTCATGTGGGCCACCATGGGATGCCAGATGTACACCGCCCATGCCTACAGCGAGCAGGAGGTGCAGGCGTTCATCCGATTCGTGCAGGAGCGGGCGTGAGGAGGTTTATCTATGTGGGAACGATATGAGAAGCAGTACAGCCCCCTTTTGAACCGGGACATGGAGCACGCCATCCTGGGCGAACGGGGGAAGCTGTGCCTGGCCTTTGCGCCTCAGAACGGGCACACCTGGGACTTTCGCAACTTCGGCATGGTGGAGACCGTGCGGCCCTGGATCGAGGCGGGAAAGCTTCGTATTTTGTTGGTGGACAGCATCGACGAGGAGACCTGGTCCAACGAGCAGGGGGATGGACGATACCGGATCGAGCTGCAGGAGCGATGGTTCCACTACATTTTGGAGGAGCTGCTGCCCCAGTACCTGCCCTGGAACGAGAAGGCCATGGCCACGGGCTGCAGCATGGGCGGGGTCCACGCGGCCAACGCCTTTTTCCGGCGGCCGGACCGGTTCGATACCCTGATCTCCCTCAGCGGGCTCTTTGACGCGGGGCATTTCTTCAAGGGGTATATGGACGATCTGGTCTACGCCAATTCGCCCATCCACTTTTTGCCCAACATGCCGGAGGACCACCCCTGGATGGAGCTGTACCGGCAGAGCAACATCATCTTCTGCTGCGGGCAGGGCGCCTGGGAGGACGAGATGATCCGGGATTCCCGGGCCCTGGACGGCATTCTGAACGGGAAGGGCGTGCCCCACTGGGCGGATTTCTGGGGCTACGATGTGAACCATGACTGGCCCTGGTGGAGGAAACAGCTGCCCTACTTTATGGGGCATGTGATTCCGTTGTAAGAGAGTTTTCTTTTGCCGCTTTTTTCTCTTCGGTGAAGAGAAAAAAGCGGCGCAAAAAAGAGAAGCTTAGGAAGTCTAACTGATTAGATTTCCTAAGCTTTTTTGTTTGGGTAAAGTTCTTTTTGGTCCTTTTTCTTTCAAGAAAAAGGATCGAGAAAAAATAACTCCTATCCTCTACTTCCCAAAGCAGCTCAGAATCCGCAAGAGCTGCTGCATATCCAGGCCGCCCGCGTTTTCGGGTGGCTTTTTGTTGGGCGGCGGAGGCGGCCCGGGGGGCGGCGGCAGGGGCACCCCCAGCCGGCGGGAGAGCTCCTCCCCCAAAGGCGGCGGGAGCAGGGGCCCCACGCAGCGCACATACTGCTCCACCCCCAGCCTGCCCCGCTCCTGGCGGACCTGCTCGGCCAGCACCAAGGCGCAGGTCAGCGGGTGGGGCGGCGGGGAGGGCGGCCCCGGCGGGCAGTCCGGCCGAGGCCGGTTTTGATCTCTGAATCCGTTCATGGTCCTATACTATGCAGCCGCTTCCCCGCCTGTTCCCGTCATACCCGGGCGCCCTTCCCCATAGGCTGTACAAAGGGGGTGATCCCAACGACACCGGAAGAGATGGAACGCTTTTTGAAGGACCGGCAGAACAGCACCGAGGAGGCGCTCATGGCCGAGCTCACCCGCATGACCCGGGAACAGGAGCAGGCGGGCGAAATGAGCCCCACCCGCATGGAGGAGATCTATTCGACCCTCTCCCCCTTCCTCTCCGAGCGCCAGCGGGAGAAGATGCGGGAGGTCATCCGGCGGCTGAAGGGCTGATCTTGTCCGCCGTGTGAATCTTTTGTCAGTAAACCTTATCCGCCCTTTACGGGGGCGGATTTTTGTGGTACACTTGCATATTGAAAAAGTATGCGGCATTTCGTGGGAGGCGCGATCCGCTTCCCGCGTGAAAGGTATGGATTTACATGGGATTTTTAGATAAGCTGCTGGGCAACACCAGCGAGGCTAAGCTGAAGAAGATGCGCCCGGTGGTGACGAAGATCAACGCCCTGGAGCCCAAATATCAGGCTATGACCGACGAGGAGCTGCGGGGGCAAACCCAGCTGTTCAAGGATCGTCTCGCCAACGGCGAGACGCTGGACGACCTGCTCCCCGAGGCCTTCGCCGTGGTGCGGGAGGCCGCCGTGCGGACCGTGGGCATGCGCCACTTCGACGTGCAGCTGCTGGGCGGCATGGTCCTTCATCAGGGCCGCATCGCCGAGATGAAGACCGGCGAGGGCAAGACCCTGGTGGCCACCCTCCCTGCCTATTTGAACGCGCTCACCGGCAAGGGCGTCCACATCGTCACGGTCAACGACTATCTGGCCCGCCGCGACGCCCAGTGGATGGGCAAGATCCACCGGTTCCTGGGGCTCAGCGTGGGCTGCATCGTCCATGACCTGGATGCCGAGGAGCGCCGGGAAGCCTATGCCTGCGACATCACCTACGGCACCAACAACGAGTTCGGCTTCGATTACCTGCGGGACAACATGGTGGTCTACAAGGAGAACATGGTCCAGCGGGAGCTGAACTACGCCATCGTGGACGAGGTGGACTCCATCCTCATCGACGAAGCCCGAACCCCCCTTATCATCAGCGGTCAGGGGGAGGAGAGCTCGGAGATGTACCGGGAGGCGGACCGGTTCGTCCGCAAGCTCACCCGGGGCGAGGACATCAAGGAGGTTAGCAAATCCGATCAGCTCATGGGCGTGGAGCAGGAGGACAGCGGCGATTACATGTGCGACATTCGCCGCCGCACGGTCCAGCTCACGGCCCAGGGCATCGACAAGGCCCAGAAGTATTTCAACGTGGAAAACCTTTCGGACCCGGAGAACACGGAGCTGAACCACTACATCAAGCAGGCGCTCCGGGCCCACTCCCTCTTCACCCGGGACAAGGACTACGTGGTTCAGGACGGGCAGGTGCTCATCGTGGACGAGTTCACGGGCCGGCTCATGATCGGCCGCCGGTATAACGAAGGCCTGCACCAGGCCCTGGAGGCCAAGGAAGGCGTGAAGGTGGAGCGGGAGAACAAGACCCTGGCCACCATCACCTTCCAGAACTACTTCCGCATGTTCCACAAGCTGGCGGGCATGACCGGCACGGCCAAGACCGAGGAAGACGAGTTCACCGCCATCTACGGCCTGGACGTGGTGGAGGTCCCCACCAACAAGCCCTGCATCCGCCAGGATATGCCGGACATGGTCTACACCACCGAGGCGGGCAAGTTCCGGGCCGTGGTCAACGAGATCGTGGAGGTCCACAAGACCGGCCGCCCCCTGCTGGTGGGCACCATCAGCGTGGAGAAGAGCGAATATCTCTCCGAAAAGCTCTCCCGGGCGGGCATCCCCCACCAGGTCCTCAACGCCAAGTTCCACGCCAAGGAGGCCCAGATCGTGGCCCAGGCCGGCAAGCTCAACGCCGTGACCATCGCCACCAACATGGCGGGCCGCGGCACGGACATCCTGCTGGGCGGCAACCCGGATTTCCTGGCCCGGCAGGCCCTTATGCGGGACGGGCTGGAGGACGACCTCATTGAGGAGGCCACGGGCCACGCGGAGACCGAGGACGAGACCATCCTCGCCGCCCGCAAAAAGTATAAGGAATACTACGACGCCTTCAAGGCCGAGACGGACAAGGAGCACGAGCAGGTGGTGGCCCTGGGGGGCCTGCACATCATCGGCACCGAGCGCCATGAGAGCCGCCGCATCGACAACCAGCTCCGGGGCCGGGCGGGCCGGCAGGGTGACCCGGGCAGCACCCGGTTCTATGTGTCCCTCCAGGACGAGCTCATGCGCCGCTTCGGCGCGGACCGGATGGAAGGGCTCATGACCAAGCTGAACCCCGGCGACGAGATCCCCATCGAGAACGGGCTCATCACCAAGCAGATCGAAAGCGCCCAGAAGCGGGTGGAAATGACCAACTTCGACACCCGCAAGAACGTGCTGCGTTACGACGACGTGATGAACAAGCAGCGGGAGATCATCTACGGCCAACGCCGCCAGGTGCTCATGGGCATGGACATGCACGACAGCTTCCTGGGCATGATTGACGACACGTTGGACAGCATCGTCAACGCCTACTGTCCCAAAGAGGGCCATGAAAGCGACTGGAACCTTTCCCTGGTGAGCAAGGAGGTGTGCGACCTGTGCGCCGCGCCGGCTGAAGACATCTTCTCCGGTTTCGACAAAAAGCGCCCCTCCCAGCAGGATATCCGCCAGGTTTGCCGCGCCTTCGTCGACGGGAAGCTGGCGGCCAAGGAAACGGAGCTGAAGGCGGCGGGCATCGACCTGCACGAGGTGGAGCGGGTGGTCCTCCTTCGGACCGTGGACACCCACTGGATGGACCACATCGACGCCATGGATCAGCTGCGGCAGGGCATCGGCCTGAGGGCTTACGCCCAGAAGGACCCGGTGGTGGCCTACACCAACGAGGGCTTCGAGATGTTCGACGCCATGGTGGCCCAGATCCGGGAGGAGGCCGTGAAGGGCCTTCTGCGGGTGGCCGTCCGCAAGGCGCCGGTGGTGCGGCAGCAGGTGGCCAAGCCTGTGGATACCCCCGCCCCCGAAGGGAACGCCCCCAAGAGGAAGCTGGCCGCGGAGAAGATCGGCCGGAACGATCCCTGCCCCTGCGGCAGCGGAAAGAAGTATAAGAACTGCTGCGGCAGAAACGCGAAATAAGGTAGGGAGAAGAAAACGATGGTCGTATTGGATGAATACAAGTTTAAGCTGGGCGAACTGGGCAAGACCCTGGAGCAGGCCAACGCCCAGATGCGCCCCGAGGAGCTGCAGACGGAGCTCAAGGGCCTGGAGGACCAGATGAGCGCCGCCGATTTCTGGAACGACGTGGACGCTGCCAACAAGGTGACCCAGCGGGTGAAGATCATCAAGGACAAGCTGGAGCGGCTCTCTAAGCTCAACGGCAACCGGGAGGACATTCAGACCCTTATCGAGATGGCCGAGGAGGAGGACGACGAGAGCATCATCGAGGAGATCAAAACGGAGCTGGACGAGCTGGAGAAGAAGGTTTCCGCCCTGCGCCTGGAGATGCTCCTCAAGGGGCCCTACGACGCCTACAACTGCGTGCTGAGCCTCCACGCCGGGGCCGGCGGCACCGAGGCCCAGGACTGGACGGAGATGCTCTACCGCATGTATCGCCGGTATTGCGAGCGCCGGGGCTGGTCCGTGAAGGAGATCGACCTTTTGGCTGGCGACGACGCAGGCATCAAGTCCGTCACCTTCGAGGTGGACGGAGAGAACGCCTACGGGTATCTGAAGGCGGAAAAGGGCGTCCATCGGCTGGTGCGCATCTCTCCCTTCGACGCCAACGCCCGGCGGCATACCTCCTTCTCCTCGTTGGACGTGACGCCCATCTTCGACGACGACAGCAACGATATTGAAATCGACCCGGAGGACCTCAGGGTGGATACCTACCGCTCCGGCGGCGCCGGCGGCCAGAACGTGAACAAGGTCTCCTCCGCCATCCGCATCACCCACCTGCCCACGGGCATTGTGGTCCAGTGCCAGAACGAGCGGAGCCAGCTGCAGAACAAGGAGATGGCCATGCGCATCCTGAAGGGCCGGCTGCTGGAGCTGCAGGAGCGGGAGCGGGAAGCCCAGATGGCGGAGCTCAAGGGCGTCATGAAGAAGATCGAATGGGGCAGCCAGATCCGCTCCTACGTCTTCCAGCCCTACACCCTGGTGAAGGACCACCGGACCGGCGTGGAGAACGGCAACATCCAGGCCGTCATGGACGGAGACCTGGACGCCTTCATCTCCGAGTATCTGGTGCAGAGCTAATCGATCCTACAACAGCAAGGAGCCGCATCTGCGGCTCCTTTTTTATGCAATAGCAGAAGGATGTCCGGCTACTCATCCATGGTAAAGGGCTTTGCCGATTCGATCGCGGACAGGCAGCGTTTGGCCTCAGCCGCCTGGTCGGAGGTGATCTTTTTCGGGTCGCCGTACCGGGCGGCGATGTACAGATCCCGCAGCCGTTCGTTCTCCGGCAGGTCCAAATATGCCGACGAATGATCCAGCACATCCTTGGAGGTGTCGGAAATGGATATTCGCATGCGCAGGGAGCGGATATGCTCCAGATAGGTGCGATATATCCTGCGGATCTGCCTGACATGGACGGGAAGCCCAGAATCGCCGGATCTATGGCGCAGCAGTCCTTCAAATGGCACCCTTTCCATGCGTTCACCCACGAGCCTGGGCTTTTTCTGGTTTTTCTGTCTGATGCTGGCCTGTCGGATGGCGACAAGGATCAGAGCTCCAGCCAGAAGAGCGATCATGATGCACAGAACAACGGGAATAGATACATGAAAATGAACAGGGGCTCCACTGCCTACCAGCTCTGCATCGGGACTTTGGTCATTTCCATACGGCAAAGAAAGGGATCCTTCCTCTTTCAACACTTTATTGACATCTTCCTCCTCCAGCGGATGGAAAATATCCGGCATTCTCCTTCCTGGAAAAAAGGTCTGACTCACCCAGATCAAAAAGCGCGATAAAAGCGAGAAGAGAAAAGTGATCGCGGGCACTGTAAAGCGCAGCAGGAAGAAAGCGGCGACGAGCAGCACCGGCAAGACAACCACATATGTGCCGTCCAGTATCCTCATCTTCTTCGAGGCGCCAAGACTCAACCGCATGCCGCGCAGCGAAAGCACGGCCAACACGAAAAAGAGCAGGCCGTACATCTCTCCGCCAAACAACTTCTTGCTATACCAGTCGTCGGTGCCGAAATGAAAGATGATCAAACAAAGCGTCAGCAGCAACGCGGCGAGAAGCATCACGCGGATCCGCCGCCGGTATACGTCGAGATGGATTTCGAAGTTTCCGATCGTCAGTATTATGACGTAGTATATCCACGCGGCGGCATGAATCAGCAGGATCAACTGAAAAGGGCTCATCAGAAAACTAAGCCCCGGCAACAGCGACAAAAGAAAGCGCAGCGCCATGTTGTCTATACGTATGATAACAAACCCGAGGACAAGACACGCAGCCACCAGGACCGCCAACTGAAGGGACCATGGCGCGATAAGGTTGGTAACGACCCCATAGACGCCCTGTTCATCTGAAGCCGTATACAGCACAGAAAACGAAAAAAGGGAGATCGTGTAAAAATAAAAGCATATGTCAGCGCAAACGCGCAATGGGGCATACTGCCTCGATACGCTTATTTTTTTCATGTTCTCACCTTCTCTTTCGCTCGATATCATGCATCGGTTCATGCCTCACTGGGGATCAATACGATAGGACGGCTGTCCAAATGGCTGCCGAGATAATCTATCTGAGCCTTTTTCTCCGGCCCAATGATCGGCGTGATCACGATATAGCTGCAATTGCTGCGCCTACGACGCACGCAGCGCTCCACAAGGTCGCTAAAGGACGTAAATCCGCCCAATCGCGACAATCCCAGCCGACGCAGGATCAGGAACAGGTGTTCTCTGCCTATCCCTTCCGGTATCGAAAACAGATCTCCATTCGACATCAGCTCGTATGGTATCTTCGCCTCTTCGAGCTGTTCGCAGACTGTCCGAACGAGTTTCAAACAACTTTCCAGAAGCAACCGCTGCGAACCTTCCATGTTTACCAGAACGACGGCAACCCGATCGGTGGTATGGTCATTTTGGCGCACCATCAATTTGCCGACCTTTGCCGTCTGCTTCCAAGAAATCTGCTTCATGGGCTCACGGCCAGTATAGTCGCGGTAGCCCAGGAGCATCGTGGGATCATCGAGGATAAAACGCTTTACGGAAACAGTGCCGATCTCTCCGCCGGGAAAGGCAAGCTCATCTATGCTGCATTTTTCAGCCGTGCAAATGATCTTTTTGTAGATCGCATCTGTGACAATGATCGGATACAGGCCAAGGAAATCGCCTGTATCAATAAAATACCGGCCAAGCTCTATGAGGCCACGCTTGCCCACCGAAAAATGCACTTTTCCGCTGAACTTTCTGTGCGGCAGCAGAAAAAAGTGATGGCGTACACTCGTGCCCGTACTGTCTATGCTGACGTGGAGTCTGCAAAACTCTTTATCTTCGCATACTGTCACATCCGAATTGAAATACAGAGAAAAGCCCACATACAGTATCGGCAGTCGATGGGGGTTGCTGACAGTATAATACAGCGTCGCAAGCTCCCCCGGTTCAACGAGCGTCGTATCCAAATCAAAATCCACCTGCAGCTGACGCGTATTGCCCCATAGACTGACCGCTTCAATGACAAGGATGAAAGCAACGATCAAGAAAATGATTAAGGTAATCATAGCTTTTCCAGCGGAACTTCTATGCCTTCGATCAAATTGGAAATGAAGCGTGTATGGTCGGTATGGCTGCTGCTGACAAGCATGATGCGGTGCGGAAGGACACAGAGAGCTTCCTTCTTCACATCCTCAGGGATGACGTAATCGCGACCCTGCATGGCGGCATAGATCTGGCTTGCGCGGTACAGGGCCAGAGAGCCTCGGGTGGAAACGCCGTTGGCGATCTTTTCGTTGGCGCGTGTGCTGTCGACGATATCCATGATGTAGTTGGCTATGTCGTCGCTGACGCGGACTTCGCTGAAACCGACGCGAAGGGCCTCGATCTCCTCGCTGCTGACGACGGGGAAAATCTCCTCCAACAGTTGCTTTGCATCGGGACGGCGCAAAACGGAGATCTCCTGTTCGCGGGTCATATACCCGAGCTTGAGCCGCATGAAGAAGCGGTCCATCTGGGCTTCGGGCAATGGGAAGGTGCCGTAGGATTCGATGGGATTTTGCGTTGCCATGACCATGTACGGTTCTGTCATTTTATAGCTGACGCCATCCACGGAGATCTGCTTCTCCTCCATGACCTCCAGCAGTGCAGACTGACTGCGGGGCGTGGCACGGTTAATCTCATCCGCCAGGATGATCTGCGCGAAGAGCGGGCCAGGACGGAATTCGAACTCGCCCGTCTTTTGATTGAAAAAGTTGATCCCAGTCAAGTCCGAGGGAAGCAGATCCGGCGTGAACTGGATGCGCCGAAATGCGCCGCCGATGCTGCGGGAAAAAGCTCGCAGCAGCATGGTCTTGCCGGTTCCGGGCACATCCTCCAACAACACATGACCGGAGGCGATAAGACAGACGGCAAGCTGTTCGATCACCTCATCCTTTCCGACGATGATGCGGCTGCAGTTTTTCACGACGTCGTTTTTGAATTTGACGAAAGCTCCAACATCCATGATCAATGCTCCTGTTCAGCTGAAATTACACTTCGATTCATTATAGGATACCTGTCTTCCTATGTCAACAAGATCGCCTCCCCCCCGCCGCCAAGTGGTGCGAACGAACGAAAAAGGACCTGCCCTTTGGCAGGTCCTTTAGTTGCGTTGTGCGGCCTTTTAGACCAGCTCCAGCACCACCATGGGGGCGGCGTCGCCGCGGCGGACGCCCAGCTTGTAGATACGGGTGTAACCACCCTTCTTGCCTTCCTGGATGCGGCCGTCGTACTTGGGGGCCAGCTCACGGAAGAGCTTCTCCACCACGGGGTGGTTGTTGCCCTTGGTGCGCTCCCGTCGTACAGATAGCTCATGATCTGACGGCGGGCATGGAGCTTGGAAGGCTGATCCTGGGGCTTCTCCTCCTTGGAGACCTGACCCTTCTCGTTGTAGACCTCTTTCTCCACCATGTCCGTGTTCTTGTATTCCTTCACCGCCAAGGTGATGATCTTCTCGGCGATGCTGCGGACTTCCTTGGCTCTGGTCTCGGTGGTGACGATCTTGCCGTTCCAGATGAGAGCGGTGGTCAGGTTCCGGAGCATTGCAACACGCTGGTCAGTGGGCTTTCCCAGTTTCCTGTTTGCCATTGCTGCTTCCTCCTAATTAATCTTCGTTGCTGCGCAGGGACAAGCCCAACTGCGCCAGTTTTTGCTGCACTTCTTCGAG
>CACWYB010000010.1 GCA_902765005.1 uncultured Eubacteriales bacterium | reverse complement strand
TTCCGAACACAGAAGTTAAGCTCACATACACCGACAATACTTGGCTGGCAACGGCCCGGGAAGATAGGCAGCCGCCGGGACCCCAAAGAGACACTCAACTGAGTGTCTCTTTTCTTTTTGTTCCGCTCCTTAGCGTGACTACCCCTCAGCCGCCTTTCGGCAACAGCCCCCCTGACAAGGGGGGCTAAGCACAGGTCCCGTTTTTCCGTTCAACGTAACGCAAACGGCAAAAGAAAGGACCGGGGCCTTCACGCCGCCCTGATCCCTTCCTGGCTTTTCTTTTTGCGCAGCTTTTTCTTTTCTCCTGAAAAGAAAAGCTGCAAACTAAACTCTTTCCTCTATAAAAAGCGAATCTTATCGATGATGATGGATTGCCCCACCGTATGCTGCCCATATTCCTGGAAGCCCAGGGAAAGGAGCAGGTTTCTGCTTGGCTCATTGAAAGGGAAGTGGCCGCAATGGATAAAGGCGGCATCCTTCGTCTGTGAGTGACGTTTGATCACAGATGTGAGTGCTTCGCGCATATATCCTCGCCGCTGATAGGGGCGAAAGCTGGCAAAAGCTAGCGTCCGTCCCTGGCCGGGTAGGGCGGAGAGCATGTCCTCCGGTAGTTCCGGCGGTACATCCAAAACGAAGCCTGTCAAGTGGCCCGATGCCGTTTCATAGATGCTATAGGCGCCCGGCATATCGCACAACCGGCGGAAGAAACGTTCCCTCTGCGCCTCTGGCATGATGTCCGGTAGGCCGTACAGCCGGCGCAGCTCGCGATCTGCCGTGCCTTGAAGAAAGGCATCTTGGTCCGATAGGCCCATTTGCCGCAGAAAAAGTCTTTTTGTGGCGATCATTTTCTCCATGTCAATCCGCCTTGGAATAAATCCATCCGTAGTGCAGGCCCTCGCTGGAGCAATTCAGCAGCTCCGACACGGTGACCAGCTGGTAGCCCTGCTGCTGGAGGGCGGGGATGATCACCTTAATTGCCTCCACGGTCTTCTGGTACTTGTCGTGGAACAGGAGGATGGACCCGTTCAGCCCTCGGCCCAGCTCATCCTTCTCCGAGAGGATCCGGTCGATCATCATCTGGGCCGTATACTCCTCGTGGGAGTCGTGGCTGGAACGGGTGTGGTTGATGATGGCCAGGTTGAATTCCGTTGCCATGGCCACAATGTCCTCCCGGTCCGCGCTGCCCTTCTTGCCGTAGGAGATATAGGGCGGCCGCAGCAGGTGCACCCGGTAGCCATAGAGCTGATAGATCTTGTCGTTCAGATCCTTGACGGTGGCTCGCCGTTCCGTCGGGGAGAGCTTTTCCAGATCCTCGTGGTTGGTGGTATGGTTGCCGATCTCGCAGCCCAGGCCCAGCTCCCGAGCCACCAGATCCTTATTCGCGTCGATGTAGGCGCCCTTGACGAAGAAGGTGGCCCGGGCCTGATTCTCCTCCAGCACGTCCAAAACCTGTTCGGTGATGGGGGAGTAGGGGCCGTCGTCAAAGGTGAGGGCCAGCATCTTGCCGTTGGGGTCGATCTGCATCCGCTCCAGGGCGGCATAGAGAGCGGCCGCGTCCTGATAGTTGCCGAAGGTTGAAAGGTTGTGACGAAGCTGCTCCGTTCGCTCGTAATACCAATCCGCCTGTATGGCCGGGACAGGGGTGGCCGGCACGGCCGTAGGGCCTGTGGTCGGCGCGTCGGTAGGCAGGGAGGTAGGCTGCACCGTGGCGGTGGCCGTGACCTCCAGGGCGTTGGCCTGACGATGCCTGCCCGCGGCGCGGACGAGGAGCATCACACCGCCTATGAGCAGCAGCAATATAAGCAGGGCGCCGGTTCCCAGCACCATCAGCCGGCGGCGGCGCAGTTTTTTTCGTTTGGCGGCGGCCCGGCGACGGGCGGCGCGCTTGCGTGCTTCCTCACGATCGTATTCCATGGGGCCAGTATACAGGATTATCGGGGATTTGACAAGAATGGGGGCAATTCTTCACTGTTTGTTTGCCGCTTTTTCTCTTCGGTGAAGAGAAAAAGCGGCGAAAAAAGAGAAGCACAGGAATACAAATTATTTAGAATTCCTGTGCGTTTTAGCATTCATAAAGTTCTTTTGTGTCTCTTTTCTTTCAGAAAAAGGGGCGATGCTTTCGATCATTCCATATAAAAAGCGGATTTTTTGAAAAATCTTTGCGCATTCGGATGCAAAACGGGCCAGGTTCTGGTATAGTATAAACAGTTTATTATGTACTTTGGAGGGAAACCGTTGAAACGCGTCCTCGCTGCTCTGCTTCTCATCTGCATGCTCCTTCCCATGGCGCTCACGGGCTGCGGTCCGGACCGGGGCCAGGGGAGCGTGGTTTGCGTGCAGTTCATCAACTACCTGGCCAATGAGGACTACGACGCAGCCTACACCCTCATCTCCGACGATCTGAAGAAGGCGGAGCCGCCTCAGGCCACCAAGGCGCCTACGCTCGGTCCCGGGGAGACCGCGGCCCCCACGGCGGCCCCCACGGTGGAGCCCACGGCGGTGCCCGAGGGCGTCAACGACCATCGCATGACCCGTTCCGAGTTCAAGCGCCGCTACACGGACATCTTCTCCGCTATGGGCCTGACCGGCATCGGCAAGCGCATCATCTCCGAGGTGAACGGCACCATCAACGCCAGCGTGGTCTATGAGATGACCTACTACAGCGAAAAGGCCGGCGACCTAACCTTTACCTTCACCGTCAACAGCGAATACCACGAGGGCTGGGTGGTCATGTGGGACCCCAGTTTGATCTTCCCCAACATGGAGTGGGGCGACACCATGCTGGTGGGCACCAACTACCCGGACCGGGGCGAGATCTTCGATGCGGAGGGCATCCTCCTGGCGGAGAACGTGCCCGCCGTCACCGTGTACTGCATCCCCAGCAAGATCCAGCTGAAGGACGGCGGCAAGGCCGTCACCGACGTGAAGACCCTCTTCAAGGCCGACGACAAGGACCTGACGCCGGAGCAGCTGGCGGAGAAGGCGCTCTATGTGCCCTTTGAGCAGGCGGTGGCCGCCGTGCCGGAGCTGGGCGTTACGGACGCGGACGTGCGCAACAGCCTGGCCCGCACCTTCCGCGACTTTGCCAAGCTGGCCGTCCTCTACCCGGACGAAATGAGCCCGGAGCTGGAGGCAAGGCTGCTCACCATCCCCGGCGTGGGCGTGGACTCCAACAACTACGGCACCCTGCGTCAATACCCCTACGGCACCAGCCTCGCCCACCTGCTGGGCTACGCCGGCATCATCCAGAAGGAATATTTGAACCACTACTCCATGGAGAACGGCATCCTCAAGGAGAACAAAGAATGGCTCTATGTGCTGGACGAGAACGGCAACAAGGTCAACGACCCCAACTACGACGGCGACAGCTGGCTGGGCTACGCGGGCTTGGAGAAGCAGTATGAGGAGCGGCTCCGGGGCGTGAAGGGGAGCTTCGCCTACATCCAGGGCAAAGGCGGCAAGGTGAAACAGATCCTGTACAACGTGCCCGCCGTGGACGGAGAGGATCTGCACCTGACCGTGAAGATCAACCTCCAGCAGCGGGCGGAGGAAGCCATCAAAAACATCGTCTACGACGACTCCATCAGCGGCACGGTCATCGTCATGAACCCCACCACCGGGGCCGTGGAGGCCATGGTCTCCTTCCCGGGGTACGATCCCAACAGCTTCTCCCGGGGCGACTTGGACGACGAAGCCTGGGCGGCCATGGAGAAGGACCCCAAGACGCCCCTTTTGAATCGGGCCATTCAGGGCCTGTATCCCCCCGGGTCCACCTTCAAACCCCTGGTGGCCATCACGGCCCTGGAATCCGGGGCCGTCACGGAGGATTGGGCCTTTCCCGAGGAGCAGGAGCGCCTCAAGGGCACGGATACCATCTGGAACCCCACCAAGGGCACCCTGATGCCGGAATCCGGCGTGACCAAGGTCACCCGAACCTGGAGCACCAACCGCCGGGGTCCCATGAACATGAAGAACTGCATGATCCAGTCGGACAACATTTACTTTGCCTACCTGGGCATGAAGATCGGCTGGGACACGCTGAAACGGTATCTGAGCATCATGGGCATGGGGGAGGCGGTCCCCTTCGATCTGCCCACCCAGAAATCCCAGATCAAGAACACGACCCCCGATGAAAACGGCCTGGTCTCCGAGGAGACCATGGACCTTTTGGCCATGACCGGATACGGGCAGGGCGAGCTGCTGCTCACGCCCCTGCAGCTGGCCACCTATATCTCCGCCTTCCGCAACGGCGGCACCGCGTACGCCCCCTTTGTGATCGAGTCCATCTGGCAGGAGGACAAGACCGAGTATAGGGAGGTCAGCCACCACGAGGAGACTGTGTGGAAGGAGCTGTGCGCCACCAGCACGGCAGAGTCCATCCGCGACATGCTGGAGGGGGTCGTGGAGCCCCCCAGCAACATGGGCAAGAACCCCATCACCAAGGAGAACTGGGGCGGCTACGGCACGGGGCGGTTCTTGAGCGTGCTGAGGACCTACACCTGCGCCGGCAAGACGGGCACGGCTGAGTTGGCCAAAAAGCAGAACGCCAAGGACGCCGATCGGGAGCTGGCCTGGTTTGTGGCCTTCCGCAGCAAGCATATCGACGGCACGGAGCTCGCCCCCGAGGAGGAGCGGCTGGTGCTGGTCATGCTGGAGATCGACATGACAAAGCAGGTAGATGAGTGGACGCAAATGAAGTTCCTTATCGCCCAGGTCCTTTTGAAGGACGACACCCTGACCGTGTCTCCCGGCACGGACAGCTGCATCGAGGAGACCGTGCCCCCCAGCGACACCGTGACCACCGCCGCTAACACAGGCGACCAGGGCGGGAACACCCTGGGCTGAGGGCGGCATAGAATAGTCAACACCAAACACCAGGCGAGGAGAGAGGAAACCATGAAGACCATCATCTTTACCGGCGGCGGCACCGCGGGCCATGTGATGCCCAATCTGGCGCTGATGGATCGGCTCGACAAGAACCAGTGGCGCATCCACTACATCGGCACGGAGGAGGGCATCGAGCATGAGCTCCTGTCCCGGCGGTCGGAGGTCACCTACCACACCATCGCCTGGGGCAAGCTCAGACGATACTTTTCCTGGAAAAACTTCACCGACCCCTTCCGGGTGGTGAAGGGGTATTTCCAATCCCGGCGGATCATCCGCCAGGTGAAGCCCGACGTGCTCTTCAGCAAGGGCGGCTACGTGTCCGTGCCCGTGGTCATGGCGGCCAAGGGCAAGTGCCCCGTCCTCTGCCATGAGAGCGACTACACCCCGGGCCTGGCCAACCGGATCGCCGCCCGCTACGCCGACACCATCTGCACAACCTTTTCGGACACGATCGCCCATGTTCCCGCAGGCAAGGGCATCCACACCGGCACCCCCATCCGCGCCGCCCTGCTCCAGGGCAGCCGGGAGAGGGGCCTGGCGTTCACGGGCCTTTCCGGCGAAAAGCCCGTCCTGCTGGTCATGGGCGGCAGCACCGGGGCCAAGGCCCTGAACGAAGCCCTGGAAGCCTCTCTCGACGCGCTGCTTTTGACCTTCGACATCGTGCACCTCTGCGGCCAGGGCAAGCTGGACGACACCGCCCCCCGGCCCGGCTACGTGCGCTATGAGTATGTGAACGAGCAGATGCCGGACGTGCTGGCCCTCAGCGACGTGGTCCTGAGCCGGGCCGGCGCCAACGCGGTCTTCGAGCTGCTGGCTCTGAAAAAGCCCGCCGTGCTGGTGCCCCTGCCCCTGGAAGCCAGCCGGGGGGACCAGATCCTCAACGCCCAATACTTCGAGAAGAACGGCTACGCCGTCCACCTGCCCCAAAACGAGATCACCCCGGAGCGGCTGAAGGACGCCGTCCTGGGCCTCTACAAGGACCGGCAGCGGTATATCGACGCCATGGCCACCGCTCCCGGCGCCGACGGCACGGAGAACATCCTCCGGCTCATCTTCCGGGCGGTGAACGAATGACGGCTCAAACCTATATCGAACAGCTGAACACCGACTCGGCGGGGGAAGCCCTGTCCGCTTTGTGCGCCTTGGGGAGGACCAAGGCCGGCCGCGGGGAGATCAACGCCCTGCTGGGGGACCGGGCGGCCCTCCACCGGGCGGCGGCTTCCCCCGTGCCCAAGATCCGCAAGAACGCCTACCGGCTCATGGGGGCCTTGGAGGATGAACGGGACCTGCCCGTCCTTCGGGCGGCCCTCGGGCGGGAGCAGACCCTCTTTGCCATCCCCAGCCTGCTGCTGGCCCTGGGCCGCCTGGGGGACGAGCCCACATTGGCCGCCTATGCGCCCCCCGCCTCCTTGAGCCCGGAGACCGACGGGCTGGTGGCCCAGATCGTCCTGGCGCAGCAGAAGGCCCTGCAAAGCTTTCAAACCTACGGCTCGCAGACCGTCACCCGGCTGAGCGCCCCGAAAAAGATCCTCTGCTATGCCCCCGAGGGCTTTCTCGGCTGCCTGATGGAGGAGCTCCGGGAGCTGGGCTTTTCCCCCGTGGAGGAGCGAGGCGCCGCGGCGGTGGTGACGGATCGGATCGACACCGTATACGCCGCGGACTGCATGACGGAAGCCTTGCTCCCCCTTGCCTTTGACGTGCCCTTAGACCCGGACGCCCTTGCCCGGGCGGCGGAGGAACCGCCGGCCGAGCGCTACCGCATCGAGCTGAGAGGCTATACCCGGGATCGGCGCAAGCTCATTTCCCATCTGGCCCAGGCCCTGCCGGGGGAAAACAATCCCTCCGCTTACGACGCGGAGCTGCGGGTGGACTGCCACATGGACAAAGCGGACCTGTATTGGAAGCTTTGGAACGTGGCGGACAACCGCTACCCCTGGCGGCAGCGGACCATCAGCGCCTCCATCCACCCGGCCACCGCGGCCTGCCTGGCCCGTTATGCCAGGCGCTTTGAGAAGCGGGAGCGGCCCCGGGTGCTGGACCCCTTCTGCGGCTGCGGTTCCCTCCTCTTTGCCCGGGAGAAGCTGGGCCCCTGCCGGGTGCTTATGGGCGTGGACAAGAGCGGCGCCGCCGTGGAGAGCGCCCGGATCAACGCTCGGGCGGGCAAGTCCCGGGCCGCCTTCGTCACCAAGGATATCCTGCGGTTTGAGGGGCGGGAGGGGTTCGATTTGATCCTGTCCAACCTGCCGTTTGGCAACCGGGTGGGGAGCCATGAGGACAACACCCGCCTCTACGCCCGTTTCGCGCGGCGGCTTCTGGAGCTCCTCAGCCCCGGGGGCACGGCGGTGCTCTATACCATGGAGTACACCCTGCTGAAAAAGAGCCTGGAGCGGGTGCCGGGCCTCATCCTCCGGGAGCGGATGCGCACGGAGGCCGGGGGCCTGCTGCCCTGGATTTTTGTGGTTGACAGGGAAGAAGCGCGCTGATAAAATTTTAAGGATTTAGAGATGCATCCCGCAGCTGCGGGAAGGAGGATATGTTCATGGAAAAGAAACCCTACTATATCACCACGGCCATCGCCTACGCCTCGGCCAAGCCCCACATCGGCAACGTCTATGAGATCGTCCTGGCGGACGCCATCGCCCGCTACAAGCGGTTCATGGGCTACGACGTGTTCTTCCAGACCGGCACCGACGAGCACGGCCAGAAGATCGAGGGCAAGGCCCAGAAGGCGGGCGTCGAGCCCCAGGCCTATGTGGACAACGTGGCCGGAGAGATTAAAAATATCTGGGACCTGATGAACACCTCCTACGACAAGTTCATCCGCACCACCGACAAGGACCATGAGCGCAAGGTCCAGCGGATCTTCAGGAAGCTCTATGACCAGGGCGACATCTACAAGGGCGCCTACGAGGGCATGTACTGCACCCCCTGCGAGTCCTTCTTCACCGCTTCCCAGCTCAAGGACGGCCGCTGCCCCGACTGCGGACGGGAGGTCCAGCCCGCCCGGGAGGAGGCCTACTTCTTCAAGATGAGCAAGTACGCCCCCCGGCTCATCGACTACATCAACCAGCATCCTGAGTTCATCCAGCCTGTGGCCCGGAAGAACGAGATGATGAACAACTTCCTGCTGCCCGGCCTCCAGGATCTGTGCGTGTCAAGGTCCAGCTTCAAGTGGGGCATCCCCGTGGACTTCGACCCCAAGCACGTGGTCTACGTCTGGCTGGACGCCCTCACCAACTACATCACCGGCATCGGCTACGAGCCCGACGGAAAGAGCACCGACCAGTTCAAAAAGCTTTGGCCCGCGGATCTGCACCTGATCGGCAAGGACATCATCCGCTTCCATACCATCTACTGGCCCATCTTCCTCATGGCCCTGGGGCTGCCGCTGCCCAAGCAGATCTTCGGCCATCCCTGGCTCCTCATGGGCGAGGGGAAGATGAGCAAAAGTAAGGGCAACGTCATGTACGCGGACGAGCTGGTGAAGCTCTTCGGCGTGGACGCGGTCCGCTACTTCCTCATCCACGAGATGCCCTTCGACAGCGACGGCACCATCACCTATGATCTGCTGGTGGAGCGGCTGAACGCGGATTTGGCCAACACCCTGGGGAATCTGGTCAACCGGACCGTGGCCATGAGCAACAAGTATTTCGCCGGCGTGGTGGAAAAGACCGGCGCCCGGGAGGCCGTGGACGAGGAGCTGAAGGAAGCGGCCGTTTCCGCGGTGGGTAAGGTCACCGCCAAGATGGACGAGCTGCGGGTGGCCGACGCCATCACGGAGATCTTCAACCTCTTCAAGCGCTGCAACAAGTACATCGACGAGACCGCCCCCTGGACGCTGGCCAAGGATGCCGCCAAGGCGGACCGCTTGAAGGAGGTCCTCTACAACCTGACCGAGAGCATCGCCATGGGCGCCAGCCTGCTCGCCCCCTTCCTGCCCGACACCGGCAAGAAGATCCTCGACCAGCTCAACGCCGATCCCCGGCCCTTTGACGCCCTGGACGACTTCGGTCTCTATCCCTCCGGAAACAAGGTGGCCGAGAAGCCTGAGATCCTCTTTGCCCGGCTGGATTTGAAGGAGGTCCTGGACAAGGTGGGCGTGAAGGCGGAGGCGTCCGCGCCCGCGGCCCCTGCTGAGCCCGAGAAGCCGGCGCTGCCGCCCATCAAGGAGGAAATCAGCTTCGACGACTTCATGAAGGTGGATCTGCGGCTGGCCAAGGTCCTGGCCTGCGAGGAGGTCAAGAAGTCCAAGAAGCTGCTGAAGCTCACGTTGGACGTGGCCGGCGAGCAGCGGACCGTGGTTTCCGGCATCAAGAAGTGGTATGCCCCCGCCGACCTGGTGGGCAAGACCGTGGTCCTGGTGGCGAACCTGAAGCCCGCCACCCTCTGCGGCGTGGAGAGCCGGGGCATGGTTCTGGCCGTGTCCGACCCCGCCGACGAGAACCTGGCCCTCATCACCCCCAGCGCCGACATGCCCAGCGGCTTCGTCGTGAGATGACCGGCGCTAAAGAAATGTAAGAAGGGCAAAATACCCCTTACCTATTCTGACTTCTCTTTTTTCGGTACCTTTTTTCTCTTCTTCCGAAGAGAAAAAAGGTACAAATACTATAAAGGGACTGCCCTATGGAAATCTTTGATACACATGCCCATCTGCTGGACAACGCCTTCGACGAGGACAGGGAGGCGCTCATCGCGTCCCTGGCCGAAGCCGGCGTGAAGCTGGTCATGGAGGCTTGCACGGATTTGGGCTATCTTGAAAAGCTGCTCCCCTTCCTGGACGCACACCCCATGATCTACGGGGCGGCGGGGCTGCACCCGGAGGAGCTCTCCGGCCTGGAGCTTTCTGACCTGGACGGGGTGGAGGTCGCTCTCAGCCATCCCAAGGTGAAGGCGATAGGGGAGATCGGCCTGGACTACTACTGGCCGGAGAACCCGGAAAAGAAGGTCCAGAAAGCCTTTTTCGACGCCCAGCTGTCCCTGGCGGAGGCTCACGATCTGCCCGTCATCATCCACGACCGGGAGGCTCACGGAGACACGGTGGACATTCTGCGGGCGCGGAAGGGCCGGGTCCGGGGCGTGATGCACTGCTTCTCCGGCAGTTGGGAGACCGCCAAAGAGTGCCTGGACATGGGCTTTTATCTGGGCTTCGGCGGCGCGCTGACCTTCAAAAACGCTCGGAAAAACGTGGAGGTGGCCGCCAAGGCGCCCCTGGACCGGCTCCTCGTCGAAACCGACTGCCCCTATATGGCCCCCGTGCCCTTCCGGGGCAAGCGGAACGACCCGACCATGACCCGGTTTGTCCTACAGAAGCTGGCCGAGCTTCGGGCCATGGACGAAGAGACGCTGGCGGCGGCGCTGTTCGAGAACGGAAAGAGATTGTTTGGGATTTAATTTGGATTTGCCGCTTTTTCTTTTCGGGAGAAAAGAAAAAGCGGCGCAAAAAGAAAAGCCGGGAAGAAGAAAAGGGAGAGGCGATTTAGCTTCTCCCTTTTTCCTAAAGCTCTTTTTGGTCCTTTTTCTTTCAAGAAAACGGATCGGAATAAATTATATCTTCTCAAGCTGTGCCTGGGCCCAGGGCACGTATCGGGTCTTGCCGGCGTGCTCAATTAGGGTGTCCAGGTGCTGCTTCGCCTCCGCCTTGTCCCCGGCGGCCAGGGCCCGCAGGGCCAGGAGCCGGTCGATCTCGAACCGCCTGAGGTTGAAGGCGCAGCGGGCGTACAGCTCCTCCAGAGCCTTCTTGTCCGGCAGGCGCCCCTCCTGCAAGGCCATGTCGCTCTCCGTCAGCAGCAGCCCGTCCTGCAGGTTCCGGGCCAGGGCGTTCTTGCTTCGCCAGCATCCGTCGATGAGCGCCTTGAGCTGGGCGGCGGTTTCCTTCGCCCCGGGCAGGTCCCCCAGGGCGCTTTGGGCGGCGCCCCTGTTGCTCAAGTACAGCCCCCGCAGGGCCGTGTCCTTGGGGTCGGTCCCCGCAAAGCCCGCCTCCAGCAGGGAGAGGGCGGTTTCAAACTCACCCTTGGCGGCATAGCCGTCGGACAGGTAGGCATGGGCCACGGCCCGATCCCGGCTGCCCTTGGTGAGCTTTTCGGGCACGGGCCCGTAGGCGGCGAGAAACTTGTCCGGGTCCAGGTCCATGTGCAGGTAGCCCAGATACTCCGTGGTTAGCGAGCTGGCCACCAGGTTGCGGATCACCCGGGCGGCAAAGTAGCCGATGAGCAGGGCCAGCACCGAGGCCACGATGGGGATATAGATAGGGTAGCCCCGATCCCGGATCCACAGCAGCACGCTGACGAGAACCCCCAGGCCCATGACCCCCCAAAAGGCCAGTTTGCTTTGCCAGAACCCCTTTGCCATGCCCAATTACCTCCCTCGTTTTTCACCCATTGTATACCCAAGGGGAACGGCTTGTACAGCAAACAAACAAAGAAAAGGATCGAATTTGTTCAATCAACAACAAATCATGGTAAAAAATATGAAAACATTGTTCTAAAGAACAAAGAAAAGTGATTTCTTTTCAACGGCAGTTGGAGTATACTACAAATATAAGAAGTATTTCCCCAGGTTCGAATCCCTTCGACACCGCCGGTCACAAAGGAGCGAAAGCATGATACGGATCACCGCGCTGATGGACAACCTGCCCTCGGAGAACAAGGCCCTTGTGGCGGAGCACGGCCTATCCATGCTGGTGGAGGGGCCTGCTTTTCGGCTGCTGTTCGACTGCGGCGCCGGCGCCCACCCCTGGCAGAACGCCCATCGGCTGGGACTGGACGTGAACCATGTGGACGGGGTCGTCCTGAGCCACAGCCACTACGACCACGCCGCCGGCTACCGGGACCTGATCGAAGGCGGCTGCGCCTGCAAAACCCTGTACACCGGCCCCCACTTCTTTGAACCCAAGTTCGCCTTCAACGGCGTCCGCTGGACCGACCTTTCCGCCGGCTTCACTCCGGCGTTCCTGCAGGAACACGGCATCCGCCAGGTGGTGGCGGAGGATTGTTTGGAGCTTTTCCCCGGGGCCTTCCTGGTGGGAGATTTTCCCCGGGTGCACCCCTTTGAAACCATCCCGGATCGCTTCGTGCGCCGGACGGCGGAAGGCTTCGTGCAGGACAGCTTCCCGGACGAAATCTGCCTGGTGCTGCGGGTGAAGGAGAAGCTCTACGTGCTGTGCGGCTGCTCCCACCCCGGCATCCTCAACATGATCACTCGGGTCCACGACCTGTTCCGGCTCCCCGTGGCGGCCGTGTTCGGCGGCACCCATTTGATGGAGGCTGGGGACGAGCGGATCCGGGCCACCATCGCCGAGCTGCAGACGGACGGCCTGGAGATCCTGGGCCTGAGCCACTGCTCCGGCGAGCGGGCGGACCAGCTGCTGCAGCAGGCCCGGGGCGCCCGCGGCTGCCATCTGGGCGTCGGCGACTGTTTGTTTATCGAGGAGTAAGGTATGCTGCTGGAGGATATGGCCAACGAGATCGTGTCCTTCACCTCGGAATTGGTGGGCGGGCGGACGATCAACGTGATGAACACGGAGGGGATCATCGTCGCCTCCACCGAGAAGCAGCGCATCGGCTCCTTTCACCAGGGCGCGCTGGAGGCGGCCACCACGGGGAAGCCCGTGGCCATCCGGGCGGACCAGCTTTCCCGGTATCCCGGGGCCCGGCAGGGGTACAACATGCCCCTTCGGGTGAACGGGTCCGTCATCGGGGTGGTGGGCATCTTCGGCGACCCGCCGGAGGTGGAGAACCTGGCCAAGCTGGTGGAGGCCTATGTGACCAAAAGCTACCAGCTGGAGGCCATGATGATCCCGCGCCTGGCCGAGGGGGAGCTGCGGAGCCGTCTGCTCCACGACCTGCTCATCGGCGATGAGCGCTCCTTGGGCAACGCCCAGCTGCTGCTCCAATCCCTTCATGTGGAGCTGAAGGCGCCCTTCGGGGTGGCCCTGTTCTCCGGGGAGGGCCAGGAGCCCGGCCTGCCGGAGCGGGTGCTGCGGCAGATCTGGGACGAGCGCAAGCTCTCCGCCAAGCATCACGTGGCCGGCATCGAGCGGGACAACGCGGTGCTCATCGGCGGCATGGAGAGCCTGCGATCATTGCGGGAGCTGGCGGAGGCTCCCGGGGCGGGGCTTCGGCTCAGCCTGGGCAGCCGGTGCAAGGACATCCAGGAGCTGCGCCGCTCCTACGAGGAAGCGGTGGCCCTGGACCTGATCGCCGAAAAGCCCTTCTCCACCATGGAGGACACCCAGGATCGCTGCGCCTGCCTGCTCTATCGGGCGGCGTCGGCGGAGAGCGGCTTTCTGGACGGGCTGGAGGAAAAGCTTCGCCAGAGCTTTCGGGCGGAGGAGATCGGCGCCCTGCTGCGAACCCTGGAGGTGTACTACGCCTGCGGGCGCAGCGCCAGTCGGGCCGCGGAGCGGCTGTTTTTGCACAAGAACACCCTGCAGTATCGGGTGCGCCGGGTGCAAAAGTGCCTGGGGATGCTGGATTACAGCGAGTTCTACCGGGAGTATCTGCTGCGGCTGCTGCTCATCCGCATGAAACAGAAACAAGGCCTTCGGGTCTTGAAATAAAAGGAGGGAAAAATAATGCAAACATTCCTGCTCTTTGCGTTGATCATCGCCTCGGTGGTTTTGATGGTCATCGCGATCTCCAAACTCAAGATGCATCCGTTCATCGTCATGACGTTGATCGCGCTGCTGGTTGGCCTGCTGTGGGGCTTCATGTACCCCAGCTCCGGTTTGACGCCCGCCAAGGTGGTCGACACCGTGAAGAGCGGCTTCGGCAGCATCATGACCAGCATCGGTATCGTGATCCTCTGCGGCACGATCATCGGCACCATCCTTGAGAAGACCGGCGCCGCCCTGACCATGGCCAACGCCATTTTGAAGCTGGTCGGCAAGAAGAACAGCGTGGTCGCCATGGGCGCCATGGGCTATGTGACCGGTATCCCCGTGTTCTGCGATTCCGGCTTCGTGGTCCTTTCTCCCATCAGCCGCGCTCTGGCCGAGCAGTCCAACACGTCCCTGGCCGTCATGGCCACGGCCCTGTCCGGCGGCCTCTACGCCACCCACTGCCTGGTGCCCCCCACCCCTGGCCCCATCGCCATGGCCGGCACCCTGGAAGCTGACCTGGGCCTGACCATCCTGGTTGGTCTGATCATCTCCATCCCCGCCACCCTGGTGGCCATCCTCTACGCCAAGAAGGTGTCTTCCAAGATCAACATCCCCGCCAACTCCGAGTACACCCTGGACGAGCTCAAGGCGAAGTATGGCAAGCTCCCCGGCGCCCTGCACAGCTTCTCTCCCATCCTGCTCCCCATCGTGCTGATCGCTCTGGCTTCTGTGGCCTCTTTCCCCACCAAGCCCTTCGGTGAAGGCTTCTTCGCCATCCTGATCAACTTCATCGGTAATCCCGTGGTGGCGCTGCTGCTGGGTGTGTTCCTGGCCATGACGCTGATCCCCGCCTCCGAGAAGAAGAACACCCTGAAGTGGGTCACCCAGGGCGTCACCGACTCCGCGGCCATCCTGGCCATCACCGGTGCCGGCGGCTCCTTCGGCGCCATCCTCAAGCTCCTGCCCATCGCGGATTCCGTGGGCGGCCTGGTGTCCACCGGCCTGGGCGTGCTGATCCCCTTCATCATCGCCATGATCCTGAAGCTGGCCATGGGCGCATCCACCGTCGCCATGATCACCACCGCCAGCATGATGGCTCCGCTCATGGAGTCCATGGGCTTCACCTCTCCGCTGGCTCGGGTGCTGGTGGTGCTGGCCATCGGCGCCGGCTCCATGGTGGCCTCCCATGCCAACGACTCCTACTTCTGGGTGGTGTCCCAGTTCTCCGACATGAAGACCGAGGAAGCGTACCGCTGCCAGACTGGCATGACCGCCGTCATGGGCATCACGGTCATCATCGTGCTCTTCGTCATCTCCCTGTTCATCTAAAGCAACAAAAGCTGTGGGCTGCGTCCGGTTCGGGCGCAGCCCCTCTTGCGTGATAGGGATTTTTCATAGTATAGTGTGTAAAAACAAATCAAGTTTTTAGGAGGGTTGATATGAACGAAGCATTGCGTGCCCAGGCGGATCGCATCGTGAAGGAGGCCATCGCCGCCGTGCAGCCGGACGCCGCCGTGCAGCGGGCGCTGAAGGAAATGAGCTTTGAGGGCCGGGTGCTGCTGGTGGCGGCGGGCAAGGCCGCCTGGCAGATGGCCAAGGCCGCCTCCGACACCCTGGGCAGCCGGATCGAAAAGGGCGTGGTGGTGACCAAGTATGACCATGTCATGGGCCCCATCGCCAACTTTGACTGCTTTGAGGCCGGCCACCCGGTGCCGGACGAGAACTCCTTCAGGGGCACCCAGGCGGCGCTGGATCTGGTGCAGGATCTGAGCGAAAAGGACACGGTGCTCTTCCTTCTCTCCGGCGGCGGCAGCGCCCTGTTCGAAAAGCCCCTGGTGGCGCCGGCGGAGCTCCAGGACATCACCGGACAGCTCCTGGCCTGCGGGGCGGACATCACCGAGATCAACACCATCCGCAAGCGCCTGTCCCAGGTGAAGGGCGGCCGGTTCGCCCAGCTGTGCTGGCCGGCCAAGGTGGAGGCGGTGATCCTCTCCGACATCCTGGGGGACCCCCTGGACATGATCGCCTCCGGCCCCGCCTGCCCCGATTCCTCCACCGCGGAGGACGCCCAGCGGATCGCCAAAAAGTATGATCTGAAGATGAGCGAGGCGGCGAAAAACCTCCTGGCCGTGGAGACGCCCAAGGCCCTCACCAACGTCCGCTCCCAGATCAACGGCAGTGTGCGGGAGCTGTGCGCCGCGGCGGCCAAGACCTGCCGGGAGCTGGGCTATGAGCCCGTGCTGCTCACGGATCAGCTCTGCTGCCAGGCCCGGGAGGCGGGGAGCTTTATGGCGTCCATCCTCAAGACCCATCAGAATGACGGCAAGTCCCTGGCCTTCATCGCCGGCGGCGAGACCGTGGTGAAGCTGACGGGGAAGGGGAAGGGCGGCCGGAATCAGGAGCTGGCCCTGTCCGCGGCCCAGGGCATCGCGGGTCTCTCGGGCGCGGCGGTCTTCTCCGTGGGCAGCGACGGCACCGACGGCCCCACGGACGCGGCCGGCGGCTACGCGGATGGGGACACCTGCGCGGAGCTTCTTGCCCAGGGCATCGCCATCGACGACGTGCTCCAGGACAACGACGCCTACCACGCCCTTCAAAAGATGGGCGGCCTCATTATGACCGGTCCCACCGGCACCAACGTCAACGACGTGGCCGTGGCTTTGTTGAAGAGATAAAGCGTGCTATATTTCGCTTTTTCTTTTCCGTGAAAAGAAAAAGCTTGGCAAAAAGAAAAGCTTAGGAAGGCTAATCTGTTAGAATTCCTAAGCTTTTTTGCATTCCTGAAGTTCTTTTGGACAGCTCTTTTTCAAGAAAAGCTGCGGAGCTATCCATCCTTCCACTCTCCGATTGGCAGCGTTTTCATCTTTTATTTCCTGAGCTTCTCTTTTTCCGCCGCTTTTTCTCTTCAAGGAAGAGAAAAAGCGGCAAAAGAAAAAGGGAACAATCATTCTCCTCTTGACATGCGAACGATCGTTCGCTATAGTGGATGTGAACGAACGGTCGCGTTTTTCGGAGGTGGCAATGGCAAAGGACACAAAGGAACGGATCCTGCTGGCGGCGCTGGATATGTTCGCCGAGAAGGGCTACGCCGGCACCAACCTGCGGGAGCTGGCGGGGTCGCTGGGGCTGGGCAAATCCAGCCTGTATCGGCATTTTGAGAGCAAGGAGCAGATTTGGGATGCCCTTCTGGACGAGATGATCGCCTACTATGGGGCCCGCTTCGGTTCGGAAAAGAACCGGCCCCCGGTGCCGGAGTCGCTGGAAGGGTTGGTGGATATGACCATGAATATGGTCCGCTTCACGGTCTATGACGAGAAGATCATCAAGACCCGGAAGGTCCTTTCCATCGAGCAATACCGGGATCAGCGGGCCCGAGCCCTGGCCGGCAAGCACTTTTTGACAGGCCTCATGGACCTGTTCACCCCCGTATTCTCCGGCATGATGGACCGAGGTCTTCTTCGCCGGGACGATCCCAGGATGCTGGCTCTTGCCTACACGGCCCCCATCTCCGCCCTCATCCACCAGGCGGACCGAACGCCGGAACAGGCGGAGGCGATCATAGGGGAGGTGGAAGCATACAGCCGCCACTTCGTGAAAACCTATGGACAGACATCGACATAAAAGGAGAGGAATGGACATGAAACTGGATGGCTTTGGATTGCTGGTCGAGGATATGGGCCGGATGATCCGCTTTTATCGGGACGTGCTGGGCTTTGAAATCAGGGAGGCGGAGGATACGGGCAACGTGTATCTCGTGAAGGACGGTACCCTGTTTCTCCTCTATGGCCGGAAGGATTTCGAAAAGATGACCGACCGTCGGTACGAATATGTAAAGGGGCTCAACGGCCACTTTGAGATCGTCCTCTATGTGGACACCTTCCAGGAAGTGGACGATTCCTACTCCCGGGCGGTGGCGGCAGGGGCCAAGCCCGTCATGGCCCCCACCACGGAGCCCTGGGGCCAGCGGACCTGCTACATCGCCGATCCGGAGGGGAACCTAATCGAGATCGGTTCCTGGAACCGGCCCTATGAGGAAAAAGACGCATGAGGGATCATATCGCCTATTGCGGCCTGAACTGCGAAAGCTGCGAGGCCAGGCTCGCCACCGTGAACGGGGATGAAGCCCTGCGAAAGAAGGTGGCCGCCCTCTGGTCGAAGCTCAACGGGGTCGAGATCACGCCGGACATGATCCACTGTGTCGGCTGCCGGATCGACGGTGTGAAGACGCCCTACTGCGAATCCCTTTGCCCCATCCGCCAATGCGCTCTTGCTAAGGGGCTGGAGACCTGCGGTGCCTGCCCCGAGATGGCCCGCTGCCAAAAGCTCGCCCCCATCATTCAAAACAATCCTGCAGCCCAGGAGAATCTCACCGCGTAGGACAGATTTGAGCAGGGACGGACAGGACAGAGGCTGCTCGGGCCGGTATACTGGAATCCATCAAGGACAGGAGGATGGCATTTGGAATGGCTGACCTGCATCCGCACGGCGGTGGCCTATATGGAGCAGCATCTGACGGAGAGCATCGGCCCTCAGGACGTGGCAGAGCAGGTACATCTGTCGCCCTTCTTTCTTCAGCGGGGATTCTCGCTGATGACCGGCGTGGGCGTAGGAGAATATCTGCGCAATCGCCGGCTTTATGAAGCCGCACCGGACCTGCAAAAAACGGGGACAAGGGTCATAGACATCGCCCTCAAATACGGCTATGAGACCCCGGAAAGCTTCTCCAAGGCCTTCTCCCGTTTCCACGGGGCCACGCCCTCTCAGGTGCGGGACGGCAGAGCCATACAACCCTTTTTGCCCTTGAAAATCAACATTTCCATTCAGGGAGGTAACCAAATGGACTACAAAATCACCCCCATGTTCCCCTTCAAGGTCATCGGCTTTCAGAGAGAATTCGACTACGAAACGTCCTATGCGGAGATCCCCAAGTTCTGGGATGAAATATGCGAGAAGTACGCCAATACCGTCTATGCCGGGAACGCCCCCGCCAACCCCTATGAGCAGGCTCTGGTGGATAACTGCATCGGCGAGTACGGCGTCTGTATCGACGATATGGACGGCGGAAAGTTCCGGTACCTCATCGCGGGCAAGTACACCGGCGGTCCCGTGCCCGAGGGCATGGTCCTCTATGAGTTTCCCCGAAGCGACTGGGCGGTGTTCAACTGCGTGGGACCCATGCCGGAGGCGCTGCAAACCGTGAATACCCGCATCTTTCGGGAATGGCTGCCGGGAAACCCGGACTATGAGCTTTCGGGCAACGCCAGCGTAGAGTGGTACGACTGTGTGAACGGGGAAAAGTCGGACCCTGACTACCACAGCGCCATCTGGCTGCCGGTGAAAAGGAAAGCGTAAGTAGGAACCATGGAATCGAACTATGTCTACATCACCCTGCGGCAGCGGCCGGAGCTGATGGGCCGGGCGGCGGCCTGGTTCCATGAGAAGTGGGGCGTGCCCCAGGCGGCGTATATTGAGTGCATGCGCGCGTATCTGAACCAAGAGACGGAATATGGCTGGTATCTGTGCCTCTTTGGGGACAGGATCGTGGGCGGCATGGGGGTCATCGAAAACGACTTCCACGACCGGAAGGACCTGACCCCCAACGTCTGCGCCGTCTACACGGAGCCGGACCATCGCCGCCGGGGCATCGCCGGGCGGCTGCTGAACCTGGTGGTGGAGGACATGCGCAAAAAGGGCGTCTCGCCCCTGTATCTGGTCACCGACCACAGGGGCTTCTACGAGCGCTACGGCTGGGAGTTCCTCTGCCTGGTCCAGGGGGACGGGGAGCCGGATTTGACCAGAATGTACATCCACAGATGAGGAGAAAAGCAATGAACGAAAACGACTATACCATCCGCTATGAGCGGCCCGAGGACTACCGGACCGTGGAAAACCTGGTGCGGGAATCCTTCTGGAACGTGTATCGGCCCGGGTGCAGCGAGCACTACGTGATCCACGTCCTACGGGACGATCCCGCCTTTGTGCCGGAGCTGGATTTCGTCATGGAGAAGGATGGGCAGCTCATCGGGCAGAACATGTTCATGAAAACCATCATTGAGGCGGACGACGGGCGGACCGTCCCCGTGCTCACCATGGGCCCCATCGGCATCGCGCCGGATTGGAAGCGGCAGGGCTACGGCAAACGGCTGCTGGATTTCTGCCTGGAAAAGGCAAGGGACATGGGCTTCGGCGCCGTGCTCTTTGAGGGGAACATCGGCTTTTACAGCCATTGCGGCTTCGACTACGCCCGCAAGTTCGGCATCCGCTATCACGATCTGCCGGAAGGGGCGGACGATTCCTTCTTCCTCTGCCGTGAGCTGATCCCCGGCTACCTTTCGGGCGTCACCGGCGTCTACCAGACCCCCCGGGGCTACTATGTGAACGACGAGGACGTGGAGACCTTCGACAAAGCCTTTCCGCCCAAGGTGAAGCAAAAGCTGCCCGGGCAGATTTTCGACTAAGGAGCCAAGACCATGCAATACCATCGAACCATCACCCTGAAGGACGGCCGGCCCTGCGTCCTGAGAAACGGCACCTATGAGGACGGACAGGCCATGCTGGACATCTTCCTGTTGACCCACGGGCAGACGGACTACCTCCTTTCCTACCCGGACGAAGCCGCCATGACCGCCGAGATGGAGGCGGAATTCTTGCGGGCAAGGACCCTGAGCGAAAACGAGATCGAACTGCTGGCGGAGGTGGAGGGCCGGGTCGTTGCCGCCGCGGGCATCGGGGCCGTGGGGAAGAAGGACAAGGTGAAGCATCGGGCCGAATTCGGCATCAGCGTGGACAAGGCCTACTGGGGCCTGGGCATCGGCCGGGCCCTGACGGAGGCTTGCGTCGAGCTGGCGAAGCAGGCGGGCTATCTGCAGCTGGAGCTGGAGGCCGTGGCGGACAACGAAGCCGCCCTTGCCCTCTATCGGAGCGTGGGCTTCACGGAGTACGGCCGGAACCCCAAGGGCTTTCGCTCCCGCTATGCCGGCTGGCAGACGCTCATCCTCATGGGACTTGACCTACAGGAGGAAAACAGCCATGGCCTATAAGGTGATTGACCGGGAGACCTACTACCGCCGGGAGGTCTTCCGCCGCTTTTCGGAGGACTGCAAGTGCTCCCTTTCCCTGACGGCCCGCATCGACGTGACGGACCTGGCGGCCTGGTCCAAGGCCACGGGCACCAAGTTCTATCTGAACTTTCTGTATCTGCTCTCCAAGGTCCTCAATTCCCGGGAGGACTACCGGATGGACTATCTCTATAGGACCGGCGAGCTCATCGTCTACGACGCCATCCACCCCACCCACTACGCCTTCCATGCGGACACGGAGACCTGCACCCCGGTCTACTCCACCTACTACCCGGACTATAAGACCTTCTACCGGCACGCCGAAGCGGACCTAAGTTGGGCCAAGGAGAACCCGGTGTATATCCGGGAGGCCACAAAGGAGCCCAACCGCTTCGACGCCTCCTATATTCCCTGGGTTTCCTACGACGCCATGCACCTGGAGCTGCCGGACGGGTATCTCTATTTTGCCCCCATCGTCAACTGGGGCGCCTATCGGGCCGAGGGCGGGCGGCTCAGGATGCCCGTCACCGTCCGCATGAACCACGCCGTGGCCGACGGCTATCTGGTGGCCCTGGCCTTTCGCCTGTTGGAGCAGGAGATGGACGCGCTTATACACGACCATTCGGAGGAATGAACCATGAAGATCCTTGTTTTGAACGGCAGCCCCAAGCGGGATAAAAGCGACACCCTTGTCATGACCCGGGCCTTCCTGGCGGGCATGGAGGAGGCGGGGGCGCAGCAGATCCACATCCGCCACGCCATCGATGAGCATATCGAGCCCTGCACGGGCTGCTTTGCCTGCATGCATAACGGCGGCGCCTGCATCCATGACGACGACATGAAGGGCATTCTGGAGGAGATACTGGACAGCGACCTGCTCCTTTTCAGCTTTCCCCTCTATTGCTACGGCATGCCCGCGCCCCTGAAGGCCATCGTCGATCGGGTCCTGCCCCTGTCCAGCATGGCCATGGAGAAGGTGGGGGACCGGTATGAGCACGTGGGCCAGGCGGACTTCTCCCGCCTTCGCTACCTCATGATCTCCGGCTGCGGCTTCCCCAACAGTCGGCAGAACTTTGAGCCCGCCGTGGCTCAATTCAAGCTTCTGTTTCCGGAGGGCCACACCATCCTCACCGTCCCCGAGAGCCCCATGTTCAACGTGCCCCAGGCGGCGGTGGTCACCGAGCCCCGGCTGGCCCTCCTGAAGGAGGCCGGGCGTCAATACGCCGAAACCGGGACTATCGAGGCTGGCCTCCTGCAGCAGATCTCTTCCCCCATGATCCCCGAGGAGCAGTACGCCGCCATCGTCAACGCCGGAGTGTAACAAAAAAAGATCCCGCGGCGCTTGTTCCGCGGGCCCTTTTTATGCTTGCTGTGCCTCCTTCTGTTCCTGCCCCTCCGCTGCTTTGGTGACGTACCTTTTATACAGCTCCGGCAGGTCGTAATGCACATGGTATTTCAGCGGGTGGATCAGCCGGAAGAAGGAGCGCTTCAGATCCGTGCCCACCTTCACCCGCCGGACCATGGTGAACCCCCGGAAGGGAGGCATATAGGTGATCAGGTCGTTGATGTTGGCGAAGTTGGCGCAGTCCGTGTAGATGGTGGAAAGGTATTTCTGCATCCGCTTCCGGTTCAGGGGCGTGCACTTGAAGGGCCGGACGCTCCCAAAGGTGTAGAGGTACGGCTTCACGCCGAAGTTGTAGTTGAGATCCTGACAGCAGAGGCACGCGATGCCCGAGCCCAGCGACCAGCCCAGTATCTCCGTGGCCGCCGTGGGGTGGGCCTCCTGGAGCCGCTTCCAGTTCTCCCGCACCTCGTCCTTCACGGCCAGGTACATGTTGCCCCAGCCGTGGTGGACCCGAAGCTGCAGCTTCTCCCCCTCAAATTCAATGGCCCGGTAGTACCGGCTGGCGAACTCGAACACGTTGGCCACCCAGTCGATGGCGCCGAAGGTCCGCTGAAAGTGGATCTGGATCACGTCCCGCTCCGGCTCAAAGTGCATCTCATAGTTCACCTCGTGGGCCATGCCCAGGGCCTTGCCGATCCGGGTGGTGTTGTATTTCACGGCAACATACTTCACCGGGTAGGTCACATGCCCGGTGTGGGTGAAATCCTCACTGGTGTTGATGAAATACTCCTCAAAGGGAAGCCGCTGATACGCCATTTCCCTGCCGTGCCTCCATGGTCTGCGGAAAATCGTAACACTATATTATATACCGATCCGTCCCCTCTTGTAAAGAAATGGCGGCGCAAAAAGAAAAGCTTAGGAAGCACGCCTAAGCTTTTCTTTCCGGAAAAGGTGTGAAAGAACGTCTTTTTCTTAATTATCCGCCCGGTTGTAGCCGTTCTTCATCCGCTCGCTGGCCAGGAGCAGGATCCGGCCCAGGGCGGCGTCGGACTCCTCCTTGGCCATCCGGGCCAGCTTCTCGTTGGCTTCGGCACAAAGGCTGCCGTCGCCGGTCTCGGCCATCCGCCGGTCATATTCCCGGATGAGCTGCCGGCCCCGGGTGATGACAGCGTTCTGATACCGCTCGATGAGCTGGGCGCTTTGGGCAAAGTGGGGGTCGGCCAGGGCGCCGATGAGCCGGCTGGCCCAATAGAAGGTGTCCGTGGACACGGTTTCGCTTACATCGGCCAAATATCCGGGCATCTTGGGCACGTTGGGATAGACGGGCAGCAGGGCGTCGAAGGTGGTGGAGCCGAAGCAGATCCACTCCAAGCCTTTGATTTCGTCCGGCACATTCGAGCGGATCTGGCAGACGGCGGCCACCCCGGTCCGGTTGATGCCGATGGACCGGTACATGCCCCGCTTGCCCGTGTCCCGGCTGGTGTAGGGGTCGAAGTCCGTGCCCTGGAAATGGCTGGACAGCAGATATTTCACATCCTCCACGCTCACCAGCCGATCCGGCGCCAGGGCCCAGGGAATGTTGTCGCTCTCCGGCCCAAACTCCGCCTGGGGCCCCTCCCAGCTGTGGGAGAAGGGGCACAGGTATCGGCCCATGAACCAGGCCCGGGGGGTGTTGTAGATATGGTCCATGTCCGTGTGGGAGCCGAACACGTCCCGGGGGTTGAAGCAGCCCTCCAGGCAGCAGCTGAGCCGGTTGTCCGCCATAAACGTTTTCAGGTCCGCCGAGCACAGGTGAGCCTCCTTCTTTCCGAAGGCGTCCTCCAAATCAAAACTGTCCATGCCAAACTGGTTGGGCGCGATGACGCACCTGTCGTCGGGCACCCGCTTGGCCATCCAATGGTGGCCGCCGATGGTCTCCATCCACCAAACCTCGTTCTCGTCGTTGAAGGCGATGCCATTGGATTCATAGGTGCCGTATTCCTCCAGCAGGGCCGCCAGCCGCAGCACCCCCTCCCGGGCGGTGCGGATGTAGGGCAGCACCAGCAGCAGGATGTCCTCCTCGCCGATGCCGCCGGGCACGTCCTTTTCTCCCCGCTTCCGGGCCTTTTTGTAGACGACCAGGGGGTCCGCCGACAGGACCCGGGGGTTGGAGGTGATGGTCTCCGTGGCGGTCATGCCCACGTTGGCGGCGTTGATGCCCGTGGCCGCCCACACGCCCTCCTTCTTGGGGTCCGCGTTGGGGCAGATGGTGCACCGGAGAGCCTTTTCGGGCAGGGGCACGGTCAGATGGGAGATGACGCCGGTGTAGGTCCTTTTCCGGCTGTCGGGCTCCAGGACGGTGAGCTTTTTCACGTCGAAATGGCCGTCGTCGGTCCGGGCGATCATGGTGGAAGAATCGTTGCTGGCCAGCTTGCCGACCAGGATGGTGGTGCAGGGCATGGAAAGCCTCCTTTTGCTTGTCATTTTCTCCCATTATACGCGCCCCGAACCGGTTTTTCAACCGCCCGGAAGGGCAGGTTTTACAATCGGGTTTTCGCGCTTTTATTGACATCTTCCCCTTTTTCTTCTATGATAAGGAAGTAATTTTATGGAGGCGCGGCCGTGGAGCAGACCGAGGCGCAACAGGCGCAAAAAAAATATGGGCTTTGGCTCCTGCTGGAAGGGCTGCTGCTGTTGGTCCTGTTGCCCGTAGGGGCGGCTTTCCTGCTGTATCGCCAGGTGCGCCCGGTGACGGAATGGGAGCTCACCGGCGGCTGTCCCCCGGCGTCCGCCCTGCTGCGGGACGGGGGCGCGGCCAGTTACGCCTTCGACCCGGATCGCCTGGACTGGACCGGCCCCACCGACGCCTGGGTGCTGGTGAAAACGTCCTTCCTCCCCCGCATCGCCCTGGTTCGGGTCCGGGACACCCAGGCCCCCACGGCCCGCGGGGTGGATCGGGTGCTGGGGGTGGATGAGGAGCTGGGCCCGGACAGCTTCATCACGGACCTGGCGGACCGGCAGCTGGTGGCCGTGGCCTTCGAGCAGGCGCCCCGTTTCCACACCGCCGGGGAGTATCCCGTCGTCATCCGCCTGGAGGACCTTTCCGGGAACGTGGGCTTTGTTGAAGCCCGCTGCACCATTCTGGGCGCCGTGCCCCGGCTCACCATAGAGGCGGGGGAGGCGGTGCCGCCCCTCGCTGCCTTCATGCCCAACGACACGGTGACCGGTCGTTTTCTCACGGACGTGGAGCAGGTGGACACCCGAGAGGTGGGGGTCCACACCATTTTGGTGGAGGCGGAGGGCCAAACCTTTGAAACCGCCCTGGTGGTGGAGGACACCGTTCCCCCGGTTCTGTCGCTGCGGGAGGGGCTCTTCGCTCTGCTGGGGGAGCCCCTTGCGCCGAAGAGCCTGGTGGCTTCTGCGGAGGACGCCACGGAGCTGACCTATTCCTTTGCTACCGAGCCGGACTGGAACGCCCCCGGCTATCAGACCCTCACCGTGGTCGCCACGGACAAAGGCGGCAACCGGACCGCGGCCAGCGCCACCGTCCTCATCTCTCGGCTTCGGCCCCTCACCTGGGAGGCCAGCCGCCGCCGGATCAGCGGCCTTGCCCTGGAGGCGGCCCAGCGGGCGGTGGACGGCAGCTTTTCGGAGGAGATCCGGGTGGCCCACTTCGTGCCCCGGGCCCTGGGCTGCTTTGACATCAACACCCTGGTGGGGGAGGAGCCCAGCGTCCAGCGGCTGTTCGTGGTGGACCGGGTGGCGCCCAAGATCGCCTTCCTGTCCCCTCTCACCGGGTATCTGGACCATCCCCTGGCCCCGGAGGCTCTGCTGGGGGAAATCGAGGATGAGACGGAGCTCACCTTCGCCTACGTGACGGAGCCCGACTGGAGCCTTGCCGGGGAGCAGCCTGTGGCGGTGGAAGCCGCCGACGCCGGCGGGAACGTGACCCGGATCGAGGGCACTATCCGCGTGGTGCCGGACACGGAGCCGCCCCAGATCTTCGGCGCGGTGAACCGGTATGTGTACATCGGCGAGGCCATCTCCTATTTTGCCCAGGTCAGCGCCACGGACAACGCGGATGAGGAGGTAAGTCTCACCGTGGACAATTCCGCCGTGAACATCTACAAGACCGGCGCCTGCCCCGTGATCTATCGGGCCGTGGACCGGGCGGGGAACATGGCGGAGAAGAAGGTGTATCTCTACTTCATCCAGCCCGGCATCTCCGAGGAGAAGCTGGAAAAGAAGGCGGATGAGGTCCTGGCCGCCATCGTCACCGACGAGATGACCATGGGCCAAAAGGCCTACGCCATCTTCCGCTATGTGAAGGACAACTACCGCTACCGGGAGAAGTCCAACAAGTACGATTGGAAGTATGAGGCCTGGCGAGGCTTCACCAAGAAGCAGGGGGACTGCTTCACCTACTGCGCCGCGGCCAAGTATCTGCTGGACAGGATCGGCGCCAAGACCATGTTCGTGGCCCGCTACAGCAAGGCCCACCACTACTGGCTCATGGTGGACGTGGGCCAGGGCTGGTACCATTTTGACCCGCTCAACAGCGGGCCCACCAGAAAGTATGAGTGTTTTATGCGCACCACCAAGGAACTGCAGGAGGAATACGCTTTCTTCTGGAAATATGACCACAAGATCTACCCGGACACCCCCGCGACCCGGTTCAAGAGGGACTGGTGAGGGCCATGAAGGGTAGACGATGGCTGGCGCCCCTGCTGGCGGCGGCGCTGGCGGGACTGACGATCTTCCTGCTGGGGCGGCTCACCCGGCCCAAGTACGCCTCCGGGCAGACCCTGGAGGGGAGCATGGTGGAAAACTACTATGCCCATGCGGATGAAGAGCATGAGGTGCTGTTCATCGGGGACTGCGAGGTATACGAAAGCTTCTCCCCGGTGACCCTGTTTGAGGAGTTCGGCCTGACCAGCTACATCCGGGGCAGCGCCCAGCAGCTCATGTGGCAGAGCTATTACCTGCTGCGGGACACCCTGCGCTATGAGACCCCCCGGGCGGTGGTCCTGACTGTCTGTTCCCTCCGGTACGCCGAGCCCCAGAGCGAGGCCTACAACCGGATGACCCTGGACGGCATGCGCCTTTCTCCGGACAAGCTCTCGGCTGTCCGCGCGTCCCTGACGGAGGGGGAGAGCGAGCTCGGCTACTACATCCCCCTGCTGCGGTACCACAGCCGGGTGTTTGAGCTGACGGGGGAGGACCTGACGCACCTGTTTCGGTACCCGGAGCACACCTACAACGGCTACCTCATGCGCACGGAGGCCGTGCCCTACACCCGGCTCCCGGCGGCGCCCCTGCTGAAGGACCCCGCCTTTGGGGAAAAGCCCGTGGCGTATCTGAACCGGATCGTGGAGCTGTGCCGGGAGAAGGGGATCGAGCTGATCCTGGTAAAGTCCCCCTGCCTGTACCCGGCCTGGTATGAAGCGTGGGACGAGTGGCTGGAGGCATACGCCCGGGAGCAGGGCGTCACCTACCTGAACGCCATCCCCCACATGGAGGAGATGGGCATCGACCTGAACACCGACACCTACGATGGCGGCATCCATCTCAACGTGTTCGGGGCGGAGAAATACACCCGGTGGTTCGCCCGGACGGCGTTGTTGCGGCTCGGCTTGGCGGACCAACGGCAAAACGAGGCCGCGGCGGCGCCTTATGCCGCCCTGGCGGCCCGATATGAGCAGGAAAAACGAGCGAAGGCGGAGGATGGAAGATGAATAAATCCGGTTGGATGGGCCTGCTTTTGGGCACCGGCGCCCTGATGCTGCTGCTGGGCTGCGGCGGCAAGGCCCCTGCGGCCCCCAAGGAGGGCGTGGTCTATGTGGACCCCAATGCGGCCTCGGCGGCCACAGCGGCTCCGGCGGCCCCGGCGCAGCAGCCGGCGCCCGTGGAGGCGCAGCCTCAGCAGCCGGCGGCCACGGCGGCCCCGGCGGCGGAGGAGACGAAGGAGCTGGCGCTCTACTTCGAGGGCAAGGGCGTGCGCCTGGAGCCCATGATGGAGGCGGCCCCGGTGCTCCAGGCTCTGGGCGCGCCCATCGGCACCTTTGAGGCGGACAGCTGCGCGTATCTGGGCAAGGATCTGTACTACTACTACCCCGGCTTTGAGCTGACGGTGAACGAGGTGGACGGCGTGGAGCGGATCACCGTGATCACCGTGGTGGACGACACCATCGTCACGCCCCAGGGCCTGCGCATCGGGGACGAGGAGGAGAAGCTCCTCAGCCTCCTGGGCGGCCGGGAGGAGAACGGGATCTACGCCTATCGGGCGGGGGAAACCGTGCTCTACGTGCAGATCAAGGCGGACGAAAGCGAAACCCGGCGGATCGCTTCCATAGAATATCGGGCGACGGAAAATCTCGAAGGCGGTGCGGTATGAAAAGCTTTTTATCCTATCTGAACCAAACGGCGGATCGGCTGCCGGATAAGCTGGCCTTCTCCGACGGGGAAACGGGCCTGAACTTTGCCCAGCTCCGTCAGGCAGCGGCGGGCGTAGGCGCGTGCCTTATGAACAGCGGCGCCAAAGGGGAGCCGGTGGGCGTGCTCATGGAGCGGAGCCCGGACCAGATCGCGGCCTTCCTGGGGGTCATGGAGGCGGGCTGCTTCTATGTGCCCCTGGACGAGCAGATGCCCCGGGAGCGGCTGGAGCGGATCGTGCGCACCCTGTGCCCCCGGTTCATCCTCACCGACGCCAAGAACATGACCGCGGCGGAGAGCCTGTGCCCGGCGGCGGAGCATTTGCTCTTCAAGGGCGCGGCGGCCTTCCCCTGCGGCGGCCGGCTCCATGAGGAGGCCTCCGGGGACGACCTGTCCTACGTGGTGTTCACCTCCGGCTCCACCGGGGAGCCCAAGGGGGTCAGCATCCGGGAGCGGAGCCTGCTGGACTATGCCCAGTCCCTGCCCCGGGCCCTGGGCTACGACGAAAGCCTGGTCTTCGGCTGCCAGTCGCCCCTCTACTTCGACGCCTATCTCAAGGAGCTTCTGGGCGTGGTGGTCTCCGGCGGCACGGCCTATCTGCTGCCCCGGGAGCTGTTTATCAACCCCATCTCCCTTATCAAATTCATCAACGACCACGGCATCAACGCCCTCTGCTGGGTGTCCTCCGCCTTTTCCCTGGTGGCAAGGCTGCGCACCTTCTACGCCATACAGCCGGAGGGGATTAAGCTCATCTGCTTCGGCAGCGAGACCCTGCCCGTAAAGCACCTTTCCGCCTGGCAGCAGGCCTGCCCGAACGCCCGCTTCTTCCAGCTCTACGGGGCCACGGAGTGCACGGGCATGAGCGTGTGCTACCCGGTGGCGGGGCCCCAGGACCCGGCAAAGCCCATCCCCGTGGGCAAGCCCTTCCCGGGCACCAGGCTGTATCTTATCAACGAGGAAGGCAAGATCGACACCGAGGGCGAGATCGTCATCGGCGGCGACTGCGTCATGGCCGGCTACTATAAGGACCCCGTCCGCACGGCGGAAGTGTTCATTTCAGACCCCGCGAACCCCGATTCCCGGGAAACATTCTACCGGACCGGAGACATGGGCCGCTTCGACGAGGAGGGGAACCTGATCTTCATCGGCCGGCGGGACCAGCAGATCAAGCACATGGGCCATCGCATCGAGCTGGGGGAGGTGGAGAGCGCCGCCCTGAGCCTGAAGGGGATCCACGAGGCCGTCTGCTGCTATGTGGCGGATCGGCAGCGGATCGACCTGTTTTACACCGGCCCGGCCCAGCCCTGGGATGTGGTCATCGGCCTGAAGCAGAAGCTGCCCGGGTACATGACCCCCAGCCGGACGGAGCAGCGCAGCGAGCTGCCCCACCTGCCCAACGGCAAGATCGACCGGCGGACCTTGGAACAGAGGGAGTACAGAAGATGAGCTTTGAAGACCTGCTTTCCATGCTGCGGGACATGCATCCAGATATAGATTTTGAAACGGCGGAGGGCCTCATCGACAAAAAGGTCCTCACCTCCTTCGACGTGGTGTCCATCGTGGCGGAGCTCTCCGAGACCTTCGACGTGGAGCTGGGGGCGGTGGATATCGTGCCCGAAAACTTCAACAGCGCCCGGGCCCTCTTCGCCCTCATCCAGCGCCGGGAAAACGAATAAAGCATGACCTTTCTTTCCGGCAGGTTCCTGCTCTTGGTGGGGACCCTGCTCATAATCTATTATATCCTGCCCAAAAGGCTGCGCTATCTCGCCCTGCTGGCGGGGAGCGTGGCTTTTTATGCGCTGGCGGGGAAGGGGTATCTGCCCTTTCTGCTGTTCACCATCCTCAGCGTCTATGCCACCGCCCGGCTCCTGGGCCGCAGCCTGGATAGGCAGAAGGAATACGTTGCCCTCCATAAAAAGGACCTGCCCCGAGAGGCCCTTGCCGCCTACAAGAAGCGGCAGAACGGAAGGCGCACTGCCCTGTTCCTGCTGTGCCTCCTTGTCAATTTGGGCATCCTGGGGGCGCTGAAGTACACCCCCTTCCTGCTGGAAGCCTTCCGGGCCCCTTACGCGGTCAGCTGGGTGCTGCCGCTGGGCATCAGCTTTTACACCTTCCAGTCCCTGGGGTATCTCATGGACGTGAAGCGGGGCAAGTACCCGCCGGAGAAAAACCTCCTGCGCTACGCCCTCTTCGCCTCCTTCTTCCCCCAGATGATCCAGGGCCCCATCAGCCGCTACGATATGCTTTCCCAAACCCTCTATGAGGGGGCCGACTTTGACTGGGACCGGCTGGGGGCCGGCCTTGTCCGCATCCTCTGGGGCGCAGCAAAGAAACTGGTCCTGGCGGATCGGCTGACCCCGGCCCTTGCCCTGCTCTTTGCCCCCGGCGGGGCGTACAGGGGCGGCTGGGTGCTCCTGGGCATGTTCCTCTACGCCCTGCGTCTCTATGCGGACTTCACCGGCGGCATCGACATGGCCCTGGGCATCGGGGAGCTCTTCGGCGTCACCCTGCCGGAGAACTTCGATCGGCCCTACCTCTCCAAAAACATCGAGGCATACTGGACCCGCTGGCATATGACCATGGGCAGCTGGTTTCGGGATTATGTGTTCTACCCCCTGAACGTGTCCAAGACCTTTCTCAGGTGGACCCGTGCCCTGCGCGCCCGGTTCGGCAGCGGCTTTCTCAGCCGCCTGCCCCTGTACGCCGCCACCCTGGTCACCTGGCTGCTGACCGGCGTCTGGCACGGGGCAGGCTGGAACTTCGCCCTCTGGGGCCTGACCAACGGCCTGGTCATCATCGCCTCCCTGACCCTCAAGCCCCTCTACGACCGGTTCCACAGCCGCTTCCCGGCCCTGAAGGCCACAAGGAGCTATGGGGCCTTTGAGATCCTGCGCACCTTCCTCCTTATGTGCCTCATCCGCCTGTGGGACTGCTATGCAGGCCCCGCCGGGGTGTGGCAGGCCTTCTCGTCCCTGTTCACCACCTTCAACTACGGCGCGGTGGCCGCCGGCCTCTCGGCCCTGGGCCTTTCCCTGGGGGATTGGGTCACGGTGCTCCTGGGGGCGGCGCTGCTCCTTTTCGTGAGCCTGAAGAAGGGGGATGCCCCCTTCCGCCGCTTTTTGAACACCCCCGGGAAGCTTTGGGGCGCCGCCGCCCTGCTCCTCATCCTCACGCTGCTCCTGGGCGCCTACGGCCCGGGCTACACCGCTTCCGACTTCATCTACGGACAATTCTGATTCTTTCCAAGCAAAAGGGCACGGCTTTCGCCGCGCTTTTTTTAATCTATTTATTGACATATGCTATCAATCGACGTATCATAATAATTGACTTATGTCAGAAAGGAGCGCCTATGGCCAGACCAGTCAAATGCAGAAGGATCGGACAGATGCCGGTGTATCGCGCATTTTCACCGGAAGAAGTGTCGGACGTTCCCAGCGTCCAGATGACAGTGGACGAATATGAGACCATAAAGCTTTTGGACGGGGACGGACTGACCCAGGAGGAATGCGCCTCCCGGATGTGCGTTTCCCGCCCCACGGTGACGGCCATCTATGACAGCGCCCGCAAGAAGCTGGCGGACGCATTGGTGAACGGGAAACAGCTGCTGATCGTGGGCGGCTGTTGTGCCTATGCGCCTATGGAGCTTCAGCAAAACATCATGGAGAAAGGAAGAAACAACATGAGGATCGCGGTTGCTTATGAAAACGGAGAGGTGTTTGGGCACTTTGGCCGCACGGAGCAGTTCAAGCTGTACGACGTCGAAGCAGGAAAGATCGTGCAGGAGCAGATCGTCGACACCAACGGCGTCAGCCACGGCGCCCTGGCCGGCTTTCTCAAGGCGGCGGAAGCGGACGTGCTGCTTTGCGGCGGCATAGGCATGGTCGGCCGGGCGGCCCTGGAGGAAGTGGGCATCCGGCTCTATCCCGGCGTACAGGGCTCAGCGGACGAGGCGGCGAAGGCTTTCGCGGAGGGGCGTTTGGTATACGATCCCGACGCCCGCTGCGGTCACCACGAGCATCATGGCGAAGGCCATGGATGCGGGCACCACCATCATGAAGGGGATTGCGGCCGCCACCGTGAGGGTGGCCATCGGTTCGGCGACGAGGAATGTGATCGCCGCCGGGTCGAGGGCGAATGTGCCCGCGACAACGGCGCATGCGACGACCGCCACAAGAGCGGTGAATGCTGCCGGTCCAAGTAGATCCATGGGCATATTGTTGGAGCTCTTTTGGACCTTCGCCCGGATAGGTCTGTTCACCTTCGGCGGCGGATACGCCATGATCGCCCTGATCGAGCACGCCTGTGTGGAACAGAAAGGATGGATCACCCACGACGAGATGATGGACGTGACCGTCATCGCCGAGTCCACGCCGGGACCCATCGCCATCAACTGTGCCACCTTCGTGGGCTATAAGCAACGGGGCCTTGCGGGGGCGGTCGTCGCCACCGTGGGCATGGTGCTGCCCTCCTTCTGCATCATCCTGTTGATCTCCCGATTTCTGGACAATTTCCTGGAGATACCCTGGATCGCCCATGCCTTTTTGGGCATTAAGATCGCCGTGGGCCTGCTGATCCTGGATGCCGGCCTCAAGATGGTCAAGAAGATGCAGAAGAAGCCCCTGCCGCGCCTCATCATGGCCTCTGCCTTTGCGGCTATGCTTCTCATAAACTGCTTTGCCTTGAGGCTATCCTCCATCGCCCTGATGCTCGTCGCGGGGGCGGTGAGCCTCGCCCTCTTCCTGGCGACGAAAAAGACGGGAAGGAGGGCCGCGGAGAAATGATCTATCTTGACCTGTTTATCGGCTTTTTGCAGGTAGGCCTGTTCGCCTTCGGCGGCGCGTACGGGGCCATCCCCCTGATCCGGGACGTGGTCCTGTCCTATGGCTGGATCGAGGACGAGATGCTGGCCTACATGATCGCCGTCAGCGAGAGCACGCCAGGTCCCATCATGGTGAACCTGGCCACCTATGTGGGCAGCGCCCAGGCTGGTTTTTGGGGCGCTTTGATCGCCACCGCCGCCGTGGTGCTGCCGTCCTTCGTCATCATCCTGCTGGTCATGGCGCTGCTGAAAAGGGCGCTGAAAAATCCCTGGATGCAGGCGGTCCTCCGGGGCGTGAAGCCCTGCATCGTGGGCATCATCCTGGCGACGGGCCTCTTCTTTGTATTCCGGAATTGCTTTGGCAGCGTGAAAGCCACCGCGGTAAACGGCATGGCCATCCTGCTCACCGCAGCCTTGGCCCTAATCTATTTCGGTTCTCGGAAGGTCCTGAAGAAGGGGTTGTCCCCCATAGGGCTTATCGGGCTCTCCGCCTTGGCGGGTATGCTGGCATATGGATTTCACTGAAGAAAATATGTAAAAGAGCACGGTCTCCCGTGCTCTGTTTTGTTGATCGCTCTTTTTATATGGTTCAGTGCATCTCGCAGGAGGCGCAAGAAGGGGCGTCGGGAAACTGAGCCGGGTCGTAGGGAATGCTGTTTTTGTCGAAGTAGTCCTTCAGGGCCGCCTTCACCGCTTCCTCCGCCAGAACCGAGCAGTGGAGCTTGTAGGCCGGGAGCCCGTCCAGAGCCTCCACCACCGCCTTGTTGGTCAGCTCCATCACCTTTTCAACCGGCTGGCCCTTGATCATCTCCGTAGCCATGGAGCTGGAGGCGATGGCGCTGCCGCAGCCGAAGGTGGAGAACTTGGCGTCCGTGACGATGCCGCCGTCGATCTTCAGAAAGATCTTCATGATGTCGCCGCACTTGGCGTTGCCCACCTCGCCCACACCGTCCGCGTCCTCAATGACGCCCACGTTCCGGGGGTGCAGAAAATGATCCATCACTTTTTCGCTGTATAATGCCATAGGTTCCTTCCTTTCTTCGCTCAAAGCAGGTGCTGCCGTCGTCCGGACTGAAGATCCTGCCAGATGGGGGAGAAGCCCCGCAAGTACGTCACGATCCGGGGCACCTCCTGCAGGATCGTGTCCACGTCTTCCTCCGTGTTCTCCTCGCTGAGGGTCAGCCGCAGCGACCCGTGGGCCACCTCGTGGGGCCGCCTGATGGCCAGCAGCACGTGGCTGGGGTCCAGGGAGCCGGAGGTGCAGGCGGAGCCGGAGGAGGCGCATATGCCCGCCTGATCCAACAGCAGCAGCAAACTTTCCCCCTCAATGCCCTCAAAGCAGAAGTTCACGTTGCCGGGGAGCCGCTTTTCTGGGTCCCCGTTCAGGGCGCTGTGGGGGATGGCGGACAGGCCATCGATGAGCCTGTCCCGCAGGGAGCGCACATAGGCGGCGTTCCTGTCCAGGTTCGCCGTCATCTCCTCCAGGGCCGTCACCATGGCCCGAATGCCTGCCACGTTTTCCGTGCCCGCCCGGCGGTTGCGCTCCTGGGCGCCCCCCTCGATGAGGGGGTAGAGGGGCAGGCCCGTCCGGCAGTACAGGGCCCCCACGCCCCGAGGCCCGTGGAACTTGTGGGCGGAGAGGGACAACAGGTCGATGTTCATCTCCTTCACATCGATCTTTACATGCCCCGCCGCCTGGACCGCGTCCGTGTGGAAGGGCACCTTGGCTGCCCGGCACACCGCCCCGATCTCCCCGATGGGCTCTATGGTGCCGATCTCGTTGTTGGCGAACATGATGGTCACCAGGCAGGTGTCGGGCCGGATGGCCGCCGCCACCTCCTCAGGGGTGACGATGCCGTTCTCGTGGACCGGCAGATAGGTCACCTCGTAGCCTTCCTTCTCCAGGCGCTTGAGGGTGTGGAGCACGGCATGGTGCTCAAAGGCGGTGGACACGATGTGTTTCCTGTTCTTGGCCGCCCCCAGCCGGGCGCAGGAGCGGATGGCCTGGTTGTCGCTTTCGCTTCCGCCGGAGGTGAAGTAGATCTCCTTCGCCTCCGCTCCCAGGATCTTCGCCATCCGTTCCCGGGCGTCCGTTAGGGCCTCCTGGGCCGCCTGCCCCAGGCCGTACAGGCTGGAGGGGTTGCCCCAAATCTCCCCTGCGGTCCGGCACATCTCCTCCAGGGCCCGGGGGCTCATCTTCGTGGTGGCCGCGTTGTCTGCGTATATCATACAATGGGTCCTTTCTGTTTTCGGTCAGCTACAGTATACCATAGTTTATTTTTTCTCTGCAAAGAAGTCGACTCACCGGGCGACATAAGCGAGGTGTAGCCGAGCGAACTCAACTTGCGGAGGAAGAACAGGCGGCTTCGAATATGTCAAATCCAGCGACATGTGCGGTGGATTTGACACCCTGCAGGACCCGCCGCCCGGTGGCCTTTAAGGTCATAGGCGGGGCCTGCGAGCGAAGCGAAGGCGGAGCCTCAGTCTGATGAAAGCGCAGTTTTCATCAGACTGACTTGCCCTTCGGCAGCAGGTCCGCCAGGGTGTGGGCCATGAGGTATTCCTCGATCACCTGATCCAAACCCTGCCACAAGGGGAGGGTGAGGCAGTCCGCCGCCCGGGGGCAGGCGCACCCCGGCTCCAGACAGGTCACGGGGGCCAGGCTCTTTTCCGTGAGCCGCAGAATGTCCCCGATAGGGTATTCCTCCGGACGCCGGCTCAACCGATAGCCGCCCCCCTTGCCCCGCAGGGCCTGGACCAGCCCCGCGCGGCTCAGCACCACGATGATGCTCTCCAGATACTTTTCCGAAATGCCCTGGTGCCGGGCGATGGCGTCCAGAGGCACGTAGCCTCCGCTTTCGTCCATGGCCAAATCCAGCATCACCCGCAGGGCATAGCGCCCTCTGGTAGAGATCATCACGACGCCCACCTCCTCCTTTTGATAAACCTACTTTATCACAAGGTTGAACGGATTGCAAGGGAGAATGGGGGAGACGCCCGGCCCCTTTCACAGCGTTCCCGGGAGGATGCAATTGTAAATATTCCTCAAAATAAAGGAAAGAATCCTGTTTATCGGACAGATAGTATGGTATGATACACAAAAAGCCAGAGAGGGCACAGGGATGGACACGTTGCAGGGATTGAACGACGCGCAGCGGCAGGCCGTGCAGGCCACCGAGGGCTATATCCGGGTGGTGGCAGGGGCCGGCACAGGCAAGACCCGTACCCTGACGAGGCGCTTTGGCTACCTGGTGGAGGCGGGCGGCGTGAGCCCGGGCCATATCCTGGCCGTGACCTTCACCAACAAGGCGGCCAACGAGATGAAGCAGCGGATCCGATCCATGGTGGGCGACGGCGACACGGGCTACATCTGCACCTTCCATGCCCTGGGGCTCATGATCCTGAAGGAGGATCTGCACACCCTGGGCTGGCCCAAGAACTTCCTGGTCCTGGACGAGGAGGACAAGACCTCCCTGCTGCGCACCGTCTTCGAGGACATGGGCATGACGCTGAAGGAGATGAGCCTCCACAAGGCGGCGGATCTCACCGACGACATGAAGTGGGATCTTGCCTACGTGCCCCTGCTCACCGGGGAATCGGACGGCCCCCTTTTGGAGCTCATCGACCGGGAGCAGAACCGGAAAAAGCAGATGTTCTACCGCTACCTCTACGAGCAGCGCAAGATCTACGCCCTGGACTTTGAGGACCTGGTGGACATGGCCGTGGCCCTGCTGCGGCAGAACCGGGAGGTCCGGGAGAAGTGGGCCCGCCGCTTTGAATACGTGATGGTGGACGAGTTTCAGGACATCGACGGCAAGCAGTATGAGCTTGCCGACATGCTCTCCTCCTGCCACAAAAACCTCTTCGTGGTGGGGGACCCGGACCAGACCATCTACACCTGGCGGGGGGCGGACGTCCGCTTCATCCTGGATTTTCCCAACAAGTATCCTGAGGCCCAGACCGTGATCCTCACGGAGAACTACCGGAGCACGCCCCAGATCCTTTCTGCCGCCAACGCCCTCATCGAGAAGAACAGCCGGCGGGTGGAGCGGCGGCTCCATGCCGTGGGGGCGGAGGGCCCCGTGCCCCCTTACTACCACGCCAAGGACGTGGGGGCGGAGGCGAAGTTCATCGTTTCCCGGCTCAAGGAGCTGAAGGAGCAGGGGGCTTCCTGGCGGGACATGGCCATCCTCTATCGGGCCCACTATGTGTCCCGGAGCCTGGAGGACGCCCTGCTCCACGCCAAGATCCCCTATGCCGTCTACGGGGGCATGGAGTTCTACGGCCGCAAGGAGATCAAGGACGCCATCTGCTATCTGCGCATGCTGGCCCTGGGGGACGATCTGGCCTTCTCCCGGGTGGTGAACGAACCACGCCGGGGGGTGGGGAAGAAGCGCATGGCCTTTCTGCGGGCCTACGCCCAGCAGAAGGGCTGCTCCCTCTACGGGGCGCTGTTGGACAATTTGGAGGACCCTCTCATCCAATCCAGCGAGGCGGCGTCCTTCGTGACCCTGCTGCGGGCCTATGAGAACCACGAGGGCATGAAGATGAGCGAGCTGTTGAGCCACCTGCTCACCGAGAGCGGCTACATGAAGATGCTCAAAAACCTGGGGGACGGGGACAGGCTCGACAACATCGCCGAGCTCCTGCAGAGCCTGGAGGAGTATGAGAGCAGCGCCGGGGAGCAGACCACCTTGGAGGATTTCCTCGCCGAGGTGGCCCTGTTCACGGACCGGGACCGGGAGGATCGGAAGGACTCCGTCAAGCTCATGACCGTTCACAACGCCAAGGGGCTGGAGTTTCCCCATGTGATCGTGGCCAGCCTGAACGAGGGCATCTTCCCCAGCCGCAAGACGGACACCGCCGAGCGCATGGAGGAGGAGCGGCGGCTGTGCTACGTGGCCTGCACCCGGGCGGAAAAGACCCTGACCCTTACCGAGGCCGCCGGCGTGTCCCACGAGGGCACGGCCCGGTATCCCTCTCGGTTTTTGTTTGAAATGGGCAAGGAGAATTTGAAATATCTGGTGGAGCTGGACCCCTCCTGGGAGGGGGAGGCCCTGCGCTACATCGGCGCCAGCCAGCGGCGGCTCCGGCCCCCTAGCGACCCCTTGGGCCCCGGGACCCGGGTGGAGCATGCCCTCTTCGGCCCCGGCACCGTCATAGAGGTCCAGGAGGATCAGCAGTGCCTCGTCATCCGCTTTGACTCCGGCCGGGAGCGGACCATCCGCTTCGACGGCCCCATTCGATTGATATAGGAGGTGCACATGCCCAAGACAGCCAATCAGAAGGGAAAGCTGCTCTATGTCATGGAGGCCCTGCTTCATGAGAGCGACGAGAACCATCCCCTGTCCATGGAGGACCTGCTCCGCTATCTGGAGGAGAAGGGCATCCGGGCGGAGCGCAAGAGCATCTACAGCGATATCGAGACCCTCCAGGCCTTCGGCCTGGACGTCCACGGTACCCGGGGCCGCACCGCCGGCTACTACGTGGGGGAGCGGGAGTTCGAGCTGCCGGAGATCAAGCTCCTTATCGACAGCGTCCAGTCCAGCAAGTTCATCACCGAGCGCAAGACCATGCAGCTCATCCGCAAGCTGGCCGGGCTCATGAGCGTCCATGAGGCCGCCCTCATGAAGCGGCAGATGTACGTGAAGAACCGGATCAAGAGCATGAACGAGTCCATCTACTACAACGTGGACGCCCTCCATCAGGCCATCGCCGCGGACAAGCAGATCGAGTTTCGATACTCTTCCTATACCATCACCAAGGAGAAGAAGTTCCGCCGGGGCGGCCGGCCCTACCGGGTGAGCCCCCTGGCTCTTTCCTGGGCGGAGGAGAACTATTACCTCATCGCCTACGAGGCCGAAACGGACAAGATCAAGCATTTTCGGGTGGACAAGATGGACAGCATCCGCATCGTGGACCAGTTCCGGGAGGGGAAAAAGCTCCTTCGGGACATGGACATGGGGGAGTACACCCGCAAGAATTTTTCCATGTTCGGCGGCACGGAGGAGGTGGTGACCTTGCGCTTCTCCAACCGGATGATCGGCGTGGTCATCGATACCTTCGGCAAGGACGTGGCCATCACCGCCGTGGACGAAGAGCATTTTCTCATCCGGGCCGCCGTGGCCGTCAGCCCCCAGTTCTTCGGCTGGCTCTTCGGCTTGGACGGGGAGGCCGCCATCGTGGCCCCCGAGCCCGTGAAGCAGCGCTTCCAGGACCAGCTCGCCCGCGTCCGCCAGGGCTGCTGAGAGGTCCGCGCGTATTTTTGAACCGTCCGTGACCCGTTTGTGAAGCTTCCGTGACCCGGTGCCAAAGTCCGACGTATGGGACAATTACTTTGGTATGCTTGCCTCATCAAAAACAAGGAGGCAAACACCATGGACAACAACTACGGGTATCTGGATCAGGAGGTAGAGCAGTTTGCCGCCTATGCCGACACGCTGAGCGCGGCGTGCAAGGGCGACAGGAGGGGCATCGGCTGCGGCACCGCGCTGATGCTGGTCATCGTGGGCTTCGTGGCCCTCATCGAGATCACCGGGCTGCTGCTCTAAAGCGGCCCCGCCGCCGGGTTCGGCGGCAAACAAAACCGTCAAGGAGGCACACATGGAACGCATCACCAGCCGCACCAATCCCCGCGTCCAGCGGGCCCGGTCCCTGCGGGAGGCAAAGTATCGGAAGGAGACCGGCTGCCACTTTATCGAGGGGGACAAGCTCGTCCGGGAGGCCCTTGACTCCGGCGCGGAGCTGGTCACCGTCTTCGTGCGGGAAGGGTACGCCGGCGACACGGGCTTCCCCTGCGAGACCTTCGCCGTCAGCGACAGCGTCATGGACGCCCTGTCCACCGCGGGCACGCCCCAGAACCTGTGCGCCGTGGCCCGGACGCCGGAGCCGGCTTTGCCCGGTGTGGCGGAGGGGTTGGTGCTGCTGCTGGAGGACGTGCAGGACCCGGGGAACGTGGGCACCCTCATCCGCACGGCGGACGCCCTGGGCGCCGGGTGTGTGATCCTGTCCCCCCGGTGCGCGGACCCCTTCTCACCCAAAACCTTGCGCGCGTCCATGGGGTCGGTCTATCATCTGCCCGTCCATGTGGCGGACATCCCCGCGGCCCTTTCCGCCCTCAACGCCCAGGGCTACACCTGTCTCTGCGGCCACCTGCGGGGCAGCGAGACCCTGCCGCCCAAGACGGCCAAGATGGCGCTGCTGGTGGGGAACGAGGGCAACGGGGTCTCGGATGAGGCCGCCGCCCTCTGCTACGCCTACCGGCTGCCCATGCCGGGGCGGGCGGAGTCCCTCAACGCCGCCGTCTTCGGCGCGATCATGCTGTATGAATTGAGCAATAGGAAAGAATGAAAGCTAAGTTCCCTTTTCTTGAAAGAAAAGGGAACGCCAAAAGAACTTTAAGAAGGGAGCATGGCTTGGCTATGCTTCCCTTTTTCTTCCTGAGCTTTTCTTTTTGCGCCGCTTTTTCTTTTCACTGAAAAGAAAAAGCGGCAACAAAAAAGCCTCCCGAAGGAGGCTGATTTTCGTTCGCTTACGCCTGCTTGGCGGCCAGGGCGGTGTCCACCAGGGCCTTGAAGGCGTTCATGTCGGTGACGGCCAGGTCGGCAAGGACCTTCCGATTCACTTCCACGCCGGCCAGCTTGAGGCCGTTGATCAGGTTGGAGTAGTTGGTGCCGCAGATGCGGGCGCCGGCGTTGATACGGGCGATCCAGAGGCGGCGATACTCACGCTTCTTGTTCTTGCGGCCCACGTAGGCGTAGGCCATGGACTTCATCACCTGCTGGGAGGCTGCCCTATACTGCTTGGACTTGGCGCCGAAATAGCCTTTGGCCAGCCGCAGGACCTTGCGGCGCTTCTTGATGGAATTGACGCTTCTCTTAATTCTTGCCATGGTTCACATCTCCTTACTTATAGGGAATCAGCTCGCGGACTTTCTTCTGCTCTTCCTCGGCGATATAGCCGGTCTGGCGCAGGCCGCGCAGCCTCTTGGTGGTCTTCTTGGTGAGGATGTGGCTCTTGTAAGCCTTGCCGCGCTTGATTTTGCCGGACTTGGTCACGTCAAAACGCTTTGCAGCGCCGCGATGGGTCTTGATCTTTGGCATGTTCTTTCCTCCTGTTGAGATTTTAATTCTTCGGTGCCAGAACCATGTACATGTTTCTGCCTTCCTGTTTGGGAGCCCGTTCCTGGGTGGCCTTGTCGGCGACCATGTTGAAGAAGGTGGTCATCACGTCCTCGCCGATGTCGCCCCGGGTGATCTGGCGGCCCCTGAAGCGGATGCTCACCTTCACCTTGTTGCCGTCCTGCAAAAACCGGGAGCAGGCCTTGGCCTTGACTTCCATGTCATGCTGGTCTATGGTGGCGGACAGGCGGATCTCCTTGATCTCGATGATCTTCTGGTTCTTGCGCTGCTCCTTTTCCCGCTTCATCATGTCATAGCGGTGCTTGCTGTAGTCCATGAGCTTGCAGGTGGGGGGCGTGGTGCTGGAGAGCTTGACCAAATCCAGCTCCCGCTCGTCGGCCAGACGCTGGGCGGCCCGGACATCCATGATGCCCAGCTGGACGCCGTTTTCGTCGATCAGGCGGACTTCAGGGTCCCGGATCTCCTCATTGATAGGCAGTTCTTGGGTAGCGATGGCTCAACACCTCCTAAAAAAATAGCGGACGCATACGCGCCCACCACGAATAGATCCCATCATACCGTGCCTGATCTGTTTCAATCGGCAGGTGAGAGGCGGGCGCCTCTGCTTAAGCGTACTTATTATAGCGGCCGATTCTCCCCCTGTCAAGGCCTTTTTTGCGGCTTTCCCGCTTTTTTTTCAGGATAGGGTCCCGCTTTTGATCATGTATACGCCCAGAGCGATATGCAGGATCAGGAACAGGGGCACCAGAAGCTTGAACTTCCAGTGCTTCGTCTTGTGCCGAAACACCTCCATGCCCAGCAGCGCCCCCAGCGATCCGCCGAGAAACGCCGCCAGCAGCAGCGTCTTTTCCGGAATGCGCCAGGCGCTTTTCTTCGCTTTCGCCTTGTCGATGCCGTAGAGGGCGAAGGAAAGCAGGTTCAGCCCGATCAGCGTCCCAAGAAGCCACCGGCTCATACCCGCTCCTCCTTATCCGCCGCCTTGCCCATGGCCTTCGGAAAGTGCCGCCGGCCCAGGGCCTCCGCCCAGTTCTCCGGGTACCGGGATTCGTAGGGAATGTGCCGGACGCTGCGCTTTGTCTCCATCTGGGGCAGGTTCGCCCAGATATAGGAGGGCAACCCCACGGCGAGCAGGTACAGCGGCCCCAGCAGGGCCGACTGGAAGGTGTGTCCATACTCATGGGAGAGGAGGATCGCCTCCCGCTCGGGCCTGAGCCCGCCCGGCACGAAGATGAACATGCCCAATGACACGCCTCCCCAGCGCCCGTCGTGGAGGGTGGCCAGGGCGCCGCCCACCCGCTTGTGGGGGCAGCGGCGATATTTGAGGGCCAGGATCAGCCCCGCCAGGGTCTGGGGCAGGCCCCAGGTCCACTGCCAAAGCCGATATACGAACACTTGCCATTTTTTCATGGCATCACTATAGCATGGGCCGCATCTCCCGTCAAGAAAGCATAGACCGGCCGAAAACCGTGTACAATAGCCTCATGAAACAGAAATCCAACTTTTGGCCCTATGCCGCGTTCATCCTGCTCTCCCTGCTGGTGGGGGGCCTGGCCGCCCTGGTCTCCATGGACGGCATGCGCCGCTTCCAGGACCTGCAGCAGTCCGCCCTGACTCCGCCGCCCCTGATCTTTTCCCTGGTGTGGACGGTCCTGTATATCCTCATGGGTGTGTCCGCGGCGCTGGTCTACCTGGCCGATCCCCGGGGGCTCAAGGAGGCCCACATCTACTACGGCGGCACGCTGCTCCTCAACTTCCTCTGGCCCCTGCTCTTCTTCGCCCTGGAGCTCAGGCTGGCGGCCCTCGTCGTCCTGCTGGTCATGATCGTTCTGGCTATCGGCGTCGTCCTCCGTTACCGCCCCTGGAGCGTCCCTGCCTCCAACCTTCAGCTCCCCTACACCCTCTGGCTCTTCTTCGCCTGCTACCTGAATCTGGTCACCTACCAGCTCAACGGCTGAGGGGCTGTCGCAAGCCGCGGGACAGGCCCGCTTTGCTCCCTATCCCTCTCCGCCGGAAAAACGGCTTTAGATTCATATAGTTTTCAAAAATAAAAATACCGCAAAACCCCATACGAACGCCTTTCCCCGTCAAATCGTTAGTCCCGCCCGGCCGGGGTGGGTAGGGGGTGAGGGCGATTTGAGTATCATAATAACGAGAGCTTTTTCTCAAAACATGGACGGGTTGGAGAATCGATCCCTTCCTCCTGGACGACGCTTTCTAAGCCCATCAGCCACCCTCTCCATAGCGGCACGGTCTCTTTTTGGGGGCCGTGCCGCAAAACGTGTGGGGGTCGGCCGACTGGCGCAAAACGCGTTAGTCCCGCGTTATTTGCACCTGCTATAATAATACATAATCACACATCCCAAGGCTCCGGGACGGCGAACCTAACGAAAGGTGCGCCCAAGAACTGATACAGGAGGGAGTTTTGCAAAGCGAGAGAAAATGTGATACGCTGTAAGACGACAAAACACCCCGGAAGCATCCAAAGCGGAAGCTTTTCGGATAAAGGCAGGAGGAATAATGGACGAGAAACAAATTGAGCAGCTGCAGAACAGCTCCCTGAACGCCATTTTGCTGGCGCTTTTTGAGAACTATGAGAGCATATATATGGTGGACGTGGAGACCTCCGCCTACCGCTGCTACCACGAAAGCGAAGCGTTCCGCAAGCTGGAGATAGCGGAGAGGGGGGACGACTTCTTCGAGTCCCTCTGCATCAACGCCGAGAGGACGATCTTCTCCGCCGACAGAAAGTATGTGTGCGCCATGCTCTCCAAGGAGGCGATGCTCAAGGCCCTCTCCGACGAAAAGCAGTATTCCTTCGTCTACCGGGTGCTGCTGAACGGATTCCCCACGTATTACAAGCTGCAAGCGGTCATGGACACCATCGACAACCGGCCCACTTTCCTCATCGGCGTACGCAACATCGACGCAGCGGTGCGCTTCGACCAGGCCAACAACGATAAGCTGGCGTCCCTCTATCAAAAGGAGAAGAACCATATGGAGGCCATCCTGGCCACCGCGGCCAGCTATCTGGAGGCGAACCTGACCCGGGACGAGGTGCTGGAGTTCTCCTCCCATCTGCCCTCCGCGGCGGACGGCACCGCCATCGCCCAGCCGCCCAAGAAGGAGCATTTGACCTACAGCGAGCTGGAACAGTGGCGCCAGGAGGCCTGCGTGGTGGGCAACGCGAAAAAATACGCGCAGGTCAGCGACCGGCAGCACCTCATCGAGTGCTTCCAGCAGGGGGTGCGGCGGACTTCGGTGAGCTTTTCTGTCCGAGGTGTCGGGGGGAGCGAGCGGGCCTGCCGGAAAACGTTCTATCTCTATCAGAACAACGCCTCCGGGGACATCCACACCTTCTGCGTGGTGTACGACATGACGGAACAGCAACGCAAGGAGATGGAGATGGAGAAGCTGGAGGAGGAGCTGCGCAGGAGCCGCATCCACAACTCCACCAGCCAGATGCAGCCCCACTTCCTCTATAACGCCTTGGGCTCCATCCAGGAGATCATCCTGGAGGACCCGGAGTACGCGGCCAAGCTCCTGGGGGATTTCACCCTTCATCTGCGCAGCTGCGTCCGGGCCATGGAGAACGACGACCCCATCCCCTTCGTCCGGGAGCTGGAGAACATCCGGGCCTATGCCAACATCGAAAAGATGCGCCTGGGGAACAAGCTGAAGATTCGCTACGACATTCAGGCGGAGGCTTTTTCCATCGTACCGCTGAGCATCCAGCCTCTGGTGGAAAACGCCATCCGCCACGGGGTGTACGAGCGGGGCATGGCCGGCGGCACCGTCACCGTCCGCAGCCGGGATAAGGGAGAGGCCTTTGTGGTGGAGGTGGAGGACGATGGCGTGGGGTTCGACTATCCCGCCCTGGAGAAGGAGATCGCCGCCGGGAAGCGGGATTCCACGGGCCTGAAGAACATCATGCTGCGGCTGGACAAGGTCATGCACGCTCGGGTGCAGATCGACAGCCGCGTGGGAGAGGGAACGAAAGTGACCGTAACGATACCGAAAGGAGAAGCGAGGGATGCGAACAATCCTGGTTGATGATGAGCCTCTGATGCTCAAACGTTTTGTGCGGCTGAGCGCGTCTATTCCCGATGTGAACATCGTCGGGCAGTTCGAATGCGCCAAGGACGCGGTAGCCTATGTGCGGGAGAACCCGGTGGAGCTGGCCTTTTTGGATGTGGAGATGCCCATCACCAACGGCATTGAGCTGGCCAAGGAGCTGCGGGAGATCCGGCGGGACATCCTGATCGTGTTCGTCTCCGCCTATGACGACTATGTGTGGGATTCCAACCAGATCGGCGGGGATTATTACATCATGAAGCCCTACAGCAGCGAAACGCTGGCCATGGCCATGGACCGGATCCGGCTCATCGCCCGCCGGCAGATGAAGGAGCTGCACATTCAGACCTTCGGCCGGTTCCAGGTGCTCAAAAACGGGAAGCCCCTGCGGCTCACGGGGAAGGCCAAGGAGATATTGGCCCTGGTGGTCACCCGGCGGGGCCGGGAGATCAGCAACGAGGAGATCTACAGCACCGTCTGGGAGGGCCGGGGCTACAGCAACGCGGAGATGGGCGTGTTCTACAACGCCCTGCGCCGCCTGAAGCAGACCCTGAAAAAGGAGGGCTGCGAGGACCTGCTCATCTCCGCCCGCCGGGGGCAGATGATCAACACCGCCCTCTTCGACTGCGATTACTACGCCTGGCAGGACGGGAACCTGAAGATGAGCGACCGGTTCAACGGGGAGTTCATGTCGGAGTATTCCTGGGGCGAGGTGATCCTGGCCTCCATGTCCCGGGAGGACGGCGCCTGAGAAAAAACATACCAATAAAAAAGCTTAGGAAACTAACCCTTTTAGTTTTCCTAAGCTTTTCTTTTTGGGCGACTTTCGTTACAGCAGCTTCTCCATCTCATCCACCGTGTCGGCGAACACCTTCAGGGCGTTCTTCACGGTGTCGGGCTTGGTCAAATCCACGCCGGCGATCTTCAGCTCGTTGAGGGGGTAGTCGCTGCCGCCGGTGGTGAGGAACTTCAAATAGCCGGAGGCGTCCCCGGTGGAGAGGATGCTGTCCGCAATGGCCACGGCGGAGGAGAACCCGGTGGCGTACTGGTACACATAGAACCCCCGGTAGAAGTGGGGGATAAAGCTCCACTCGGCGTCGATGGCCTCGTCCACATCCGCCCCGTCGTAGTAGAGGGCCACCAGATCATGATAGACTTTGTTCAGCGTGTCCGCGGTCAGGGGCGTGCCGGCGGCGGCCATCTCGTGGGCCTTGCGCTCAAACTCCGCAAACAGGGTCTGGCGGAAGAGGGTGGTGCGGAAGCCCTCCAGGAAGTGGTTCAGCACGTACGCCCGGCGCTTCTTGTCCGTTTCGGTCTTCAGCAGATATTTGGTGAGCAGCACCTCGTTCACCGTGGAGGCCACCTCCGCCACCATGATCCGGTAGTCATGAAGGGGATAGGGCTGGGTCCTGTCGGAGAAGAAGGAGTGCATGGCGTGTCCCAGCTCGTGGGCCACGGTAAAGGCGTCGTCCAATGTGTCGGTGTAGTTGAGCAGCACATAGGGGTGCACGCCGAACACGCCCATGGAGAAGGCGCCGCTGCGCTTGCCCTCGTTCTCGTATACGTCCATCCAGTTTTCGGCGAAGGCCCGGTCCAAAAGCGCCTGATACTCCTGGCCCAGAGGGGCGGTGGCCCCCTTCACCAGCGCCTTCACGTTCTCAAAGGGCACGGGGAAGTCCACGTCCTCCACCATGGGGGCGTACAGGTCGAACACGTCGATCTTGTCCAGGCCCAGCACCCGCTTCCGGAGCCGGAGATATTTTTTCATGGCGGGCAGGCTCTCATGGACCGCCTCGATCAAACTGTCGTACACGCTCACGGGCACGTTGCCCCCGTCCAAAGCGCCCTCGCAGGCGGAGGAATAGCCCTTGACATGGGCATAGTAGTTGTCCAGCTTCACCTGGCCGCCGTAGAGCGCGGCGAAGGTGTCGCCGTACTGGCGGTAGGCGCCGAACATGGCCCGAAACGCCTCCTCCCGGACCTTCCGATCCCGGCTCTCCCGGAACACGCCGAAGTTGCCCGCCGTGAGCTGGACCTCGTTTCCCTGCTCGTCGTGGACCAGAGGCAGCTTCATGTTCACGTTGGTGAGCATGGAATAGGCTTCCGAGGGGGTCTGGGCCGCCTCGCCAAGCAAAGCCAGCATCCGTTCCCGCTCCTCGTCCAGGGTGTGGGCCCGGCTCCTGTCGATGTCCGCCACGATGAACCGGTAGACGGCCATGTCCTCCTCGCTCATCCAGTCGTTCAGATCCCCTTCGGGGATGGACAGGATCTCCGGATTCAAAAAGGCCAGGGCCGCGGAGGCCTTCACCATGAGCATCATGGCCTGAGCGTCCATCCGCTGGTGCTCCGGGTCGCCGCCGTCGGCGGACTTGTGCAAACTGGCGTAGATATAGGGCAGCTCGATCTTCAGCAGGGCGTCATAGGCGGCGTCCAGGCCGCGCTTTAGGCCCTCCTTGCTGGCTTTCAAAGTGCCGGGCAGGGCGGCGAGCCCCTCCACGGCTCGCTCCGCCGACCCCATGGCCGCCTCCCAGGCCGCCTTATCGGGGTAGATGTGGGTGAAATCCCATTGAAACTTGGGGTCCATGTCCTTGCGCTTCATATGCTCTCTTCCTTTCCGTCCATACTTTGGCTCGTGTTTCTCAGTATATCGTGTTCTTCACGCATACGCAAGGCAAAGCGAAGGGGTTCTGCTTTTTTCTCTTCATGAGAAGAGAAAAAGAACCAAAAAAAGAAGCAAACCAGGGTTAACCCGTTGCTTCTCCCAATTCGTTATCTTCCTGAGCTTTTCTTTTTCCGCCGCTTTTTCTTTTCACTGAAAAGAAAAAGCGGCACAACAAACTCTCACTTGTGATACAGCTTCTTGGTCTGGTACACGGGCTCGCAGGTCACGTGGACGCCCAGCTTCCGAAGCAGGTTCAAGTCCACCTCCGAAAGGATGACGGTGGAGTGCATCTCGCAGTTCTTCAGGTTGCTCAGCTGCTCCATGGCGATCTCCGCCGTGGGGTTGGTGGCGGCGCAGATGGAGAGGGCCAGCAGCGTTTCGTCCGTGTGCAGCCGGGGGTTGTGGTTCCCCAGGTGGTCCACCTTCAGATGCTGGATGGGCTCGATGATCACCGGGGAGATGAGCTTCATATCGTGGCGGATGCCCCCCAGCTCCTTGAGGGCGTTCAGCAGCATGGCGGAAGCCGCTCCCAGCAGCGGGGTGGACTTGCCGGTGACGATCCGCCCGTCCGCCAGCTCGATGGCCGCCGCCGGCCCGCCGGTCTCCTCGGCCCGCTGGAGCGCCGGGGACACCACCGGCCGATCCTCCACCTTCAGGCCCGCCTGCTTCATGAGGATGCGAAGCTTATCCACCTCCTCCTCGGAGGTGAACCCCTGTTTTTTGCTCATCTGGGCGGCGAAATACCGGCGGATGATCTCCTGCTGGGCGGCGAAGCGAACCGCCTCGTCGTCGCTGATGCAGAAGCCCGCCATGTTCACGCCCATGTCCGTGGGGGACTTGTAGGGGGACTCCCCGTAGATCTGCTCGAACATGGCGTTGAGCACGGGGAAGATCTCCACGTCCCGGTTGTAGTTCACGGTGATCTGACCGTAGGCCTCCAGGTGGAAGGGGTCCACCATGTTCACGTCGGAAAGGTCCGTGGTGGCGGCCTCATAGGCCAGGTTCACCGGGTGGTTGAGGGGCAGGTTCCAGATGGGGAAGGTCTCGAATTTGGCGTAGCCCGCCTTCACGCCTCGGATATTCTCATGGTATAGCTGGGAGATGCAGGTGGCCATCTTGCCGCTGCCGGGCCCGGGGGCGGTGACCACCACCAGGGGCCGGCTGGTTTCCACATAGTCGTTTTTGCCGCAGCCCTGGTCACTCATGATGAGCTGGGCGTCGGCGGGGTAACCGGGGATGGAATAGTGGTGGTAGCACTTGACGCCCAGCGCTTCCAGACGGTTGGAGAAGTTCAGCGCGGCGGGCTGGCGGGCGTAGCGGGTGATGACCACGCTCCCCACATACAGGCCGAACCCCCGGAACACGTCGATGAGCCGGAGCACGTCCTGGTCGTAGGTGATGCCCAGATCCCCCCGGACCTTGTTCTTCTCGATGTCCGAGGCGTTGATGACGATGATGATCTCCACCTGGTCGCTGAGGGAGCGGAGCATCTGCATCTTGCTGTCGGGCTGGAACCCGGGCAGCACCCGGGACGCATGATAGTCGTCAAAGAGCTTGCCGCCGAACTCCAGATAGAGCTTGCCGCCGAAGGAGCTGATCCGCTGACGGATGTGCTCGGATTGGAGCTTCACATACTTGTCGTGGTCAAAACCGATCTTTTGCATGTACCATACCTCCCCAAATTACTCCACATTATATACAACTCCGCTCCGCAATGCAAGAACTTGTCTTTCTTTCGGGAATGGTGTATACTATTTTAACTATCCATACAAGGAGGAACCGTTATGCTGTTTTCCGACATGCCCTATGTTCGCCCTGATCTGGATTTTCTGCGGGAGAAGATCGAGGAGCATACCGAGGAGCTGAAAAACGCTGGGACTTTCGATGAGGCGGACCGGGCCTATGCGGCCCTGGAGAAGGCCTTCTCCGGCGTGGAGACCGCCGTCACGCTTTGCTTCATCCGCCACTCCGTGAACACGGAGGACGAATTCTATGCCGCGGAAAAGGAGTATCTGGACGAGGCCATGCCCCAGCTCCAGGAGATCCAGCAAGGCGCGTACATGGTGCTGTACGGTTCCCCCTGGCGGTCGGATTTTGAAAAAAAATACGGCTCCCTTCTGTTCACCAACATGACCATCCAGCTGCGTTCCTTCGATCCGAAGCTGATCCCCGCTATGCAGGAGGAGAACAAGCTCACCACCGCCTACGCCAAGCTCATCGCCTCCGCCCAGATCCCCTTCGAGGGGCAGGTGCTGACCCTGGCCCAGATGGGCCCCTACAAGGAGAGCACGGACCCGGCCGTTCGCAAAAAGGCATGGCTGGCCCAGGCTGGCTTCTATGGGGAGCATCAGCAGGAGCTGGACGACATCTACGACAAGCTCACCGGGCTTCGGACCAAGATGGGCCGGGATATGGGCTATGAGAACTACGTGCCCCTGGGGTATGACCGCATGGGCCGCAACTGCTACACCGAGGCGGACGTAAAGAAGTTCAGGGAAGCCATTGTGACGTTCGTGGTCCCCCTGGCGGACCGGCTCTATCGGGAGCAGGCGGCGCGCCTGGGCGTGGAGTATCCCCTGAGCTACGCGGACACGGCCCCCATGTTCCTCTCCGGCAACCCCAAGCCTCAGGGCACGGCGGACGATATCCTGGCGGCGGGGAAGAAGTTCTATCATGAGCTTTCCCCCCAGACCGCCGAGTTCATCGACGTGATGTTCAAAAACGAGCTCATGGACGTGCTCGCCCGCAAGGGCAAGGAGGGGGGCGGCTACTGCGCCGGCATCCCCGACTATAAGGTGCCCTTCATCTTCGCCAACTTCAACGGCACCCAGGGAGACGTGGAGGTGCTGACCCACGAGGGCGGCCACGCCTTCGCCGGCTACACCGGCCGGGACATCTTCCCCATGGAGCTTCAGAGTCCCACCATGGAGAGCTGCGAGATCCACTCCATGAGCATGGAGTTCTTCGCCTGGCCCTGGGCAGAGGACTTCTTCGGCGAAGAGGCGGATAAATACCGCTACGCCCACCTGGCCGGGGCCCTCACCTTCCTGCCCTACGGCACCATGGTGGACCACTTCCAGCATATCGTCTACGAGAATCCGGACCTGACACCGGACCAGCGCCACGAGAAGTGGGCCGAGCTCACCCGGCTCTACATGCCCTGGATCCGGCTGGGGGACATGCCCTTCTGGGGGGAGGGGAAGGCCTGGCAGCGGCAGGCCCACATCTACGAAAACCCCTTCTATTACATCGACTACTGCCTGGCCCAGTCCGTGGCATTGCAGTTCTGGGCCCTCATGCAGCGGGATCAGAAGGACGCCTGGGCCCGGTACTATACCCTGGTGAAGCTGGCGGGCACCAAGACCTATCGGGAGCTGGTGAAGGCCGCCGGCCTCAACGATCCCTTCGAGCCCGAGGGCCTGAAGGCCGCCTGCGAGGCCGCCGCCCGGTGGCTGGACGGCTGCGACATGACCAAGATCAAATAAGGAGGCTTCCCATGCGCGCCTACGAACGCTTCATCACCTATGCAAAGATCCACACCGCCAGCAGCGAGGACTTCGTCAGGAACCCCTCCACGGAGCGGCAGTTCGATTTAGCCAGGCTCCTGGTCAAGGAGCTGAAGGACCTGGGCGTTTCTGACGCCCGCATGACGGACAGCTGCTATGTCTACGGCTCCCTGCCCGCCACGCCCGGGTATGAAAACAAGCCCAAGCTAGGCTTCATCGCCCACATGGACACCATCCCGGACTTCTCCGGGGAGAACGTGAAGCCCACCTTGGTCCATGACTATGACGGCGGCGACGTCCCCCTGGGCGCCTCGGGCAGGGTCCTTTCCCCCAGGGATTTCCCCAGCCTGCTGGAACTTAAAGGCAAGACCCTCATCACCACCGACGGCACCACCGTTCTGGGCGGCGACGACAAGGCCGGCGTGGCCGAGATCATGACCCTGGTGGAGACGCTTCAGAATGAGCCCATCCCCCATGGTTTCATCGGCGTGGCCTTCACCCCGGATGAGGAGATCGGCCACGGCCCCGACGGCTTCGACGTGGCGGGCTTTGGCTGCGACTTCGGCTACACCCTGGACGGGGGGAAGGCGGGGGAGATTGAGTTTGAGAACTTCAACGCCGCCGCGGCCAAGTTCACCGTGAACGGTCGCAACGTGCACCCCGGCGCCGCCAAGAATATCATGATCAACGCCCAGCTGGTGGCCATGGAGATCAACGCCCTGCTCCCCGGGGCCGAGCGCCCGGAGCACACGGCGGGCTACGAGGGCTTCTTCCACCTGACCGACATGAGCGGCACCGTGGAGCAGGCCACCCTGTCCTACATCGTCCGGGACCACAGCGCGCCTCGCTTTGAGAGCCGGAAGGCCACGCTGAAGCAGATCGAAAGCTTCATCAACGAAAAGTACGGCCCCGGCACCTGCGCTCTCACCATCCGGGATCAGTATCGGAACATGGTGGAGAAGATCCGCCCGGACAACTACCACCTCATTGAAAACGCCATCGCCGCCTGCGAAAAAGCCGGCGTCAAGCCCCTCATCCAGCCCATCCGCGGCGGCACCGACGGGGCCACCCTCTCCTTCATGGGCCTGCCCTGCCCAAATTTGGGCACCGGCGACTTTGCCTGCCACGGCCCCTTCGAGCACGTGTGCGTGGAGGAGATGGACCAGTGCGTGGAGGTGGCGCTGAATCTGGTCAAGGCCTACGCCCGCTGATAGATCGACTGCATTCAAAGGGAAAGGAGACGCCCACATGAAACCCTGGAAACCCATGCTAGCCTATCTCTTGTCCTTCCTCGTCTTCTTCCTTCTCGACCGGTTTCTCTTTTCCCACCCCATCCTGCAGGTGCTGGCCATGGCGGCTTTGGTGCTGCTGTGCGCCCGGGTCCTGGGCTTCCTGCTGGGCTGTTTCAAACCCAAGGAACGCAAGGCCAAGACCCTCATTTCCCTCTTTTCCAGCCTCCTTCACTATGTGGCGGCTCTGGTGATTCTTTGCTGGGGCCTGTCCCTGCTGGGGGTGAACGTGAACGCCATCGTGGCCAGCGTGGGGATCGTGGCCCTCATCGTGGGCTTCGGGGCCGAGAGCCTGGTGGCCGACGTGGTCACAGGCATCTTCCTCATCTTTGAAAACCAGTATAACGTGGGGGACATCGTGGAGGTCAACGGCTTCCGCGGCGTGGTGAAGGAGATCGGCATCCGCACCACCTCCATCATGGACACGGGGGAGAACATCAAGATCATCAACAACTCCGAGATGAAGAACATCCTGAACCGGTCCGACAACATCTCCCGGGCCGTCAGCGATATCGCCATCCCCTATGAAACGGACCTGGAGGCCCTGGAAGGCAAGCTCCCCCAGCTTATGGAGGACATCTATCAAAAGCGCCAGGACGTAATGCTGGCCCCGCCCCGGTATCTGGGGGTCCAGCAGCTGGCGGATTCCTCCGTCATCCTCCGCTTCGTGGTGGACGTGGCGGAAAAGGACATCTATTCCGGCGCCCGCACCCTGAACCGGGATTTGTGGCTGGGCTTCCGTTCCCTGGGTGTGGAGTGCCCCTTCCCCCAGGTGGACGTGCACAGCAAGTAAGCGGGGTCCCCCATGGCCCAACCCGATTTGGAATTCTCGCGCCCGCCGGAGGAATTCCCCGCCCCGGCCCACCAGATCGCCCCGCCCCCGCCGGAGTTCGGGGCCAAAGCAGGGCCGGCGCCTGCCCCCAAAAAGCGCATCTATCGCCTGCTCCTGGCGGCTCTTGCCACGGGGCTGGTGTCCTTTACGGCTTTTTCCGCCCCTACGGAGACCCCGAAGGAGGAACCCTCCGTGGCGGGGGCCCTGTCCTCCTTGGTTTCTTCGCTGCCCACCGCCCCCGGGGAGACCTCCTCGCCAACGGAGCCGCCCACGGCGGCGCCCACACAAACGCCCACGGAAAGCCCCGCGGCAGCCCCCACGGAGGCGCCTACCTCAGCGCCCACGTCGGAACCCACGCCGGAGCCAACGCCGGAACCCACAGCCGCGCCAACATCCACCCCCACACCGACCCCTACGCCCACGCCTGAGCCGACCCCCACCCCGGAGCCCACGGCCACGCCCCTGCCTGAGGCGGAAGTGAGCATCACCTACTATCGCACCTCGGAGGTCTACCACGGGCGTGTGACCCTCAACGTGCCCGCCCTCTTTGAAGCGGTCACCGTGCGCATGGTGGACCGGGCCATAGACCAGGTCATCTGGTCCCATGCGCTGACGGCGGAGGAGCTGTCCGCCGGGGGCTACGCCTTCTCGGACTACGATCTCTACCGGGAGCTGTATGCCGGGGACTACATGGAAGCCCATCAAGCCCAGATGGGGGAGGGCTATGAGCCGGAGCCCATCCTGGTGGTGGAGTATGTTCCCCTCGCCGCGCCTGCGCCCGTGATCCTCACCGCGGAGGCAAAGGATGAGCTCTGGGCCAGCGTGCGCTATGACCTGGCGGACCCGGCGGAGGATTTTCTCAGCTCCTTCATGGAACAAACCACCTACCCTGACTGCTTCGTGCTGCGGGTGGACCCCGTCAGCCTGGGGGGCATGCGCCTTATCTATGGGGAAGGGGCAGACCTTCGCCCCGGGGACATGGCCGTGACCGTCACGGTGGACGGGGTCTCCCTTCCGGCGGAAAGCTGCCGGTTGGAGGTGGAAACGGAGGTGTATCAGGGTCAGACCTTCTATACCTACGCCCTGGTCATGCCAAGGCCCGACACCTTCCCCGCGCACGGGGTGGCCCACGTGCGCATCGAGCAGAAGCTGCTGAATTACGACATCGTCCACATCAAGGAGCGGGACATCGAATACTGAAAAGGCGAACTCAAAAAGGAACGGAGCCCCCGTTCCTTTTTTGGTTGTCCGCCCGTTCCGGGGCATACCTAAAGCCCTTGCCTCATAGGTTGTACCATTATCGGGGGGAGGTGCAACATGCCCATCATCGTACTGACGAAGAAAACTCTGCTCATCGGCTTGGCGGCGCTGGCGCTGCTGGCGGGGGGCGCGTATCTGTTCATCCGCTTCCGCAATAAGCCCAGCGCGCCCGAGACCGCCTCGGTCATGGCCCCGGTGGAAAACTATGAGCTGAACGTGCTGCCGCTGAAGAACCGGGCCCTGCCCGTGTACGCCGTGGGCCGGGAGGATAAGCGCATCGCCCTTACCATCGACGCCGCCTGGGACGCGGATAAGACCCCCTTCATCCTGGATACCCTGGACAAATACAACGTGAAGGCCACCTTCTTCCTCTGCGGGGTGTGGGTCAAGCAGTATCCGGACTGCGTCAAAGAGATCGCCCGCCGGGGCCATGAGATCGGCAACCACAGCCTGACCCATCCCCACATGAGCCGCATGGACGCCATCCAGATCCAAAAGGAGCTTTCCGATCTGGACGACATGCTGCAGGAGCTGACGGGCAAGCGCAGCACCCTGTTTCGGGCCCCCTTCGGGGAGTACAACGACACGGTCATCCGGGCCGCCCATGAGGCGGGCTACGAGGTGATCCAGTGGTCCCGGGACACGGTGGACTGGAAGGCGGACAGAAGCGAGCAGACCATCTTGGACGGGGTCCTCAAAAAGCTTCGAAGCGGCGACATCATCCTCTGCCACAACAACGGCTACCGGATCGAAACCTATCTGCCCGTGCTCCTGGAAACGGCCCAAAAGGAGGGCTACACCTTCGTTACCGTCAGCGAGCTGCTGCTCTCGGGGGAGACCTCCATCGACAGCAACGGCGTCCAGCAGGCGAAAAAGAAGCCCTGACGCATGGGCCGCCGCCCCGCGGGGCACAATAGGCCCATGGAACATCGATCGAAGCAACGGCTGGCAGCGGGGCTCATGGCCCTGCTGTTTTTCTGGTATTTGTCCCCGGGCATGGGGGCCCTTCGGGCCCTGCCGGAGGCGGTGGCGGCGGGGGAGGCCCCGGAGGCGGGCGCCCTCATTCGAAGCCGGGCCAGGCCGGTCCGTAGCGCCGGGGACAGCCGCCTGACGGGGGAGGAAACCACCTACGCCCTCTTCGGCCTCCTGCACCTGCGGACGGTGACGGAAGCGCCGGCCCTCCCGGCCGTTTTCCGGGGCGGGGCGGCGGCGGGCATCGTGCTGTACACCAAGGGGGTCCAGGTGGTGGGCTTCACCACCGTGGACACGGAGGAGGGGGCCAGGAGCCCCGCCTCCGCCGCGGGCCTGAAAAAGGGGGACGCCATCCTGGCCGTGGACGGCCGGCCGATCACGGGCGCATTGAGCCTGTCTCAGCTTATCCAGGGCCGGGAGGAGGCCGCCCTGACCGTTCGGCGGGGAGAGGAGCAGCTCATCCTCACCCTCCGGCCCGCCCGGGAGCAAAGCACAAAAGAAGATAAGCTGGGGGCCTACGTGCGGGAGAGCACCTCCGGCATCGGCACCCTGTCCTTCGCCCGAGGGGAGCGGTATTGCGCCCTGGGCCACGCCGTGACGGACGTGGACACGGGGGCCACCCTGCTTCCGGGCCGGGGCTTTGTGACCCTGGCCCGGATCACCGCGGCCCGCCGGGCGGAAGCGGGCCGGGTGGGGGAGCTGGAAGGGACCTTCTCCACGGCGGAGGGGGAGGCCCTTGGCGCCGTCGACACCAACGGGGACTACGGTGTGGCCGGCCGGCTCACCGGCAGCGGGGCCGCCTGGGGGCCGGAGCTTCCCGTGGCCGCCGCGGCCCAGGCCCAGACCGGGGACGCCACCCTCTATTGCGCCGCGGACGGCAGCGTGAAGGGCTATGCCTGCCGGGTGATCCGCCTGAAGGTCCAGTCCGCCCCGGGGGTCCAGGGGATGATGATCGAGGTGACGGATAAGGACCTGCTGGCTCTCACCGGGGGCATCGTCCCGGGCATGAGCGGCAGCCCCGTCGTCCAGAACGGCCGGCTCATCGGGGTGGTGACCCATGTGTTCGTCAACGAGCCCAAAAGGGGCTATTGCGTCTACGCCCAGTGGATGCTGGAGAGGCTCCTGTAGCGGTTCGGCATTTTTTTGCGAAGGAGGGGCAAAAATACAGAATTATGTATTATTAACAGTTTATTCATTCTTTTTGCGCCATTTTCGCCCTTTTCCCATATTGAAAAGTTCAGGAATAGCGTGTATTATTTTCATCGAACAGGGGAGAACCCGTTCACACATGCATGCATATTCACACAATTTAAAAAGAGGGAAGGCATATGAAAACACTTCGTATCGTCAGCGCGGACAAGTCTGCCGCGGAGGCCCTGTATGGCGCGTTGATCCGGAAAAAACAGTTTCAGGTGTTGCCCGTCCTGCGGGACGGAAGGGAGCTTTTGGAGCGCTATCTGGAGGATCGGACCGATGTGCTGCTCATCGATCTGGAGCTGCCGGGGATCGACGGCCTGGAGATCGTGGAGGCGGTGGAGGCCCTGCCCCTTATGCGCCGGCCCCAGCTCTTCGTCATGACCCGCCGGGCCACGGCGCCGGTGCTGGAGATGGTGAGCGGGAGCGTATCCTATTGCTTTGTTAAGCCCTTGGACGTGCAGCAGACCGCCTCCCTCCTCTACACCCTGACCCGGGGCGAGGGGCGGCTGGATCTGCCCAACTACGCCTACATCGACTACCTGGTGACCCGCACCCTCTTTTTGCTGGGCGTGCCGCCCCATCTGCAGGGCTACCACCTGCTGCGGGAGGCCATCAAGCTGGTGAACTGCGCCGAGCACCCGGCCCGTCTCTCCGTCATGAAGGACATCTATCCTGCCTCCGCCCGGCTCTGCGGCACCTCCGTGTCCATGGCCGAGCACGCCATGCGCCACGCCATCGAGTGCGCCTGGATGCGGGCGGACATCAACACCATCCAAACCTTCTTTGGCTACACCGTGGAGGCTCACCGGGACACGCCCTCCAACTCCGCCTTCATCCACATGGTGGCGGATCGGGTGCGCATGCGCCTGGAGGCCCGGGCCGCGGAGCCCGTCTGGGAGGGGGTGCAGGGCGCATGACGGCGGAAAACAAGCTGGTCTGCCTGCTGCTCCATCCCCGTGACCGGGAGGAGATGAGCAGGTATTTAGCTCAGAAGGGCTACGGCGTCACCGGACGGCCCGGCCCAAACGTCCGCTTTTTGCTGGCGGAAGCGGAGCTTTTGTGTACCCTGGGCAGCGAGCCCATCCGGGCCTGCCGGGAGGCGGGGGTGCCCGTGTTTTTGCTGGCGGAGCGACAGGGAGCGGTGCCGCCTGAAAAGCTCAGCCAGGCCACCTATGTCTTCTATAAGCCCCTGCTGCTGGAGCTGGTCCTCCGCCGCATCGGCCTGTTTCTGGGGGAAAACTGGGCGGAGGGCGGCCGCCAGGGCTGGTTCACCCTCCAGGCCCAGTGCTCCCTGGACGCCCTGGCCGTGCCCCGGCATCTGTTGGCCTTCCGCTACTTTTCCGACGGCGTGGGCCTGCTCTCCCAGCAGCCCTATCCCTCCCGCATCAAGCTCATGCAGCAGCTCTATCCGGCCCTGTCAGAGCGGCACAACTCCTCCCCGGTCATGGTGGATCGGGCCATGCGCCACGGGGTGGAGAGCTGCTGGCGGCTGGCGAGCAAGTCCGTCCAGCGGCAGTACTTCGGCTACAGCGCCCAGGACAAGCAGGGTATGCCCACCAACGGGGAGTTCCTCTTCGCCCTCTATGAGCATGTGAAGCTCCTCTTGCCCTACGACGGGCGCCAGGCCGCCTTTTTGCGGGAGCTCAGGCGGATCAACGGGGAAGAGATTGCCTGAACCGGTTGTCATCCCGGGCGGGATTTGGTATACTAATACAAAGTCTGTGAACAGGAGCGTATCCATATGAGCAAGAGAGCCATTCTCATCGTCCTGGACAGCGTGGGCATCGGCGCGCTGCCCGACGCCGCGGAATTTGACGACCTGGGGGCCGACACCCTGGGCCACATCCAGGAGCGCCATCCCCTGCACATCCCCAACATGCGCAAATTGGGCATCGGCCATATCCAGGGCAGCCCCCTGCCCAAGTGGGACGGCCCTGTGGAGGGCGCCTACGGCAAGTGCAGGGAGGTGACCCATGCCAAGGACACCACCTGCGGCCACTGGGAGATGGCGGGCCTCATTCAGAAGACCGCCTTCAAAACCTTCCCCAACGGCTTCCCCAAGGCCCTCATGGACGAATTCGAGGCCAGGATCGGCCGGGGCACCCTGGGCAACGAGGTGGCCAGCGGCACCGAGATCATCGAGCGCCTGGGGGACGAGCACGTGAACACCGGCAAGCCCATCGTTTACACCTCCGCGGACAGCGTCTTTCAGGTGGCGGCCTGTGAGGAGGTCATCCCTTTGGAGGAACTGTATCATATCTGTGAGATCGCCCGGGAAATGCTCCAGGGCGAGTATCTGGTGGGCCGGGTCATCGCCCGCCCCTTTACCAAAAAGGACGGCCACTACGTGCGCACGGAGAACCGCCGTGACTACGCCATTCCGCCCTTTGAGGACACCATCTTGGACGGCCTCCATGAAAAGGGCCTGCCCGTGGTGGCCGTGGGCAAGATCGAGGACATCTTCTGCCACCGGGGCATCGACATCGTGGACCACACCAAGAACAACGAGACCGGCGTGGCGGCCACGGAGCGCTTTTTGCGGGAGGGCACCGGCAGCTTCATCTTCACCAACCTGGTGGACTTCGACATGCTCTACGGCCATCGCCGGGACGTGGAGGGCTACGCAAGGGCCCTGGAGCGCTTCGACGAGCAGCTTCCCGATATCCTGGGCCTGATGCAGGATGAGGATATCCTCATGATCACCGCGGACCACGGCTGCGACCCCACCCACCACGGCACGGACCACACCCGGGAGCACATCCCTCTGCTGGTGGCGGGCAAGCCCGTGAAGCCCGGCGTGGATCTGGGTGTGCGCAAAAGCTTTGCCGACATCGCCGCCACCATTTACGACTATCTCACCGGCGCCCCCTGGCACGCGGGGGAATCCTTCCTGCAGGACATCCTGAAGTAAGGATATCGTCAGCTTTCGACGGACTGAATAAGGACTTCGGCGCATAGGTTTATCCCAAAAGGAGGATTCGCCTGTGCGCCGTTTTGTTTCATTTGCCTTGACCGTGTTCATCCTGCTGTTGCCCGTGAGCGCCTGGGGAGAGGGGGAGGAGGCGGTGTCCGTTTCCGCCCCGGGCTATTGCCTCCTGCTGCCGGGCCGGGGGGAGCCTCTGCTGGAAAAGAAGGGGGATGAGCCCATGGAGGTGGCGGGCCTGCGGAAGCTCCCAGCCGTGCTCACCCTGTGCCGGGCCTTCGACAGCGGGCTTATCGAGGACACCGCGGGTATGCAGGTGTCGCCCCGCGCCGCGGGGATCTCCGGGCCCACGGCCTTCCTGGAGGCGGGGGAGCGGATCGAGGCGGGGGAGCTGCTCAAAGCCGCCGTCATGATCTCTGCCGGGGATGCCATCGTCACCCTGGGGGAGAACGCCTTCGGCTCCGAGAGCGTGTTCCTCAACAACATCCAGGTGACCTTGAAGGAGCTGGGCATGGAAAAATCCCTCTCCGACTGCCTGGGCACCGGCACGGCCTTCTCCCCCCGGGACCTGTGCGTCCTGGGCGCTGCCGCCGCCAAGAGCGAGCACTTCTGCCGCTGGGCGGGGCAGTACAGGGAGCATATCATTCACGCCGGGGGCAGGGAAACGGAGCTGGTCAACGCCAACCGGATGATCCGCAGCTATTCGGGCTGCTTCGGGCTCATGACCGGCTCCCAAAAGGAGGAGGGCTATTCCGGCGTCTTCGCCGTCCGCCGCCAGGATGTGACCTACGTGGCCGCCGTGGTGGGTTCAAAGAGCAGCGAGGAGCGCTTCGCGGGGGCCATGGCCCTCTTCGACTACGCCTTCGCCGCCTTCGAGCCCGTGCTCCTCTCCCGGGCCGGGGGCGTCCTGGCGGAGGGCTGGCCGGTGGCGGGCGGCGACGTGCCCGCCGTGGACCTGGTGGCCCATGAGGACGCCGCGCTGCTCCTTGCCAAGCAGGCGGGAAAGGTGGACCGGCGGCTGGATGTGCCGGAGAGGCTGGCGGCGCCCCTCCTGGCCGGGGAGAGCGTGGGCAGGGCGGTGTTCACCCTGGCGGGGGAAACGGTCTTTGAACTCGACCTCTACCCGGCGGCGGACGTGATCTCCAAGTCCCTTGGGGCCATTCTGCGCCGGATCGGGGCGGAATATCTGCGCCGGAGGGAAGCCGGGGATAGCTGACTCTTGCCAAAGGGCGGGGCCCTGGGGTATAATGACCCCATGAGTAGGATACAGTATTTCATTCAGAATCCTTTGCAGCTTGTCTATATGCTGCCCGCCCTGGTCATGGGCCTGACCTTCCATGAGTGGGGGCATGCCTACGCGGCCTATCGCTGCGGCGACCCCACCGCCCGGAACCTGGGCCGCATGAGCTTGAACCCCCTGGATCATTTCGACATCCTGGGCACCCTGTGCCTGCTGTTTTTGGGCTTCGGCTGGGCTAAGCCCGTGCCGGTGAATCCCCGCAACTTCAAGAAATTCAAGCGGGACGACATCATCGTCTCCCTGGCCGGCGTGACCATGAACTTTATCCAGGTGGTGGTCTTCTCCGCCCTGTTCATCCTGCTGGTGCGGGCGAACAATCGCCTGTTCTTCAACGATGCCTTCTACTATATCTTCCTGAACCTCATCGGCATCAACACCACCCTCATCATCTTCAACCTGATCCCCATCCCGCCGCTGGACGGCAGCCACGTGGCGGAGACCCTTTTGGCCCGCCGGGTGCCCTACAAGGTCTTCGCCTTCCTGCGCCAGTACGGGCGCTACATCTTGCTGGCCCTCCTCTGGCTGGGGATTTTGGATTATCCCATCTCCTGGGCCCAGAACCTGGTCTTCGGCCTCATCAGCCGGCTCCTGGTGGCATAGGGCTATGGAAGGGTATCGGGTTCACATCCAGGACTTCGACGGTCCCCTCGATCTTCTGCTCCACCTCATCGAGAAGGCGGAGGTGAACATCGAGGATATTTTCGTGTCCGAGATCACCTCGGCCTACCTTAGCTATATGGAGGATCTGACCGAGGAGGAGCTGGACGCGGCCAGCGACTTTCTCACCGTGGCGGCCCAGCTGGTGTACCTGAAATCCCGTCACCTGCTGCCCCGGCCCGCGCCCTTGGAGGAGGGGGAGGAGGAGGACCCGGAGGAGGCCTTCATCCGCCGCCTGAAGGAGTACAAGATCTTCAAGGCCGCCGGTGAGGAGCTAAGCGAACTCTACGACCAGGCCCGCCTGCGCTTTGCCCGGCTTCCCGAGGAGCTGCCCCCCGCCAACGAGGAGGCGGAGCTGGGGACCGTCACCACCGAGGGGCTGCTCAAAGCCTTTCTGCAGGCCCTGGCCGGCGCCGCGGAAGGGGAGACGGCGCCCCGGGAGCATCGGGTCCGCCAGGACACCTTCACGGTGCGGGAGCGGTCCGGCCTCATCCGCAGAAAGCTCATGGAAAAGGAGCATCTTTCCTTCCGGGAGCTGCTCAGCGAGCGCCCCAGCCGCATGGAGGTGGTGGTCACCTTCATGGCCGTGCTGGAGATGATGGCCCGCGGGGAGATCCACATCACCCAGGGGGACACCTTTGCCCCCATCCGGCTCCACCTGCGCCAGCTGCGGGACGATGAGGAGGACACGGTGTACATGGACGAGGAGGAAGAGGAAAGGTAACCTATGGATCGGATCACATCGAAGATAGAGAGCATACTGTTCGTGGCCGGGGAGCCGGTGCTTTTGAGCGAGCTGTGCCGGGGGCTGGAGCTCACCGACGGGGAGCTGAAGCAGAAGCTCTTTGAGCTCTCCCTCTCCTATGAGACGGAGGATCGGGGCCTCAGGCTTTCCGTCACGGCGGACACGGCGCAGCTTACCACCGCGGCGGAAAACGCGGAGGCGGTGGAGACGGTGCTGAACCCCACCCAGCAGCGGAGCCTGTCCAACGCCATGGTGGAGACCTTGGCCATCGTGGCCTACCGCCAGCCCGTGACCCGGGCGGAGATCGAGGAGGTCCGGGGCGTCCGCTGCGAATACGCGGTGGAGCGGCTGCTGAAGATGAACCTGATCGCCGTCGCCGGTCGCAAGGACGTGCCCGGCCGGCCCATGCTCCTGGTCACCACGGACACCTTCCTCCACAAGTTCAACCTGTCCAGCCTGGAGGAGCTGCCCAAGCTGCCGGAGGAGCTGTTCGAAACGGTGTAAAAACCTATTGACAAGGGCCCTGCGATAAGGTATACTGTTCAAGCTGTAAAGTAAAAATACTTTACAGCTTTTTTGCTGAGGTACGTATGGAAAAGCTGATCGAGCTGGGCGAGCTCCTGGACTGGTACGGCCTGCTGCTCACCGAGAAGCAGCGGGAGATGATGAGCCAGTACGCCAACGAGAATTGCTCCCTCTCCGAGATCGCCGAGCGGGAAGGCATCTCCCGCCAGGGGGTCCGGGACACGCTCAAGCGGGCCGAGGAGCAGCTCAGGGCGTATGAAAAGACTCTGAAGCTGGTGGAGAAGTTCAACCGCCAGGAGAAGCTCATGGCGGCCATGCGCCTGCTGGTGAAGGAGAGCCACGTATCCGATCGGGAGAAGGAGCTGCTGCAGCAGGGCCTGGACACGGTGGAAAGCGTTTGGGAGGAGTAGTTTGAAAAACTGCGTTTTTCAAACACGCAGTGTTTGCCTTTGCTGCGGACTGGCGCAGCAATTTCGCAAGCGAAACCGGCAAAACTGCCGACAGAAAGAAAGGGAAAGCCTATGGCCTTTGAGGGTATTTCAGGCGGTCTGCAAAACATCTTCAAAAAGCTGACGGGCCGGGGGCGTCTGTCCGAGAAGGACGTGAAGGACGCCATGCGGGAGATCCGCCTGGTCCTGTTGGAGGCGGACGTCAACTTCCTGGTGGTGAAGGACTTTGTCAAGCGGGTCACCGAGCGGGCCGTGGGCTCCGACGTGTTGGAAAGCCTGACCCCGGGCCAGCAGATCATCAAGATCGTCAACGAGGAGATGACCGAGCTCATGGGCGCCACCAACGCCCGGCTGGACTTCGGCTCCACCAAGCCCGCCATCTTCCTGATGGCCGGCCTTCAGGGCGCGGGCAAGACCACCATGTGCGGGAAGCTGGCTCTGCTCCTCAAAAAGCAATACGGCAAAAATCCCCTGCTCTGCGCCTGCGACGTGTATCGTCCCGCCGCCATCGACCAGCTGAAGATCGTGGGGGAGAAGACCAATGTCCCCGTCTTTGAGAAGGGCCAGATCGACCCGGTGAAGATCGCTTCCGAAGCCGTGGAATACGCCCGCCGCAACTTCTACGACGTGCTCATCGTGGACACCGCCGGCCGCCTCCATGTGGACGAGGACATGATGGCCGAGCTCAAAAAGCTCCGGGATCTTCTGAACCCCGCCGAGGTGCTGTTGGTCATCGACGCCATGACCGGCCAGGACGCGGTCAACGCCGCCAAGGCCTTCCATGAGGCGGTGCCCCTCACCGGCGTGATCCTCACCAAGCTGGACGGCGACACCCGGGGCGGCGCGGCCCTGTCCGTGAAGGCGGTCACCGGCAAGCCCATCAAGTTCGCCGGCACCGGCGAGAAGCTCACCGACATCGAGCCCTTCCATCCGGACCGGATGGCCTCCCGCATCCTGGGCATGGGCGACGTGCTGACCCTCATCGAGAAGGCCCAGCAGGCCTTCGACGAGAAGAAGGCCGCCGAGATGGAGAAGAAGATGCGGACCGCGTCCTTCGATCTCAACGACTTCCTCGACCAGATGGAGCAGATGCAGAACATGGGCTCCATGGAGGATATGCTCAAGATGATCCCCGGGGCCAGCAAGCTGGGCAACATCCAGGTGGACGAAAAGCAGCTTGGCCGCACGAAAGCCATCATCCAGTCCATGACCAAGGCGGAGCGCGCCAACCCGGATCTCTTGAACGCCAGCAGGAGAAAGCGCATCGCCAAGGGCAGCGGCACCACCGTCCAGGAGGTGAACCGGCTCATGAACCAGTTCAACCAAAGCCGTCAGCTCATGAAGCAGATGACCAATAAGAAGTTTCTGAAGCGGGCGGGCCGGGGCGGCTTCCCCTTCGGGTTCTAAACGCGGAAAAAATGGTGCAAACCGTTTTTCATACATCCAAAGAAACATAAAAAACAAGGAGAAACAAACAATGCTGAAGATCAGACTGCGCCGCATGGGCGCCAAGAAAGCCCCCTTCTACCGTATCATCGTGGCCGATTCCCGCGCGCCCCGCAACGGCGCGTTCGTGGAGGAGCTGGGGTACTACAATCCCGGCACCGAGCCCGCTGAGCTGAAGGTGGACAACGAGAAGGCCGCCGCCTGGATGAAGAACGGCGCCCAGCCCACCGACACCGTCCGGGCCCTGCTCAAGAAGTCCGGCGCCATCGAGTAAGCCATGGACGAGCTGGTACTTTTCATCGCCAAGAGCCTGGTGGACAACCCGGATGCCGTGAAGGTGGAGATGCGGGAGGAGGATGACGCCTTCGTCATCGAGCTTTCCGTGGACCCCTCCGACGCCGGCAAGGTCATCGGCAAACAGGGCCGCATCGCCAAGGCCATCCGCACCATCGTGAAGGCGGCTTCTGTGGATTCCCAGAAGAAGTACGTGGTGGACATTCTGTGACGGAATATCTGCGCGTCGGCTACATCGCCCGGCCCCACGGCCTCAAAGGCGCCGTGAAGCTGGACCCGCTTACCGACGACGTGGCCCGCTTCAAGGGCCTGACAGAAGGCTATCTGGAGCTGCACGGGAGCTATGCCCCCGTGCGGCTTTGTGTGCTTTCCCGGCGGCCCGACGCGGTGGTCGTCCAGATCGAGGGCTATGACACCGTGGAGGCAGCGCAGGCCCTGCGGGGCGGCTTTCTCTGCGTGGACAGAGCCCATGCCGCCCAGCTGCCCGAATACACCTATTTTATCGCGGATTTGATTGGCCTTTCTGTCTTCGACACGGAGGGCAAGGCCTACGGCAAGATCACGGACGTGCTTTCCACCGGTGCCAACGATGTCTATGTCATCGACGGCGGCCGGCTCATGGTCCCCGCCCTCAAGAAAGTGATCGAGCGGGTGGACGTAGAGGCGGGGAAGATGGTCTTCCATGGGGACGTGCTCAGGGAGGTGGGCTTCTTTGCGGATTGATATCCTCACCCTGTTCCCGGAGATGTTCGCCGGGCCCCTGTCCGAATCCATGCTGGGCCGGGCCCGGGAGAACGGCTTGCTGGACATCCGCCTGCACAACATCCGTAACTGGTCCGACAACAAGCACAATAAGGCCGACGACTATCCCTTCGGCGGCGGGGCGGGCCTGGTCATGATGGCCCAGCCCATCTTCGACACCGTGGAAGCCGTCGATCCCGGGCATGAGGCCCGTCGCCTCCTGCTCACCCCCCGGGGGCGCCTGCTGACCACGCAAAGCGCCCGCGCCCTGGCCGCCTGCCCCCGGCTGCTGCTGCTTTGCGGCCACTATGAGGGGGTGGACGAGCGGATCATGACCCTCATGGACGGGGAGGTGTCCATCGGCGATTACATCCTCACCGGCGGGGAGCTGCCCGCCATGGTGCTGGTGGACTGCGTGAGCCGGTTCGTGCCCGGGGTGCTGGGCAGCGGCGAGAGCGCGGAGGACGAGAGCTTTTCCAAAAGCCTGCTGGAGTACCCGCAGTACACCCGGCCCGCCTCCTTCCGGGGGCAGGACGTGCCCGAGGTGCTGCTCTCCGGCCACGCGGCCAACATCGCCGCCTGGCGGCAGGAGCAGGCCCTGGAGAAAACCCGGCAAAACCGGCCGGAGCTCCTGGGCACCTTCGGAAAATACTACGAAAACAAGGGAAAATAGGGCTTGCATTCGCCCTTTTGCCGTGTTATAATACGCCCGTTGCGGCAATGGACGGTCCACTGTCCTGCTTTGTGCGGTCATGAACGCCCGTATCGCTCATAGAGAACGAGAGGAGAAAATCAAAATGTCCGACATCATCAAGGAACTGGAAAAAGAACAGCTTCGCACGGATCTGCCTGAGTTGGAGATCGGCGATCAGGTTCGCGTGTACGTGAAGGTCGTGGAAGGCACCCACGAGCGCCTGCAGAACTTCGAAGGCATCGTCATCAAGATGGAGGGCGGCGGCATCCGCAAGTCCTTCACCGTCCGCCGTATTTCCTACGGCGTGGGCGTGGAGCGCACCTTCCCCTATCACAGCCCCCGCATCGGCCGCATCGAAGTGGTGCGCCACGGTGTGGTCCGCCGGGCCAAGCTCTACTACCTGCGGGAGCGTTCCGGCAAGGCTGCCAAGATCCGCGAAAGGATCGTCACCAAATAAGGACCCTAAGCCCCGCCAAGCACGGGGCTTTTTTGATTTTCAGAAGGGATAAACAATGCTCATCCAATGGTATCCGGGGCACATGGCCAAGGCCAAGCGCATGCTCCAGGAGAATTTGAAGCTGGTGGACGCGGTGCTGGAGATCGTGGACGCCCGGGCGCCGGAGGCTTCCCGGAACCCGGATTTTGACGCGCTCTTTGCCGCCAAGGCCCGGATCATGCTCCTCAACAAGGCGGACCTGGCGGACGAAACCATGACCCGCCGGTTCGTGGAGTACTATAAGGGCAAGGGCTTTTTGGCCGCGCCCATCGTCTCCACCGGCGCCGCCGGGAGGAAGCAGGCCGTTTCGCTCATGGAGCGGGCGGTGGCCGACAAGGTGAAGCGCATGGAGGACAAGGGGGTCAAAAAGACCGTTCGGGTCATGGTGGTGGGCATCCCCAACGTGGGCAAGTCCACCTTCATCAACCGGATCGCCGGGGAGAATCGGGCAAAGACCGGCGATACCCCCGGCGTCACCCGCAGTAAGCAGTGGGTGAAGGTGAACGCCTATCTGGAGCTCATGGATAGCCCCGGCCTGCTCTGGCCCAAGCTGGAGGATCAGGAAAAGGCCCTGTCCCTGGCCTTTTTGGGGTCCATTAACGACGATATCCTGGATGGGGAGGAGCTGGCCCAAAGGCTCCTCGTCCGGCTTCGGGAGCTGGTGCCCCAGGCGCTCATGGAGCGGTATAAGAAGATAACCACCGACACCCCCGAAGGCGAGCTGCTGGAGGCGGTGGCCAGGAGCCGTGGGTTCCTGCTCTCCGGCGGGGTGCTGGATGTTGAGCGGGCGGCCCGGATCGTCCTTGACGAGTTCCGCGGCGGCAAGATCGCCCGGGTGACGCTGGACACGATACCGAAGGAATAAGCTTGTTTTTGCGACTTTTTCTCTTTCGACAAAGAGAAAAGTCGCCCAAAAAGAGAAACTTAGGAAGGCAAGCAGACGTATCCGCTCAATCTTATCTTTCTTCCTGAGCTTCTCTTTTTTCGGTTCCTTTTTTCTCTTCACCGAAGAGAAAAAAGGAACAAAAAGAAAGGTTTTATTGTATGAAGATCACCGAAAAAGAACAACTGAGGCTCCAAAAGCTGTCTGAAATCGACCGGACCTACTGGGCCCAGACCGGCGTCGTTTTGGCCGGCATGGACGAGGTGGGCCGGGGCCCCTTGGCCGGACCCGTGGTGGTGGGCTGCGTGGTCATGCCCCCGGAGCCCCTCCTGCCCTATATCAACGACTCCAAAAAGGTCTCCGAAACGCGCCGGGAGGCCCTTTACGATCAGATCCTCTCCACGGCCCTGGCCCATGCCACCGCCTGGATCGACCCCGAGACCATCGACCGGATTAACATCCTGGAGGCCACGAAACGTGGCTTTGCGGAGGCTTTCGCTAAAGTCAACCTGCCCGTCACCGACGTGCTCATCGACGCCCTCCAGGGCCTAAATATCCCCGCCCGGCAGCACGCCCTCATCCATGGGGACGCCCTGTCCTACTCCATCGCTGCCGCCTCCATCCTGGCCAAGGTGGCCCGGGACCGGTACATGATCGAGCAGGACGCCCTCTACCCCCAGTACGGCTTCGCCCGGAACAAGGGCTACGGCACCGCCGAGCACATCGCCGCCCTGAAGAAGTACGGTCCCTGTCCCATCCATCGCCGCAGCTTCATCGGCCATTTCGTCCCATGAACACCGGAAAGTGGGGGGAGCGCCTGGCCGCCGCATACCTGTTTTTCCACGGCTATGCCATACTGGAGCGCAACTACCGCTTCGGCCGCTACGAGCTGGACATCGTGGCCCGGGAGCGGCGGACGGGCACCCTTGTCTTCGCGGAGGTAAAGACCCGCTCCCGCGCCGACTTCGGCCTGCCCCGGGAGGCCGTGGGCCCCAAAAAGCAGCTGTATCTTACCCGGGCCGCCCAGGGCTATCTGAAGGCCCACGGCGCTCTGAGTCACGCCGCCCGCTTCGACGTGGTGGAGGTCTACACCCGTCCCCTCCGCATCCAGCACATCCCCAACGCCTTTTAGCCATCCGGCCGGGCAAACTCTGCGCAGCCCCGATTTTTGCCGAAAAATGTGAAAAAAACCGATCGATCCCTGCACAATGTGAACCCTTTTTGACAATGGATTGCATTCTGCAAAGGGATTGTGGTATCATACATATGAGGAAATTTATCCCTATATATGGGATCGGAGGATATGCCTTGCAGAAAAAGATTTTAAGCGCCATCGTGGCGGTCCTGGCCGTGGCCGTGATCGCCGTGGCCGGCTTTTATTTCAGGGGGAAGGGAAGGAACCTTGCGGCGGCCCTGGGCACCAGCTTCGATTTATCCGCCTCCGGCTCCGAGCTGCCGGCGGGCTGGTATGTGACCTCCTATGAAAACGAATACGCCGCCTTTGCCGACGGCGACGGCGTGGTCACCCTTCGCTCCGACGTGGCGGACGATCTTCGGCTCTGCAAAAAGATCACCGTGGCGGAGGGCACGGAGTATGTCCTTTCCGGCTTCATCGCCACCGAGAACGTGCAAAGCGGCCGGGGCGCGTCCCTGTCCATCGACAACTACAGCCTGGACAAGAGCTGCGTCTATTCCGACTCCCTCTCCGGCGACAACGGCTTCACCCAGACCACCCTCTACTTCAAGACTGAGCCCGGCCAGACCGAAATCATCCTGGCCCTGCGCCTGGGCGGCTACAGCGAGGCCAGCAGCGGCCTGGTCCGCTTCAAGGACCTGTCCCTCCGGGAGGGCGGCCCGGACGAGGGCCCCTACCAGCTGCTGTCCCCCTGGGGCGGCGCCGACGACGAGGACGACGACGCCTTTCGGGATGAGGAGCACTACAAGTCCTTCTTCGCCATCATCGTCTGGGCGGCGGTGCTCTCCGGGGTGCTGCTCCTCTTCGGCGTCTATCGGAACCGGCGCCTGCTCACGGACAAGACCCTGCCCGAGAAAACCTTCTGGAGCGGCTTTGCCTTCATCGTGGTGGTGGGGCTGCTGCTTCGGCTCATCCTCTGCGCCCTCTTCAAGGGCCATGACACGGACATGAGCTGCTTTGTGGCCTGGGGCCAGGACATCGCCCGCAACGGCACCCGGCAGTTCTACTGGGCCGCCGGCCATGAGTGGTACGACTATCCTCCCGGCTACATGCTCTTCCTGGGGGGCTACTCCGCCTTTTTGAACCTGTTCGGCCTGGACGTGTATAGTGTGGGCGGCCTGTTCCTCTACATGCTCCCTGCGGCGGCGGCGGACTTCATCCTGGCGCTGCTGCTCATGAGCTTCGCCCGCAAGCAGCGGATCAACAACTCCGGCGCCCTCATCCTGGGCGGCCTGGTGTTCCTAAACCCGGCGCTGCTGTTTTTGTCCGGGGCCTGGGGGCAGATCGACTCCATCCTGACTTTGTGGCTGGTCGTCTCCTTCCTGCTCCTCATCGACGGCAGGCGCGTGCTCTCCGGGGCGGTCTTCGGCCTGGCGGTCATGACCAAGTGGCAGGCCCTCATGTTCGGCCCGGTCTATGCCTTCGCCCACCTGTTCCTGGTCCGCTGGGAAGATAAGGGGGGCCGTCTTGCGGACCTGCGGGACATAGCCCTGGGCGCCCTTTCGGCGGTGGCCGTCATGCTGGCCATCAGCCTGCCCTTCAAGGCGGATCGGGGGCTGTTCTGGTTCGCGGAGCGGTTCCTCACCGCCTCCGCCGGCTACGACTACGCCACCGTGGAAGCCTACAACTACTTTGCCTTCTGCGGCGCCAACTGGAAGAAGGCAGGGGAGTACATCATCCCGGGCCTGGTCACCTTCCGCCAGTTCGGCACGGTGGCCATCTGCCTGGCCATTCTGTTCGGGTTCATGACCATCCTGCGCCGCTACCAGGCCCAGCGCCTGCAGAGCGCCCCCCTCAGCCAGGATCGGGGCGTTCTCTTCCTGGCGGCGGCCCTGACCATGGCCCTCATCTTCACCTTCGGCCACTATATGCACGAGCGGTACGTGGTGCCGGTCCTGGTCATGCTCCTCTTCGCCTACGCCTACTATAAGGACCCCCGGCTGCTGCTGGTGGCATTGCTGTTCACGGTGACCACCTTCCTCAACGAGATGATGGCCCAGTACGTGGTGAGCCACGGGGCCATGGAGGTGATCCGGGGCGGCCGGGAGCACAACACGGTGCTGCGCTTCTGGGCCGGGGCGGAGGTGATCGTGTGCCTGTACTTCGGCTTCGTGACGGCGGACATGCTCCACGATATCCGGGGCAGGATCAGCCAAATGTTCATTCGAGAGGAGAAGAAAGAACCCTCCAAGCTCTATGATTTCATCGAGGAGGGGCTGCGCAAATGAGCAAGATAAACACTTCCGACCGGGATATGCTGACCCTCTTTGAAAAGGGCCAAAGCGAGCGCATGCTGAAGCTGGACAAGCTCCTGCTGGGGGCCCTGACCCTGGTATATACCCTCATCGCCCTCTTGAACCTGGGCACTCTCTCCTTTCCCACCACGGTCTACCGGGGGGAAGCGGGGGAGGGCTTCACGCTGGACTTCGGTCAGGAGGTCACCTTCGATGAGGTCTGGTTCAACGGCAACATCGCCCAGGGCACCCTTCGCTTCACCGCCGACGACGGGGCGGAGAACGCCTACACCCAGGACCAGGGGGACATGTTCAAGTGGCACCAGGTGGACATGGATATGACCACCCGCTATCTGAGGGTGGCCGTGGAGGAGCGGGAGGCTGCCTTCAACGAGATCGCCTTCTTCTTCGAGGGGGAGCGGCTGCCCGTCACGGTGCTGGAGATATTCGATAACAACCAAACCGTCCTGAACCTGGTGGACGAGCAGGACACGGTGCCCGAAGCCCCCAGTTACTTCAACGGCATGATCTTCGACGAGATCTACCACGCCCGCACGGCCTATGAGAACATCCACAACCTGCCCGTCTACGAGTGGACCCATCCGCCCCTGGGCAAGCTCATCATCGCCCTGGGCATCCTGCTCTTCGGCATGAAGCCCTTCGGCTGGCGGATCATGGGGGCCCTCTTCGGGGTGGCCATGGTGCCCCTCATGTATGTGTTTTCGAAGCGCATCTTCAAGCGCACGGACTTCGCCTTCGTCACGGCGGGCCTGTGGGCCTTCGACTGCATGCACTTCACCCAGACCCGCATCGCCACCATCGACGTGTACGGGGTGTTCTTCATCCTGCTCATGTTCTTCTTCATGTACGAGTATGTGCGGCAGGACTATTTCACCGCCCCCCTTATGGACAAGCTCTGGCCCCTGGCTCTTTCGGGGGTGGCCTTCGGATTGGGCTGCGCCAGCAAGTGGATCGGCTGTTACGCCGGGGCGGGCCTGGCGGTGGTGCTGTTTTATCATCTGCTTTGCGCCCTTTTTGAGGCCTACAAGGGCCATGACGCCGGGGCCGCCGCCCGCCGCCGGGCCTACTGGCAGACGTTCTTGAAAACCGTGCTCTGGTGCTGCGTCTGGTTTTTGCTGGTCCCCGGGCTCATCTACTTCCTGTCCTACTTCCCCTACTACCGCTACCAGGCCTCCCTGCGCCCCGGCTACGGCCTCAAGGACATGTGGCTGACCCTGCTGCAAAACCAGCGGGACATGTACAACTACCACAGCAAGCTCACCGCCACCCACATGTGTCAGAGCACCTGGTACCAGTGGCCCTTCACCTTCAAGAGCGTTTGGTTCTATGTGTCCGGCAACGGGGACACCATCTCCAACATCGCCAGCACCGGCAACCCCGCCGTCTGGTGGGTCAGCGCGGTGGGGGCGGTGTGCCTGTTCCTGGAATGGGTGCTGGGCAAGGTGAAGCGCAACCCGGTGCTGCCCATCCTCTTCGTGGGCGTGGCGGCCAACTACCTGCCCTGGGTGCTGGTGACCCGGTGCGTGTTCCTCTACCACTTCTTCGCCACGGTGCCCTTCATCCTGCTGTCCACGGTGTACCTCTTCTTCCTGTTGGAGCAGGAGAACCGGCGCATCCACTGGGTCAAGTGGGCCTGGCTCGCCCTGGCGGTGGTCTACTTCATCCTGCTCTATCCCGCCATCTCCGGCCTGCCCACGGGCTACGGCTACGCCGGCTTCCTGGAGAACATCCTCCCGGCTTCCATACTATACTACGGTTGGGTGTAACGGCTGGTTAGGGGCAGACAAACACCTCCCTCTGACGAGGGAGGTGGCGCGGGTGATGACAAGGGGAGAAAAGGAGTCTTTGATGAAATCCTATCGAAAGGAAATCATCCCTTTGGCAAAGGAACTACGGAAAAACATGACGCCCGCGGAAAGGCAGCTTTGGTATGGTTATCTGCGCAAATATCCGGTGCGGTTTCAGCGACAGAAAACCATTGGCACGTATATTGCGGATTTCTATTGCGCAAAGGCAAAATTGGTGGTGGAGCTGGACGGGGGCCAGCATGGGGCGAAAGGCCAGACGGAGGAAGATTTGGCACGGACGATGGCCCTGGAGGAAATGGGGCTGAAGGTGATCCGCTTCTGGAACAGCGATGTGTTTGTCAGTTTTCCGGCTGTTGCGGGAGAGATCGATCGAGTGGTGAAACAGCGATGCGGAGGAGACTACCCCTCAGCCGCTTCGCGGCAGCTCCCCTGACAAGGGGCGCTATAAAACCTCCCTCTGACGAGGGAGGTGGCGCGGGCAGCTTTCGCTGCCCGTGACGGAGGGAGAGAGATCCTCTCCCCATATAAGGAAACACAAGGAGGCGCATATGCTTTCCCAGGCGAACAGCTTCGGGCTGACCGGTTTGAACGGCTTTCCCGTCAAGGTGGAGGTGGACATCTCCGCCGGGCTCCCCGCCTATGAAACGGTGGGCCTGCCGGACGCCGCCGTGAAGGAGTCAAGGGAGCGGGTCCGGGCGGCTCTGAAGAACTCCGGCTTCGAGTTTCCCACGGCCCGCATCACCGTGAGCCTGGCCCCGGCGGACGTGCGCAAGGAGGGCAGCGTCTACGATCTGCCCATCGCCCTGGCCATCCTCTGCGCCGACGGCCGGCTCAAGCAAGCGCCTCTTATACGGGCGGTGTACCTGGGGGAGCTGGCCCTCAACGGGGACGTGCGCCCCGTCAACGGGGTCCTGCCCATGGTCATCGCTGCCCAGCAGCGGGGGGAGAGCGTGTTTTTCGTCCCCCGGGAGAACGCCCAGGAGGCCGCCTGCGCGGCGGGCGTGCGGGTGTTCCCCGTGGAGAACCTGGCCCAGCTGGTGGCCTTCTTGCGGGGGGAGGGGGGCATGGAGCCCCAGCCAAGAACCGAGTTCGCCCCGGAGGACGCGGCCTATCCCTTTGACTTTGCGGACATCCGGGGCCAGGCCGCCGCCAAGCGGGCCGCGGAGATCGCCGCTGCGGGGGGCCACAACCTGCTGCTGGCCGGCACCCCCGGCTCCGGGAAGACCATGCTCTCCCGGGCCATCCCCTCCATCCTGCCGCCCATGACGCTGAGCGAGTGCATGGAGGTGACCAAGATCCATTCCGTGGCGGGCCATCGGGGCCTGGTCACGGCCCGGCCCTTCCGGGCGCCCCATCACGGGGCCTCCTCGGCGGCCATCACCGGCGGCGGGTCCAACGCCATGCCCGGGGAGATCAGCCTGGCCCACATGGGCGTCCTGTTCCTGGATGAGTTTCCAGAATTCCATCGGGACGTGCTGGAGAGCCTGCGCCAGCCCCTGGAGGACGGCATCGTCACCGTTTCCCGGGCCCGCATGAGCTGCACCTATCCCGCTTCCTTCATGCTGGTGGCGGCCATGAACCCCTGCCCCTGCGGCAACCGGGGCTCCCGCACCAAGCCGTGCACCTGCACCCCCGTCCAGATCCAGCGGTACGCCCGGCGGATCTCCGGCCCCCTGCTGGATCGGATCGACATGTTCATCGAGATGAACGACGTGCCCTTCGAGGACCTGTCCGGCAAGGGCACGGGGGAGCCCTCCGCCGCCATCCGCCAGCGGGTCATGGCGGCCCGGGCCCGGCAGCGGGAGCGCTTTGGAGCGGAGAGCACCCAGCTCAACGCCCGCATGAACAACCGGCAGATCGAGGCATACTGCGCCCTGGACGGCCCCTGTCGATTGATGATGGAGCGGGCCTTCCAGCGGATGAACCTGTCCGCCCGGGCCTATCAGCGGCTGCGGAAGGTGGCCCGGACCATCGCGGACCTGGACGGCAGCGAGACGATCCGGGAGAAGCACCTGAGCGAGGCGATCCGCTATCGGCAGCTGTCCATATTGGGAGGAAATGAGCTATGATCGACCCGTCGGATCGGCTGGAGCTGTGGCTGCACTACGCCACCGGCACCAAATACCGTCAGTTTTCCGCCGCCCGGGAGGAATATTACTATCTGGAGGAGGCCTTTGAGGACGTGCAGAAGGGCCGCATGGAGCGGCTCTCCATGCTCTCCGAGGACGTACAGAAGCGGCTGAAGGAGGCCGCCGCGGACGGGTTCATGGACCGCTACATCCGCTGGTTGGACAAAAACAATGTCCATGTGGTCACCGCCTCCAGCTACGCCTATCCGGCCCTTCTGAAGGAGATCTCCGATCCGCCCAGCGTCCTCTTCTATAAGGGCACCCTGAACGAAGACATGCAGCTGCCCCTGGCCATCGTGGGCACCCGCCGCTGCACGGACTACGGCAAGGACGTGGCCCGGACCTTCGGCCGGGAGCTGGTGAAGGCGGGGGCCACGGTCATATCTGGCCTGGCCACCGGCATCGACGCCTACGCCGCCCTGGGCGCTCTCTCCGTGGAGGGGGCGCAGGACCCCACCGTAGCCGTGCTGGGCTGCGGCATCGATGTGGTCTACCCCAAGGGCAACGAGAAGCTCTACGGCGCCATCGCCGAGCGGGGGTGCCTGTTGACGGAGTTCCTGCCCCGGACCCCGGCCCTGCCCCAGAATTTTCCCATCCGCAACCGGATCATCAGCGGCCTTTCCCTGGGCGTGCTGGTGGTGGAGGCGGGGGAGCGGAGCGGCGCCGCCATCACCGCCCGGCTCGCCCTGGAGCAGGGGCGGGAGGTGTTCGCCGTCCCGGGCCGGATCACCGACCTGATGAGCGTGGGCACCAACAACATGATCCGCCGGGGGGAGGCCAAGGCCGTCACAGCCGTTTCCCATATACTGGAGGAGTTCGGCGAGGGCAGCTACAGCGAGGAGGGGCAGGCCGTCCGCTTCGAGGAGCTGTCCCCCGTGGAGCAGCGGGTGGTGAAGGCCCTGGAATCCGGGGAGAAAAACGAGGATGAACTCCTGGAAAGCTGCGCCTGTTCCGTGGATGAGCTGATTCCCACCTTGACAGGACTGACTTTTTCGGGAATAATAAAGCAACTGCCGGGGAGCGTCTACGCGCTGGACCCCCTGCAAACCAACATCGTCTATTGAAAAGAAGGTATATACCATGGCCGAATCTTTGGTAATCGTGGAGTCGCCCGCCAAGGCGAAGACCATCGAGAAGTTTTTAGGGAGCAAATATAAGGTGGTGGCCAGTCAGGGCCACATCCGGGATCTGCCCAAGTCTCAGCTGGGGGTGGACGTGGAAAACGGCTTTGCCCCCAAGTATATTGCCCTTCGGGGCCGGAAGGACGTTCTGGAGACCATCCGCAAGGAAGCGAAGAAGGCCGACAAGATCTATCTGGCCACCGACCCTGACCGGGAGGGGGAGGCCATCAGCTGGCACCTGGCGGAGGTGTTGAAGCTGGACGAAAAGAGCAAGTGCCGGATCGAGTTCAACGAGATCACCTCCACCGCCGTGAAGGGCTCCTTCAAGAAGGCCCGGCCCATCAACATGAACCTGGTGGACGCCCAGCAGGCCCGCCGGGTGCTGGATCGGCTGGTGGGCTACAAGATCAGCCCCATCCTTTGGGCCAAGGTCCGCAAGGGCCTTTCCGCCGGCCGGGTCCAGTCCGTGGCCACCCGCATCATCTGCGATCGGGAGGAGGAGATCAACGAGTTCGTTCCCAAGGAATACTGGACCATCACCGCCCAGCTCCAGGGGAAGAAGCCCTTTGAAGCCAAGTTCGTCAATTGGGGGGAGCTGAAGGAGCTTCACACCAAGGAGGAGACGGACCGGGTCCTTAAGCGCATCGAGGGCAAGCCTTTTGTGACCTCGGAGGTGAAGACCGCCGAGAAGAAGCGCCACGCCGCGCCCCCGTTCACCACGTCCAGCCTGCAGCAGGAGGCGTCGAGGAAGCTGAACTTCACCGCCAAGCGGACCATGCAGGTGGCCCAGCAGCTCTATGAGGGCGTGGACATCGGCAAGAAGGGGCCCGTGGGCCTGATCTCCTATATCCGAACCGACTCCGTCCGCATCAGCAAGGAGGCTCAGGAGGCGGCGCTGGCGTTCATCCAGGCTCAGTACGGGCCGGAATATGTCCCCGCCCAGCCCAACGTGTACCGGGGCCGGAGCAACGCCCAGGACGCCCATGAAGCCATCCGCCCCACGGACCTGAAGAACAGCCCCAAGGAGCTCAAGGCCAGCCTGAGCGCCGATCAGTACAAGCTCTACAAGCTCATCTACGAGCGGTTCCTGGCCAGCCAGATGAGCGAAGCGGTGCTGGAAGCCACCACCGTCGCCTTCGATGTGAACGGCGTCAGCTTCCGCGCCACCGGCGTCCGGACCCTGTTCGCGGGCTTCACCGTGATCTACATCGAGGGCCGGGACGACCAGGGGGAGAAGGAGGTTCAGCTCCCGCCCATCCGGGAGGGGGACAGCTTCGAGCCCAAGGCCGTCACCCCCGAGCAGAAGTTCACCCAGCCCCCCGCCCGGTACACCGAGGCGACGCTGGTGAAGACCCTGGAGGAGAAGGGCATAGGCCGCCCCTCCACCTACGCGCCCACCATCACCACCATCGTGGACCGGGGCTACGTGCTGCGGGAGAAGAAGACCCTGCAGCCTACGGAGCTGGGGTTCGTGGTCACCCGGCTCATGAAGGAGAACTTCAAGGGCATCGTGGACGTGGCCTTCACCGCCGGCATGGAGGAGAAGCTGGACAAGGTGGAGGAGGGACAGGTCCCCTGGCAGCAGGTGGTGGGGGATTTCTACACCCCCTTCGAGAAGGACCTGGAGGCCGCCGGCGCCAACATCGACAAGGTGAAGCTGCCCGACCCCGTGTCGGACGTGCCCTGCGACAAGTGCGGCGCCATGATGGTCATCAAGACCGGCCGGTTCGGCAAGTTCCTGGCCTGCCCCAACTTCCCCGAGTGCCGGAACACCAAGCCCCTCATCGAGAAGCTGGATGTCCAGTGCCCCAAGTGCGGCGGAGACATCATCAAGCGGCACACCAAGAAGGGCAAGAACTTCTACGGCTGCTCCAACTACCCCAACTGCGATTTTGTCAGCTGGGATAAGCCCGTGCCCGGCAAGTGCCCCAAGTGCGGCGGCATCCTGGTCCAGCGTATGGGCCAGAACGGCCCCTTCATCGCCTGCGCCGACAGGAACTGCGGCTATATCCAGCGGGGGAAGAAGGATAAGGATTGAGTTTTGTTCCTTTTTTTCTCTTTAGACAAAGAGAAAAAAAGGAACCGAAAAAAAGAGAAACTTAAGAAGATATCATTGACATCGCGCATAAAGTTGCCATCTTCTTAAAGTTCTTTTGGACACCTTTTCTTTCAAGAAAAGGTGTCAGCTTAGATAAAATCCGATTAAAAGGAGAGATCCCATGGCAAACATCACCGTAGTGGGCGCGGGGCTGGCCGGCGCGGAAGCGGCCTGGCAGCTCTGCCGCCGGGGCCACAGGGTGACCCTGCGGGAGATGAAGCCGGTCAAGCGCTCCCCGGCCCATCAGCGGGACACCTTCGCGGAGCTGGTCTGCTCCAACTCTCTTCGCTCCGACCGGCTGGAAAACGCCGTGGGCCTGCTGAAGGAGGAGCTGCGCGCCCTTGACTCCCTGATCCTTTCCTGCGCGGATTTGACCCGGGTCCCCGCCGGCGGCGCTCTGGCGGTGGACCGGGAGGGCTTCACGGAGCTGGTGACCCGTCGGCTCCTGTCCCTACCCAACCTTACCTACCTGCCCGGCGAGGTGACCGAGATCCCCGCCGCCCCCTGCGTCATCGCCACGGGCCCCTTAACCTCCGGCCCCCTCTACGAGCGCATCAGCGAGCTGGTGGGCCAGCCGCTCCATTTTTACGACGCGGCGGCCCCCATCGTCACCCGGGACAGCTTGGATTTTACCAAGGTTTTCGCCGCCTCCCGCTACGGCCGGGGGGAGGATTATCTCAACTGCCCCATGACAAAGGACGAATACTTCGCCTTCTACCATGCCCTCATCGAGGCCCAGACGGCGGAGCTCCATGCCTTCGAGACCCCCCGGGTCTTCGAGGGCTGCATGCCCGTGGAGGTCATGGCCAAGCGGGGCGAGATGACCCTGGCCTACGGCCCCCTCAAGCCCGTGGGCCTGGAGGTGGAGGGGAAGATGCCCTTCGCCGTGGTCCAGCTTCGGCAGGACGACAAGGACGGCCGGCTCTACAACATCGTGGGCTTCCAGACCAACCTGAAATTTTCCGAGCAGAAGCGGGTCTTCGGCCTGATCCCGGGCCTGGAGCACGCGGAATTCGTCCGCTACGGCGTCATGCACCGAAACAGCTTCCTGCCCTCCCCGGGCCTTTTGAACTGGGATTACTCTTTGAAATCCGACCCCCTCGTCTGCTTCGCCGGGCAGATGACCGGGGTGGAGGGCTATGTGGAGAGCGCCTCCAGCGGCCTCTTGGCCGCCCTGGCCCTCCATGAAAAGCTCCTGGGCAACGCCCCCGTGGACTTCACGGACAAAACCGCCATCGGCGCCCTGGGGCACTATGTGTCCGAATACGTGGGCCACGACTTCCAGCCCATGAACGTGACCTTCGGCATCATGGCCCCGGCGGGCCAGCGCTTTCGGGGCAAGCAGCAGAAGAACCTGTTCCTTTCGGAGCGGGCGCTGGACACCCTGCGGGAGAAGAAAGCCCTGCTCTCCCCGGCCACGGAATCATAATACAATACAAGACGGCGCCCGAAAGGGCCCATTGCTATAGGAAAGAAAGACATGAGAAAGAAAAAGAACGAAACCAAACTCAAGCTCATCCCCCTGGGGGGCATGGGCGAAATCGGAAAGAACATGACCCTGTTGGAATACGGGGAGGACATCATCGTCATCGACTGCGGCCTGGCGTTCCCTGACGACGAGATGCCGGGCATCGACGTGGTGATCCCGGACATGACCTACTTGGAGGAGAACCGCGACAAGCTCCGGGGCTTCCTCATCACCCACGGCCATGAGGACCATATCGGCGCCGTGCCCTACGCCCTGCAGAAGTTCGACGCCCCGGTCTACGGCACGGACCTGACCGTGGCCCTCATCCAGCACAAGCTCCAGGAGATGCACGTCTCCGGCACCCTGAACGTGGTCAAGCCCGGGGACACGGTGGAGCTGGGCTGCTTCAAGGCGGAATTCATCAAAACCAGCCACTCCATCCCCGGCGCGGTGGCCCTGGCCATCACCACGCCCCTGGGCGTGATCCTCCACACCGGGGACTTCAAGATGGACCTGACCCCTCTGGACGGCCAGCCCATCGACATCAACCGCCTGGCCTACTACGGCAGCAAGGGCGTTCTATGCCTGCTTTCCGACTCCACCAACGTGGAGCGGGCAGGCTACACCCAGTCCGAGAAGGAGATCGGCAAGACCTTCGAGCACTACTTCGACATCGCCCAGGGCCGGGTCATTGTGGCCTCCTTCGCCAGCAACGTGTACCGGCTCCAGCAGGTGGCGGACGTGGCCATCGAGCATGGCCGGGTCATCTGCTTCGCGGGCCGGAGCATGGAGCAGATCGTGACCTACGCCCGGGATCTGGGGTATCTGACCATCCCCCAGGATCGGATCGTGAAGGTGGACGACCTGAAGAAATTCAACGACGACAAGGTCTGCATCATCACCACCGGCAGCCAGGGCGAACCTATGAGCGGCCTGTACCGCATGGCCAACGCCTCCCACAAGGTGAACATCGGCTTTGGGGACACGGTCATCATCTCCGCCTCCGCCATCCCCGGCAACGAAACCTCCGTGGGCAAGGTCATCGACGGCCTGTTCGAGAAGGGCGCCTACGTGGTCTACGACCGCATGGCGGACGTGCATGTGTCCGGCCACGCCTGCCGGGAGGAGCTCAAGTTCATGCTCCACATCGCCAAGCCCAAGTACTTCATCCCCGTCCACGGGGAGTTTCGCCATCTGATGACCCATGGCCGCCTGGCGCTGGACATGGGCGTGCCGGAGGAGAACGTGTTCGTGCTGGAGATCGGCGACGTGGTGGCCTTCGGCAAGGACGGGGCCGCCCGGGCCGGGGAAGTGCCCTCCGGCGCCGTCATGGTGGACGGGAGCGAGAGCATCGAGGACGCCGTCATCCGCGACAGGCGGGAGCTTTCCAGCCAGGGCCTGGTGGTGGCGGTCATCAGCATCGACAGGCAGACCGGCCGGCAGATCGCCCCGGTGGAGATGATCTCCCGGGGGTTCGTGTACATGAAGGAGGCCGAGGAGCTCATGCATGAGGCCTCGGAGCAGATCGCGCCCCTGGTGGCCCGGTTCGAGGCGGAGGGCAAGTCCGCCTACAGCGAGATCAAAACCGCCGTCAAGACCAAGCTTCGCTCCTTCTTCAAGAGCAAGACCAAGCGCACGCCCCTCATCATCCCCATCGTCATCGAGGGGGAGAGCCATGATTAAGGACGCCGCCCGGGACCTGGCGGCCCAGATCCGCGCCAGTCAGGAATACGCGGCCTATACCGCCGCCCGGGAGAAGGCCTTCGCCGACGAGCAGACGGCGACCCTGCTGCGCCGCTTCCACCGGCTCCAGCTCACGGTCCAGGCCCGGCGCCTGTCCGGGGGCGAGGGAGGCCAGGAGGAAGAGGAGCTCAAGAAGCTGGGAGAGCTGCTGCAGTTTTCCCCGGACGCGGCGGAGTTCCTGCTGGCGGAGTATAGCCTGAACCGCCTTCTCACCGAAGTCTACGACATCATCGGCCGCGGTGTGGGCGTGGACCTCTCCCAGTGGGAAGGGTAAGCTTTATTCGGGAACAGCCAAATCTTTCAGAAAGGAGGCACCCCGTGAGCCAATGGAAGGACCCGGACACCCTGCGCCGGGAAAGGATATGGAGCATACTGCGGCCCATCGTCGCCATCCTGCTGAGCATCGGCATGGTGGCGGTGGCCATGATCGGCGCGGTTCGCTATGTGCTCAGCCACTTCGTCTATCCCGTGGACGCGGACGACAACACCCCCATCCAGGTGGTGATCCCGTCGGGGGCGTCCGCGTCGAAGATCGCGTCCCTCCTGTATTACGCCCGGGGACAGGACGAGCCGGGCCTCATCGTGAGCACGGCCTCCTTCAAGGTGTACGTGGACTTCACGGGCAAGGCCAACGCCCTGCGGGCCGGGACCTACGTGCTCTCCCGGAACATGACCATCCCCGAGATCGTGAACATCCTCTGCGCGGGCAACGAAGCCCGGCGGGCCACCCGGTTCACCATCCCCGAGGGCTACACCGCCCAGGCCGTGGCCCAGGCCCTCTTCGAGGCGGGCATCCTGGAGGAGCAGGAGGAGTTCCTGGCCCTCTGCAAGGACGGCACCCTCCTTTCCGCCAGCTATCTGGACCCCATCCAAAACGCAGGCGACCGGCGCTACGCCCTGGAGGGCTACCTCTTCCCGGATACCTACGAGGTCTATGAGGATGCCACCGCGGCGGAGATCCTGAAAAAGATGCTCAACCGCTTCACCGTAGTCTTCACCGAGGAGGACGCGGACCGGGCCCGGATGCTGAACATGACCACGGACCAGGTGCTGACCCTGGCCTCCATGATCGAGAAGGAGGCCGCGGCGGCGGAGGATTTCCCCCGGGTCTCGGCGGTGTTCCACAATCGGCTGAGCCAGGGCATGGCCCTGGAATCCTGCGCCACCCTTTCCTACACCCTGGGGGTGCAAAAGTATACCTTCACGGAGGAGGAGCTGGCCACCGTCAGCCCCTACAACACCTACAAAAACCGGGGTCTGCCCGTGGGGCCCATCTGCAACCCGGGCCGGGCGGCCATCGAGGCGGCCCTCTACCCCTCGGAGGAATACCTCTCGGAGGGCTACCTCTACTTCTGCAACATGAACCCCAAGCAGACCAACCGCCTGGTCTTCAGCAAGACCTATGAGGAGCACCACAAAAACGTGGTCCAGTATTCCCCGTTCTGGGAGTGAGGGGGCGATCGTCCCCTCCCCGCACGCAAAAACTAACGCCGATATTCATATATTTCATCAAAAAAACGCCGAACTAACGCCGATTTTGCCCAACTACCCTCTTGCTTTTATTCGCGATATAGCGTATACTTATTCTTGCAGATACGGCACACGAAACAACGGGGAGAGGGAGTTATGGGCGTTCCGTACCGATGGTCTGTCGCGAATACCAGCCTTTTCTTTGCGCGGTTGGAAGCGTAGCGCTTCCTGCCGCGCTTTTTTGCGCTCACAGCCCCGAAAAACGCCCTTTTTGGACCAAAAGGAGGAGAAAACATGAAAAAGCGAACCCGCATTCTGTCCCTTCTGCTGGTGGCGATCCTGGTGCTGAGTCTGGCGCCGGCCTCCGCCCATGCGGACCCGCCCAAGGGAGACTCCCATCTGCACAGCTGGGTGGTCATCTCCGACACGCCGCCCACCTGCACCGCCCCCGGCTCCAAGACCTGGAAGTGCACGGCCTGCGGCGAAACCTACACCGAGACCTATGACGCCCTGGGCCATGCCCCCGTGGAGCTGGCCGGCAAGCCCGCCACCTGCACCGAAGCCGGGCTCACCGTGGGGAGCAAGTGCTCCCGCTGCGGCCAGGTGATGAAGGCCCAGGAATCCATCCCCGCCCTGGGCCACAGCTACGGCCAGGTGACCGTGGTCAAGCAGCCCACCTGCGAGGCGGAGGGCCAGAGCGTCCAGGTCTGTTCCCGCTGCCAGGATCAAAAGGTTTCCTCCGTGCCCGCCCTGGGCCACGAGTGGGACCAGGGCGCCGTGACCACCGCCCCCACCGGCCTCACCCCGGGGGTGAAAACCTTCACCTGCAAGCATGACCCCAGCCACACCCGCACGGAGGAGATCGACCCTCTGCCCTGGGTGTTTGCCATGCTGTCGGGTGTGGTCATCGACCCATCCCTGTTCGACCTGTCCAACTATGATATCCCGCCCCTGGTGATCACCGAGCAGCCCGTGGGCGGCGCCGTCACCCGCCATGGGGAGGATACCCACACCCTCCATGTGGCGGCCACCGGCGGCATAGGGGAATATTCCTATGAGTGGAAATACAGGACCAATGCGAATTCGACCATAGGAAACATTATTAGTTGGCTTAATCTGAAGACATCCGGGCAGCGGACCGAGCCGGACTTTGAAGCCTACGACGGCAACATGCGCTACTGGTGCGTGGTCACCGACGAAGCGGGCAACACCGCCCAGTCGGAGGCGGCCATCGTGAGCTATAAGCTGGGCATCGCCCAACAGCCCGACAACGCCAACCTCCAGCCCGCCGGCAAGGCCACCCTCTCCTGCCAGGCGGAGGACGGCTCCGGGAGCTACACCTACGTCTGGTACAACGCCCAGGGGGACACGGAGGTGGACACGGGCGCCCAGGTGGAGCTCACCGTTCCCGGCGACTACTACTGCGTCGCCACCGACGATCAGACCGGCGAAACCGCCCCATCCAACGTGGTCACCGTCTATGACACCGAGCCCTTCCGGCTCATGACCTTCACCGGCGACGGGGAGCACTATTCCGACGGCTCGGGCATGCTGAAAGCGGGCTTTGCCGGCGGCGTCCAGCCCTATGAGATCTGGTGGGACAAGGACGGCGAGGCCATCGAGTCCGAGGACGCCGAAGTGGACGACTATATCGGCGCCGTGGTCTATAACGCCACCATCGGCAATTACACCGTCCACGCCGTGGACGCCATGGGTGAGGTCATCACCGCTACCAGCCACCGCATCGCCCCCAAGCTCACCATCACCGAGCAGCCCGTGGGCGGCACCATACCGAAGGGCAGTAACGCTACCATTAATGTGGTGTTAACCGACGAAGGGCAGATTGATTTGCCATACCTGTATATGCTCTATCGCAACGGAGAACATTATCTTCAGTATTCAGCCCCACAAATTTCGGGTTCGTTCTCTATCTGGTATCCAGGGGAGTATTATATCCGCATCATAGACAACAGAGGACGCACTGTTGATTCTGATGTAGTCACCTTCGAGGACGAAGTGTTCCACATCAAGGACCAGACCGAATCGGCGTCCCTCGCGAAGCCCGGAGATACCGTGTCGCTGTTTGTGGAAGTCGAGGGCGGCTTGGAGCCCTATACCTACGAGTGGATGCAATATAAAGGGGACACGCCTTGGTATACCAAGGCATCCGCCACGGCCGCCTGCCCCGCTAGACAGCCCGGCCGCTATGCCTGCCTTGTTACGGACGACACCGGCGAAAAGCTCCATTCCAAGGAAATCCTGGTCACCTACACCGGCGATACCCCCTGGATCACTCAGCAGCCCAAGAGCGGTGTGTTGGAGCAGGGCGGCTCCCTGAGGATCTCCTGCGACGCCGTTTCCGGCTCCGGCGGAGAGCTGCGCTTTGATTGGGAGGTATCTCCCACCGGCGTGAGACCCAGTTGGAGCAACGTCTCCCGCAGTGGCGGCTCATACAAAAACATCGACGCCACCGTACCGGGCACCTATCGCTGCAAGGTCACGGACACCAAGACAGGCAAGTATGTCTATACAAAAGCGGCATTCGTGACAGGGGAACTGACAGCCAGCGTAGAGACGAAAGCGCTCTCTCCTCATATGGGGTACGATGCTGACAATATAATGTGCACTTTCAACATAACCGGTGGCGCAGCCCCCTATACCATGAAGGTTTACATCGTGTATGTTGCCTATCATAGCGATAAGGGGGTTGAACCTTCCAGAACGGTTCTTTGGGAAACACATACGGTCAATACCATCGGAGAGGCAAAGGATTTCAAGTGTCAGGTTCCAAGAACATATTATTACCCATATTATGACGACGGACAATGGAAAAATGGATTGGGTTACTTGAAGTCCTATGCCATCATTACGGACGCCGACGGCAGAACCACAAGAGTCGAAATAATAGAGTAGACGCTAAATCATGGGAAAAAGTGAAACAAACCGTAATCCGAAAGGAGTAATGATATGAAAAAATATTGCGCCCTGCTGCTGGCGTTCCTGCTGCTTTGCCTGCCCCTCTTGGCCTGGGCCGAGGGGGAGGAGACCCCGCCGCCCCCGCCCCCGGAGCCGGAATATGAGCCCCTGCCCGCGGAATATCTGCCCCTTAGTGAGCGGGCCCTGGGGGATTGGTACGCCGAGCTCTCCGGTCTGGCGATTCAGCTCACGCTGGCCGAGGACGGGGCCTATGCCCTCCTCATCCCCGGCAGCGAGCCCCTTGCTGGCGTTTGGGCCGAGGCGGACGGCCAGATCATTTTGGATGAAGATGCTGAGAGCGCCCTGCTGGTCCTGGACGATGCCCTGCGCCTGGACGCCCTGGGCCTGCTGTTCACCCGGGAAAAGCCGGAGACCTACGCCCCCGCCGAGCCTCTGACCGGCACCACCGCCGCCCTCTACGACGGCCACTGGCGGGCCCACTTTGTGGCCCTGGGGGAGGGGACCATTTTGGCCGCCGCCCTGGAGGAGGACACGGAGCTCTATATCGAAGGGGACAAGCTGGCCACCAACGGCGCCCGCTTCGGCCTGAAGCAGTATGCCCCCGCCTTTGCCGACGGGGCCCTGACCTTCCCAACCGACCAGGGCCAGGTCACCTTGCAGCTCCTGCAGGACGGCTTCCTCCGCCTGACCCTCGCCGGCGACGCCCCCGCCACCCTCTACCTCCTGTCCATCCCCCTCCCTGGACAAACCCCGGCGGAGTAGGGCAGGGGACGGGTGTACCTTTTCTCTTCGGTGAAGAGAAAAGGTACCCAAAAGAGAAGTTCAACCAACAAAAGGGATTGCATTCGCAGTCCCTTTTTTCCTACCACGAGCCCCTGCGTAAGGGAGGAATAAAAGGGGGAGCGTCGCCCCGCATACCCCGTCACCGCGGCGCATACCCTTATCCGTAGGGGGTGAAGGTATGCTGCTGTTTTTGCTGGAATTGCTGCGGGGGCTGTTCTTCGCCGGGTATCTGAAGGGGACCTCCTTTCCAAAGCCCCTGTCAGCGGCGGAGGAGCGGGCCGCGGTGGCCGCCCATCTGACGGGAGACGGAGCCGCCCGGGAGAAGCTGATCGTCCACAACCTGCGCCTGTGCGCCCACATCGCCGGGAAGTACGCCGCCCGGGGGAAGCTGGCCCGCAAGCGGGAGCTGGACGATTTGATCTCCATCGGCACCATCGGCCTTGTCAAGGCCGTGGACAGCTTTTCCCCGGAGAAGGGGGCCCTGTCCGCCTACGCCGCCCGGTGCATCGAGAACGAGATCCGCATGAGCCTGCGAACGGAAAAGAAGCAGGTGGGGGAGGTGTCGTTGGAGGAGCCCCTGGGCCGGGATCGGGAGGGGAACGAGCGGAGCGTGCTGGAGCTGGTGGGCACGGACGGGGAGGAGATCTTCGAGGAGGTCCGCCGGCGCCTGGAGGGGGATCGGCTCAAACAGCGGATGGAAGCGGTCCTCCGGCCCCGGGAGAAGCTGGTGCTCAGCCTCCGCTTCGGCCTTTGCGGCGGCCGGCCCCTGACCCAGCAGGAGGTGGCGGACAGAATCGGCATCTCCCGCTCCTACATCTCCCGGATCGAAAAGAAGGCCGTTCAGAAGATGCGCCTGGGCCTTGCCTCGGAGGAGGATGGAAAAAAGGGCTTGTGATATGCGAAACCGCATGCTATAATATTATGACTTATTGTGGAAGACTACGGAGGGAGGATATAGATTCACGCGATGAAAGAGCGAGTGGAAAAACTGCGCAAGCTTCTGGAAAAGCATGAGCTGGACGGCGCGCTGGTCACCGGGCTCACCGCCATTCGGTATTATTCCGGCTTCACCAGCGACGAGGCGGCCCTGGTCATCACCATGAAGGGCGCGTCGCTGCTGACGGACTTTCGGTACACCATCCAGGCCCGGGAGCAGAGCCCGGATTTCGACGTGGTGGAGGTGGGCCGGGGGGCCCTGTTCCCCACGGTGGACAGGCTCTTTAAGCAGGATAACTGCAGGCGGGTGGCCTTCGAGAATCGGACCATGACCGTCAGCACCTTTGAACGCTACAAGGAACTGGACTTCGACTGGGTGCCCTTCTCCGAGGAGATGGAGAAGCCCCGGCTCATCAAGACGGCGGACGAGATCGCCGACTTGCAGCGGGCCCAGAACATGGCGGACGAGGGCTTCAAAACCCTTTTGACCCGCATCGGCAGCGGCATGACCGAGAAGGAAGTGGCGGCAGAGCTGGATTACATCCACGCCAAGCTGGGCAGCGAGTGCCCCTCCTTCGACACCATCGTGGGCTCCGGCCCCAACGGCGCCATGTGCCACGCCATCCCCGGGGAGCGGCGGCTCCAGAAGGGGGATCTCGTCGTGCTGGACTTCGGCTGCGTCTACAACGGCTACCACAGCGACATGACCCGCACCTTCGCCGTGGGGGAGGTGGACGACTTCTCCAAGAAGATCTATGACATCGTCCGCACCGCCCAGCAGAAGGCCCTGGACGCCCTCAAAGGCGGCATCACCGGCAAGGAGCTGGACGCCATCGCCCGGGACTACATCGCCTCCAAGGGCTACGGCGAGTGCTTTGGCCACAGCCTGGGCCACGGCTTCGGGCTGGAGATCCACGAATCCCCCAACGCCTCCGTGGCCAGCGCCTGGACGCTGGAGCCGGGCATGACCATCACGGTGGAGCCGGGCATCTACATCGAAGGCAGGCTGGGCGTGCGCATCGAGGATTGCTGCGTCGTCACCGAAACGGGAAAGATCGACCTGGTCAGCTCCACCAAAGAGCTTCTCAGCGTGGATTAACCATAGAAAGAAACCAAGAGTATTACATGGAGGAAAATGAACTATGATCATGGCAGGCGATTTTCGTAAGGGCACCACGGTTGAGATCGACGGCAACGTTTGGTCCGTTGTGGACTTCCAGCATGTGAAGCCCGGCAAGGGCGCGGCCTTTGTGCGCACCCGGCTCAAGAACGCGATGACCGGCGCGGTGCTGGAGCGCACCTTCAGCCCCACGGACAAGTATCCCGAGGCCCGCATCGAGACCAAGGAGATGACCTATTCCTATTCCGACGGAGATCTGTACTACTTCATGGACAGCGAGACCTACGACCTGATCCCCCTGAACCATGAGCAGGTGGAGGACGCCATCGACTTCATCAAGGAGAACGACACGGTCACCGTGCGCTCCTACAAGGGTTCCCCCTTCGCCGTGGCCGCCCCCAACTTCGTGGTCCTGGAGGTCACTGAGACCGAGCCCGGCTTCAAGGGCGACACCGCCACCGGCACCACCAAGCCCGCTGTGCTGGAGACCGGCTACCACATCGCCGTGCCTCTGTTCGTGAACCAGGGCGACAAGATCCGTGTGGACACCCGCACCGGTGAATACATGGAGCGCATCTAAGGCATAGTATAGCAAAGGAATCAAGGAGGAGAGCATATGAGCAGGATCTCGGAAAAGGTTGCGTATCTGGACGGTCTGATGGAAGGCCTGGAGATCGAAGACCCCAAGCAGAAGAAGATGTTCAACGCCATTATTGACGCTCTGGACGCCATCGCGGAGGAGCTCAGCGACCATGATGACGCCATCGAGGAGCTCAATGATTCCATCGATGAGATCTATGACGACATGGACGACTACGATGAGATCCTCTACGGCGAGGATGATGAGGACGAGGACGAGGATGTGGACGACGACTTCTTCGAGGTCGTGTGCCCCAGCTGCGGCGAGACCATCTACTTCGACGAGGATATGCTGGACAACCCCGACGGGCTCATCTGCCCCAACTGCAACGAGCCCATTGAGATCAAGATCGCCGATAAAAAAGAAGAAGACTGAACAGAGTAAAGAAAGCGCCCCAACAGGGCGCTTTTTTATGTGAAACGTTTAGCAGAACAGATGGCTATTCCAACCTAATGAGCCCTCTTCCCTGATTTCTCTTTTTCCGCCGCTTTTTCTCTTTTTCCAAAGAGAAAAAGCGGCAAAGAACAATCAGTAAAGAATCCCCTTCCCCTCCAGCCACGCGGCGAATCCCTCCATGCCGCCCCGGTCCGTGGGGGTGAGGGCTTTGATGTTCAGATTCTCCATGAACCAACTGAGGATCAATCCCCCCTGGAGGATCACGTCGTGCCGGCGAACGAGCAGGGGCAGCTTCGCACGCGCCTCATCCCCCATGTCGCTGAGCTGGCGGAGCAGGGCGTCCAGCAGGGCCGGCGTGATGCGCAGCGCAGAAAGCGCGCTTCCGTCATACTGCCCCTGCCCCAGGAGCAGGGCCCCCAAGGTGGTGATGGTGCCGCCCACCCCATAGAAGGGTGCGGCGCCGGCCCCGGGCAGGCTGATCCGTCCCCGAAGCCAGGTGTACACCGCGTCCCGCAGGGTGGGCAGGCTCTGCTCCGGGCAGGCGTCCTTAGCCCGGACGCACCCAGTGGGGAAGCTTACGGCCCACTGGGGCGTGACCACTTGGGCGCTGCCCCCGCCGATGTCCAGCAGGGTGCCGGCCATGCCGTCCATGGCCCCCAGATAGGCCAGCCGCCCCTCCTCCTCGCCGGAGAGCAAAAACACGGCGAGGGCCGGGCAGGCGGCCTTCAGATCATCCAAAAACAGCTGCCGGTTCCGGGCGTCCCGGACGGCGCTGGTGGCGTAGGCGTAGGCGGGAAGATCCGCGACCTTCGCTTTTTGGCAGAAGCGGACGCAGGCCTCGATAGTGGCGGCCATGGCCTCCTTGGAAAGGCGGCCCGTTTCGTCCAGCCCCTTGCCCAGGCGGGTGGTGCAGATCTCCTTCCGGCCGGGCACAAAAAAAGCGCCCGCCTCGCTTCGGACCATGGGGGCGTAGCGGACGGAGTTGCTGCCGATATCCAGCACGGCCAGGGCGGCGCTCATTGCCCGCCTCCGGCCAAAGATTCGTTGTCGTCGTCCAGGATGATGGCGTCGTCCTCATAGTGCCAGCCGTAGCGGACGGACCCCTGCTGGAGCTTGTATTCGTCGGTCTGCATATATTCCAGGTTCGCCTGCTCCCGCTCATACTCGATCTTCACCGCGTTGAGCTCGGAACGCTTTTCCTCCAGCAGCAGCTGGGCGTTCTCAATGTTTGTGCGCTGGGGGATGATGATCCCGGCCAGGATCACCGCGTCCACCGCAATGAGCAGGAGAAAATGTATGGGCTTGAAGAAAAGCCTTTTTCGCAAGGCACGCTTTTTCACATTCAGCAGTATAGCAGAAAATCAGCCCGAGGGGAACTGTTTTTTGCGTATCCTTTGGAGTATTTCTGTGAACAGGGGCCGAAAGGCCCAGCGAACGAGGCCTATCCCGAGAAAAAAGAGGATGAGGGCGTAGAGCCGCACCTCCCCCCGGGCGGCGTAAAACAGCCCCAGCCCCAGGCAGACTTGCAGCAGGAGCAGGGGAAAAAGGTCGAACCAGGCCCCGCAGCCCGGGGGCCGCAGCAGCCGCAGCAGCTCATAGCCCAGCCCCGCCGCCAGCCCGAAGAACACCATGACCATGGCCTGCCGGGGCTGGGAAAACACGTCGTAGATCATCCCCGGATCCGGCCGAAGAGGCCCCGGCGGGGGGAGGGCTGCTCATATTCCAGGGACAGGATCCGCCCGTCCACAATGATCTGCCCGCTGTCCGGGTCCAGGCGGGTGAGCTTCAGCTCCGTGCCGGACAGGATCAGCAGCCCCGCCTCCGTCAAAATGGCGGCCTCCTCCTCATGAAAACTCTCCACGTCCACCACGCCGGTGATCCTGGCCCGGCGCTGGCCCTCGATGATGATCTCGTGGGCCTCGGGCACATACTCCGTCAGCGAACCGGTTTTGTCCATCTGTCCCACCTCCTGCCGGAGTCTATGCCTCAAGCCCCCGGCCTATGCCGCAAAGGGGCACGAAGACCCTCGCTTTTGCACCGATTTTGCAAAATACCTTGACAAAAAGCCCGCTTCGGCCATACAATAACGCCATACGGAAGCGATATTCTCTTTCTTGTATTCCACAGCTGACATATTCATATTATCTTTGGAGGAAGCGAATGGTTCCAGAAAGCTTGCTGGAAAAGAACCTGGCGGAGCTTCGCGCGATGGCGCAGTCCCTGGGTGTGAAAAACATAGGCAAATATCGAAAAAATGAGCTCATAGACATGCTCTCCGGTCAGAGCGCGCCCCCGGCCCCCAAGAAGCGGGGCCGGCCCACCAAGGCTCAGGAGGCCCCCGCCCCGGAGGCAAAGGCCCCGGAGGAGAAGGCCCCGGAGGCCGCTCAGCCCCAGGAAAAGCAGCGCAGGGCCCCCGCCCGCAAAAAGGCCGCCGGGAAGGAAGCCGCCCCGGAGAAGGCCCAGGAGCCGGCCGCCCCTGCAAAGCCGGAGGAGGCCACCGCCCCCCAAAAGGCGGAAGAAAAGGCCGCCCCGGAAAAGCCTGAGACGGAAGCTCCCAAGGCCGACGCCGGGCAGAAGGCCCAGCCGGCGGACACCCGGCGGCAGAACGGCCGGGGCCAAACCGCCCGCTACCAAAAGGGCTACACCCGCCACTTCGGCAGCTTTTCCGGCGATCGCCGCCCCGCCGGCGCCCAGGGCGCCCAGGAGCAGCGGACCGGTCGCCCCGCCGCCGCCCCCGCTTCCGGCGAAGAGGAGAAGCCCTACTACAACGCGGAATACGGTACCGCCAACCCCGCCGTGCCCAAGATGCTGGAGACGGAGAACTGCCCCCCCACGGAGGGCGTGCTGGAGGTGCTCCCGGACGGCTACGGGTTCCTGCGCATGAACAACTACTACTCCGGCCCCAAGGACATCTACCTGTCCATCACCCAGATCCGCCGCTTCAACCTGAAGACCGGCGACTATGTGGAGGGCCGGGCCAGGCCCCACCGGGAGGGGGATAAGTTCGACGCCCTCATGTATATCGACCGGGTCAACGGCCTGCAGCCCGACGAGAACGCCCGCCGCAAGAGCTTCGAGGAGCTGGTGCCCATCTTCCCCAACGAGCGCTACACCCTGGAAACGGCGGGGGAGAGCAACAGCCTGTCCGCCCGGCTCATCGACCTCATCGCCCCCATCGGCAAGGGCCAGCGGGCCATGATCGTGTCCCAGCCCAAGGCGGGCAAGACCACCCTCTTAAAGCAGATCGCCGCCGGCATCAGCGCCAACTATCCGGACAGCCACCTCATGGTCCTGCTCATCGACGAGCGGCCCGAGGAGGTCACGGAGATGAAGCGGTGCATCAAGGGCGAAGTGGTCTACTCCACCTTCGACGAGCTCCCCGAGCACCACACCCGCATCGCCGAAATGGTCCAGGAGCGGGCCATGCGCCTGGTGGAGCAGGGGAAGGACGTGGTCATCCTGCTGGATAGCCTGACCCGCCTCACCCGGGCCTACAACCTGGTCATCCCCCCCACGGGCCGAACCCTCTCCGGCGGCATGGACCCGGGGGCCCTCCATAAGCCCAAGCGGTTCTTCGGCGCGGCCCGGAACATCGAGGGCGGCGGGAGCCTGACCGTTATCGCCACGGCCCTGGTGGAGACCGGCAGCCGCATGGACGACATCGTCTATGAGGAGTTCAAGGGCACCGGCAACATGGAGATCCACCTGGATCGGAAGCTGGCGGAGAAACGGGTTTTCCCGGCCATCGATATCTACAAGTCCGGCACCCGGCGGGAGGAGCTGCTGCTCTCCAAGGAGGAGCTGGAAGGGGTCTACATGCTCCGCAAGTTCCTGGCCGGCGGCGGCACCACGGAGGTTACCGAGCAGGTGGTGCCTATGATGGCCAAGACTGCCACCAACGAGGATTTCCTCTCCAAGCTCAAGGACTGGATCAAGATCTACGAGCGGCAGGGCTACACCCTTTCCAGCCAGAACCGCTACGGGAACTGAGCCGAAAAACAGCCAAAAATTCTCCGAAATGGTATAATGGCAAACGGTAATGCATTACACGACAAAGGAGTGATAATACATGAAGAAAGATATCCAACCGTCTTACGGCGAGGCCGTCGTGCGCTGCGCCTGCGGTGAGACCTTCGTTACCGGCTCCACCAAGGGTGAGCTCAAGGTCGAAATCTGCAGCAAGTGCCATCCGTTCTTCACGGGCCGGCAGAAGCTTGTGGACAGCGGCGGACGGGTCGATCGCTTCAAGAAGCGGTACGGCATGTAAGATTCCCCGGCGTCCAATTCCCCCATATAGCGAAAAAGTTGATCTCCCGCCTGTCGGGAGATTTTCTTTTTGCCCGGGCCGGGTTCCCCGTTGCGCGGGACCTTCGGCTTTGGTATACTGGGAAAAAAGACAGGGGGACATCGGCCATGACGAAACGGGGGAACAGCCTGAACATCAGCGCCAGAAGCTTTCTTATGGCCATCCTCATCATCTTCCTGCTCATGGCCCTGACCTATGCGCTGACCTTTTTGATCCCCGGGGGCGAATATGCCCGAACGGTGGACGAGGCGGGCCACACCATCATCGATACCCAGGCCGGGTTTCGGCCCGTGCCGGGCGGGCTGCCCCTCTGGAAATGGCTGCTCTCCCCGGTGCTGGTGCTGGGGGCGGAGGGCTCCGGGGCGCTTCTGGCGGTCATCGCCTTTTTGCTGGTCATCGGCGGTGTGTTCAACGCCCTCAACGAGTGCGGCCTCATGGCGTATATGCTCAAGAAGCTGGTCCATCGGTTCGGTGCCGTCCGCTATCGGCTCATGGGGGTGCTGATCCTGTTTTTCATGGCCATGGGGTCCTTGGTGGGGTCCTTTGAGGAGGTGGTGCCCCTGGTGCCCATCGTCACCTCCCTGGCCGTAGGCCTGGGCTGGGATGCCCTCACCGGCGTGGCCATGAGCCTGCTGGCGGCGGGCTGCGGGTTTGCCGCCGGGGTGGCGAACCCCTTCACCATCGGCGTGGCCCAGACCCTTGCCGGGCTGCCCATGTTCAGCGGCATCTGGCTAAGGCTGGTGGCCTTTGCCTGCATTTACGGGCTGCTGCTCCTCTTCGTCCGGGGCCACGCAAAGCGGCTGCCCCCGAGGGCGCCTCATGCCGAGGCGGGGGCGCATGTGCCCGACGGGCGGATGGATAGAGGGCTGCTGCTCTTTGGGAGCATTCTGGGGCTGGGCATCGCGGTGGTGCTGAGCTCCGGGTTCGTCCCCGCCCTGAGGGACTATACCATGGTCATCGTGGCGGTCATGTTTCTGGTGGCCGGGGTCAGCGCCATGCTGGCGGCGGGCATGGGCCTGAGGGCGATGCTTCGCTCCTTCCTGGCGGGCATCGTTGCCATCGCGCCCTCGGTGCTCATGATCCTGATGGCCGCCTCCATCCGCTATACCCTGGTGGAGGGGAAAATACTGGATGCGCTGCTGCATATGGCGGTGATGGCGGCGGAAGGCATGTCGCGGGGGGCGCTGGTGCTGTTCATCTACGGCATCTGCCTGGTGCTGAATTTCTTCATTCCCTCCGGGTCCGCCAAGGCCTTTTTGCTCATTCCGCTGATCGTGCCGCTGGCGGGCATATTCGGGGTGAGCAGTCAGCTGTGTATCCTGGCCTTCGCCTTCGGGGATGGGTTCAGCAACGTGTTCTATCCCACCAACCCCTGCCTGCTCATCAGCCTGGGGCTGGTGGACACGGGGTATGGACAGTGGGCCAGGTATTCCGGCAGGTTCCAGCTCTTGAACCTGCTGCTCACAAGCCTGCTGTTGCTGCTGGGGTTGGCGGTGGGCTATTGATTCGAGAAAGGAAAGAGGATATGTTTTCGTTTTTGCAGAGGAAGAAGGAGCCGTTCGTGCAGTCCGGCCACGAGCAATGGAAGGACGACTGGCGGAATCTGGTGCCGGAGGCGTGCCGGAATGTGCCCGTGACCGTGGACGGGGTGAGCGTGGAGGCGTATGTGCTGATGAACCACTTCGCCATGATGCTCCAGGACGGGCTGCTCATGGAGGCCAGCTTCTTCGATGTGTGCGAGCACTTCCAGAAGGCGGGGTATCACGTGATCTGGCTCATGCGCTGCACCCAGGACCTGCACAACGGGTATCTGAAGCGGGCGGGGGAGAAGAACGGGAGCACCCGCTGGCTCTGGAAGAAACCCACCACCAACTTCGGCCGCTGGATCTCCGACAACCGGCAGGCCACCATCCTCATCCAGCATACGGAGCTGCCGGAGGGGGATATCCGCACCTGCCGGGCGCCCATACTGGCCCGGGTCACCTGGGCCACCAGCGACGACAACACCAAGATGGTCCCCGGGCGGACGGAGTTTCAAACCGTGCCCCTGCCCGCTTCGCCGGAGGAGCTGCTCCGCTGGCTCAGCGGCGAATCCCTGCGCAGTATTGCAGAATAGAGGAAGGATTTATAGTTCACAACTTTTCTTGAAAGAAAAGTTGTGCAAAAGAACTTTAGGAATATAAAAAAAGCTTAGGGAAACTAAACTCATTAGTCTTCCTGAGCTTCTCTTTTTTGCGCTGCTTTTTTCTCTTCACAGAAGAGAAAAAAGCAGCAAAACAAATCTCAAATCTTAACCCTTTGTCTGCGCCTCCACCAACCTGGTCGCGCCGTAGCGCTCCCGCAGCAGGGGCTTTTCGATCTTGCCGGTGGGGTTCCGGGGCACGGTGGCGAAGATCAGCTTCCGGGGCCGCTTGTACCGGGGCAGGGCCAGACAGTAGTCGTTGACCTCCGCCTCCGTGAGCGTTTCGCCCTCCTTCGCCTCGATGATGGCCGCGGCGATCTCCCCCAGCCGCTCGTCGGGCAGGCCGATCACCGCCACATCCTTGATCTTCCCGTGGGTCCGGAGGAAGTCCTCGATCTGCACCGGGTACAGGTTCTCGCCGCCGGAAATGATCACATCCTTCTTTCGGTCCACCAGGTACACGAACCCGTCCTCGTCCATCTTGGCCATGTCGCCGGTGCGGAGCCAGTCGCCCATGAGGGACTCCTTCGTGGCTTCCGGGTTCCGGTAGTAGCACTTCATGACGCCGGGGCCCTTCACCAGCAGTTCGCCCACCTCCTCGGGGGCGGTGTCTTCGTTCTTTTCATTCACCACCCGGATCTGCCAGCCGTAGCCGGCCTTGCCGATGGCCCCCAGCTTGTGCAGGTTCTCCACGCCCAGATGCACGCACCCCGGGCCGATGGACTCGGAAAGCCCGTAGTTCACATCGTATTGATGGGCAGGGAACACCTTCAGCCACCGCCGCACCAGGGACGGAGGCACGGGCTGGGCGCCGATGTGCATGAGCCGCCACTGGCTGAGCTTGTAGTCGGAGAGCTTCAGCGTGCCGGCGTCCAGGGCGTCCAGGATATCCTGGACCCAGGGCACCAAAAGCCACACGATGGTGCATTTCTCCTCGCTGACGGTCTGCAGCACCCAATCGGGCCGCACGCCCCGCAGCAGCACCGCCCGGCTGCCGGACAGCAGGCTCCCGAACCAGTGCATCTTGGCCCCCGTGTGGTAGAGAGGCGGGATGCAGAGGAACACATCGGAATGGGTCTGCTGATGGTGGTTCTGCTCGCAGACAGCGGCGTGCATCAGCGCCCGGTGGGCGTGCAGGATGGCCTTGGGGAAGCCCGTGGTGCCGGAGGAAAAGTAGATGGCCGCATCGTCGTCCGCATTGAGCTCCACGGCGGGGGCCCGGCTGGAGCAGAACTCCACCAGCGTATCGTAGCTGTCGGCAAAGGCGGGCACGTCCCGGCCCACGTAGAACAGCGTCTTCACCCGGGGGAGCCGGGGCAGGGCGGAGGCCACCCGCTCCGTGAACTCCGGCCCGAACACCAGCACGCTCACCTCCGCCAAGTCGCCGCAGTAGGCGATCTCCTCGTCGGTGTACCGGTAGTTCATGGGCACGGCCAGGGCGCCGGTCTTCAGAATGCCGAAGTAGATGGGCAGCCACTCGATGCCGTTCATGAGCAGGATGCCCACCTTGTCCCCCTTTTTCACGTTCCGGGTCAAAAGGAGGTTGGCGAACCGGTTGGCCTTGGTGTCGAACTCCCGCCAGGTCATGTCCCGGCGATACCGGCCCTCGGGGCTGGTCTCGATGAGGGTGTACTCCCGCCAGGTCATCTCGGCGGCGGGCCGGGCGGCGGGGTTGATCTCCACCAGCGCCACCTCGTTGGGGAAGAATTTGGCGTTCTTTTCCAGAGCTTCCGTAATCAGTTCCATATCCGTTTCCTTACACGACGAAATTTAATATATAATATCACCCTTTCCTTCCCCTGACAAGAGGGAACTTTTGTTCCGAAATTCGAAAAATAATTATTGATAAACGATAAAAATAGATTGACAAACGATGATGCTTGTGGTATGGTAGGGCCAACGAAAGACAAAAGGAGATCTGCTCTATGCCTAAGATCAGTAAAAACGCCTCCGTCATATTGTCCCTCATCTGCTGCGGGATCGGCTTTCTGGGCCTCTTGGCTCTGGGGCTGCTGCTGCCCGTCTATCTGCCCGGGCATGGCGGCCTGTACGGGGAAACCCTGTCCCCCTGGTTTGTGGCCCTCGTGTATGTCTGCCTCGTTCCCGTGGCCGTGGCGGATGGGTTCCTGGTGAAGCTGCTGCTGCTGGTGAGGCAGCGGCAGGTGTTTACGGACAGGGCGGTCAGCTGCCTGAGGACCATCAGCTGGTGCTGCTTTATCGAGGCGGGGCTGCTGCTCGTGGGCGTGACCTACTTTTTCATGATGCCGGTGCTATCCTTCGTGGTGGGCTTTTTGGGCCTGGTGCTGCGGGTGGTCAAGAACGTGATCGAGGAAGCCGTGGCTCTGAAAAACGAGAACGACTTCACCATCTAAAGGAGGCGCCCTATGATCGAAGTGAATTTGGATGTGATGATGGCTCGGCGCCGCATGAGCCTGAACGAGCTTTCCGACCGGGTGGGCATCACCGTGGCAAACCTGTCCATCCTGAAGAACAACAAGGCCAAGGCCATCCGCTTCTCCACCCTGGACGCCATCTGCCGGGAGCTGAACTGCACCCCCGGGGACATTCTCGAATACAGAGAGGAAAACTAAAAATGGAAGAATTGCATACGAACCCAACGGTGCAGCCCGCGGCCGCGCCGGAGCCTACTATACCCCAAAAGGACCCCGTGCCGATGCGGGACCGTGTGCTGGCCTTCGCTTTGCTGGCGCTGGGCTACCTGGTCTGCCGGTTCGAGATCTCCGGCCATCCCCTGCTGGGTCTGGTCTATGGCCTGATCCTCTACGGCCTGACGGTCTGGCACTATCGGGGCCGGATGGGCAAGCGATCCCTTGGCGTCTGGGCGGTGGGGCTCCTGTTCCTTCTATCCCACCTGTTGACCGACAACGGCCCGGTCCGCTTCTTTGCCCGGTGGCTCAGCGTGCTTTTGTGGGGCTACGGGGTCTACTGCGCCGGAGGCAACTCCGCGGAAGAACGGCTGGGGGATATGTTCGTCCCGGAGTTCTTCAAGGCAAACGTCCTCATGCCCTTCTCCAAGCTCAGCGCCTTTTTCACCGCCGCCTTTTCCGGCGGAAAAAGAAACTGGCTCAAGGCTGCCCTGCTGGTGCTGCTGGGCCTGGGGCTGGCGCTCATCCCCCTATTTATCGTGGTGAACCTGCTCCAGTACGACGAAGCCTTCTCCAAGCTCCTGGACAGCCTCTTCTCGGAAAGCCTGCCCGAGGCCGTCTTTTGGCGGCTCCTGTGCCTGCTGCTGGCGGTGGTCATGGCGACCCTGCTTATGAGCTGCCTTTTCGGCAGCCGGGACCACGCCCTAAGCCGGGTGCTGTCGCGGGAGAGCGTGGCGGCCTTCCGTATCCGCCGCCGGTTTTTGCCCCTGGCGGTCAGCTGCGCCATGCTGATCCCGCTGCTGCTGGTCTACGGCCTGTTCTTCTTCAGCCAGCTGCCCCTGTACACCTCGGCTTTCACCGGGGTGCTCCCTAAGGGCTACACCTACGCCGACTACGCCCGGGATGGCTTCTTCCAGCTCTGCGCCGTCTGCGCCATCAACGGAGCGCTCTACCTGTTCGTCACCCTCTTTACGAAACGGGAGAAGGGGGAGGGGGTCTGCCGGGCCCTGCTTACGATCCTCTGCCTGTGCAGCTTGGTCCTGGCCGCCACGGCCTTCTCCAAGATGGTCCTCTACATCCGTACCTATGGCCTGACCCCCAACCGTGTCTATTCCAGCTGGGCCATGATCCTGCTGGCGGGGGCGTTTTTGCTGGCCCTCATCGGCGCCTACTGGAAAAGGCTGAACCTGGTGCGCAGCCTGTTCTGCCTGTTCGTCCTGCTGTTTGGGTTCCTTTGCCTCTGCGATACCAACGCTCTCATCGCGGACTATAACGTCCGCGCCTATGAGCAGGGCCGATTGGATTCCGTGGACACCGGCGTCTTCTGGGAGCTGGGGGATTCCGCCGCCCCCGCCGCCGCCCGCCTGGCGGACGATCCCGTCTATGGGGACGAGGTGAAGCACTTTTTGAGCTATCACGGCCAACTATCCGCCTTCGACGCCCTTTGCCACGGCATTCCGGGCCTCAGGGCTCGGTCCGTCTGCGCTCCCTACCGGCGGGAGCCGGTCACCGTTCATGTTCGCATCCAGACGGAGGACGACTTCGATGCCCTCGCCTGCTGGTACGGGGAGAAGGGATACGAATACTGCGCCGGCATTTGCACCAACGCCGACAGCAGCCCCTTTTCCCGGGGTCAGGAGACCTTCTTCGAGCTGGAGCAGCAGCCCTATGACAGCTGGGCCCCCGCTGAGAACGGGATGACCCTTTCCTTCACTCTGGCCGTCTCGGACCAAAACCACGGGGAATCCATGACCAATCGCCTCTCCTGCGCCTACGGCGACACCCTGACCGTGTCCCTCACCGGCAGCGCCGACAAGGGCTACACCATCGCCCCGGCGGATTAATCAAAACAGCTTTCCAGCCCCTCCCGACTGAGCAGCCGGAAGGAGCCCCGATAGACGGCCAGCAGGCCGTCTTTTTCCATGCGGGAAAGTTCCCGGGAAAGGGCGCTGCGGTTCACGCCCAGAAGCGACGCCATGGCCTCTCGGGTCATGCTCAGCGTGAAGGTGAGGCCACCCTCATCCTTTGCCGCGTCCAGGAGGAAAAGGGCGATCCGCCCCCGCAGGGATCGTTCGGACAGGTAGCGCACCTTCCGGTTCAGAGCCCAGTAGCGGGCGGAAAGCTCGTGCAGAAGGTTCACCCGCAGCCGGTTCCCAAACTCCCCCGGGGCGGCCATGATGCTCTCGAAGGGGATGAACAGCACCCCGGCATCCTCCGTGCACTCCACGGTCACCGGGCTTTTGCCGTTGTCCGTGGCCATGAGCATGTCTCCGAACATGGCCCCCGGGCCCATGACGCTCTGCAGGTTTTCCTCTCCCTGGCGGTTGAGCCGATAGGCCTTGATCTTCCCGGACAGGATCAGCCCGGCGGCCTTCACCTCGTCTCCCTGGCCGTGGAGGATGGCCCCTCGGGCAAAGCTCTCCCGGCGGCAATGAGCCGTGCGCAAAAAGTCGTCCACCGCCTGGGCCGGCAGCCCCGCGAACAGCGGCGCCGAAAGCAGGGCAGGGGAGAGGGATAGGTTGTCCATACGCTTCCTCCTTTTTATGTTGCTCCGGCAACAGTATACCTCGTCCTGCCCCGGCTTGCAATCCGAAAAAGATGTTGGTATAATGGGATAAACTAAGGAGAGGTATGCGGGAAAGGAGCGCTATGGAGCAAACCCAGGCACAGCAGAATAGCCCATTCAGTCTGGACATGGCCATCGATTATCGTCATGTGGACGTGGTGGACGGCATCCGGGGCCTGAGCGTGCTCATGGTCCTCTGGTTCCATTTCTGGCAGCAGACCTGGTTCATGCCCAACTATCCCACGCCCTTTTTGAGCTTCCTGGGCATCACGAACCTGACCCCCAGCCACATCCGCTGGGTGGGGTATCTGTTCGTGGATATGATGGTCCTGCTGTCCGCCTTCTGCATGACGCTGCCCATCGCCCGGTCCATGCTCCTGGGGGAGAGGGTGGACGCCGCCGCCACCTTCTACAAGAAGCGCTTTGCCCGCATCTATCCCAGCTACCTGCTGGCGGTGCTCATCTCCTTTGGCTATCAGCTTTGGCTGGGCAGCTATCCCACCCTGTCCTACGCCATGCGGGATTTGATCTCCCACCTGACCTTCACCCACATGTTCCGGGCGGACACCTACATCTACGCTCCCATCAACGGCGTGCTGTGGACGGTGGCTTTGGAGGTTCAGTTTTATCTGGTCTTTCCCCTGCTTGTTAAGCTCTTCCGCCAGAGCCCGCCCCTCTTTTGGGGGGCGCTGACGGGCTTCGGTGCCCTGTTCATCTATGAGTACGCCCTGAAGCAAACGCCTGTCAACATGCAGGTGAACCAGTTCCCCACCTTCCTGCCCGTCTTCGCTAACGGCATGCTGGGGGCGTATCTGTTCACTCTCTACTGCCTGAAGGTGCCTTATAAGCGGGTGTGGGCGGTGTTCTTCACGGCATTGGCTATCCTGGCCGCCGTGCTCATCCGCAACCAGATCGTCTCCGCCCAGATGTACCGGGAGGACAAGCAGATCTGGCAGCTCCAGCATCGGATCGGCCTCTCCCTCTGCTTCACCCTGTTTTTGCTCAGCGCGGCCCTATCCCTGAAGCCCTTCCGGTGGCTCTTTTCCAACCCGGTGGCCAGGTTCTTGGGCGCCGTCTCCTACAACCTCTATCTCTACCACCAGCGGCTCATAGTGCTGCTGCGCATGAGCCTGGGCTTTCGGAGCGGGGCGGACGTGTCGGCGGCGGGTACCAGGATGCAGCTGTTCCTCACGGTGGAGGCCCTTGGGCTCTCCCTCCTGCTGGCGGCGGTGCTCACCTATGTGTGGGAGAAGCCCTGGCAGAAGTGGATCCTCTCCTGGGGGCGCAAGCCGCACCCCGAAATAAATACGGAAACCATATCGGAAGAAAGGACATAAACCCATGCATTATCGCTACAAAACCAAGAACGTCTGCTCCAGCGAGATCAACTTCGACCTGGAGGATAACATCATCCGCAACGTGGCCTTTACCGGCGGCTGCAATGGCAATCTGAAGGCCATCGGCAAGCTGGTGGAGGGCATGGACGCGGACAAAGTGGTGGAGCTTCTTCAGGGCAACACCTGCGGCTACAACGACACCTCCTGCGCCGACCAGCTCACCTTGGCCATCCGGGCGGCCCAGGCCCGGGCGTAGCGTTCATAGTAAGTTTGCAGGAAGTTGACGAATCCCGCCTTGTGGGCCGGGATTCGTCGTGATACAATACAACCCAAGTTTTTCCAAAGGAATAGTTTCGATCAGTGAACACCAAACGATGGATGGCCGTTCTGCTGGCCCTGCTGATGCTGGCTCTGGCGGGCTGCGGGGAGAAGCAAACGGCGCAAGCGATTCAGCCCCAGCAGGTGGGTGAGGAACCCACCCTGGTTCCCCTTGCCCCGGCGCCGGCGGAGGAGACGTCGGTACCCGTGATGGAGCAGGTGGTCGTGGCGGCCAGCACCCCCGCGCCCACCCTGACGCCCCAGCCCAGCCCCACGCCCAGCCCCACCCCGGAGCCCACGCCCACGCCCACGGCCTCGCCCATACCCTTCTCCTATTATGCGCCCACGGTGAACATGTCCTTCGAGGAGCTCATCGGCGGCCTGGAGGACACCTACTACGAGGCCCAGAACACCCAGCCCATCTGGCCCAAGGGCTATCCCGCCCCTGACACCTACAAGCTCATTGTGGACGTGCAGTGGCAGGTGGTCATGGCCTACAAGAAGGACGCAAACGGCGAGTACACCGTCCCCGTTCGGTACATGCTCTGCTCCACCGGCACGCCCAAGCTGGGCAACACCCGCATCGGCACCTTCCCCCTGAAGGAGTGCCGGCTCCGGTTCGGCACCTTTGCCGGGGGGGACTATTCCGCCCAGTATTGGACCCTTATCATCTCCCGGACCTATTTCCATTCCGTGCTCTATAAGGGCCGGAAGGTGAAGGATCTGAACAGCCTCATCGTGGAGAGCTATTCCAAGCTCGGCACCAAGCAGAGCCACGGCTGCATCCGGCTCACGGTGCCCGACGCCCGCTGGATCTGGTACAACTGCGCCTACGGCACCACAGTGGAGATCCGGGAGGGGAGCCGGAACGACGCGGCCACCAAGGCCATCAGGGACCAGCTCATCCTGCCCGAGGCGCCCAAGGTGATCTCCGGCATGGTCCCCGGCCAAAGCCCCTACACGGACAACTGGACCATCGATGAGGTGCCCCTGGAGGTGGAGTTCGTCAACGCCACCCCGCCCCCGGTGCCCAAGGGATGAGGGAAGTTTGACTTTTGCGACTTTTTCTTTTCTGTGAAAAGAAAAAGTCGCCCAAAAAGAAAAGCTCAGGAAGCCTAATTTTTTAGATTTCCTGAGCTTTTTTGTGTTCCTAAAGTTTTTTTGCACACCTTTTCTTTCAAGAAAAGGTGTGAACTATACTCATTCCTCAATAAACACCACTTCGATCCCCTTCTGCCGGGCGAAGCCAACGGTCTGGGCGGTGCCGCTGGGGCAGGTCTTCAGATACGCGATGCACAGATCCGCCTCCGTCACCAGCTGCTGGTTTCGGATGGCCATGCATCCGGAGAAGTAGTGGTTGGAGAGGTAGACCACCTCCTGGGCGGCCTTCTTCTGCCGCTCCAGCTCCTGCCGGTTGGCCTCGGAAAACTTCTCTCCAAATCCGGTGTAGGGCAGCAGGAGAACGAGCTCTATCCCTCTAAATCGCGCCGCCTCCTGGAGCACCAGCTTCCCGCACAGCAGATCGAACCCCTCCGCGCCGCCGCAGTAAAAGATCCGGCCCCCCCGGTCGATGGCCCGGCGGATGGCGGCGTCCGTGTTTCGGACCAGGGCGGAATAGGCCGCCGACCTGACGGTCGGCAGTTCCCTGTGCCCGGTGAAGCAGACCCGGCGGATGCGGTTTTCAGGGGTCACGGTCTCCATAGCAGGAAAATCATACCACATTTTCCGTCCCCTGTCCCCGAAAAGTCGTTTTTATTTTATCTTTTTTGTTAACCTTTTGTTTTTCGACAGACACACCGGCCCCAAGATGATACAATGGCACCATCCCAAAGTGAAGGGGCATGTGCATATGAAACAGATCAAGAAAAGAAGAAGAATCCTCCGCATCGGCCATCCGGTGGGGTTCTCCCTGTTCTGCCTGGCGTGCCTGGCCGTGGTAGCCGGGCTGTATCTGGGCATCTCCTGGGCTATCAAAAACGGCCCCCGCGTGGTGAGCTCCCTGCGCACCACCGTCCAGGAGGAGGTTTTGACCACCCCCACCGTGGAGCCCTCCCGGGAACCGGAGGAGGAGCTGCTGCCCACCGCCACCCCCACGCCCACCCTGGAGGTGAAGGACACCCCCGCCCTGGGCACCCCGGACGCCTCCACCCCCAGCCCGGAGCCATCCGTCTTCGTCACCGCCGATCCCCGTGAAAGTGTGGGTGCGGCCCTCTACGGCCAGGTCATCGGCATCGACGCCGCCCGGAGCAGCACCTCCAAGTACACCTCGGAGGCGGCCTATAACCTGACGTTGGCCAACCACCTGAAGCTCTATTTGGAGAGCCAGGGCGCCACCGTGGTCATGAGCCGGACCGAGGACACGAAGGGGGACCTGACCAACGAGGAGCGGGGCCGGATCTTCAAGAACGGCGGCTGCACCTACGTCATCCGCCTCATGTGCAACCACATCAATTCCAAGACCTCCGCCTGCTACGTGCAGGTCTCCAAGCGCAACAAGGACTTCGGCCAGAAGCTGGTGGACGCCTACGTGGAAGCCACGGGCATGCGCAAGCAGAACGGCAAGAAGGGGGGCCTGGAGACCAAGTCCGACTCCGTGGCCTCGGAGTGCGGCTGTCCCTGCGCCCTGCTGATCCTGGGCAACTGGGATAACAGCACGGATAAGTCCAACCTGCAGGACGAAGCCTTCATGGACCGGATCTGCGATGGTATCTTCAACGGCCTCATGGCCCAGATCACCGGCGAACCCGTGACCACCGCCCCGCCCGCCGAAACGGACGTCCCCGGCGACGAGACCCTCCCCGAGGAGCCTTCCGGCGAAACGGCGGAGCCCTGACCGCAACCCAAAGAAAAAGCCTCGATCCCGAGGCTTTTTTTGTTTCGTTTTTCAGAGATTTTTCATCCGGGGCAAGAGCTGTTTCAACAGCTGCTCCCGGTTTTCGGGGGTGAGAATAAACAGCTCCGCCTTGGGCGCCGCCCGCACGGCGTTGAGAAAGGCTGTGTCCTTTCGATCCTTCACGGCGGCGATCACCGGGATGTCCTCCGTCAGGGCCTGGAGCACCGCGGCGGTGAAGGCCGCCGCCTGCGCCTCGAAGAACCCCAGCTCGTCCATGACCAGGATCCCCTCCGGGCGGGCTTCCCGGATGAGCCGAACGCCCAAAGCGTCGAAAACCTCCGGCCTGGCAAGGTGGGTGCGGCTGTCGCAGGAGCCGATCCGGTTCTCCTCAGTATAGGTCCATGCTTTTCGGGGCCGCTCCGCCGGGTGGATATAGATGGGCCGAAAGCCATCGGGACCGGGGGCTTCCATCTTGGTGAGAAAGCCGTACCGGGGCCGGGGGCAGGCCTGAAGCAGCTTCTCTATCAGGGTGCTCTTTCCTGCGCCCCGTTCACCGCATATGAGAATGTGTCGCTTTTCCTCCACCATAGCTTACGCCGCCGGAGCCAGCTGCTGTGCCTGGGCCAAGAGGGAGTTTTGAACCAGCCCACTATACTGCTCCACGGTCAAATCGCAGTGGTAGAACAGCGAATAGTATTCCTTCACCGCCTCATACAGGTCGTATTGGACGGCCTCAGGGTAGAGCAGCTGGCTCATCCACATCATGCCCAAATACCGCTGAACGGAGGGTGGGAAGCCCATCCAGTTGTAGGGGCCGAAGGGCACCTCATAGTATGTCCCGCTCTGAATGGCGGTGATGGTCTGCCATTCGGCCCGGTTTGCCACGTCCCCATAGATGCTGCCGGGCGCAAAGAGGATCACGTCCGGGTTCCAGAGCAAAATCTGCTCCATGTCCACCTCGTTACCGGTGCCCTTACTGGAGGGGCTCTCCACCACGGCCAGGTTGTTGGCAAGCAGGTCGATGATCTCGGCGTGGTAGCTTCCCTGGGCGATCACGTTCAGCCCCTCGTCCCCGGTGATGTAGAGCAGGTTCTTTTTCTCCACACTTCCCGCGATCTCCAGGGTCCTTGCATAGACCTTGTCGCAGTATGCGGCCAGGGTTTCCGCTTCCTCAGCCATATCCAGCAGCTCGCCCAGCTTTCTATAGGCATCCCCGGTGGTGGCGGTGAGGGCGGTGATATGAACGAAGGGGATGCCGGTCTGCTCCTGCAGGGCATCCAGATCCTCCACGATGGTCTTCTTGGGCTCGCCCACATCGATGACCACCTGGGCGCCGCTGTTCAAAAGGGTTTCCAGATTCAGCTCCCCCTTGCCGCCGTAGAGCTGGCCCAGCAGGGGCAGATCATAGTATTTGGTGTCCAGATATTCCGCCGCGGTCTTATCCCAGGCGGAGGCGATGCCTACCAGCCTGTCGGGGCACAGGGCAAAGAGCACGATCTGCGCCAGGGGCCCGCTGACGGCCACCTTGTCGATGGCGTAGGGAATCTCTACCTCCCGGCCCACCGAGTCGGTGAACAGGCGCGTTTCGGGCAAGGGCGCCTCTGTGGGCGCAGGCTCGGCGGTGGGCGCAGGCTCAGCGGTGGGTTCGGCAGGGGCGTCTGTGACAGCGGGGGCCGCTTCCTGAGCCGGTTCTTCGGCTTTGGGCGCTTCGGAAACAGCGGGCGCCGCGGCTTCCGGCCTGGCGCAGGCCAGGCTCAGCAGCATGAGAGCCGCCAGCAACAGGGTAACGATTCGTTTCATTGGCTTTCCTCCTTCAGGACAGTGGTATATTCCGTAGATCGTCGGCGCGGATGCAGATCATCCCCACCGGGCGGACAGCGGGCAGATAGTAAGGGAAGGCGGGGTCCGCCGTTTCCATAAGCCGGGGCAGGATATCCGCCTCGGTCATGGCCGATGCAGGGTCATAGAGCCGGAAAAAGCGCACCGCGTCAGGCAGGCTTCGAAAGGGCTGGCCCATGTCCAGGTCAAATACTTCTGTCTCAAAGGGGACGCCCAGTTCGTTCAGTTCCGCGCAGGTCAGGGGATAGGTGAACTTGCGGATGGCCCCCGGGTCCCGGGTGAAGCGGTGGGCGGCCCAGTTCTTCTTGAACAGAATCAGCCCCCGGCGACTGTGGGACCGGCCCCAGGCCAGCACCTCCCTCACGGACCCGAAGAAACAGAAGAGCCCGTAATCGAAGGATTCTTCCGGCGGGATGCCGAAGGCGTCCCCCAGCCGGATGTTCAGGGGCAGATCCTTCCCCCGCACCCGGGCGGCAAAGGCCCCCAGAGCGAGAGCGGAGGTGTCCATAGCGGTCACAAGAAAGCCCCGCCCGGCCAGGCTCTCCGACAGATGCCCCAGGCCGCAGCCCCCTTCAAAAACGCTTGCTTCCGGCGCCATGCGCCGGGCCGCCGCCTGGGCGAGACGGTCATAGCAGCCCGTGCAGGCCGCCGCGTTGTCCAGAAAGGCGGCGCTTTCTTTGGTCCACTCAAACACTAAATCCCCTCCTCGGGCACCAGCACGGGCCCCTTTTCCGTGTCCAGCAGGGTCACCCGGCGGCCGTAGAGCCGGTCCATGAGGGCGGGGGTGACCGCCTCCCCGGGCGTGCCCAGGGCCAGGACCTGCCCGTCCTGCAGGACAAGGGCCCTGTCCGCGAACCAGAGGGCGTGCTGGGGGTCGTGGGTGGAGAGGAGCACGGTATACCCTTCCCGCGCCAGCTCCCTGGCCACGCCCAGCACATGGAGCCGGTTCCCGTAATCCAAGGAGGCGGTGGGCTCATCCATCAAAAGGATCTTCGCCTGCTGGGCCAGGGCCCGGGCGATGAAGACAAGCTGCTGTTCGCCCCCGGACAGCTGGTCGAAGGGCCTGTCGCATAAGGCCCCGATGCCCACCTTCTCCATGGCGGCCCGGGCGGCCGCCCGCTCCTTCTCTCCGGGCAGGGCGAAGGGGGAGAGGGTGTGGCTGGTGCCCATGAGCACCATGTCAAAGGCGCTGTATCGGAAGGACAGGGGGTGGGCCTGGGGGATGGCTGCCACCCGGTGGGCTCTTTCCCGGGGAGAGAGGGCGGAAAGGTCGACCCCATCCGCCGTGATCTTGCCTGTGTACCCCTTCACCAGGCCCATGACGCATTTGAACAGCGTGGTCTTGCCCACGCCGTTGGGGCCCAGGATGGCCAGCAGGGCCCCTTTGTCAGCGGTAAAGCTCACGTCCTTCAGCACCGCATGCTTCCCGTAGGCGAAGGAAAGGCTGTCCACGGTCAGGCTCATAGCCTTTCCTCCTTTCGGGTGATGAGGTAGAGGAAGAAGGGCGCGCCGATGAGGGCGGTGAGGATGCCGATGGGGATCTCCACCGCCAGCAGATTCCGCGACACGTCGTCCACCAGCAGCAAGAAGGCCGCGCCGCAAAGGAAGCTGCCGGGCATGAGATACCTATGGTCGCTGCCCAGGAGCTTGCGGCACAGATGGGGCACCACCAGCCCCACCCAGCCGATCATGCCCGAGAAGGACACGCTGGCGGCGGTGATGAGGGTGGCCGAGAGAAGCAGGACCAGCCGGACCCGATGGGTGTTCACCCCCAGGCTCCGGGCCTCGCTCTCCCCTAAGCTCAGAAGGTTCAGCTGCCACCGAAGCAAGAACAGGGGCAGTAGGCCCACAGCCATGGGGAAAAAGGCCAGGGGCACGTCGGAAAGTCGTGTGCCCGAAAGGGAGCCCATGAGCCAGTAGGTGATCTGGGGCAGCTGGTTAGAGGGGTCCGCCACCAGCTTGATGTAGGAGGTGCCGGCGTTGAAGAGGGAGGAGAGTATGATGCCCGCCAGGATGAGGTTGATGAGCCGGGCCCCCGGCGCCCGCCGGGCCACCAGCATGACCAGCCCCACCGTTACCAACCCGAAGCAGAAGGCGGACACCGTGATCCACCGGCTGGACGCCCCCAAAAGGATGGCCAGGGCGGCCCCGAAGGCGGCCCCGCTGGAGGCCCCCAGGATGTCCGGGGAGGCCATGGGGTTATGGAACACCCCCTGAAAGGCGGCGCCGGCGGCGGACAGGGAACAGCCCACCAGGCACGCCATGAGGATCCGGGGCAGGCGGATGTTGATAACCACGGTCTCCATCTGCTCCGTCCAGCTGCGGCTCAGGGCCCCTTTCCCCAGGAACAGCTCAGCGAGCCGGGTGAACAGGATCTTCACCACCGTCACAGGCGGCACCCCGTAGCGCCCCAGGGAAAAGGAGAGCAAAAACAGCCCCAGCAGAGCAAGCCCCAGCCCCAGCAGGGCTCTCTTGGGCGGGCGCTTCGTTGGCATGTCTGTTCCTCCAGACCGTTATTTTCACGTAAAGATAACGCTTGCTTACAGTATATCCTCTTTTTCTTTCATTGTCCAGCCCGAAAAAGCCGGGCTCTTGCCTCTTTTTCCTGTCTGTGGTATAAAGAGGAAAAGCCGAAAGGGGAGAGCCTATGATCATCCACGATTTCGACGACGCCACGCCCACCCTCATCGACCTGAACGCCTTCTATGGGGAGAAGCGGCATCTGACGGACAAGTGCCTCGTCATCTTCTCCAAGGAGATCCACGACCATCTGCTGACCCGCTTCCCCTGCGCCCCCATCGGCCGGATCGGCGCCTGCAACGGATACACCCCCATCTATGCCTTCGACCTGAATGGGGAACAGGTGGCCTTCTATCTTTCTGCCATCGGGTCCGCCATCGCTTCGGGCAGCGTCTATGAGGTCCATTGGCAGACCGGCGCCACCAAGTTTATCATGTTCGGCTCCTGCGGGAGTTTGAACGGGGACCTGACCCGGGGCAAGTACATCGTCCCCACGGCCGCCTACCGGGGGGAGGGAGCCTCCTACTACTACGCTCCCGCCGCGGACTACATCGCGGTGAAGAACGCCCCCGCTGTGGCCGCCATCCTCTCCGATGCGGGAGCCCCCTTCGTGACGGGCCCGGTCTGGACCACGGACTCCATGCTTCGGGAGACAGCGGGTCTGGTGCAGAAGCGCCGTTCGGAGGGGTGCATCGCCGTGGAGATGGAGGTGGCCGGGGTCCAGGCCCTGTGCGACTTCTACGGCCTGGAGCTCTACGACTTCCTGGAGTCCGGGGACGTGCTGGCGGAATCGGGCTACGATGCTGGCGGCCTCAAGAGCGCCAACCACCACCTGGGCAAGCTGGACTTGGCGTTGGAGATCGCAAAACGAATATAAGGGAACATAGAGGGAGAGAACGTATGAAATCCACTTGGACCTTGCCGGACGGCTATGGACAAAAGTTTGTCATCGATCTCAAGGATAACAGGAAGCAGTTCTGGATCGTCAACGGCCTGGCCATCGGCATCATGGTCCTGCTGCTGGGGCTCTTTGGGCTCCTCATGTGGGAGGGCTTTTTGGAGCTGGGCGAGGGCCTGCCCCTACAGCTGCTGGTCATGGCCCTGGGCTATGTGGCCTATATCCCTCTCCATGAGCTTCTTCATGGCGTCTACATGCGCCGCTACTCCGGCAAGCGGGCCAACTACGGCTTCACCCTGGTCTACGCCTATGCCGGCAGCGACTGCTATTTCACCAAGCACGATCATCGGATCATCAGCCTGGCCCCGGTGACCTTCTGGGGGCTGGTCTTTTTGCTGCTGCTGTTTTTGCTCCCCGCCTCCTGGCGGTGGGTGGCCTATGTCTGGCAGGTGGGGAACCTGTCCGGCGCGGCGGGGGATTTCTATGTGTTCTGGCGGCTGGGCCGGGAGCCCGATTCCATCCTCTGCCAGGACACGGGCGTGAGGATGACCGTGTTCGACCGGCGGTAAAACTATATATTCTCCCGGGCAAATTGACCTGCCCTGCCCAAGATGATAGTATGGATACGCGAAAAGAATTGCTTCGTGGAGGTGTGTTTGCCATGGATGTGGACCATTCCCTTGCCCCGGTCATTGTGGACGGAGAGAGCCTGACCATCGAGAAGGTGGTGGCCGTTGCCCGAGAGTATGCCCCGGTGCGGTTGAGCGAAAGCTGTTATGAGGCCATCGACAGGGCCCGTGCCCTGGTGGAAAAGATCCTGAAGGAGGATCGCCGGGTCTACGGCATCTCCACCGGCTTCGGCGAATTCTCCAAGGTGAACGTGGGCCATGAGCAGAGCGCCCAGCTCCAGGAGAACCTGATCCTGAGCCACTGCGTGGCCGTGGGCAACCCCTTCCCGGAGGAAGTGGTCCGGGCCATGATGCTCCTGCGGGCCAACGCCCTGGTCAAGGGCAACTCCGGCATCCGCCGGGAGCTCATCGAGTGCCTGTTGGACATGCTCAACAAGGGCGTGACCCCCGTGGTGCCCCGCCAGGGCTCCCTGGGCGCGTCGGGCGATTTGGCGCCGCTGGCCCATATGGCCCTGGTGATCCTGGGCCGGGGGGAAGCCTGGTATAAGGGGGAGAAGCTCCCCGGGGCCGAGGCCATGGCGCGGGCCGGCATCCAAACCTACCATCTGCTGGCCAAGGAGGGCCTGGCCCTCATTAACGGCACCCAGTGCATGACCGCCATCGGCGCCCTGGTGTGGTACGACCTGGATCGGGGGGCCAAGCTGGCCGACATCACCGCCTCCATGACCATGGAGGCCCTCACTGCCCTAACCTCCGCTTTCGACCCCCGCATCCACACCATCCGCCCCCAGAAGGGCCAGAGCCTGGTGGCCAAAAACATCCGCCTGCTCCTGGAGAACAGCCCCACGGCGGAAGCTTCCAAGAACCTCCGGGTCCAGGATGCCTACGCCATCCGCTGCATCCCCCAGGTCCACGGGGCCGTGCGGGATTCCATCGCCTACGTGCGCAGCGTCCTGGAGACGGAGATGAACTCCGTCACCGACAACCCCATCCTCTTCCCGGAGGACGAGTCCGTCATCTCCGGCGGCAACTTCCATGGGGAGCCGGTGGCCCTGGTCATGGATTTTCTGGGCATCGCCGCGGCGGAGCTCTGCTCCATCTCCGAGCGCCGCTTGGAGCGCATGGTGAATCCCACCCTTTCTAACGGCCTGCCCGCCTTTTTGACTCCCCACGGGGGCCTGAACTCCGGCTACATGATCTGCCAGTATGCGGCGGCCTCCATCGTCTCCGAGAACAAGGTCCATGCCCATCCCGCCAGCGTGGACAGCATCCCCTCCTCCGCCAACCAGGAGGATCACGTGAGCATGGGCACCACAGCCGCGAGGAAGTGCCGCACCATCGTGAAGAACCTCTATTCCGTCCTGGCCTTCGAGCTCATGGCCGCGGTCCAGGGCATCGATTTGCGGGGCATCGCGGACAAGCTCTCCCCGGTCCATGAACAGATTTACCGCCTGGTTCGGGAGGTGGTCCCCTTCTGCGAGGACGACCATGAGCTGCGGGTGGATGTGGCCGCCATGAACGAGCTCATCCGCTCCGGCAAGATCGAGACCCTGGTGGCCCGGGCGCTGCCGGATTTCCGGTAAAAGCATATACCTTTCTGCGGAGGCGATCCTATCATCGCCTCCGCTTTTTTTTCTCAACTGCCCGAACAACTGCCCGAACAACCGCCCGTTGCTTGACAGCTTTTTCGTCCAACCGTATACTATGTGCCAACGAATCCCCAAAGGAGGTCCGAAACATGACAAAGCAGGAGATCAAAGCGCTGCGCCGTCCCTTTGTCAGGGAGCTGTTTAGAAAGAACAAATTCAACCTGGCCATGACCGTGCTGGCGGCCTTTCTCAACGCCGTTACAATGCTGATCATCTCATGGTCGCTCAAGCAGGTATCCGACCTCATTTCCGGGGAAGCCGCATACAGCATCCGCACGCTGCTTGCCGTGGATGGGGCTGCTTTCGCCATGCTGCTGCTGGGATGGGTCCTGGACCACACGTTCCTTGCCGAGTTCCGGGCAAAGGCCATGCGGCAGTATCGGGCCTATGCCTTTGAACGGCTCACGGAGAAGGGGATACAGGCGTTCTCCGGTGAGAACACATCCCTGTATATCTCCGCCCTTTCCAACGACGTGAACACGATCGAAACGGAATTCATCGGGAAACTGCAAAGCACCATCCAGGTGGGCCTCGTGTTCGTCGGCGCGTTCTTTCTCATGATCTGGTACAGCCCCCTGCTTACTCTGATCGCCATCGGCTTTTCCCTGCTGCCCATCGGCGTTTCCCTGCTGCTGGGCGACAGGGCGGCAAAGGCGGAGAAGCAGGTTTCCGACAAAAAGGAAGGCTACACCGGCATGCTGAAGGATGCGCTGACGGGCTTCTCGGTGATCAAGAGCTTTAAGGCGGAAAAGAGCATCTCGCGCATCCATGAGAACAGCAACGAAGGCGTGTATACTGCGTCCAAAAAGCGCACGAAGGTGAATGTGCTCGTGGAATACGCTTCCAACTTAGCCGGCGGCACCCTGCAGATCGGCGTCTTCTTTGTGGCCGCCGCGCTGGCGCTTTCCGGAAAGGGCATCACCGCCGGTACCGCCATCGTCTTCGTGCAGCTCTTAAACTATATCTTGGCGCCCATCATGACCTTCCCGGCCTTTTACGCGGGCACCAAGGCTTCCCTGGGGCTGATGGACAAGCTGGCCCAGGCCCTGAACAGAAATGTGCCCGACGAGGGCGAGCGCGTGGCGCCCCGGTTGGAGGAGGGCATCTCCATCCGGGATCTGTCGTTTGCCTACGAAGAGGGAAAGCCCGTGCTGCGCGACGTGGATATGGAGCTGAAGGCCGGCGGCTGCTATGCCCTGGTGGGCGGCTCCGGCAGCGGCAAGTCCACGATCCTGAACCTGCTCATGGCTTCCTCCAAGGCGTACCGGGGGCAGATCCTGTATGACGGGAAGGAGCTCAAGTCCCTGTCCACCGGCTCCCTCTACGACCTGGTGTCCATCATCCAGCAGAATGTGTTCGTGTTCAACAGCACCATCCGGGACAACATCACCCTGTTCTCCGACTTTCCTCAGGAGGAGATCGACCGGGCGGTGCGGCTCTCGGGGCTCAAGAATCTCATAGATGAGAAGGGCGAAGCGTATCTTTGCGGCGAAAACGGCTCAGGCCTTTCCGGCGGCGAGCGGCAGCGGATCTCCATCGCCCGGGCGCTCCTTCGAAAAACCCCCGTCCTGTTCGTGGACGAGGCCACGGCGTCCCTGGATGCCGAAACCTCCTTCGGGGTGCTGGACGCCATCCTGAAGCTGGACGGCTATACCCGCGTCCTGGTCACTCACGATCTCGATGAGAACATCCTGCGCCGCTGCACGGGCCTGTTCGCCCTGAAAAACGGCCAGGCCCAGGAGCAGGGTACCTTTGACGAGCTCATGGCCCGGAGGGGCTACTTCTACTCCCTGTTCTCCGTTTCGCAGGGATAAGATACGCTTTTGCCGCTTTTTCTTTTCCGGGAAAGGAAAAAGCGGCGCAAAAAGAAAAGCTCAGGAAAACTAACACATTAGAGTTCCTGAGCTTTTTTGTATTCACAAAGCTCTTTGGAATGCGTGCTTTCCATACATCCGCTATTCGTCATACTCCGCCATGCTCCGGCGTATTGTGAGACAAAACGCGATAAGGAGGCAGATATGGATGTTGGAGAGGTGAAGGTGCGGGAGCGGCAGCAGAACGCGGGCCCCTGCGGCAGGTTCACGGTACGGGAGCAGGAGGCGAAGATACAGGTGCGCTCGGGGAGCATGATGGCCAAGCTCAGCCTGTGTTTGGGCGTGCTTCTCATCGCCCTGGTGCTGGAGCTGGGCAGCCGCCTCCCCGGCAAAGAGCGGCAGGTCTTCGCCAGCGAGCAGGACCATAGGCCCGACCCCACCGCCCATGAGGACGCCCTGGGCGCCCTCTACTTTGTGGAGGCCCAGGCCCCCGCCGCCCAGGGGGAGGCCGGGGCAGACGTGCGCCGGGTGAAGTGGGCCACCCCGGTCCTCGCCGACGAAGTGACCCTCCTGCCGGAGGATAGCCTGTTGGGCTTTTGCGCCCTGAGCCGGGAGGTGAGCTGCTGCTGCGCCGGCCAGGTCTTCGCCGTGGGGGAGGATGAAACCTGGGGCACCTTCGTCCGGGTCCGCTCCGCCGGCGACATCGACACCGTGTATTACGGCCTGGAGGAGCTGTCCGTTCGGGCCGGGGAGCTTGTGGCGGCGGGACAGCAGCTGGGCCAGGTGCCCCCCGGCCGGCGGGTGTATTTGGGCATCTCGGAAAAGGGCGCTCCCCAGGACCCCCGGGCCTACGTGTCCCTCGGCGTGCAGAAGCAGGCATGAGGCGCCTTCTCCTCCAGGGCGAAACGCAGATCCGGGCCCACTGGACGGTGCTCCCGGCCCTCCTGCTGTTGCTCGTCGCGGAGGGGCCCCGGCGGGTGGGCCTGGGGCTGCTGGCCCTGCTCGTCCATGAGCTGGGGCATTTGTTCACCGCCCGGGGCCTGGGCTACCGGGTCAGCGCTTGGGAGCTCTGGCCCTTCGGCGCCGCCCTCGAGACGGATATGGATACCGGCGGCCGGGAGCCCCTTTTCGTATCCCTGGCCGGCCCCCTGTGCGGCCTGGGCGCGGCGGGGATGAGCCTGCTGTTTGTTCGCCTGCTTCCGGTGACGGCGGGGGTCATGGAGCCCTTCTTCCTGCAGAACCTGACCCTTTCCCTGGTGAACCTGCTCCCCGCCGAGCCCCTGGACGGGGGCCGGGCCCTGGCGGCGCTCCTCAGCCGGGTGCTGCCCCTTCGCCGCGCCCGGCGGCTCACGGCGGCCCTGGGCATCCTCCTGGGGGCATGCCTTCTTGCCCTGGGCGTCTACGGCGCCATCCTGGGCGTGGGCAGCGAAACGGCCCTGCTCTTTGCCGCTTTCCTCCTCTTCTGCGGCGGCAGGACCCTGCTCGCTGGGGAGGATCAGGCCATTGCGGACCTGCTGTCCCGCCAGGGCGCCCTGCGGGCGGGCCGCCCCCTGGAGGTGCGGGAAGCGGCCCTCTCTGCCGACAAGACCGCCGGGGAAGCCCTCCGGGAGCTGCGCCGGGGCCGCTACACCCTCATCCGGGTCATCGGCCGGGGCAACCGGCTGCTGGGTACCCTGGACGAAGGCGCTCTGCTGGACGGCCTGCTGCGCCGGGGGACGAAGGCGACCCTAAGGGACCTTGTTTTCCTGTTTGACCGGTGAAAGAGAATGTGGTATAGTATGTTTGTTGTAAACTGCGTTTTTATGTGCACAGGGCTAAAATCGCAGAAATCCGGCCAAGATGACAGGTAGGAAAGCAAGGCGTGACGGAAGAAGTTTTGACAAGTCTCCTCCAGCAGGTGGAGAAGCCCGCCCGGTATATCGGCGGCGAATACAACATGCAGCTGAAGGCCCAGGCGGACCTTCGCTTTGCCCTCTGTTTCCCCGACGTGTACGAGATCGGCATGTCCCATCTGGGCTCCCGCATCCTCTACCACGTGCTCAACGGCATGGAGGGCGTGCGCTGCGAGCGGTGCTTCGCCCCCTGGACGGACATGGAGCGGGCCCTGAAGGCCGCGGGGGAGGAGCTGTTTACCCTGGAGAGCCGGGCCCCCCTGAAAAGCTTTGATATCGTGGGCTTTTCCCTGCTGTATGAGATGTGCTACAGCAACGTGCTCACCATGTTGGAGCTGGCCCGAATCCCCTTCCTGGCCCGGGAGCGAGGGGAGGACTGCCCCCTCGTCATCGCCGGCGGCCCCTGCGCCGTGAACCCGGAGCCCATCGCCGCCTTCTTCGACGCCATCGTCATCGGCGACGGGGAGGAGGCCGAACCGGAGCTGGTGAACGCCTACCGTGCCTGGAAGCGGGCAGGGGAGAGCAAGGCGCAGCTTTTGGAGCGCCTGGCCGCCATCCCCGGGGTCTATGTGCCCAGCTTCTATGAGGCGGAATACGGGGATTCCGGCTTTGTTGGCATCCGTCGGCTCAGCGAAAAAGCACCGGAAAAAGTCACCCGCCGCATCCTCAAAAACCTGGATGCCGCTCCCTTCGTGGGGGAGCAGCTGGTGCCCCATATGCAGATCGTCCATGACCGGGTGGCCCTGGAGGTCATGCGGGGCTGCACCCGGGGCTGCCGGTTCTGTCAGGCGGGCTACATCTACCGCCCCGTCCGGGAGCGGTCGGAAGAAACCCTGCTCCGCCAGGCGGAACAGCTGGTGGCCTGCACGGGCTACGACGAGATCTCGCTTTTGAGCCTGTCCACCGGGGACTATTCCCGGCTCCACGCCCTGCTCCCCGAGATCATGGACCGGATGGAGAAGAAGCGGGTGTCTGTGGCCCTGCCCAGCCTGCGGGTGGATTCCCTTTTGAAGGAGGAGCTGGACAAGATGCAGTCCATCCGCAAAGCCGGCCTCACCTTCGCTCCCGAGGCGGGGACCCAGCGCATGCGGGACGTGATCAACAAGAACGTGACCGAGGAGGATTTGCTTCGGGCCTGCTCCGACGCCTTCGAATCCGGCTGGAACGGGGTCAAGCTCTACTTCATGATCGGCCTGCCCACGGAGACGGACGAGGACGTGCTGGGCATCGCGGAGCTGGCCAAGAAGGTCTCCCGCCTGTTCTATTCCCTGCCCAAGGAGAAGCGGGGCAAGGGGCTCAGGCTCACGGTCAGCGTGTCCACCTTCGTGCCCAAGCCCCACACGGCCTTTGAGTGGTGCGCCCAGGACGAGCCCGAGGAGATCCGCCGCAAGCAGCGCCTGCTGGTGGGGGCCATGAAGGGGGTCCGGGGCGGGGAGCTCCACTACCACCCCAGCTTCCTGTCCGTGCTGGAAGCGGCCTTCTCCCGGGGGGATCGGCGCCTCGGCGACGTGCTCATCCGCGCCCATGAGAAGGGCTGCCGCTTCGATTCCTGGAGCGAGCATTTCAAGCCCGACGCCTGGCAGGAGGCTTTCCGGGAATGCGGCCTTACCGTGGAGGAATACGCTCACCGGCAGCGGTCGCTGGATGAGAAGCTTCCCTGGAGCCATGTGGACGTGGTGGTCACGGAAGAGTATCTGAAGAAAGAGTATGAGAAGGCCATGGCGGCCGTCACCACGAAAGACTGTCGCCAGGGCTGCAACGGTTGCTTTGGGAGGGCCTATGCGGATTATTGCGGCCTTGCATGAGAAGGGGCGGGCAGCCTACCTGTCCCATTTGGATATGCAGCGGACGCTGCAGCGGGCGCTCCGGCGGGCGGACATGCCCCTTATGTATTCCCAGGGCTTCAATCCCCATCCCCTCATGGCCTTTGCGGGGGCGTTGTCCACGGGCTATGAGAGCGAGCGGGAGTGGTTCGACGTGCGGCTGGACGGCGAGGTTGCCCCGGCGGCGTTTGAAGCCCGCCTCAACGCCGTCCTCCCTGAGGGCATGGCCGTGTCCCATGCCATGGAGGCGCCGGAGAACCTGAGCACCCTGACCGGGCATTTGGCCGCCGCCCGGTACACCCTGTGGGTGCGGCCCGAGAAAACTGTTTCGGCGGCAGAGGTGAGCAGCGCCCTCCAAAAGCTGCTGCAAAGCGAAGAACTTATGGTACAGAAGCGGACGAAGAGCGGGGCCATGGTGCCCCAAAATATCCGTCCGCAGCTCTACGAAGCAAGGCTAACGGAAGGCGACGGCGCCTCCTTCACGCTGGATGTTCTGGGGGAGCTGACCGCCGGTGGCGGGCTTCGCACGGAAGCGTTTGTCAACGTGCTGCTCGATTTTCTGGGGTCAGCCGGTTCCTTCAGATGCCGGCGGGAGGAGATGTATTTCGACGACCTGCCCGGACTTCCCTGCCTTGGGAAAGGAAAACATGAATAAAGAAATATTGGTAGACGCCAACAAATTCGCCATCCGCGTGGCGGTGGTGGAGGACGGCACCCCCGTGGAGCTCTACGTGGAGCAAAACGGCACCGAGCGCCTGGTGGGCAACATCTACCTGGGCAAGGTCCAAAACGTGCTGCCGGGCATGCAGGCGGCCTTCGTGGACATCGGCCTGGAGAAGAACGCCTTCCTCTACGCCGGGGACGTGTTCTTCCCCGGGGATCAGTACGACGAACTGGAGCAGCTCCCCGAGACCCGCAAGATCGGCGATCTGCTCAAGCCCGGCCAGGCCATCCTGGTCCAGGTGGCCAAGGACCCGGTGGGCACCAAGGGCGCCCGGGTCACCACCCACATCACCCTGGCGGGCCGCTCCCTGGTCCTCATGCCCACGGTGGATTACGTGGGCGTGAGCCGCCGCATCGAAAAGGAGGAGGAGCGGGGGCGGCTCCGCAAGATCCTCAACGAGATCAAGCCCAAGAACAAGGGCGTCATCGTCCGCACCGCCTCCGCCGGCAAAACGAAGGAAGCTTTCCAGGAGGATCTGGACAGCCTCCTGAACCTCTACGAGGACATTGAGAAGAAATCCAAGAAGACCAAGGCCCCGGCCCTCATGCACGCGGAGCAGAGCCTGCTTTTCCGCACGGTACGCGACCTGCTCATGAAGGATGTGGACCGGGTGTTCGTCAACGACCAGGAGGCCTTTGAGAAGCTCAAGTCCATCGCCGATGTGATGGCTCCCAAGCTCAAGCCCCGCATCCTCTACAAGGACACCGAGGCCCTCTTCGACCGCTACGACACCGAGGCGAAGATCGAAAACGCCCTCGCCCGCCAGGTCTGGCTCAAATCCGGCGGCTATCTGGTCATCGACCGGGCCGAGGCCATGACCATTATCGACGTGAACACGGGCAAGTACGTGGGCAAGGACAACCTGGAGAAGACCATCACCAACACCAACTGCGAGGCCGCCAAGGAGATCGCCGTCCAGCTCAGGCTCCGGGACATCGGCGGCATCGTGATCATCGACTTCATCGACATGGAGAAGGAGGCGGACCGGCAGAAGGTCCTCCAGACCCTGAAGGACGCCATGCGGGACGACCACACCCGCTCCCATGTCTTCGGCTTCACCCATTTGGGCCTGGTGGAGCTTACCCGGAAGAAGACCGGCCGCAGCATCGGCGATACCCTGAAGGTCACCTGCCCCTACTGCCAGGGGGAAGCCAAGGTCCTCTCGCCCTACACCGTCTTCAACCGGCTCCGCAAGCAGACCTTGCAGGTGCTCAAGGGCTGCAAGCTCAAACGCATCTATATCGAGGTGAGCCCGGACGTGGCCGCCGCCATGGAGGAGCTCATGAAGAAGGACGGGGAGCTGTTCCCCGAGGCCAAGGACGCGGACTTCTATGTGAAGGCCAATGGGGCTTTGCACCTGGAGAAGTTCTCCGTCAAGCCCCTGCCGGACAAGCGGGTGGCCGAGGCGAAAAAGAGCTGCCGGATCATGCACTGACGTTTCGTCACGCACTATGTCATCGTGAAACGCAGCTTTGCTGCTGTTTCACATGGATTTGACATATGTGGAAGCCATCCGTTCGTCTATCGCTGCTTGCGTGCGCGCGGTAAAACCGCGCGCAAGATTTTCCGCAATTTCGCGGAAAAATTGGTTGACAGGGGACTTGCGCCGCTGTATAATACTTCGGCAAGCCGCATTGAGCCGGTTTTGTAAGCGTGGGCGGAATCGTCCATCACCGTTTCAAGCGAGTCTGGGAAGAAGGAGGAAGCACAATCATGTACGCAATCGTTCAGACCGGTGGTAAGCAGTATAAGGCCGCTGTCGGCGACGTCATCTCCGTGGAGAAGCTGGACGCCGAAGTGGGCGCCGAGGTCACCTTCGACGTATTGCTGGTCGCAGACGGTGAGACCGTCACCGTGGGCACCCCCGTTGTGGCGGGCGTCAAGGCCACCGGCAAGGTCGTGGAGCACGGCAAGGGCAAGAAGGTCATCGTCTTCAAGTACAAGCCCAAGAAGAACATCCGCAAGAAGAACGGCCATCGTCAGCCTTACACCAAGGTTGAGATCACGGCCATCGCCTAAGACCCATGGTCAGGGTGACGGTGCTTCGGGAGCAGGGCACCCCGGTGGGGTTTGAGCTCACGGGACACGCGGAACAAGGAGCCTACGGGGAGGACATCGTGTGCGCGGGCATCTCCGCCATCGCCCAAACCGCCTTGATAGGCATCACGGATGTATTGAAATTGGACGCGGCCATCGCTCGGGAATCCGGGCATGTGCGCTGCGAACTATCCCGGGAAACGCCTCCGGAGGAGAGGGAAAAGGCCGCCATCGTGTTCAACACCATGATCGCGGGTTTCAAATCCATCCAGCAGGCCTATCCCAAGTCCCTCAAGGGCGTGGGCTCTTCCCGTAACGGCAGAGACAGCGAAAGCAAGCGTCTTGGACCCAAGAAGGCAGACGGCCAGGCCGTGCTGGCGGGGAACATCCTCGTTCGCCAGCGGGGCACCCACTTCCATCCCGGCATCAACGTCGGGATCGGCAAGGACGATACCCTGTTTGCCAAGATCGACGGCGTGGTCAAGTTCGAGACCCGTCATCTGGGGAAGAAGACCGTTAGCGTCTACGCTGCGCAAGAGTAAAAAAAGATCCACACACAGAGCGGGAAGCAACGACTTCCCGCTCTTTTTTGTGTTATTTTGGTAAAGAAATCCCGTTTGCGAATTGCCAAAGGAACAACCGCTTGGTATACTGATGGAAAACCCACGAGGTGAGTTATGGAAGAGACCATCCGCAAGTTCAAGGAACATTTGGCCAAGATGAACGCCTACAGCCATGCCTTCGGCGTGCTGAGCTACGATTCCGAAACCGTCATGCCCCGGGGCGGCAGCGAACATCTGGGCATGACCTATGCCGTCCTCTCCGAGGAAATGTATAAGCTCACCACCAGCCCGGAGCTGAAGGAGATGGTCCGCAATATCCTTTCCCACGGGGAAGAGGTGGACTATATCACCCGCCGGGAGGCCGAGGAGCTCCGGGAGGAGATGGAGCGGACCGAGAAGATCCCCATGGAGGAGTATGTGGCCTATCAGGTGGCCCAGAACGACGCCGGGAACGCCTGGCGCAAGGCCAAGCTCACCAACGATTACGCCCTCTTCGCCCCCCACTTGGAGAAGCTGCTGACCTATTCCAGGAAGTTTGCCGGCTACTGGGACCCGGACAGGGCCCCCTACGACGTGCTGCTGGATCAGTATGAAAAGGGCCTGACCATGGCCACTCTGGACGGGTTCTTCGGCCTGCTGCGCAAGGAGCTTTTGCCCCTGGTCCAGGCCGTGACGGCCAAGGGCCCCGTGGTGGACGACGCTTTCCTCTATAAGCGCTTTTCCATCGAGAAGCAGCGCCGGCTCTCCGACCGGCTCATGGAGGTCATGACCATCGATCGGGACCACTGCGCCATCGGGGAAACGGAGCATCCCTTCACCACCAGCTTCTCCAAGGACGACGTGCGCATCACCACCCACTACCATGAGAAGGCTTTCGCCTCCAGCATGTACTCCGTCATCCACGAAGGCGGCCATGCCCTCTATGAGCTGCACATCGGGGACGACATCAAGTATTCCCCCCTGGGCGGCGGCGCCAGCATGTCCATCCATGAGTCCCAGAGCCGGTTCTTCGAGAACATCATCGGCCGGAGCGAGCCCTTCCTCGCCTATATCCTGCCCGACATCCGGCGGTTCGGCCCCCGGGCCCTGAAGGATGTTTCCGCCCACGATTTCTATCTGGCGGTGAACAAGAGCGAGCCTTCCCTCATCCGCACGGAGGCGGACGAGCTCACCTACTCCTTCCATATCATGGTCCGCTACGAGCTGGAAAAGCAGCTCATCGCCGGCACTCTGTCCGTGCAGGACCTGCCCACCGCCTGGAACCGGCTGTATAAAGAGTACCTGGGGGTGGACGTGCCCAGTGACACCGAGGGCGTGCTCCAGGATTCCCACTGGTCCGGCGGCGCCTTCGGCTATTTCCCCTCCTACGCCCTGGGCAGCGCCTACGGCGCCCAAATGCTCAAGGTCATGGAGCGGGATCTCCCCGTGTGGGAACTGGTATCGAAGGGGGATCTAAAGCCCATCGTCGCCTGGCTCACGGAGCGGATCTATCAATACGGCTGCCTGCTCAAGCCAAACGAGCTTATCCTCAAGGCTTGCGAGGCGCCCTTTGACCCCCATTATTATGTGGACTATCTCAAAACCAAGTATGCGGAGGTGTATGACCTTTGAAACGCAGGGTGATTGTCCTGCTCCTGTGCGCCCTGGCGCTGACGGGATGCGGGCGAAAGGAGGACGCGGATGTGCAGATGAATGAAACGGAACCCACTACGGCGGTCCAGGTGACCCTTGCGCCCACGGATATCCCGGCGCCCACGGCCACCCCGGTCCCCACGCCCGCGCCCACGCCTACGCCTGCCCCCACCCCAACGCCTCTCTTCGTGCCCAAGGAGGAGGGCAGCAACGATCTTATCATCAACCGGGACCTGTATGATTCCTTCATCCAAACCGAGTTTGCGCTGCCGGAGAACCCCATCGTCCTCATCTACCACACCCACGCGGAGGAGGCCTACCGCCAGACCCGGGGCTACACCTATGAGGAGACGGGGAAGGACACCTACAAGACCCTGGATCAAACCAAGTCCGTGGTGGCTTTGGGCAAGCTGCTCAAGCAGGCCCTGGAGGAGCGAGGCTTCACCGTCATCCACGACACCACGGATGTGGAGCCCCCCGAGATCCGCAGCGCCTATTCCCGGTCGCTGGAGGTCATGGAGAAGCATCCGGAGGCGGTGATCTACATCGACCTGCACCGGAACACCGCCAACGTGAAGGCTAAGCGGGACGATGTGGTCATGCTGAACGAGCAACGCTGCGCCCGGCTCTTCTTCGTGGTGGGCACCGGTGTGGGCGCCTATGAAGGGGAGTACGACACCCACCACGACTGGCAGAAAAACTACGCCCTGGCCAAGGCCGTCACCCTGCGCCTGCGCCAGATCGACCCGGCCTTTGCCCTGGACATCCGCCTGAAGGTGGGCCGCTACAACCAGCATGTGAGCCCCTACTGCATGCTCATCGAGCTGGGTCACAACGCCAACACCTTCGAGGACGCTCAGAACACCGTCCCCTATCTGGCCGACGCCCTGGCGGCCACCCTCATCCTGCCCGAATAGCACGGCTTACCCCATACAATCGGTCATCTGGGCCCTCGGGCCGCAGGCGACCGTATCCATGTCACAAAGAAAAAGGAGAAAAAGAAAGATGAAACGGACTATCCTGATTTGCCTCGCTGCCCTGCTGATCCTCTGCGCCTTCGGCTGCATCTCGGTGCCCACGGAGAACGCCGAAGCCGCTGCCAACGAAGCCGCCGCGCCTGCCGCCGAGGGAACCCCTGCCCCCGCTTTGGAGGATCTGAAGACCTTGGGCGATGCGTTTGCTTATGAGCTGCGCGCCCGCTCCGTCTATGAGGATCGGTTCATCTATGCCTGCCAGGTCCAGGAAAACATGTTCTGGCGGGTGGAGGCTGTCATCACCCCGGAGCTCTATGCGCAGATCGACGCCCTCGACTTTTTCGACGAGGCGTATGAGCAGAAGCTCATGGACCTGGTGAAGGACCTGCCTATCGACAAGGCCATCGACCTGTCGGAGAACCTTATGAGCCAGCAGGAGATGGACGCCCTGGTGGGCAAGACCGGCCAGGAGCTGCTGGACATGGGCTTTCTCTCCGCCGGCAGCTACGGCTTTGCGGAGGACTTCTCCTGGGCGGAGCTTTCCCGGGGCGCTTTCTCCTATGAGGTCTTCTTCAACGAGCGGGTAAAGGAGCAGAAGGAGGACTACGATGTGGAGGAGACCATCCGGGATATGACCGTCAGCAGCTTCTCCTTCAGCGGCGCACTCTCCGATGCCGCCAGCGACAAGGAGCTGGATTTCTAAGCCATACAGGGGGCCGAATGCGTTCGAACCGTCTCTTTAAGCCCCTGATGAAGGTGAACGCCGTGGCATTGTCCGTCATCATCCTGGCGGCGGTTCTGCTCTCCCAGCTGCCGCGCCGGGGGTTCTGCCGGGTATGGACGAAGGAGGAGACCCTGGACGCCGTCTTCCTCCCCCTTTTCGCCATCTTCCGCACGGACAGGATGCTGTATGAGTGAGGAAGGAAGGGCGATGCACATCGGTTTTTGAACGAAAAGGAGAGCAAAAGCTCTGTATCGACAGTAAAAAGCTCAGGAAGCCAAATGCGTCGGACTTCCTGAGCTTTTCTTTTGGCACCGTTTCGCATCATTGAAAAGAAAAGCGGCAAAACAAAGCGTACGCTACTCTCCCGCCGTCTGTCGGCTCAGCTTTCTCAGCTTCACCGTGAGCCACAGCCCGAAGAGGAAAACCAGCGCCCCCAGCGCCAGGATCACAGTCCCCACGATCTCAACGGGATTGATAAAACCTCTGCCGCCAAACCCGCTCCCCGTCAAACCGGGCAGGGTGGGATCCTGCTCCAGCAGCGCCTGCTCCCAGCCTTGCGGCGCGTCGATGGGGTTCCCCTTTTCGTCGTACCATTGAATGGTGCTGCCGCCGCCGAATCCGAAGGGGTCGCCACTCATCTGCGTATAGGACCGGACCATGGCCCGGGATACGCCCGCGGCGATGCCGCCCATGAGGGCGAGCACCAGCCCCATCACCATGACGTACACCCCGGCCAGATACCCAAACCGCTTCACCAGCCGGCCGGCGGCCTTCGGCAGCCCGTCCAGCCAGGCGGGGTAGGTCCCCTCCGGGGCGGAGGCGGCCTCCTCTTGCCGCGCCTCAGGCGGCGCCTCCGGGCTCAGCAGCTCGTCTGCCGTCACCCCCAGCGCATCCGCCAAGGCCCGGAGCTTGTTCGCCTCCGGGGAAGCCTCCCCGGTCTCCCATTTGCTCACGGCCTGCCGGGACACCCCCAGCTTTTCCGCCAGCTGTTCCTGAGACAGGCCCGCCCGGCGGCGGTAGTATATGATCTTTTCTGAAAGCGTCATGCTTCAAAACCTCCTCTTCGATCTGCCCCGATTCTATCCGAAAGGGTGGTTGCGACGCCACCATCCATGGCTTGAAGCTGAGCAACCAAGGGTTGCGCCCTCACGAAAAACAGAGTTTCAAGCCTCCGGTTCGGGGGCTTCCCCCATGAGCCGCCGGTTCATGGCGATGATGGCGTCGGGCTCCACCTTCAGCTCCTTGCGGTCGTAGGTGAGGAGCCCGTTGATCTCCTCCTCCACGTCGGAGACCTGGGTGTACACCGCGGCGGAAAGCCCCTGCTCCTTGGCCGGCAGGATCTCTCTGTCGTACAGCTTCACGATCCCCGCCGTCAGCTCCTTCTCGTCCGAAAACATCCGATACCCGAAATCCTTCTTGGACCACCTGTGCCCTTCGATCCCGCAGGCATAGCCGCCAAACTCGCTGAGCACCGCCGCCCGGGGCCCCCTATCCCGCTTGTAACGGAACTTGCGGAAGTACACGTGGCGGCTGAACACATCTCCGCCCCCCTGGTCGTGCCAGCCGGAGGCGTGGTCGATGGTCCTGGTGCCGTCCAGCTGCCGGATGCGGGCCACCGCCTCCAGGGCGTCAAACTGGCCCCAGCCCTCGTTGAAGGGCACCCACATGACGATGGACGGGCAGTTATACAGGAGCTCCACCGTGTCCTCCAGCTCCTCATAATACCGTTCCCGGCTTGCCTCGCTCCTGCGGCCGAAGGCCTTGTAGCTGTTGTCGATCCGATGGGGGAGGAGCTCCGCCACCGGCACCGTCACCAGGCCGAACCGGTAGGGCCCGCCGCCGCTGACCATATCCTGCCACACCAGCATGCCCATGGTGTCGCACAGGTAGTACCAGCGCAAGGGCTCGATCTTGATGTGCTTTCTCAGCATGTTGAACCCCAGGGCCTTCATGGTCTGGATGTCGCAGACCATGGCCGCTTCCGCCGGGGCGGTGTAGAGCCCGTCGGGCCAGTACCCCTGGTCCAGGAGCCCGTTGTGAAAATAGGGCTTGTTGTTGAGGAACAGCCGGGGCACCCCCCGCTCATCCCTTTCAAGGGCGCATTTGCGCATGCCGAAATAGCTCTCCACCCGGTCGCTTTCAAAGTTCACAAAGAAGGGGTACAGGTAGGGATCCTCCGGGGACCAGGGCCGCATATGCTCCACGGGCACATGGATCGGCGTCCCCGCCGCGGCGGTGTACACCATGCCGTCCAGGTGTATAAGGCACTTGCCCGGGGCGTTTGTCTCCACCAGGATCAGGGCCTCCTCCGCGTCGAAAAGGGGCGTGATCCGAAGGTTCGTAATATACTTCTCCGGCACGCTCTCCAGCCACACCGTCTGCCAGATACCGCTCTGGGCCGTATACCAGATGCCCCCCGGCGTCAGGCTCTGCTTGCCCCGGGCGTCCAGGTTCGATTCCGCCCCGTCGTCCTCCACGGTCACCTCAATGATGTTTTTCTCCCGGAGCATGTCCGTGATATCGAAGGTGAAGGGCCAGTACCCGCCCCTATGGGAGCCGCACGCCCGGCCGTTCACGCTCACATGGGCGATCAGGTCCACCGCTCCGAAGTGCAGCAGCAGCCGTCCCCGGAAAAACCCTTCGGGCAGGGTAAAGCTGCGCCGGTAGCAGAGGATGTCTCCCTTCTGTTTCTTCCGGTTCACGCCGGAGAGCTCGCTCTCCGGGGAGAAGGGCACCAGAATGGTTTCCGGGAGCCGGTCGGGCTTTTCCTCCGCCGGGCCCATGTAAAACTGCCAGGGCCCGTTCAAATTCAAAAAACTGTTCCGCTTGAGCTGAGGCCGGGGATATTCCGGCAGCACGCTGCTTTCCCGCAGCTCCTCCCCCCAGATGGTCCTCATTTGCCCTGCCTCCTTTTGCTCAGCCCCCGCACCGGCAGGACTACCAGCGCCACGCACACCGCCGCCGCCAGGAAAATGGCCGGGGTGGGCACGTTCTTCACTACGCCCAGATCCTCATACACCGCCCCGCCGCTTTGGATCACCGCCGAGCCGATGAAGGGCCCCACGATCATGGGCAGCGCCACGGCAAACACCATCCGCACCCCCTGAAAATGGCCCGCTTTGTCCTTGGGCGTGTAGTCCCGGATGAGGGCGGAGAGGGCGGCGGTCACCAGCATATATCCGCTCATCATAACGGCGCCGGCCACCATGACCCCCGCCGTGGACCGAACAAAGTACAGCCCCAGGAGCCCCAGCACCATGACCCCTGCGGCCGGCAGCACAAAGGTCAATTTGCCGTACCTGTCCAGATACCGTCCCATAAGCACGCTGACAGCCGACGCGAACAGCAGCACCACCCCCAGCACGAGGGCGTAGTTGTCCATGTGCAGATAGTGCTGGAAATACACGATGAGGTAGGGGAAGAACACCTGCACCCCAATGGAAAACAGGGTGAAGGCCAGGAGCGATAGATACAGCTCCGGCAGCCCCTTCACCACCTGGGGGGTGAACCCGTAGAGCAGGTTCCGCCCGTAGCTGTCACGCCGGGGCTTCAGCCCCTCGCTGTCCTTCACCAGGCACAATGACACAAGCCCCGTTACGCTCATGAGCACGCCGAAAAACAGGAAGAAGGCGAACCAGTCCCCCCGCTGGGTCCAGCCGTCGAAGAACCCGAAGATCACCAGCATGGAGATGAGGGGCAAAATGGCCAGCACGCTCTCCGCCCGGCCCCGGTTTTCCCGGGTGGTCACGTCCGTCACGTAGGCGTTGAAGGCGGCGTCGTTGGCCGTGGACCCGAAGAAGGTCATCACACAGTCCAGCACCACCACCAGCACGGGCCCCGTTAGGATCCCCCGGGCGTAGGCGGCGCGAAAGCCCTCCAGCCGCTCCGGCCGCGCCAGCAAGGCGAAGGCCATGACGCTCATCCCCCAGAGGATATAGCCCAGGGAGATGAAGACCTTCCGCTTGCCCAGCCGATCCGACAGGGCGCCCATGAGAAGCGTGGTCGCCGTGGCCGCCACCGCGCTCAGGGCCACCATCCAGGCGATGGCCCTGGGGTCCGGAGCAATGGCGTTGTAGAGGAACACGTTGAAATACATGTTCTCGATGGTCCAGGCAAACTGCCCCACCAGCCCGATCACAACCAGGGCCGTCCAGGTCCGTTTGTTCATACAGCTTTCCTCCGTTTCTGTTGGATCAGGGCCCGCGCGAGAAGCCCCAAAAGGATGCCCAGGCTCACCCACTGGGAGAAGGACAGGGGCCCGAAGCCGCCCCGCAGGGCGTCGCCCCGGAAGTATTCGATGATAAACCGGAAGATGGCGTAGGAGAGCAGATACCCCCGCACCAGCTTCCCCCGGCTTTGTTTTTTGTAAAAATACAGCAGCAGAAGGGCCACAAACAGCAAAAAGTTGAACCCGGACTCGATCAGCTGCACCGGCAGCCGGTGCTCAAAGAAGTGGCTGAAGGCCGCCCCGCTCATCTCGATCCCGTAGCAGCAGCGGCCGAAGTAGCAGCCGATCCGGGCGAACCCGTGGAACAGCGGCACGAGCAGGGCCGCCAGTCCCCAGCTGGACGCCCGCTTGAAGAGCACGAACCGGCTGATGGAAAGCTTTACGGACAGCAGGAAAAACAGCATCCCCCCGTAGAACACGATGCCGCTGTCCCGGATGAGATTCATGAGGTCAAGGGGCAGCCCCAGACCCATTCGATAGCTCATCAGCGACAGCACCCCGAAGAGCTTGGCCCCCAGGTATAACGGCAGCAAGCTCAAAGAGAGGATGGGGAAGAGCACGGGCCAGTCCAGCTTCTCGTGCAGGCCGATAGCCACGGCGCAGCCCGCCGCGGCCAGCAGGCCCACGATGGCCATGCCCCCGTATGACAAAATAAAAGAAAATACACCGTTCATCTGCCGTTCATCCCTGTATGGAATATAGTATACTACGCCCTTTCTTCCGTCGCAAGCAAAACCGAACCCTTCGCATGTCAGGAAAAATCCTCTTGTGTTTTGCGGGGTATTTTGCTATACTGATATCGAGCGATACTTTGGAGGAATTGACATGAATCTTCAGTACTATTTCAATTACATCACCATCGTGGAAGAGGGCAGCCTTACGGCGGCGGCCCGCAAGCTTCACATCGCCCAGCCGGCCCTGAGCAACCAGATCAAGGCCATGGAGCAAAAATACGGCACCCGGCTCTTCTTCCGCGGCTCCAGGCGGCTGGAGCTCACCGACGCGGGCATGATCCTGTATCAGAAGGCCAAGCGCATGTGCGAGATCGAGCAGGCGGCCAAGAACGAGATCGCCAGCGGCTTCTCCGGTCAGAAGGGCATGCTCCGCCTGGGCGTCAGCCCTTCCGTCTCCGGCGGCAAGATCGCCGATCTGCTGCAGGCCTTCGCCGAAAAATATCCCCAGACGGAAATCAAGTTTCTGGAAGCCAGCGCCCAGGACCTCTACAAGATGCTGCAGAACGGCATCGTGGAGGTGGCCATACTCAAAACCGTGGGCGAAGTCCCCGAAAACGTAAAGCTGCTCTATGCCCGCCCCACCCCCACCATGGCCCTGTATAAGCCCGGCGCGGGTCTGCTGGACAAGGTCAAGAAGGATTCCGTCACCATCAATCAGCTGTCCAACGTGCCGCTGGCCATGGAGGAGCTGTATCAGGGCCCCGTCCTTTCCGCCTTCAAGGCAAAGGACGCGGGGGTCTACCTCAAGGCCCTGAGCAGCCGGCCCGATGTGTCCGTGCGCCTGGCCCGGGCAGGCCTGGCCGTGGCGCTGGTGTCCGAGATGGCCACCCAGGCCATCGACACCGAGGGCATGGCCGTCAAGCCCATCAGCGACGGGGCGCCCCTCGCTTCTCAGTTCTGCCTGCTGGCTCAGCGGGGGAACTACCGCTCCCAGGTGGTCAACAACTTCCTCAACGTCCTGGCCGAAGCCTTTCAGCTGGACCTGGGGGACATCACCTCCGCCCCGGAGGAGAGCGAGCTCTGATCATCAACGTAAGGAGTGGAATCGACTGTGAAGAAAACCATCGTGCTGCTGTTGGCGGGCTTGCTGCTCCTGGCTTTGGGCTGCGCAGCGAAGGCCCCCGCGTCCTCTGTTGATGCGGCAAAGGAAGCGGAGCCGGTTGCCCAGGCGGCCCCGGAAGAAACAGAAACAAAGGAGGAAACAGAAGTGGACAAGACCCATCCCATTGCCACCATCACCATGCAGGACGGCGGCGTCATCGAGTTGGAGCTCTACCCCGAAACCGCCCCCGAGAGCGTGAAGAATTTCATTTCCCTGGCCAACGGCGGCTTTTATGACGGCCTCATTTTCCATCGGGTCATCAACGGCTTCATGATCCAGGGCGGCGACCCGGAGGGCAGAGGCACCGGCGGCCCCGGCTATTCCATCAAGGGCGAGTTCGCGGCCAACGGCGTGAACAACAACATCTCCCATGTTCGGGGCGTGCTGTCCATGGCCCGCGCCCGTTCCTATGACAGCGCCGGCAGCCAGTTCTTCATCATGCACCAGGACGGCACCTATCTGGACGGCCAGTACGCCGCCTTCGGCCGGGTGATCTCCGGCATGGATGTGGTGGACAAGATCGCCATGACCACCACCGATTCCAACGATAAGCCCTACAAGGACCAGATCATGGAGACCGTTCGGGTGGAGACCTGGGGCGTGGAATACGGTGAGCCCGAAAAGCTCCCCGGCAAATAGTTTCTGCTTTTCAAAAGACGCGGCCGAACGCCGCGCCTTTTTTGTTCCGGCCCGGACCGTTGCGGGGCGGGGCGGTTGGTGGTATACTCTATCTAATCTACACCATTCGCGGGAGGAAAGAGCATGAGGGGGAGCAAAGGCGTTCGACAGGCCTGTCTGTGCCTTGCTTTGCTGCTGCTCTGCTGCTTCGCTCCCGGGGCCAGGGGGGAGGAGGAAACGGCGGAGGCAAAGGACCTTTCCGTCTCCTGCGTCTACACCTACTCCGGCTCGACCAACTTTCCCGGCTACATGATGTTCGACGGCCGGAGCCGCAGCGCCTACACCGTAAAGGCCGGGGAGCAGCTGCTCATCCGGTGCCCGGAGGAGGCGGGCACCCTGTTTCTGCGCCTGTCTCAGCTCCATTCCCTGTTCACCCTCTGGCAGCGGGGAGAGCGGGGCCTGCCCCTGAAGGTGAAGGTGGTGGACACCGCCGCCCTGGTCCTCACCATCCCCCTGGAGCCCGGCTGCCGGACCGTTTGTCTGCAGCCCTTTGGGGAGGATGTGCGCTTGTGCGAAGCCCGCATCTATGGCCCCGGGCCCCTGCCCGAGTCGGTGCCCCAGCTTCAGGATCAGCTGGAGAAAACGGACTTCCTCCTGGTGGCCACCCACCCGGACGACGAGTGGGTCTTTCTCGGGGCCGTGTACCCTCTCTACGGCCATGAGCAGGGGTACACGGGCACCGTGGTCTACATGACCCTGCCCAACTTCGAGCGGGCCCATGAATGCGTCAACAGCCTGTGGGTGGGGGGCTTTTTGAACCATCCCTACTTCCTGGGCTTCCCGGATATCCCTCAGAATTCCCCCCGGAGCGAAAAAAACAAGTGTAAACAGGAGGACGTGACCCTGTCCCTCGTGCGCCTGTACCGGCGGATTCGGCCCCTGGTGGTGGTGACCCAGGACCCGAAGAACGGGGAGTATGGCCACTGGCAGCACAAGATGTCCGCCAACGCCGCCTTCGACGCCGTTTCCCTGGCGGCGGACCCGGATTTCGATCCGGAATCCGCGGCGGCCTACGGGGTGTGGACCGTTCAAAAGGTCTACCAGCACTTTGCCCAGGGCATCAGCACCATCGATTTGCCCATCCACCAGTCCCTGGGCTCCTACGGGGGCCGTAGCGCCCTGGAGGTGGCCCGCAAGGCCTTTCAGGAGCACAAAACCCAGCTGAAAACGCCCTTCCGACCCGGCGCCTCCCGAGCCGTCCGGGGGGACATCCGCCAGTTTGGCCTCACCTGGTCCACCCTTGGCCCGGATACCCAAAACGACATGTTTGAGCACATCGACCCAAAGGATCTGGTCAGCGCCCTGACGTCCCCGGCGCCTGAGCCGGAGCCCTCTTTGGAGCCCAGCCCTGAGGCCACCCCGACCCCGGACTCCACGCCGGCCCCCACAGCCACCCCGGAGCCGACGCCCGGCCCCACCAAAGGCCCTGTGCCGGACCCGACCCTTTCTCCCGAGCCCAGCCTGTGGGACAAGGCAGCCGGGGCCACCGCCTGGGCCGCGGATCGGGCGGCCCTTCTCGCCGGCACCGTCGTCGCCCTGCTGGCCGCTTCGATCCTTTTGCGCCAGCTTCGCCGCGCCCGCCGCCGCCATCGGCAATAAACACACCAAAGCCCCGCCGTCAAGCGGGGCTTTGCTTGTCAAAAAGACAGCCTTTTATCGGTACACTATCACACGCTGAACAACACGAGAGCGGTGCAGCGTCGCAACGGTATGCATCATACAAAAAGCTTCGCTTTGCCGCGCAAAACAGAGGAGGAAGAACGGACGGCTATATATGTGTGAGATTCAGCGACATGTGCGGTGAATCTCACCCCTTGCAGAGCCGCCGCCCGGTAAACCCTGGGTTTATAGGCGGCCCTGGATGCGAAGCGAAGGCGGAGCCCAGTCTGTTGAAAAACGCAGTTTTTCAACAGACTGAAGGTTACCAGGCGCCCTCCAGCAGGAAGGTGTCCCGGGAGGTGTCCTTGTAGTAGTCGTAGTCGTCGAACCAGGGGGAGTAGGTGGTCACGTACAGGGACCGGTCCTTGGGGTCGAAGGTCAGCACCCTCAGGTACCCCAGGCCGTTTTTCTTGTCGTCCTGGAAGTTGTACATGAGGGCGTTCACCCGATGCCCGTCCTCATAGGTCCGCTCCCAGCGGGCGGAGCCGTCGTTATGGCCGCAGAGGACCAGCCGCACGTTGGGGTTGCCCGCCAAAAGGGCCTCCTCCAGGGTCTTTCCCGTGCCGGTCAGCCCGCCCTGCTCCGTCAGGAAGCTGTGGACCAGGAGGATGACGTCGTGGTCCGGGTGGCTTTGGATCACCTCCTGCGCCCAGCCAAGATACTCTTTATCCCCCTGCCAGCCGATGCCCAGCAGCAGAAAATCCTGCCCCGCGGCGGTGAAGGTGTCAAACCAGCAGACCCCGTCCTTATAGAGCTGCCCCGCGGCCTTCGCCGCGCAGAAACCGTAGGAGAGATAGGTGTTGTACTCGGGCTTGTCCGCCCCCACGTCGTGGTTCCCCGCCACGCACCAGAAGGGCAGCTTCCCTTCGAGGAGGCCGATGGCGGCCTTGGCGTTGTTCCAGTGCCGCGGCTCCTTTCGGTTGTCCACCAGATCCCCGGTCATCAGCACCCCGATGCAGTTCTGCTCCTGGTAGGTGTTGGCCATGTACGCGAACATCTTCTTGTACACGCTGGGGTACTTGTAGGCATACACCTGGGTGTCGCTCACATAGTAGAGGGAGAAGGGCGTGGGCTCGGCGGTAGGGGAAGGGGAGGGAGAAGCGGTGGCGGGGGAGAGGGTTGGCGCGGCGGAGGCTTCCCCCACGATGGGCTGGAGGCGGACCTCCACCTTCAGCGGCGTTTGCCCGGCCAGGGTCGGGGCGGCGGCCGGGGTGGACCCGCAGCGGATCACGGGGATGGATAGGGTGATAAGGATGGTCAGGATGAGCATGCGCAAGGAACGCAACAATGGGATACCCCCTTTCTTTTTAGGTTTGAGCGGAGCATAGCACACGAAAAAGGAAGAAGGATGGTTTCGCCGGAAGTAGTCAGCGAAAACCCAAAGCAGACAGGAAGCCCATTTGAAGAAAAGCTTTTTGCGGTTTTGGAAATTTCCCCTTGTGTTAGTGAGCGATTTGTGGCTTAATGAAAAGGGAATGTTCCCGAATCTTGACCATAAGGGGAATGGTTATGAAAGGTCTATTCAACTGGCTCAACAAGACCAAGGTGTTCCGGGGCCTGACGGCTCAGGAATTCTCTTGGGTGCTGTACGACGTGGGCAACTCGGCCTACACCATGCTTGCCTGCTCCCTGATTCCCATCTGGTTCAAGGAGCTGGCCATCGGCACCAACCCGGGGCAGATCACCGGCGACCAGGCCACGGCCTACTATGCCATCGCCATCTCCGTGGTCACGGTCATCGTGGCGCTGCTGGGGCCCGTCCTGGGCGCTTTGGCGGATCGGAAGGAGACAAAGAAGATCTTCTTCCAGACCACCGTGGCCGCCGGGGTGGTGGGCTGCGTACTCAACAGCTTCGCCTGGAGCTGGATGGTGTTCCTCATCGTCTACGTGCTGACCAAGATCCTCTATCAGGCCTCCCTGACCTTCTATGATTCCATGCTCAACGACGTGACCACCGAGGGCCGCATGGACGAGGTCTCCTCCTACGGCTACGCCTGGGGCTATATCGGCTCCTGCATCCCCTTCCTGGTGGCCATGGTGGCCTACATCCTGGGGGGCGGCGGCGGGATCTTGAAGAATCCCCTGTTCCCGGCCATGGTGGGCCGGATCATCGGCTTTGTGGTCACCGGCGCCTGGTGGCTGCTGGTCACCCTGCCCCTCATCCGGAACTATACGCAGAAGAACTACGTGGACGCCGCCCGCACCTCCGTCGCCGCCGTGTTCAGGCAGATCTTCAGCACCATCAAAAAGATCGCCGTCCGGGACAAGAAGGTTCTCTTCTTCCTCATCGCCTTCTTCCTCTACATCGACGGCGTGGGCACCATCATCGATAACTGCATCAACATCGGCACCGACCTGGGCCTCAACACCGTGGGCCAGGTGGTGTTCCTGCTGGCCACCCAGGTGGTGGCCTGGATCGGCTCGCTGGTCTTCGCCAAGCTCAGCAAGAAGTATCGGACCGTGCCCCTCATCCTGGTGTGCATCGCGGGCTACTTTGCCGTCTGCCTCTATGCCCTGACGCTCCGCACCCTGCTGGACTTCGGCATCCTGGCCTTCGGCGTGGGCTGCTTCCAGGGGTCCATCCAGTCCCTGTCCCGGTCCTACTACTCCAAGATCATCCCGCCCGAGAACTCCGGCGAGTATTTCGGCATCTACGACATCTTCTCCAAGGGCGCTTCCTTCCTGGGGTCCGCCGTCATCGCCTGGGCTCCAAGGGCGCTTCCTTCCTGGGGTCCGCCGTCATCGCCTGGGTCAAGCTGGCCGGCGGCACCATCAACATCGCCGTGGCGTCCCTGGCCGTGTTCTTTGCCTTGGGCTTCGTGTTCCTGGTCGTCTCCTCCAAGCAGAAGAGCCTGAACCGGGCGTCTGTGGAGTGATTCCGTCTGCCGAATCCTGCGGGGATGGAGCGCACGCGGCCATACCGTGCAAAAAAATCAGAAAGGGAATGAAAAATGCATACATTTGAAGACAAACTGAAGGAATACGCCGATCTGCTGGTGCGGGTGGGCGTGAACGTGCAGAAGGGCCAGAACATGGTCATCACCAGCCAGGTGGACCAGGCTCCCTTCGCCCGGCTCTGCGCCCAGGCCGCCTACGACGCCGGAGCGCGGCTGGTGGACTTTGCCTGGTCCGACGACGCCATGAGCCGCATGCGGTATCTGTGCGCCGCGGAGGAGACCTTTGACGAGATCCCGGAGTATCGGATC
>CACWYB010000009.1 GCA_902765005.1 uncultured Eubacteriales bacterium | reverse complement strand
TTCTTGTGGTGGACTGGTACAAGGATGAGCAGCCTCGGGCGAAAGTGAAAGCGGCCATCGAGTCTTCTCTGGATCATGACTTGCCCAGCGTTTATGATGCGGCCTCCTTCCGCAGCAAAGCAGAGCTGCTGCTGAATCACTTTATCGATATGGCCGTCCAGGGTTACGGCTGGATAGCCCAGGCGGCGTAAATGGTATGATATAAATGGTATCCGATAGCCGCTGGGGCCGACATCTGCAGCGGAACCTTAACTGATCGAGATTATATCTAACTTGCGACTAACTTATGACTAACTTGCAACCATGTTACAAGTTCATCATACGAGCAGAATGACATTAGAAATTGACAACATTTTTGACAACACTCTGAACAGAAACGCTTGGATTCTATGCCATTATTTGGACAGAATAAACCAATTAAAAAACGCAAAAAATCCTTATATTTAGGGTTTTTTGCGTAATCTCTAAGCTTTTCGGCAATCGCTTACCTGCCCTTCATACCCGACCTGTCATTGGTTCGAATCCAATCGCCGCTACCATCGAAGAAGCCCGAGAAATCGGGCTTTTTTCGTGCCTTGAGTTCGCTCGGGAAAGCTCATTTTTGTACCCATTCGGGGTTTTGACCCCTTTTTGACCCCCTGCTGCTGCGATTTTAATCAGGTCAAAAGGCCGACGCTTTTCAAAAAGTCATCCGCTGACTCACACAATGGCCGGCTTCCTGCGCTTTTTCGAAATTTGCCGTTGCCTGTTGGATACAGTCGTGTTACAATAAAAACGATACCAATTCATATAGGAGATTCATATATGGAAGACGTGAAGTTTGTCGTCTCCCCCAAGCGGTACACCGAGGAAACTCAGGTGTTCTCCGTTCGCATGCCCAAGGACATGATCCGCGAGCTGGACAGCCTGGCCCAGCGGACGGGCCGTACCCGGAACGAGCTTATCATGATGAGCCTTGAGTTTTCGTTGGAGCACATGGAAATCACCGATGACCCTAGCAAAAAACAATAAGGGGAGAACGATATGCCTATCTTAAAATGCAAGATGTGCGGGGGCGATATCGAACTTTCCGCCGACAAGACTTTTGGAACCTGTGAATACTGCGGAAGCACCATGACCTTCCCAAAGGTGGACGATGAGCAGCGGGCAGCCATGTTCAACCGGGGCAACCACTTCCGGCGCATCGGCGAGTTCGACAAGGCGTTGGCCGTCTACGAGCGCATCGTCCAGGAGGACGAAGCGGACGCCGAGGCCCATTGGTGCTGCGCCCTGTGCCGGTTCGGCATCGAGTATGTGGAGGACCCCAACACCCTGGAGTACCTCCCCACTTGTCATAGGGCCAGCTTTGACAGCTTCCTGGAGGACGTGGACTATCTGGCGGCCCTGGAGCACTCCAATGGCATCACCCGGCGGCAGTATCAGAAGGATGCCCAGAAGATCGCCGAGGTCCAGCGGGGGATCCTCGCCACCTCCCAGAACGAGGAGCCCTTCGACGTGTTCATCTGCTACAAAGAATCGGAGGAAGACGGGAGCCGCACCCGGGACAGCCTCTACGCCCAGGACATCTACTATCAGCTGACGGAGCAGGGGCGGCGTGTCTTTTTCTCCCGGATCACGTTGGAGGACAAGGCGGGCACGGAATACGAGCCCTATATCTTCGCGGCGTTGAACAGCGCCAAGGTCATGATCCTGGTGACCACCTCCGCCGACCACGCCAACGCCGTGTGGGTGAAGAACGAGTGGAGCCGATTCCTCAGCCTTATGCGCAAGGACCGCAATAAGCTTCTCCTCCCCTGCTATCGGGACATGGACCCCTACGATCTGCCGGAAGCGCTGTCCGTGCTCCAGTCCTACGACATGGGCAAGATCGGCTTTATTCAGGATCTGATCCGCGGCGTCAACAAGGTGCTGGACGGGGACAAGCCGAAGGAGACGGTCAAGGAAACCGTCGTCATCCAGCAGCAGGCGCAAAGCAGCACCGCGCCGCTTTTGAAGCGCGCGTTTATGTTCCTGGAGGACGGCGACTTTGCCCGTGCGGACGAGTTCTGCGAGCAGGTATTGAATCAAGATCCCGAGAACGCCGAAGCCCATCTCGGCAAGCTGATGGCGGAGCTGAAGGTCAGAAAGCGCGACGGGTTGCGAAATGTTGCCCTGCCGTTTGACGATCGCAATAACTATCAAAAAGCAGTGCGCTTCGGTGACGATGCGCTGAAGAAGAAACTGGCGGAATGCAACGCATACATCCGTGAACGGAACGAAACCGCGCGGAAAGAAGGGATTTACCAAAAGGCTTCCCGCGCATTGATGCAAGCACAGTATGACGATGCGATTGAGGGGTTTGCTTCTGTTATCGCATACAAGGATGCAGGTAAACGAAAAGCGGAGGCAGAGCAGCGCAAGGAAGAAGCCCATAAGGACGAAATCTATCAAAAAGCGATGGATTCGGCAAAGAAGGAAACGGTTGTTGCACAAACGCTCGCACTCCATGACTTTCGATCCATCCCGGGATGGAAAGATGCCGACATGCGTGCCACTGCTTGTGAGAAAAAGATTCAGGAATTACGGGACAAAGCGGAAGCGGAGCGAATTGAAGCGGAACGTAAAGCAGAAGCAGACCGCATCGCTGCAGAATGCAAAGCGGAAGAAGATCGTATTGCGGCTGAACAGAGAAAGAGGAAAGCTACAACGATCGGGATCATCGTCGGTGCTGTTGCCGCTGTTGCGGCGGTTGTCGCTGTGCTGACGTTTACGGTCTTCATTCCCAATGCCAATTACAAGAAAGCAGTTGATCTTTATAATGCCGGACAGTATGAAGAAGCAATCGGAGCGTTTGAAGCGTTGAACGGATATAAGGACAGCGCAACGCAGATTGAAGCATGTCAAACGGCGATTAAGGATCGGGAGTATGATGCTGCGGTCGCCTTGTACAATGCCGGACAATACGAAAAAGCGATTGCGGCGTTCGAAGCATCGAATGGGTATAAAGACAGCGCGGCGCAGATCGAAATGTGTCAGACAGCGATCAAAGATCAAAAATATGATGCAGCGGTCGAATTATTGCAGGCAGAGAAATACGAAGCAGCTATCCAAGCGTTTCGTGAGATAAATGGGTATAAGGATAGCTCATCCCGAATTGAGATCTGCCAAGCAGCAATTAAGGAACGTGAATACGATGCAGCTGTTGCACTTTACAACGTCGGACGATACGAAGATGCAATCGCGGCATTTTCAGCTTTGAATGGATATAAAGACAGCACGGCACAAATTGAGGTGTGCCAGACTGCGATAAAGGATCGGGACTATGATAATGCAGTTGCGCTTTACAATGCGGGCGAATACGAGAACGCGGTCACAGCATTTACGGCGCTAAACGGGTATAAGGACAGTACGGTAAAGATCAGAGAGATCATGTTTAAGAGTGCACATGTTGGATCAACGGTCTTTTTAGGTTCATACGAGCAGGATAACGATCCTTCAAACGGCAAGGAGGACATCGAATGGGTCGTGCTTGTAAAAGAAGCAGATAAAGTTCTTATTATCAGCAAAGATGCACTCGATTGTCGACAGTATAATTCAACTTTGACAAATGTGACATGGGAAACATGCTCCTTGCGTGAATGGTTGAATGAGACTTTTTTGAATGAAGCGTTCAGCTCTGAGGAGCAAAGCCATATACTTAGTGCAACGAATATCGCAGACAAGAATCCAACGTACAGCACGTCATCCGGCAACAACACGAATGATCAGGTTTTTATATTAAATATCATTGAATTTGGCCAGTATTTTCCTGCGGTAATAGAACCTGAATGCAAACCGACAGAATATGCCGCATCTCAAGGAGCATATAAAAGTTATACTCTAGCAAAAGATGGAGATTACTCAATTAGTGCATATTTAGGAAACACTTTTTGGTGGCTCAGAACCCCCGGAAAAGCGGCAAGTTCCGCAATGCTTGTCTCTGCGACAGGTATGATTAATTATGACGGTATTGATGTAAATCGTGAAAATGTTGCAGTAAGACCTGCTTTATGGATAAAACTAGATTGATGATAAATCTGGGAAGGGGTGTTGAAAGTGCCAGAATCAATGATTGAGTCTATGCGAAATTCTAAGGAAAATATCAAAAAACGACAAGTGGATATGCATAGAGACTTTTTTTCAAGAGCGGAATATGCTGTCGAGAACCGTTTTTACCTTGAAGCTATCTTTTTGGAATACGCAGCAATAGAGGGGAGATTGGAAGTTATTCTTGGTGTCTTGGGTTTCCCATGCAACAAAGAACTTGCAGATGAAAAGAGAAAACATGTGAATATATCTGACCGTATAGAATGCTTGCGCAAATATCGAAACAATAATCCAGATGTGTTCAAGAGGACAAAACTTCCAAATAATTATTTTACAAAGCACGGAAAGCTACAATCATGGATAAAAAAGCGTAATACTTTTGTCCACGGATTGCTAAAGAATGTTGATGAATATGCGGCACGCAAAAAAGAAAGCTACGATATCGCAAAGCAAGGACTGGAGTATTCAAGACGCTTATATAACGAAGCAAAGCGTATAAGAAATCTAGTAAAGAATCATCCCGAGTTATTCGCAAAAGCAGTAATAATTTGTCAGAATAGTAATTGCATAGCCATTGAGAAAGAGAAAGAGTCACAGGAGGCCGCCAATGTCTAAATTTGTCATCGAATGCCCGGTATGCGGGAAGTATGTGGAGGCGAAGACCGGGTTCTTTGCCAGGAAGCGGATCGAGTGTTCCTGTGGGAACGTGATCAACGTGCGGACGGACAAGCTGTCGAGCCGCCGCTGCGCCCATTGCGGAAACGACGTGGTGTTCGACCAGTCCAAGGGGGCCAGCGCCAAGTGCCCCGTCTGCGGCGAGCCCATCAACACCCTGGCGGAGCAGGACAAGACCGTGTCCTTCACCTGCGCCCAGTGCGGCGTGCACCTGAGCGTGGCCAAGGGCGCCAGCCGGTACGTCTGTCCCGTCTGCGACTGCGTCAACGACGTGGTGGAGCGGGTGGAGAAGGAGCGCATCCGGCAGGAGGGGCTGGCCAGCATCATCAAGTACGAGGGGGACAACAGCACCTTCGTCTGGAAGCACCCCATCGAGGACTTCAACGCCCTAAGCCAGCTCATCGTCCATGAGAGCCAGGAAGCGGTGTTCTTCAAAGACGGCCAGGCGCTGGACCTGTTCGGGCCGGGCCGGTACACCCTGGAGACCCAACAGCTGCCCCTGCTGGAGAAGCTATATAAGCTCCCCACGGACCCGGAGCAGACCTTCCATTCCGAGGTCTATTTCATCAACAAAACCGTGCAGATGGGGATCAAGTGGGGCACGCCGGACAAGGTGCGCTTCATCGACCCGCTGACGGGGGTGCCTCTGGAGCTGGGTGCATCGGGCGAGATGAACCTGATGGTAGCGGACTCCCGCAAGCTTCTCGTCAAGCTGGTGGGCACCACCAAGGGCATCGCCTGGGAGGACGGACCCGGGTTCACGAAATCCCTGCAGGCTTCCTTCCGCCCGCTCATCACCAGCGCTGTGAAGGCGAACCTGGGCGCGGTCATCAAAAGCAACGCCATCGACATTCTCGAGGTGGACGAGAAGCTGGAACTGATCTCCAACGCCCTACGGGAAAAGATCAACGAGGGCTTTGGGGAATACGGTCTTATCGCGCCGGAGTTCTATGTGACCAACGTAGTGTTGCCGGAGAACGATCCCAACTTCCGCCGCATCCGCGACCTGCACACCGTCGTGCTCCAGACCCGGGTCATCCAGGCCGAGGCCACGGTGAAGACCGCCCAGGCCCAGAGCGAGGCCCAGTACCGCACGGCTCAGGAGCAGAGCAAGGCGGCCATCGAAGCGGCCCGGCGGGAAGCGGAGATGCAGCGCCAGACCACGGAGACAGAGGTGGCCAAGAAGGAGGCCGAGCGCCGGGTCATCGCGGCCCAGGCGGAAGCTCAGGCGGCCCGCATGGCGGGCCTCACCGAGGCGGAGATCATGGCCGCCAAGGGATATACGCAAAAGGATGTGCTGCAGGCCGAGGTGCAGAAGAGCTACGCCCAGGCCATTGGCGATATGGGTCCGGCCATCACCGCCGGCGGTGGCGGCGGCAGCGGCATCATCAGCGACATGTTGGGCCTCGGCGTGGGCATGGCGGCGGCCAGCACCGTCGCGCCCCAGATCGGCAGTATCTTCCAGAGCATGAAACCTCAGCAGCCGGAAGCGCCCGCCCAGCCCGCGCCTAACGGCTGGGATTGCGACTGCGGCATCCGTGGGATCAACACCCGCTTCTGCCCCAACTGCGGCAAGCCGAAGCCGGTGCCCGGCGGGGGGTGGACCTGTCCCACCTGCGGGAAAACGGGCATCATCTTCAACTTCTGCCCCGATTGCGGCACCAAGAAACCCGATGCGCCCCAGGGCTGGACCTGCCCCGACTGCGGCATGAAGAACATCACCTTCAACTTCTGCCCGAACTGTGGAAAAAAGAAAGGAGAATAAGCCATGGATAAGAATAAGATTCGGGGTTTTGCCGTCCTGGCCATCATGCTGGTGGTGTACAACGTGCTGGCCTTCGCCATCCCATTCCCGAAGAACGGCTGCTTCTGGGCGGCCTGGGCTTTCGGGGTGGTGGCCATTCTGGCCCAGGCGGCCTTCCTGCTGCTGGCTTTTCAGCGTGGGGAGGGCGTCCGAAGCAAGTTCTACGGTTTCCCCGTCGCTCGGGTGGGCGTGGCTTACCTGTGCGTCCAGCTGGCCCTGTCCTTCCTTTTCATGGGCTTGGCGTTTGTCAAGTGTCCCGCCTGGATACCGGTGGTGCTGTCGGTGATCGTGCTGGCCGCGGCGGCCCTGGGGCTGATCGTCACGGACGCCGTGCGGGACGAGGTGGAGCGGCAGGACAGCAAGCGCCGGGCCGACACCCTGGGCATGAAGAAGCTCTATGCCGCCGTAGCCGCCTGCGCGGACCGCTGCGCCGACCCGGAGCTGAAGAAGCCCGTCCAAAAGCTGGCTGAGGCCCTGCGCTACGCCGACCCCGTCTCCTCTGAGATCACCCGGGAAGCGGAGAACACCCTTCGCATGTACCTAATTGATCTCGAGTCCGCCGTGGACTCTTCCAACGCCGACAAGGTCAAATCCGCCTGCGCCGCCATGACCTCTGCCCTCGCGGATAGGAACCGACTTTGTAGGGTAGGAAAATGAGCAATATTCATCCTTATGTAAAACAAAACTCGGTATTATATGGATTAACAGATGAATATTCTCTATCAAAAGAAGAGTATTATTTACTTTACTCGTTTTTTGTAACATATTCCATGTGCGGAACACAGAGCGCAAAAAAGAGATCATTTGTTGATTATGGATGGGACTCGAATACTATTTTTGAAACAGCTGGAGGAAAGAAAACAGTTACTTCTTTGGGCAAAGCATTAACAAGCATTTTACCAATATCCGAAAAAGATCCATTATTCGTTTTTGCAAATGATAATAGTGTCGCCCCTTTTTTTCTTGCTACTCAACTTAACGATGGTACCCTTCCTGAATATAATTCTGAACGTGCTGTGATTGCTCAAACCTGGGAGAACAACAAATACTTAAAGCTATTTTATCGCGTTCGTGATGGATTGGCGCATGGCAAATTCGTTCTAAAATACTCTTCTAGCAATGAGAAAATGGTATTAATCCAAGATGATGATGGAAAAAAAGTAACTGCAAGAATACTCCTAAAATTAGACACACTATTGTATTTTGCAAGAGTATTATCCAACGGGATGTTTTAGAGACTTCTGTCATACTAGGAGGATTGTTTAATGGTTTTTAAATGCAAAATGTGCGGTGGCGATCTAAGCATTATCGAAGGTCAGACCGTCTGCGAATGTGAATACTGCGGCAGCAGGCAGACTGTGCCGACACTGGACAGTGAAAAGAAAGTCACACTGTTTTCTCGTGCCAATCGGTTGCGAGCTTTGTGCGAGTTCGACAAAGCGTACAGCGTGTATGAAAGCATCGTCGCCGATTTCCCCGAGGAGGCTGAGGCCTATTGGGGCCTGGTGCTGTGCAAGTATGGCATAGAATACGTGGACGATCCCAAGACCGGAAAGAAGATCCCCACCTGCCATCGTTCCTCCTTCGATAATGTGATGGAGGATGGCAACTTCGAGCTGGTTATGGAGTATGCAGATGTCATCGCACGCCCTGTCTACCGTGCCGAAGCCAAGGAGATCGAACGTTTGCGTAGCGGCATTCTCGAAGTATCCTCCAAAGAAGAACCATATGACATCTTTATCTGCTACAAAGAGACTGACGACAAAGGTGACCGCACAGTAGACAGCTTAATTGCTCAGGATGTATATGATGCTTTGACGGAAAAAGGCTATCGTGCATTCTTCTCCCGCATCAGCTTGGAGGACAAGCTGGGGCAGGAATACGAGCCCTACATCTTCGCAGCGCTCCATTCTGCAAAGATTATGCTCGTCTTTGGGACTAGCTACGATAACTTCAACGCCGTCTGGGTCAAAAATGAGTGGAGCCGTTATCTTTCTTTGATTGCCAAGGGTGAAAAAAAGACGCTGATACCCTGCTACAAGGACCTGGACGCCTATGATATGCCCCAGGAGTTTCGCAAATTGCAGGCTCAGGACATGAGCAAGATTGGTGCGCTTCAGGATTTGGTTAGAGGCATTGATAAGCTTATTCCGAAACCGACTGTTGAAAGCATGAAGGTAGCAGTTTTTTCGGGTCAGCAGAGTGTAGTAGCTCCACTATTAGAAAGAGCATTTATGTTCCTAGAGGATGGCGATTGGAAAAAAGCAAATGAATACTGCGAAAAAGCGCTTGATTTTGAACCACAGAACGGAAGAGCATACCTTGGAAAACTGATGGCCGAATTGCATGTCAGGGCACAAGAACAGTTAGGAAATCAACCTGAACCTTTTGATGGTTTTGACTCTTATCAAAAATCGATACGCTTTGGGTCAAATCAACTAAAACTTGAGCTAGAAAAATACATTTCAGAAATCAATGATCGTAATAGACAGACGGCAATAAATCGTGAGAAAGCGGTTTCGTTAGTAAAGGGAAGGATTGCAACTCTTGCGTTACATTCGGTCGCTGTGAGAGAAGATGGGTCGGTTGTTGCAACCGGCAATAACACAAAGCATCAATGCGAAGTGTCAGATTGGACAGATATTGTAGCTGTCGCTACTGGTGTTGCTCATACCATCGGGATCAGAGCAAACGGAACAGTAGTTGCAACTGGCGATAATACCTATGGGCAATGCAATGTTTCTGATTGGGAAGATATTGTTGCAGTTGCTGCTCATTTGGGGCATACCATTGGATTGAAAGCTGATGGTACAGTGGTAGCAGCGGGACATAATGGATACGGACAGTGTAATGTTTCTAATTGGTCAAACATTATTGCAGTAGCTGCTGGAATGGATTGTACGATCGGATTAACATCCGAAGGTAATGTTTTAGTTGCTGGTGGAACTAAAACAAGCAAATTGCCGATGATCACTAGTTGGAATAACATAGTTTCATTTGCGGTTGGTATTACGCATTGGATAGCGTTGAAGAAGGACGGGACCCTAACAGCAATTGGAGACAATGTTTGTGGGGAGTGTGATGTTTCTGATTGGACAGATATTGTTGCGGTAGACGCTGTTGCACATTCTGTAGGCCAGAAAACAAACGGTTCTGTTGTTGCTGTTGGGTTAAACAAAAATGGCCAGTGCAATGTATCGAATTGGGAGAATATTATTGCTATTTCAGCAGGGCAAGAACACACATTAGGCGTGAAGCTTGACGGAACAGTCGTATCATGTGGGGAAAACTCTGAAGGACAATGTAATGTGTCTGATTGGAAGCTGTTTTCTAGCATCGCTTCTTTAGAATCATCGATAAAACGAACAAATGAAATACGAGAACGTGCTGCTGAAGAGTCCGCCAAAAGAAGAGCAGATGAAGCTGAGCGGTGCAAACAGGAAGAAGCCTTGAAACGCGAAATACGTCGTCAACAGATACCAAAAGAGCTCGAAGCTCTACAACAGCGCAAGCAAGCCGCAAAAGCTGAGCTTGCCAATTTGACAGGACTATTCTCTGGCCGTCGTCGGCGGGAATTAGAATCGGAGATAACCAACATTGATAAACAAATTGATTCTTTAGAACAAACGTTGAAGAACATAATAATATAGCAAATGAAAGTGTCGCGATGCATGGCATTGTTTACCTGCCCCGTCTGCGGGGGAAAACCGAATATCAAGATCGGGACCGAGTTTGCGGTCTGCGATTCCTGCGGGAATGTCATGAAGATCGATCCCCGGGAGGCGGAGCGATTTGGGGAAATCTATCGGTCCGCCGAGCGCGCCATGCGGCTGAACTCCGTCGAGGGGTATGAGGAGGCGCTGCGCCAGCTGGATTCGATCTCCTTCATCGAGGAGGCCCAGAAAACCCACGCCGACTGTGAGAAGCGGCTTCAAGACCTGCAGGCGGATCTGACCCGGCGTCAAACGCCCGACTCCGCGTCCGAAAGCCGGAATACGTCCTTCGCCGGCGTGCTGCTGGCTATCACCCTGGTCTTCTGTGCGGCGGCCTTCACCGGCATAGTCTATCTGGTCCTCCGCCTGATCCGGGGCACCCTGTCCCTCACCGCCACGACGGTTGTCATCGTACTCGCGGCTCTTGCGGTCGTCCTTTCCTTCATGAACAAAACGAAACAGTCAAACCAATAGAATGAACAAAAAGGGAGCATGGTCGTTCGCTGCTGAGTCAGTTATCTCTACTCGTACCATCGAAAAAAGCCCGATTTCTCGGGCTTTTTTGTATCTTGGACTCACTCCGGAAGCCTCGTTTTTGCACTCGTTTGGGGTTTTGACTACATTTTGACTACCTGTAACCCTAAAAATATTCTGTCCTCCCCACCCAGATTTATCTTGCTATCCTAAAAAAGATCATGTTATTGCGAGAAAACGGGCAGAAACCTGATCAAAAAATGGGAAAGCCAGCCGGTTCTTTTCGGCTGGCTTTCCTGTGATGCTAAGGAGGTTAGCACGAAGGAGCTATTGGTCAGAACTCCAGGTTTTTTTCGGTCTCCTTGGAGAAGACGTGGGCCACGTTCCCCTGGAAGGAGAAGCGGACGATGTCGCCCATCTCATAGTTGCCCTTCATCTCGATGGTGGGCACGATGATGATCACATCGTGGCCGTCCGCGTTCACGTGGAGATGGACGCTGGAACCCATCATCTCCGCCACTTCCACTGTGGCCGCCACACCGGCGCTGTCCACATCCGTGTGCTCCGGGCGCACGCCCAGGGTCACGGGCTGGGACTCTACGTTGTTGTTGAGCAAGCGCTCCTCCTTCTCGGGAGAGAGCTCCTGGCGGTAGCCGCCCACCTCCACGAAGTACTTGCTGCCTTCCCGGATCAGCTCTGCGTCGAAGAAGTTCATCACCGGCATGCCGATGAATCCAGCCACAAAGAGATTGGCGGGATGGTTGAACACCTCCTGGGGCGTCCCGATCTGCTGGATGTAGCCGTCCTTCATGATGACGATCCGATCGCCGAGCGTCATGGCTTCGGTCTGGTCGTGGGTGACATAGATGAAGGTGGTGTCGATGCGCTTGCGGAGCTTGATGATCTCCGCCCGCATCTCGTTTCTCAGCTTGGCGTCCAGGTTGGAAAGGGGCTCGTCCATGAGCATCACTTTCGGGGCCCGGACGATGGCCCGGCCGATGGCCACACGCTGCCGCTGACCGCCGGACAGGGCCTTGGGCTTCCGGTTCAGGTACTGGGTGATGTCGAGGATTTCAGCGGCCTCCCGGACCTTCTTGTCAATCTCGGCCTTGGGCACATGGCGGAGCTTCAGAGAGAAGGCCATGTTCTCGTACACGGTCATGTGGGGGTACAGGGCGTAGTTCTGGAAGACCATGGCGATGTCCCGATCCTTGGGCGGGATGTCGTTGACCAGCTTGCCGTCGATCAAGAGCTCGCCGTCGCTGATCTCCTCGAGACCGGCGACCATCCGCAGTGTCGTGGACTTGCCGCAGCCGGAGGGACCCACCAGGACGATGAACTCCTTGTCCTTGATGTCCAGGCTGAACTGCTGGACGGCGACCACGCCTTCATCCGTGATCTGCAGGTTGATCTTCTTCTTGGGGGCGTCGTCGGCCTTCTTCTTGGACTTCTTCTGTTCGCCGCTGATGTAGGGGTAGACCTTCTTGATGTTCTTGAGTTGTACGGTTGCCATCGGTTTTGCTCATGACGGTTCGGCCTTCGCGTCCCCGTCTCGCCCGGAAGCGGTCATATCATCCGGACTTTACGGCAGGTCTCCACACTGCCGCACCGCTGAACAAAGCGGTTTTCTCCTTTCTTTAACCCGCCCGCGGGCATGAAGTGGAGTGCGTCGCGGGCCGGGATAGGTCACAGTCAGATGGTCAGGGTAACATGGGACACAGGCCCGTCGCTGAGGGGCGCCAGGTCCCCTTCCATAGGCTTTCCGTCCACGACCAGGCCCTTATTTTCGCCTCTTTGGACAGTGATCTCGTAGCGCACGCCCCGAAAGATTCGGCAGGCGGTGAAGCCGTCTATGGTATCCGGCAGACAGGGATGGATCCGCAGCCCGTCGTAATCGGGCCGGATGCCCAAAATGCCCTGGCTGACTGCCACGAAGGACCAGGCGGCGGTGCCTGTGAGCCAGGAGTTCTTGGCTTCGCCGTAGCTTCGGGCGTTCCGACCGGCGATGGTCTGGCTGTAGCAATAGGGCTCCGTCCGATGCACTTCGCTCCTGTCTTCGATATAGGCGGGCGCGTTGCGGGTATACAGGCCGAAGGCCCCGTTGCCGTCGCCCAGCGTGCAGTAGGCCAGGGTGACCCAGGGATTGTTGTGGCAGAACACGGACCCGTTCTCCTTGTATCCGGGAGGATAGGAGGAGATCTCGCCCAGGTAATCCCGGTACGCGGTGTAGCAGGGGTGCAGGACCTCCAGGCCAAAATCGTTGCCGAGATACCTTTGGGCGGAGGCCAGGGCCTTCTCGCCGTACGTCCGGCCGCCGATGCCGGCCATGACGCAGAAACCCTGGGGCTCGATGTAGATCTTTCCCTCGTCGTTGAGGGCGCTGCCCACGGGCCGCTCGAAGGCGTCGTAGGCCCGGCGGAACCATTCCCCGTCCCAGCCGGCGGTCCTGGCCGCGGTTTCGATCTCGTCCACGGCGGTCAAAACACGTTTCGCCTCGTCGGCAAGGCCCAGAAGACCGATCAGCTCGGCGTATTCCTTCCCATACTTCACGAACATGCCGGCGATGAACACGCTCTCCGCCTTGCCGCTCTCGAAATTGGAACAGGTCTGAAAGCTTTCTCCGGGGGTATGGCTGAAGCAGTTCAGGTTGAGGCAGTCGTTCCAGTCGGCCCGGCCGATGAGGGGCAGGCCGTGGGGACCCCGGTGGGTCATGGTATAGCTGACGCTGCGGCGAAGGTGCTCCAAAAGGGGCCGTTCGCTGCCCTGTTCGCTGTTGAAGGGGGTCGGCTCGTCCAGAATGGAGAAGTCGCCGGTCTCCCGGATGTAGGCGCAAGTGCAGGCCACGAGCCACAGGGGATCGTCGTTGAAGCCGGAGCCCACATCCGCGTTGCCCCGCTTGTCCAGGGGCTGGTACTGATGGTAGGTGCTGCCGTCGGGGAACTGGATGGACGCGATGTCCAAAATGCGTTCCCGGGCCCGCTGGGGAATCAGATGCACAAAGCCCAGCAGGTCCTGGCAGCTGTCACGGAAGCCCATGCCCCGACCGGTGCCGCTTTCATAATAGGAAGCGCTGCGGCTCATGTTGAAGGTGACCATGCACTGGTACTGGTTCCAGACGTTCACCATCCGATCCAGCTTCTCCTCGCTGCTCTTGACGGTGAACCGGCTCAAAAGCCCTGTCCAATAGGCTTTGAGCTCCGCCAGGGCCCGGTCGAATTTCTCCGCCGTATCGTAGGCGCCGAGCAGAGCGTGGGCCCGGACCTTGTTGACGACGCCGGGGGCGGAGAACTTCTCCTCCGGGGGATTCTCCGCATAGCCCAGGCGGAACAGAAAGCTCTTCTCCTCGCCGGGGGCCAGGGCGACCTCCAGGCGCAGGGCCGCCATGGGGGCCCAGCCGGCAGCCACACTATTATAGGAAGTCCTGTTCTCCACAGCCACGGGCTCCTGCCAGCCCCGGAAGCGGCCCAGGAAGGTGTCCCGATCCGTGTCGAAGCCGGCGATGGGGGCGTTGACGGAATAGAAGGCGTAGTGATTTCGGCGCTCCCGGTACTCGGTCTTATGGTAGACGGTGCTACCCTCGATCTCAACCTCGCCGATATTCCAGTTGCGCTGATAGTTGGTGGCATCGTCCACCGCGTTCCACAGGCACCACTCCACGGCGCCGTAGATCGTCAGCTTCTTCGTTTCGCCCGCGGTGTTCTTCAGCGTCAGCTTCTGCAGCTCACAGGCCGCGCCCATGGGCACCATGACGGTGAGCCGGGCTTCCACTCCCTGCTTCTTTCCCTCGAAAACGGAATAGCCGAGGCCGTGGCGGCAGCGATAGCTGTCCAAGGGGGTCCTGGCCGGCAGGAAGGCGGGGCTCCAGATTGCGTCCCCGTCGCAGATATAGAAGCATCGCCCGCCCTCGTCGTGGGGCGCGTTGTTGTAGCGAAAACGGGTGATGCGCCGCAGCTTGGCGTCCCGATAGAAGGCGTAACCGCCGCAGGTGTTGGAGATCAGGGAGAAAAAGCCCTGATTGCCCAGATAGTTGATCCAGGGCAGGGGCGTGTCGGGGCGGGTGATGACGTATTCCCGCGCGTCGTCGTCGAAATAGCCGTATCGCATGGCGAACCTCTTTTCTGTGCTGGCAAGCTTTTTCGAAATCGATTAAGTAACCATGTATACTATAAAGGAAACGCGCCTCGTTGTAAAGGGCAAATGCGAAAAAAATCCCGAAAAATTTTGGATATATTTTTTGAAATAGGGGGTTGACGAGATTGAGATGGCCCTTTATAATACAAGTATCGAAATCGATTACGTTCGAAATTCTCCGTTTCGGAACAAAAACTCTGTTTTTCGAGCTAAATCGTTTTCTGAGCTCCCGACGGCGGGGCGGAAAGGACGGTGCGGCATGGTCACGATCACGGATATCTCCCGGCGATGCAATGTGTCCCGCGCCACCGTCAGCAAGGCTCTCAACGGTCACAGCGACATCAACGCGGAAACGGCCGCCCACATCCGCCAGGTGGCCAAGGAGATGGGGTATCTGCCCAACGCCACCGCGCGGGCGCTGAAGCTGGGACGGTCCCACAACATCGGGGTCCTGTTCGTGGACAAAACCTCCAGCGGGTTGGGCCACGAGTATTTCTCTCAGATCCTGGAAAGCGTAAAGCAGGAGGCGGAGCGAAACGGTTACGATATCACCTTCATCTCCCGGGATATCGGCACCCTGCACATGGACTACTACGAGCACGCCAAATACCGCAACTGCGACGGCGTGATCGTCGCCTCGGTGGATTTCACGGACCCTGACGTGATCAAGCTGGTGAACAGCGACATCCCCACCGTCACCCTGGATTACGTGTTCGACAGCCACAGTGCGGTGCTGTCCGACAACGTGAGCGGCATGGCGGATCTGGTGCGGTTCGTGTACGGGAGAGGCCATCGGAAGATCGCCTTCATCCACGGGGAGCCCACCTCCGTCACCCAGAAGCGGCTCGCCAGCTTTCACAAGACCTGCAGCGAACTGGGGATCGTGATCCCGGAGGAGTATGTGGAGGCAGCCACCTTCCACGACCCCAAAGCGAGCGGCCTGGCCACTCGGCGGCTGCTGGCCCTGAAGGATCGGCCCACCTGCATCCTCTATCCCGACGACTTCTCCTTTATCGGAGGGATGAACGAGCTGGAGAAGCAGGGCGTATCCATTCCGAAGGACATGAGCGTGGCGGGGTACGACGGCATCCTCCTTTCCCAGGTGCTGCGCCCCCGGCTCACCACCTACCGGCAGGACGCGGAGGCCATGGGCCGGGAAGCCGCTCGGCAGCTGCTGGAGATCATCGAACGGCCCAAGGAGTGGATCCCCCAGCAGATCATGATCCCCGGCAGGCTCCTGGAGGGAGACACGATCCGGGACATCCGGCAAGGATTTTAAGATGCGCGAGCATCTCGAAATAAAAGAGCCGAAAGGCTCAAAATAAAAAAGGAGAGAATCATAATGAAAAAGCTCATTGCCATCGTCCTCTGCGTGCTCATGATGGTTTCCGCCGTGGCCTGCGCCAGCAAGCCCGCTGCCACTGAGAGCCAGACCGGGACCGAGACCAAAGCTGCCCAGGGCAAGGTGTTCAACATCTACGCCTGGAACGAGGAGTTCAAGGGATTCTTCGAGAAGTACTATAAAGTGCCCGAGGGCGTGACCGTCAACTGGATCATCAACCCCAGCGACGGCGGCGTCTATCAGCAGAAGCTGGACGAAGCCCTGCTCAACCAGGCCACCGCCGCGGATGACGACAAGGTGGACATGTTCCTGGCCGAGGCCGACTACATCGGCAAGTACGTCAATTCCGACTACACCATGGGCATCGACAAGATCGGCTACAAGAACGCCGACACCATGTACGAGTACACTATCAAGGCTGCCACCGACGATAAGGGCGTGTGCAAGGGCGTATCCTTCCAGTGCTGTCCCGCGGCCGTGATCTACCGCAAGAGCATCGCCAAGGATGTGCTGGGCACCGACGTCCCCGCCGAAGTCCAGGCCGCCATCGACACCTGGGATAAGTTCGACGCCGTGGCCGCCAAGGCCAAAGAGAAGGGCTACTACATGACCGCCTCCTTCGCTGAGACCTTCCGCACCTTCTCCAATAACTGCACCATGCCCTGGGTCGACGCCAACAACAACATCCAGTTCGATCCCATGATCACCGCCTGGATCGACCAGACCGACAAATACATCCAGAACGGCTACACCCTGACCGCCGGCGTGTGGGATCAGGAGAAGACCAACGAGATGTTCAAGACCGGCAAGACCATGTGCTTCTTCGGGCCTGCCTGGTATTACAACTTCTGCATGACCAACGCCATGGATCCTGAAAACGGCTGCGTGGGCGACTGGTCCATCGTCAAGGGTCCCCAGGCTTACTTCTGGGGCGGCACCTGGCTGCTGGCCGCCACCGGCTCCGACAACACCGAGATGCTCAAGGACATCTTCGAAACCTTCACCATCAACGAGGAAGTCTGCGAGAACCTGGTTAAGAACGAGAATCAGTATCCCAACAACACCAAGATCGCCGAGAAGTTCGCCAACGATCCCACCTACGGCAACACCGCCATCCTGGACGGTCAGAACGACATCGCCGTGTTCGCTGAGCTCGCCAAGGACATCAAGTGGGAGAACCACACCAACTACGACCAGCTGCTGAACGAGGGTCTGCAGAACAAGCTGCAGGAGTACTTCAAGGGCAACGTGGACAAGGACACCGCCATGAAGAACTTCTACAACTACGTCAAGGAGACCTACGCCAACCTGAACGTGCCCCAGGCATAAGATCATATGCATGACCGGCTGCGGTAGGGGCTTCCCTACCGCAGCCTTCCTTTCAACGACCACCGGAGGGGATTGACATCCATGGAAAAGAAAAGCCGAACCGTCAAGCGGCGCAGGAGCGGCGTCAGCTACGCCAAGTGGGGCTACATCTTTATCGCCCCTTTCTTCCTCGCCTACTTCTTCTTCACGCTGGTCCCGCAGTTTTTGACCATCTACAACAGCCTTTTCGAGAACTACCGGGTGGGTCTGACCCAGGTGGGACCGAACTGGGTGGGCCTGGACAACTACGTGGCCCTGTTCACGCCGGAGGCTGACGGCCTGGTCCGGATATTGAAGTACTCCTCCAACACCGCCATTCTGTGGGTGCTGGGCGCCGTGCCTCAGTTCGTGATCGCCCTGCTGCTTGCCGTGATCTTCACCAGCTATCGGCTCAACATCAAGGGGCAGGGCTTCTTCAAGACCGTCATCTACATGCCCAACCTCATCATGGCGGCGGCCTTCTCCATGCTGTTCTACACCCTGTTCTCCAACGTGGGACCCATTCAGATCATGCTGGAAAACGCGGGGATCGTGGACCACTCCTTCGACTTCTTCTCCTTCCGGATCACCGTGCGGGGTATGATCGCCCTGATGAACTTCCTCATGTGGTTCGGCAACACCACCATCGTGCTCATGGCGGGCATTATGGGCATCGACCAAAGCCTGTTTGAATCCGCCACCATCGATGGAGCCAATACCATCCAGGTATTTTTCCGCATCACCATGCCGCTTTTGATGCCCATCTTCGTCTACTGCCTCATCACGGCCATGATCGGCGGCATCCAGATGTTCGACGTGCCTCAGGTCTTGACCAACGGCCGCGGCGAACCCAACGAGATGACCCGGACCCTGGTCATGTACCTCAACGGGTATCTTCGGAACAAGAACTACGGCATGGCGGGCGCTATCTCCGTGATCATCTTCGTCATCACGGGCATCCTCGGCGGCATCGTCTATAAGATGCTCTCCGCACAGTATAAGGAGCCGAAGCGTCACAGAGACAGAGGCAAAGGGGGGAACGTACAATGAAGGAAGCAAGCATCCGGGGCAAGATCCAGCTGACGCTTTTAAGGATTATCGCCTATACGATCCTCGTCTTTCTGACGATCCTCTGTTTGTTCTTCTTCTATCTGATGATCATCAATGCGACGCGTTCGAATGCGCAGCTGGCAACCGGCTTCACGCTGCTCCCGAAGGGCAATTTCTTTGTGAACCTGAAAAACGCGTGGAACGATACGTCGATCAATATCCCGCGCGGCATGCTGAACAGCCTGATCATCGCGCTTTCGTCTGCCGTGATCACGACGTACTTTTCGGCGCTGACGGCGTACGGTGTGCATGTCTATGAGTTCAAAGGCAAGAAACTCGTGTTTACCTTCATCATGGCGATCATGATGATCCCGTCGCAGGTTTCTGCGCTTGGCTTTCTGCAGCTGATGAACAAATGGAACCTCACGAACAACTATATTCCGCTGATCGTGCCCGGGATCGCGGCGCCGGTCGTGTTCTTCTACATGAAGCAATATATGGAAAGCGTGCTGCCGCTTGAGGTCATCGACGCGGCGCGCGTGGACGGCTCGAACGAGTTCCGCACGTTCAATACGATCGTACTGCCGATGCTGAAGCCCGCGATCGCAGTGCAGATGATCTTCTCGTTCGTGAGCTCATGGAATAATTACTTTATCCCCGCGCTGCTGCTGGATAAGGCGGAGCTCAAGACCGTTCCGATCATGATCGCTCAGCTTCGAAGCGCGGATTATTCGAAGTTCGACATGGGCAAGGTGTACATGCTTATCCTGCTGGCAATTCTTCCGGTGCTCCTCATCTACATCATTCTGTCCAAGTCGATCATCAAAGGCGTAACCGCAGGCAGTGTAAAAGGATGACGCTTCCGCCGTTCCTTCTCCTTTGCCGCCTTGTCCTCTGGGACAGGGCGGTTTTCTGACAAAACGGCTTTGATCCAAAGGGATCGGGAAAGGAAACCCATGCGTATTTTTACGGGATATCAACGGGGCGTGGACCTGGGGGGCTGGTTCTCCCAGTGCGATCACACCGAAGAGAGGTACGACACCTTCATCACGGCGGCAGATTTCGCCGTGATCCGAGGCTGGGGCTGCGACCACGTGCGACTGCCCATCGATTACGAGCTCCTGGAGGACGAGGACGGCAACCCGCGGGAAAAGGGATATGGACGGCTGGAGAGGGCGGTGAGCTGGGCCCGGGAGAACGGGCTCAACATGGTGCTGGACCTCCATAAGACCGCCGGCTTCTCCTTCGACCCCGGCGAGCGGGAGGCGGGCTTCTTTAAGAGCGAGAAGCACCAGGAACGGTTCTATGCCCTGTGGGAGCGGATCGCCCGGCGGTTCGGCAAGGATGGGGACATGCTGGCCTTCGAGCTTTTGAACGAGGTCACCGAACGGGAGTACGGCCCCGTCTGGAACCGGATCGCCGGTGAATGCATCCGCCGTATCCGGGTCCACGCGCCTGTCACGAAGATCCTCATAGGCGGCTACTGGCACAACAGCGCCGCGGCGGTGAAAGACCTGCCCTTGCCCTATGACGAGAACGTGGTCTACAGCTTTCATTGCTACGAGCCCCATATCTTCACTCACCAGGGCGCTTACTGGATGCCCACCATGGACACGTCCTTCCGCATTTCCGCAAGCGCCACCTTCCGGGAGATGGCCGAAGCGACCCGGCGGATGCTGGGCGGCACGCTGGTGGATTTTGAAAAGTACCCCCCGGAGGCCACCCTCACCGCAGCTTTCTTCGAGGACTTCCTACAGGAGGCCGTCCGCACCGCCGAGGCACGGAACGTGCCCCTGTACTGCGGGGAATACGGCGTTATCGACAATGCCTCGCCGGAGGACGCGCTTATCTGGTTCCGAGCCATCCACGCCGCCTTCGAGAAGTACGGCATCGGCCGGGCCGCCTGGAGCTACCGGCAGATGGACTTCGGCCTTTCCGACCCCCGCATGGACGCCGTGCGTCCCGAACTGCTTCGCTGCTTATAATCTTCTAATCATACAGAACAGACGAGCGACACGTCCCTGCTCCTGCCGGGATGCGTCGCTTTTTCATGGCATCTTCTGCATTCCTGACCGGGAGAGCCATGAGGAAGTGAACGGTTTTCAAAGCTGCTGCTGCAGAATAGCTGCGATAGGACATGGTGGTTACAGTATTATGCTGCGGCTAATGGAAAGGAGTTTAATCCGGTCGGTAGCCGCAAAGCATAGTATCATGGGATTAGTATTCCTTTAGGCCAGCCATAAAGGAGATCCGCATTATAAAAAAGAACATGGTCGTTCGCTGCTGAGTCAGTTATCTCTACTCGTACCATCGAAGAAGCCCGAGAGATCGGGCTTTTTTCGTACTCAGCGATCGGAGAAAACAGCATATATTTGCACTCATTCCGGGTTTTGACAACATTTTGACAACAAATTGACAACAGGGCTGCGCTTCGCATATTTATTTCTTTTCGGGTTTTTCGAAAAAAAGAATCGACCGGAGATATGTTTTCCGGTCTCATCTATGATCAGGCGGAGCGGAGAAGGGAAATGGAAAAGACCAGCGGAAATCCGCTGGCCTAATGGAGGCGGGAAAGGGGATCAGCCCACCCAGGCGCCGCCGTTCACATCCAGGACCGCGCCGGTGATGAAGGAGGCCCGCTCGCTGGTGAGGAAGAGGACCGCACTGGCCACGTCCTCGTTCTCGCCGAAGCGGCGGACGGGGGTGGATTTCAGCTTCTCGTCGATGTCGGACTGGGGCCGGTTGTTCCAGAAATTCTTGATGCGCTCGCCGCTGAGAATGGCGCCGGGGGCGATGGCGTTGATGGTGATGCCATAGGGGCCCACGTCCGCAGACACGGTTCGGACCATGCCCAATATCCCGGCCTTGGCCGCCGCGTAGGGGGTGCCGGAGTTGCCGCTGCCCCGGGAACGGCCCGCCTTGGAGGACATGCAGAGGATGCGGCCGTACTGCTGCGCCTTCATGTAGGGGGTCACGGCGTGGACGAAGTAGAACTGGCCGTACAGGTTCACCTTCACCACCTTGTCCCAGTCCTCCAGGGAGATAAGGTCCGGGGTGCCCTTCACGCCGAAGGAGCCACCGGCGTTGTTCACCAGGATGTCGATGCGGCCGAAGGCTTCCGCCGCCTTCTTCACGCAGGCTTCCACGTCCTCGTAACTGGTCACGTTGCCTGCGGCGGTAATAAGATCGTCCCCGTAGGCGGCGAACTCCGCCTTCAGGCTGTCCAGCTGCTCCGCGTTCAGATCGAAGGCGCACACCTTCACGCCCGCTTCCAGATATTCCTTCACGATCTCCCGGCCGATGCCCTGCGCGCCGCCGGTGACGATGGCTGTCCGTTTGATTTCTTCCATAGTATCCTCCTTATATCATGCGATGACGTTGCTGTTCTTGAGTTCCGCATACACTTCGTCCACCAGGGCGGCGGGGATGAAGCACAGGCCGTTGGCGTCGGCGGCCACCAGATCGCCGGGGTTCACCTGGACCCGGTCGATGGTGACGGTGCCGTTGATCTCCACGGTCTCCACTCGGCCCATGCCGCTCAGCGGCGTGGTGCCCCGGCACCAAATGGGGTAGCCGGTCCGCTTGATGGTCTCCGTGTCCCGCAGGACTCCGTCCAAAATGGTGCCGGCAAGGCCGTGGTTCTGCATGTTTTTCGCCGCGATCTCCCCGAAGTGGGAGTAGGGGCAGCCCTTGGCGTCCACCACCCAGACGTCGTCCTTCTCGGCGAACCAGGGTACGTCCCGGACGGACATGCGGCTCTTTATCTTCTTGTCCGGCTCATCCTTTCGAATGATCTCGGGGCAGGTCCGCTGGGTGATGGCGGTGCCCACGGCCCTATAGTCCGGGGACAGGGGCCGGATGGCGGCGCCGTCCACGGTACAAAAGCCGATCCGGTAGCCGAGCCTGTCCATGGCGTCGGACAGCTCGCAGGTCAAGTCCTCCACCTGCTTCAAGTCCGCGATGATCTTCGGGTCGATCCGCTTCACGTCGAAGGTCTTGAACCGCTCCGGGGCGATGGACCCGTAGATCTTTCCCTGGGCCTGCAGGGCGTCGAATATTTGCTGATCCCGTTCGTTCATGGCTTATTTCTCCAGGCGCGCCTTGGCCATGGCGGCGAACTCGTCCTCCTCCACCGCCCGCTTGTTGGCGATGGACACGTCCTTCACCTGGGCGAGCAGGACCGCGATGTCCTCGGGGGTGAAGCCCTCAAAGCCCATCCGGGTCAAAACCTGCTCAATGGAGGATTTGCCGCTCTTTTTGCCCAGCACGATCCGGCGGGCCTGGCCCACCAGGGCGGGGTTGTAGGCTTCGGAGGTGTAGGGCATGTTCTTCATGCCCGCCACGGCGAGACCCGACTCATGGGCGAAGCAGTTCTGGCCCACCACGGCCTTGTTTCGGGCCAGCTTCACGCCGCTCAACCGCTGAACCAGCTCGGAGGTCTCCTTAAGAACGCTGCAGTCCACGCCCAGGTCGATGCCGTAGAGAAGCTGAAGGGTCAGGACCACCTCCTCCGTGGGGGTGTTGCCGCTGCGCTCGCCCACGCCGTTCATGGTGGTGGAGACCACCTCGGCGCCGGCGCAGAGGGCGGCCATGCTGTTGGCCATGGCCATGCCGAAATCGTTGTGGACGTGGACCTCCAGAGGTATCTCCTGGAGCACGTCCTTCAAAATCTTCACGTAGTAGGTCATGGCCTGGGGGGTGGCGGAGCCCACGGTGTCCACCAGGCGAATCCGGTCCACGTTGCCGGAATCGTGGAGCTTCTGCATGACCTTCAGCAGGAAGGGGATGTTGCAGCGGGTGGTGTCGTAGGGGGAGAAGTTCACGTGGAGGCCCTTGCTGCGGGCGTAGGCCGTGATCTCCAGGCAGTGGTCGATGTAGGCATCGTCCTCCACCTTCAGCTTGTACTTGCGCTGCAGGTCGCCGATGGGGTAGCTGATGTTGGCGCCCCAGACACCCAGGTCGGAGACCAGGTCGATGTCCTGCTTCAACGCCCGGGCCAGAGCCGTGGCCTTGGCCTTCTTCATGCCCATGTGGGCGATCTCATAGGCGGCCTGCTTGTCGGCCTCGGAGGAAGCGGGGGTGCCCACCTCGATCTCGTGGACGCCCAGACGATCCAGGGCCTTGGCGATCTCGATTTTGTCGTCCTTGGTGAAGACCACGCCCGCCTGCTGCTCGCCATCCCGCAGGGTGCAGTCGGTCACCTTGATCTGCTTTGCGAAATGATACTGCTCCCGGATCTCCGGCAAGAAGTCGGTGGGGCAAAGGTACCAGTTGTCCGTACGATATTCCAGATTTTCGTTGAATGCGCTTGCCATGATCGTTTTCCTTTCCTGGTTTGTAATGGAGTCCTATGGAAAAAGCCCGCCTAAAAAAGGCAGGCTGGGGAACGGGGTCACAGGGAATTGAACAGCTCCTCCAATGCGGCGCAGCTCTCCCGATAAGCGGGGACGCCCCCCATGGTGATGGCGGAGGCCACCACGCAGTAGAGCTCCTCCTTGGTGCAGCCGTAGAGCTTCACGCAGTTGGCGGCGTGGGCCTTCACGGCGGGCATGCAGCGCAGCACGCAGGCCATGGAGAGGATCATCATCTCCCGATACTTCTTGGGGATCACCTCATCCGCGTTGATCTGGGCGGACATGGCGGAAAACTTCGTGTGAAGCTCCGGGTTCATCTGGTCCATCAGCTCCCAATGAAATGCCTGTGCCATAGTCTTTTTTCCTCCTCACTTGTTGTACCTTAAGTTTACGGCACAAGGCGGAAGAAGTAAAATACCGGGGCTTTATGCTGGCATAGGTGGGCCTTATTGAGAAGGGCGCTTAGTATCCGATCAGCTGATCCGTCAGGGTTTGAACCTTGTCCTCCAAGGGGATCTGGACCACGGTGTCCCGCAGCTTCGTCGCCGCCTCGTCGCTCCAAAGGTGGCGGTGCTCCGCCTGGAACTTGCCCCGGGCGATGGCCTGCTTATCCGCCAGGGTTTCGCCGGTACGCACGTTCTTCGTGATGCTGTAGAGGCTGCGCCCGTCCTTCAATGTCACCGTCATATGGGCGTCGGTGCTAATTAGGGCTTCGTCCACAGTCACCTGCGTCCGCTCCATCAGGGAGATGATCCGGGGGTCTCGGACGTTCTCGTCGGTGAAGGTGCCGGAATCCACCCGGCCGAACCGGGCGGCGGCCGCCGCCACGAAGGGCACGCTGAACTTGCCCTGGCTGCCCAGCTCCAGCCGGGACCGGCTCATAAGGGGGCCGCAGCCGCTGGCCATGGTGAAGGGGGAGATGGCCACGTCGATCCGTTCGACGTCCTCGTCGGTGAAGCCGTGCTCCTCCCTAAGCTTCAGCATGTTCATGATGTTGGCGTGGGTGGGAACCCCGCAGGGGAACCGCTTCAAGGTCAGATGGGCGATGGTGCCGCCGCCCGCCGCCAAAAAGGCCAGGGCCCCGGCCCGGTCCAGCTGGTCGCTGACCATGTCCGGGTATTCGGAATCGAAGATGGTCTTGTGGGCCGTAAAGCCGTCCCAGGCAAGATAGGCGGCTTCCACGCCCCGCTGGGCGGCGTAGCCCACCTGCAGGGGCTTGGTCATGGTGCCCAGGTTGGCCAGCAGCCCCGCCGAGCAGCTGGCGCAGATGCCGAAGGCGCACTGCATCTGCTCCGGGGTAAGCCCCAGCAGCCATCCGGCGGCGGCCGCCGCCCCGAATACGGACAGGGTGGCCGTGGTGTGCCAGTTGCGCCGGGTATGGCCCCGGGTCAGGAGCTTACAGATGGCGTTGGTCACGTCCATGCCCACCACCGTGACCTCGAACACGTCCGCCAGCGTGGCGTCGGTTTCGTCCCCCACCGCGAAAGCCGCGCTCAAAATGGGGCTGTTCAGGTGAAGACCATCGGTTTCGTGGACGTCGTCGTAGTCGATGGCGTGGCCCGCCACGGTGTTCAGCAGGGCCGCGTCAGCCGCGCCGATCCGCGTCTTGGGCAGCACCGCCGCGCTGACGCCCCGGCTGCCCCGGTGCTCGATCAGCTCCTCCACCAGCCGACAGCAAGCTTCGTCCCGGCCCACGGCCATGGTGGCCATCCAGTCCAGCAGGCAGGCCTTGAAGTAGGGGAGATAGGTTTCATAGTCCTTGGGGGACAGGCGATGGCCCACCGCATAGGCGGCCAGCCGCTCCGTGACGTGCAGCTCTTCCATGGAAGGGGAACTCCTTTTTTGTTTCATTGTATCGTTCAGACAGGCCGCCGTAAAATATGGGTTGTCAATGGTCCCATAGGCGCAGACAAATAAAAGCGCCGAAGGCTTCCTCGGCGCTTGCGTTCATTTCATCGATCGACCGGCTTCCGGCCCCTCATTCAGGGTGAGCCGTTCGGTATAGTCCTGGACCTCCTTCATCAGCTTCTGCCCGGCCACGCTGGGGCCGCTGTTCTTCCGGTAGAGGATGCCGAACTGGGAGGGGGCGCTGTCCTCCACCAACAGGGGCACGATGCGGCCGGAGTGGACGTCGTCGTCGTTGTCCCAGGAGATGCTGGGGCCGAAGCCCACGGAGTTGGTTTGCAGCACGAACCGCTTGATGGTCTGAGGGTTGCGGACCGTGGCCAGGATGTTGGGGGTGCCGTATTTTTCCAGCTCCGATACGATGGTGTGGTGGATGGCGTACTCGGAGGTATAGAGCACCAGCTGCCAGTCCAGCAGCTCCTGATACGTGATGGATTTGCGGCCCGCCAGGGGGGAATCCTGGCTCACCAGGGCATAGAGCCGGGAGAAGATGCAGGGCTTGAAGGACAGCTTCTTTTCCGCCAACTCCCCTTCGTCCGGCCGCTGGACCAAACCGAAGTCCACGTCCCCCTTGTCCACGGCCCCCATGATCCGCTCGCTGCCGCCCTCCCAGATGCGCACGTGGACGTTGGGGTATTTGGCCTTGAAGCGGGCGATGGAGCAGGGCAATATCTGATAGCACATGGAGGGCACCGCCGCCACGTTCAAAAATCCCTTCAGCTCGGCGTCGTTCTGAACGGACAGGCTCTTGATCTCGTTGATCTCGTTGAGGATGGCGCGGGCGTGCTCGATGATCAGCTTCCCTGCCTCCGTGGGGATGGCCCCGGAACGGGAGCGCTTGAAGATGGCTACGTCCAGCTCCTTTTCCAGGGCGTTCACGCTCTGACTGATGCTGGGCTGGGACACGAACAGCCGTTCGCTGGATGCCGTGAAGGAACCCGTGTCGGCGATCTCTACGATGTAATACAGCTGTTCCAGGCGCATGGCCGCCTACCTCCTCACTATAATATATTTTATTATAGCATAGGAGGACCGGAAAAAACAAGGAAAGGTTTCCCATCAAAAAAGCTCCGGAGTTTTCCGGAGCTTTTCCAAAGGAGATGGTAAGAGCGATTGTTTGGGAAAGCGCTTACTTGGAAGCCAGACCCAGCTTGGCGATGATGGCCTCATAGCCGGTGGACTGCTCGGCCATGTAGGCATCGAAGTCCGCGCCCTTGAGGAAGTACTGGTTCATGTTCATGTTGGCGAAGTTCTGCTGGGACTTCTCCGTGTTGGCGGCCTGCTCGATCTTCTCGGTCAGAATGGCCACGATGGCGGGGTCCACCTTCTTGCTGCACACGATGCCCCAGTAGGCGTCGGTGGCGTCCGCGGCGGTGGCGCCCAGGTCCACCAGGTTGGGCAAAGTCTCATAGCCCTTGACGGGGGTGGCGCCGAAGTTGGCCAGGATGTTCAAGCCCTCCTTGCCCACGGTGGCGGAGGCGATGGCACCGTAACCGCCCACATCGCCGCCCAAGCAGGCCGCGTAGGCTTCCGCGTTGCCGCTGTAGGGCACGAAGGTGACCTCAAGGCCCAGGGCGTCGAAGGCTTTCACCAGGCCCAGATGGGGGGTGCCGCCGATGCTGCCCACAGCCACGGTGAATTCGCCGGGATGCTCCTTCACCCAGGCAGCCCACTCCTCAAAGTTGGCGTAGGGCTGCTTGGCGCCGATGGAGAAGACCACCTGACCGGCCGTCAGGTTGAAGATGCCCTGGAAGTCGGAGGTCTTATAGGTGGCGGTGCCCATGTAGGGCTGGATGGACAGGGCGCCCGCGGCGCACAGGCCGATGGTGTAGCCGTCGCCCTCCGCGTCCAGGATCTTCTGGGTGCCGGGGATGGCGTTGCCGCCGCCCACGTACTCGGGCACCACGGTGACGCCGAAGGCCTCGTTCAGGCTCTCCTCGATGCAGCGGTAGATGTTGTCGCCTTCACCGCCGGCAGCGTAGGGGATGATGAGGGTAATCTCTTTGGTGGGGAAATCGGGGGTGGTCTGTTCCGTCTTGGTGTCGCCGGTGGCGGCGGGTTCCGTCTTGGCGGTGCAGGCGACGGCGCCGAGAATCATCAGGGCGGCCAGGGCCAGGATCACCAGTTTCTTCAAAGTGGCCTTCATGTTCTTTCCTCCATTATATTTGATATCGTGTAGAATGCGCCGGGGGCGTTTCACTGCCTTTACTATACTCCCCCGCATTCCTCCTTGTAAAATACGCCGTCACAATGATTCCATTGGCAAACTCAATAGAAAGGCGCCCATTCTTATCCATATTATAAAGTCCCCCTATGCTACGATAGGGAATCCGTTATTTACGGTGAAGCCGGTTTTTGTTACAGTAGAGACAACAAAAGAAAAGGAGCGATCACAATGCCGGCACAAACTAAACTCAAAAAAGACTGCCTGTCCGGCGTCATCTGGGTCCTGGCCTTCGCGGCGATTCTGCTGCTGTCCCGGTCCCTGAACGAGCGGATCCGCACCTATCCCACCATCATCACGGCGGTGGGGCTGGTGTTCAGCGTCCTGTTCCTTTGCATCTCCCTGGTGAAGCTGAACCGCTCCAAGAAAGCCGCCGCCGAGGAGACGGAGGCTCAGGCCGCCGAAAAGGCGGACCGGAAGGTCTTTATAAAAAGGAAGGTCCTGCCCTGGGCCCTGCTCATCGCCTTCATTCTCTGCTTTCGCTATATCGGCTTCACCATCTCCTGCTTCCTGTTCGTGCTCTGCTTCTCCCACATCATGAGCACCGAACCCAACTGGAAGGTGGAGATCCTGGTGGCCCTGGGGTTCACGGCGGTGATGTATCTGACCTTCGTGGTGTTCCTGGGCATCAAGCTTCCGGCGCTCGGCATCCTCTGGGTCCTGTAAGGAGGTAGACCATGATCGATTACATCGTCAACGGCATCATGACCGCGTTCACGCTCCCCAATTTGCTGGCAGCCTTCCTGGGCACCTTCGCGGGGATCATCTTTGGGGCTCTGCCCGGGTTCACCCCCTCCATGGGCATCGCCGTGCTCATTCCTTTCACCTACGCCATGGATACCACCTCGGGCCTCATCCTGCTGGCGGCGGTCTACTGCGGCGCCTTCTACGGCGGCAGCATCTCCGCTATCCTGGTGAACACCCCCGGCACTCCCGCTGCGGCGGCCACGGCCATCGACGGCTTCAAGATGACCCAGCAGGGCCGGGCCAAGGAGGCCCTTCATGAGGCGGTCATCGCCTCCTTCTGGGGCGGCATCATCAGCTGCCTGGCCCTCCTGTTCCTTTCCCCGATTATCGCCCAGTTTTCCTTGAAATTCGGCGCGGCGGAGAAGTTTATGCTGGCTATTTTCGGCCTTACCATCATCGCCACGTTGTCCACCGGTTCCGTCCTCAAGGGTCTCATGGGCGGCGTGTTCGGCCTGACGCTGGCCCTCATCGGCACGGACCCCATCGTGGGCCTGCCCCGGTTCACCTTCAAGATCCCCGAGCTGCTCACCGGCGTTTCCCTGGTACCCGCCCTCATCGGCCTCTACTCCGTGCCTCAGATCATGACTATGGTCAGCTCCAACAAGAAGAGCATCGTCCATCGGGAGCAGGTGAAGGAGGTGGGGAACCAGAGGCTTTCCTTCAAGGACCTGGTCCGCTACCCCATCGCCTATATCCGCTCCGCCCTTATCGGCATCGTCATCGGCATCATTCCCGGCCCCGGCGGCAACACCGCCTCATGGCTGGCCTATAACCAGGGCAAGATCTTCTCCAAGAAGCCTGAAGCCTTCGGGACCGGCTCCCGGGAAGCCATCGCCAACACCGAGGCCGCCAACAACGCCGTCACCGGCGGCTCCCTGATCCCCATGCTGACGCTGGGCATTCCCGGCAACGCAATCGCCGCCGTGCTCATGGGTGCCCTCATGATCAAGGGCCTGGCCCCGGGACCCACCCTGTTCCAGACCAAGGCGGGCATCACCTACGCCTTCATCATCGGCATCTTCATCGCCAACGTGTTCATGCTTCTCATCGGGCTGGCCGGCGCCAAACACTTCTCCGTGGTGGCCCTGGTGCCCAGCAACATCCTGGCTGCCTGCGTGGCCGTGCTGTGCGTCATCGGCTCCTACGCCGTGAAGCAGTCCTTCGTGGACGTAATCATCATGCTGATCTTCGGCGCCCTGGGTTACTTCCTCAAATATTTCAGCTTCGACTCCACCCCCGTGGTCCTGGGCCTGATCCTGGGCTCCATGGCGGAGCAGACCCTGGGCCAGGCCAAGCTCATCTACAAGAGCTATGCCGGTGTGGGCGTCGCCCTTGTCACACGGCCTATCTGCATCGTCCTCATCCTCATCTGCGTGGCCTCCGTGGTGGTCCCCTTCCTGCAGGAGAAGGCCCGAGCCAAGAAGAACGCCGCCAAAAAGGGCGAATGACCCCATCACCTATAGAAAACAAATTGGAAGGAAGGTAGCAACATGCAATTCGAAATCAAAGCCCTCGACCCCAAGTTCCACGATCTCATCGACGTAGACGCTGAATTCGAGTCCGTCTCCACCGGCCACTCCGTCACGGAAGGCATCATCTGGTGGAAGGAAAAGAACTGCCTGGTGTTCTCCGACATGTGGGCTGGCAAGGTCTATGCCTGGGACCCTGAGACCTTTGAGACCAAGGTCATCAAGCAGCCCAGCAACATCACCAACGGCAACGCCATTGACCAGGACGGCAATCTGGTCTCCGTGGAGCACGCCACCAGCCGGGTGGTCCGCTGGATGCCCGACGGCCGCTGGATCAAGACCCTGGCCGACAAGTACGACGGCAAGGAGCTGAACAGCCCCAATGACGTCATCGTGGACAAGAAGAACCGCATCTGGTTCACCGATCCCACCTACGGCCGCACCAGCCCCAAGGCAGGCATCAAGCGGGATTTGGAAATGGGCTTTCAGGGCGTCTACTGCATCGACACCGACGGCAAGCTGATCCTGGCCAACAAGGACTTCGACCAGCCCAACGGCCTGTGCGTGGAGCCCGGGGAGGAGACCATGCTGGTCAACGACACCGCCCGGGGCAACATCCGCCGCTATAAGATCGAGGACGACTGCACTCTGACCGGCGGGGAAGTGGTCTGCGAGATCATCCGGCCCGACGGCACCAAGATCGACACCGAGGGCAACATCTACACCACCTATGCCGCCAAGGGCATCACCATCTTCGACAGGGACGGCAAGAAGCTGGGTGAGATCAATATGCCGGGCATGTGCCGGAACTTCTGCTTCGGCGGTCCGGACCTGGATTACCTCTACTTCGCCTGCGACACCATCTATCGCCTCAAGATCAAGGCCCACGGCTACGACGTCCGTAAATAACCCCTCTTTCCCCATACGCTTCCACGCAGCAGGGCAGCCGATTTCTCGGCTGCCCTTTGAAATATGATCGTCCGCTGCTGAGTCAGTTATCTCTACTCATACCATCGAAGAAGCCCGAGAAATCGGGCTTTTTTCGTACAATGAGTTCGCTCAAAGGGACTCGATTTTGCACCCACTCGGGGTTTGACAACATTTTGACAACAAATTGACAAGTCAGCGACAAATCAGGTCTCTGGTGACGCCTTCAGCCGCTGCCGTCTTTGTTACAAGCGTTTTGATATATCGCGCGCTTCCGTACTCTGACTTGCAATCCGTGCTGCGCGGGCGTAATTATTTAGCGATCTGAATCAAACGGATTTCCAGCATATCAAGCAGAGCGTCCAGGTCCAGTTCGCCGCTCTTTGCGAAAGCGGTGTATTTGCTGATGGAGGGGACGGAACGCGCCGCAAGGGCTTTTTGCTCTTTACCGGTCATACGATCCGGCGCGCCCATGGAAAGCCAGGTGTCGAAGGAGCTGCCGCTGTGGCGGTTGACGATCGTTTCCGTGACGGTGTATTCGCCGCTCGGTATATCATGCAGAGATATATGCACGTCCGCCTGCTGCTCGGGCATAAAGGGCGTATAGCGATCGGTAAAGGTCATGTCGAACCGTTCCCCGCGGGCGTACAGGCGGGAAAAATGACGATAGTTGTAAAGCAGGATGATATAGTCTGCGTTTTGCTTTGTGACGATCCAGCCGTCGCCCTTGCCGAGGAGCGTGTCGCCGAGTTCGCGCAGCAGCGTAAACGCATAGTAGCTTGCCTTTGGAATGCCGTTTGAGGTAAAGAGCCCCAGCCCGCCGAAATACAGCTGTTCCGGCTGCGGCGCTTCCCCCATCCAATCCGTCAGAGACCAGTAGCCAAAGCTCGCGAGACGGTCGTAGTTTTCAACGATCCCTTTCACGATGTAGCAGGACTTAAAACAGGTGTCGTTCAAGAGGTCCTGTTGGCTGGGCGTGTTGTTCCATTCGGTCAGAAAAATCGGCAGCGCTTCGCATTGCAAGCGGCGTCGCTCGTTTTGCGCCTGTAAAATGAACTGGCCGAGCCCATCCGCATTGTCGCGCAGGGCCATGGGCCGGGCAAAGCCGAACGATTGATTGCCGGTGAGATCGTCAGCGAACACGGTATCATAATAATGGAAGCACAGCGCGTCGGGCAGGCAAGCGTTATTTCGGCACCATTCGATAAACGGAATATACCAGTTTTCGTACTGCTCCTCCAGAACATAAAAGGTCGGCGGCATGGTGAGCTGGATCGCCGGGTCGTGCCGTTTTACGACCGCATGCGTCGCTTTCCAAAAGCGATAAAAGGCCTCGTTGCTGGAAAAGCCATACATGTTCTCCGGCGTGTCCGGCTGATGCCAAAGGGAGAAGCGCCATGTGCGAATCTCGTCGATCCCGTATCGGTGGATGATGTGGCATAAAAACGCGTCGGTCAGCGCGCACCATTTTTCCAGGGAGGCGGGCTCGCCGACCTCGTACCCGAAGATCTGCTTTCTGGATCGTGTCAAAGCCTCCGGCATAAAGCCGAGCTGGATCATGGGCTTAAGAGAAATCGAATGCAAAAAATCGAGCACCTTATCCGTATACGCAAAGCTGAAGACCGGTTTTCCCATGGGATCTTCCGTGTACACGTGCATATCATCGGAAAAAATCCCGTTGAATTTCACATAGGAAAACCCGATCTCCTGCTGCATGCGGCGAAGCAGCGCCTGTATTTCAGCGGAGAGAATGGAGCTTGCGCGCGTGACCCCGAACAGATCGCGCCAGCTGTGGTGCAGATGGGCCAGCGCATGGTTCGCGTGCACGGTTGCGCGGCAGGAAACGGTTTGCAGGGCCGTGTCTTCCCCTTGCTTCTCCAGATATTTTTTCAAGCCGCTCATATAGTCGTGCTGTTCGATCGGCCGGATCGCGGCGGCTGTCTTCGGCTTTTCTTCCGCCTGCTTCCGATATAAGCTCGGAAGAAGGCCGTACTCCTTTTTGAACGCCTGGACGAAGGCATAGCTGTTGGGAAACCCTGCGTTTGCGGAGATCGTCTCGATGGTGTTGTCGGTTTTCAACAGCTCGTTTGTGGCGTGATTCAGGCGCACACGCTGTAAATAGTTCAGGAACGTCATGCCGAACTGCTTCTCAATGAACTTGGACAGATACGGCGCGGAGAGATGCACGCGGCTCGCAAGCTCGGAAAGAGTGAGGTTGCTCTGAAAATCCTTGTGGATGATCGCGCTGATCTGCGCCATTCGCTCTGTATATCGGTGGGCGTTTCGATGCCGCGCCTCCGAATCCTCCACCTTAAAGTTCAGATACATGGCGTCCATCAAAGAATAGATCAATGACCAGTTGCGAAGCTCATAGCCGAGCTGCCCGTCGGCGTTGTTCTTCACGATGCGCGCGATCAGGCGGCGCAGCTCATCGTAGGACGCGTCGTTGCCGAACAGGGCGCTGTTGCAAAGAAAATCGGGATGGCGGGGCACGGGGAGCGTGCGCTCAAAAAAGTGCTGATCGAATGCGATAGAGACAACGGCGCAGTCGGTGCCGAGGCAAGAGCAGGGCGTTTGCGCTTCCAGGGAAAAGACGTCGTCCGCATGCGCGATAAACAGCTCCTTGCCCATAGTGACCTGCAGGCTGCCGGTCAAAAGCATATAGACGGCAAACAGATCTGACGATAAAGACACTTCTTCATCGATCCTTCGGATGAAACAGAACATGTGCTTTCCACAGGCATAGCTGGCGATCGTTTGACTGTCCGGCATAACAATTCCACCTCCATGTAGGATAATACCATGATTGGGACAAAAATCAAGCGATAAAAGATTAAAAATCAAATGTCTATTGTTTTTCATGTAAAATTTAATCAACAGAAAGAAAAAAACGAAATGAAAACATGACAAGACGGCGGTGGCTGCGGCTTGAAAAAAGCCGTACCATGAGGGCAGTGAGGTGAGAAGATGAAAACGCCCATTCTGGAAATGAAGCACATTCGAAAAACGTTTGCGAGCACCGTGGCGTTGGGCGACGTGTCTTTCGACGTATACCCCGGGGAGATTCGCGGGCTGATCGGCGAAAACGGTTCCGGGAAATCCACGATCTCCTCGATCGCCGCAGGCATGCAGAAAGCGGACAGCGGGGAAATGCTGTATCACGGCAAGCCATGGAATCCGTCGAGCATGATCGACGCGCTCAATCACGGCATCGGCATGATCGTCCAGGAGAGCGGCACGATCCAGGGCATCAGCGTAGCGGAGAATCTTTTTTTGGGCGAGACGGCACGCTTCCCCGGGAAGCTGGGAACGATCAACAAGCGAGCCATGGTCGCAAAGGCCAACGAAGCGCTGCGCGCCATCGGTGTCACCAGCGTGACGGGGGACATGAACATGGGCGCGCTGGATTTTCAAACCCGGAAGCTGGTGGAGATCGCCAAGGTCGTTATGAAGGATCCGGAGATCCTGGTGGTGGACGAGACCACCACGGCCCTGAGTCAGGAAGGACGGCAGATCCTCTATGACCTGGTGAAGCGGCTGCGGGACGAGGGCAAGGCGGTCCTCTTCATCTCACATGACCTGGACGAGATCATGGAGGTCTGCGACACGTTGACGGTCCTGCGGGACGGCGCCATCATTCGTCACTTCACCAAGGATGAATTCGATCCCGACGCAATCCGGACCAGCATGATCGGCCGGGAGCTGAAGGGCGATTACTACCGGAGCGATTACGAGCCGACGCATTTGGACGAAGTCGCAGTCGAGGCAAGAAACATCCGGCTCGGTTCCGTTCTTCACGACGTCGATCTGACCGTGTATCGCGGCGAGATCGTTGGCATCGGCGGGCTGTCGCACTGCGGCATGCACCCGCTCGGCAAGATCCTGTTCGGTGCGCTGAAGCCGGATCATGGTGAAGTCGTCACAGGCAAGGGCGTGAGAATCACCAACGAGACCGTCGCTATGCGAGAAGCCTTCGGATATGTTTCCAAGGATCGCGACGTGGAATCCCTTTCCCTGAATGCCAGCATCCGCGACAACATCGCCATCGCCGGCATGGAGCGGTATGCGGTCAAAAACTTCCTGATGCTGAACGGGAAAGAAAAGGCGTATGTCGATAAACAGATCCGCGATCTTTCCATCAAGTGCGCGGACCGCGATCAGCAGACCTCGCAGCTTTCCGGCGGCAACAAGCAGAAGGTCGTGTTCGGCAAGTGGATCGGCAGAGGCAGCGACGTGCTGATCCTCGACTGCCCGACGCGCGGCGTGGACATCGGCGTGAAGCACGCCATGTATCGGCTGATGATCGAGCTGAAAAACGAGGGCAAGTCGATCATCATGATTTCCGAGGAGATGCCGGAGCTGATGGGTATGTGCGACCGGCTGCTCATCATGAAGGACGGACGCGTCATGCACGAGTTTATGAGAAGCGAAACCCTTTCCGACGCGGAAATCATCCAATACATGATCTGAGAGGTAACGAAGATGGAAAGCAGTCAGATCGTGAAGCGATACAAGACCCGTCAGCGGATTATCGATGTTTTGCCTTTCTTCGCGTTGGTTCTTTTGTTTGGGCTGTTCTGCGCCGTTGTGCAGGCGAAGGGATATCGCCTGGATATGTACCTGAAGATCATTTTCAACGAGGGCATCGTGCTGGCGGTCGTGGCGACCGGTGCGGTTTTTATCTATACCCTCGGCTCCTTCGACATCAGCCTGGGCGCATCGACCCTGTTCTCGGCAACGCTGGGGGTCATGACCTATAACGCGACGCAGAGCCTTCCGCTGATGATCCTGGTCATCTTCGGCGTCGCCATCGGATGCTCGCTGCTCAGCTCGGTGCTCGCTTCGGTGTTCCACATTCCGGTGTTCGTCACGACCGTCGCTATGATGTCCGTGCTGTCCGCGATTGCGGCGCAGATCATCACAACGAGGGGCGGCGCGCTGGGCGGCATCAGCATCCCCTCCGAAGTCGTTGCGCCGCTGGACAACATGGGCTTCAAGATCGCTGTGCTGGCGGCGTTCTGGCTGATCTGCTTCTTCGTGTTCAACTACACGAAGATCGGGCGCAGGCAGAAGTTCCTCGGCGGCAACCCGGTATGCGCCCAGCTTTCCGGCATCCGAATCAACACCTACGCGATCATCGCCTTTGTGATGGCGGGCCTCGGCGTGGGCCTCGGCGCGTTTTTAACCCTTGTGTATACGCCGTCGGTCACGGCCACGACCGCGAGCAGCATCGGCATGAATATCATCGTTGCGATCGTATTCGGCGGCATGCCGATCTCCGGGGGACCGCGTTCGCGCATCTATTCCGCGCTGGTCGGCGGGTTCAGCTATATCCTGCTCAACAACATTCTGAAACTGATAGTGGATTCCGGCGTAGGCTACGGCGTTTCCCAGATCGTCGCCGCAGTCTGCTTCCTCGCCGTGGTCTATGTGACCGGCATCAATTACCGCAGCAAGGAGCTGCCCAGATAGGCAAAACGTGAAAGCGTTTACTATACACCAAACCAAATAAAACAGTATGGAGGAACAAACATGAAAAAGATCTTTGCTATGCTTCTTGCCCTTGCGATGGTGTTCGCCCTTGTCGCATGCAGCGGCGGCGACAACAAAGCGGCGGATGACAAGCCCGTCAAGATCGGCGTCCTGGTGGCAGACGTCAGCGGCGAGGAAGCGCTGGGCTTCCGCGCCTACTATGAGAACTACATTGCCAAGAACTACGGCGTGACCTTCACCTATACCGAACAGCTTGCGGACGCGGCTGCGGAGAAGAGCGCCATCGAGAAGTTCGCGGCGCAGGGCTATGACGCGATCCTGTCGCTCTCCAGCGCAGACCGTGCGACGCAGATCGAAACCGCTGCGGCGAACAAGCTCTACTATGCCGTCGTTTCCGGCATGCTGGACGACGCGCAGTTTGAGCAGTATAAGAGCAATCCGTACTTTGTCGGCCAGATCGGGCCCAGCATGCAGACGGAGTTTGACGCCGGTTACGCCATGGGCAAGCACTTTGCCGATCAGGGCGTGAAGACCGTCGGCATCTACGGCGCCTTCATTCCCAACCCCATGCATGTCTACCGCACCGCGGGCGTGCTCGCCGGTCTCGGCTGCACCTACGGCGGCGCTTCCGACAAGGACGGCATCGCCGGTCAGCTCTTCGGCGATCAGGGCGTGGATATGAGCAAGGTCGCGTGCGGCAACGTGCAGGTGATCGGCTACTTCCAGGGCTTCGGCGACACCACCTTTGACGAGCTTTTCGGCATCGTCGGTCAGGCTCCCGACGCGTTCCTTTCCGTCGGCATGGCGACCACGTTCTTTGCGGAAGCGTTGAACGGCGCCCACATCTCCTATGCGGACATCGATTCCTTCACTTCCGGCAATGCGGCGAACATGAAGGACGGCTCGCTGGTGTATCTTGCGGGCAAGTATTCCTCCAGCATCGGGCCGATCTTCGCCGCGACGCTGAACGCCATCAAGGGCAATCCCGTCCGCGATGAGAACGGCAACGCACTTTCCCTGAGCCAAAACTACCTGGTGGCCACCGACAGCGCTGCCTTTGACAGCATCTTCAACGGCGACAAGGGCGACAACCCGATCTTCAACAAGGAAGCCCTGGACAAGGTGATCGGCAAGGTCTCCTATTCCGATTTCGCGGCGCTGGTCGCATCCAAGTAATTCGTTCGATCATTCCATCCCCGGCGGGGCGTTCCCGCCTCGTCCGGGGAGAAAATCCATCGGGAGGGAATCCACTATGAAAGTCAGTCGAAGAATCATCGGTACGCTTGCAATCCCGTGCATGGCGGCGGCGATCCTGCTGATCCTCTGCGCGATCGGCGGCAAGAGCATGATCGCAAACGCGACAAGCTTCAACTATTTCGTGCAGTACATTGCCATCGTGATGATCACGACTATGGCGCTGTCGGTGAATCTCGGCAGCGGGCGGTTCGACTTTTCGCTGGGCTCCATGGCGGTTCTTTCCTCGGTACTTGCAGCCAAGGTGACAAAAGCTATCCTGAACGGCGGAACCGGCAGCGCAATCGTGATGCTCGCTTTGGGCATCCTGTTCGGCGGCCTTCTGGGGCTCGCTTCCGGCGGGCTGTACGTCACGCTGAAGATCCCGCCGATCATCGCTTCCCTCGGCGTCACGCTGATTTATGAAGGCATTACGTTTACCGTTACCTCCGGCAAATATGTGATGGACGAGGTGCGCAACCCCTCCATGACCGCGTTTGCGGGCAGCTGGTACTATCCCGCGATCCTGATCGCTGCGGTGCTTGCGCTGACGATTTACCTTTTTGACCACACCCGTTTCGGCTATGACTACAGGGCCCTGCAAAGCGGGCAGAAAGTCGCCGTCAACACCGGCATCCGCGAGATCCCGAACGTCCTCTGGTGCTATGTCATCTGCGGCGCATTGATGGGGATCGTCGGCTTCCTGAACGCGGCGCGCAGCTCGAACATCAATGGCGGCGCTCTGAACTTCGGCTCCATCGGCATCATGTTCACCGCGTTTTTGCCCATGTTTATCGGCGGCTATATCGGACGGTTCAGCAACGACAAGCTGGGATACTTCCTGGCGGCGGTCTGCATGTCCATGCTCAATTCCACTTTCGCCGCGTTCTCCAACGAGATCAGCGCCTCCATGCAGTCGATCATCAACGCCGTGCTGCTCGTTGTCTTCCTGATCTACCTCAATAACGAGGGCTTGCTGAAAAAGCTGTTCAAACCCGTCAAAGCATAAGGGTGCAAATCGGAGGGCGGTCATTTTTGATCGCCCCTCATCATAAAAGGAGTTTTTCATGATCGATCTCTCGAAAAAACCGTTCTGTCTCGATGGGCCAGCGATCCGTTGGGTCGAAGAAACACTGGCGGGCATGACGCTGGAAGAAAAAGCGGGGCAGGTTTTCTGCCCGATGGGATTGACCGCTGAGCCGGGCCAGCTGCGCCATCAGATTTGTGAGATCGGCGTCGGCGGCATGATGTATCGGCCCGATACCGCTGAAAACATTCAAAGCGTTCATCGCGCGATCCAGTCGATGGCAAAGATCCCGCTGCTGCTGGCGGCGAACACGGAACGCGGCGGCGACGGCATCGCCTATGAGGGCACGTCCTTTGGCCAGCCCATGCTTGTGTCCGCGACCGGCGACGTTGAAAACGCCTATCGCATGGGCAGGGTCGCCTGCGCGGAGGGGGCGGCAGTCGGTATGAACTGGAGTTTTGCTCCGATCGTGGATATCAATTATGAGTTTCATAACCCGATCACCAACGTGCGCACGTTCGGAAGCGATCCGGATCGGGTCATCGCCTGCGCAAAGGCGCATATGCGCGGCGCCAGGGAAAGCGGCGTGGCCGTGGCCATCAAGCACTTCCCCGGCGACGGCGTGGACGAGCGGGATCAGCATATCTTAACAAGCGTCAACTCCCTCGACTGCAAGGCGTGGGACGAAAGCTACGGAAGGGTTTACCGCGCCATGATCGAAGACGGCGCCGAAACCGTTATGGTCGGGCACATAGCGCTGCCCGCCTATGCAGACGAAGCGGAACGCTTTCTTCCCGCCAGTCTGTCGCGTTCGCTGATGACGGGACTGCTGCGCGAAACGCTCGGTTTCAACGGCCTTGTCTGCACGGACGCGACCCCGATGGTGGGGTTCACCGCCGCCATGCCCCGGGAGAAGGCCATCCCCACGGCGATCGAAGCCGGGGCGGATATGATCCTGTTCAACAAAGATCTTGATGAGGATTATGCCTTTTTGCTGGACGGTCTGAAAGCGGGGCTTTGCTCGTTGGAACGGCTCGACGAAGCCGTTACGCGCATCCTCGCTCTGAAAGCGGCTTTGCATCTGCCCAAAAAACAAAAAGAAAATGCGCTTGTTCCGGACGCATCCGCGCTTGAAGCCGTCGGCTGTGCGCAGCATCGCGCGTGGGCGAAGAAAGCTGCGGACAGGGCGGTCACGCTCGTCAAGGATACCCAGAACCTGTTGCCCCTTTCCAAGGAACGGTTCCGGCGGGTGTATCTCAATGTGATCCAAAAGGACATGAGCCCTGAAAATCCCGTTGTGCAGGCATGGAAAGAACTGTTTGAACGGGAGGGATTCGCCGTCACGGTGCGTGACCGCCGGGTGAGCGTCTCGGTAGAGGATATGGCGAATATCCCGAGCCTGCCGCCGGAAAAGATTGGGCTGCTCCACGAGATGTACCGCAGCATCGGCGAGGTGCACAAGGCGTACGATCTGTATGTGTATATCTGCAACATGGAGAACGCCTCGAACAACACGACGCTTCGCCTGAACTGGAACGTAACCTTCGGCCTCGGAGACGATGCGCCCTGGTTCGTGTCCGAGGTGCCGACACTCATGATCAGCACGGCGTATCCGTATCATCTGTTCGATGCGCCGATGATCAAAACCTACATCAACGCCTATGCCGGAACGCCGGATGTACGTGAGGCGATCATGGAGAAGCTCATGGGACGGAGCCCGTTTACGGGGAAAAGCCCCATCGACCCGTTCTGCGGGAGGGAGGATACGAAATGGTGAAGCAATTTGACGCTATCATCTTTGATCTGGACGGCGTCATCTGCTATACGGACGAATACCATTATCGCGCGTGGAAGACACTCGCGGACAGCATCGGGGTTCCCTTCGACCGCACGATCAACAACCGCCTGCGGGGCGTGAGCCGCATGGCAAGCCTGGACATCATTCTGGAGCAAAGCCCCTGTGCGTTTTCCCAGGCGGAGAAGGACGCGCTCGCAGCGCAAAAGAACGAGATCTACAAGCAGCTCCTCTCTGAGATGACGCCGGAAGACCTGCTCGCAGAGGTGAAGGAAACCCTTGACGGCCTGCGCAAAAAAGGATATCTTTTAGCTATCGGATCGTCGTCCAAAAACACACCGTTTATCCTGCAGCAGATCGGCCTTACCGGATTCTTCGATGCGATCTGCGACGGCAACAACATTACGCGCTCGAAGCCCGATCCGGAAGTCTTTTTGAAAGCCGCGCAGATGCTGAATGCCGCTCCCGCCCGATGCCTTGTGGTGGAGGATGCGGTGTCCGGCGTGCAGGCGGCGCATGACGGCGGCATGAAAGCGGCGTGCGTCGGCGACGCATCCAAAGAACACGCCGGCGATTGGAACCTGACGTCGGTAGAGGAGCTTTTGCAGATTTTATAAGCAAGATGAAGCGAAACAAATCATTTTTGAATACGGCAGAATCATTGAAACCGGAACTGAACAGACGGACGGTATATGCGATGCCTCATGAGGGATCATTGGGGGAAGGAGAGTCCGTCCTGTTCGATTTTCAGGAGCACCTGGTCGGATACGTTACGCTGAGCTTCTCCACGGAGGGCAGCCATCCGGACGCGCCCGCATGGATCGAATTGCAGCTTGCGGAACGGAAACAGGAGCTCTCCGAGGATGCGGACAAGTATCATGGCTGGGTCAGCAAAAGCTGGATCCAGCAGGAGCGCATTCATCTCGATACGTTTCCCTGTCGGATCCGTCTGCCGCGCCGGTATGCGTTTCGATACCTGAAGCTCACCGTTCTCGGCATCAGCACAAAGTATCGGCTCAAGGTGGAAGAGGCAAGCTGCGAAGCCGTTTCTTCGGCGGATGATGCCGATTTGAAGCCGTATGAAACGCAGGACGCGGAGCTTTTGGCGATCGATCGCATTGCCTGCAGGACGCTGCATGATTGTATGCAGGATGTTTTCGAGGACGGACCGAAGCGGGACAGAAGGCTTTGGCTCGGAGACCTTCGGCTGCAGGCGCTGGCCAATGCCGAAACCTACCGGCAGTTCGATTTGGTCAAGCGGTGCCTGTATCTGTTTGCAGGCAGCACCTTTGAAAACGGCAGGCTCAGCGCGGCGATCTTCACGGAGCCGGAAATCGAAGCAGACGACACCGCCATGTTTGATTATTCCCTCCTGTTCGTGCCCACGTTGCTGGATTATTACGAAGCGACGGGGGACAGGGAAACGCTTTTTGAGCTGTGGGATACGGCAAAACGGCAGATCGCCATGGCGGCGGAATCGTTTGGCGAAACCGGCATCGTGCGCGACAGCGACCGACTCGGCTGGTGCTTTGTCGACTGGAATCTTTCGCTCAACAAGCAGGCGTCGGCGCAGGGCATCTACCTCTACTGCGAAAAGGCGGCGGCACGGATCGCGGCGATCCTCGGCGATATCGAAGGGGAACGCGCCTTTATGCAGGACTATGAAGCCAAGCGAAGCGCCGCTCTGCGGTATCTCTACGATGAGGAGAAGGGCGTGTTCATCAGCGGCGCAGACTGTCAGGTTTCCATCGCCTCGCAGGTTTGGATGATCCTTGGCGGCGTCACGAACGATGCGGGCATTCTCGACCGCGCGAAGGAAGCACCGGATGCGGTCGGCATGGTCACACCGTACATGTACCATCATTATGTGCAGGCGCTGATCGACGCCGGCAGAAAAACACAGGCGCTGGAGATTCTGCGCGCCTACTGGGGCGGCATGGCGAAGGAAGGCGCGGATACCTTCTGGGAGCTGTACAACCCGGATGACCCGAACGAATCCCCGTACGGCGGCACGATCGTATTGAGCTACTGCCACGCGTGGAGCTGTGCCCCGGCATACTTTTTGAGGAAGTATTTTTCAGAATGAAGCGTTATCTTGCCATCGACATCGGCGCCTCCTCCGGCCGGCACATCGTGGGCTGGCGGGAGGACGACCAGCTGAGAACAGAGGAGGTCTACCGTTTCCCCAATGGGGTTGTGGAAACGGACGGCCATCTTTGCTGGGACATGGATGCCCTGCTTTCCTATGTGAAAGCGGGCATCGCCGAAGCCGTGGCGCGCTTCGGAAAGATTGAATCCCTTTCCATCGACACCTGGGGTGTGGACTACGTTCTTATGCGCGGCGACGAGACCGTATACCCGGTCTACGCTTACCGGGACGGACGCACGGAAGCGGTCATCGAGAAGGTCCATGAACGCATGGCCTTCTCCGAGCTGTATACCCGCACCGGCATCCAGTTCCAGCCTTTCAACACCATTTATCAGCTGTTCGCGGATAAAGAAGCCGGGCGGCTGGAAGGCGTCACGGACTTCCTTATGATCCCCGCATACCTCATGCACCGCCTTTGCGGGGCAAAAGCCCACGAGTATACCAACGCCACCACCGGCGGCATGGTCAGCGCGAAGACGGGGGAGTACGATCCAGGGATCATAGAAGCGCTCGACCTTCCAAAAGGCCTGTTCCATAAGCTCCAGCAGCCGGGGACGGTGATCGGGGAATATGAGGGGATCAAGGTCGTTCTGTGTGCTACCCACGACACGGGCAGCGCCGTGGAGGGCATCCCCATGGCGGGGAACGAACCTTATATTTCCAGCGGCACCTGGTCCCTGCTGGGGGTCAAGGTCCCCGCGCCTATTACGGACGAGGAGAGCCGGCAGGCCAACTGGTCCAACGAGGGCGGCGTGGGCTACACACGGTTTCAGAAGAACATCATGGGCATGTGGTTGGCGAACCGGCTGCGGGACGAGCTCTGCCCGGGCAAGCCCTGGAACGAGATCACAAAGGAAGCGGAGGAGAGCGGGTTTGGCGAAACCGTGGACGCCAACGACAACGCATTCCTGGCCCCGAAGCGCATGGCGGCAGCCTTTGATGCAGCCCTGAAAACCAGGCCCTGCACCATCGGCGATTACTTCCGCTGCGCCTATCGGTCCCTGGCCCTGTCCTATAAAGCGGCCATCGAGGAATTGGAGCGGAACACGGGCAAATCATACGACAAGCTTTACATCGTGGGCGGCGGCGCGAAGAACGGCTTTTTGAACCGCCTGACGGAAGAAGCCACCGGTAAACAAGTGATCGCCCTGCCCATCGAGGCAACGGCATTGGGAAATTTGAAAATACAGATGGAGGAAGAAGCATGAGTTTCAGCGAAGCGAAGGAAAAGTATGCCCGCTGTGGCGTGGACGCGGAAGCAGCCATCGCGCGGCTCAAGACCGTGCCTGTCAGCCTGCACTGCTGGCAGGGGGACGACGTGCGGGGCTTCGATACCGACCCCAATAAGCCCCTGACCGGCGGCATCCAGACCACCGGCAACTATCCCGGCCGTGCCCGCACGCCGGAGGAACTGATGGCCGATTTGGACGAGGCGTTGAAGCTAATCCCCGGCAGGCCTAAGATGAACCTGCATGCCAGCTACGCCATCTTCGAGGACGGCGACTGGGCGGATCGGGACAAGCTGGAACCCAGGCATTTTGCCAAGTGGGTGAAATTCTGCAAGGACCGTGGCCTGGGCTGCGACTTCAACCCCACCTTCTTTTCCCATCCTAACTGCGACCCCCTGACCCTGTCCAGCCCCAACGAGCAGACCCGAAAGTTCTGGATTGATCACGGCAAGGCCTGCATCCGCATCTCCAGTTACCTTGCGGAGGAGCTGGGCGAGCCCTGCGTTATGAACATCTGGACCGGGGACGGCTTCAAGGACATCCCCTCCGATCGGATGGGCCCCCGGCAGCGGTATCGGGAGAGCATCGACGAGATTCTCACCGAGCCCTATGATTTTAACAAGGTGAAGCCCTGCATCGAAAGCAAGGTCTTCGGCATCGGCGTGGAGGCGTACACCGTGGGCAGCGCCGAGTTCGCCCTCTCCTACGCCGCCATAAACCGGGATAAGTGCATCCCCCTCATGGACAACGGCCACTATCACCCCACGGAGGTGGTCAGCGACAAGATCCCCGCCCTTCTGGCCTTCTTCCCTGAGATCGCCCTCCACGTGACCCGGCCCATTCGCTGGGATTCCGATCATGTGGTGCTCTTTGACGACGAGACGCGCGAGATCGCCCGGGAGATCGTGCGCTGCGGTGGCCTGGACGGCCGGGTGCACATCGCTCTCGATTACTTCGACGCCAGCATCAACCGTATCTCCGCCTGGGTCACGGGCTACCGGAACGTGCAGAAGGCGCTGCTCTTCGCCCTGCTGCAGCCCAACGAGGCGCTCAAAACGCTGCAGGACGAGGGCAACTTCACCAAGCTCATGGTTTGCCAGGAGGAGCTCAAGACCCTGCCCTTCGGGGAAGTGTGGGATGAGTACTGCCGCCGGTGCGGCAAGCCTGTTGACGGGGAATGGTTCGCCGAGATCGAAGCATACGAACAGGAAGTTTTGGAGGCAAGAGCATGAAGGACATTCTGACCGCGCCCTTTATGGTGGAGATGATCCGCACCGCCACCAACATGTACGCCCACGGCTGGGACGAGCGCAACGGCGGCAATATCTCCCTGCTGCTGGACGAAGCGGACGTGCGGGAATACCTGGACACCGACAACGTCCTGCGCACCGTCCCTACGGGCTTTGAGGCTCCGGAACTGGAGGGGAAGTACTTCCTGGTCACCGGCACGGGCAAGTACTTCAAGAACGTGCAGTACGCCCCCGATGTGAACCTGGGCATCGTCCGTCTGACCGACGGCGGCAAGAAAGCGGAGCTTCTCTGGGGCTATACCGACGGGGGCAGGTTCACCAGCGAGTTCCCAGCCCATATGATGAGCCATGTGGCCCGGCTCAGGGTGGACCCGGAGAACCGGGTGGTCATGCACTGCCATCCGGCGAACCTGCTGGCCATGACCTATGTCCACGATCTTGACGAGCGGGCCTTCACCCGGACCCTGTGGCAGATGTGCACGGAGTGCATCGTGGTGTTTCCGGACGGCGTGAACGTGCTGCCCTGGATGCTCTGCGGCACCAATGAGATCGGCATCGCCACCGCCCAGAAGATGGCCACCGCCCGCCTGGTGGTCTGGGCCCAGCACGGCATCTACGGCGCGGGAAAGGACCTGGACGAGACCTTCGGCCTCATCGAGACCGCGGAGAAGGCCGCCGAAATCTACCTTAAGATCGCCCACCTGCCCCTTGTCAATACCATCACCGACGAGCAGATGCACCTTCTCGAAGCCCGCTTCGGCGTGAAAGCAAGGGAAGGGTATCTCCAATAAATCTGTTTTTTCAGCTGCAGATAACAAAAAGCCGATCCCTCGGCATTCGGGGGATCGGTTTTTGTATGGGATCAGATTTGAACGTTTGGCTCGGCGGGACGATCAAACCGCAGCGCGGCCTATTCCCCTTCGCCCAGGGTGCCGCAGAGAGGGGAGTAGCCCCAGGCCAGGCCTTCGGGGAGGCGGCGCTGCTTGCTGTCGGCGTTGGTGGGGCGGCCCACCTCGTTGCCGTGGTGGTTCAGCTTGACCCCCAGGAAATAGAGGCAGGTGGACTGGCCTCCGTCCAGGTTGTAGGCCAGGACGCAGCCTTCGTCCAGGAAGGCCTGGGCCAGCTCCAGGGGGGTCATGCCGATGCTGTACTTTGGCTGGCGGCCGTCCGCCACGATGACCACGAAATGCCCCGGCTCCACCATGCCCAGGGCGGTGCGGGGGTTTCGCTGGGTGACCCGCCGGGCGCCGGAGGAGATCTCCCCTTCCACCACCAGATCGGAGCCACGGAGGAAGGAGAACACGTCCTGGGTGCCGCTTTCCCACAGGGTGCGGGCGTCTACCTCGTGGCGGCTGATGATGGCGAAGGACTGGGTTTCGGAATAGTAGGCCAGGGAATTGGAGCCCTGGGAAAGGCTGAAGATGCGGCCGTCCCGGATGAGGACGCCCTTGCCGCCGGCCTCCGCGTTGACCAGATTGTCCCCATTGATCCAAAGGACGCTCTTATACCGCCGGGCCATATCCTCCGGCCAGCAGATGGAGGCGCCGTTCTTCCGGTTGGAGGCGAAGGTGGAATAGAAGCTGTCATAGTCCCGGGTGTATACGTGAGCCACGAAATAGGTGAGGGGGCCCCGCTTGAGCTGGGTCTGCTCCCGGCGTATCTCCACACTCAGGATATCGGAGCGATAGATCCAGCTGCCTGCCTCCTCATCAAAGGCCTCCACCCGCTCCGCTTCCCCGTAGGGCAGGAAGGGGTAGGGGTCCGGCGTGGGGGTGGGCGTAGGCGCCTGGGTGGGGGAGGGCGCCGGGGTATCCGTGGGCGCAGGGGATTCCACCGGGGCGGAAGGGACAGGAGAGGGCGCGGCGGTTGGAACGGCCGTGGGGGCGGCGGCCTCCCCGGCCGGCGGGGCTGCGGCCGGAACGGCACCGAAGCGAAGAAGTCCAAAGCCGGCGGCGGAGAGAACGATCAGCAGGATCGACCCTGCCAGCAGTGGGCGAAGGGGCAGCCGAAGGCCTCGGGCCCTACCAAGAGGGGCGAGGCAGGTCACCAGCAGGGCCGCCATCAGCAGCGTGAGGCAGGCCGCTTCCAAATCCGATTTATAGGGCAGAGCGGAAAGCCGGGCGGCGAAAGAGGGGGTGATTGTGGGAGCCGGCAGGGGCGTGCCGGTGGGCGTGAGTGCAGGGGTGGCGGTAGGCGTAGGCGTGGGGGACGGTGTGACCGTGGATGTGGCCGTGGGCGTCACCGTGGGCGCGGGGGTGTCCGTCGGCGTGGGGACGGGGGTGGGGGCCGCGTAGGAGAGGAGGGAGGCGACGGGGATGTTCTCCAGCAGGTCCTGCCTCTGCTCATCCGGGCCGACCTGGGAAAGGAGCAGGGTGAAGCGGCCCTCCCGGGGCAATTGGCGCTTGTAGAACTGGCGGGAAACCAGGTGTTTGTAGGCAGCCTGGGCCGTTTCATAGATCTGGCCCTGGGTGTAGGAGAGGCAGGTCTCGCCCTGGGGATCGGACACATAGAGCTTTTGCACCGCGTGGGCCGGGAGGGAATCCGGGTATTGGGTTTCGTCCGCGGCAGACTGGACCGCCCGTTCGATCCGGCTGGCGGCATAGGCGCTGCGCTGATCCTCCTCTCCGCCGGCGGCGCAGACGAGGATCTTGGGCCGAAGAGAGCGGATCAGGCGCACCAGGTATTCGTTGAGCGCCCGGTCGTTCCAGGATTTCTGCACGTCCTCCAGCTCGTTGTAGTCGTGGTCCAGAAAGTTGCCCAGAAAGGGGGCTTCCCTATAGCCCAGGGACCAGAGGGCGGTCAAGGCTTCCCCCAGGGGGCGGGGGTCCCCGGCGGTGACGTTGAGGACGGCGTTGTCCTCGCTGAGGAAGCAGAAGGCGGTTTCAAGCCCATATGTTCCGGCGTACAGGGGCGCCAGGCCCCCCAGCTCCTCGAAGAGGGCTTGGGGCTGGCCCAACACCACCAGCAGGTCCGCCCGGTCCATGGGGGCGCCGAAGCAGACCAGGTCCCCGGGCAGGTCCCCGTCGAAAATTCGCAGGGTGCTGACGGTCCAGGGGCGGTTGGCGGAGAGGAGGACCTTGCGGCAGGCAGGGTCCAGCCTATAGCGCTCAAAAGGGGTGGCGGGGTTCAGAATGGTTTTGCTCAGGACCTGGCCGTCGGCGCCGTATTGGGTCAAATTCAGGCCCTGGGGCCGGGTGAACCAGGTCATGTACAGGGAGGGCTGGGCGCAGGCGGGCAGCTCGACGCCCACCGACCGTCCGCCGGGGATGGTGATCCGGGTGAGAAGACTTTCGTCCGTCAGCCGGGCCAGGGGGGCGGAGACGGGCAGGGTATAGGCGCAGGCCGCCGTGACCTCCCCCGCCGGGCCTTCGCCGCGGGCGGCAAAGAGGGGCAGCAGCAGGAGCAGGGCCGAAAACAGGCATATACAGGCTTTTTTCGCGAGGATTCTCATATCGAAAACAGGATAGCACACAACCTGCCGGGGCGCAACCGGGTTTGGGGATCCGGGGTTCGTTTTTTCTGGGGCGGAGGGAAAAAGGTGTTCCGGAGAAATTGAAAGCGGGCGGCAGATGCGCTATACTATACGAAGACTGCGGAAGGAGAGAAAAGAGATGTTCAAGCATGTGCTGTTGTTCAAGTTCATCGACCCGGAGGTGTGCGCGTCCGTGGTGGGGCAAAAGCTGCTGGCCCTGAAGGAAACGGTGCCGGAGATCGTGGATATAGAGTATGGCCTGGATGAGCTGAAGAAGGGCCGGAGCTACGACGCGGCCCTGATCGTCACCTTCCGGGATAAGGAAGGGTATCTGGCGTACGACAAGGCCCCCAGCCACAACGAGGCCCGGGTCTACATCCACCAGCATGTGCAGGAGTCCCACACGGTGGACTTCGAATACTGATATGCTCCAAGTTGTTTCTTCCTTTACGCCTCAGGGCGATCAGCCGGAGGCCATAGAGAAGCTGAGCAAAGGGGTCCTGCGGGGGGATAGGCTCCAGGTGCTGCTGGGGGTCACGGGCTCCGGCAAGACCTACACCATGGCCAAGGTCATCGAGCGGGTGCAAAAGCCCACGTTGGTGCTGGCGCACAACAAGACCCTGGCGGCCCAGCTCTGCTCCGAGCTCAAGAGCTTCTTCCCGAACGCGGCGGTGGAGTACTTCGTTTCCTATTACGATTACTACCAGCCGGAGGCTTACATCGCCTCCAGCGACACCTATATCGAGAAGACCACGGCGGTGAACGAGGAGATCGACCGGCTTCGCCACTCCGCCACCTGCGCCCTGAACGAGGGGCGGGACGTGATCATCGTGGCTTCGGTGAGCTGCATCTACGCTCTGGGCGACCCGGAGGAGTATCTGCACCTGTCCCTGTCCCTGCGGCCGGGCATGGAGATCTCCCGGGAGGAGGTCATGCGCCGGCTCATCGACATCCAGTTCCAGCGAAACGATCTGGACTTCCAGCGGGGCACCTTCCGGGTCCGGGGGGACATTTTGGACATCTTCCCCATGGGCAACGAGGGAAGGGCCATCCGGGTGAGCTTCTTCGGGGACGAGATCGAGAAGATCACGGAGATCAACACCCTGACCGGGGAGATCTTGAGCCATCAGGACCACGCGGCCATCTTTCCCGCCTCCCACTACGCCACGGGGCAAACGAAGCTCCAGGCGGCCATGGGCCAGATCGAGAGGGACATGGAGCAGCGGCGGGACCAGTTTTTGGACGAAAACAAGCCCCTGGAGGCGGAGCGCATCGAGCAGCGGGTCCGCCACGACATGGAGATGATGCAGGAGATCGGCTACTGCAGCGGCATCGAAAACTACTCCCGCTACTTCGACGGCAGGCACCCTGGGGACCCGCCTTACACCCTGATCGACTATTTCCCCAAGGATTTTCTGCTGATCATCGACGAGAGCCACGTGACCATCCCCCAGATCGGGGCCATGTATCGAGGGGACCGGATGCGCAAGGAGGAGCTGGTGAAGTACGGCTTTCGGCTTCCCTCCGCCTTCGACAACCGGCCGCTGCGGTTCGAGGAGTTTTTGGAGCGGATCCCCCAGATGATCTGCGTGTCCGCTACGCCCGGCCAGTGGGAGCTGGGCCGGTGCACCCAGGTGGCGGAGCAGATCATCCGGCCCACGGGCCTGGTGGACCCGGAGATCTTCATCCGGCCCATCGAGGGGCAGATCGACGACATCCTTTCCGAGGTGCGGCTCACGGCCCAGAAGGGGTATCGGACCCTCATCACCACCCTGACCAAGCGGATGGCGGAGGACCTCACCGAGTATCTGGACGGCATGGGGGTCCGGGTCCGATATATGCACAGCGACGTAGACACCCTGGATCGAATGGAGATCATCCGGGATCTCAGACTGGGGGAATTCGACGTGCTGGTGGGCATCAACCTCCTCAGAGAGGGGCTGGACCTGCCTGAGGTGGGCCTGGTGGCTATATTGGACGCGGACAAGGAGGGGTTCCTCCGGTCGGAGACCTCCCTCATTCAGACCATCGGCCGGGCGGCCCGGAACGCGGACGCCAGGGTGCTCCTGTACGCGGACACCATCACCCCCTCCATGCAGCGGGCCATGGACGAAACCGAGCGCCGCCGCCAGAAGCAGATGGCCTATAACCAGGCCCACAACATCACCCCCAAGACCATCATCAAGGAGGTCTCTGCCCTGCTGGGCATTAGCCACCGGGCGGAGGAAGGGGAGACGGCCTATTCCGAGCAGGAGAAGGCGGCCCGCATCGAGCTTTTGGAGGAGCAGATGCGCCAGGCGGCCCGGGAGCTGGAATTCGAGCAGGCGGCCAAACTCAGGGACGAAATACGCAAGCTTCGGGGCGAGGCGGTCACGACCTCCAAGAAGATCCGCCCGGGCATGGTGGGCTCCGCCAAGAAGAGCCGGGGCCGGTCCAGAAAGTAGGCAGGCAAAGAGGTGGGTATGCCTCTTGATTATTCGACCGATTATTAGTATAATAGCGTGTGGGGCAATGCCCCAAGCGTAATATAAAAAGGAGAAAAGTCATGAAAAAGACGATTGCGATCCTGCTGGTCGCCCTGATGGTCCTGTCCATCGTGGCCTGCGGGAAAAAGGAAGAGGCGAAGAAGGATTACTCCGATTACACCATTCGGATCTACTCCAATTCCAACTCCACCGAGCGTGTGACCTGGCTCACCAACAAGGCCAAGGAAGCCGGCTTCACCATCTCCATCGATGACAACAGCGTCATTTCCGGCGACACCGCTGCCATCCAGGCTGCCAACGAGAAGAAGGATGGCGACATCCTCTTCGGTCTCAACGAGACCCGCTGGGGCCAGGTTGTGGGCGGCACCTATGAGAATTTGAAGCTGGTGGACTGGACCCCCTCCTGGGCCGGCGATGTGGGCGAGTACAAGTATGATGGCAAGGCCTACGGTCTGGTCATCCAGAACGTGCTCATGCTCTACCGGAACGACGAGCTGGGCACCAACGGCACCGAGCTCCACTTCGATCACTGGGCTGACGTGGTCAACTCCGGCTATTCCTGGTATCGCCAGAACAAGGTCGGCGGCACCACCAACGCCAACATCAACTCCGCCATCCTCTACGCCTTTGTGGATCCCGCCTCTCCCGCAGGCGGCATCTCCGTGGACGGCTGGAAGACCCTGTGGAAGTTCTGCGCCGAGGGCAAGTTCGGCGGCGACGACTGGAAGTACGGCATCGATCCTTTGATCCGGGGCGATGTGGCCATTTCCGAGTACTACTCCTCCTCTCTGTACGGCTCCATCGACAATGCGGCCAATGTGAACCCCGATAACCCCCTGAAGGGCACCACCGAGCCTGAGAACTGGGCCCTGGTGGACATCAAGGACGGCACCTACTACATCGCCGAGTACATTGGCATCCTTGACAAGGCCGGCCGTACCGACGAGCAGACCGAGGCTGTGAAGGCCTTCGCCGACTGGTTTGGTTCCGATGAGATCCAGGCTGCCTGGGGTGAAGAGTTCGACTCCTTCCCCTGCAACGTGAAGGCTGCCGCCACCCTGTATCCCAATGGCACCCCCGCCATCTATCAGCTGAAGAACTTTGCGCTGACCACCGTTCCCGGCACCGACATGACCTATGCCGCCTACGTGGCCGCCCACTCCGCCGAGTGGACCAACATCCTCACCAACCTGGGCTTCTTCTGGAAGGATACCAGCGAAGCCAAGGGCGAGCCCGACTGGGCCAACCTGGACTGGGCGACCCTGACCCAGAAGGCTGCTGAGTAAACAACCAAACAGCAACGGATATGGCGAGCCCTCGCGGCTCGCCATATCCCTACTTTCGACAAGATCCGACGTATTTCATCCGGTCATCTGCCGCAATGGATCGGCCGCCTTCTACGGCAGTCTCTGTAAAAAACGAGGGGGAACAGCATATGATCAAGCTCAATGACATCGTTGTAAAATTCGGCGACTTCACCGCCCTGCATGACATCAACGTGCATGTGAAAGAGGGCGAATTCTTCACTTTTTTGGGGCCATCCGGCTGCGGCAAGACGACCACGCTGCGGACCATCACGGGCTTTATCGAGCCCGTCTCCGGGAGCGTGTTCGTCAAGGGACGGGACATCACCCATGTGCCCATCGAGGACCGCAACATCGGCATCGTGTTCCAGAGCTACGCCCTGTTCCCCACCATGACCGTGTATGACAACATCGCCTTCGGCCTGAAGGTCAAGAAGGTCAAGAAGCCCGAGATCGACAAACGGGTCCGGGAGATCGCCCGGAAGGTGGACCTTACCGATGAGCAGCTGCAGAAGGCCGTGTCCCAGCTGTCCGGCGGCCAGCAGCAGCGGGTGGCCATCGCCCGGGCCCTGGTCACCAACCCCGCCATCATCTGCATGGACGAGCCCCTTTCCAACCTGGACGCCAAGCTCAGGGTCCAGCTCAGGAACGAGCTAAAGAAGATGCAGAAGGACTTCGGCATCACCACCATCTACGTGACCCACGACCAGGAGGAGGCCCTGACCCTGTCGGACCGCATCGCCGTGTTCAACAAGGGCTATATCGAGCAGATCGGCACCCCCAACGAGGTGTACAACTTCTCCAAAACGGAGTTTGTTTGCAACTTCATCGGCGACATCAACCGGCTGGAGGAGGGCGTGTTGAAGGAGCTCAAAGCCGCCGGGGCGGCGGTGGACCTGACCAAGCACAACTACATCCGCCTGGAGCGCCTCCACGTGAACCAGACCCCCGCCCAAGGGGAGGTGGCCCTCCGGGGCACGGTGGAGAGCCGGGAATACTATGGCCTTTACATCAAGTATTACATCACCCTGGACGGCCAAACCATCAAGGTCATCGAGAAGAACGACGGAGTGAACATCTATGAGCCGGGGCAGGATGTGAACGTGATCCTGAACCCCCGGGACATCATGGCCTACGAAGCCAAGGAGGACTGAGTATGAAAGCCGACAAAAGACGGTTCAGCCCGGAGTCGGCGCTGCAGATCATCTTGCTGATCCTGTTCGCCTACTTCTTCTTCGGGTTCATGCTGATCCCCTGCCTGAACACCCTGACCAGCATCTTCAACGTGAAGAACGCGGCGGGGGTGCGGGATCCGCTGGCGGTCATCCGCTTCTTCTTCGCCGGAACCATGGGCAGATTCGTGCTCAACTCATTGAAGCTGGCCGTTTGCCTGGTCATTACGGTGAACGTGGTGGGCGTGAGCATCGTGCTGCTCACGGAGTATTTCGACATCAAGGGCGCCAAGATCCTGCGGCTGGGGTATATGACCACCCTCATCTACTCCGGCGTGGCCCTGGTCACCGGGTATCTGTTCCTTTACGCGCCGGACGGCATCCTGACCTCCGCCCTGGTGAACGCCTTCCCGGATTTTAACAAGAACTGGTTCACGGGTTTCAACGCCGTGGCCTTCACCATGACCTTCGCCTGCACCAGCAACCATGCCCTGTTTTTGCGCAACGCCATCCGGGGCATCGACTATAACACGGTGGAGGCGGCCCGAAACATGGGCGCCAACCCCTTCAAGGTGCTGTGGAAGGTGGTGTTCCCCACCCTGATCCCCACCATGTTCTCCCTGACGGTCATGACCTTCATCACGGGCCTGTGCGCCATGAGCGCTCCCACGCTCCTGGGCTACGATTCCATCAACCCGGAGATCGTTAGGCTGGCCGGGTCCTCCTCGGCGGATGAGTCCTTCCCCCAGGCTCGGGCGGCCCTGCTGTCCATCATCCTGGCCATGTTCACCATCGTGCTCTTAACGGTGCTCTCCGCCTATGAGCGCAAGGGGCATTACCTGTCCGTGTCCAAGACCAAGGCCAAGCTCCAAAAGCAGAAGATCACCAACCCGGTGGCCAACGTTCTGGCCCACATCTATGCCTACATCCTCTTCATCATCTACATGACGCCGGTGGTCATGATCGTGATCTTCTCCTTCCAGACCTACAGCGCCATCCGCATGAAGAAGCTGGATCTGGGGAACTGGACGCTGATCAACTTCTTCGGTCGGGAGGACTACCAGTATCTGACCAACCGGGGCACCTACAAGACCCGGGTGGGGTCCATCTCCGGCCTGTTTTCCAATGAGGCCACCCTGGGCGGCATCAAGACCAGCTTTCTCCTGTCCATGATCGCGGCGGCGCTGGCCTGCGTGATCGTGGTCATCGCCTGCAACTTCATCTTCAAGAAGAAGAGCAAGAAGATGGGCGTGGTGGTGGAATATGCCCTGCTGTTCCCCTGGCTGCTGCCCACGATCCTCATCTGCTACTCCTTCCGCACCTTCTTCAACGCGGACAACATCTGGTATGTGGGGAACCAAAACCTATACTACGCCGAGAACGTGCGGATACTGATCGTGCTGGCGTATACGGTGGTCAAGCTTCCCTTCTCCCTGCGCATGATCAAGGCGTCCTTCTACGCCATCGACGAGGAGCTGGAGGACGCGGCCCGGAACCTGGGGTCCCGGGGCTTGCGGACCTTCCTGCAGGTGAAGCTGCCCATCATCCTGCCCAGCGTGCTGGCGGTGTTCGCGCTGAACTTCAACGCCCTGTTTACGGAGTATGATATGTCCGCCACCTTCGCCAGCACCTACGGCACCTCCTACGCCATGGTCATCCAGAGCATGTGCCAGGAGGAGGGGCTCTACGGCTACAACGTGAACGCCTCCGGGCGGCGCTGCGCCTCCACGGTGTTCATCATGCTGGTGTCCGGGCTGATCCTATATCTGGTCTACGGCGTGGGCGCCCGGGATCTGGGCGAGCGGCTGGAGGCCAAGAAGCGCTGGCGGGAGCGGCTGGATAAGCTCACCGGCAAGAGCAAAAAGGCGGCCGCGGCAAAGGCATGAAGCTGAATATCGTGTTCGACATGGGGCAGGTCCTCATGGACTTTGCCCCGCCTAAGTTCATCGCAAGGCTTGGCTACACCGGGGCGGACGCCCAGGCCCTGCTCCAGGAGGTCTTCAGGGGCTGGGAGTGGGTGGCCTTTGATCGGGGGGACATCACCGGCGAGGACGTGGTGAGCAGCGCCTGCCAGCGGCTTCCCCAGCGGCTCCACGGGGCAGCCCGGGAGCTGGTGTTCCGCTGGTGGGAGAGAGTGATCCCCATGCCCGGGGCGAAGGAGCTGGTCAAAGAGCTCCACGACAAGGGGTATCCCCTGTATGTGCTGTCCAACGCGTCCCAGGATTTCCACACCTATTTTGACCTGATCCCCGGCAGCGAGTATCTGCCCCGGGCGCGGCGGTTCGTGTCCTCGGACTATCGGCTGCTGAAGCCGGAGCACGAGATATACGAGTTGTTTTTACAGACCTTTGGGTTGGCGGCGGAAAGCTGCGTGTTCATCGACGACAACCCGGCCAACGTGGAGGCGGCCCGCCGCCTGGGCATGCAGGCCATCGTCCACCGGGGGGACATGGGCCGGCTTCGTAGAGAGCTGAAGGAATTGGGGATTGAGGTAGAAGGATAACTTTTCTGCGGCTTTTTCTTTTCAGGTGAAAAGGAAAAAGTCGCCCAAAAAGAAAAGCCTACAGAAAAAAGAGGTCATGGCGCATACCATGATCTCTTTTTTGCTTCTTTTCCCTCAAACCGCCAAGAGCGTGATGCTAAGTAAAAGGACTCTTTCGTTCCAACAAGGTATTACCGAAAAGAAAAAGCTGCAAGAAAACACTTTATTGAACAACAACCGTTACCGCGTCAGACGCCGAAACCGTGCCCTGGGGAAGGCTCACGAACAGGAGCCAGGCGGCCATGTCGGCGGTGCAAATCTCCGGGACGTGGCGTTGGACCGTGACGGTGACGCCGTTGGGGGCCCGAAACACGGAGGTGACCTGGTGGGAGATGGAGCCGCTGCCCTCCTCCAGCCGAAGCAGGAGCAGTTCCCGCGCGGAGAAGAAGGGTTCGGTATAGCTGGCCTTCAGCTCGTCCAGCAGATCGGAGCTGCTCTCATAGGCCTCCTCCTCCCCCAGGGCTTCTGTCAGCTCCGCCGGCGTGCGGAGGATTTGGGTTTGGGGCTGCTCCCCCAGGTTCTCCCGCCAAACGATGCGCACGGGCTGGCTTTCAAAGGGAATCTCCTCCCCTTCCGCGGACGCCTCGGGGCCCTGCAGGCAGAAGGCGTAGTAGCCGTCCCCCCGGCTTTCGCCGGTGAAGTAGGCGTGAACCTCGAAGATGCCGCTGCTTTCCTCGGGCAGCTCCACCGTGACGGCGTTCCCGCTTTGCGTGAAGGGAAGGAGCGTGAAGCCGCTGTCATATTGGGCCGGGTCGCCGGCGCTGGAAAGGTCCCAGCGGCGGATCGTCAGCCGGTCCAGCGTCAGCGCGCCCAGCTCAAAGCACAGTGTCAAGGGTTGCCCCTCCTCCGGGAGCAGGGGCGTGAGCCGATCCATCATGTCCAGGGGGTGCAGGCCGTCGGCCTCTACGCCGGTGCTGGTGCCGTCCGGGTTGGGCCAGCTCCAGGAGTAGGTGCTGAGGGTGGCCTGGGTTTGGTTTTCGCCCGAGACCACCGTGAGCGCTGGGGGCTTGTCCTGCGGGGCGGGCTTGTCTGCGCCCTCGCTTTGCGACGGAGTTTTTGAAAGGCAGCCTGCCGTGAGCAGCAGGGCCAGCAGCAGTATGCTGATTCGTTTCATGCGCGTATCTCCTTTGTCCTTTGCCCATAACACCGCCTTCCCGTGAAAAAGGTTGCAGCTGACTTTTTGGGGGAAACCGGAAAACCGCGCAAAAAAGGGCCATGTGTAGCATGGCCCTTTTATTCGGTTGATCCGGTTAAGAGGAAGAGTTAACCCAGCTTGCTTTCCAGCTCTTCCAGCGCCCCGGTCAAGGCCTCCTCAAAGGTGGGATGGGGGCGCATGGCCTTGAGCAAGTCTGCGGGGGTGAGGCCGCCCGCAATAGCCTCGGAAAGCTGGGAGATCATGTCCGAAGCGTTGACGCACATGAGCTGGGCGCCCAGGAGCTTCCTGGTCTCGGCGTGGGCAACGAGCTTCATAAAGCCCCGGTCCCCGTTCAGAATCACGGTCCGGCCGTTGGCGGACATAAGGGCTTTGGCGGTCTTCACCGGGATGTTCTGGGCCTTGGCGTCCGCTTCGGTGAGCCCCACCGCGGCGATCTCCGGCCGGGTGTACACGCAGCCCGGCACCAAGCTGAGGTCGATCTCGTTTTTCCTGCCGGCGATCTCGTTCACGGCGTAGATGCCCTGGGCCGTGGCCACGTGGGCCAGCTGCACCGGGGAGGAAACGTCGCCGATGGCGTACACCCCGGGGATGCTGGTTTCAAGCCGCTCGTTTACGTGGATGCGGCGCCGGTCCATCTCCACGTTCACGCCCTCGCCGAAGAGCCCGGCGGTGTAGGGGCTGCGGCCGATGGCGCAGAGGACCTTCTCTCCGGTGACGGACTGGAGCTGGCCGCGGGTTTCGAAGTTCACCTGCAGGCCCGCGTCCGTGGTCTCCAGATTTTTCACCATGGCCCCGGTGAAGATCTGCACGCCCCGCTTCTTCATGATCATGGCCAGGTTTTGCCCCAGCTCCCGGTCCATGTTGGGGAGCAGCCGATCCAGGCCCTCCACCACCGTGACGGACACGCCCAGATCGCTGTAGAAGGTGGCGAACTCCATGCCGATGACGCCGCCGCCAATGATGACCAGGGAGGAGAAGGCGCCGCCTTCGCCGTTTAGCAGCTCATCGGAGGTCATGACGCCGGGCAGATCCAAACCGGGAATGGGCGGCCGGGCGGGCACGGAACCCGTGGCCAGCAGGATGCTTTGGGCGGTGTAGACGCCCTCATTCTCTCCGGCAACCTGCACGGTGTTGGGACCGGTCAGGGTGCCGGCGCCCCGCAGCAGAGTTACCTTGGCGGACTTGAAGAGCCCTTCCACCCCGGCGCGGAGCTTCTCCACCACCTGCTGCTTGTAGGCGAACATGGCGGGAAGGTCATAGGAAAGGTTCTCGGCATCCACGCCCAGGGCCGAGCCGCTCTTCGCTTCCTCATAGACGCCGGAAGCGTGGAGCAGGGCCTTGGTGGGGATGCAGCCCCGGTTGAGGCAGGTGCCGCCCACGTCCCGCTTCTCCACCACGGCGGCCTTAAGCCCCAGCTTGGCGGCGTGCAGCACGGCCTCGTAGCCCCCGGGACCGGCGCCGATGACGATAAGATCAAAATCGAACATAGCTTTTTTACATCTCCTGTTGCTGTAATAAGGTGAGGATGTCCGCCCCGTGGGGAACGGAAGTGAGGGCCTGGGCAAGGTCAACCCCGTTCAACGGGCAGCCGGTGAGGGCCTGCTCCAGGGCCGGCGGGAAGGCAAAGTCCATGTCGTCGGAATAGACGACGGCCCGCTGCACCCGGCCTTCGGCCAAGGTGAGCTCGATCTCCACGCTCCCCCAGCTGAAGCGGTCCTCGCACCGAAAGGTGCAGTCAAAGCGCTTTCCCAGGCGCCAGGCGGGGCTTTGATAGATCTCCCGCAGCTCCTGTACCCTCTTGTCATCCGCCTCGGTGAAGCGGCGCGGCGCGCTGGGCAGACCATAGACCTGCTCAAAGGCAGCCACCAGCGCCTTCTTCAGGCCGTCGATGGTCAGGGTCGGGCAGAGCTCCAGCAGATTCACCACCCGGGAACGAACGGAGGCGACCCCCTTGGCGGCCAGCTTGGCCCGGGAGGGGGTGAGATAGCGAGCGAGCTTCTCCCCGTCCACATCCACCAGCAGGGTGCCGTGGTGGTAGGAGTGGGGGCCGTTGTGGTAGAAGGCGTTGCCGGAGAACTTGCGGCCGTCGGCCAGCAGGTCGTTTCGGCCGGAAAGCTCTGCCGGGATACCGAAGCTTTGGCAGGCGGTCAGAAGCACCCGCTGCTGCTTGGCAAGATCGTAGTCTGCCGTGGGCACGAGGAAGGTGAAGTTCAGGTTCCCCAGGTCGTGAAACACCGCCCCGCCGCCGGAAAGCCGGCGCGCTAAATGCCCGCCCTCCGCTTCCAGCAGGGCCACCCGGCATTCCGAATAGGGGTTCTGGTTTTTGCCGATGACCACGGTGTTCTGGTTCTGCCACAGGTACAAAAGGCAGCACCCGCTGCTTTGGGTTTTCAGCAGGTGCTGCTCAATGGCTAAGTTTTCGAAGGGGTCGAAGGACCCGCTTTCGAAGGTCAACAGCCGTTCGATCATGCCTTGGTGTAGCGCACGATGGGCGTCCGGGCGGCCTTCACCTCATCGGGACGGCCGATCTGGGCGTTGTGGGGGGCGGCGTGCATGAAGGCAGGGTCCTTATACCCCAGCTCGTAGAGGGCACGGAACACGTCCGCGGCCCAGTCCAGGGTCTCCTTGCTCTCCGTCTCCGTGGGCTCCAGCATGAGGGCCTCATGGACGATGAGGGGGAAGTACATCGTAGGCGGATGCATGCCGTAGTCGATGAGGGACTTGGCCACATCGAGAGCGGACACGCCGGTCGCCTTCTTGTACTCGGAGAGATCCAGCACGAACTCGTGCATGCAGATCCGGTCGAAGGCGGGGGCGAAGGTGCCCTTGATCCGGTGCATCAGGTAGTTGGCGTTGAGGACCGCGTTCTGGGCCGCCTCGGGCACGCCCTCCCGACCCAGGGTGAGAAGGTACGCCAGGGCCCGGACCACCACCAGGAAGTTGCCTCTAAAGCCCCTGACCTGGATATGGCCCGGCTCCTCCATGAGGGCGGAGTGGGGCAGGAAGGGGGCGAGGAAGGACTTGCAGCCCACCGCGCCGGCGCCGGGACCGCCGCCGCCATGGGGGGTGGCGAAGGTCTTGTGCAGGTTCAGATGGACGCAGTCAAAGCCCATGTCCCCGGGCCGGACCACGCCCATGACGGCGTTCAGGTTGGCGCCGTCGTAGTAGCACAGGCCGCCGGCCTCATGAACGAGGCGGGTGATCTCCAGGATGTTCTCATCGAAGATACCCACGGTGTTGGGGTTGGTGAGCATGAGGCCCGCCGTGTCGTCGCCCAGGACGCTCTTGAGGGCTTCCAGATCCACGCAGCCGTCGGGGGCCGAGGGGATGTTTACCACCTGGTAGCCGCACATGGCCGCCGTGGCAGGGTTGGTGCCGTGGGCGGAGTCGGGGACGATGATCTTGGTCCGCTTGGTGTCGTTCCGGGAATCGTGATACTGCTTGATGAGCAGCACGCCGGTGAACTCGCCGTGGGCGCCGGCCGCGGGCTGGAAGGTCATGTCCGCCATGCCGGTGATCTCGCAGAGGTACTTCCGGGCCGTGGCGATGACCTCTTCGCAGCCTTCCACCGCGGCCTGGGGGGCCAGGGGGTGGATGCCGGTGAAGCCGGGCAGGGCCGCCATTTCCTCGTCGATGCGGGGGTTGTACTTCATGGTGCAGGAGCCCAGGGGGTAGAACCCGCAGTTCACCCCGTGGACGTGCTGGTTCAGCTCCGTGTAGTGGCGGCTCACGTCGGTCTCGCTCATCTCGGGGAGCAGGGGGGCGGCGTCCCGCTTCAGTTCGGCGGGAAGCTCTACCTTCTCCACGTCGCAGGCGGGCAGGATGGCGCAGCGGCGGCCGGGCACGCTCTTTTCAAAGATCAGCTTCATGCAAGCACCCCCTTTACGATGGCAACGACCTCATCCAGGGTCTGTTTGGATACCTTCTCCGTGGCGCACCAGAGGATGCCGCCGTCGAAGGGCAGGCCGCCCAGGATGTTCTTCTTGTCCAGAGCCGAGAGGATTTCGTCAGCCTTGGGCATATCCAGCAGGAACTCATGGAAGAAGGGGGCGTCATAGCGCAGCTTCACGCCGGGGAGCTTGGTGAGCTCCCGGCACAGGTAGTGGGCCTTGGCCATGGAGCTTTCGGCCACTTCCTTCAAACCTTCCGGACCCATGGCGGCCAGGTACACCCCGGCGGTCAGGGCGCAGAGCGCCTCGTTGGAGCAGATGTTGCTGCCGGCCTTCTCCCGGCGGATATGCTGCTCCCGGGCCTGGAGGGACAGCACGTAGGCCCGGTTGCCGGCGTCGTCCGTGGTCTCGCCCACGATACGGCCGGGGAGCTTGCGCATGTGCTTGGTGGTGGTGGCCATGAAGCCCAGGTAGGGGCCGCCAAAGGCGATGGGCAGGCCCAGAGGCTGGCCTTCGCCCACGGCGATGTCCGCACCCATGTCCTTCGGGGTCTTCATGATGCCCAGGGCGATGGGGTTGCAGCCCAGGATGTAGAGGGCGCCGGCCTCGTGAACGGGAGCGGCCATGGCTTCGGCATCCTCAAAGAGGCCGAAGAAGTTGGGCTGCTGCACGTAGACGGCGGAAACCTCCGGAGTGAGCATGGCTTTGAGGGCGTCCGGGTCCGTTTTGCCGTCCTTCACGGGGATGATCTTGATCTCGTCGTTGGTGCCGTAGGCGTAGGTGCGGATGGTGTTGATCACATCCGGGTGGGCGGCGCCGGAGATTAGGGTCAGGCGGCGTTTACGATCCCGGGCCATGGCGCAGGCCTCGGCGGCGGCGGTGGCGCCGTCGTAGACGGAAGCGTTGGACACGTCCATGCCCGTGAGCTCGCAGATCTCGGTCTGGTACTCGAAGATGGACTGAAGCACGCCCTGGCTGATTTCAGCCTGGTAGGGGGTGTAGGCGGTGAGGAACTCCTCCTTGGCGGGGATGTACTTCACGATGCTGGGGATATAGTGGTCGTAGGCGCCGGCGCCCCGAAGGATGGTGTCATAGACCTTGTTCTTGCGGGCCATGGCCTGGACGGCCTGGCTCACTTCCAGCTCGCTCTTTCCCTCGGGCAGGTCCAGGGGCCTGTCCAGGTACATGCTTTGGGGCACGTCCTTATACAGGTCCCGGAACGATTTGAGCCCGATGGCGTGAAGCATTTCCAGCCGCTGTTCCTGGGTGGAAGGAACGTAGCTGCCCATGCCTTATGCCTCCGCGGCGCAGTGCGCTTCGTAAGCGGCAGCGTCCAGCAGCTCCTCGGTGCCGGTGATGTTCTCCACCTTGATGATCCAGGCGCCGTAGGGATCGTTGTTCAGGCTCTCGGGGGCGTCCAGAAGCTCCTCGTTGATCGCGCACACGGTGCCGGAAACGGGGCTCATCAAATCGGACACGGCCTTCACGGATTCCACATCGCCGAAGGCTTCGCCGGCGGTGACTTCGTCGCCCACCTGGGGCAGGTTCACGAACACCAGGTCGCCCAAGGCGTCCTGGGCAAAGTCGGAGATGCCGATGACGGCCACATCGCCGTCCATCTTGACCCACTCATGGGACTTGGAGTACTTGAGATCGGGATTGATAGTCATAACAATTTCCTCCTAAATAGATTTTTTATTTCTCGATGAGGGTGGAGAGCTTGCCCAGCGCCTTCTCGAACTCGGCGTCGGTGAAGCAGTACTGCATGTCAAGGTGCTGGCTGCGCAGGGCGATGACTTCCTCGGCGATGTTCTTGTTCCGGAGGATGCAGTCCGCCATGAGCTCGGCCAGCTTCTCGAACTCCGCATGGCCGAAGCCGAAGCGGGTCATTTCGCTCATGCCCATGCGCAGGGCGCCGGAGGCGGTGAAGCCTTCCTCGTCGGGCGTGGCCTGGTAGTTGACGATGATGTTGTTCTTCTCCAGGCGCTCGGCGATCTCGGGACCGTCGCCGTAGCCAACGCCCACGATGACCTGGTGGGTCTCGGTGTAGTCGATGGCGGGGTCGCCCTTCACGTCCAGACCCTGGGCTTTGAGGGCCTTGGCGAAGAACTTGGCGTTGTCGATGATGGCCGCCTGGTAGGCGTCCTTGTACTGGTTCATCTCATAGGCCGCCATGAGGAAGCCCAGCTGGGTGCCCAGGTGG
>CACWYB010000008.1 GCA_902765005.1 uncultured Eubacteriales bacterium | reverse complement strand
AGCGGGTGAAGGGAATCGAACCCTCGTGACCAGCTTGGGAAGCTGGAGCTCTGCCATTGAGCTACACCCGCACATTTCCACGGTACGCACTATTTTAACTGTTTCTTTCGGAAATGTCAATGGATTCTTGCGACTCGGGAGGGCTATATTTTCAGAATTCAAAAGGGACGATTCATGAATCGCCCCTTCCGTATTTTACAGGCCTTTGAAATCGGTTATGACATGCCAACCGCAGCGGCACGCACGGACGTCAGCCCGTGAACCCTTCCTGGTCGAAGGGGGGCGGGGTGTCCGGCCCGGGGGTGCCCTCCGGGGTCGCCTGGGCATAGGGATCCGGGGTGGGCTCGGCAGGCTCGTCCGGGTTGTTCTGCACAGGAACGAACAAGGTGCTGTTGGGCGAGGGGGAGGCGGCCACATAGCCCACCTCGTGGGGGGAGATGACCACGCCGTTTTTGCTGTAGAGGTAGATGGTCACGTTGTCCGCGCCCCGGCCCATGTATTCCTGGGCCTTGTCCATGATGGCGGAAAAGTTTTTCTTGAGCCGGTTCAGCTTGGTGAGCAGCTCCGAGGTGTCCCCCACCTCGATGCGATAGCCCTCCGGCGTGTAGAGGCTGATGCCCATGGTCTCCGTCAGATCCACGGTCTGGATCCGGCTGGCCAGGCCCAGCTCCTCCAAGGTGGAGAGCACCTCCAGCATGCTCTGGACCTGCTCGTCCGCCGGGTCGCCGATCCGGTTGCCCTTGTTGGCGCCGGTGATGATGAGGCCCTGGACCAGGGGGAGCCCGGAATAGCTGGCCGCGTCGCTCTCCAGCACGATGCCCGCCTTGTCGATGACGGCGATATACTCCTTGTTGGGGCCCCAGGCCACGGCGCCCGCCCGGGTGCGCTCCTCCAGATTGATGCGGATGCGGTTGGGGAACACATAGCGCACGGAGGCGTTGAGATAGGGATCCTGCTGAAGCTTGTTCTGGGCGTCCTTCAGATCCTGCAGGAGGATGTGCTTATGGCGCTTCAAGCCGGAGGCGGCGATGATCTCCTCCTCCGTGTAGCGGGTGCTGTTCCCCACGATGTCGATATTTTGGATCAGGAAGGTGAAATACCCGGCCAGCAGTGCCAGCACGCCCAGGCCCAGGAGCACCAGCAGGGCGGAAAGGCGCTTCTTGGCCTCGATCTTCTGCCGGGCCCGGCGCTGCTCCGCCTCCCGCCTGCGCTGCTTTTCCCGCAGCTTGTCCCGCTCGCTGGCCCGCTTCTGGGCCTCCTCCCGTTCCCGGCGGGCCTCGGTCTCGTTGAGCAGCAGGGTGGTGGTGGCTTTTTTGGCATGCTTGCGCTTGCCATAGCGCTCCTTGCGGCGCTTGGCAGGCACCTTGCCCGTCCGGCGGCCGTAGCGGTCAAAGGAGAAGGTCTCCCGGGAGCTGGGCTGGGGCGCCGGCTCCAGGTCGTCCGCCGGTTCCGCCGGCTCCTCATACGCCGGCTCCATGCCGACCTCTTCCTCCGCTTCTTCCGGAGCATCCGCCTGTGCTTCCTCTTCCTCCTCGTCGTCGGAGAAAAGGGAAGCCAAGGGGGATTCCTCCTCCTCGTCGTCGTCGGCAAACAGGTCGATATACCCTTCCGGCTTCTTCTTTTTCTTTTCGCGCCGCTCGTCCTTCACCTAACTGTCCTCTCTTCGTATGGCCGCTCCCACGTCCCGCAGGTTGGCCTCGAAATTTGCGTATCCTCTGTCGATCCGTTCCGCCCGCTCCACCACGGTGATGCCCTCGGCCCGAAGCCCCGCCAGCGCCAGAGCCGCGCCGCCCCGCAGATCGTGGGCCGTGACCGTGGCCCCGTGGAGGCTCTTCACCCCCCGGATCACCGCCGCCCGCCCCCGAATGAGGCAGTCCGCGCCCATGCGCCGAAGCTCCGCCCCGTGGCGGAACCGATCCTCAAACACATTCTCCTCCAGCACGGAGGTCCCCCGAGCCAGGGTGCACAGGGCGAACACCTGGCTCTGCATATCCGTGGGAAAGCCCGGATAGGGCAGGGTGACCAGCCGCCGCAGCTCCCTTGGCCGCTCCGGCCCTTCGATGTCCAGGTCCGTGCCCTCGCTCCGGATCCGGCAGCCCGCCTCCCGCAGGGCCGTGATCAGTGCGGACAGATGCTCCCGGCGCCCGCCCCGCAGGAGCAGATGCCCCCCGGTGATGGCCGCCGCCACCATGTAGGTCCCCGCCTCGATCCGATCCGGCATAACGGCATGGAGGGTGCCGTGCCCCTGCCGGCCGCCCCGGATGCGGATGCGGGAGCTGCCCTCCCGCCTGAGGTCGAAGCCGGCCCCGTTGAGAAAGGCCATGAGATCGTCGATCTCCGGCTCCCGGGCCGGGTTCACCAAAATGGTATCCTCGGCAGCCCCGCAGGCCGCCATGATCAAATTCTCCGTGGCCCCCACGCTGGGATACTCCAGGGCGATCTCCACGCCGCCCTTGGGCCGTCCCAGGCAGCGGATGCGCCCGGACGCTTCATCCACCCGCACCCCCATGGCCCGAAGCCCTTTGAGATGCAGGTCCACCGGCCGATTCCCGATATCGCAGCCGCCGGGATAGGGCGCTTCCGCCGCCCCAAAGCGGCCGAGCAGGGGCCCCAGCAGAAACAGGGAGGACCGGATGGACGCGGACAGCGCCTCCGGAAGCTGGGCGGATTTGGCGCTGCCGGTGTCGATGAGCAGGCCGTCCTCCGTCCATTCCACCCGGCAGCCCAGGGCCTTCAGGATGCCCGCCATGTTCTCCACGTCCGTGAGCCGGGGGCAGTTGGTGATCCGCACCGGTTCCGGCACCAGCACGCTTGCCGCCAGAATGGGCAGCGCCGCGTTCTTGGCACCCTGAAGGCTGATCTGCCCCTTCAGCGGCCGCCCTCCCTCGATGATCAGCTTCGCCATGTGACCCCTCCTCCTGCACGCATATCCTATGGTATGCGAAGGAGGAGAAATCCGTGAACAACCCGCGCCCTATTCTCATGTACGGAAGCAATGTGGCTACCTACTCGGAGCGCAAACGGAAGGCTATACATTCGTTATTTTTGGCGACATGTGCGGCAAAAATAACACCTTGCGGCCATGCTGCCCGGTGACGCTTTGCGTCATAAGCATGGCCGGAAAACCAGCTGGTTGAAAACAACGTTTTCGACCAGCTGAGCGAAGCTATATGTCTACATCTCGGCTGACATTCAGCAGCACGCCCATGGCCACCATGAACACCAGCAGCGACGAGCCGCCCGCCGAAATGAAGGGCAGGGGCTGGCCGGTGGTGGGGGCCAGGCCCGTGACCACGGCGATGTTGATGAACACCTGCAGACCGAACACGATGGAGATACCGGCGGCCAGCAGGCTCCCGTACCGGTTCCGGCAGCGCATGGCGATGCGCATGCCCCGGTACACGATCCAGGCGTAAAGCAGGATGACGATGGACCCGCCCACCATGCCGAACTCCTCGCACACGATGGCGAAGATGAAGTCCGACTCGCCGTAGGTCATGTACAGCATCTTCTGATAGCTGTTGCCCAGGCCCTTGCCGAACCAGCCCCCGGAGCCGATGGCATAGAAGGACTGGATGAGCTGATAGCCGTCCCCCTGGGGGTCCTGGAAGGGATCCCGGAAGGAGGTCAGCCGGGCCAGGCGGTAGCTGGCGGAGGTAGCCAGCACGATGAACAGCACGATGGCCACCACGCCCAGCCCCAGGATATACCGTTCGTCCATACCGCCCACGTACAGCAGGATGATACCTATGCCGGCCACGATCACGGCCATGGACATGTTGGGCTGCAGCATGATGAGGCCGGCGATGACGCCGATGACCAGCAGCATAGGCGCAAGGCCCAAGGTGAAGGTGCGCATCTCGTCCTTGTGGCGGGCCATGTAGGAGCACATGAAGAAGATCAGGCCGAACTTGGCCACCTCCGAGGGCTGGATGGAGATACCCGCGAAGCGAAGCCAGCGCCGGGCGCCGTTCAGCGTGGCGCCGCCGGTGTCGCCGCTGCCGCTGCTGCCCACGAACAGAACCATGATGAGCAGGGCCACGGACACCAGAAGGAACATGAACCGGAGCCGATCCAGATACCGGTAGTTCACCCGGGACACGATGAGCATGAGCGGATAGGCCACCGCCATGTAGACCAGCTGCCGCTTCAGGTAGTAGTACCCGTCCCCCTGGGTGTGGATAGCATAGTAATAGCTGGCGGAGAACACCATGACCAATCCGAAGGCGCACAAAATGGTGACCACCATCAGGATCGAAAAATCCATGCTGCCCGTCTGTCTTTTATAGATGATCCGGTTGTTTTTCGCCTTCTCCATGCCTTACTCAAACTTGCGCACGATGGTCTTGAACACCTGGCCCCGCTGCTCGTAATTCTCGAACATGCCCCAGCTGGCGCAGGCGGGGGAAAGGAGCACGTTGTCCCCGGGCACAGCCAGATCCCGGCACAGTTCCACCGCCTCCCTAAAGGTGGTGACCCTGTGGCAGATGCCGTCGAAGCCGTGGCGCTTGGCGGTCTCCATGATCTCGTCCGCCGTCTGCCCCAGCACCACACAGGCCTTCACCTGGCTGCCGGGCATGGCGTCGAAGACCTCCTCGAAGCCCGTGTGCTTGTCGTAGCCACCCAGGATGAGCACCGTGGGCCGGTCCATGGCTTCGATGGCCTTCACCGTGGAATCCGGGTTGGTGCCCTTGCTGTCGTTGATGTAGCGGACGCCGCTGCGCTCGCAAACGAATTCGATCCTGTGCTCCACCCCCTGGAAGGTCCGGAGGGTCTCCCGGATCACGTCCTTATCCACCCCCTGGGAGAGGGCCAGCAGGGCGCAGAGCATGGCGTTCTCCAGATTGTGGCCGCCGGGGATGAAGATCTCCCGCCGGTCCATGAAGGGCTCATCCTGCCCGGCGTACCGGAGCATGATGGTGTCCCCGTCCATATACATGCCCTCGGGCACCTGCTCCTTGCGGGAAAAGTAGAGCACGTGGGCCGCGGTGAGCTTGGCAAAGTCGCGAACGATGGGATCGTCCCAGTTCAGCACGGCAAAGTCCTCCGCGGTCTGGTTGTCGAAGATCTTGGCCTTGGCGGCGATGTACTTTTCCATGGACCCAAACCGGTCGATGTGATCCGGGGTGATGTTGCACACGCCCGCGGCCTTGGCGTGGAAGCGCACGTTGCCCTCCAGCTGCAACGCGGCGGTCTCGGCCACGATCACGTCCCCGGGCTTGGTCTCCATGGCATGGGCGGAGATGGCCACGCCGATGTTCCCCAGCACGAAGGTCTTCCGGCCGGAGGCCTTGAAGATCTCCCCGGTGAGCGTGGTGCAGGTGGTCTTGCCGTTGGTGCCGGTGATGCAGACGAAGTCAGCCTTCGAATACCGGTAGCCCAGCTCGATCTCGGAGATCACCTCGATGCCCCGGCGCTTCGCCTCCACGATGAAGGGCCGGAAGAAGGGGATGATGGGGCTGGGGATCAACAGGTCCACCCCGTCCAGCAGGTCCATGGGATCGTCCCCCAGCCGAACCTCGTAGGCGATGCCGGAAAGGGCGTCGAAGAGCCCCTTGATCTCCGGCTTCATGTCGTTGATGATCACCCGATACCCGTTTTCATACAGGAGCCGGGCGGCGGCGATGCCGCTCTTGGCCATGCCCACGATGAGGGCCGTCTTTTGCTGTGCCATAGTCAAATACCTCGCTTACTTTGTAAAAATATAGATGCTCGCGGCGCAGCATACCGCCGTGAGGAGCATATACCATGCGGTGATCTTGGGCTCGCTGACCCCCATGAGCTCAAAGTGGTGGTGCAGGGGCGCCATCCTGAACACCCGCTTCCCCTTGCGCAGCTTATAGGCGCCCACCTGGATCATGACCGACAGGGCGGACATCACGAAGCAGATGCCCATGAAGGGCAGCAGCAGGGGGGATTTGGACACCAGCGCCTCCATGGCGATGGCGCCGCCGATGGCCAGGGAGCCCGTGTCACCCATGAAGATCCGGGCCGGGTAGGCGTTGAAGAGGAGGAAGCCCATGAGGGCCCCCGCCCCCGCCGCCGAGAAGGTGGCCATGCCGCCGTAGTCCATGCTCTGTTCGTTAAAGCCGGAGAAACCCTCCGCCAGGGGCATCAGGCAGAACAGCAGCACGAAGCCGATCTGAACGATCAGGGAAATCCCCGCCGCCAGGCCGTCCAGCCCGTCGGTCAGGTTCACCGCGTTCATGGTGCCGATGAGCACAAACAGGGCAAAGGGCAGGTAGAACACCCCCATATCCCAGCTTTTGCCGGAGAAGGGCAGGGTGATGACGGAGCCCACCGCCTCGCTCTTATAGAGCCAGGAAGCGGCCAGCAGGGAGATGACGAACTGCAGCAAAACCTTCTGGTAGGGGAGCAGGCCCATGCTGGTGCCGCTGCTGGTCTTGATGAAGTCGTCCAAAAAGCCCATGAGGCCGCAGAGCACCATGCACAGCAGCACCGGCAGCACCAGGGCATAGCCCTCCTTCACCCCGATGAGCGCGGCCAGGAGCCAGCCGCCCAGCACCAGCACCCCGCCCATGGTGGGCGTGCCCGTCTTGCCCAGGTGGGACTGGGGCCCCTCCTTCCGCTCCGTCTGGCGAAAGTCCATTTTTTTGAGAAAGCGTATTACCGCCGGTCCCGGGATGGCTGTGAACAGAAATCCCAGCAGAACCACCAGCAACAGCCTGTGCACCAAGGCCATCTCAGACCTCCCGCAGATAGTTCTCCACGATCTCCCGATCGTCGAAGTGATGCTTGACGCCGTTGACCTCCTGATAGGTCTCGTGGCCCTTGCCGGCCACCACGATCACGTCCCCGGCCTGGGCGTTGTCCAGGGCGTACTCGATGGCCCGCTGCCTGTCCTCGATGACGATATAGGGGGCAGCAGTCCGGCGGACCCCCTCCTCGATGGCCTGTATGATGGCCATGGGGTCCTCTGTCCGGGGGTTGTCGCTGGTGATCACGGTGAAGTCCGCGTGATTGCCGGAGATCTCCCCCATGATGGGCCGCTTGCCGTGGTCCCGATCCCCGCCGCAGCCGAAGACGCAGATGAGCCGGTTCTTCGCGAAGCCCCGGGCGGTGGTGAGCACATTCTGCAGGGCGTCTGGCGTGTGCGCGTAGTCCACATACACGGCATAGGGCCTTCCGAAGGTCTCGGCCGCCTGGAGCCGCCCCGCCACGCACTGGAGCTTTTCCAGCCCCTTGCGGATGGTGTTCACGTTCACCCCCGCCGCCACCATGAGGGCCGCCGTGCCCATGGCGTTGTACACGGAGAACAGGCCCGAAATATGCAGGTTCACCCGCCCGTCCCCCTTGGGGGTGAACAGGTGGAAGGAGGCGCCGGCGGTGGTGATCTCGATGCTCTTGGCGTAGAAGTCCCCGCCCTTATAGATGCCCATGGTCCACACCGGGCAGGGCAGGCCTTCGCTCATGTAGGCGGCCGCCGGGTCGTCGTCGTTGACGATGGTCAGCTCCGTCTGGTAGAACAGCTTCTTTTTCGCCGCCATATAGGCTTCAAAGGTCTTGTGATAGTCCAGATGGTCCTGGGACAGGTTGGTGAACAGGGCTGCCTTGAACTTGATGCCCGCCACCCGGTTCTGGGCCAGGGCGGAGCTGCTCACCTCCATGATGACCAGTTCCACGCCCTTCTCCGCCATGTGGCCGAGGAGCCGGAACAGGTCCACGGATTCGGGGGTGGTCCGCTCAGTCTCCACCACCTCGTCGCCGATCAGATTGTGGATGGTGCCGATAAGGCCCACCTTGAGCCCGGCCTCCTCCGCCACGGCCTTCACCATGTAAGTGGTGGAGGTCTTGCCGTTGGTGCCGGTCACCGCCAGCATGGTCATCTTCCGCTCCGGGTGGCCGAAGAAGCAGGCCGCGGACCGGGCCATAGCCTCCCGCCCGTCGGTGACGAGGAGCTGAGGCACGTCCAGCGGCAGCCTTTCCTCCACGATGAGGGCCGCCGCCCCCTTCTCCACCGCCTGCCTGGCGTACCGGTGGCCGTCGGTCACCTCCCCACGGATGCAGCAGAACAGGGCCCCCTGGGTCACCTTCCGGGAATCGTAGGCGATGTCGGTGATGTTCGTGTCCCGCTCCGGGACGCCGACATGCAGTTCTTCGGCTATCTTGGATAAAAGCATGTTTTCTCCTTGTGTTCGATTCGGTTCTCCCGCCGAAGCGGGCGCTGTCTTATTCGGAGGTGGACCCGCCGGAAAACTCCACGTGGACCGTGGTCCCCACGGGCACCTCCGTGCCCTCCGGGTACTGGACCAGCGTGGCGGTGCCGGCGCTGTTGCTCCGATCGTAGTCCATGATGAGGCCGGCCTTGGTCAAGGCGTCCATGGCGTTGATCCGATTCTTCCCCAGCACCTTGGGCACCTTGGTCATCTCCACCGTCTCCTCCTCGGCCTGGAAGGTGGTCCACGCCGTGTAGAGGATCACGGGGCTGCCCCGGGTCACCATGTTGCCGGGGGCCGGGCTCTGCCGCTGAACGGCGGCCGCCTGCTCCGACTCCATATACACCGCGTCCAGCCCGGCGGTCTTCAGCGCTGCGTTGGCCTGCTCCACGGTCATGCCCCGCACATCCGGCACGGACACGGCGTTCTCATTCCGATCCGTGGGCACGGAGAAGTAGGTGAGCACGTTTCTGAGGACCTGCTGCACATAGGGGGCCGCCACCGTGCTGCCGTAGACTACGGGCACCTGGGGCTCATCCACGATGATCATGCACAGGTATTCCGGGTCGTCCGCCGGGGCGAAGCCCACGAAGGAGGCCACCAGCAATGTGCTGGACACCTTCCCGTTCTCATCGTATTTCTGGGAGGTGCCGGTCTTGCCGCCCACGCTGTAGCCGGGGATGGCCCCGTTTTTGCCGCTGCCGGAGTCCACCACGCCGGTGAGATACCGCCGCACCTTGGCGGAAGTTTCGGGGCTGATCACGCTCCGTACCACCGTCCGCTCGTTGTGCTCCAGCACGGTGCCGTCGGCGGCAGTGATGTCCTGCACATAGTATGGCTTGAGCAAATCGCCTCCGTTGATGGCGGCGGAAACGGCCATGGCCATCTGCAGGCCCGTGCAGGAGATGCTCTGGCCGAAGCCGATACGGGCCAGGTCCGTGTCCCGGATGTACTTGCGGTGGGTCACCTTGCCGGTGGTCTCGCCGCCGATGCCCACGCCGGTCTTGTCGTTCATGCCGAAGGCGTAGATGTATTCATAGAATTTGTCCGTGCCCATCTTGAGAGCCATAGACATGAAGGCCGGGTTGCAGCTGTTCTGCACGGCCTCGGCCAGGGTCTCCTTCCCGTGGCCCCGGGTCCGCCAGCACTTGATCTTCTGCCCCAGCACGGAAAGGGACCCCTTGCAGTTGAAGGTGGTTCCCTCGCTTATGGTGCCGGAATCCAGGGCCGCCGCCAGGGTGACCACCTTGAACACGGATCCGGGCTCGTAGGTTTCCGTCACCATCCGCTGCCGGGACAGGTCCAGCAACGTCTCCGCGTCCGTTCGGGGCGGGCTGTTGGGGTTGATGGTGGGGTAGGAGCTGATGGCGTAGATCTCCCCGGTCTTGGGGTTCATGACCACCCCGTAGGCGTATTTGGCCAGATTGGTCCTGGCTGCCTCCTCCAGGGCGCTCTGCAAAAAGCCTTCGATGCCCGTGTCCACGGTGAGCTGGATCGTGGCCCCGGAGATGGGGGCGATGTAGGAGCTTTCGCCGCCGGGGATGGCGTTGCCGTCCCGGTCCGTCTCGGCGATCTGCTTGCCGTCCACACCGGAGAGGATGGAGTTGTAGGTCAGCTCCACGCCGGTCTGGCCGTCGCCGTCCACGTTGGTGAAGCCCAGCAGCTGGCCGAACAGATTCCCCTCGGGATAGTTCCGCTTCACGTCGGAATAGTAGCTGATGGCTCGGTTCTCCTGGAAGGTGACCAGCTGGGCGATGACGTTGGACTCCACCTGGTCCTTGATCTTCACCTGCTGATAGTATTTGCCGTCCTTGGGGTTCACCTTGGTCATCTTGCTGATGATGCTCTCATAGTTCACGTTCAGCAGGGAGGAGAGGATGTTGGCGATACGCTCCCTGTCCGCGTCCTCGGTGATGGCCTGGGGGTTCACGCACACCTGGTAGGTGGTGTAGCTCTCCGCCAGCACGTTGCCGTTTCTGTCCAGGATCCTGCCTCGCTCCGCCTTCAGGGACAGGGAGCTCTGCCACTGGCGCTGGGCCATGCGGGCGTATTCCGGGCCCTGGACGATGGACACATAGTAGAGGTTGACCAGCAGAGCCAGCAGCAGCAGCACGGCAAAAGCGGAAGCCACCAACAGCTTCCGGCGCAGACGGGATATGCGGGGCCGCCGTGCCCTTATCTTGCTCCGTTTCTTCTCCACGATGCCTTTCTTAAAACCGCGTTAGTTATCGTTCCAGCTCATGACCCGGCCCACGCTCTGGTTGGCCTCGTTGATGGTGGCGTAATCGTTCATGGTGCTCTGCTCCTTGCGAAGCAGGGAAATTTTCTCCTTATAGGAGGATATCTCGCTGTCCAGCGCGTTCATCTCGGTGTATATCTTAGCGATCTGGGCGCTGCCGCTGATGGCGATGATGGCCGTGGCCGCGATCATAAACACCGCCAGAATCATGAGGATGCGGGAGTAGATGGGGACCTTGGGCCGAACGACCTCCACCTCCTGCTCCTCTTCGATGTCCTTCTCCCGGGGCTGGGGATAGACGGGCAGGCTTTCCGCCACCTCCTCCACGATCCTCACCTCCGGGCCGTTCTTATGGGAGGGCGCATAGATGCGGGTCACCGGGGCGCCGCTGCCGTTGTGCTTCTCCGTGTCAAAGGAAACTTCCATGGATCATGCCCTCCTTTCTCTATACGTGCTCGTCTTCGATCCTATACCTTCCCCCAGCTTCTCCAGGGCGCGGAGCTTGCAGCTGGTGGAGCGGGTGTTCTGCTGCTGCTCCTCCGGGGAGGCCACCAGGGGGTGCTTTGTCAATACCCTGCCGTAGGGCGTCCGGCCGCAGACGCATTGGGGGCTTTTGGGCGGGCAAACGCAGGGGTTTTCCGCCGTTTTGAAGGCGCTCTTCACGATCCTGTCCTCCAGGGAGTGGAAGGTGAGGATCACGATCCGGCCGCCGGGGTTCAGCAGGCCGATGGCGCTGTCCACCGCCTCCCGAAGGCCCTTGATCTCCCCGTTCACCTCGATGCGGATGGCCTGGAAGCAACGCCGGGCCGGGTGCTGCTGCTCCTTGTAGCGGAACTTGCCGGGGATGGCGCCGGCGATCAGGTCCGCCAACTCCGTGGTGGTCTCGATCCGCTTCTCCGACCGCCGCTGGCAGATGCGCCGGGCGATCAGGGGGGAGAAGCGCTCCTCGCCGTAGTCCCGGAAGATGCGGATCAGCTCCTGCTCCGGATAACCGTTGACCACTTCGCCGGCGGTGAGGGCGGCGCTTTGGTCCATGCGCATGTCCAAAGGGGCCTCGAACTTGTAGGAGAAGCCCCGGCTGGGCTCGTCCAGCTGGTAGGAGGACACACCCAGGTCCAAAAGGATGCCGTCCACCGCCCGGATGCCCCACAGTTGGAGGAGGGTTTTCAGGTGGAAGAAGTTGCCGTGGATGGCGGTGAACCGGTCGCCGAAGGGGGAAAGCCGCTCCCCGGCCGCCCGGAGGGCCGCTTCGTCCCGGTCCACGCCGATGAGCCGGCCCGTGGGGGGCAAAAGCTCCAGGATCGCCTGGCTGTGGCCGCCGCCGCCCAAGGTGCCGTCCACAAACAGGCCGCCCCGGGCGGGCATGAGCAGGTCCGTCACTTCGCTGACCATGATGGGGACATGGTGAAACGTCACCGTTTTTGCCGTATTCTCCATGGCGGACCTCCTTTCTTTGGGCATTTAGGGCGCGCTGCGCGCACGTGGGCATAGGTCCACATATATATACAGAGTGTATTATATCGCAAGTCGGCCCATTTGTCAGTATGAAATTGTGATAAGAGCGTGAGAGATTTTTAAATTGGTGTTTTTCTTGCGACTTTTTCTTTTCTGTGAAAAGAAAAAGTCGCCCAAAAAGAAAAGCTTAGGAAGTCTAATCAATTAGAATCTCTAAGCTCTTTTCTGTTCCTAAAGTTCTTTTGGTCACCTTTTCTTTCAAGAAAAGGTGAGAATTAGAATACTACCTCTCAATCCGGCACGTTGGCGGAATAGCCGAAGATGATGCCGTCGGGCAGGTTCCGCAGGGCGCTCCAGTCCTTTTTGCTGCCGCCCTGGTTCAGCCGCTCGCCCATGAAGATCATGGCCGCCGACACGCCGCCGTCCACGTTGTAGGCCTGCTCGCAGCCCAGCTCCTCCATCAGATCCGCGAACTCCACCAGGTTCCATCCCAAATTCGCCTTGGGGCTATCGGACCGGTAGCCGCCCACCACGATAATGAAATGGCCCGGTTCCTTCATGCCCACGCCCACCCGGGGGTTGGTCTTGTATAGCCAGTTGTTTTCCAAAATCCTTTTCCCGGTCTTCTCCCCGTTGAGGATCAGGGTGGGGCCGAAGGAGATGCAGTTCTCCACGCCGCCCTCCGTCATGAGCTGAGCCGAGACGGTGCTCTCCTTGGGCACCAGCTCGATGGTCCGATTCTCCGGATGCCAGGCCATCATATCCGCCTTTCGGGCGGTGTTATAAACCCAGCCGTCCCGGATTAGAATGCCCTTTTTCTCCCGGTCCATGTTGAGGATGTTGTCTCCGGTGATCAGCAGCACGGCCTTATACTTGCGGGCGATGGTGATGGCGTTCTGGGAGGTCATGCCGTTTCGCTTCTCATCGCCGAAGGCGGTTCTAAGCTCGTCCGCCCGCATGTGGATATCCGCCACATAGTAGGGAAAATCGATGTTGGAGGAACGGGCGGTGAACCGCTCGATCTCGATGGACAGGGTCTCGCTCTTATAGGACCACCTTCCGCCGTCCTCGTCCCGCTCCACGATCTCCTCTCCCCGGGCATATAGGCCCTCCTCCGGGTCCGGGGTGGCGGTGGGCGCGGGCGTCGGCGCTTCCGTCGGCGCGGGCGTAGGCTCCTCCGTGGGCGCGGCGGTGGGTGCATCGGTTGGCGCATGAGTAGGCTCTTCCGTAGGCGCCGGGGTCAGCGCCACCGTAGGTTCCGCGGTGGTAACCGACGCCGCCTTTGCCGCTTCCTCCGCCAGCATGGCATCAAAATGATCTGCCGCCGCGGCCTGCCGCTGATTCAAAGACGCCGCCCGATACAGTCCCACGCACAGGATCATCCCCGCCAGAACGGGGACCAGGATTCCCACCAGAAGGGGCAGCCGCTTTCTCTGCAGCTTTTTAAGGGCGATCAACGCCCCGAACAGGACCGCCGCCATCATCATGGACAGCAGAATGGGCAGCATAACTGCCTTTGTTTCCGCCAGTCGGGGCATGGGCGTGGCCGTGGGTCCCGCTTTCACCACAGGCGCCGCCACCGCAGGGGCTTCTGTGAGCGCCGGCGTGGCCGTTGGCGCCATCGTGGGTTCTTGGGTCGGTTCCTGGGTGGGTTCCTCTGTGGGCTCTGCCGTAGGCTCAGGGGTTGGCTCCTGGGTCGGTTCCGGCGTGGCGGTGGCCGCCGGCGCAGGGGTATCAAGCGCCGTGTATGCAATATTTTCCAACAGATCCCCGGCCGTATCCTTGCCTACGCCGGTGAAGTAGAGGGAGTAGGTATCGTCGGCGTTGGGCGTGTAGTGATACGTGCGGAGAGAAGCGTAGTTCTTCTTGAACACCTCCGCCGCCCGTTCATAGCCGCCGGAAAGATCATACACAGCCCCGTCCTTGCCGTCCTTGGCGGTCAGAAGATAGACCTTTTTCAGCCAGTTGCCCTTTTTGATCTTGCTGAAGATGCCGGTGAAGACCAGGTTGGCGGCCTCCGTTTGCGACATGAGTGGGAAGAACCTGTCGCTGCCGAATGTCACGATGACGGAAGGCTCATATTCATGGATCAGGGCCAGGAGCTCGCGGGACACATCGCCGTTGGTCTCCCAATTGCTTTTCAGGGTCTTGGCGTCCAAAGAACGCTTACCCTTCGTGGGCAGAAAGACGGGGCTATTCTGGATGCCCAGGTCCCAAAGGGCGCGGATGCTCTCCTCCTGCCGCTCCCGGTTGTAGTAGTTGAGATACACCACCTGCACCGGGACGCCCGAATGGGCAAGGGTCGGCAGCAGGCCGCCGAAGCAGGCGAGCTCGTCCCCCGGATACCCGCAGATCAGCATGACCGCTGGCTTCCGTATGGGCGCTTTCATCTGCGGCAGGTCGGCGGGCAGGGTGCCGGGGGTGAAGGCGCTCACCTCGCTGACGGCGCCCTCCTGCTTGAACTCCACCTTGAACCCATAAACACCCTCGCCGGGAACGGGTAAAATTTCATCGTACAGGCCGGGGGCATGGTCCTGGCTGGAAAGGGATTGCTTATTTTTGTCCATCCAGGTTATTTTCACCTGGCCGGGCAAGGTGTGCCAGCCGATGTAGGCATAGCCCATCTGCTCGGAGCCGAACACCTCAAAGGATTGGCCGGCCGTATAGGAGACCCGGGTGTTGTAGGCCCGGTCCAAAAGGCGTTTCACATAGGCGGGGTTTTTGCTGTCGGAGACGTTCAATATCTCCCCCATGTCCACCGCTTCCGTTTCCGCAACAGAAAATACGGTATTGGCCGCAATGATCAATACCGTAAGGAAAAGTATGCACGCTGTCCGGATTGTTTTTCTCATCTTTTAGAAAATTCTCATGGGAACGATCAGATAGAAGTATTCCTCGCTGTTCACCGGCCGGATCACGCAGGGGTTGATGGAGCTGTTGCACTCCAGGTATACCTTGTCCTCATCGATGTTCTTGAGAACGTTGAGGATGAACCGGGGGTTGAAGGCGATATCCAGCCCGTCGCCCATGATCTGAACGGAAAGCTCCTCCTCCACCTTGCCGATGATGCTCTCGGCCTTGACGATCATGCTGTCCGTGCCGATCCGCAAGAGAACGCTGTTGTTCCCCTCCCGGGAAACCAGCTGAGCCCTGTCCACGCTCTCCATGAGGGCGTCCTTATCCACCAGGACCCGGGTCTTGCAGGACTTGGGGAGGATGCGCTTATAGTCGATGTAATCGCTGTCGATGAGGCGGGAGATGAGAATGGTGCTGCCCATGTCCGCCTTCATATGGGTGCGGGAGAAGGTGAGGGAGGCCTTGCCTTCGCCCTCCTCCATCATGCGGCCGATCTCATTGATGGTCTTGCCGGGCAGGACCACCCGCTTCTGGGGCGCCTCCTCCTGGATGGACAGGGTGTTTTTGGCGAACTGATAGGAATCGGTGGCCACCAGGGACAGGGTTTTTCCCTCACTCTCCAGCAGCACGCCGGCCAGCACCGGACGGCTGTCGTCCTGGGCCACGGCAAAGGCAGTGTGCTCAATGGTCTTCTTCGCCTTTTCCCTGTCGAAGCTGATGGTGAACTGATCCTCCCCGTCAAAGTTCATGCGGGGATATTCGTCATATTCCATGCACTGGAGCTGATTCACCGTGCGGCCGCAGCGGATGGTGAGCGTTTGACCGTCCATGGAGAAAAAGGCGTTCTCCGCGGGAAGCTTGCGCACGATGTCGGAGAAGATGCGGCCGCGGATGACGCATTCGCCCTCATCCTCCACGGTGGCGGGCAGCCGATACTCCTTCTGCAGCGTCAAATCGGAGCAGCGCATCAAAACGCCCTCTTCGTTCACCACCAGATGGATGCCTTCCAATACCGGCATGGAGGAGCGAACGGGAAGGGCCTTGGTGACGGAAAGTACGCCGTCCAGCAAATTTTTGGAATCCACACAAAATCTCATAGTATTTACCTCACTTTTAGCCAGAATACCACGGTTCAGGGCGTTTCTCAATCCCTTTTATCATGATTTTACAAGAAGTTGATAATTGGGAGGAGGGAATTATTAATTTTATAGAAGTAGTTTTAGTAGGGGCTGTGGGAGGTGTGGGAAAGGGAGAAAAAGGGCCTGCATCGCGAGAAAAGAGATGTGGAAAAGGGGGTGGGAAGGGGGTGGAAAAGTGAGCGGGGATATGCACGCTATCCCCGCCGTCCAAAGTTTCCACGCAGGTTATCCACGGTCTATCCACGGATGTGGATGGAAAAATCACCCCTCGGTGATCTTCTTTCGGATGTCATCCAGGCTCTTTTTGAACTCGGAATCCTCTTTTGCCATGGTTTCGATGCGGCCGCAGGCGGAGATGGCGGTGGTGTGATCGGAACGGTCGAACAAAATGGCGATCCGTTTATAAGGAAGAGAGAGCATGTCGTGGCAGAGGTACATGGCGATCTGCCGGGGGACCACCACCTCCTTATCCCGCCGCTGGGACATGAGGCTCTGAAGGGAGATATGAAAATAATCCGCCACGATCTCCTTGATGCGGGTGGGGGTCACGTCCACCTTCTTGTCCTCGGGGAGCAGGTCCTTGAGGGCCTCCCGCGCCAACGACATGGTGATGGGCTCTTCCTTTAAGTTAGAGTAGAAGAAAACCTTTGTCAGGCTCCCTTCCAGCTGTCGGATGTTGTTGGGCACATGCTCGGCGATGAACTGGATGATGGCGTCGTCCACCTTCTTGCCCTCCTGCTGGGCCTTGTTCCGCAGGATGGCGATGCGGGTTTCGATGTCAGGCTCCTGGATGTCGGTGATGAGGCCGCCCTCCAGGCGGGAACGGATGCGCTCCTCCAGGTTGGCGATCTCTTTAGGCGGACGGTCGGAGCTGATGACGATGGCCTTGCCGGCGTTGTGCAGGGTGTTGAAGGTGTTGAAAAACTCCTCCTGGACGGACTGCTTGTTGGCGATGAACTGAACGTCGTCGATCATAAGCAGGTCCACGTTCCGAAACCGATGGCGAAACTCCGCGTTTTTGCCCATGCGCAGGGCTTCGATGAGCTCGTTGGTGAAGGTCTCGCTGGTCACATACAGGACCCGGGCCGTGGGAAAGGCGTCTTTCACCGCATGGCCGATGGCATGCATGAGGTGGGTTTTGCCCAGACCCACGCCGCCGTAAAGAAAGAGAGGGTTATAGACCCGGCCGGGGGCGTTGGCCACGGCCTGGGCGGCGGCATGGGCAAAGCGGTTGGAATTGCCAACCACAAAGGTATCGAAGGTATAGCGAGGGTTCAGGGCGTAGATGCTGGGGGTGTTGGTATCCTCGCTCTGCTCAAAATCCCGGCGCTGATCGGGGAGGATCAGCATGATGTCGATGATCTGGGTATTGGCCTGCTTGGCCGCCATCCGCAGGGAATCCTTATAGTATTCGGTGAGGGTGGACTTGGTGGCGTAGTCCGGGCACTGAATGATGAGGATGCCGTTTTGAATGGTGACGGGGGTGAGCACGTCGATCCACTTATGAAAGCTCATGGACGACATTTCCCGACGCATATTTTCACGGGCCAGGGCCCATATTCCTTGGATCTGTTCCATCGATATTCTCCCAAAGTAATAAGTAAGCCCATATATAATAACAAAGAAAAATACAAAAAGCAAAGGGTTTTTGAAGGGAGAAAGAAGAAAAAATGCCCTATATACGGATACTTTTTATTAAAAACACAACATATAGACATCTGTGTTTTCAGGGGCACAATTTGTTGAATTAATTATTTTTCACTTCAAAAGAGAAAGAAGGTTTTCTTCCTTGTTCACAAAATATTCAAGCAGGTTTTACTATCGGTGTTATTGCGGCAGGGATGGGTTTGCGGTATAGTACAGAAAAGGAGAATGAGAAAATGGCGTATTGGTACAGACCTATCGTAAATTCCGATCTGATCGGGGAAAAGATGACCATCCAGCTGCCGGGGTTTCCTGGCGGCAAGGCGGAGAAATGTTCCATCCACTACTTGACGCTGGGGGAAGGAGAGCCGCTGCTGCTGGTCCATTCCTTGGGCCAGAGCATCTATACCTGGCGCCATTTGATGCCCCTGCTGGCGGAACAATATAACGTGATCGCCCTGGATCTGGTGGGATCCGGGTTTTCCGGGCGGCCGGTGTCCATGAACTACTCCATGGACGAGATGGCGGATACCCTGATCGAGTTTATCGACGGGCTGCATTTAGACCACGTACACGCCGTGGGGGCCTCTCTGGGAGGCATGTATCTGCTGCGGGCCATGAGCCGGTTCCCGGAGCGGTTCGACAAGGTGACGGTCCTCTGTCCCGGCGGGGTCACCAAGCAGATGCCTCGGAAGATACGGCGGATGGGGGCGCCTTTTATCGGTCCCTTCGTGCGGGAGGGGTACACGAAAAAGGACGTGAAGAAGGTCCTGCAGCAATGTTATTACGACAGCACCGTTTTGACGAAGGAGGTGCTGGACGAATACTTTGAGACATTGGACAGCTACTCCTCCCGGCAGGCATTGATGTACAGCATAAGGAATTTTGACGAGGAGCTGGTGTGGGACGGACTCAAAAAGACGGATCACCCGGTGTTCGTGCTCTGGGGCGAGGAGGATCGGATGCAGCCGTTTGAGAACCTGGAGAAGGTTCGGGACGCTTTGAAAAAGGGGGAGTTTTTCTCCGTGCGAAACGCGGGCCACTTTTTTCAGGAGGAAAAGGCGGAGCTGCTGGCGGACATGGTGAACAAATACATCCTCTACGGGGAGGATGGCCTATGATCGAGGGGTTTGAGCTCCATGACCGGGCCATATTAAAAAAGCCCCATGCCTGCGGGGAGAACCTGTGGGAGATAGTCCGCGTCGGCGCGGACGTCAAGCTCAAATGCCTGGGATGCCAGCGGGTGGTGATGCTGGATCGGGTGGAGTTTTTGCGGCGGGCCAAGCGGATACTTTCGGCGGAGAAGAAAGAAAATGCTGACGAATAAAGAAAAAAATGAGCTGTTGAAGATAGTTGCCCATCGAAACGAACGCCTGAAGGGGAGCCGGTTCTGGGATGTGATGGACTACTGCATCACCCTGGCTCTAATGGTGGTGCTGGTCTTCTCCCTGCGGGCCACGGTGTTTGAACCCGTGCGGGTGAAGGGATCCTCCATGGAGAACACCCTCCTGCCGGGGGATTATATGGCGGTGGAGAAGCTTTCCTATATCGTAAAGCCAATGGAGCGGGGGGACGTGGTGATCTGCTACTACCCCAACAATGACGAATACACCTGTGTAAAACGGATCATCGGCCTGGCCGGGGACGAGGTCAGGATCGAATTCGGCACGGTGAGCGTGAACGGAGTGACCCTGCAGGAGGACTATGTGACCACTGGCATGACCGCCAAGCATGACGGGGTGTACATGGTGGAGGAAGGATGCGTGTTCGTCATGGGGGACAACCGGCTGGTGTCTCACGACAGCACGGACGGCCTGGTGGGGAGCGTGCCTCTGGAGCGGGTCCTCGGGCGCGTGAATCGGGTGCTGTTGCCGCTTGATCGAGCCAAGAAGGTGGAGGGAGTGGACTACGGCATATGAGCAAGGGAAAAATGCCCTTGCGGCGGGAAAATTTTAAAAAGCTGCACCGCCGCCACAACGTGGCGCGCTGGATCTTCAGCTTTTCCCTGGCGGCCGCCTGTCTGCTGTTTCTGTGCACCGTTTGGTTTGCCTGGGTGAAGATGGGCAACGATTCCATGGCGCCCACCCTGCAAAAGGGAGATTTGGTGCTGGTGAACCGGATGCGCAAGTATTATAAGGAGATCGAGCGCACGGATATGGTGGCCTTTTATCGGCCGGGCACGAAGGAGCTGCTCATCAAACGGGTGGTGGCCACCGGAGGCGAAAGCGTTCAGGGACAGAACGGAAGCATCTGGATCGATGAAAAGTATTGCCTGTCGGAGGAGGAATACGGGGCAACCAACGGCAAGGATTTTGATCTGGTAAAGGTGCCGGAGGGGTATGTGTTTGTGCTTTCCGATGATCGGCAGTTCATGGAGGACAGCCGGGAGGAGGGCATCGGCTGCATCGATCTGGACGATGTGGTGGGTGTGATGGAAGTGAGGCTGCTGCCTGCTTTTGCCATATTTGAATAATGGAATAAAAAAATGGACCCTGAAAGCAGGGTCCTTTTTGTGTGGAAAAACGGGGATTATTTGTCGGTGTGCAGATCCACCTGGGCATGAGCCAGGGGGAGGTTGTTCTCGGTGAGGGTCTTCTGAACGGCTTCGTTGAGACCGAAGTAAACGGTCCAGTAGTCGCCGGACTTGAACCAGGTGCGGAGCTTGAAGGTGGGCAGGCCTCCGTCGGTGACGGTGACCAGCGCCTCGGGGGCCGGGTCAGCAAGGACCAGCTCGTTCTTCTTGGCGCAGTCCAAGAGCAGGGCGCAGACCTTTTCCTTATCCGCGGCGGGGCTCAGGGTGACGTCGATGTCCAGACGACGGATGTCGTTGGCGTTCAGGTTCTTGATGGCGGCGTTGGCCAGAGCCCCGTTGGGCAGGGTGACCTGCAGGTTGTCCGCGGTGGCGATGGTGGTGTAGAAGAGGGTGATGTTCTTCACCGTGCCGTCATGGGCGCCGTCGCTGATAAAATCGCCCACCCGGAAGGGGCGGAAGACCAGCAGCATGATGCCGCCGGCCAGGTTGGCCAAGGATCCCTGCAGCGCCAGGCCGATGGTCAGGCCGCAGGAGCCCAGGACCGCGATGATGGAGGCGGTGGGGATGCCCACGGTGGTGATGGCCATGATGATGACCAGGGCGTAGCCCAGCACCTTCAGGGCGCTGGCGGCGAAGGTCTGCACCTCGGGAGCCAGTTTCTGGAAAGCTTTTCCTTTCTTGATCAGCTTGACCAGCAGACGGACCAGCCAGAGGCCGACCAGCAGGATCAGAATGGCGGCCACGATCTTCATGGCCAGTTCGGCCAGACCGCCGCCCACCAGGGCGCCAAGATCTACTTTGTCGTGCAACATGTTTTTTCCTCCTGTTTTGAATTTATTTATGCCACAACGATGTTGACGATATTTTTAACCACGATGACCTTGCGGACGGTCTTGCCGGCAAGGAAGGGCTGAACGGCGTCCGCCGCCAGGGCTGCCTGCTCCACGGCGGCTTTATCCAAATCCGCGGGGAGGGCGATGCGGGTGCGGATTTTGCCGTTGATCTGGATGCCATACTCCACTTCGCTGGCCTGGAGGGCGGATTCGTCATAGGTGGGCCAGGGGGTCCGATAGAGAGGATCGGCGTATCCCAGCATCTCATTCATCTCCTCCGTGATATGGGGCGCGAAGGGGTTGAGGAGAACGAGCAGGGTGTGCAGCTCATCCTTCGTGAGGCGGCCGGCGGCGTAGAAGTCGTTCACCAAGCTCATCATAGCGGCGATGGCGGTGTTGAACTTCATGTGCTCGATATCGTCTGTCACCTTCTTGATGCAGGCGTGGAGGGCGCTGCGCTGCTTCTTGTCCGTGTCGCCCTGGCCCTGGACCATGTCCATCAGGCGCCATACCCGGTCCAGGAAGCGTTTGCAGCCGTTGGCGCTCTGCTCGCTCCAGGGGGTGGCGGCCATATAATCGCCCATGAACATGACGTAGGTGCGCAGGGTGTCGGCCCCCAGGCGCTCGATGACGTCGATGGGATCCACCACGTTGCCCTTGGACTTGCTCATCTTCTCCCCGTCGGGGCCGAGAATAAGGCCCTGGTAGGTGCGCTTGGCGTAGGGCTCGGGGGTGTTGACCTCCTGGATATCATAGAGGAACTGGTGCCAGAAGCGGGAGTAGAGCAAGTGACGGGTCACATGCTCCATGCCGCCGTTGTACCAATCCACGGGCATCCAGTACTTCATCTTCTCCTTGTTGCAGAATTCCTTGTCGTTGTGGGGATCGATGAAGCGCAGGTAGTACCAGCTGGACCCGGCCCACTGCGGCATGGTGTCGGTCTCCCGCTTGGCGGGACCGCCGCACTTGGGGCAGGTGCAGTTCACAAAGGACGGGATGCGGGCCAGGGGGCTTTGGCCGTCGGTGCCGGGCTCGAAGTTTTCCACATCGGGCAGGGTGAGGGGCAGCTGGTCGTAGGGCACGCCCACGGTGCCGCAAACCGGGCAGTGGATGAGGGGGATGGGCTCGCCCCAGTACCGCTGGCGGTTGAAGGCCCAGTCCTTCATCTTATATTGGACGCCCTTGTGGCCCAGGCCCTTCTCCTCCAGGAAGCGGAGCATGGCGGCGATGGAGTCCTTTTTGTTGTCGTAGGCGTTCAAGAAATCGGAGTTGATCATAGGCCCGTTGCCGGTGTAGGCGGCCTCGTCGATGTCGCCGCCCTCAATAACGGGGATGATGTCCACGCCGAACTTCTTGGCGAAGGCCCAGTCCCGCTCGTCGTGGGCGGGGACGGCCATGATGGCCCCGGTGCCGTAGCCCATCATCACATAGTCCGCGATGAAGATGGGGATCCGCTTGCCGCTGACGGGATTGATGGCGGTGAAACCCTCCAGCTTCACGCCGGTCTTGTCCTTCACCAGCTGGGTACGCTCAAACTCGGTCTTTTTGGCGCAGGCGGCCCGATAGGCCTCCACCTCATCCCAGTTGGAGATACGGTCCTTATATTTGTCCAGCATGGGATGCTCGGGGGCCATGACCATGAAGGTGACGCCGAAAAGGGTGTCGCAGCGGGTGGTGTAGATTTCCAGGGACTCGGGCACGCCTTCAATGGCGAAGTTGACGAAAGCGCCGGTGGATTTGCCGATCCACTCCACTTCCTGCTGCTTGATGGAGTCCGGATAGTCCACGGTGTCCAGGCCGGAAAGGAGCCGGTCGGCGTATTGGGTGATCTTCAGATACCACACGTCCTTGGGAAGCTGGATCACGTCGCTGTGGCACACGTCGCACTTGCCCCCCTGAGAATCCTCGTTGGAAAGGACCACCTTGCAGTGGGGGCAGTAGTTCACCTGGGTCTTGGCCCGGAACACCAGGCCGTTTTCGAACATCTTAAGGAAGATCCACTGGGTCCACTTGTAGTAGTCCGGCAGAGAGGTGGAGATCTCGTGGGTCCAGTCGAAGGAATAGCCCACCCGCTTCATCTGATCCTTGAAGTGGTCCACGTTCCGGGTGGTGATGATGTGGGGATGGGTGTTGGTCTTGATGGCGTAGTTTTCCGCGGGAAGGCCGAAGGAGTCGAAGCCCATGGGGAAGAGCACATTGTAGCCCTCCATGCGGCGCTTGCGGGAGATGACCTCCAGGCTGGTGTAGGCCTTGATATGGCCCACGTGCATGCCGGCGCCGGAAGGATAGGGGAACTCCACCAGACCGTAGAACTTGGGCTTGGTGAAATCGTCCGAAGCCTCAAAGGCCTTTTGCTCCGCCCAGCGGGCCTGCCACTTGGGCTCGATGACTTTGGGATCGTAGGTAGTCGCCATGGTTTCCTCCTGAAAAACTTGAAATAAACAGACTTTCTTAAAACATAAATGTATAACCTTTGTGAGCTTTTGTCAACAAACTTTACAAGGGACCCCCAAGTGTGATAAGATGCAAAAAAACCGGCGGGAGGCCTAAAAACACAATGCATCCGTTTTTACATATCGGAAATATCTCGCTGCCCATGTACGGGCTGTGCACCATGGTGGGGACGATCTTTGCCCTGCTGGCGGTGTTCCGGCTCAGAAAGAAGGGCTCGCCCATCTCGGAGGACAATCTGCTGGACGCCCTGATCTGGGCCATATTGCTGGGGTTTCTATGCGCCAAGCTCCTGTACTATATGGTGGACCCGCCCCAGATGCCCCACTCCTGGCGGGAGCTGTGGGATTTGATCTCCGCGGGGCTGGTCTTCTACGGCGGCCTGCTGGGCGGTCTGCTGGGGCTGCTCCTCGTCAGCCTGAAAACGAAGAAAAATATCATCACCTACACGGACTTGATGGCGCCCTGCTTCTGCCTGGCCCATGCCGGCGGGCGGGTCGGCTGCCTGATGGCAGGCTGCTGCTACGGGATCGAGCATACGGGGTTCTGCTCCGTGGTGCTGGACGGGGTGTCCCGGCTGGCCACCCAGCCCATGGAGGCCGGGTTCCTGGTGATCCTCTCCGGGGTGCTGACGGCCATCTTCCTGAAAAAGCCCAACCGGGGCGCGGTAACGGGCTGGTACATGGTGCTGTACGCTGTGTGGAGGTTTATCATCGAATTCTTCCGGGCGGATGACCGAGGCGCGGTGGGAGCCCTGTCCACCAGCCAGTTCATCTCCCTGTTCATCTTCGCCTTCGGCCTGTTCCTGCTCATCCGCAGCCGGAAGACCGTGAACGACTTTGCTGCCGCGGCGCCGGCGGAACCGGAGGAGGAAGCGGCGGCAGAGGAAAAGAAAGAGCAGGAGCAAGAATAGGGTCCGTCTATTCGGTTTTGTTGAATCGAATCGCCTTCCATTCAAGGGGAAGGCTTTTTTCTTGCCGAAGGAGGTATGTTTCACGTGAAACATGCAGGCGTTGCATTTTTGTGACGGGTACGGTATACTGAAAGTACAATCTGACATAAAAGGAGAGAGATCCTTGGCTAAGATCATATGCGTTGCCAATCAGAAGGGCGGCGTGGGCAAAACCACCACGGCCGTGAACCTGTCCGCCTGCGTGGCCCAGCTGGGCAAGCGGGTGCTGCTCATCGACATCGATCCCCAGGGGAACACCACCAGCGGCCTGGGGGTGAACAAGAATAAGCTGGAAACATCCGTGTACGACGTGCTCATCAACGACGTGGACGCGGCGGAGGCGGTGCGGGACACCATGATCGAGACCCTAAAGCTCTTGCCCTCCCGGATGGAGCTGGCCGGAGCGGAGGTGGAGCTGGTGAACCTGCTGGCCCGGGAGCAGCGGCTGAAGAACGCCATCGCCCCCATTCGGAATCAGTATGACTACATCTTTGTGGACTGCCCGCCCTCCCTGGGCCTGCTGACGCTGAACGCCCTGACCATGGCGGACACCCTCCTGGTGCCCATTCAGTGTGAATACTACGCTTTGGAGGGGCTGTCCCAGCTTATGAACACGGTGAAGCTCATTCGCCGGAACCTGAACCCCCGGCTGGAGGTGGAGGGCGTGGTGCTCACCATGTACGACGGGCGGACGAACCTGTCCCAGCAGGTGGTGGGAGAGGTCAAGCGGTTCTTTAAGAACAAGGTGTATGACACCATCATCCCCCGGTCCGTGCGACTGGGGGAAGCGCCCAGCTTCGGGCTGCCCATCAGCCTGTATGCCCCCAAGAGCACGGGGGCCACGGCCTACGGGACCTTGGCGGCGGAGCTGGTGGAGAAAGCGTAAGGAGGGAAACGTATGGCAGCGAAGAAAGGGTTAGGACGGGGGCTGGACGCCCTGCTGGAGAGCTTTGAACCGGGGAAGGCGCCGGCCTCCCTGCAGGAAGTTTCCGTTTACGATATCGACACCAATCCGGATCAGCCCCGGAAGACCTTCGACGAGGAAAAGCTGAACGAGCTGGCTTCCTCCATTCGGACCCACGGCATCGTGCAGCCCCTGATCCTGTATCGGCAGGGGGAGCGGTATACCATCGTGGCCGGAGAGCGGCGCTTCCGGGCGGCCCGACTGGCGGGGCTCAAGGTCGTGCCCGCGGTGATCACGGACAAGGAGGAGCATGAGCTTCAGGAGGTTTCCCTCATTGAAAATCTGCAGCGGGAGGATCTGAACCCGGTGGAGGAAGCAGCGGCCATCCGGTTTTTGATGGTTCAGCATAACCTGACCCAGGAGGAGGTCAGCAGCCGCATCGGCCGGAGCCGGCCGGCGGTGACCAACGCCCTGCGGCTGTTGAACCTGCCGGAGAGGGTGCAGGAGATGCTGAAGGAGGGAACTTTATCCGCCGGGCACGGGAAGATGCTGGCCGGGCTCAACGACCCGGAGAAGGCGGAGAAGCTGGCGCAGAAGACGGCCAAGGAGGGCTGGAGCGTGCGGCAGCTGGAGGAGGCGGTGCGGCTGGACGCCCTGCCCCGGAAGAAGGTCACCCACCGCATGGACCCGGAGGTAAAGCGGGCGGCCAGCGCCCTGCGGAGCCGGCTGCGGGCCAAGGTGGCCATCGAGGGGGACCAGGAGAAGGGGAAGATCGTCATCTCCTATTTCTCGAAGGATGATCTGATGAACATCTGCGATGCCATCTTGGGCAACGAAGAGTGATGTTTCACGTGAAACCATGACCAAGGAAGAGCTGTTTGCCCATATTGAGCGGGAGTATAATGTGAAGCCGGATTATCCCTGGCTGGAATCGCCGGAGGGGGCCGTGTTCCGCCACGGGGACAACCGGAAGTGGTTTGCTTTGAGCATGCCGGTGCCCCGCCGCTATGCTTATCCCGGGGAGACGGGAGAGGTGGATGCGGTGAACGTGAAGTGCGATCCGATCCTGATCGGGATGCTGCGGGGCGAGCCGGGGATACTGCCCGCTTATCACATGAACAAGGCCCATTGGGTCACCATTCTGCTGGACGGCACCGCGGACGACGAGCGGCTGAAATTTCTGCTGCGGCAGAGCTTCGAGCTGACCAAGAGCAGGAAGAGGAAATAGATTTCTTTTGCCGCTTTTTTCTCTTCGGTGAAGAGAAAAAAGCGGCGCAAAAAAAAGCTTAGGAATCTAATGAATTAGATGTCCTAAGCTTTTTGCTTGGGTAAAGTTCTTTGGGGTTGCACCCTTTCTTTCAAGAAAGGGTGCGTGCTTTAATTATTCCTTTAAAGTTTCCGCCCGTGCTGGTAGAGCTGGCGGTTGTCCAGGGCCCACTGGCGCTCGGAGAAGCCACCCTTCATGACGCCGTCCAGGGCGGAGAACATTTCAAAGAGCTGGGCGTCCAGACGGTCCATGACGGAGAGGACCTCCGCCTCCGGGAACATGGGGAGCTTAGGGGAGCCGAATTCAGGCTGGCCGTGGTGGGAGAGGAGCATGTGCTCCAGGAGGACGGCGGTCTCCTCGGGGATCTGGAGGAGCTCCGCGGCGGAGCGGACCTCGGCCATGCCGATGTTGATGTGCCCCAGGAGCTGGCCCTCGGGGGTGTAGGCGGTGGCGATGCCAAGCTTGCCGGTGGCCAGCTCGGAGAGCTTGCCCACATCGTGGAGGATGGCGCCGGCCACGATGAGCTCGGCGTCCAGCTCCGGGTAGCGGGCGGCCACGGCCTTGCCCAGGGAGACGATGTTCAATGTGTGCTCCAAAAAGCCGCCCCGGGTGGCGTGGTGGAGCTTGACGGCGGCAGGGTAGTAGAGCATCTGCTGCTTATGCTCCTTCATGAGATATTGGACCAGGCGCTTGAGATCCTGATCCCGGAAAGCTTCCGTTTCCTGCCAGAGGAGCTCGTAGGCGGCGTGGGGGTCCTGGGGGGAGCAGGGGACGATCCGGGACATGTCCACCTGGTCCGCTTCCGTGGCCTGGCGGATGCGCTCGATCTTTAGCTGCTCGCTGTCCTTCCAGATGGTGACCACGCCCCGGACCTTGACGATGTCCTCCGGCTCGTACATGCCCATGGAGGGGCCGTAATTCCAGATCTTGGCCACGCATTCGCCGCCGGCGTCCGCCAGGACCATGTCCATGTAAGCGCCGCCCTTGCTGTCTGTGCGCACGGCGGCGCTCTTCACCATGCAAAACCCTTCCGTCTGCTGGCCGGGTTCATTCAAAAGATTCATTCGGCTCATGTTTCGATCCCTCCCAAATCAAGACCTGCGATACATAAATATAGTATAGCAGATTTTCGCCCGATAGCAAACAGGAAGATTGTAGAATGGGAAAAGCTATGCTATACTGCTATACATAGGAGTATGCGCATATGAGCAACGGATGGACAACCAAACCCCTCAGGGGAGAAAGCTTTGACTGCGTGGTCATCGGCGCGGGACACGGGGGCTGCGAAGCGGCCTTGGCTTGCGCCCGAATGGGACTGAAGACGGCCCTGCTGACCTTGAATCTGGACAGCATCGGCATGATGCCCTGCAACCCCTCCATCGGCGGCACGGGGAAAGGGCACCTGGTCCGGGAGCTGGACGCCATGGGGGGCGAAATGGGCCTTGCGGCGGACGACACCCTGATCCAAATGCGCATGCTGAACACGGGCAAGGGCCCGGCGGTCCATTCCCTGCGAGCGCAGATGGACAAGCGCCGGTATCACGAGCGGATGAAGGCGGCTTTGGAGGCGGAGGAGAATTTGACCCTGATCCAAAGCGAGGCCGTGGATTTTGAAACGGAGGGCGGGCGCCTGTCCGGCGTGGTCACGGCGGAGGGCTTTTGCTACCCTTGCCGGGCGGCGGTGCTGTGCACGGGAGTGTATTTGCAGAGCCGCATTCTCATCGGCGAATTCATGCGGGAAAGCGGCCCCAGCGGCATGCTCCGAAGCGAAGGCCTTTCCGGGAATCTGGCAAGGATCGGTCTGCCGCTGCGCCGGTTCAAGACCGGCACGCCTCCCCGGGTGAAGCGGGACACCCTGGACCTGGATAAAATGGCCGTTCAGGAGGGGGACGAGCCCACGCCGGCCTTCTCCTTCCTCCATGGGGAGCTGCATCTCGATCAGGATCGATGCTACCTAACCTATACGAACCGGGACACCCACCGGATCATCTTGGATAACCTGAACCGGTCCCCCCTCTATGCCGGGCGCATCCACGCCACAGGGACCCGCTACTGCCCGTCCATCGAGGACAAGGTGGTGAAGTTCGCGGACAAGGACCGGCACCAGCTGTTCATCGAGCCCGAGGGTCGGACCACCCAGGAGATGTACGTTCAGGGGCTGAGCACCAGCCTGCCGGCGGATGTGCAGGAGGAGATGCTCCACACCATCCCGGGGCTGGAACGGGCGAAGATCATGCGCTACGGCTACGCCATCGAATACGATTGCCTGGACCCCCAGGCGTTGGATCTGAGCCTGATGGTGAAAGGCATACCGGGCATATTCTCCGGCGGGCAAATCAACGGCAGCTCCGGCTATGAGGAGGCCGCCGCCCAGGGCTTTTACGCCGGGGTGAACGCGGCGCTGTATGTGAAGGGGGAGGCCCCCTTTATCCTGGGCCGGGACGAAGGGTATCTGGGGGTGCTGGTGGACGACCTGGTGACCAAGGGGACTCCGGAGCCCTATCGGATGATGACCTCCCGCTGCGAATACCGGCTCCTGCTCCGGCAGGACAACGCGGACCTGCGGCTCACGGAAAAGGCACGGCGCACGGGGCTTATTTCAGATGAGCGGTATGAAAAGCTGCTCAAAAAGCGGGAGAAAGTGGCCGAGGCCCGGACGAAGCTGGACAAGCATGTGAACGCGGACGAGAAGCTGCGAGGGTACCTGGAGCGCGTGGGCCAAAGCGTGCCACACGACGGGGCCAGGCTCTTTGAGCTGCTGAAGCGCCCGGGGGTCAGCTACACGGACCTGCTGGCGCTGTACGGGGACGATCTGGACCCGCTGGACCGGGAGACAATGGAGCAGATCGAGGTCATGGCCCGGTACGACGGATATATTGAGAAGGAACGGCGGGAGGTGGAGCGGATGCGAAGCCTGGAAGCGCTGAGCCTGCCGAAGGAGTTTGATTACGGCAGCCTGTCCGGCCTTCGCCTGGAGGCCCGGCAGAAGCTGAACGGGATAAAACCCACCAGCATCGGCCAGGCGTCCCGCATTTCGGGGGTGTCCCCGGCGGACGTGAGCGTGCTGCTGGTGGCCCAGAAACGGGGGATGCTATGAGCGAAATACGGGCGCTGCTGAAAAAGGCCCTGCCGGAAGCGGACGAGCGGGCGCTGGAGCGGTTTGAGATCTATCAAAGGCTGCTGGGGGAATGGAACGAGCGGATGAACCTGACCGCCATCACGGACCCCGAGGAGGTGGCCCAGAAGCATTTTGCCGATTCCCTGGCGGCCCTGCCCTATCTGAAAGCGGGCATGAAGGTCATCGACGTGGGTACCGGGGCCGGGTTCCCCGGGGTGCCCCTGCTCATCATGGAGCCGAAGCTGGAGCTGACGCTGGCGGACAGCCTGCAGAAGCGGCTGACCTTTTTGGAGGCTCTGCTCCGTGAGCTGGACCTGAAGGCGACGCTGGTCCACGGCCGGGCGGAGGATCTGGGGCAGAACCGGCTCTATCGGGAGAAGTTTGACGCGGCGGTGTCCCGAGCGGTGGCGAACCTGCCGGTGTTGCTGGAGCTGACCACGCCCTTCGTGCGGGTGGGCGGCACGGCCATCGCCTATAAGGGGGACGGAGCGGAGGAGCTGAAAAACGCCAAATCGGCGGCCTTTTTGCTCCATGTGAAGCTGCGGATGGAGGAGCTGAATTCCCCGCTGGGGAAGCGCTGTTTGGTGCTCGCGGAGAAGACGGAGCCCACCCCCAAGGCGTACCCCCGGAAGGCCGGGACCCCCAACAAGAGACCTCTATAACGAGTAGGAGATAAAGAGTATGTACGTGATCGCGGGATTAGGCAACCCCGGGCTGAGCTATCGAAAGACCCGCCACAACATCGGCTTCATGGCTCTGGACGTGATCGCCGATCGGATCGGGGTTAAGATAAAGGACAAGAAATTTTCGGGCCTGCTGGGCGAGGGCGAGCTAAACGGCGAGCGGGTGATCCTGGTGAAGCCCCAGACCTATATGAACCTGAGCGGCGACTGCCTCCAGCAGGTGATGCACTTTTATAAGCTGCCCCCGGAAAAGCTGATCGTCCTCTGCGACGACGTGGATCTGCCCTGCGGCAGCATGCGCATCCGGGCCAGGGGGTCCGCCGGCACCCACAACGGTCTAAAGAGCATCATCGCCTGCCTGAATTCGGAGAACTTTGCCCGGATCCGGATCGGGGCGGGACAGGACGTGTCGCTCCAGCTGCGGGATTATGTGCTCAAGTGCCCCGGCAAGGAGGAGCAGCAGCTGCTCCGGGAGGCCTATGAGAAGGCGGCGGATGCGGCGGAGATGATGGTGAAGGGGGACGTGGAGGGAGCCCAGAGCCGGTTCAACAAGCGCCACGAGAAGAATCCCCGGCAGAGCCAGGGCGAGGCATGAAGGAAAGGCTGATTGCACAACTGAAACGGGACCCGGCGGTGAAGGAACTTTTGTCCGGGCTCAGGGAGGGAAGGGGCCCCGCGGCGGTCTTTTCCCTGCCTGACGCTGCCCGGGCGCCGGTGTTCGCGGCCCTCGGCCAGGAGGGAACGGTCATGGCCGTGCTGGACACGGAAACGGCGGCCATCGAGCTGTTTACGGAGCTGAAGAGCTATCGGCCGGACGCGCAGCTGTTTTTGCCCCGGGAGCTGCCCCTGGTGCACGTGCAGGCCGCCGCCCCGGAGCGGCGAAGCCAGCGGCTGGGGGTGCTGTCCCGGCTGGCGCTGGGGGTGCCCACCCTGTTTGTCACCTGCGCGGGGGCGCTGATGGAGCGGCTGGCCCCGCCGGAGGCGTTCATCTCCCAGCTAAAGGTGGTGAAGCGGGGGGATACCCTGGAGCCCCGGGCGCTGCTTGCCGATCTGGTGACGGCGGGCTACGAGCGGGTGGACATGCTGGAAGGCCCCGGGCAGGTGGCTCTGCGGGGGGATATTCTGGACGTGTTTCCGCCCCAGGGGGAGGACCCCTGCCGGATCGAGTTTTTTGACGACGAGGTGGATCAGCTGCGGTATTTCGACGTGAACACCCAGCGGTCCATCCGACAGACGGACCGGGCGCTGCTGCCCCCGGCCTTTGAAACGCCCCAGCCCGGGGCGCGGGTGCGCAAGGCCCTGAAGGCCCTGGGGGACCGGGCGGGCTTTGACCGGGAGCGGGAGGATTGGGCCCAGGACCGGCCCACCCTGGGGGCGGACGTGCTGCTGCCCCTGCTGTATGAGGAGGAGGCCTCCTTGGAGAACTACCTGCCCCAGGATTGCCTGCGGTTTTTCATCGAGCCGGACCGGGTGATGGAGGAGGGGCGGACGGCCCGGAACCTGTTCCTGGAGGCCGTCACCGCCATGCTGGAGCGGGGGGAGGGCCATCCCAAGCAGGCCAAGCTCCTGCGGGAGGAGGGGTACTTGGAGACCCTGGCGGACCAGCGGCGAACCGGGGCCATCTACGCCCTGTTTCGGACCAGCCGGCAGATCGAGCACAGGATGCGGGTGAAGTTCACCCTGGAGACCGCGCCCATGTACCTGGGTGACATGGGGGAGCTGGCGCGGGAGCTGAAGCGGTTCCGGCAGAGCGGCGGCTGTGCCCTGCTCTACGGCGGGGAGAGCGCGGACGCCCTCATGGACACTCTGCAGGACGAGCTCCGCTGCGCCCGGGCGCAGAGCCTGGACCGGGAGCCGGAGCCGGGGGAGGTGCTGATCCTGGGCGAAAGCCTGCCCAGGGGCTTTTTGTGCCCGGCGCTGAAGCTCATGGTGCTCACGGGGACGGAGCTCTTCGGCAAGCAGATGAGTCGCCCCCGGAAAAAGAAGAGCGGACTGAAGTTTTCGGACCTCACCGTGGGGGACTATGTGGTCCACGAAGCTCACGGCGTGGGCCGGTTCGTGGGCGTGGAGCAGCTGACCGTGGAGAACAGCACCCGGGACTATCTGCTGCTCCTCTACAAGGGGGGCGACAAGCTCTACATCCCCACGGACCAGCTGGACAGGATCCAGAAGTATATGGGCTCCTCTGGGGAGGACGTGGCTCCTACGCTCAGCAAGCTGGGGGGCGGCGAATGGCAGCAGAAGGTTCAGAAGGCCCGGGCGGCCGCCAGGAAGCTGGCGGTGGACCTGGCGGCCCTCTACGCCCGGCGGGCTTCCGTGCCCGGCCACGCCTTTTCCCCGGACACGGCCTGGCAGCGGCGGCTGGAGGCGGCCTTCCCTTACGAGGAGACAAAGGACCAGCTCCGGTGCATCCGGGAGGTAAAGGCGGACATGGAGAGCCGCCGGCCCATGGATCGGCTGTTGTGCGGAGATGTGGGCTACGGTAAGACGGAGGTGGCCATCCGGGCGGCCTTCAAGGCGGTGCAGGACGGGAAACAGGCGGCCCTGCTGGTTCCCACCACCATCCTGGCCCAGCAGCATTACGCCACGGTTTCGGAACGGTTTGCCGCCTATCCGGTGACGGTGGGGTGCCTGAGTCGGTTCCAGACCCCCAAGGAGCGGGAGCGGGTGAAAAAGGCCCTGGCCACGGGAGAGCTGGACATGGTGGTCGGCACCCACGCCCTGTTGGCCAAGGATGTGAAATTCAAGGACCTGGGCCTGCTCATCATCGACGAGGAGCACCGGTTCGGGGTGAACCATAAGGAGCAGATCAAAGCCATCCGCAGCCAGGTGGACGTGCTGACCATGACGGCCACGCCCATCCCCCGGACGCTGAATATGGCCATGACCGGGGTGCGGGACGTGTCCATCATCGAGACGCCCCCGGAGAACCGGTTCCCGGTGCAGACCTACGTGGTGGAATACACCGACGCCCAGATCGCCGCCGCCATCCGGCGGGAGCTGGGGCGGGGCGGCCAGTGCTTCATCGTGAGCAACAAGGTCATGGGCATGGAGGGCACCCTGGCCCATTTTCAGGAGTTGGTGCCGGAGGCGCGGTTCCTCATGGCCCACGGGCAGATGAACGAGCATGCCCTGGAGCAGGCCATGATGAGCTTTATCCAGCGGGAGGCGGATGTGCTGCTGTGCTCCACCATTGTGGAGAGCGGGGTGGATATCCCCAACTGCAACACCCTCATCGTGCTGGACGCGGACAAACTGGGCCTGGCCCAGCTCTATCAGCTCAGGGGCCGTGTGGGGCGGTCGAATCGGATCGCCTACGCCTATCTCACCGTGCCCCAGAGCCGGTCCTTGCCCGAGGCGGCCCAGAAGCGGCTGCTGGCGGTGCGGGAGTTTACCCAGTTCGGCGCGGGATACAGGCTGGCCATGCGGGATCTGGAGATCCGGGGGGCCGGGAGCCTGCTGGGCGCCGAGCAGCACGGCCACCTTTCGGACGTGGGCTACGAATACTACTGCAAGCTCATCCGCCAGGCCGTGGACGAGGCCACGGGCCGGGAGGTGTTGCCCCTCATCGACACGGCGGTGGACGCCCCCGGAGACGCCTTTGTGCCAAAGGGGCTGGTGAACGGGGAGCTACAGCGGATGGCCATGTATAAGCGGATCGCCGAAATCGAGGATCAGGGCATGTTCGACGATATGTATGACGAGTTCACGGACCGGTACGGGGACTTGCCCGAGAGCGTGGAGCGGCTCATGCGGCTGAGCCTCATCAAGCACCTGGGAGCCCGGGCGGGGTTCGCCTCCGTCACGGTGAAGCCGGGGAAGGCCACCCTAAAATATGACCAAAGCGCCCGGCCCGACGGGGGAAAGCTCCTGCTGGCCCTGTCCAATGAGCAGGGCGCCCGGCTCCTGGCCGGGGACCCGGCGGCGGTGGAGCTGAGCGTCAAGTGCCGCAGCGCCGATGATTTCGTAAAAAAACTGCCACAATTTCTTTCCATTCTGGCGGATTGCAACCTGCGGTCCGAGAGGGTATAATGGGGCGAAGCAAAAGGAAACAGAAAGGATAGACGAAACGTGAAAAAGAAAGCTCTGGCGCTGCTGCTGTGCGCGCTGATGATAGTGGGCGCGGTGGGGTGCCTGGAAAAAGCGGAGGACGGGACGAAAGCGGAGGCGCCTGAGAGCAATCCCGCCGCCACGGCCCCGGCCGACACCAGCGAGACGGATGCCCTGCCCGCCTTCACCCTGGGCGATTTCACGGTGACCGTAGGAGAGGTCCGCAGCAGCTACAACACCGTTTTGGATTATATGAGCTACTACGGCCTGTCCGCCCCCACCACGGCGGAGGAGATCAACACCTATCGGAGCATGGTCATCGAAGACCTGCTCTCCGCCAAGATGCTTCCCTGGAAGGCCCAGCAGATGGGCATCGAGCTCACCGAAGAGAAGCGGGAAGAGGTGGCCCGGGACGTGGAGGAGCTCATTGCCGAGTATGCCGGTGACTATCTGGAGGATGCCCGCCAGGAGCTGGGCGAGGACGCGGACGACGTGGCTCTGGCCGAAAAGGCCCGGGCGATCCTGGAGCAGGATGTGGAGGACTATTTCGGCTATCCCTTCAGCCAGTGGCTGGAGGAGGTGACCGCCTCCTATACGGAGGGCGCCCTGACGGAGCTGCTGCAGGAAAAGTTCAACGAGGGCGTGAGCATCACCGAGGAGGAGGCCAAGGCCTGGTTCAGCCAGGAGCTGGCGGCCCAAAAGGACAGCTTCACGGAGGATTACACCGGCTTTAAGACCCAGAATGAGGCCTATCGGGCGGGCGAGTCGGATATTCCGGCCCTGTTCACGCCGGAGGGCTTCGGCCGGATGCAGGTGATCAGCTTTGATGTCGACGAGGACGACAGCGCCGCCTATGCCGCCAACGAGCTGGAGATGACCAATCTGGAAGCGGAGTACGGCAAGCTGGTGCTCCGGGGCCAGGACGAGGCCCGGCAGCAGGAGATTTTGACCCGGTATCAGGAGCTGCAGACCATGAACGCCGAGCTGCTTCAGAAGAGCAGCGAGAAGGCGGAGAAGGCCAGGGCCGACGCCCTGAACGGAATGGACTTCACGGAGCTGTTTACCACCTACTCCGATCAGGAGGGGACCATGAGCTTCTACGGCTACGTGGAGGGCGAGCCCCTGCGGGACGGCACGGTGATTTTCTACACCAAGGCGCAGGACACGGATTGGCCGGAGCAGGTGTGGACCGCGGCCAATGATTTGAAGGAGGGCGAGGTGGCCCCGGTGCTGCAGGTGGGGGACAGCTTTTACCTCATCAAGCGGCTCAGCGACCTGCCCGCCGGGGAGGCGGCCTTCGAGGACGACCCGGAGAATTACACCGCCGACGCCCTGGCCCAGCGGCAGATGGAGGAATGGGACGCCGTTCAGGAGGACTGGCTGAACGAGGCCCGGAACGCGGCCGTGTTTTATGAAGACAATTACGCGGGCGTAGGCGTGCAATGAGGGCGCCGTCATTGAAGAAAGCGGAGGTGGGCGAAAAGCCCACCTCGTTTGCCTATCGGGTGATCCGGTTCGGGGTGTGGCTCTTTTCCCCCAAGCTGACCACCGTTGGGGCGGAAAATCTGCCCGGAGGCCCCTGCGTCATCGTGGGGAACCACAGCCAGATGTACGGGCCCATCGCCGGGGAGCTGTATGTGCCGGGGAAGCACTGGGTGTGGTGCACCGGGGAGATGATGCACAAGGAGGAGGTGGCGGCCTATGCCTACCGAGATTTCTGGTCCGGCAAGCCCAAGGCCGTGCGCTGGTTCTATAAGCTGCTGAGCCACCTCATCGTGCCCCTGGCCGTGTGCGTGTTCAACAACGCCCACACCGTGGGGGTGTACCATGACGCAAGGCTCCTGACCACCTTCCGGGAGTCGGTGCAGAAGCTGGCGGCGGGGGATCGGCTGGTGATCTTCCCCGAGTGCTACGACGAGCATAACAACATCGTCCACGCCTTCCAGGACCGGTTCATCGACCTGGGGCGGATGTACTATAAGCAGACCGGGCAGGCGCTCCGGTTCGTGCCCCTGTATTTGGCGCCCCGGCTCAAGAGCATGTACTATGGCCAGCCCATCGCCTTCGATCCCCAGGCGCCCCTGGAGGAGGAGCGCAAGCGGGTGGCGGAGGCGCTGATGGACGCCATCACAAACATGGCCCTCCGTCTGCCGGAGCACACCGTGGTGCCCTACCCCAACATTCCCAAGGGGCAGTACCCGAAAAACAGGCCGCTCGAGGTATATTCCAAATGAAGAAACCCTATGATTACCGGGGCTTTTCCCTGAAAAAGCTGAATGAGCCCCGGTTCGCCCACGTAAAGCTCCTGGGGGGCTGGATCGCCTATTTCTGCCTGTATTTCATCACGGAGAACCTGATCCCCTATGAAAAATGCACGCCCATCCACTGCGCGCTGGACGACCTGATCCCGTTCAACGAGTGGTTCGTGCTGTTCTACGTGGGGTGGTATGCCCTGGTGTTCGGGACGCTCGCCTACACGTTTTTCTTTGATGTGCCCCGGTTCAAAAAGGTGCAGACCTTCATCATGATCACCCAGGCGGTGGCCATGCTCTGCTATATCCTCTGGCCCTCCCGCCAGGATCTCAGGCCGGAAACCTTCCCCCGGGAGAATTTCCTCACCTCGGTGATGGCCTTCATCTACAGCTTCGACACCAGCACGGGGGTGTGCCCCAGCCTCCATGTGGGCTATTCCCTGGGCATCCTCTCCGTGGGTCTCAAGGACGAGACCCTGCCCGGATGGATAAAGGCGCTGCTTACCCTTTTCGTCATCGGCGTGTGCTGCGCCGTCTGCTTTGTGAAGCAGCATTCGGCCCTGGACGTGTTCGCCGCCCTGCCCGTGTGCCTGCTGGCGGAGGCGCTGGTGTACGGGAAGGAGTATTGGTGGCCGAAGGTAAGGAAGAAATGAAAGATTTCTTTTGCCGCTTTTTCTCTTTATACAAAGAGTAAAAGCGGCGGAAAAAGAGAAACTTAACAAGACAAAAAACAAGCGCCGCCTGTCGAAGCTAACGACGGGAGGCGCTTTTTGTGTGTCAAAAGGGTTATTGTATTTCGATGTTGTCCACGCCATGGGCCAGGATCAAGTTGATCAGCTCGTTGCGGGAGTGGTTGGTTTCGGCGGACAGCTTGTCCAGCTTGGCCAGAATCTCCTCCCGAATGCGGACGGAAATGATGCGGTTCCCGTCTTCGCCGCGCTTTTTAATAATTAGGGGTTCCTTCAGCATTTTCTCCACCTCGCAATCTATTTGTATTTTAAGTATATATTGACGAACGAAATGTATGTATGATACAATGCAGATACAAGATAGATATTCTTGTAATACATACAGAGGAGGGAGCAGATGAAAAGGAGTTTGTCAATCCTGCTAATCTTTTGCATTATTGCCAGCATGGCTTTTTGCCTGCTGGGATGCGAGAAGAGCAAGGTAGATGAAAACCAACGAATGCTCAATTCGCTTCACGAAGGCTCGGAGCAGGCAGCGAGGAGAGCAGAGGAAGCACGGCAGGAATATGAAAAACTGCAAAAGGATTGGGCAGAGTATGAACGCTTATTAAAAGCAGCTGGCGGCGGAAATTAAAAAAAAGGAGTGGAAAGATGGAAATTGCATATTTGATTGGGTATTTGGTTGTTGGCGTTATTTGTGGTTTTATCACGAAAGCTATCACGAATAACAGGGGCATGGAGGGCGGATTCTGGTGGGGGTTTTTCCTGGGCATCATCGGGATCATCATCGTTGCCGTCCGTCCCAACGACAAAAAATAAAGGGAATACTGATGATTTTAGAAAGGCAGGGAGCAAAAGCTCTCTGCTTTTTTATGGTGGCATTCCTTGCCGCCGCCTGCGGCGGACCTTCTCCCGGGGGAAGGCCTAAAAGTAGGGGCCGTGGCTTTGCCCGGCCCATAGCGTCAAGGATGTGTTTTTGTGATGTAAGGCGGGAGGGGCAAGCCCTCCCCTACGGAGGGCCCGGCGTGGGGGAAGAAGGTCATGCCTGCCGATATACAGCCCCCCTATGCGCTTCTCTTTTTCGGTTCCTTTTTCCTCTTCACAGAAGAGAAAAAGGAACAAAAGAAAAGCTATGCCCCTAAATAACCTCCTATGCCGCCACCTTCCTTTATTCGCTATCCATTCGCCAGGGGTCGCTGAATTTGCACTCTAACCAGTTGGGGAGGGGGATGGTACAATCTAAGCACAGCGAAGGAGGAAGGCAAATGGCAAAGTACAAAGCTCTTTTGATCGACGACAACACCCAGTTCACCGAGAGCGTGAAGGGGTATCTGCTGAGCCAGGACCGGTTCAGCGAGGTGGACACCGCCCAGGACGGCCGGGAGGCGCTGAAGAAGCTCAGGGAGAAGACCTATGACGTGATGACGCTGGACCTCATCATGCCCAACGCGGACGGGCTGGCGGTGCTGGAGCAGATGTCGGTGCTGCCGCTGAACCCGGCGCCGGCTGTGGTGGTGATTTCCGCATTAAAGAACGAGGCCATGGTGCGCCGGTGCTGCGCGCTGGGGGCCCGATATTATATGGTGAAGCCTGTGGACGCGGACACGATCAGCAAACGCCTGCTGGAGACGCTGGAAGGAGAGCCGGTGAAGGGGGGCGTCATGCCCTACGCCCCCACCCACCGGTCCTTTGAGGAGAAGGTGACCGCCATCTTCCTGGTGGCGGGCATCCCGGCCCACATCAAGGGCTATCACTACCTCAGGGAGGGCATCCGACTGGTGTACAACGACCCGGATCTCATCAACCGGATCACCAAAGAGCTGTACCCGGGCATCGCCAAGCGGTTCGACACCTCCCCCAGCAAAGTGGAGCGGGCCATCCGCCACGCCATCGAGGTGGCCTGGACCCGGGGCAAGATCGAAAACCTGAACGCCCTATTCGGCTACAACATCTACGGCAAGAATGACAAGCCCACCAACGGAGAGTTCATCGCCCTGGTGGCGGACAAGCTCTTGATGGAGGAGCAGGGGAAAAAGGCGGGATGAAGTCTGGGTTTTTTGAAAGGGCTGAGCCTATGAACACAATGAAAGTATCACTGGAAACGGCGTTCTAAACCTACTAACTTTTTGGCGTAAGCCGACTAACTTTCAGGATTTATTGGGTCCGAGAATCTCATATAAATGGGGTGATATAATGACCAATTTGTCCTTTGAATGGAAGATAGATGGAATCATGGATATCATATTATCTTCCTGAGCTTCTCTTTTCGGTTCCTTTTCTCTTCACGGAAGAGAAAAGGAACAACAGAACCAAATGCCAAGCTTGCAGGACGGCTCCCCCCATCCTGCAGGATGCCCCGCCCTCATGATCCGCGAAACGGCTGCCGGGACGGTCCTACGCCCATGGGACCGACGGCAGCCTTTCGCGTGCCTTTTCCACGGCGTTATCCACAGAAAAAAGAACGGAAATCCGTCTTCGGTGGATAAGGCTGTGGATAATGTGGATAATTTTCCGGCTCAGGGTGTGGATAAAGGGGCAAAAGGGTTGGTTTGAGGAGAAATTCCGAAAATCGGGGCTTTTTGACGAAGGGTGGCTCCGGGCGCGTTGACAGGGGGCGGGGCTTGGGGTACAATGTCCAAAAGGATCGATCCTGCAGGATGAAAGGGGGCAAGGCGCAAAATGGAGGGCAAGGTCAGCTACTTCGGCACCATGGGGGCTATCGGCCTGGTGCTGCTGGCGCTGTTTCTGCTGGACAGGGTCCTTGCGCGCCGCGAAAGGAAGGGCTGGCCCCGGCGGGAGGGAACGGTGGAGCTGGGGCTGTTCTTGGTGAGCTTCCTGGCGCTGTTCCTGCTGAACAAACACAACTTTGTCTACTATAATAACTATAGCTACCTGGCGGACGCCCTGCTCCACGGGCACCTGTATGTGGACGGGATGCCGGCGTATCTGGAATCGGTGGAGTTCGGCGGCCATGTGTACATGCATTTTGCCCCGGGGCCGGCCATTCTGTGCCTGCCGTTCGTGGCCCTGTTCGGCATAAACGGGTTTAACATCGCCTGGCTGTCGTTGGCGCTGGGCGGGGCGAACACGGCCCTCAGCTACCGGGTGTTTCGGCAGATGGGCATCGGCCGGGATCGGCGGGAGCGGATCTGGTGCGCGGCGCTGCTGACCTTCGGCACGGTCCACTGCTTCCTGGCGGCCCTGGGCCACGGATGGTTTTTGGGGCATGTGAGCAGCTGGTTCTTCCTGCTGCTGGGGATGGCGTTTTTGACGGCGCCGGAAGAGAAGCGTAAGGACATCCACCTGCTGCTGGCCGGGGTGTTCTACGGCTGCGCGGTGACCTGCCGGATGCCGAACCTGCTGGGGGCGCTGTTCTTCGGCGGGTATATCCTGACCCGGTATAAGCGGGAGGCCTGGCTGCGGTCGCTTCTCTTCTTCTGCCTGGGCGCGGCGGTGCCCGGGGGCCTGTATATGCTCTATAACTATGTGCGGTTCGGCACGATCATGGACCAAGGGTATAACCTGACCCACCTGAAGGACAAGCACCGGGCGCTGTATCTGCAGATGCAGGCTCTGCCCAAGGAGGAGCAGCTGGCCTTTTTGAAGGCGGTGGAGAAGGAAGTGGGCGGTCCGCTGCAGCTGAAGCATGTGGGGTATAACCTGTACTCCATCTTTTTGCTGGGGCCGGAGTTCTCCCGGACCTATCCCTATGTGATCCCCACGCTGGCGGGGGTGTCGCTGACGCACCTTTCCCCGGCGCTGTACGCCGCCGGCTGGGTGGACTATCGGAAGGACAGGCTGACTTGGTTCCTGCTGCTGACGGCGGCGGTATGCGCGGTGCCGTTCCTCATGAATTACGGGAACGGGTTCGCCCAGTTCGGCATGCGGTACGCCATGGACTTTATCCCCTACGTGGGCATACTGGCGGCCATGGGCCTGACGCGCCGGCCCCTGGGAGGATGGAAGACGGCGCTGATCCTCCTGTGCGTGCTGCTCAACATGTGGGGGCCGGTGTATTGGAATATGTTTTATTGAGGGACCTATGGAAGGCTTCGCCCCTCTTCTTGGGAAAGAGAAGGGGCCCAAAAGAACTTTTTCATAATAAAAAGCTTAGGACATCTAATTCATTAGACTCCTAAGCTTTTCTTTTTGGGCGACTTTTTCTTTTCACTGAAAAGAAAAAGTCGCGAAGAAGAATGATTATGCCAGGTACGGCTTCAGCAGCTGGTCCATGGCCGCAGCAAGAGCGGCGAGCTTATCCTCAGCGTCAGAGGGGTTTTCGCCCCGAACGCCGGAATAGATCTTCAGCTTGGGCTCCGTGCCGGAGGGCCGGGCAATGGCCCAACTCCCGTCAGAGAGCGTCCAGCGGAGCACGTTGCTCTTGGGCAGGCCCGTGGCGGCGGAATCCTCGTAGTCCACGGTCTTCACCACATCCTTGCCGCCGATGGCAGCGGGCGGGTTCTGCCGCAGCTGGGCCATGGCTGCCTGGATCTTCTCGATGCCGGCCTTCCCCTCCAGGGTGTAGGACACGGTCTTCTCCTTGTAATAGCCGTAGGTGGCGTAGATCTTCTGGAGCACGTCATACAGCGTCAGCCCCTGCTCCTTGAAGAGCGTGCAGCCCTCGGCCACCAGCATGGCGGCGCAGACGGCGTCCTTGTCCCGGGAGAAGCCGCCGGCCAGGAACCCGAAGCTCTCCTCGAAGCCGAAGAGGAAGGTGTGCTCGTGCTTCTCTTCGCATTCGGCGATCTGCTCGGAAATGAACCGGAACCCCGTCAAAACCTCCCGGATCTCCACGCCGAAGCTGGCGCAGATGGCGTCGGCCAGGGGGGTGGACACCAGGGACCGGACCACCAGCCCGTTCTTGGGCAGGATGCCCGCTTCCTTCTTGGCGGTGAGCAGGCAATAGAGCAGGATGGACCCGATCTGATTCCCGGTGAGCACGGCCCAGGTCCCGTCATGCTTGCGGACGGCCACGCCGAGCCGATCGGAATCCGGGTCGGTGCCGATGATCACGTCCGCTTTTTTCTCTTCCGCCAATTTGAACGCCAGGGTGAAGGCGTTGGGGTCCTCGGGATTGGGGGCCTTCACCGTGGGGAAGTTGCCGTCGGGCTTCACCTGCTCGGGCACGGGGAACACGTTCTTCATGCCGATGCGGCTGAGGACCGTGGTCACCGGCACATAGCCGGAGCCGTGGAGGGGCGTGTAGACCATGGTCACGTTCTTGCCCTTCTCCTGCAGGAGCTTGGGCTGCTGCAGCAGCGACATGGTGGCGGCGTAGTAGGCTTCGTCCACCTCCTTGCCGATGAGCTCAATGGTGCCGTTGGCAAGGCCCTGCTCATAAGGCATATAGCAGGTTGCGAACCCCTCCACCTCCCGGATGCGGGCGGTGATGGCGTCGGCCTCCACCGGGTCCACCTGGCCGCCGGTGGTCCAATAGACCTTGTAGCCGTTGTACTTGGGCGGGTTATGGCTGGCGGTGATCACCACGCCGGCGCTGCAATGGAGGTGCAGCACGGTGAAGGACAGCTGGGGCACGGAGTGGAGGGTGCTGTACAGGTACACATGGATGCCGTGGCCGGCCAGCACACAGGCGGTCTCCCGGGCGAACACATCGGAGAAGTTCCGGGAATCATAGGCGATGGCCACGCTGGCTCCCGCCGGGAACCGCTCTTTCAGATGCCGGGCCAGGCCCTCGGTGGCCTTGCGGACGTTGTAGACGTTCATCCGGTTGTCCCCGGCGCCCAGCACGCCCCGAAGGCCCGCCGTGCCGAAGGACAGCTCCTGATAGAACCGATCCTCGATCTCGGTGGAATCGCCCGCGATGGCGCGCAGCTCCGCCTTGGTGCTCTCGTCCACGTCGGGACTGTTCAGCCAGTATTCATACCTTTCCTGTGCGTTCATAGGTCCTCCTGTTTGATCTGTTGTAGGGTAAGTTCTCGTGTGCTTTCAAAGGTTTTGCCAAGGAGGGTCAGGCGCTTGGACAAAAGCAGCTGCCGCTTCTGCCGGCAGCGCCGGTTCGCCTCCCGATCGCCATATTTATCGTCCCCCAGCACGGGGCAGCCCAGGGCCGCCATCTGGACCCGTATCTGGTGGGTACGGCCGGTGAAGAGCCGGATCTGCGCCTTGCAAAGGCCGCCGCTCTCCTCCACGACCCGGTAGGAAAGCTCCATCCGCAGCGCCCCCGGCGTATCCTTGGGCACCAGGCGCATGAGGGCCTTTTCCCCGTCCTTCAGGCCGTAGTGGACCAAGGTCCCCTCCCGCTTGTCGGGAACGCCCGTTAAGATGGCCTCATAGACCTTGTTTGTTTCGTGGCGGGCAAAGGCCTCGCTCAGCTGCTCTTGGGCCGCCTCGGTCTTGGCCAGGGCCACCAAGCCCATGGTGTTGGCATCCAGCCGGTGGACCGGATACAGCGGTTCTGTGATGGGCGTGAGCTCCGAAAGAAGGTCCGTTTCCACCTCGGTGCCCGGGTTCTTGTCCACCACCAGCATGCTCTCGTCCTCATAGACGGCGGAGCAGGCCCGAAAGGCGGGCAGATACTTCACCGCCGTGGAGAACTCCGCAAAGGGCGGCAGGGCGTAGAAGGTCATGGGCTCCTTCAACGTGGGGTGGGTCAGGGTCAGGGCGTAGGCCCACAGGCGGATCTGCTCGCCCACGCGGGCGCTGGGGTTGTACCGCTGGTCCCCCTTGAGGGGAAGGCCCCGATGGGAGAGCTGGACCCGGATCTGGTGGGGCCGGCCGGTCTGCAGATTCACATCCAGCAGGGAGAGCCCCTTCTCCCGGGCCAGGGTCCGAAAGCTCAGCCGGGCGGGCTTGGCGCCGGGGGTGCCTGCCGGGACCACGGCGGTGGTGTTGGTGGCTTCGTTCTTGAGCAGATAATCGAACAGATTCCCCTCGGCGGGGGCGAATCCCTCCACCACGGCGGCGTAGCGCTTCTCGGTCCGATGGGCGGAAAACTGCTCCGTGAGCCGGGCGGCGGCCTTGCTGGTGTGGGCAAAGACCATGACGCCCCCCACAGGCCGATCCAGCCGGTGCACCAGGCCCAAGTAGACCTCGCCGGGCTTCTGATACCTTTCCTTTATGTACCCCTTGCAGGCGGTGAGCAGGTCCTCGTCCCCGGAGATGTCCGCCTGGACGGGGACATTCATAGGCTTCTCCACCACCAGCAGGTGATTGTCCTCATATAATACGCGAATATCCATAGGCTATGGGATCCATCTTCCCGTGGCGCCGCAGGGCAGGACCAGGTTCTCCCGGCGGATGGGCAGGCCCACCTCGTCCGCCTCCGCATGACCCTGGGGCAGGGCCACGGTGAGCACGTTCTTCAGCACGCTGGGAGCCAGACCCGTGGTGTAGCTGTTGATGAGGAAGAAGCAGGGCTCGTCGCTGAGGAGCTTGGCGCACTCTTCGACCAGCTCATAGAGGCTCGTTTCGATCTTCCACATCTCGCCGCCCGGACCCCGGCCGTAGCTGGGGGGATCCATGAGGATGCCCTCGTATCGGTTGCCCCGGCGCTGTTCCCGGCGGACGAACTTCAGACAGTCGTCCACGATGTAGCGGATGGGGGCGTCCCCGAGGCCCGAAGCGGCGGCGTTGTCCTTGGCCCAGGCCACCATGCCCTTAGCCGCGTCCACATGAACCACCTCGGCCCCCGCCTTGGCGCAGGCGCAGGTGGCGCCGCCGGTATAGGCAAAGAGGTTGAGCACCCGAGGGGCCCGGTCATGGGTCTTCCGCCAGGCGTTCAGCCGCCCGCTCATAAAGTCCCAGTTCACCGCCTGCTCGGGGAACAGGCCCGTGTGCTTGAAGCCCGTGGGCCGGACGATGAAGGTGAGCCCCTTGTAGCGGATGCGCCAGCTCTCGGGGAGCTCCTTTTGAAACTCCCAGTGGCCGCCGCCGGTCTGGGAGCGATAGTACACCGCGTCCGCCCCGTGGCGCGCCATGGGCCACACCGCCTGCGGGTCGGGCCGCAGGAGTACAAAGCTGCCCCAGCGCTCCAGCTTGTCGCCGTTGCCCGCGTCCAATATCTCAAAATCCTGCCAACCGTCGGCTAAATACATCCTATACCGCCTTATTACCCAGTTTATTAAAAAAGTATACCATAGTTTGGACCGGGTGGGAATAGACAAAAGAAGGCTTTCCAACAAAAAAGGCTGCCGCGGCAGCCTGGAAGCTTATTCCTCTTCGATTCGTGTGATGCTGGCGCCCAGGGCGTTGAACTTGTGCTCCAGGTGCTCATACCCCCGATCGATGTATTCGATGCCCCGCACCTTGGTCTCCCCGCTGGCGGAAAGGCCCGCCACGATGAGGGCGGCGCCGGCCCGCAGGTCCGTGGCGTGGATGTCCGCGCCCCGGAGCCCTTCCACCCCCCGGATGCGGGCGGTGCGCTTGCTGACGCTGATGGAAGCGCCCATCTTGCGCAGCTCCTTCACATGGTTGAACCGGTTCTCAAAGATGTTCTCCGTAACGATGGAGTTGTTGGCGGCGGTGGTGAGGTAGGCCATCATGGGCTGCTGCAGGTCCGTGGGGAAGCCAGGGTACACAGCGGTCTTGATGTTCACGCCCCGTGGCCGGTGGTCCATCTTCACCCGAAGGAAGAACTCCCGCCCGTCGTCGCCTTCGATGATCTGGGCACCGCTCTCCAGGAGCTTGGCGGTGATGGCCTCCATATGGGTGGGGATCACGTTCTTCACGATCACGTCCCCCCGGGTGGCGGCGGCAGCGATCATATAGGTGCCGGTCTCGATCTGGTCCGGGATCACGGCGTAGCTGCAGCCGTGGAGCTTTTTCTTGCCCCGGATGCGGATCACGTCGGTGCCGGCGCCCTTGATGGAGGCGCCCATCATGTTGAGGAAGTTGGCCACGTCCACCACATGGGGCTCCTTGGCCACATTCTGCAGCACGGTTTGTCCTTCGGCCTTGCAGGCGGCCAGCATAAGGTTGATGGTGGCGCCTACGGAAACCAGGTCAAAGAAGATCTCCGCCCCGTGGAGCTTGGTGGCCTGGGCCCGGACCACATTACGGCTCTCGTCGATATACACGTTGGCGCCCAGGGCCCTTAGGCCTTTTATGTGCTGGTCGATGGGCCTGGGGCCGATGACGCAGCCGCCGGGCAGCGCCAGCTCCACCTCGCCGTATGCGCCCAGCATGGCGCCCAGAAGGTAGTAGGATGCCCGCATGGCGCTCACCTCCGGGAAGGTGGCGTCCACGGTGTTGATGCTGGTGGGGTCCACCCGCATGCAGTCGCCCCGGGTGAAGTCCACCTGGGCGCCCATGCGGGAAAGGATATGCTTCAGGGTCTGCACATCCTGAATGGAGGGCAGGTTTTCCAAAATACAGCATTCCCCGGCCAGGATGGATGCGGGGATGATGGCCACCGCCGCGTTCTTGGCGCCGCTGATGGTCACGGTGCCCTCCAGCCGACGGCCGCCCTGAATGCTGTAATATTGATTCATAGAATAACCTCCCTATGCAGGATGAATGCCCTATTCGTTAGTGTAGCGAATTTATAGCATCAAGTCAACAGGTTTTCCCCTCAGGAGAGGGTGTAGACCAGGTCGTACCGCTCATACCAGGCCCGAAGGGTCCCGTCCTGGGCCCAGCGGGCCAGCTGGCTGTCGATGAGGGACAAAAGGTCCTTTTCCTCGGCGGTGCCGATCACGTGATAGTTCACCGTGCCCAGGGCATAGGGGGAGAGGACCATGGCCTTCTCCTGGTGGGTGATGGCCAGGGACCGGGGCATGCACACCGCGTCCAGGGAGCCGGCCCGCAGGGCCACCAGCATGTCGTAATAGGCGGCGTAGGGGACGATGATCAGGCCGTTTTCCTCATCCTGCTGATACTTGCTCACCGCGTTGTAGGCGGCGGTGTCGTGGAGGACGCCGATCCGCTTCTCCGCCAGCTCCTCCGCCGGGGGAATGGTGTAGCCCATGAGCAGGCAGGGCTCGCTGTAGAATGGGTTCTCGGTGGCCAGATAGTTTTTGCCGGAGAGCTTGTCCAATGTCATGATGGCGATGTCGATCTTCTCCTCGCTCATCTGCCAGACGACCGTGTGGCGGGAGACGGTCTGCATCTCGCACCCGTCGTCGCTGTTGAAGATGACCTGGGACAGGGCGGCGCAGAGGGCGGGCTCCAGGCCCTGGCCGTTTTGGTTCAGGCCGTAGATGTTCTCATCCACCCCCACCCGCAGGGTGCCCTTGCTGCGGAGCACGTCGATCTCCGCGTTGTTGAGATAGCTGTCCGCCGGCTGGTTCACCAGGATGGCCAGCAGCACCAGCAGCAGCGCCGAGAGCAGGAAGAGCACCGGGCGCAGGGGGAGCTTCTCCTGCCAGTTGTCGGGCAGGAGGCGCCGCCGATGCTTCTGAACTTTTTTGTTGAACCGGGTCTCCATCTTTTTTAGTATAGCAAAGAACCGAGCAAAAGAAAAGGGGGGACCCCCGGGGAGAAAGATGGGGGAAAGTTCTGTACAAGGGGGCGAAATTTCGGTACAATAGGGGCATCAAGAACATGGGGGAGAAGGGGAATGAGACTGTTTATCGCCGTGCCGCTGCCCAGGGATGTGCAGAAGAAGGTGTTTGCCTTTGAGCAGGCGCTGAAGGAGAATTCCACCGGAGGTCGGTTCGTGCCCCCGGGCAACCACCATATCACCCTGCGGTTCATCGGGGAAAGCAACGAGCTGGCGGACATCGCCTTTGCCATGGAGCAGGCCGTGTCCGACGCCCGGCCCTTCACCCTGAAGCTGGGAGGCTATGGCTACTTCGACCACGGCGGCGCCCGCACCAGCTTCCTCAAGGCGGAGGGAGATCTGGAAGAGCTGTTCCGCATCCACGAGATGCTGGAGATGAACCTGTGGGAGCGGGGCTTCTGCAAGGGAAAAGGGCGGCTGGTGCCCCATGTGACGCTGGGCCGGGCCGTGGAGCACGGGGACATCTCCCACCTTGTTCCGCCGGAGAACGCCAGCTTCCGGGTGAACTCCATCGTTCTGTATGAAAGTTCCAACGAGAAAGGCAGGATGGTGTACACGCCGGTGCACACCGCCCGGTTCTGATGGCCGCGCCCCTCACCGTTTGGATGGGCCGCTCGGGCAGCGGGAAGAGCTCCCGCCTGTACGAGAGGCTCTTTGCCCATGCCCAAAGGGGGGAGCGGGCCACCCTGGTGGTGGCGGAGCAATACACCTTTGAGGCGGAAAAGGCCCTCTGCAGCAAGCTGGACGGGCTCTTGGGGGTGCAGGTGCTCTCCTTTTCCCGGCTCTGCGAGCGGGTGCTCCAGGAGAAGGGAAACACCCTGCCCGTCATCGGCGGTCCGGGGCGGCGGATGATCCTAAAGAAGGCCGCGGTGAACCGCAAGGGGGCGCTGCGGCTCTTCGGCCATGTGGCGGACAGTCGGGGCTTCGTGCAGCGGATGGACGATATCATCACCCGCTGCAAGCAGAGCGGCGCCGGACCGGAGGACCTAAGGCGCGCGGCCCAGACCCTGAGCGAGGGAAGCCAGCTCAGGGGAAAGATGGAGGACATCGCCCTGCTCTATGAAACCAGCGAAGCCTTTCTTGCGGCCCGGTACCTGACGGAGAGCGACCTGTGGGACAGGGCCGGGGAGGCGCTGGAAGGGTCCTTCCTGGCGGGAACGGACCTGTATATCGACGGGATCGACATCCCCAGCCGGCAGATGTTCCGGCTCATCGGGCGTTTGCTGCGGGTGTGCAAAACCGTGACCGTGACCTTGCGCATGGACCCGGACGGGGCGGACGGAGAGCTGTTCGGCCCGGATATCCGCACCTATTACAAGCTTCAGGAGACGGCGCAGGAGGCGGGCAGCCCCTTTTTCTCGGAGGGCTGCTGGAAGGATACGCCCCGGCCGGCGGAGCTGAAACATTTGGAGAAGCATCTCTTTGCCCAGGACGAGGCGATCTTCCCCGGCCCCGCTCCGGCCATCGGGCTGTGGGCAGCGGCGGATCGGGAGGAGGCGGCGGAGCGCTGCGCCCAGGAGGTGCAGAAGCTGGTGCGCCAGGGCTACCGCTATCGGGACATGGCGGTGATGGTCACGGACGGGGCCGGCTATGTGTCTCCCATCCGCCGGGCCTTCGCCCGCAAGGGCATCCCCCTGTTCTATGATGCCACCCGGCCGGTGACGGGCCACAGCGCCATGGACATGATCCTTTCCGCCGTGCGCTTCAGCCAGAGCGGATCCATGGAGGACGCCCTCCATGTGCTCAAAAGCGGCTTCGGCCCCGGCACGGTCAGCGAGGGGGAGATCTTTGAAAACTATGTGCTGCGCTACGGCCTCTTCGGCAGCAGCCTTGCAAAGCCCTTCACCTTCGGAGAGGTGCCCGAGGCGGCGGAGAAGGTTCGCGCCGCCCTCTATCCGCCCCTGGAAAAGCTGAAGGAGGGTTGCGCCCGGGGCACCACCGGGGCGCAGAAGGCCCGGGCGGTGTACGCCTACATGGAGGAGGTTTGCCTCCGGGACAAGCTCCGCGCCGCGGGGGAGGCCCTCATCGCTGCCGGACGCCCCAACGACGGGGAGCTGTTCAGCCAGGCCTACACCATTTTGACAGGACTTTTGAGCGACATCGCCGCCATCTGGGGCCAGGACGAGCTGAGCCACCGGGAGTTCATCGCCCTGCTGGAGGAGGGGGCCATGAGCTCCACCATGGGCGTGCTGCCCGGCACGGCGGACCAGGTGATCCTGGGCGACTTTGCCCGGACCCGGACGCCGGCGGTCCAGGCCCTGTTCGTGCTGGGGTGCAACGAGGGCCTGCTGCCCCCCGTGCGCACCGACGACGAACTCATCAACGACGGGGAGCTGGACCTGCTTCGGGAGCAGGGGTTGGAGCTGTGGAACGGCACGGAGGCTCTTTCCGAAATGGAGCGGCTGGAGTTGTACACCGCCTTCAACAAGGCCCAGCGAAGGATCTATTTCTGCTATAGCTACACCGCCGACGGGGAGGAGCTTTCCCCGGCGCCCCTGATGGGGCGGCTCCGGCGGCTGTTCCCCCAGGTGCAGACGGAGGATGCCCGGGCCGGCAGCGAATACCCATCGGACCGGGAGGGGAGCTTCCGGCAGCTCATCCGGGAGCTGGCCCTCTATGAGCGGGAGGGCTTCATCAGCGAGCAGCTGCCCGCCCAGAAGACATATTTTGAACAGGATCAGGAATACGGTCCCCGGCTCAGAAGGGCCGAGGCGGCCATGAGCCAGGGCATCTCTCCCCGCGCTTTCGGCAAGGCCCTGGCGGAGCGGATGTACGGGGCGGCCCCCAGCATGAGCGCCAGCCGTCTGGAGCTCTTCAACCGGTGCCCCTTCGCCCATTATGTGAAGTACGGCCTAAAGGCCAAGGAGCGCCCGGAGAGCCGGGAGGAGGCCGCCGATGCAGGCACCTTCCTCCACGACGCTCTGGACGGGTTTTTGAAGCTGGTGAAGGAAAAGGGCCTCAACTGGGCCACCCTCACCGACGCGGAGACGGACGATCTGGTGGACCAGGTCATGCCCCCCCTCATCGCCCAGCATAACGACGGCATCTTCCTTCGGGACGTGCGGCTCCGGGAGGCGCTGTTTTTGCGGGTGGATTCCGTGAAAAAGTGCGCCCGGTCCATCGTCAAACAGATGCAGGCCGGGAGCTACCTGCCCTATGAAACGGAGCTGAGCTTCGGCCCCGACAGCCCCTTCCCGCCTCTGCTCCTCACCGGAGACGACGGGCAGACGGTAAAGCTCTACGGCCGCATCGACCGGGTGGACAGGAGCCGGGAAGGCTATTACCGTATCATCGACTATAAGATGGGCGACCGAAAGTTTGAGCCCGCCAAGATCGCAAAGGGCCTGAGCCTGCAGCTGCCCCTATATCTGGCCGCCGTGGAGGGGTTGGAGGGGGAGATCGGCGGCATGTACTATATGCCCCTGTCCCTGCCCGCCCCCAAGGAGGGGGAGGAGAAGGGCCATGTGCTTCGGGGCGTCACCTGCCTTAGCGAAGCCTCCCTGCAGGCCCTGGAGCGGAATTTGGAGGGAAAATCCCAGATCGTTCAGGGGCTCAGGCGCAACAAGGACGGGAAGCTGGGTGGAAACGTGTGCCGCGCCGAGGACATGCGGGCCCTGACCCGAGAGGCCGTTCGGGTGGCGGAGCGCACGTTGAGCGACATGCGCCGGGGAGAGGCCGCCGTAACTCCCTACAAGGGGGCCTGCACCTGGTGCCCCTATCAGTCGGTGTGCCGGTTCGACCGGCAGCAGAAAGGCTGCAAGGAGCGGGACCCGGGGAAGCTGACGCTGAAAGAACTGTTGTCGCTGGCAGAAAGTGAAGGAAACTAACATGAACTGGACGAGGGAACAGCAGCGCGCCATAGAGGAACAGGGAAATTTGATCGTGTCCGCCGCCGCCGGCGCGGGCAAGACCGCCGTGCTCACGGAGCGGGTGGTCCGCCTGGTGGAGGGGGGCATGGACATCGACCGGCTCCTTATCCTGACCTTCACCCGGGCCGCCGCCGCGGAGATGAAGGAGCGCATCCAGAACACCCTGCAGCAGCGGGCCGCCCAGGCGGAGGAGGAAGGCTTGCGCGCCCGGCTCTACCGGCAGAGCGCCCGGTGCCCCAATGCCAGCATCTCCACCATCCATGCCTTCTGCGCCCGGGTGGTGAACCGGTATTTCCATCTGGTGGGCCTATCCCCCTCCGCCCGGACCCTGGACGAAACGGAAAGCGCCGTGCTCCGGGACCAGGCCATGGACGAGGCGCTGACGGCCCTTGCCACCGAGGACCCGGAAGCGTATAAGCTGCTGATCCGGGGCCTGGAACGGGAGGACGCCCTGAAGAAAGCCCTTACCTCCCTGAACGGATTTTTGATGGCCCAGCCGGACCCGGAGGGCTGGCTCAAGGACGTGGAAGGGGCGCTGACCAGCCGGGACGCCTATGACCGGGCCATGGACGTTTGCTTTGCTGAAGATAAGGCCACCTTCGAGGCGGCCCTCACGGACCTGGTCCGGCTGCGGGACAGCTATCCGCCGGAATGGGGAAAGCTGATCGCCTATCTGGACGAGGCCATCCCCCATGCCCGGGGCGCCCTGCTGCAGAAGGATTCGGCCTCCTACGCCCAGGCCCTGTCGTCGGTGACCTTCGGCCGGCTGCCCGTCATAAAGGATATGGAGGAGCAGGATAAAGAAGCCCTGAAAAAGACCCGGGACAAGGTGAAGGAGGAAGCCCAGAAGCAGGCCGAGGCCTACGGGCAGGATCAGGAAAAACAGTGGGGTATCCACCTGGCGGGGGCCCGGATCCTCTCGGCCCTCATCGGCCTGTGGCGGCGGCAGGAAGTCATTTACGATCAGAAGAAGCGGGACCGGGACCGGATCGATTTCAACGATTTGGAGCATTTCTGCGCCAAAATTTTGGAGAACGAGGAGGCCGCCGCCGAGTATCGGGACCGGTTCACGGCCATCATCGTGGATGAGTATCAGGACAGCAACGCCGTTCAGGAAGCCATCCTGAACCGGATCAAGCGGGCGGACGACCTTTTCTTCGTGGGGGACGTGAAGCAGAGCATCTACGGTTTTCGCATGGCGGAGCCGGGGCTGTTTCTGGAAAAGCTGCGCACCTTCACGGGGGCGGCCGGCAGCCGGATCGACCTGAGCCACAACTTCCGCAGCAGCCCCCAGATTTTGGAGGCGGTGAACCGGGTCTTTGAAAAGCTCATGCGACCGGAGCAGAGCGCCATCGAATACGACGAGACGGCAGCCCTGCGGCCCGGGGCGGAACAGCCGGCGGGCAGCGTGGAGCTGCACCTCATTGAGCGGGACAAGGCCGAGGACAGTGAGGACGCAGAGGATATAGAGAATGCGGAGGCGGAGGCCCGCTTCTGCGCCCGGCGGATCCGGGAGCTGATGGAAAACGAGCTGTACCAGGAGAAGGCGGGGGCGGAGCCGCGCCGGTTCCGGTTCGGAGATTTTGCCATCCTGCTGCGGAGCATGGGCAACGCCCGGACCTTTGCCCGGACGCTGGCTTTGGGGGGCATCCCCTGCTATGCCCAGCTTTCCGGCGGATATTTCGAGTCCGTGGAGGTGATGGTCATGCTGAACCTGCTGCGGGTCATCGACAACCGGCGGCAGGACATCCCCCTGCTGTCCGTGCTCAAATCCGGGGTAGGGGGGTTCTCCCACGAGGAGCTGATCGAGCTGAGGACCCGGTGCCCCAAGGGGGAGCTGCTGGATTGCCTGCTCTTTGCGGCGGAGGCGGACCCGGGCGGCAAGGCGGCCAAGTTTTTAGGCCGGGTGGAGAGCTGGCGGCAGGAGAGCCTGATCATGCAGGTGGAGACTCTGCTGGGCAAGCTCCTCGACGAAACGGAGCTCTATGAGGAGATGGGGGCCATGCCCGGCGGCGCCCAGCGCCAGGCCAATCTGGACGCCCTGGTGAGCAAAGGCCGAAGCTATGACGACACGGGGAGCTTCGGGCTCCACGGTTTTTTGCGGTATATGGACGACGCCCGGGACTCCGCCAAGTCCGGCGCGGCGCAGACCGCCCAGAGCGACGTGGTGCGGATATTGTCCGTCCATAAGTCCAAGGGGCTGGAATTCCCGGTGGTGTTCCTGTGCGAGTTGAACCGGCAGTTCAGCCGAGAGGGGGAGAACGCGCCCCTGCTGCTGCACCGGCAGATGGGCATGGGGCTGAACTTTGTGGACGAAACCGGCATCAAGCGGGAGCCCCTGTCCCGCCGGGCGGTGCTGCTCAAGAACCGGCGGCAGCAAATAGAGGAGGAGATGCGGGTTTTGTATGTGGCCATGACCCGCCCCAAGCGGAAGCTGGTTCTGGTGGGGACCCTGAAAAACGCCCAGGAGGCTCTGCTGCGGCCCGAGGCCGTGACTCCCTATGGGGTGCTCCGAGCCCGGTCATACTTGAGCTGGCTGCTGATGACGGGGAAGGGGGCCCTGCCCGCCACCGTCCATGGCCGGGAGGAGTTTTCGCTGCCCGAGGGGGAAACCAGGCCCAGCCTCCCCGCCGGGGACCCGGTGCTGGTGGAGGCCTTGGCCCGCCGGTACGCCTATCGGTATCCCTTCGCCTCGGCGGCGGGAGTGCCCAACAAAACCTCCGTCACCGCCCTGGCGGACAGGCACACCCTGACCTTTGCCGAGCCCGCCTTTATCGAAAAAGAGGGGGCCCTTCAGCGGGGCACGGATGTCCATGAGCTGCTGCGGCGCTTGCCGCTGCGGGCGCTGAGCCAGGCGGAGCTGGACGAGTATCTTGCCCAGCGAGGCGGAGAAAAATACAGAAGCAGCCTTGCCTATTTCATCGAAACGCCTCTCTTTGCCCGCATGCGTTTGAGCCAGCAGGTATATCGGGAGCTGCCCTTCACCCTGGCCATGGACACGGCGGAGCTTCTGGGGATCGAGTCCCAGGAGCGGGTGCTCCTGCAGGGCGTCATCGACGTGTGCTTCCGGGAGGGGGAGGGCTTCGTGCTCTTGGACTATAAGACCGACCATGTGGAGGGGGACCCGGTCCTGTGGGCGGAGCGGCACCGGCGGCAGGCGGAGCTATACGCCCGGGCGCTGGAGACCCTGTCCGGGCGGCCGGTACAGGAGAAGTATATCGTGTTTTTGAACGGAAAGGCGTGTGTCAGGCTATGAAGCTGCCGGAAGCCTATCTCAAGAGAATGGAGGCACAGCTGGGGCCGGCGTTCCCCGCCTATCTGGCGGCCATGGAGGCGCCGGCGAAGCGGGCGGCCCGGGTCAACGGGCTGAAACTGGACCCGGCGGCGCTCCACGGGCTGCGGCCCGATTTCCTGCCAGTTGGGGAGGAGGGGTTCCTGCTGCCGGAGGGATTCGCCCCGGGGAAGGACCCGCTGCACGCCGCCGGGGGGTATTATGTGCAGGAGCTGTCGGCCCAGGTGCCGGCGAACCTGTTTGCGCTCACCCCCGGGATGGCGGTGCTGGACCTGTGCGCCGCGCCGGGGGGCAAGTCCGGGCAGCTGGCGGCAAAGGTCAGGGCGGGCGTGGTATTCGCCAACGAGATCGTGTCCAACCGGGCCGGCGTGCTGCTGGGGAACCTGGAGCGGATGGGCGCCCGCAACGCCGTGGTGATCAGCATGGACCCGGAGAAGCTGGTGAACATCACGGGGCCGGTCTTCGACGGGGTGCTGGTGGACGCGCCCTGCGCCGGGGAGGGGATGTTTCGCAAGGACCCGGGGGCGGTGGCGGAGTGGTCGCCGGAGCATGTGGCGGCCTGCGCCGGGCGGCAGCGGGCCATACTGAGCTCCGCCCGGAAGGCCGTGAAGCCCGGGGGGCAGCTGGTGTATTCCACCTGCTCCTTTTCGCCTGCGGAAAACGAAGAAAATGTGGCCTGGTTCCTGGCGGCGTATCCTGATTTTGAGCTGGTGACGGAGCGGCATCTCTACCCCCACACCTCCCAGGGGGAGGGGCAGTACGGGGCCCTGCTCCGGCGAAAGGGGACGGCCCAAGAAACGGCCTATCTGCCCCAGCGGAGCGACCGGGCGCCCCTTGCGGAGGCGTTTATGGCGGAATCGTGCGAAGGCCTCTCCGGGCCCCTGCGCCTGCTGCCGGACGGGCGAGCACTACTGCTGCCGCCGCTGCCCTGCGCCCTGGAGGGGATGCGGGTGCTGCGGGCCGGGCTGCTGTTGGGGGAGGCCGCCAAGGGGCGGTTCGTCCCGGCCCACGCCCTGGCCATGGCCTGGGGGCTGCCGCTGAAGCAGCGGGTGGAGCTGTCGGAGTCCGACGCCCTGAAGTATCTTCGCGGCGAAACCCTGCCCGCCTCGGTTTCCGGCTGGTGCGCCGTGACGCACGAGGGCCTTGTCCTGGGCCTTGCTAAGGGCGCTGACGGCATTCTGAAGAATCATCTGCCAAAGGGGCTGCGATTGTATTGAAGGTCCGTTTTTGCGACTTTTTCTTTTCAGTGAAAAGAAAAAGTCGCAGAAAAAGAAAAGCTCAGGAAGACTAACGAATTAGGATTCCTGAGCTTTTTGTGTTCGTAAAGATCTTTAGGCTGCACAGTTTTCAGAATAAAATGCGTGCAGCAACTGCTCTCCTGTTTACAAATTCTCCTGCAGCCAGGCGACCATGTCTTGGATGGTCTCGGTCAGGGGGCGGGGGGCATAGCCCAGCTCCCGGGTGGCCTTCTCGTGGGAATAGGCGGCGTTGGACCCCAGCACCCGCAAAGAGTAGGCCGTGTACAGGGGCCGATGGCCGCTGATCCTGGATGCCAGCTCCACAAAGGGCACCGCCGCCTGCCCCAGGAAACGGGGCAGCTCCGGCAGGGCCTTCAGATGGCACAGCTCCTTCACCTGGGTGAGCACCTGCCGCAGGGAGGCGTATGTCCCGTTCAGCAGATAGCTCTCCCCGGTCCGGCCCTTCTCCGCCGCCAGCAGAATGCCCCGGGCCACGTCCCGCACATCCACAAAATCGTAGCCGCCCTTCACATAGGCGGGGAGCTTCCCCTGCATGTACTGGATCACCATCTGCAGCAGGTGGTTCCCGCCCCTGTCCCCGGGACCGAAGATCCCTGTGGGCAGCACCAGCACCGCGTCCAGCCCCTTCTTCGCCGCGGCCACCACGTCCCGGGCGGCCTCGGCCTTGGTCTTGGCATAGCAGCCTCGGACCTTGTCCGGGTCGTAATCGTCGATCTCCCGCTGGACCTGCCCCCGAGGCAGCTCCGGCAGGGCGTGGGAGGAGCACACGTGGACCAGCCGCCGGATCCCGCTCTGCCGGCACAGGTCCAGGATGTTTCGGGTCCCGCCCACGTTCACCGCCCGGACCTGGTCGCTGACCCGGCCCGCGATGGAGATGATCGCCGCGGTGTGGACGACGGTGGCGCCGCCCATCCCCGCGAACAGGGGCTGCAGGGATCCGGCGTCCCGCACGTCCCCGTAGACATACTCCGGCCCCTGCACCGGCGGCGTCTGCCCCGGCAGCAGCAGGGCCCGGACCCGGTCCCCTCGATGCAACAGCTCCTTCAGCACCGTGGACCCCACATGGCCTGCGGCGCCGGTCAAAATATAGCGGTCCATACGTCTCCTTTCCGGAAATGAAGCGCGGACCGGGAAAGCTCCCGATCCGCAGCAAAGTCCTATTTGCTTTTTCAGGCCTGAGCCGGCGCTTTCTTGCTCAGCAGATACTGGACAACGATCACGCCGCCCACGATCACCAGGCCGGCGATATCCGTCCAGGTGGAGGGGGCCAGCAGCAACAGACCGCCCACAACAGCCAGGATGCGCATATACCAGGCCATGTTAGTGAAGGTGAATCCCGCCAGACCCGAGGCCACGCCGTAGATGCCCATGACGGACGTGATGCAGATGAGCACCACCTCATACCAATGCCCGATGCCCACGAACATCATGGTGGGGTCCATGGCAAAGATGTAGGGCACGATGAAGGCCGCAATGGCCAGCCTTGTGGCGTTGACGCCCGTCTTCATGGGGTCGGACTTGGCGATGGCCGAGCCGGCGTAGGCAGCCAGGGCCACGGGCGGGGTGATGTCCGCCACGATGCCGAAGTAGAACACGAAGAAGTGGGCCGCGATGGTGGGCACGCCCATCTTGATGAGGATGGGAGCGCAGGTGGAGGCCATGATGCAGTAGTTGGCGGTGGTGGGCACGCCCATGCCCAGCACGATGCAGCAGATCATGGTGAAGAACAGGGCGATGATCAGCTTATCCCCGGCGATGCGGATGATGAAGGAGATGATCTGGGACGCAAGGCCCGTCATGGCGATGCAGCCCGCCACGCAGCCGGCGATGCCGCAGGCCGCGATAATGGAGATGCAGCTCTTGCCGCCGTTGGAGAGGGCGTCGAAGAACTTCATGGGGGTGATCCGGTTATCCTTGTTGAACAGGCTCACCACGATGCAGGCCACGATGGCCGTCGCCGCGGAGAAGGCCATGGTCTTCAAATTCATGGAGACCATCACCACCAGGATGATGAGGGGCAGCAGCAGATAGGCTTTCTTGATGAGCTTGGAGAACTGGGGCAGCTGATCCTTGGGGATACCCTTCAGGCCGGTGCGCTTGGCTTCCAGATGGACCGCGATGAAGATGCCCATGAAGTAGAGCACCGCGGGCAGGATGGCTCGGACGATGATGCTGGAGTAGGGCACGCCCACGTAGTCGATCATCAAGAACGCCGCCGCGCCCATGACCGGGGGCATGATCTGGCCGCCGGTGGAGGCCGCCGCTTCCACGGCCCCGGCGAACTCAGGCCGGTAGCCGGTCTTTTTCATCATGGGGATGGTCACGGAACCGGTGGTCACGGTGTTGCCCACGGAGGAGCCGGACACCATGCCGCACAGAGCGGAGGAGATGACCGCCACCTTGGCCGGGCCGCCGCTGGCGGAGCCCGCCAGGGAGTTGGCCAGCTGAATGAAGAAGTCGGAGATGCCCGTCCGCTCCAGGAACGCGCCGAAGATGATGAACACCGCGATATACTTGGAGCACACGTCGATGGGCGTGGTGAAGATGCCGGTGGTGGTGTAGAAGAGCCGGTAGATCATGGTCTTCACGGCGCCCACGAAGCCCAGCTTCTGGGAGAAGAAGTAGAGGGCGTAGGCGATGAAGAAACCGGCCACGCACAGAATGGGGATGCCCACGCTGCGGCGGCACAGCTCGGCAAGAGCCAGGATGCCGATGGCGCCGATGACGTATTCATACCAGGCGAAGTAGATGCCCTGCTTGATGATGGCCACGGCGTTGAAGGCGAAATAGAAGAAGGCGGCCGTGCCCAGGACCATGATGATCCAATCGTACCAGGGGATGTGGTTGATCTTCTGCTTGCCCTTCTTGGCAGGGTACACTAGATAGCCCATCAGGATGCCCATGCCCACAAAGCTGGGCAGGCGCACCTGGTCCAGAAGGGTGGCAAACAAAGTTACATAGATGGTGTACACGGAGAAGGCGGCCAGGATGCCCTTCACCAGGTATTCCTGCCAACCGGACCAGACCCGAACGTTGCTTTCCGGGTCATAGTTCTTCATGATCTCGTCTACTTCTTCCTGGGAGACCACATCGAATTCGCCCCGCTCGTGGGTTGGTTTCCTATCCGGTATATCCGTAACGCCGGCTTTGCGTTTCCTATTCATTGGCATGGAGTGTTCCTCCGAATAATAAGTATGCTCTCTGTAAACAGCGGGAGCCGCCGCGCTTTGCTGAGAAACCGCCGCAGCTCCCGATCGTTCAGTTTATCTTTTTGCCGGGTCCATCCTTACTTGCCGGTGGACACGGTGATGCCCTTCTCGGCGAAGTACTTGGCAGCGCCGGGATGGAAGGGGATGGCCATGCCGTCGGTGGCGAAGGTGAGGTCCAGCTCGGCGCCCTTGGCGTGGGCCGCGGTGATCTCGTCCTTGCCCTCAAAGATGGTCTTCACGATGGCGTAGGCCACGTCGTCGCTGATGGCGGCGTCAGCCACCAAGGTCGCCTTCACGGTCACGGTCTGGCAGTCTTCGGGGGTCTTGTACACGTCCTTGCCGATGATGTACTTGGCATAGAAGGGGCAGGCCTCCAGGAGCTTGCCCATGTGCTCGTCATCGATGGAGACCAGGTACACGGTCTTGGCGGTGCCCAGATCCACAACGGAGGTGGTGGGTGCGCCGGCGGTCAGGAAGGCGGCGTCGATCTTGCCGTCCTTCAGGCTTTCGGTGGAGGCGCCGAAGGACTGGAAGATGGGCTTGATGTCGTTCTCAATGTCCATGCCGTAGGCATCGAACACATCCTTGGCGTTGAAGTAGGTACCGGAGTTCTGGTCGCCCACGCAGACGGCTTTGCCCTTCAGATCGGCCACGGTCTTGATGTTGGGGTCGGTGGTCACGATCTGCACGGTCTCGGCATAGAGGCCGGCCAGGATCCGCACGTTGGGCACGGCGCCGGTCTGCTCGAAGGAACGGGTGCCGTTGTAGGCGTAGGTCATCACGTCGGACTGAACGGTGGCCAGCTGGTAGACGCCGGCAGCCATGTTCTGCAGGTTGTCAGCGGAGCCGCCGGTGGACACCACGTTCACGTTCATGAGGTCGGGGTTCTTCTCGTTGAGCACATTTGCGAGCACGCCGCCCACCGCGAAGTAGGTGCCGGACTCACCGCCGGTGCCCATGGTGAGGGAGGCTTTCTTAGCGGTGTTCGCCGCGCCGCCGCCGGAGCAGGCAACCGCGGAAACGGCCAGAATCAAAACCAGGATAATCGCCAGAAACTTTTTCATGATAGATCTCCTTTTCAGTTTTGTTTGCCGGGTATGACTCGACGTATAATATTTTAAGCTATGCCTGAAAAAAATTCAAGTCATTTTCTTGTTTTTATGACGCACCCCCTGAATAAACATGCGCAAGACCGTATTCCTGACCCGATTCCTGCGATTTTTGATTTCGTATATCATTTTTTGCAGGTTCCCCTGCACCCATCAGAGCAGTCGACGGGCCGCTTTTCGGGCGTCAAAGAGGATGCGCTCCCTATCCAGCGTCAGGTATGCGCCGTTCTCATAGAGGATGCGCCCGTCCACCATGGTCAGCACCACGTCCGCGCCCTGGGCGGCGTAGATGAGGTTGGCCATAGGATCGATATTGGGCGTCAGGTGGGGCCGATCCGTGTCGATGGCGACGATGTCCGCCTTTCGGCCCACGGCAAGAGCGCCGGTGTCCGTCCGCCCCTGGAGCCTGGCCCCGTTCACCGTAGCCATGGAAAGGACCTGGGCCGGGGAGATGAGGGTGGGGTCTCGCTGCACGCCCTTGTGCAGCAGACCCACCAGGTGCATTTCTTCCAGCATGTTCAGATTGTTGTTGCTGGCGGCCCCGTCCGTGCCGATGGCCACGTTCAGCCCCTCGGCCACCAGGGCGGGCACGTTCGCCACGCCGCTGCCCAGCTTCAGGTTGCTCTCCGGGCAGTGGACCACGCTCACGCCCCTCTGTTTCAGCAGCGCCCGGTCCGATTCCGTAAGCCACACGCCGTGGGCGGCGTAGGCCCGGCCCCCAAAGGCGCCCAGGCTGTCGAACCATTCCGCCGGGGTCATGCCGTATCTCTCAATGCACTTCTGCTGCTCCGCTTCCGTTTCCGAAAGGTGGACGTGCATGCCGGCGCCCCGCTTTTGCGCTTCCTCCGCCGCGGCCCGGACCATCCGCTCCGTGCAGGTGTATTCGGCGTGAATGGAGAAATCCGTGACGATCCGGCCGTCCCCGGCCCCGTTCCACTCGTCGTACAGAGCCAGCATTTCCCGCATCCGGCGGCAGGTCATGGGGTCCTCGTCGGGATCGAAGGACTGCATCGGGCGGCACAGGTTGGCTTTCATGCCGGAAGCCAGGATGACCGGGGCGCAATAGCTGGCGCCCATGTACATATCCGTGAAGGAGGTGATGCCGGAAGCCAGCATTTCCAGCATGGAAAGCTCCATGCCGATGCGCAGATCTTCGTCGGTGAGCCGGTCCTCCACGGGGAAGACCGTGTCGAACAGCCATTTATCCAGGGGCAGATCGCTGCCCAGGCCCCGCAGCAGGCTCATGCCCGTGTGGGTGTGGCCGTTGATGAGGCCGGGCAACAGGAGCTTGCCGGTCATGTCCCGGGTTTCGGCGTAGGGGGCTTGGGGCGCCTGGGTGCCCAGATAGTCGATCCTGTCCCCGTTGATGCCCAGATATCCGTTTTTCAGGCAGACGAACCCGCCGTTTTCCCAGGCAAGTATGTCGGCGTGTGCCAGCAGGCGTTTCATGATTGCTCCTTTTTATGTGGAATAATTTATAATTAACAGCTTTTCTTGAAAGAAAAGCTGTGTAAAAGAACTTTGACCAACTGTATAGCTATGTTTGCGAAGCCATTTTTCTTTCCTAAGCTTCTCTTTTCTGTGCCGCTTTTTTCTCTTCACGGAAGAGAAAAAAGCGGCAACCCAAGCTCGCGAACCTATTCCTTCTTCCCCTCGGCGGCAAGCTTCGCCTGCTCCTTCTGGTATTTCTTCTGGAGCTTCAGGGCCCTGCGGCGCTCCCGCTTCGCCTTCCGCTTGGGTGCGCCCTTGACGATGATCACGATCACCACCGCGACGATCCCCAGGAACACCACCCAGACCAGGATCACCGGCAGATCGGACACGAAGTTGATGCCGAACCGGGTCGCGCCGTCCTTCACGTCCTCCCAGTTCTCCCGGAACCGGCGGGCGATCTCCTGACCGGCGGTCTCCTTCTCCACCGCCGTCTCCCGAGCCACCTCCTGGATGTTCAGGTACACGGAGGAATAGGCGATCTGGTCGTCGTAGGTGCGCAGGGTGGACTCATAGCTCTCGATCTCATAGATCACGTCCGAAAGCCGGGACTGGATGGCGATGATGTCCTCCACGCTCTCCGCCTTCTTCAGCAGCTCCATAAGGGTCTCCTGCTCCTGGCGCAGGGCCTTCACATGGCTCTCCAGGTCCACATAGGTCAAGGTGACGTCCCGGGTGTACAGGTTCTTGTAGGTCACGTTCCCCAGGTCGGACACCTGGTCGCAGAAGGCGTCCAGCTGCTCCGCGGGGATGCGGGCGGTGATGTCCGCGGACCGCATCCGGTTCCGGTTGTAGCTGTTGCCGCTGATGCTGGAGGCCTCCACATACCCGCCCACCGCCAGGATGGAATGGCTCAGATCCTCCAAAAAGGCGTCAAATTCCCGGGTCTGAATGGACAGGTCCCCGTTTTTGATGATCTTCCGTCCGCTGACCGCCCCGGTAAGGTTGGCGCTCTCCCCCTTCATTTGGGAAGCAGTGGTGGACACATTCCCGGCTGCCTTCGCTTCGGATCGGTACCCATACTCCGCCGTCTCATCGGCCATGGCAACCGGCTCCTCCGGCATAGGCATATCCATGTCGTAAGCGGCTTCCTGGGGATAGGACCCATACACCATGGAGCTGTCGTAGCCCCGGTCGGCGCTCTTGCTGGCGCAGCCTCCCAGTGAAAGGATGAACAGCGCCGCCAGCAGCAGGGCGATGATGGTTTGTTTACGCTTCATTTTGCATTTCCTCCCTTGTTGTTTCACCAGTAACACCGCTCAGGAGGGCCAAAGGTTGCGCCGGCTTCAAATTTTTCCGAGAAGCACGGGGCGCACGCCCACCACATCGTCGTCCAGCAGCACCGGCACCGCCATGGTCCCCTTGCTGAACCGGTCCTCCAGCCGAAGCTGCTCCGTGTTCATGGTGGTCTCCGGGCTCCGCCGCTGCTCGATCACAAAGTCATAGGGCTCCTTCACCGGCGCCGCCCATACGAGCCGGGTGCCGTTGCTTCCCTTCTTGTTGAAGTCGAAGGTCTTGAGGCCCTTGCCGCCCCGGCCCTGGGTCTCATACTCAAAGAGGAAGCTCCGCTTGGAGAACCCCCGGTCCGTGATGAGGGCCAGCTCCCCTTCGTCGTCGGTCTGGCCGGCGAAGAGCACCCGGTCCTTGTCGTCCAGCTTGATGCCCCGCACGCCGGAGGACACCCGGCCCATGGCCGGCACCTCCTCGGCGGCAAAGCGGATGCTCATGCCCTTCTCCGTCACCAGCAGGACGGAGAGCCCGTTGGCCTTCTCCACGGCGATGAGCCTGTCCTTTTCCTTCAGGTTCAGGGCGGCGGTGCGCTTTGCCCGCACGCTGTAGTCGGCGCAGGGGGTCCGCTTCACCGCGCCGCCGGCCGTGAAGAAGAGGTAGTCCCCTTCCCCATCCTCGGGGAACACGTTCACGATCTGCTCGTTCTTTTCAAAGGCCAGCAGGGAGGTCAGGCTCACCGCCCGGGCTGTGGGCCGGGTCTCGGGGATGTCGCCCACGTTCAGCATGAGCATATCCCCCCGGTCCGTGAAGAGCCGGAGCTTTCCGTCCCCGGTCAATTTCACCACCTGCCAGGGCTTGTCCGCGCTGATCTCCGATAGGGTGAAGAGCCGGGAGGGCCACTTGCGGACCTTGAGATCCGCGCAGAAGGCCACGACCATCTCCTCGGTGACGGCCGCCTTCTCCTCGGGCAGTTCGATCCGGGCGTCCCCCTTCACGATCTGGGTCCGCCGGGCCACAGGGAACAGCTTCTTGATCTCCAGCAGCTCCTTCTTGATGAGGGCCATGAGCTTTCGCTCCGAAGCCAGTATTCCTTCCAGCTCGGCGATGCGCTTCTGCACGTCGTGATATTCCTTCTCGATGGCCACCAATTCGAGGTTGGTGAGCCGCTGGAGCCGAAGGTCCAGTATGGCCTGGGCCTGGACCTCGGAAAGGCTGTAGGTCGCCATCAGCTTCTCCTTGGCCTCCTTGGGGGACTTGCTCCCCCGGATGAGCTTGATGACCGCATCCACGTGGTCCACGGCCACCATCAATCCTTCCAGGATGTGCTCCCGGCGCCGGGCCGTCTCCAGCTCGCACTTTGTCCGCCGGGTGATCACATTCTTCTGGTGGTTGATGAAATATCCGAGGATGCTCTTCAGATCCAGCTGCTGGGGCTTGCCCTCGGCGATGGCGGTCATGTTCACGCCGAAAGTGCACTGCAGATCGGAATACTTGAACAGGGCCTGGAGGATCTTCTCCGGGTCCGCATCCTTCTTCACCTCGATGACGGCCCGCATGCCCTGCCGATCGCTTTCGTCCCGGATGTCCGCGACCCCGGCGAACATGGCCTTCTTCTCCTGGGTGACGGTCAAAATCTTCTGCAGGGCCGCCGCCTTATTGATGCCGAAGGGGATCTCCGTGATGACGATGAGGGTCTTGCCGTTCTTGGCCTGCTCAAAGTGGGTCTTGGCCCGCATGGTGAGCTTGCCCCGGCCCGTTTCGTAGGCGGCGGCGATCTCCGGGGAGTCGATGAGGTACCCGCCCGTGGGGAAATCCGGGGCCGGCATGATCTCCATGAGCTTCTGGATGGTGATCTTCGGGTCGTCGATCATGGCCACCGCCGCGTCGATGGCCTCCCCCGGGTTGTGAGGCGGGATGTTGGTGGCCAGGCCCACCGCGATGCCTGAGGCGCCGTTGATGAGCAGGTTGGGGAACCGGCCGGGCAGCAGGTCCGGCTCCTTCAGGGTGTCGTCGAAGTTCAGGGAATAGTCCACCGTATCGAGGTCGATGTCCCTGAGAAGCTGCATGGCCGCGTCGGTCATGCGGGCCTCGGTGTACCGCATGGCGGCGGCGGAGTCCCCGTCGATGGAGCCAAAGTTGCCGTGGCCGTCCACCAGGGGCAGGCTCATGGCGAAGGGCTGGGCCATGTGGACCATGGCCTCGTAGACGGAGCTGTCCCCATGGGGATGGTATTTACCAAGGCAGTCCCCCACGATGCGGGCGCTCTTGCGGTGGGGCTTGTCCGGGGAGAGCCCCAGCTCCATCATGGTGTAGAGGATGCGCCGCTGAACGGGCTTGAGGCCGTCCTCCACCCGGGGCAGGGCCCGCTCCAAAATGACGTGCTCCGCGTAGGGAATCATGGAGTCGTGCATGACCTCGTCCATGCTGCGGAAGAGGATGATCTCCTCCTTCTTCGGTTCTTCAGGATTCTTCTCTCAGCTTCTCAAAAGCGGTCTTGTCCTTGTTGAAGTCGGCGTAGGAGAAGATGTACTCCTTCCGGGACTGGACCTTGTCCCCCATGAGCACCGTGACCAGGTGCTCCACGTCCGCCGCGTCCTCGATGTGCACCCGGGTGAGCCGCCGGGCCGCCGGGTCCATGGTGGTTTCCCACAGCTGCTCCGGGTTCATCTCGCCCAGACCCTTGTACCGCTGCAGGGTGTAGTTCTTGCCCACGGTCTTGAGGGCCTGCTTCAGCGCCGGGTCGTCGTAGCAGTAGATGGGTTTTCCGTCCTTCTTCTGCACCCGGTAAAGGGGCGCCATGCCGATATAGACGTGGCCCTGGTTGATGAGCTCCCGCATGTACCGGTAGAAGAAGGTGAGCAGGATGGCCCGGATGTGGGCGCCGTCCTGGTCCGCGTCCGCCAGGATGATGACCTTGTCATATTTCAAGTTGGTGATGTCGAAGTCCTCGCCGATGCCGGTGCCCAGGGCCGTGATGATGGAGCGGAACTCCTCGTTTTGCAGCACCTGCTCCAGCCGCTTCTTTTCCACGTTCAGGGGCTTGCCTCGCAGGGGCAAAATGGCCTGGAACCGCCGGTCACGCCCTTGCTTGGCGGAGCCGCCGGCGGAGTCGCCCTCCACGATGAACAGCTCGTTGATGGCGTAGTTCCGGCCGGTGCAGCTACTGAGCTTCCCCACCAGGGGCGCGTTTTCCAGCTTGTTCTTCTCCCGGGCGTTCTCCTTGGCCTTGCGGGCGGCCTGGCGGGCACGGCTAGCCTTGATGGCCTTGTCCGCGATGATGTTGCCGGTGGCGGCGTTCTTGATGTCCTCCAGGTATCGGGTCAGCTCCTGGGTGACCACCGCCTCCACGGCGGGCCGGGCTTCGGTGTTGCCCAGCTTGGTCTTGGTCTGGCCCTCAAACTGGATGTTCCGCATCTTCACGGAAAGGACCACCGTAAGGCCCTCCCGGAAATCTTCCCCGGCCAGGGAGGGGTCCTTGTCCTTGATGAGGCCGGTCCGGCGGCAGTAGTCGTTCATGCACTTGGTGAAGGCCGCCTTGAAGCCGGTCTCGTGGGTGCCGCCCTCGGAGGTGGGGATGTTGTTCACATAGCTGAACAGGTTCTCCGTGTAGCCGTCGTTGTGCTGGATGGCCAGGTCCACCAGGATGTCCCCGCTCTTGCCGCCGATGTGGATGGGCGTGTCGTAGAGGGGCGTGCTCTCGCTATTGAGATAGCGCACGAAGTCCGAAAGGCCGCCTTCGAAGCAGAATTCGTCCCTTCGGCCCTTCTTGCCGGGCCGCTGATCTTCCAAGGTCAGCTTCACGCCCCGGTTCAGGTATCCCAGCTCCCGCAGACGCCGCATGATCACGTCGTAGTTCCACTCCACGGTTTCGAACACCCGATCGTCGGGCAGGAACGTGATGAGGGAGCCCTGCTTCCTGGTCCGGCCCGTCTCCGTCAGGGGGTACTTGGGCCGGCCGGAGACGATCTTTCCGTCCGCCCCTTCGGCGCTTTCGAACTCCTGCTTGTAGGACCGGTTCTGGGTGAACACCTCCACGGTGACCCACCGGGACAGGGCGTTCACCACGGAGGCGCCCACGCCGTGCAGGCCGCCGGAGTAGCCGTAGGAGTCGTAGCCGAACTTGCCGCCGGCATGGAGCTGGGTGAACACAACCTCCACTCCGGAGACCCCCAGCTTCTCGTGGATGCCCACGGGGATGCCCCGGCCGTTGTCGAAGACCGTGGCGGAGCCGTCCTTGTTCAAGGTTACGTTGATCTCGTTGGCGTAGCCGTTGGCCGCCTCGTCGATGGAGTTGTCCACGATCTCCCACAGCAGATGGTGGAGCCCCTTGGGGCCCGTGGTGCCTATATACATGCCGGGGCGCATCCTGACCGCGTCCAGGCCTTCCATGACCGTTATGTTGGAAACACTGTAGTTCGATTCCATATCTTGTGTCTTTCCTCCCAAATCTTACAGGCCAGTATACCACACCTTGTGCCCTATCTGTCCGGTTTTTCTTGATTTTTTACCGTTTGTTCAAAGAAAGGAATATAATAAAAGCCCGCACCCTTTCTTGAAAGAAAGGGTGCAGGCCCAAAGAACTTTAAGAATACGAAATGGCTTGGGAGTTCTATCCCATTGGTTTTCCTACGCTTTTCTTTTTGGGCGACTTTTTCTCTGCTATGGGCAAAGCATAGTCGAAAGCTGTGCTGCCGCTTGCTTTCTCGTTGCTTTGCCCGTGCTGCGCCTCGCTGCATCTGCCACCGGCAGCATTCGGCTCCGCACTCACCGAAAAGAAAAAGTCGCAAAAAATAAGCCTCAATCCTCCCTCACATCCGTCAGCAGCCAGCCGGTGCCGGCCCAGACCTTCAGGGCGGAGCCGCAGTAGCGGCAGACCTTGGAACCCACCGCCGGGATGGGGGCGCCGCAGTTGGGACAGTTTTCCTTCTTCACCCCGTTCACCGTGTCTGTGGCCCAGGCGGCCAGATATTTGAGGATGAGCCGCCGCTGCCGGGTGGTGCCGGCCGGGTCCTTGAAGGCGGCCGCCGCCTGGAAGGTCAGCACCCGGTCCTCTGAGGCGTCGTCATAGGCGGAGAGGGCCACCTGGTGCACCCGGATCCCGCCGGCCACATCCGGGGGCAGAAAGCTTTCGAGCCGCTCCCGGAGCTGGTCGGAAATGCCGTCCGCATAGAGGCATTTGCCTGCCTGGGCGCTCTCATAGAAGGTGCGGGCGTCCCTCATGACCCGCTGGCGGATCAGCTCCGGGTTATACTCGGGAAAATCCCGGCGGATCCTGTCCAGCAGCAGGGGCTCCGCCGAGGACAGGGACTTGGGCTGCTCCTCGATCTCATACTGGGCCTTCTTGATCACCTCAGCCACCGTGCTGGCCAGGTTCCCCACCTTGCGCGCCGATCTGGCGATGGCATGCACCACGGCCAGCACGCCGCCGCCCACCAGTATAATAAGAAGGATCGCGCCGATCCCGATGCCGCTTTCCATAGGCTGCCCCCTGTTCGTTCTGTTTTAGTCAGTATACCAAACCCGCCCTCCCTTGACAATAGCGCATAGGGACACGCGCCGCAGCTATCGAAGCCTACGGAAAAGGAGCTGCCAGCTCGGCAGCCCCTTTCTCTTTTCCTTATCGAATGCCGTGCTCCTGCAGGGAGCGGATCACAAAGTCCCTTGCCTTGCTGGGAGGCAGGTGGGCCTCCACGTCCCGGGGATCCACATAGTCCCCGCCGTCGATGCAGGCGAGCAGCAGCTCCACCGTGAACACGTCGAAGATATGGGCGTCCGCAAAGGCCTGCTCCACCTGTGTGTTCATCCGCTCGTTCAGGGCGCCGATCATGGTCCGATAGAAGAAGTGGTCCTGCCCCAGCAGCTCGCCGATCCGGTGGAGGCTGTTGAGGGCCTCCTGCATCTGGGCCACCAGCACATGCCGCCGGTAGCCGCCCGTGCCCTGGCCGCCCTGCAAAAGGGCGTCCACCGAGCTATGCAGGAGCACCGCCAGATCCGGCAGCAGCGCCACGTCCGGCAGGGATTCCCCTCGCTCCCAGTTGGACACGGACTGGCTGCTCACGTTCAGCCGCGCCCCCAGCTCGGCCTGGGTCATGCCCGCCGCCTTCCGACCCTCCTGGATATACTGTCCGATGGCCTTCAAATCCAAATACATATGCCTCACTTCCTTTCTGATCCCATCATACCATCTGCTGTCCGTTCGCGCCAGCGGGCGGCGCTTGCGGAAACACGGCCGCAACACAAGCGCCGCTTATAGAAAAAACGGCGCTCCCTCTTCAGGAGCGCCGATGCTAAACGGTCAATGTCGATTGTGTGAATGATTCCCCTTAGAATCTTTCCCCTGCGAACGGCAGCAGAGCCATCACGCGAGCCCGCTTGATCGCGACGGCCAGATCGCGCTGATGCTTTGCGCAGACACCGGACATACGGCGGGGCATGATCTTGCCCGTTTCGGAGATGAAGCTGGAGAGCTTCTTGATGTCCTTGTAGTCGATACCGGTGATACCGGTAGCCTTTTCAACGCAGAACTTGCAAACCTTGCGTCTGCTTCTTCTGGGACGGGGACGCATTTTGCGTTCTTCCATGGTGCAAGCCTCCTAATAAATTTTATAAGTTAAAACGGAATGTCGTCAGAGGAGATATCGGTGAACCCGGCCACATCCTGGCTCCGGTTCTGCTGGGGCCGAGGGGCCGTGGGGGCGCTGTAGCTGCTGCCCTGGTCGTCACCCTTGGGGGTGAGGAACTCCACCTCGTCCGCCGATACGTCCAAAGACATACGGGTCGTGCCATCCTTCGCTTCGTAGGTCCGGGCCTGAAGCTCGCCGATCACCGCCACCTTGCGCCCCTTGGCCAAGTACCGGGAGCACACGTCCCCCAGCTGCCGCCAGGCGTTGATGCGGAAGAAATCGGTCTGCTTTTCGCCGCCCTGAGACGCAAACCTGCGGTTAACGGCGATGGTAAAGGAGCAAACCGTCACGCCGTTGGGCGTGGAGCGGGTCTCGGGATCGTGGGTCAGATTCCCGATCAAAACGATCTTATTCATGCTATACCTCTCTTAAAATCTCTCGTGCTTGTTCTGTCGGGTCGTGTTCACGGTTTGCCTGATGCTCCCCGGAAGCTTACGCTTCCTTGCGGGTAACCATGTAGCGCAGGATGCGCTCATCGTTTCTGAAGTTACGCTCAAGCTCGCGGGGCAGCTCACTGGGCGCGTTAAAGGTAACGAGCACGTAGAACCCCTCGGTCTTGTAGTCGATGGCGTAGGCCAGCTTCCGCTTGCCCCACTCGTCCTGCTTCACGATCTCACCGCCGTTGCCGGTGATGATGCCTGCGAACTTGTCCATGACGGCACGATTGGCCTCCTCGTCCAGTTCCGGCGTGATCAGGTACAAAACTTCATACTGATTCATTCTTTCACCTCCTTATGGTCTGTTGGCTTTCTTGTCTTCAGAAAGCAAGAAGGACCGTTAGCCGTAATAATATAGCACACACTTTTCCCGATTGCAAGGGCTTTTTTCAGGATTTGCGCATCTTTTTTTGCGATCCGGGGCGCCTTCGGCCCCTTTTCATGGCCGGGAATATATTTGAAATCCGGTTGTTTCTTTTTTCTCCCTGTGGTATCATGAACGGGTGAACGAATCCGAATTCTACAAGGCGACCCAAGGCCGCGCCCTCAGGGGCCCATACCTGCTCCACGGCGAGGAGGAGCTGACCAAGGCGGAGGCCGTGGCCCGGGTGAAAAAGTGCCTGGACCCCGGGTTTCTGGATCTGAATTGCCAGGTTTTGCGCAGCCCCGACGCCGAAACCCTCCTGTCCGCCGCGGACCAGCTGCCCTTCTTTGACGAGCAGCGGCTCATCCTGGTGGAGAGCTGGGAGGACGCGCTTGTCGACGCCCTGGAGAAGAAGAACCGGCTCACCCGCTTCCCCGATACGGCCGTGGTGCTGTTTATCTATCGGGGGGAGTGCCGCAAGACCAACCGGCTCTTCAAGGCCCTGGCCCCGGAGAACCGGGTGGTGGCCTTTGAAAAGCTCAACGCAGAGCGGGCAGCCAACATGCTTCTGCGGGCTTCGGCCTTGAAGAAGGTGGATCTGAGCCGGGCCACCGCCCAGGCCCTTATCGACCGGGTGGGGTTCGACGCCTATCGGCTGCGGAACGAGTTTTCCAAGGCCGCGGATTTTGTGGGCCCCGGCGGCACGGTCACGGTGGAGGTGCTGGAACAGACCGTCACCCCTTCCCCGGAGTATGACGCCTTCGAGATGCTGGACGCCCTGCTGGACGGTAAGCGCAAGAAGGGCTACGCCATGCTTCTTGGCGCTCTGGAACGGGAGGAGAGCCCCCTGGGCCTGGCCGGGTTCCTGGAGGGGCGGCTGAAGCTGATCCTCACCGCCCGGGAGCATTTGGATCGGGGGTTGGACCCCCGCGCCGCCGCCCGGCAGCTGCCCGGCAGCCCCTATGCGGCCCAGATCGCCGTGAAAAACGCCCAGAAGCGGACCACGCCGGCTCTCCGACAGGCGGTGGCCGCCTTCGCCGCCGTGGACGGGAACATCAAGCAAGGGATCTATAAGGAACGGGATGCGCTGCTGCTGGCGGTCCTGAACACCTTTGAAAAAAAAGAGGAGGTCATCAAATGAAGTTTGCCATCGTTGGCTGCAATTCAGAAGACGCCATCACCTTTCCCAATCATGTGGAAGTGGTCACCACCCCCTACGGAAACGCCCGGGTCATCCATGCCACCCTGCCCAGCGGCAAGGAGGTGGATTTCCTCACCCGGCACAGCATCAGCCTCCAGGAGGATGCCTACGAAACCAACTTCAGGGCCAATATCTTTGCCCTGTATCTGTGCGGCGTGACCCATATCATCAGCATCTCCGTCATGGGCACCTGCGACTACTCCTTCCGTTTGGGAAGCTTCTGCCTGATCTCCGATTTCATCGACTTTACCAAGCTCAGGGAATCCTCCTTCCGCATGGAGCATCGGCTGCTCCGCCACGCGGGCATGGACGATGTGTTTGACGCCCATATCACCGATGTGCTGGAGCAGGTCATTGAGGAGGAGAAGATCCCCTATGAGGGCCGAGCGGTCTACGCTTCCCTGGACGGGCCCCGGTATGAGACCGCCGCGGAGGCGCGCATGATCCGGGCGCTGGACGCCCAGGTCCTGGGCATCACTCTGGTGCCCGAGGCGCCGCTGTGCCGGGAGGTCTGCATCAAGTACGCCTCTATCGGCATCATCGCTCGCTACGCCACCGGCATGGATCAGGATGTGACCGACGAGGACCTGCTCAACATCTCCGCTCAGCACAAGGGGCGCGCTCTGGACGTAGCGCTCAAGGCCATCGAGCGGTATACGGAGTAAGAGGGGTTTCTTTTGCCGCTTTTTTCTCTTCGGTGAAGGAGAAAAAAGCGGCGCAAAAAAGAGAAGCTTAGGAAGTCTAACAGATCAGATTTCCTAAGCTATTTATTTGGTTAAAGTTCTTTTTGGTCCTTTTTCTTTCAAGAAAAAGGATCAGGCTTATTATCCTTCCTTTAAAAACTCAAACAAGGTCTGATACTTGCGCACGCAGCGCAGGCGGGGGGCGGTGACGGCATAGTCCCCGTCGGCGGTGGAAAAGACCATGCCCTGGCGCTGGATGAGGCCGATGCCCCGCAGTTCCTTTAGGGGGAATGCCCGATCCCCGATGGTGAGCCTGTCCCGGTAGAGGGCCATGAGGCCGGTGGTGAGCGGTGTCAGGGAGTGGTCCGCCTCCTTCCGGTTCAGGGTCTGGTCCGCATCGGAGAAGGCCGGCGCCTCCCCCAGGCTTCGGGACAGGCGCTCCATTTCCTCCTGCTGCCAGGCGTCCCAGGCAAGGGGCGTTGCGAAGGGCACGCTCTCTCCCTGAAAGAAGCCGTATTCGTCCAGGGACAACGACAGGCCGCAGTCGCAGAAAAAACGGTTATCCCGGCTGTGGAGGCTGTCGATCCGGTGGCACTGGGGGCAGAGGTACAGGGCGGTCTCCAGGGTCTCGGCCAGGGCTTTCCCTCGAAAGGGGATGGGCTCTTTGGCCTGGGTCTCGTAGGCGTTTTCATGCAGATCTCGGGCGAGCAGGGAAAGGATCTCCGCCTCGCTCATCTGTTTCAATACCTCCGGCGGATACACGCCCACCACGGCGCCGGTCATGCGCCCCTTGCGGCGGTGGGTGCTCCAGCGGGGGGAGGTGAGATACCCGCCGGTGAGCTTGTAAGTGACAAGGGTGCTGCGGGACAGCTTCACCAGCTTGGCGGTGGCCGGGGCGATGGGCAGGGTGGCCCCGGTGAAGGTTCGGCTCCCCTCGGCGAACATGCACACGTTTCGGCCCTTTTTCAGCGTCCGCAGGATCTGCAGGGCGGCCTCCGCGTCGGTGGTGCCCTTGAGCCGCTGGATCACGGAGGCGTAGCGATTGACGATCTTGGAGAGAAAGCCCATGCGCATCACGTTCTCCCCGGCCACATAGTACATGTGCTGGGGGAAGCTGAGCCCCACCAGGATGGGGTCATAATCCGTGGCGTGGTTGCTGAGGATCAGGCAGGGCCCTTCCGTTTTCGGCGCCGGGGTGGCCCGATAATTGAGCAGCAGCCCCATGGCCGCCTTGGCCAGGGGAAACAAAAACCGGTATGCCCTCTTCTGCCGCTGATATGCCCGCTCGTCCTCCGCCATGGTGTCCATCCTCCTTCGTCTTTCCCCTTACTATATATTTTTTCCCTCGGCGGCGCAAGGGGAAAAAGAAAGTTGCGCCGGGGGGAAGGATAGTGTATACTGTAACATAAGCGCAATTTATGAAGCAAGGATGGATCAATGGGTATACATAATATTTTCTCCCTGCTGAGCGGTGTGTCCCTGTTCCTTTTCGGCATGGCTGTCATGGGGGACGGGCTCAAGCGCGTGGCCGGGAACAAGCTGGAAGTGACCCTCTGGCGGCTGAGCAGCACGCCGCTTAAGGGGGTGCTGCTGGGCTTGGGCGTGACGGCGGCCATCCAAAGCTCGTCGGCCACCACCATCATGGTGGTGGGCTTCGTGAACTCCGGCATGATGAAGGGGGTCCAAGCCATCCCCATCATCATGGGAGCCAATGTGGGCACCAGCGTCACGGGCTGGATCCTGTGCCTGTCGCTCCTGGGCGGCGGCGGGGGCTGGGTGTCCCTGTTCTCTACCACCACCATCACCGCTCTGGTGGCCATCGTGGGCACGATCATGCGCATGACGGCCAAGACCACGGTGAAGAAGCACGTGGGAGACATTCTGCTGGGGTTCGCCGTGCTCATGTTCGGCATGGGCGCCATGAGCGACGCCGTGCTGCCCCTGCGGGAGAGCACCAAATTCCGGGAACTGCTGCTGTTGTTTGACAACCCCCTGCTGGGCATCCTGGTGGGCGCCGTCTTCACGGCGGTGCTCCAAAGCGCCTCGGCGGCGGTGGGCATTCTGCAGGCCCTGTCCATGACCGGGGCCATCACGGCGGAAGCGGCCATCCCCATCATCATGGGCATCGCCATCGGCGCCTCGGCGCCGGTGCTGCTGGGGGCCATCGGCGCCGGGCCCAGCGGCCGCAGGACCGCCCTCACCTATCTGTTCATCAACGTGCTGGGCACCATGATCTGCCTGGTGCCCTTCCTCATCGCCAGAGGCCTGCTGCCGGAAAGCCTGGTGCGCCGGGTGGTGGGGCCCGTGGAGCTGGCGCTGATCAACTCCGTGTTCCGGGTCCTGGCGGCGGCGGTGCTGCTGCCCTTCATCAACGGCCTCAGGCGTCTGGTCCACCGGCTGGTGAAGGATAGGCCGGAGGACCTTGTCCAGCAGGCCATGATCGACCGGCTGGAGGAGCGGTTCATCGTTCACCCCACCCTGGCCATCGAGCAGAGCCGGATCGTCCTGGCCAAGATGGCGGACACCGCCGAGGAGAACCTGACCCGGGCGCTGAAGCTCCTCTCCGCCTGGTCCGACGCAGAGTATGCAGCGGTGGAGCGGCTGGAGAACCAGGTGGACACCTATGAGGACAAGCTGGGGACCTATCTGGTGAAGGTGAACCGGCAGGAGCTGACCCGGAGCCAGAACAAGGAGATCAGCAAGTTCCTCCATTGCATCAGCGACATCGAGCGCATCAGCGACCACGCCATGAACGTGGGGGAGGCCGCCAAGGAGATCGCAGAAAAGAAGGTGGTGTTCTCCTATGAGGCCAAGCGGGAGCTGAACGCCCTCATCGCCGCCGTGGAGGAGATCGTCCATCTGTCCATGGGCGCCTTTGAGCGGGAGAGCGTAGGGGATGCTTACCGGGTGGAGCCCTTGGAGGAAATGATCGACATGCTCTGCGACGAGCTGAAGCTCCACCACGTGAACCGGGTCCAGCGGGGAGAATGCACGCTGGACCAGGGGTTCGTGTTCAACGATCTGATCACGGATCTGGAGCGGGTGGCGGACCACTGCTCCAACATCGCTGTGGCCATGATCGAGCTGGAGACCGGGGCCTTCGATACCCATGAGTATCTGAACAGCCTGCGGGAGGTTCAGTCCGACAGCTTCAACAAGTATTTTGAGGTGTATAAAGAGAAGTATGATCTGGAAACGGGGGAGTTCTCCACCGGGATCTATGACTTGAGCAAGGAGGCCAGGGCCGAAAGGTCCTCCGCCAAGGCCGCGGCGCCGGCGGCGGCGAGCTCCTCCCGGGAGCCGTAGCCGTAGAGGACGCCGACGCAGGGGAGCCCGTTCTCCCGGGCGCCTTCCACATCGTGCTTCCGATCGCCGACCATGATGGTTTCGGCGGGGTCCAACTGAAAGGTTTTCAGGGCGTAGGCAATGACCTCGCCCTTTTTTGTGCGCTTTTCGTCCATGGTGGAGCCGGCCAGCCCCTCAAAATAGGGCATCAGGCCGAAGTGCTCCAATATGCGCAGGGACAGGGGCTCCGGCTTGGAGGTGGCCACAAAGAGCCGGAAGCCGGCGGCCTTCAGCTGGGCGAGGAAGGCCTCGATGCCCGGATAGGGATCGTTTTCAAAGATGCCCCGGGCGGTGAAATATTCCCGGTAATAGACCAGGGCCTGCTCGCTCTCGGCATGGCTGAGGCCCCACTCGCTCATGAAGGTTTCGATGAGGGGCGGGCCGATGAACACGTAGAGCTGTTCCCGGGGGCTCACCGGCCGGCCCAGGCGGCGCTGGGCGTGCATGAGGGAGTTGGTAATGCCCTCGGCCGGGTCCGTCAGGGTGCCGTCCAGGTCGAAGAGAATGTTTTTTACTCGGTCCATTTGCCTTCCCCTTCCTCCGTCAAAAGGGTCCGCACCCGTTGGCCGATGGCCTGGGTATCCATGTCCGCCAGTTCCTCATAGGGGATCACCGCCTCCACGTTCAGCGTAACAGGGGTCCGGCGCAGGAAGAAGTTTTGCTTGATCTGCTCCGTGCCCCGGGTCTTCAGGACCACCAAGGGGCATTTGGCCCACTGGACGGCCTTGAAGCAGCCCACCCGAAAGGGGAGCAGCTCGCCGGTTTTGGAGCGGGTGCCCTCGGGGTAGATGCCGATGGCCTCCCCCTTTTGGATGCGGCGGACCGCCTGGCGGATGACCAGCAGACCCTGTTTGTCGTCGTTCCGGTCCAGGGAAAGGCAGCCGGCGCCCACGATGAGCCGGCCGGCCACGGGGATGGACACATTCTCCTTCTTGGTGACGAAGGTGAGCCCTCGCTTGCCAAAGGCGTACATGGCGGTGATGGGGTCAAAGTCGGAGCGGTGGTTGCCCACCAGCAGGAAGCCCCCTTCAGGCAGGGCATTGGCCCCCACAAGGTTCACCTGGATCCCGCCCAGCTGCAGCAGCAGGGGGATGCTCCCCACCAGGAGCTTGCGGAAGAAGGAGAAGCGCCTGGGGTCCGGGTCCTTTTTGTTCACGAACAGGGACGCCACGGCCAACACCAGGGCGTGGAGGAGCAGCAGGGCCAGAAAGGTGCCCAGAAAGAGGAGCGGGCAGTGGATGGGCTTGCGGGCAAAGACAAGGACCGCGGCAAAGCTAAGGGCAAGATAGAGATAGAGCATGGATGCCTCCCTCGAATTTTCACGAAGACAGTATACCATGTTTGGCGGAAAAAGGAAGGTTGCCGGGCGATTGAAGAAGGTTCGGGCCGGGTTTTCACAAGTTTTTTACAATGGAGGGCTCTTTTATGGAAAAAGCGGTGGATTCTATCGCATTTTATTGATACAATAGCCCTAACGAAAGACCGGATGCCCATGAGGGATCCGGGCAGCAAGAGGGATATTTCTATGGATGAAAAGCAAACAAAACCTCGCCGCCCGCTGTGGTTCTGGCTGTTTGTCGGGCTGGGCGTCATCATATTATTCCTGGGGCTGGGAGCGCCCAGCGCCCTTTCCTCCGCCAACGAGGAGGAGGTCACCTACGATGTGTTCCTCCAGGCGCTGGAGAAGGGCAAGGTGAAGGAGGTGGAGCTCAAGAGCGGCACCCTTTACTACACCCTGCTTCCCGAGGCGGAGCCGACGTCCACGGCGGCGCCCCAGCTGAACTTCAGCTTCCGCACCATGGCCGGCAGCAAAAAGACCAAGATCTATGCCGTCACCGCCATGAACGACCCGGATCTGGTGAACCGGCTCCATGAGGCGGGGGTCACCTTCTCGGAGAACGCGGGCACGGGGAACATGCTCCTGCTGGTGCTGCTCCAGTATGCGGTACCCATTCTGTTCTATGTGCTGATTTTCAGCTTCTTTTTCCGGCGCATGGGCAAGATCGGCGCCGGCGGCGGCCTTATGGGCGGCCTGGGCAAATCCAACGCCCGAACCGTGGAAGGCGGCCAGGTGAAGACCACCTTTGCCGACGTGGCCGGCCAGGATGAGGCCAAGGAGAGCCTGCAGGAGATTGTGAGCTACCTGCACAATCCCCAGGAATACACGGAGATCGGCGCCCGGATGCCCCGGGGCGCCCTGCTCATCGGCCCGCCGGGCACGGGCAAGACCCTCATGGCCCGGGCCGTGGCCGGGGAGGCGGGCGTGCCCTTCCTCTCCATCTCAGGGCCTGAGTTTGTGGAGCTGTTCGTGGGCATGGGCGCGTCCAAGGTCCGCGACCTCTTTAAGGAAGCCCGGGAGAAGGCGCCCTGCATCGTGTTCATCGACGAAATCGACGCCATCGGCAAGAAGCGGGACGGCTTCGGCGGCAACGACGAGCGGGAGCAGACCCTGAACCAGCTGCTGTCCGAGATGGACGGCTTTGAGGGGAACTCCGGCGTGGTGGTCCTGGCGGCCACCAACCGGCCCGAATCTTTGGACAAGGCCCTGCTGCGGCCCGGCCGGTTCGACAGGCGGGTGCCCGTGGAGCTCCCGGATCAGGGCGGCAGGGAAGCGATCCTGCGCATCCACTGCAATCGGATCAAGACCGAGGGGAAGATCGACCTTAGTGCCATCGCCCGGATCACCCCCGGCGCCAGCGGCGCGGACCTGGCCAACGTGATCAACGAGGCGGCGCTGTGCGCCGTTCGCTCCGGCCGGCACGCCGTGACCCAGAAGGATCTGGAGGACAGCGTGGACGTCGCCCTGGCCGGCAAGCAGCGCAAGAGCATGGTCATCTCCCAGCATGAGAAGGAGATCATCGCCTACCACGAGGTGGGCCATGCCCTGGTGGCGGCCAAGCAGAAGGGGGCGTCCCCGGTCCACAAGATCACCATCATCCCCCGGACCTCCGGAGCCCTGGGCTTCACCATGCAGGCCGATGAGGACGAGCGGTTTTTGATGGATAAGCAGGAGGCCTTCGCCAAGATCGTCACCCTGACCGGCGGTCGGGCGGCGGAGGAGGTGTGCTTCCACTCCATCACCACAGGCGCCTCCAACGACATCGAGCAGGCGACCTCCATCGCCCGGGCCATGATCACCCGCTACGGCATGAGCGAGAGCTTCGGCATGACCGCCTTCGAGCAGGTGGTGAACCCCTATTTGGGCAACGACACCGCCATGAACTGCTCCCAGGAGACGGCGGCCCGGATCGACCGGGAGGTCATCGGCCTCATTGAGAAAGCCTATGAGCAGGCCAAGACCATTCTGAAGGACAACCGGGGCAAGCTGGACGAGATCGCCCGGGTGCTCATCGAGCGGGAGACCATCACGGGCCAGGAGTTTATGGACATCCTGAACGCGCCCGTGGCCCTGCCCGCCAAGGCGGAGGAGACGGAAGAATAATCTTTTGCTTCACAGCTTTTCTTGAAAGAAAGCTGCCCAAAAGATCTTCGGGAATACGAAAAAGCTCAGGATGCTAAAGCCATTTGGCTTCCTAAGCTTTTCTGTTACCTGAAAAATGGAGCAAGAAAAGGCCCGCCTTTCGGCGGGCCTTGGCTACATAGGGGAATTAGAGGGGCATGTTGCCGCGGACGCGGCCTTCCCGCTTCTTGTTCTCAAAGAGCTCCAGGGCGTCCAGGATGTATTCCCGGGTCTCGGCGGGCTCGATGACGCAGTCCACATAGCCGTGGGACGCGGCCACATAGGGGGTGGCGAACTGGGCGGTGTACTCCGCGATCTTCTCCTGACGGACGGCCTCCGCGGCGGCCTTGGCGGCGGCTTCGTCGCTGCCGGCGGCAATGGCGTTGTCCTTGGCGGCCTTGATGTCCTTGGCGAAGATGATGTTGGCGGCGCCCTCAGCGCCCATGACGGCGATCTCGCTGGTGGGCCAGGCAAGCACCATGTCGGCGCCCAGATCCTTGGAGCACATAGCCAGATAGCTGCCGCCGTAGGCCTTGCGCATGATCACGGTGATCTTGGGGCTCTCGGCCACGGAGTAGACGTAGAGGAGCTTGGCGCCGTGGCGGATGATGCCGCCGTACTCCTGGTTGGTGCCGGGGAGGAACCCGGGCACGTCCACCAGGTTGATCAGGGGCAGACCGAAGGCATCGCACATCTGGATAAAGCGGGAGGCCTTATCGGAGGCGTTGATGTCCAGGCAGCCGCCCATGACGGAGGGCTGGTTGCAGATGAAGCCCACGCTGCGCCCGCCGATGCGGCCGAAGCCGGTGACGATGTTGGTGGCATAGTTGGGCTGGAGCTCGAAGAAGCTCTCGGGATCGGCGATCTCGCCGATGACCGTGCGCACGTCGTAGGCCCGGCGGGAGCTGTCGGGCACGATGTCGTTGAGGACGGGGCGATACTCGTCGCCGCGCTCAAACTCGTAGACGGGGGCCTTGTCCCGGGCGCTGCTGGGCAGGTAGGAGAGGATCATGCGGATGAACCAGATGGCTTCCTCCTCGTCGGCCGCCATGAGGTGGGCCACACCGGAGACGGAGGTCTGGGTGTTGGCGCCGCCCAGCTCTTCCTCGGTGACCTGCTCGCCGGTGGTGGCTTCGATGACCCGGGGACCGGTGATGAACATCTGGCTCTTCTGATCCACCATGATGATAAGGTCGGTGAGGGCGGGGCTATAGACCGCGCCGCCGGCGCAGGGTCCCATGATCACGGAGATCTGGGGGATCAGGCCGGAGGCCAGGGAGTTGCGGCGGAAGATCTGGCCGTAGCCGGAGAGGGCGTCCACCGCTTCCTGGATACGGGCGCCGCCGGAGTCGTTGAGGCCGATGCAGGGGCAGCCGGCTTCCAGGGCCATGTCCATGACCTTGCAGATCTTGGCCGCGTGCATTTCGCCCAGGGCGCCGCCCACGCTGGTGAAATCCTGGGCATAGGCGAAGACCTTGCGGCCGTCCACCAGGCCGTAGCCGGTGACCACGCCGTCCGCGGCGATGACCTTCTTCTCCATGCCGAAGTTGTTGCAGCGGTGGTTGACGAACCGGTCCACTTCCTTGAAGGTGCCCTCGTCAAAGAGCATGTCCAGCCGCTCACGGGCGGTGAACTTGCCCCGGCCGTGCTGCTTGTCTACGGCCTTGTCCCCGCCCATGGCGAGGATCTTTTCACAGCGAGCCTGAAAATCTAAAATCTTTTCCTGAGTGGTCATGCTTTTACCTCATTACTGCCGCTCGGTGAGCTCCAGGAGCACGCCGCCGGTGGCCTTGGGATGGACGAAAGCGATGCGGGCACCGCCGGCGCCGTAGCGGGGGGTCTGGTCGATGAGGCGGACTTCCTTGGCCTTGAGCTCCTCCAGAGCCTTGTCGATGTTGTCCACCCGGATGGCGATGTGCTGGATGCCGGGGCCGTTCTTCTCGATGAAGCGGGCAATGGGGCCGTCGGGCTCGGTGCTCTCCAGGAGCTCCAGCTCACTGTCGCCGCAGGGCAGGAAGGCGACCTTCACCTTCTGCTCCTCCACCACTTCGTAGCCGGTGGCCTTGAGACCGATGGCGGTCTCATAGAACTTCACGGCCTCGTCCAGATTCTTAACGGCAATACCTACATGGTCAACGCGTTTGAGTTCCATAACTATCCTCCTGTTTGCATTTGAAAATGGAAAAAGCGACGAAAGCGCGCAGCCGGCAGGGGCGCGCGCTTTACATACGGTCTATACTCCGGCGCCGCCGCACCGCCGCCGCAGAAAATCCACCATGTCGTTGACGGAGGAGCCGGCCGTGAACACGGCTTCCAGCCCCGCGTCCCGCAAGGCGGAGATCTCCTCCTCCTCGATGCTGCCGCCGCCGAACAGGGCCACCTCAGGGGCGCCCTGGGCGCACAGCAGGGAGCGGATCTGCAGCGTCAGGTCCGCCTGGTTTTCACTAGGCAGGCTCAGCCCCACCGCGTCCACTTGCTCGGACACGGCAGACTGAACGATTTGGCTGGGGGTCTGGCGAAGGCCCGTGAAGATCACTTCGAATCCCGCGTCCTTCAACCCCTGGGCAATCTGCTTGGCGCGCCGGTCATGGCCGCCCAGGCCGGGCTTGGCAATGAGGACACGAGTTTTCAGTTTTCGTTCCATTTCGTGTTCCTCCTTGGAAAACGCAATCCCGGCTTGGGGGCAAAGGGGCGTATTATGCCAGCAGGTTCATGCCCACTTCCAGGGCCTTGTGGTTGGCGGCTTCGGTGCCCTTGGGGATGTGCATCTCCACGGCGGCCTTCAGCACTTCGGGGGGAACCAGGTCGAGGAGCTTGTTCACCACGGCCACGGACACGATGTTGGCGGTCTGGGCCTTGCCCACCTGGTCGATGGCGGCCTGCAGGATGGGGGCCTGGTAGACCTTATGGCCGTTTAGCCAATCGGGGATCTCCAGAGAGCTGTCCACCAGGATGATGGTGTCTTCAGGCAGGTTCTTGCCGTACTTCTCCAGGGACTGCTGGGTGAGGGCCATGAGGAAGCTGGGGACACGAACCTTGGGGAAGCCCAGCTCACCGTTGCTGATGACGGCCTGCGCCATGCAGGCGCCGCCGCGGGCCTCGGGGCCGTAGGACTGGCTCTGCGCGGCGTTTTTGCCGGCGAGGATCGCCGCCTCGGCGAGAATGACGGAAGCAAGAATAACGCCCTGGCCGCCGCTGCCGACGAGCCTGATTTCTTCTCTATTACGCATACGTTTTCTCTCCTTTTAGTCCTTCTTCAGTCTTTCGATGAGCTTGGTGTATTCGGCGGTGTACTCGGGCACGTTCTCCTCGTTGCGGAAGCAGCCGATGACCATCTTGCCTTCCAGCTCTTCGGGGGTCATGGTGTCGGCCTTGGCCTTCATGACCACGTTCTCCTTCTGCCAGGTGAGCATCTTCACGGCGTCGCCCTTCTTGTTTTTGCGGCCATAGTAGGTGGGGCAGACAGCGGCGCAGTCGATGAGGGCAAAGCCCTTGTGGGCGATGCCGTCCTGGATGAGCTTGGTGGTCTGAGGCACGTGGAAGGCGGAACCCCGGGCCGCGTAGGTGGCGCCGGCGCCCATGGCCAGCGTGGGCAGATCGAAGGTACGGTCGATGCTGCCGTAGGGGGCCGTGGTGGCGAAGGAGCCGGTGGGCGTGGTGGGGGAGAACTGACCGCCGGTCATGCCGTAGATGTTGTTGTTGAACACGACCACGGTGAGGTCGATGTTCCGGCGGGCGGCATGGATCAGGTGGTTGCCGCCGATAGCGGAGCTGTCGCCGTCGCCGGTGATGACGATGACGGTGAGCTCGGGCTTGGCCATCTTGATGCC
>CACWYB010000007.1 GCA_902765005.1 uncultured Eubacteriales bacterium | reverse complement strand
CGCCATGAGGAAGCCCAGCTGGGTGCCCAGGTGGTGGTTGGAGACGCTGCCGGGGAAGGCCCGGGTCTCGATGGTGTTCCAGAGGCCGTACTTCAGGTCTTCCTTATTCCAGTTGGTGCCGATGACGCCGCGCTGGGGCCCGAAGAAGGTCTTGTGGGTGGAACCGGTGACGATCTCCGCGCCTTCCTCGAAGGGCTTCTGGAAGTGGTCGCCGATGAGGCCCAGCACGTGAGCCATGTCGTACATGATGGTGGTGGGGATGCCCTGCTCGTCCACGAACTTGCGGATCTGGGCCACGGGCTCCTTATGGAGGACCATGCTCTTGCCGAAGATGATAAGCTCGGGCTTATACTCGGCGATGACCTTCTTGGTCTCCTCCACGTCGATCTTGAAGATGTTGTCCTTGCAGACGGGGAAGTTCACCACAGCGCTGCGCTCGGTGACCGGGTCAACGGCGATGTAGTCATGCAGAGCGCCCATGGGCTGAGCGGACAGGTGGCCGCCCTTGATGATGTGGTTGTTGAGCACGTATCCAAGGCGCTGGGGGGTGTGCTTCCGATCCAGCCGGTTCTTCCAATCCATGAGGGCGGAGAACACGGCCATGTTGGACATCTGGCCGGAGATCACGCGGGTCTCCACCTCGGTGCAGCCAAAGTACCGGCGCATCTCCTGTACCAGGAGCTGCTCCACCCGGTCGATGAACTTGGTGCCCTGATAGTAGAACACGTCCGCATCGTAGAAGGACTTGATCTTCTTGTGCTCGGCATACCGGAAGGAGGGGTCGCTGGCAGACAGGAGCTGGACCGCCTTGCTGGGGGTGTTCTCCGAGGGGATCAGGTTGATGCAGCAGTTCTGCCGCCACTCGTGGTTGGAGATGGCCGCATATAAGAGGTCGATGGCCTTCTGGGTGTTGTCGCCGGTGGACTTGGCGTTTTCCTCCACCAGGAGCTTGTCATAGAGGATGGGCCGGGCAAAGGGAGGGGCGTCCACCCGCATATGATAGGGGGGGATGCCGGCCTTCAGGCGCTTGCCGCGGACATCCACCTGGACCTCGTCGAAGTCCAGCAGGTCGCTGTCCAGATACGCCATGCCGATGGAGCGCTTGGCGGTGGTGTCCAGGATCTCGGTGAAGAGGCCCTCGCCCTCCGCCTGGTAGTAGGGGACCATGGTGCCGGAGGTGACGAAGCCCACCAGCTTCTCGCCCTTGTACACGGGCATGCCGGCGCGGATGACACCCCGGTCAAGGAGCGTGATGGGGCGGATGCGGCGGGGCAGGGCGCTCAGGGCGTCGGGGGCAAAGTCACGGTTCAGAATCCGCTTGTTGGCGGCGGACTGAGCTTCCAGGGGCTTGCGGCCGATGAAGTCGCCCTTCTGCTCGGAGAAGGAGACGGCGAACCGGGCCAGGGACACGGCGAAGATGGGCATGTTTTTGCCCTCTGCGTCAACGCCCATCTCATGGCCGTACAGGGGCATGCCGGCTTCCAGGCGCAGGGTGTCCCGGGCGCCCAGGCCCGCGGGCTTGGCGCCCAGCTCCAGCAGCCGGTTCCACAGCCATGCGGCGTCTTCGGACTTGACGAACACCTCGTAGCCCAGAGGTTCGCCGGTATAGCCGGTCTTGGCGACCCAAGCTTCGTGGCCTTCCAGGGGCAGCACGCCCAGGGCGTTCTTCATGGGCTCGGTGACGGCCACGCCGCCGGAGAGGGTCATGAGCAGGTCACGGCTCTTGGGGCCCTGAACGGCGATGGAGGCGTAGTCCGCGGAGATGTTGGTGATCTTCACGTTGAACTTCTCCGCGATGGGGAGCAGGTGGTTGAGGTCCTTGTCCGTGTTGGCGGCGTTGACCACCAGCAGATACCAGTCCTCAAAGAAGCGGTAGAGGTAGGCGTCGTCCACGGCGCTGCCATCCTCAGCGGGGATGATGCAGTACTGGGCCTTGTACATATCCAGGGCGTTCACATTGCTGGTGAGCACGTGCTGGAGGAAGGGGACCGTGTCCGGGCCTTCCACACGCAGCCGGCCCATGTGGCTCACGTCAAAGAGGCTGCAGCTGTGACGGGTGAACAGATGCTCGGCAACGATGCCCTCCGGATACTGGATGGGCATGTCCCAGCCGCCAAAGTCCACCATGGTGGCGCCCGCCGCAAGGTGGGCGTCGTAGAGTTGAGTCCGTTTAAGCTCGCTCATGAAAATCCTCCTGTATGTTTTATTCTGATATCGTTTGCGCGTCCGGCGCGGGGAAACAAAAAAGCGCACAGCACCCCAAAGCGTGCGATGCGCCTCCGTTCTTTGCCTGAGAGATTCCCGGGACGGGAGCCGGCCTCCCCCCGGTTGCACCTTCGGCGTGAAGGAAAAAACCTCCACTTTCCGGAGCTTCGTCCCGGCCCGATCCTTTTGCCTGAGAGTTTTTGCGTGTCCCCTTCGGCGCTGCCAAACGGCAATCTCTCCCGGGCCGATCTTCCGAAGCATATTCACTTTTTTCCACCCCTAAAACTACCACGCAGAAGGCGTGTTTGTCAAGAGAGGCGGGGGACCTTTTGCGTCTTTTCTTGAAAGAAAAGACGCCCAAAAGAACTTTAGGAAGGAATAGGGGGAGTAAGCCCAAATCCCTCTCTTTCGTAAAGTTTCTCTTTTTCCGCCGCATTTGCTCTTTGTCTAAAGAGAAAAAGCGGCAAGAGAGGAAAAAAGTCAGATCCAACCGTGGATCGTGTACCAGCAGATGCCCACGCACTCCCGGAGAAAGTTGTTGAGGGAGATGTACCACACGTCCGGCGCGCCGAGGCCCCGGGCGGCGATGCCCGCCTTCTGGGCCACCCGGCCTGCCCGGAACACGTGGAAGCGGGTGGTGACGAAGCCGATGGAGGCGTCAGGGCCCAGTTTTTCGTCGATGATGGCCTTGCTGAAGGCGAAGTTCTCCGCCGTGCTTTCGGCCCTGTCCTCCACCAGGATGCGGGCGGGGTCCAGGCCCTTGCGGATCAGGTACCCCTGCATGGCGGAGGCCTCGGTGACGGACTCCCCGTCCCCCTGGCCGCCGGAGACCACCACCGTGGTATTCGGGTGGGCCGCGGCGTAGTCGTAGGCCGTGTCCAGCCGGTTGCTCAGCACCCAGGTGACCCTGTCCCCGTGGACGGCGGCGCCCAAAACGATGAGGGCATCATAGTCCCCGTGGTCGCCCCGGTCCTGGGCGGAGAGCATAAGCGCGCCCAAAGATAGCAGCACCAGGCAGCCCAGGTCGTAGCAGACCAGCAGGAACCGGCGCAAAAACAGCCAGAACCCGGCGCCCATCAGCGGCCACAACAGGCCCAGCAGCAGCAGCGGCAAACCCAGCACCGCCGGCAGGATCACGCCCAGGTTGCGGTTGGACAGGAAGCAGACGATCCCGGTGTCCAGCACCAGAAAGCCGCCTATGACGAGGCAAAGGATGCGTAAGAATTTCAAGGTGAGACTCCTTTTTTCTTTGCCGTTTTTTCTTTTCGGTGAAAAGAAAAAACGGCGGAAAAAGAAAAGCTTAGGAAGGGAATATGGCCCCTGCAGAACAACAACACTGTTTCTGAAAGTTCTTTTGGCCTTCCCTTTTCTTTCAAGAAAAGGGAAGGAGGCTTTAAATGATTCCTTTCAGATACTGCCCGGTATAACTCTTCTCGCACCGGGCCACCTCCTCCGGGGTGCCGGCGGCCACCAGGGTGCCGCCTTCGTCGCCGCCCTCGGGGCCCAGGTCGATGATGTAGTCCGCGGTCTTGATCACGTTCAGGTTATGCTCGATGACGATGACGGAGCTACCGCCCTCCACCAGCTTGTTGAGGATGCCAAGAAGCCGCTTCACGTCGTCGGTGTGCAGGCCCGTGGTGGGCTCGTCCAGCACGTAGAGGGTTCGGCCCGTGTCCCGGCGGGAGAGCTCGGTGGAGAGCTTGATCCGCTGGGCTTCGCCGCCGGAGAGGGTGGTGGCGCTCTGGCCCAGCTTCACGTAGCCCAGGCCCACGTCGTTCATGATCTCCAGCTTTCGGCGGATCTTTTCATGGTTCGAGAAGAAGGGCAGGGCTTCCTCCACGGTCATCTCCAGTACGTCGTAGATGTTTTTGCCCTTATACTTGACCTCCAGGGTCTCCCGGTTGTACCGCTTGCCGCCGCAGACCTCGCAGGGCACGTACACGTCGGAGAGGAAGTTCATCTCGATCTTCAGGATGCCGTCGCCCCGGCAGGCCTCGCACCGGCCCCCCTTCACGTTGAAGGAGAAGCGGTTGGGCTTGTAGCCCCGGACCTTGGCGTCGGGGGTGGCGGCGTATAGCTCGCGGATCAGGTCGAACAGGCCCGTGTACGTGGCCGGGTTGCTCCGGGGCGTGCGGCCGATGGGGCTCTGGTCGATGTCGATGATCTTGTCCAGGGCCTCCACGCCGTCGATGCCGTCGTGGTCCAGGGGCTTGGTTCGGGCCCGGTTCAGGGTCTTGAGGAGGGACTTTTTCAGGATCTCGTTGATGAGGGAGCTCTTGCCGGAGCCGGACACGCCGGTGACGCAGACGAACTCGCCCAGGGGGATGTCCACGGTCAGATCCTTCAGGTTGTGGGCCCGGGCGCCCCGGATGGTGAGCTTCTTCCCGTTGCCGGTCCGGCGGGCGGCGGGCACGGGGATGGACAGCCGGCCGGACAGGTATCCGCCGGTGATGGAGTTTTCCACGGCCATGACCTCTTCCGGCGTGCCCTGGGCCACCACCTCGCCCCCGTGGAGGCCCGCCTTGGGGCCGATGTCCACGATGTAGTCCGCGGCCAGCATGGTCTCCTCATCGTGCTCCACCACGATCAGGGTGTTGCCCATGTCCCGCAGGGATTTGAGAGTGGAGAGTAGGCGCCCGTTGTCCCGCTGGTGCAGGCCGATGCTGGGCTCGTCCAGGATGTAGAGCACCCCCACCAGGCCGCTGCCGATCTGGGTGGCCAGCCGGATCCGCTGGCTTTCGCCGCCGGAGAGGGTGGCCGCAGCCCGGGAGAGGGTCAGGTACCCCAGGCCCACGTTCAGCAGGAAGGTGAGCCGGGCGTCCAGCTCGTGAACGATCTGCTGGGCGATGATGGCCTGGCTGGGGGTGAAGGCGATGGTGTGGATGAACCGGAGCGCCTCTTTCACGGACAGGTCGGAAAGCTCCGCGATGTTCAGCCCGCCCACGGTGACTGCCAGACTTTCGGGCTTCAACCGCCGCCCCCGGCAGGCGGGGCAGGGGGTCCGGGACATGTAGCCCTCGATCTCGCCCTTGCTCCAATCGCTGGTGCTCTCCTTGTAGCGGCGCTCCAGGTTGTTGATGATGCCCTCGAAGTCGGACAGGAACCGGCCGCCGGCGAACTCCTTCTCGTAGACCACCTCCATCTTGTCCGGACAGCCGTAGAGAATGGCTTGCCGAACCTCCTTGGGCAGGTCCTCGTAGGGCATGTCCATGGTCACGGGCACGCCCAGCTTCTGCTGGAAGTGGCGGCAGAGGGCGGCCAGGTACATGTGGGCGATGGAGCCGGTGCTGGCGCTGTTCCAACCGGAGACGCTGATGGCCCCCTGGGCAAGGGACAGGCGCTTGTCGGGGACCACCAGCTCCGGGTCCACGCGAAAGAGCTCCCCCAGGCCCGTGCAGGTGGGGCAGGCGCCGTAGGGGTTGTTGAAGGAGAAGGCCCGGGGCTCCAGCTCCTCCAGGGAGATGCCGCAGTCCGGGCAGGCGTAGTTCTGGGAGTAGAGGGTGTCCTGGCCGCCGATCTCGGAGACGATGGCCAGGTTTTTGCCCAGGCGGAAGGCGCTCTCCAGGGAGTCGGAGAGCCGGGGCTCCACCCCGGGCTTCACCACCAGCCGGTCGATGACGGCCTCGATGGTGTGCTTCTTTTGCTTATCGAGAGCGGGGGTCTCGTCCAGATCGTAAACCTCCCCGTCCACCCGGGCCCGGGCGTAGCCTTCCTTGCGCAGACCTTCCAGGACCTTGGCGTGCTCGCCCTTTTTGCCCCGGATGCAGGGAGCAAGGAGCTGGATCTTCGTGCCGGCTGGCAGGTCCATGACGTGATCCACCACGGTGTCGATGCTCTGCTTTTCGATGACCCGGCCGCACTTGGGGCAGTGGGGGGTGCCGCAGCGGGCGTAGAGGAGGCGCAGGTAGTCGTAGATCTCCGTCACCGTGCCCACGGTGGAGCGGGGGTTGTTGCTGGTGCTCTTTTGGTCAATGGAGATGGCGGGGGACAGGCCTTCGATGGCGTCCACCTCCGGCTTCTCCATTTGGCCGATGAACTGGCGGGCGTAGGAGGACAGGCTCTCCACGTAGCGGCGCTGGCCCTCGGCGTAGATGGTGTCGAAAGCCAGGGAGCTTTTGCCGGAGCCGGAAAGGCCCGTGAAGACGATGAGCTTGTCCCGGGGGATGATGAGGTCGATGTTCTTCAGGTTGTGTTCCCGGGCGCCCCGGATGATGATGTTGTCCATAGGATTCCTTTGTTGTTTTTGTCTTTGCCGCTTTTTCTTTTCGGTGAAAAGAAAAGCGGCGGAAAAAGAAAAGCTCAGGAAGAAAATGGGGGTAGACGAAGAAAAAACGTTTCTCTTCCTAAAGTACTTTTGCACAACTTTTCTTGAAAGAAAAGTTGTGAGCTTTCAATCCTTCCATTAAAAAAGGTTCGCCACAGCCTGGGCGCTGATGCACAGGCCCCGGCCCTCGTCGTTCATGCCCTCGGTGGTGGTGGCCTTCAGGGACACCTGCTCCGGACGGATGCTCAGGTCCGCCGCGATATTCTCGATGGCCTGGGGGAAGTAGGGGGCCAGCTTGGGCCGCTGACAGATGACCGTCACGTCCACATGGAAGACGGTGAGCCCCTTCTCCCGGAGTCGCCGGGCCACCTCCCGCAAAAGGATGCGGCTGGATATGTTCTCATATTGCGGGTCCTTGTCCGGGAACAGATGGCCGATGTCGCCCAGGCTGGCGGCGCCCAGAAGGGCGTCCATGAGGGCGTGGAGGAGCACGTCTCCGTCGGAGTGGGCGATGAGCCCCTTCTCAAAGGGGATGTCCACCCCGCCCAGGATGAGCTTGCGGCCCTCGCCCAAAACGTGGGTGTCGAAGCCCATGCCCGTCCGGGGGCGGAAGCAGCTGGCCTGGGCAAAGGCCCAGTCTTCGGGGGTGGTGAGCTTGTAGCCCGTGGTGCTGCCGGGGGTGAAGGTGAGGGGGCCGATGAACCGGGCGTAGAGGGCGGCGTCGTCCGTGGCGGTCTCGGGGCCGGCCTGCTCGTAGGCGGAGAGGATCTCCTCAAAGCGGAAGGCCTGGGGGGTTTGGGTGCGGATGAGCTTCGACCGGTCCAGGGGCGATTGGGTTTCCCGATTGAACACGGAGTCCGCCATGGGCACCGACGCGATGCCGCTTCCGTTGGTTCGGGCGCTCTCGATGGCGGCCCGGACGGCGGCTTCCATCTGGAAGCACCGGGCGGCGTCGTGGATGACGGCGATGTCCCCGGGTCGGCCCTGGCTGGCGCGCAGGGCGTTCAACACCGACTGGCCCCGGGTGCTGCCCCCCTCGCAGAGGGTCACGGGCACGGGGGCGGTCAGGGCCTCCGCCGCGGGCCGGGTATCCGGGGTGACGGCGATCACCAGCCGATCGCAGCCGCTGACCCACAGCAGGGCGGCGCTGCGGGTCAGGGCCGTGGACCCGCCCAGGGGGGTGGTCAGCTTGTTGAAGCCCATGCGCTGGCTGCTGCCGCCGCAAAGCAGGATGCCGATGACGCTCATGCTTCGGGCAGGACGGTGTAGAGCCCGTCCGCCTCCTCCTTGCGGACCACCTCGGGGGTGGCGTTCACCTTTACCAGCATGTGGCGGCCGCCCAGCAGGATATCCAGGGTGTCCCCCGGTTTTACCTCGCTGGCGGGCTTTGCTACCTTGCCGTTGATGCTGATGCGGCCGGCGCCGGCCGCCTCGTTGGCCACGGTCCGCCGCTTGATGATGCGGGAGACCTTCAAGAATTTGTCTAAGCGCATAAGGGTACCTTTTCGTTTTATTTTTTGCGACTTTTTCTTTTCGGTGAAAGAAAAAGTCGCCCAAAAAGAAAAGCGCAGGAAGAGAAATAGGGTTAGACGAAGAAAAGCTTATCTTGCTTAAAGTTCTTTTGGTCTTCCCTTTTCTTCCAAGAAAAGGGAAGGAGGCTTCCATTCTTTCCTTTAAATCAATTCATCATACAACAAAACCGAGCTGGATACAATAGGAATAAACGGTAATATGGAGGCTGAGATGATCGTCTATTTTGTGCTGAAGGAAGAATCGGGGCGGACGGCGGGCTGCGTGCGGCTGGAGAACGGCCGGGCCCGGAGCAGCTGCCCCTGCACGCTGGTACTGGAAAACGGAGAAACGGTGGCTTTGGGGGAGGAGGAGCAGGCCCTGACGCAAAAGCCCCTGGGGGCGGTGGTACTACAGGGCCCGCGGCCTATTGCCTGGGGCTGTATGCCCGGAGTGAAGCTGACCGGGGCAGAGCTGCTGGGCCGAACGGCCGGGCGCACGCCGGCGGAGCAGCCTATGCCTGTGCCTGAGCCGGAGCCCGCGCCTGAGCCGGAGCCCGCGTCTGAGCCGGAGCCTGCCCCGGCCCCTGACCCGGAGACCGAACCGGAGCCGGCGCCGGAACCGCCTCTGCCTGAGCCGGCGGAAGAGACGTCCGTGCCGGCGCCGGAGGACAGCGCTTCCGCGGCGGCGGACTTCGGCCTGCTGGTGCAGCACGCCGGGGCGGTGTATGAGGATCTGCTCCACCCGCCGCTGGAGCCTGACCCGGATCCCACGCCGGAGCCGACGCCCAAGGGGGACTGGTTTTCCGAGACGGAACGGCTGTTGAACCGGCTGCGGGATCGGTAGCTACTCGCCGATGTACTCGTAGACCTTTCGCAGGGCCAGGGGGGAATCGGTGTGGATGGCGGGGTCGAACTCCCCCAGGCCGAAGTGGCTGGCGTCGCAGGTGTGGTCGTAGTAGACCCCCCAGAAGAAGCCCGCCCGGTAGAAGGCCAGCTCGTAGATCAGGTAGTTTTGCAGGATGGTGGGCACCTGTGCGTACTCCGTGCCCCAATCGCCCGTGTAGGTAAAATCATAATAGGGCAGGCCGTTCTTCTCCCGGATGCCGTTGTAGATCAGATTCTCGCTGATCTCCTTGCAGAAGGTGGCCCAGTTGTCCGGCACCGCCTCGTTGAGGCCGGTGCTTTGGTTCAGGTCCACGGCCAGGCCCAGCACATGGGGACTCAAAAAGGGCGTGTTCTCCTCGAACCGGGGGATGAGGGGGCCGCCGTAGGAGCGGATGAGCTTGTCCAGGCGGATCACGCCGGAATCCCACTTGCCGTCCACCCGTAGATAAGTGCTGCGCAGGTAGGACAGGGCCTGGCGGAAGTTCTCCGCGGCGGCCTTGTTCACCCGCCAGGCGGCGTTGAAGGGCGTTTGGATGGTGGTGAAGTTCTGGCTGAGCCACCGGCCGTCGATCTGGATCTGACCGAAGGTACCCAGGGTGTAGGGGAAGGGCAGGGCGTCCGGCCCCAGATAGGTTAGGGCCGCCCCGTAGGTGCCGCGAAGGTCGTTGGGGATCAGGGTGTGGGTCCCGGCCGCGGGGACGACGGTGAAGGGCGCTTCGTAGAGCAGGGCGTCCGCCTCCCCGGTGCTGGCGGCCCGGAGGGAAAAGGTGTAGGTCCCCGGGGCCAGGGAGGCAAAGTCCGTCAGGGCGGACAGGCTCTCGTCCTCAAAGGGATAGGTGGGGTCGCGAAGGAGGAGGGAGGTGACGCCCTCCTCCGGCTCGAAGGTCTTCTCCGCCGTGAGCAGGGCGCTGCCCGCTTCGTCGCTGACGGTGACGGATACGCGCAGGAGGGGCAGGGGGCAGACGACTTCGCCCCCGTAGGCGAAGCCCCGCTTCTCGGTGATGGGATACTCCGGGCAGGGCAGGGGCAGGGAGCTGTTCGGAACGAATTGGATGGCGGGCGAAGGCGTGGGATCGGCTGCCGGGTCAGGCGACGGGATAGGCGTGGGAGTCGGGTCCTCATCCGAAAGCTCGGCGGCGATCCTGCCTTTGGGCAAACGGGCATCGTCCGCGGCCCGGGCGGGGAGCGGACAAAGGAGGAGGAACAGCAGGGGCGCCAGGGCCCAAAGGACTTTTTTCATAGGGCAGATACCTTTCCAAGATACAAGGAGCATATCACAGATCCGAACGGCGGGCAACGAAGGGAGCCCGTCTTTTTCGTGAGAAAACTATGAACTTATTATCGGAAAAAGAGGGAGGCCTTTGGATGTATCCTTTTCTTGCCGACAGGGAAAGGAGGGTGCGGATGAGAAAGCGGATGAGGCCTGAAAGGATGCAGGCGGCCATGGAGGCCTATTTTGCCCGGTGCGACCAGACCCGGGAGCGGATCCCCCAGAAGGGCGGCGGCTTTTCGGAACGGCAGATCCCCTACACTCTCTACGGCCTGTCGGAGGCGGTGGAGCTCTCAGCCGGAGAGGTGCTGGACGCGGTCCGCAACAGGGAGGGAGACGAGCGGACCAGGCGCATCCTGCACCGGGGGCTGAACCGGGTGGCGGCCTACATCCAGGAGCGGGCGCTGCTGGGGGAGCTGTCCGCCGCCGTGGCCCAGGGGGCTCTGAAGGAGCTGGGGCTGGTGGAGGAGCGGGAGGAGGAGCTGGCGCCGCTGCAGGTGGTGCTGGACGAGCAGGCGGAGGCGTACAGCCGATGAAGACCTTGCATCTATGCGGGACGCCCAACCCCAAGCAGCGGGCCTTCTTCCTTTCCACCGCCCCCCACACGGCCTACGGCGGCGCCCGGGGCGGGGGCAAGAGCTGGGCCATGCGCCGGAAGCTGGTGCTGCTGGCCCTTCGGTATCCGGGCCTGCAGGAGCTGCTGCTCAGGCGAACGCTGCCGGAGCTGGAGGAGAACCATGTGGTCCCCCTGCTGCAGGAGCTGGGGCGCGCGGTGAAGTACAACCAGACCAAGCGGAGCTTCCTGTTCCCCAACGGCTCCCGCATCAAGCTGGGGTACTGCGAGCTGGAAAAGGACGTGTATCGGTATCAGGGGCAGGAATACGACGTGATCGGGTTGGAAGAGGCGACCCACTTCACCGAAAGCCAGATGATCTTTCTCACCACCTGCAACCGTACCGTGCGGCCGGACTTTTCCCCGCGGATGTACTACACCTGCAACCCCGGCGGCCCGGGCCACGAATGGGTGAAGCGGCTGTTCATCGACAGGCGGTACGGCCCCGGGGAGCGGCCCGAGGACTACGCCTTCATCCCGGCCCGGCTCACGGACAACCGGGTGCTTATGGAGCGGGACCCGGGGTATCTCAAAACCCTGCAGAAGCTCCCGGAGCACCTGAGGCGGGCGCACCTTGAGGGGGACTGGGACGTGCTCTCGGGCCGGTATTTCCCGGAGTTCTCCCGGCGGCTCCATGTGATGGAGCCCTTCCCCATCCCCGCCTGGTGGCGGCGGTTTCGGGCTATGGACTGGGGCTACAAGGACCCCTGCTGCGTGCTGTGGCTGGCGGTGAGCCCGGAGGGGCAGCTGGTGGTGTATCGGGAGCTGTATGTGACCGAGACCCTGTCCAGCCGGGTGGCCCAGCGGGTCCGGGAGCTCTCCTTGGGCGAAAAGATCGCCTACACCGTGGCCAGCCCGGACGCCTGGCAGCAGCGGGGCCTGCCCGGGGCGGAGGGGGACTGCATCGCCGACGTGTTCGCCCGAAACGGCGTGCCCCTGCTGCCGGCGGACAACCGGCGCGTCCACGGCTGGCAGCGGCTGCGGGAGGCGCTGGCCCCCGGGGCGGACGGGGCGCCGGGTTTGGTGATCTTCCCCCAGTGCACCGAGCTCATCCGCACCCTGCCCCTGCTGGTGTATGACGAGCACAACCACGAGGACGTGAGCGACAGCTGCGAGGACCACGCGCCGGAAGCCCTGCGCTACGGGGTGATGAGCCGGCACCCCAGGCCCGCCCCGCCCCAGAGCAGGCCGCCCGCCGCCTACGACCCCTTCGCTGCGGCGCCCTCCCGGGGGGAGGGGTTCAGGAGTCTATGAATCGAAACAGGAAAGGAAGAGAAAATGGAGCGAGCAAACGAGAAGGAAGCGTCCAAAGGGCTGTGCGAGCGGGCCTATCGGCTCTTCGATGAGTTTCGGGGAGCCTACCGGCAGGAATGGATGCGGCTGGAGAACAACGAGCGCATCTACCGGGGGGACCACTGGTACGACGTGCCCGTGACGGACGAAAACGAGCCTCGGCCCGTGACGCCCATCATCCAGTCCACGGTGGAGAACGTGAGCGCGGATCTGATGGACCAGGCCCCGGAGGCCATCATCCGGCCGGAGACCGGGGCGGACAGCCGGATCGCCCAGGTGGTGGAGGCGGTGATCCGCCGGAACCACGATGTGGCGGGATACGCGGTGGAGTACCAGAAGCTGATCCACGATCTGCTGGTGGGCGGTTACTGCGTGCAGGAGGTGGGCTACGACCCGGCCCTCAACAGCGGCCTGGGCGGGGCGTTCATCCGGCATGTGGACGATCGGAGCATCCTCTTCGACCCCCTGTGCGACGACGTGCAGGAGGGCCGGGCGGTGTTCAAGATCTCCCTTCGGACCAGGGAATGGTTCAAGGATCGGTACCCCAAGCAGTATCTGAACATGGGGGACGACCCCTACGCCGCGGCGGACGCCCCGGCAGACGACGTGCTCAAGGGGGACAGGCGCAACAGCGTCCTGCTCCTGGAATACTGGTGGAAGGAGCCTACGGAGCAGCCGGGGGTGTTCGCGGTCCACATGGCCCTCATCGCCGGCGGCGTGGTGCTGGAGGACAGCCGCCAAACCAAGCCTCAGGGCTACTTTGCCCATGGCATGTACCCCTTTATTCTGACCCCACTGTACATGCGCAAGGGCAGCTGCCTGGGCTTCGGGATCGTGGACTTGTTCGAGAAGCAGCAGCGCTATGCGGACAAGCTGGACCAGATCGTGCTGAAGAACGCTTTCATGGCCAGCCACAACAAGCTCCTGGTCACGGAGGCCTCGGGCTTCGACGAGGAGGACTTGAAGGACTGGTCCAAGGAGGTTCACCGGGGCGAGAGCCTCAACGGCGTCACCTGGTTCTCCACGCCGCCCCTGCCCGCCTACCTGCTCAGCTACGTGCAGCGGATTCGGGAGGACATCAAGGAGGAGAGCGGCGCCAACGACTCCTCCCGAGGGAACTTCCGCCAGGGCGTCACCGCAGCCAGCGCCATCCGCGCCCTGCAGGTAGCCAGCACCAAGCGGGCCCGGATGGCCACCGCCCGGCTCTACGAGGCCTTCCGCCAGGCGGTGCGCATGGAGATCGAGGTGGAGCGGGAGTTCAACTTCTATCTTCGCCCCGTCACCATCTATGAGGACGGGGAGGCCCAGGAGGTCCTCTTCGACAGCGCCATGCTCACCGGCACCCGGAACGGCACGGAGGGCCTGCCCCTTGAGTTCTACATCTCCGTCAAAGCGTCTCAACAGGACCCGTTTTCGGCATCCGCCCAAAATGAGCTGATTTTACAGCTGCTGCAGGCAGGGGCCATCGAGCCGAAACAGGCCCTGGAGATGATGATCTTTGAGGGAAAGGATCAGCTGCTCAAGGGCGTGGAAGCAAAAGCACAGACCATTTGACAATCAACAGGGAGGAAGTATGAAAGAGACCATGATGGAAGAGAATCCCTACCGGGGCATCGGCGAGGAGCTGGCGCGCCTGGAGAGGGAGGGCAAGCTGCCGGAGGGCTTCGACCTGGAAGCCGCCTGCGGCGATGCCACGTTCGTGAACCTGCTCCAGGAGCTGGAGCCCTATGGCGCCGTTCGGGTGTACGCCGCGGAGAAGGCCGCCGAAGACGCCAAGGCATCGGCCCGGGAGGAGCTGAGCCGGGAGGCCATGCGCCGCAGCCAGCTGCCCAAGAGCACCCGGGCCAGCCGGGCCCTGGCCCCGGAGGAGGACTATGCCGCCATGAGCCCGGAGGCGTTCCGGGCCCTGGAAAACCGTTTGAGAAACCATGCATAAGGAGGAAATGCGATGAATACCACTGTCTCTACGGCAAACAACGCCTATTTCAACAAAACGTTCTACGACCGCAAACTCCTGGACACGGCCAAGACCCGCTTCGTCCATGTGAACTTCGGCCAGCGGCGGAGCATCCCCCGCAACAACGGCAAGCGGGTGGAGTTTCGTAAGTATGAGCTGTTCACCCCGGACGCGGACAAGCTGACCTTGGTGGAGGGCGTGACCCCCACGGGCCAGAGCCTGGCCCAGTCCAAGGTGGAGGCGGAGGTGAAGCAGTACGGCGCCTACGTGGAGATCTCCGATCTGCTGGACTTGACCGCCTACGACGCGGTCATCGCCGATTCCGCGGAGCTCTTGGGCGAACAGCTGGGCACCGTGGTGGAGTGGATCACCCGGGACGCCATGTGCCAAACCACCAACGTGCAGTACGCCGGGGGCCAGCTCTCCCGCAGCGCCCTTACCGCCAGCAACAAGCTCACCGTGGAGGAGGTGCGCAAGGCGGTTCGCACCCTGAAGAAGAACAAGGCCCGCCCCTTCTTCACCGGGGCCGACGGCGCCGGGCGCAAGCCCCACTTCGTGTGCATCTGCTCTCCGGACGCCACCTATGATCTGCAGTCCGACCCCCTCTGGCAGGATGTGAGCAAGTACAGCAACGCCGAGCAGATCTACTCCGGCGAGATCGGCCGGCTCTTCGGGGTGGTCTTCGTGGAGGCCACGGAAGCCAAAGTGTACAGCCAGAGCGTGCTCAACAAGGTGAACGCCGCCACCTCCTCCTCCACCACCTTCGTGCTGAAGAACGCCCCCACGGAGAAGGAGAAGGCGTACCTGTCCACCGGTGGGAACAAGATCATGATCGGCACCACGGAGTATACCCTGGCGGCCACGGACTCCTACACCCCCGCCACCCGGACGGTGAAGCTCTCCGCCGCGGCCACCCTCAGCGCCGACGCCATCGTCTATTCCGATGACGCGGGCAAGGTGGATGCCACCACCAAGAAGGCCCCGGACGTCCATGCCACGCTGATCTTCGGCGCGGACGCCTACGGCATCGTGGACGTGGCCGGCTCCGGCGCCATGGAGACCATCATCAAGCCCCGCGGCTCCGCCGGCACCACGGACCCCTTGGATCAGCGGTCCACCGTGGGCGCCAAGGTGACGGCCTATGCCGCCAAGGTGCTCAACCCCCTGTGGCTCGTGAAGATCGAGCACTGCGTGTCCGCCTAAGGACAGGAAGGAGCAGCCCATGGAACACGGGGAAGAGATGGTGCGCGTCATGCTCACCGGCGAGGATCGGTATGTGGAGGGCGCCCTCAACGGCGTGAACTTCCGTCTGCCCACGGGGGTGCCGGTGGATGTGCCGATGCGGATCTGGCGGGTGCTGGAGGAGAGCCGGAAGAAGGATCCCTGCGGGGAATGGATGATGAACGGCTTCACCGCCGAGGGCGGAAAGAAGCTGCCGTGAGGTGCCTATGAACGCGCAGCAATTGATCGAACTGGTCCTCAGGAAGCTGGATCGGCCCGCGGACAGCGCCACGGTGGAGCTGTATCGGGACCGGCTCATGGGATACTTCAACGAAGCCATCCTGGACCTGGTGGCGGAGTATCGGCCCTGGCGCCGGGACACCCTGCCCGTTGCGGCGGGCCAGGCGGATCTGAGCGCCCTTCCCCGTGGCTGCCTGAAGGTGATCGCGGCCCGGGTGGACGGAACCAGGCGCCTGTTTTACTATGGCTCCGACCGGGAGAAGCTCCTGTTTCCCGGCCTGGGGGAGGGGACGGTGGAGATCACCTACTGGTATCAGCCGGCCATGCTGCAGAGCCTGTCTGACGAGCCACAGCTGCCGGAAGCCTTCCATGTGCTGCTGGCGGAATATGCCGCGGCCCGGGAGCGGAGCCGGTTCGACGCCGCCTCCCAGAACGGGGCCAGGCTGGATCTGACCCTCTACCGGGAGCTGAAGGGGAAGCTCAGGCGGGCATTCCCGTCGGCGGAGCTGTCCCGGATCTACAACATCTACTGACAAGGAGGCGGCTATGGCATTGCAAACGGTTCGCTTTGGCAGCTTTGCCGGGGTGAAGCAGGGGGCCTGCGGAGGCAGCGTGCCCCTGAACTGGGCGGAGGACGCCCAGAACGTGAGCACCGCCGGGGGGAAGCTGGGCCGAGCGAAAGGGTATCGGCCCCTCTATCCCCCTGTGACGGGGGCGGCGCGGAAGCTTCGGCGCCTGTTCGTCTGGCCCCGGGCCACGGGGCGGGTGGACTGCCTGGTGGCCCGGCAGGATTCCCTCTTCCGCTACGATCCCCAGGAGGGGCGCTGGGAGGACCTGTACCACTACACCGACGACATGGACGCGGACACCTTTGACTTTCTCAAGGTGAAGATCGGCAGCACGGAGACCCTGCTCATCGGCAACGGCCTGGAGCCCATCCTGAAATGGGAGGGCGGGGCGGCGTCTATCGCTCCCTTCGGCTCTGCCCAGGGGCTCTCAAACGGGGCGGTGAACTTTCTGGAGCTGTACTTCGGCCGGCTCTTTGCCGCCGGGGACCGGAGCCACCCCGCCCGGCTCTACTGGAGCCAGGCCCCGGGGGACGGCCGGTCCATCGAGGATTGGTCCGCCGACGAGAGCAGCGAGAACGTGTCCGGCGGCCATGTGGAGGTGGGGACGGATTCGGACCCCATCACGGGCCTTTTCGCCCTGTCCAACCAGCTGCTGATCTTCAAGAAGGACAAGCTCTATCGCCTGCTGGGAGATCGGCCCGGGAACTATCGGATCGTGCCGGTGGAGGCGGCCCTCACCCAGCCCATCCACACGGCCTGCGTCCTCTACGGGGACAGGCTCTTCTTCCTGACGGACAAGGGCCTCTATTTTTACGACGGCCAGACCGTGCGCAGATCCCCCCACGGGGCGGATCTGCTGCCCCTCCTTTCCCGGGTGGACTTTTCTGCCGCCGCCTCCGCCGCCTGCGGGGACACCCTGTACTTTGCGGTGAAGGAGCGGGCGGACAGCGTCCACAACGACCTTTTGATCGAGTACGACGTGCTGCGGGACTGCTTTCTGCTCCGCCGGGGCTTTGAAACGGTGGACCTGGCCAGCTGCTACGGCAAGCTGTATCTTTTGACCGGCAGCGGCCAGGTGGCCCTGCTCAACGAGGGGGACAGCTACGGCGACGCCCCCATCGAAGCCTATTGGGAATCCCCCTGGCTGGAGGGCGCCTCCGCCCTGACGGTGAAGAAGGCGGTGGAGGCGGTGCTCACCGGCACCGGCGGCCCCCTGCGGGTGACGGTTTTAGGGGAGAGCCGGGAGGGCTGCAGCGTGGGCAAGCTCAGCGGCGAAATGGAGCCGGCGGAGTTTCTGCTCCGCAGCGGCGGCCGGCGGCTGAAGCTGCGGATCGAAAATGTGGACGGCAGCGACTTTGACCTTTCCGGCGGCGCCGAGCTGCTGTTCGACGAGCAGCGGCGGGTGCTGTGAGAGGAAGCGGGCAGGAAGGAGGCAAAAATGGCCTATCAGGCAACGGGCATGATGGCCCTGTTCCCGGTGTATTTGGAGCGAACGGGTCCACAGGAGGACACCGAGGCGGCCAACAGCCGCATCGCGCAGAACGAGAACAACCTGAACCAGGATCTGGCGATCCTGTACAACAAGCTGCTGGAGCTGGAGGAGGCTCTGGCGGCCAGAGAGTAGGAGAGAAAAATGAACGAGCAGGAGAAACAGAAGTACTACGGCAACGAGGCCTTTGAAACCATCTACCAGAAGGCGAAGAAGGACTATGCGCCCCGGCTGGCCAGCTTCACGCCCCTGGACGAGGGGACCTTGGTCCAGCGGATCGGCGCGGCCCTTCGGCCCATGTATGACAAGGCCATCGCCGCCATCTTCCGGGAGAACCGGCGCGCCAACGCCGAGCTGGACGCGGACGCCCTGTCCCGGGGCATGGGCAGCAGCACCTTCGTGACGGACGTGAAGCGGCGGCAGAACAGCGCCGCCGTGGACGACATGATGGAGCTGGAGAGCGACTACGGCGCCCAGCTGGCGGACCAGCTGTACAAGGCCATGGAGGGAGAGCGGGATCGGGAGCTGGAGGTGGAGAAGTTCAACGCCCAGCAGATGAACCGGGCCTCCGAGCAGGCTTTCGAGGCGGCCAAGGTCCTCTATGCCGCCTATCTGGAGGCGAAGGCGGCCCAGGGCGCCGGCGGCAGCGGGGGCGGCAGCGGCAGCAGCCAGCAGAAGACCGCCGCCTCCGCCCAGGAGGTGAAGAACTCCCTGGCCCAGGCGGTGGCGGCGGCCCGGGGGCAGGTGGAGCAGAATCCCAACGGCAGCGCCTTCTACAACGGCGGGGAGCCGGAGGATGTGCGGCGGGTGATCGGCAGCGACCTGCCCAAGTATGTGAAGCTCAGGGCCGAGATGAGCAGCTCACGGATCCCCGACAAGCTTCGCAGACTGCAGCTGGCGGACGTGAAATAGGGGTATACATCCCGATTTTGCGGCGGAGAAGGGCTAATTCTATCCTTTTTGTATGAAGCTCAGGCGATACAACAGGCCATATTCAGGCCTGTCCGGCGGGTATACAGGTGGGCAAAAGTGGGTATGCATGGCCGTCATACGGTGGATAAGTAATAAAAACTTAACAATTACAGCCCTGAGACTGTGGATAACTCGGTGGATGGTGTGGATAGATATGCGAGTATTCACCCCTTTGCCGCCGGAATGAATATGCAAAAGGACCAAAACGGCGTTCGGCACGCTCCGGACGCCGTGTTTATATCCGGCGCGTTCGCATGTATGCCTTTCCCATGGCGGGGCCACGGACGCTACGAACTGTCAAATGCTCTGCAAAGCTCACAACCGAGCCAAGGGAAACAAATAAGCCGCCTGAGGATATAAACAGGGGATCGACTTTCACAGCCGATCCCCTTATCCATTCTGTGCTTTTCTTTTTGGGCGACTTTTGCTTTTCACCGAAAAGAAAAAGTCGCAAAAGAGAAAGGGAAAGCCTACGCCTCGTAATAGTCTCCCCGGCGATAGTCGTAGAGCACGTCCCGGTAGAGCTTGGTGTCCTCCAGGACCCGCCCGGCGCCGATGGCCACGCAGGAGGCCGGGTCCTCCGCCACATAGCAGGGAACGCCGGTCTGCTCGGAGATGTATTTGTCCAGGCCGTAGAGCTGGGCGCTGCCGCCGGTGAGGCAGATGCCGGTTTCGGTGATGTCGCCGCAGAGCTCCGCGGGGGTCTGCTCCAGGGCGTCCTTCAGCTCCTCCACGATGGACCGCAGGGGCTCGGAGAGAGCGTAGGTGATCTCGTTGCTGCCCAGTTGCAGAGCCAGCGGCAGCCCGCCGCCCAGGGAGCGGCCCTTCACGTCCATGAGGATCTCGTCCTTGCGGGGGTAGGCGGAGCCGAAGCGGATCTTCAAATCCTCCGCGGCGGTTTGGCCGATGACGATGCCGTGCTGGCGCTTGAAGTAGCGGACGATGGCGGCGTCGAACTTGTCGCCCCCCACCTTGATGGAGGAGGACTTGACCACCTTGCCCAGGGAGGTGACCAGCATGTTGGAGGTGCCGGCGCCGATGTCCAGGACCATGGCGCCCTTGGGGGAGAAGATGTCGATGCCCGCGCCGATGGCGGCGGCCATGGGCTCCTCGATGAGGTAGGTATAGCGGGCGCCGGCCCCTTCGCTGGCCTCGATGACGGCCCGCTTCTCCACCTCCGTGGATTGGCTGGGCACGGCGATGACGGCCCGGGGCTTGAAGAAGATGCGGCTGCCCACCACCTCCTGGAAAAAGGCGGAGAGCATGCGCTCCGTGGCGTCCAGGTTGGCGATGACCCCGTCCTGCAGGGGGCGGAAAACCAGCTGATCCTCCGGGGCCCGGCCCAGCATTTCCTTGGCCTTTTCGCCCAGGGCGGCCATCTTGCCGCTGCCCCGCTCCACGGCCACCACGGAGGGCTGCCTAAGCACGATGCCCTTGCCCCGGACGTAGATCAGGGAATAGGCGGTGCCCAGATCCACGCCGATGTCGGAGGAGGAGAATAAACCCATACTGTTTGATCCTTTCAGGGCACAAAAACCCAGTTTTCGATGATAAAATCATACCATCCCCGGCCAAGGGTGACAATGAAACAAAGTGTTAAATAAGGGAGAATGGGAAGCAATCGTTCTTTTTTGAAAGGAAAAGGACTTTATCTATGCTTATCTTCTGAAGGAACAGATCAACACCATCTTCCTAAGCTTCTCTTTTTCGGTTCCTTTTTCCTCTTCACGGAAGAGAAAAAGGAACAAAAAGAAAGTTGCAATCTTTTCCCATTCCCGATATACTCACACCATAACCAAAAGGAGAAACCTATGGAATCCTTTCGCATCAAGAAGGCGGCCTTCCTCACCAGCGTTGGTCTGCAGGGGGGCTATCCCGAAAAGCGGCCCGCGGAGATCGCCCTGGTGGGCCGGAGCAACGTGGGAAAATCCAGCCTCATCAACTGCCTGTGCGGCAACAGCAAGCTGGCCCGGATCAGCGCCGCCCCGGGAAAGACCCGGCTGGTGAACTATTACCTTATCAACGACAGCTTCTATCTGGTGGACCTGCCGGGGTACGGCTTCGCCCAGCGGAGCAAGGGGGAGCAGGAGAGCTGGGGCAAGCTCATGGAGCAGTATCTGACCTCCGGCCGGGTGGACCATCTGCTGCTGCTGCTGGACATCCGCCACGAGCCCACGGGGGAAGATCGGCAGATGCTCCAGTTCCTGCTCTACTACGGCATCCCCTACACCGTGGTGGCCACCAAGGCGGACAAGGTGGCCAAGTCAAAGCGCCAGCAGGCCGCCAATCAGAACGCCAAGCTGGCCGGGGCGCCGCCCTGGGGCCTGCCCTTCTCCGCGGAAACCGGGGAGGGGAAGGAAGCCCTGCTCCAGCGCATCGGGAGCATCGTTTCGGAAAAGGAAAAAGGGCCGGAAGAAAATCCGGCGGAGCCCTTGACAGAAACATGACAAGAACGCATACTATGGGGCGAGAACAACCCCCAAGGGAGATAGAACCATGGCATTACGCAAGTGCCCCAAATGTGAACTGAATTATTTACGCCCCGGCGAGACCATCTGCCATGTGTGCGCTTCGGCCATGAAGCGGCGCAAGGCGGCGGAGCCGGAGGAGGAAGAGGTGGTCATGTGCTCCAACTGCGGCGAAGCGCCGGCGGTGAAGGGCCACGACCTGTGCGAGGATTGTCTGCGGGAGCAGAAGCGGGAGGCGGAGCTGGAGCTCATGGCCGACAAGCTTCGGGCCGATGAGGCGGATATGCCCATCGAAGAGGACGTGGACGACGAGGAAGAGGACGAAGAAGAATAGGAGTCGGCATGCCCCGCATCTTTGCCATCGCTGATCTGCATCTTTCCCTGTCCGTGGAGAACAAGTCCATGGACGTGTTCGGCTCAGGGTGGGCGAACCACATCGAGCGGCTCAGGGAGGGCTGGCAGGACACGGTGGCGGAGGAGGACCTGGTGCTGATCCCCGGGGACATCAGCTGGGGTCTGCGGCCGGAGGAAGCGGCGGCGGACCTGCAGTTTATCCACCAGCTCAAGGGGACGAAGATCCTGCTGCGGGGGAACCACGACTATTGGTGGACGGGCTACAGCAAGGTACAGAGCCTGCTGCCCGGGTCCCTGCGGGCGGTGCAGAACAACGCCCTGGTTTGGAACGACGTCGTCATCGGCGGCACCCGGGGCTGGAACACGCCCCTGAGCCCGGATTTCTCCGAGAGCAAGGATCGAAAGATCTTCGAGCGGGAGAAGCTGCGCATGAGCCTGTCCCTGGGCGCCATGGGCACCGGGCGGCTGCGGATCTTCATGTTTCACTATCCGCCCTTCAACGAGAAAGCCGAGCCCACGGACTTTGCCAAGGGCCTGGCGGGACAGGGGGTGGACGCCTGTGTCTACGGGCACCTGCATGGCCGGTCCTGCCTGGGGGGCTTCGAGGGGGCGTACGAGGGGACGGCGTACCACCTGGTGTCCGCGGACCATCTGCGGTTCGTGCCCAAGTGCATCGCGGAATTATAATTTAGGAATCGGAATAGAATGAGCCTGTGAGAAACGGGCTTTTTTTGTTGTTGCTGTTGCTGCTGACCGGGTGCGCGCGGGCCCCAAAGGCCCAGGGGGAGAGGGCGCCGCTGCCCACGCCGGAGCGGGTGTATATCCTGCTGGACGCGGGGCACGGGGGCTTCGACGGGGGCGCCTCGGGCAGTGAGACCGGGGTGCGGGAGGCGGAGCTGAATCTGCAGGTGGCGCTGCTGGTGCAGCAGGAGCTGGAGGCTGCCGGGGCGCGGGTGCTCATGACCCGGACCGGCGAGGAGGCTTTGGGGGACACCAAGCGGGAGGACATGGCCCGGCGGGGGGAGCTGCTGCAAACCGAGGGGGCGGACGCGGCGGTGTCCATCCATATGAACAAGTTCCCGGACCGGAAGGTGAAGGGGCCCATGGCCTATTATCAGGCCGGGGCGGAGGCGGGGCAGGCCCTGGCCGGGTGCGTCATCGACAGCCTGACGGAGGCGCTGGAGATGGCGCCTCGGCTGCCGAACCCGGGGAACAATTTCGTGACCCGGGTGCCCGCTTGCCCGGCGGTGCTGGTGGAGTGCGGGTTCTTGAGCAACCCGGAGGAGGAACGGCTGCTGCAGGAGGAAGGGTATCAGCAGACCCTGGCGGCGGCCATCGCCCGGGGCGTGATGGCGTATTTGGAGGGGTCTTTTTAGCTTTCTTCTGCCGCTTTTTTCTCTTCGGTGAAGAGAAAAAAGCGGCGCAAAAAAGAGAAGCTCAGGAAATCCAACAAATTAGAATTCCTGAGCATTTTAGTGTTCCTAAAGTTCTTTTGGGCAGTTTTTCTTTCAAGAAAAGCTGCTGGCTTTCAATCGTTCCTTACCCGTTGCGTCAGATATGCTTTCAGCTGCGCCACCGTCTCCCCGAGCCCGGCGGGGGTGGGGGCGCTGCCTTGGGCCAGGGTGCCCCGGCCGCCGCCCTTGCCGCCCAGGGCCAGATTCACGGCGGGAATCAGCTCTCCCATATCCAGCTTCAGGCCCTTGGCGCAGAGCACATAGGTGAGCTGCCCGTTCCTCTCCGTCAGCAGCAGGGTGAGCCCCTTGTCCGGCAGGGTGGCGAGGGCCAGTGGCCGCAGCCGCTTGGGGTCCGCGTCGACGAGCTTCACCAGCAGCTTTTTCCCCTTCACATCCTCCGCTTGGGCCTGAAGCTCGGCGGTGAGGTATTCCTCCAGCCGGGCCGTCAGGGCGGCCTTCTCCTTCTTCACTTCCTTCAGCTCGCTTTCCTGCTTCTCCACAGCGGAAAGGACCTCCTCCCCGGCGGTGGAGAACCGACGGGCGATGGCGTCCACGGTGGTCTGCAGGGCCTGAAAATAGGCCAGCGCCCGGCCGCCGCACAGGAATGTGAGCCGCATGCCCCCCTTGTAGGCCGCGGCGGCGGTGATTTTGATGGCGCCGATCTCCCCGGTGCGGTGCACGTGGGGCGCACAGCAGGTGCAGCTGTCCGCGTCCTGAATGGTCACCACCCGAATGGGCGCCGTGAGCCCCTCGGTGTGCTTGCGAAGGGGCACGCCCTCCAAGGCCGCCTCGCTGTCGTAGATAACGGCGGTGACGGGCAGATCCCGGCGGGCATAGTCGTTGGCCATGTCCTCCATCTGCTTCACCTGCTCGGGGGTCAGGGGCGTGTCCAAATCCAGCGTGGCGTAGGTCAGGGCGCAGTGAAAGCCCACGTTCACCCCGCCGAAGAGCGTGTAGGCGCACCAGCTCAACAGGTGCTCCCCCGTGTGCTGGGCCATGATGTCCAGCCGGCGGGCTGCATCGACTTGGCCGGTGACCCGCTCCCCCACAGGCAGGGGAGAATCGGTCCGGAGGATCAGCTCGTCCCCCGCCTCCCGCACGTCCGTCACCCGGACAGGCCCCAGGGTGCCCGTGTCGCAGGGCTGGCCGCCCTTGTTGGGGAAGAAGACGGTCCTGTCCACGGTCACGTCGAAGCCCCCATCGGCAGGGGCGCAGGAGAGCACGGTGCATTCGTTCTCAAACAGGTGGCTGTCCACCAGATACAGTCTTTCGGTCATGAAGGCCTCCCAAAAGGATTTTTTTCAGTATAGCACAACAGGAACCATAAAGAAAGTTGACTTTTTGGCCAAATTCTGTATACTGCTCCCATGAGCATATTCAAAAAGAAAAAGAAGCCGGTCAAGCTGGGCCAGGCAAAGAAAAAGCTGTTTGTGCGCCGGGAAGCCCGGCACATCGTTCTGGCGTTGCTGGCGGTGACCCTTCAGGCCCTGTCCATCCTCTGGTTCTACCGACCGGCGGGCATCGTCTCCGGCGGCGTCACCGGTATCGCCATGCTGCTGAACTACGCCACCGGCGGCAACATCCAGAGCTGGATCCCCATGGTGCTGCTCAACGCGCCGCTGCTGTATCTGGCGTATCGGGAGCTGCATCTGAAGTTCGCCATCTACACCGCGGTCTCCACCATCTACTTTTCGCTGATCTTCGCCGTGCTGGAGAACCTGCCCCGGCCGGAGATCTTCGACATGACCAACCCGGTCATGCCGCTGATCAGCGTGATCTTCGGCGCGGTCCTCAACGGCCTTTTCGGGGCCATCGTCATCCGCAACGGCGCCTCCACCGGCGGTTTCGACATCGTTTCCCTGGTGCTGAGCCGGCGGGTATCCTTCCCCATGGGCACCATTTCCATGAGCTTCAACATGATCATCGTGGCCGCCCTGGCCTACTTCAAGGGCATGGAGGTGGCGGCTCTGTCCATCATCGCCCTGTTCGTCTGCTCCGTGAGCTTTAACAACGTACTCATGGGCCTGAACCGGAACAAGACCCTGTTCATCATCTCCGACAAGTGGGATACCTTCGCTCACGAGGTCATGGAAACCGTCCACCGGGGCATCACCTACATCCCCGCCCGGGGCGCCTACACCAACGCGGAGCATCGGATCATCTACATCATCGCCAAGACCGTGGAGGTGGCAACCATCCGGCGGATCGTGCTGCAGCACGACCCCCAGGCCATCATCTCCGTTATCGACACCAAGGAGGTCGTGGGCCGGGGCTTCACCGCCAACAACTGACATACAGTCTGGTGAAAATTGGATCGGGTCCCCCCTTCGTTCTGCACATAATAAAACAGCTCCTTTGGGAGCTGTTTTTTCTTTTCTAATGAAGAGCACAAACATCAATTCCGCCGGCGGTTGCCGTTCACCAGCATGAAGAACCGGAGGAAGGAGAGCAGGCTCCCCAGCGCGGCCAGCACATAGGTCCAGGCGGCGGCGCTGAGCACCTTTTGGGCGTCGGTGCGGTTGGCGTAGTCGATGTATCCGCCCCTATCCAAAAGCTCCATGCCCCGGGCGCTGGCGTTCAGCTCCACGGGGAGGGTGACCAGCTGGAAGAGGAACATGGCCCCGTAGAGCACCAGGCCGATGACCGCCAGGGGGTACAGGTTCATGAACAGGCCGATGAGGATCATGTAGGGCCCGATGGTGGCGCCCAGGTTGGCCGTGGGCAGGATGACCGTGCGCCAGCGGATGGGGGCGTAGTTCTCCTGGTACTGGAGCACATGGCCGATCTCGTGGGCGGCGATGGCCAGGGCCGCCACCGAGGTGGAATCATACACATCCGTGGACAGGCCCACGGTGCCGTTTCGCGGGTCGTAGTGGTCGGTGAGGGTGCCCTGGACGGCATGGACGCTCACGTCGCTGCCGTTGTCCAGCAGCATCTCCCGGGCGGCCTGGCTGGCGGGGATGTTCCGGGAACCGGGGATGGCGTTGTATCGGTTGAAGACCCGGCGGACCTTCCCCTGGGCGATCATGCTCAGGATGAAGACCACGATGAGGGCCAGCATGACGGTTTCGTAGCGGACGTAGACGCCTAAGATGCGCATGGCGGTAGCCTCCTTCCCTCTCTATGATCCCAGTATACCATCTTTATCGAGATTTTACCATTGCACACTGAAAAATTCGTGGTATACTAATAAGAACATTTTGTGAAACGCGAGGAGAAACGTATGCTGAAACTGCGTGATATAGAGCGGGCACCGGAAGCCTATGCGGGCAAGATCACGGTGGGCGGCTGGGTCCGCACCGTGCGGCAGGGGAAGGCCATGGGCTTTATCGAGCTCAACGACGGCACCTGCTTCAGGCCCATCCAGGTGGTCTTCGAGAACGACGAGCGGGAGCTGGGGAAGGGCCTTTCCACCGGCTGCTCCATCGCCGTGGACGGGGAGCTCATCTTGACCCCCGGCGCACAGCAGCCCTTTGAGGTGAAGGCGGAGAAGATCACCGTTCTGGGCGAGTGCCCCCCGGATTACCCCATGCAGAAGAAGCGGCACACCCTGGAGTATCTGCGCACCCAGCAGACCCTGCGCCCCCGGACCAACACCTTTGAGGCGGTGTTCCGGGTCCGGTCCGTGGTGTCCGCGGCCATCCATGAGTTCTTCCAGGAGCGGGGCTTCGTCTATGTCCACACCCCCATCCTCACCAACGCGGACTGCGAGGGCCGGGGCGAAATGTTCCAGGTGACCACGCTGGACCTGGAAAAGCTGCCCCGCACCGAGGAGGGCAAGGTGGACTACTCCAAGGACTTCTTCAAGAAGCCCGTGCACCTTTCCGGCACCGGCCAGCTCTACGGCGAGGCCTTCGCCATGGCCTTTCGGGATATCTACACCTTCGGCCCCACCTTTAGGGCGGAGTACAGCTTCACCCCCCGGCACGCGGCGGAGTTTTGGATGATCGAGCCCGAGATGGCCTTCTGCGATCTCAAGGGCGATATGGAAGTGGCCGAGGCCATGGTGAAGTACATCATCCGGGCGGTCCTGGAGCGCTGTCCCGACGAGATGGAGTTCTTCAACAAGTTCGTGGACAAGGGCCTGCTGGATCGGCTCCACAACGTGGTGGACAATGACTTCGGCCGGGTGAGCTACACCGAGGCCGTGGACATCCTTCAAAAGTCCGGCGTGGAATTCGAGTATCCGGTGAGCTGGGGCACGGACCTGCAGTCCGAGCACGAGCGGTATCTCACCGAGAAGGTGTTCAATAAGCCCATCTTCGTCACCGACTACCCCAAGGAGATCAAGGCCTTCTACATGCGGGAGAACGACGACGGCAAGACCGTGGCGGCGGCGGACCTGCTGGTCCCCGGCGTGGGCGAGATCGTGGGCGGCAGCCAGCGTGAGGAGCGGTACGACGTGCTTAAGGCCAAGTGCGACAAGCTGGGCATGGACATGACCGAGTATCAGTGGTATCTCGATTTGCGGCGGTACGGCGGCGTGGAGCACGCGGGCTTCGGGCTGGGCCTGGATCGCATGGTCATGTACGTCACCGGCATGACCAACATCCGGGACGTGGGGCCGTTCCCCCGGACCGCGGCGAACCTGGAAATGTAAATCACTTTTCTTTGCCGCTTTTTCTCTTTAGACAAAGAGGAAAAAGCGGCGCAAAAAGAGAAACTTGGGAAGAGGGCTGTGCGGCGTATCATGGCCCTCTTTTCTCTTAAGCGTTGGCTGTAATCGGGCGGAGGTGAGGGCATGTTCTTTGGCATAGAGGGGAGCGAAGGCTGGCGGCGGGTGACGCCGGTGGACAAGGGCTGGTCCGCCGACAGGAAGTTTCGCGTGGAAACGCAGGACGGGGCGCAGCTCCTGCTGCGGCTGTCGGACGGGGAAAAGTTTGAGCAGAAGCGGCGGGAATTTGAGATGATCCGCGGCTTTTCCGCCACCGGCGTGCCCATGTCCATGCCCCTTGCCTTCGGCCGCTGCGAAGGCGGCCGGGCCTATATGCTCCTCACCTATATAGAGGGGGAGGATCTGGAAACGGTGCTGCCCCGGCTCACGGAGGCGAAGCAGTATGATCTGGGCCGGGCGGCGGGGCAGATGCTCCGCCGGCTCCACAGCCTGCCCCTTTCGGCGGCGGATCGGCCCGCGGCCACCAAGCGGGAGAAGAAGCTCGCCCAGCTCAGCCGATACGAAGCCTGCGACGTGCGCATCCCCGGGGACGAGCCCCTGATCCGGTTCGTGCGGGAGAACATCGGGTGCATCTGGCAGGAGGCGCCCGTCTACCTTCACGGGGATTTTCACCCGGGGAACCTGATCTACCGGCCCGACGGCAGCCTGGGGGTCATCGATTTCAACCGCTGGGAGGTGGGGGACCCCTACGAGGAGTTCTACAAGCTTCAGAGCTTCGCCCGGGAAATCAGCGTCCCTTACTGCGTGGGACAGATCCGCGCCTACTTTTCGGACCATGTGCCCCAAGCCTTCTGGCGGGCCCAGGCGGTGTACGTGGCCCACGCTGCCCTCTTTTCCATCCTCTGGGCCAAGCCCTTCGGCCAGCGGGACATGGACGGCATGGTCCGCCGCTGCCGCCTGGCCATGGACGACTACGACGGCTTCGCCACCCTGGTGCCCAAATGGTTTCCTTCCTGAAAAAATCTGATCCTTTCCTCTGTAGTATTTGTCCCTTTTTTCTCTTCGTGAGAAGAGAAAAGGGACCGAAAAAAGAGAAGCAAGGGGGACTGCTGCTTTCCTTCTTTCTTTATTTTTTCCCCTTTCGATGAACCTTCCGCGCCCATGGGCACTTGTTAATATTCTGGCCGAAATATAGCCGATTCCTTGACGAACGGGCCGCCATGGGGTAAAATGCCTGTGCTATGAAGTACGTAATCGCTATTTTAAAAGGTATTCTGGTGGGCCTGGCCGTGCTGATCCCCGGGGTCAGCGGCGGGTCCATGATCATGACCATGGGCATCTACGAGCAGGCCATCTCCATCACCAGCCGGGATAAATCGGTCCGGCGGGCGGCCATCATCTTCCTGATCCCCTATGTCATTGGCATCGTGGTGGGCATATTGGGCCTGGCCTTCGTCATCAAGTGGCTCATGGAGCACTATCTCTTTGAGACGGCTCTCTGCTTTATCGGCATGATCCTGGGGAGTCTGCCCATGCTCTACAAGAAGGTGAAGGGGGAGAAGTTCAGCCTGGTGGGCGCGCTGCTGTTCGCCCTCATGGTGGGGATCATGATCGCCCTGCCGCACCTTTCCGGCAACGCCGGTGGCGAAGGGAAGCTGACCATGAGCCTGGTGGGTGCCCTTATGGCCATCGTGCTGGGCTTCATCGGCGCGGGCACCATGATCGTGCCGGGCATCTCCGGCTCCATGGTCATGCTGGTGCTAGGCTATTATAACGACATCATCGGCCACATCACGGGCCTGAAGGACATCGTCAAGGGCGGCCTTTCCGGGGCGAGCATCCCCTGGGGGCATGTGTTCGCTTTGGGCTTCTTCGCCGTGGGCGCCATTCTGGGGCTGCTGCTGGTGAGCCGGTGGATCAAGTGGCTCCTGGGCCACCATCCCGTCCCCACTTACTACGCCATCATGGGCCTCATGCTGGCCTCGCCCTACCCCATCTTCATCAAGTCCGGGCTGGATTTCTCCACCATGGGGGCGGGGCATATCATCGCGGGCTGTGTCACCCTGGTGCTGGGCTTTGCCCTCGCGTTGTTCCTCGATCGGCAGGGGGAGAAGGCCGAGAAGGCTTGACAAACGGATAAAAAGCTACTATACTTCCTCTTGATCGCAGGGGCGTTCGTTCATGGGAACGGGCTGAGAAGGACCCTTTGAACCTGTTGGGTAATGCCATCGGAGGAAGCGGCGCTTTTCGGAAGTATTCCGTACCGTTCCTGCGCGGTGCGGATTTTTTAGTTCAGGAAGGAGAAAGGAAACATGTTTGTTCAGGAATTCGTGCTCTTTGAGAAGCTGGCGAAGATGACCACGCGGCAGTGGTGCTTCGCCGCGGGGGCCCTCGCCGTCACGGTGGGGCTTTTGATCTATCTGGCCAAACGACCCCAGAAGCAGGGCAAGATGGACACCCGGGCCTTGACCTACGGGGCGTTGTGCATGGCCATGAGCTTCGTGCTGAGCTACATCAAGCTCTACTCCATGCCCCTGGGCGGCAGCGTGACGCTGGCCTCCATGCTGCCCCTCTTGTGGTACAGCAACAAGTTCGGCGTCCGCAACGGCCTCATCGCCGGGGCGGCCTACGGCATCCTGCAGCTCATCCAGAAGCCGGAGATCTACCACTGGGTCCAGGTGCTGCTGGATTACCCTCTGGCTTTTGCGGCTCTCGGGCTGGCGGGCTGTGTGAAGAATCTGCAGCTGGGGTCCATCATCGGCGTGGCGGGCCGCTGGATCATGCATATCCTGTCCGGGGCCATCTTCTTTGCCGAATGGGTGCCCGAGGGCTGGTCCAACGCCTGGGTCTACTCCGCCGCCTACAACGGGGCGTACCTCATAGTGGACCTGGTCATCTGCCTCGTTCTCTCCTTCCTCTTGGCCAAGGCGCTGGACAGGATTCCGACCGGGCGGAGATGACGGACGTTTTCTTTTGCCGCTGTTTTTCTCTTCCGTGAAGAAAAAATGCGGCGCAAAAAAAGAGAAGCTTAGGGGGTCTACAATAGCAGATCTCCTAAGCTTTTTTCTTTTAGACGGCATGGGTTGCAAGAAAAAGGATCCCCCGCTGCATAATTAACAGCTTTTTAACTTTCCCGTTGCATCCTTGACAAGTCTTTCTGATACAGTGCAAGGCATGGAGGTGTTCCTATGAAACGATACCTTTGCCTGCTGCTGTGTGCGCTGGTGCTGACCGGCTGTGCCGGGGAGCCCACCCATATCGTGAACGACGTGGAGGAGGCGGAGCCCATCCGCATCGTGGCCACGCTTCAAACCAGCAGCCCCACAAGCGAAGCGCCTGTGCTCACCGCCGTGCCCGTTCAGGAGACGCCGGCGCCCACGGATGCGCCCACCCCTGCGCCCACGGACACGCCCGCGCCCACGGATGTCCCGGAGGTCCAGGAGACCCCGGCGCCCACGGACCAGCCCACGAGCACGCCAAATGTTTCGCAGAGCGAGCAGCTCATCATGATCGCCCAGCAGTATATCGGCTGCCCCTACACCCGGGGCGGCAAATCCCCCGAAACGGGCTTCGACCCCAGCGGCTTCGTGTACTGGTGCCTCACCGAGATGGGCGTGAACGTGAAGCGGCGCACCTCCGCCGGCTATGCCGAGGAGGAGGACTGGGCGAAAATCACCCGGCGCAGCGACCTGCAGGCGGGGGATCTGGTGTTCTTCAAGACCGGCGACAACGAGAACATCAACTGCGTCTGCATCTATCTGGGGAACAACCAGATGATCTATCCCTCCACCAGCCGGCAGGAGGTCATCATCACCGAGGTGAATAACTATTGGATAAACGCCTTTCAGTGGGCCAGGAGGGTGTTCTGATGGACCGGTATATCGACATGGAGACCTGGGAGCGGCGGGACGCCTACCGGCTCTTTTCCCGGGGGTATCTGCCCTTCTTCTCCGTGACCACGCCGGTGGATGTGACGGAGCTAACGCGATTCACGAAAAAGGAAGGCTTGTCCTTCTATCGGGCCATGGTATACAATGTGACCAGGGCCATGAACGAGCTGGAGCCTTTCCGGCTGCGCATCCGGCCTGAGGGCATCGCGGTCTGTGAGAGCGTGTCCCCTTCCTATACCACGGCGGGGGAGGGCGGCACCTTCGGCATCTGCGGGGTGCAGTATCTGGCCGGGGAATCCATGGCGGATTTCTGCCGCCGGGCCCTGGAAACGGAGCGGCGGCAAGCGGAGCGGATGGTGGTGGAGGACGATGAGCGGGACGATTTGATCTTCCTCTCCTCGGTGCCCTGGTTCACCACCGCCGCCGTGACCCAGGAGCTGCCCCTGGACCCCAACGACAGCTTCCCCCGGGTGCTCTGGGACCGGATCCATGAGGAGAAGGGGCGGAAGCTGGTGAACCTGACGCTGCAGCTCAACCACCGGCTGCTGGACGGCGGACATGTGCGGGCGCTGCTGCTCCGGCTGGAGGAGCTGATGGCCCCGCGCCACGAGATTTGAAAGGGAGGACCCCATGCAAAGCCCCTTGTTCAAGCGCAGATGGATGCTGATTTTAGTCGGCGTGGTGGCGTTTTTGGTGCTGTTCCTGGCGGTGACGGTGGCCACGGTGTACACGGCCCGGCAGCGGGAGCTGAACGCCACGCCCACGCCCTCGCTGATCCCCACGGAGGAGCCCACGCCCACGCCGCTGCCCAACTACCACGCGGTGGGGTTTGAGCCGGACCTGGCCCGGATGGAGGGTATGAGCGCCGTGCCCGAGGAGCACCGGGAGGAGCTGGGGCAGGCGTATTGGGTGGACGTGACGCCGCAAAACGAGGCCGTAGACGGGTACACCCTGTTTCGGCATGTGGAGCTGGGGTACAGCTTCCTGCTGCTGCCCGACGGCCGGTATCTGCGGCTGGGGGAGACCACGGAGGGCTGCGGGGTGGTGAACGCCCTGTTCGCCGATCTGGACGCGGACGAGGGCTGGGAGCTTCTGTATACCTACACCGTGGAAACGGAGGAGGGTCCCGCCGCCCGGGTGGGGTGGCTGGATTTGGGCACCCTGGAGAATCGAACCGGCGCCTTTCTGCTGAAAAACGGGGCACTGGCCCTGGCGGAGGAGGGCGGACGAATGAACCTCTACCGGGCGGCCCTGGGGGACACGGACTCCCGGGGGTTCTATTCCATCGAGTTCATCGCGCCGCTGGGCGAGCTCATGGAGCGGGACGGGGCGCTGTTCTTGGAGATCGAATAAGGCTTTTTTCTGCGACTGTTTCTTTTCGGTGAAAAGAAAAAGTCGCCCAAAAAGAAAAGCTTAGGAGGGATGGCTGCGTAGCGGCCCCCTCCTTTTTTCCTTCCTAAGCTTCTCTTTTTTTCGGTTCCTTTTTCTCTTCACCGAAGAGCCTTGTCAAGGGGGGATTCAAATAATCATGGCAATGAAAAAATCATATAAAATTTTCTGGCAGGAGTGTTCTTCTGACTTGACACGGATATTCTCAAAGGGTACTATTATAAAAACAATGGGAGGGCATCAGATGATTCATACTCGATCGATCACCTGTAGGATTGTCAAAACGGTTCGCCGCTTGTTTTCATTTTCATTTTAATGCCGGTTTCGAAAGAACCGGTGTTTTTTGTAAGGAGGAATCTATGAGCAACGTATTTAAGGGAAGATCGCTGAACATTATTGAAGACTTTTCTATTGAAGAACGCCGTTATCTTTTCAAAAAGGTGATGGAATTAAAAAAGGCCATTCTCGAAAACGATCAGGCGAAACAGGATGAGTTTCGCATCAATGACCCCGACTTCGGTATCTATTCCGTGTTTTTAGAGAATTCCACACGCACAAGAGAAAGTTTTAAAAACGCGGCGAAATTCCATCATGCGAAGGTCAGCGAACTGTTGACCAGCGGGTCTTCCATCAATAAGGGCGAGTCCTATTCAGACACGTTCAATACGATCGCCGGGTATCAGAACAGCATCTTCATTGTGCGCAGCACGGTAGAAGGATTGACTAAGCTCCTTTCTGAGGAGACGGCTGTTTACACAAAGCGCAACGGGCTTCCCTATACGCCGGCTTTTATCAATGCAGGAGACGGTAAGCATGAACATCCGACGCAGGAACTGCTGGATGAATTCACCTTCCTGGAAGATAATGACATGCAATTTGATTCCATCCACGTCGCGCTTGTCGGCGACCTGTATCACGGCCGCACGGTTCACAGCAAGGCGGACGGCCTGAAGCTCTTCGATCACGTGAAGGTCGACCTGATCGCGCCGAACGAACTGCAGATGCCGGAAAGCTATGTGGATAAAATGAAGCAGAACGGCTTTACCGTCCGGGCTTTCTCTTCCATTGAAGAATATCTAAAACAGCCGGATATTTCCGACAAATGGTACTTCACACGGCCGCAGCTCGAAAGAATGGGCGAACGCATCCTGCAGAAACAGGACCAGCTTCGCCAGTCGATCACCTTCCGAAAAGAGTTCCTGGATAAGCTCCTGCCCGGCACTCGCTTTTATCATCCCTTACCCCGTCATAAAGAGCATCCGACGATCCCCGTATGGCTTGACAGCATGCCGTTGAACGGATGGGAGCGCCAGTCGATCAACGGATACTACTGCCGTATCGTTTTGATTTCTCTGATCGCAGGCGTCATCGGAGATGATTTCGTCCCGAGCATCCAAGCCAAAGCGGAAGAAGAAGCCGATTATATCCATGAGGTGAAAGAACGGAAGGTGAAAGATCACACGGAATATTCCGAAGGTATCCGGCCGATCAAAAACGGCCTTGTGATCGATCACATCTGCAAAGGCGAGACTCCGAAGGAGATCCGTGAACATATGGAGCTGATCAGCCGTGTAATGCACCTGGACGACGGACGCGGCGGTCACTGGATCAGCCGCAGTTCCGACGGATCCTACAAAGGGCTTCTGTTCTGCCCGGATGCCCACGATCTGACGCGAAGGGATTTGAAGCGGCTGGCAACTGTGGCGCCGGGAAGCACGTTAAATATTATCAAGAATGGAACGGTCGCGGAAAAATACCGCGCCAGCACGCCCCCGCGCGTCTATGATTTCGACGACCTCTGCTGCACGAACGAGGCCTGCATCACGCATCCTGCGAATTCCGAGAACGTACCGGCAAAATTCGTCCGCACCAAAGACGGGCAGTTCGCCTGCGCATACTGCGGAAGAGTCCACACCTTTAAGGAGATCTGGAAGAAATGAGAGAAGAACAGATGAAAACGATCGCCGACGTCAAGAATTATTACGGTCCCAAGCTGGCGGAAGCAGCGTTGAAGCTTGGCGCGATTAAGCTGCGCGTCGAACAGCCCTTTACCTGGGCGAGCGGCTACCGGATGCCGATTTATAATGACAACCGCCAGTTTCTTGCCGTTCCGGAGTATCGTAAGCTGATCTGCAAAGCGTTCTGCGAAATGATCGAAGTCCTGGGATTAGCCGACGCAGATAACATAGCGGGCACATCCACGGCGGGGATCCCCCATGCCGCGTCTCTTGCGGATGCTCTGAACAAGCCTATGACGTATGTCCGTTCCAGTGCGAAGGATCATGGCATGGGAAACCAGATTGAAGGGCTGAGCGACGGAAGCTACCATGGAAAGAAAGTCATTCTGATCGAGGATCTGATCTCTACGGGTTCCTCTTCCATCAAAGCTCTGGAAGCGATCAGAAGAGCAGACGGTCAATGCAATACCTGCCTTGCCATCTTCACATACGGCCTGGACAAAGCCGCTCAGGCGTTTGACAGCTTAGATCCGAAGTGCGAGCTTCATGCGATCCTGGAGTATGACGCAATGATCACAACGGCCGCCAGGACCGGTTATATCGACGAAAAGAGCGCTGAAAGTCTGAAAGCATGGCGCAAGAGCCCGTTTACCTGGGGCGAGGAACGGGGTTTCCCAAAGGAGGAAGCATGAATTACTTGGAACTGCTGCGAAAAAGCAGCGACGCCACGGGGAATATCCTGTGCATGGGGCTGGACCCGGTGCTGGCCGCGTTGCCGCATCCGGGAAAAAGCATATCGAACAGAATTAGCGATTATTTCGAGGAACTGTTCGATGAGATGCAAAAAAGTGGCCTGATCCCGGCTGCATTCAAGCCGAATCTTGGGTATTACGCCGCGCTGGACAGGCCGCTGGACGGGCAGTTTGAAGGCTCATTGGCTCTTGCCCGGGTATTGAAGATGCTGCGTGAAGCGTTTTCGGGCATACCCGTCATTCTTGACGCCAAGCGTGGAGATATCGCCACAAGTTCGACGAATTACGCGAAGGAAGCTTTTGAAGCCTGGCGGGCGGACTGCGTCACCGTCTCCCCTTACATGGGAACGGACAGCGTGATGCCGTTTGCTTTTGCCGATAAAGGCGTCTATGTGTTGAACCGCACCTCGAACCCCGGCGGCGCTGATCTGCAAAACCTGCGCATGGAGGATCAGGCCCCCCTGTACATCACCGTCGCGCGTACGATCGCGGCATGGCACCAAGACAGTTCAGGCGTCGGTGCCGTGGTAGGCGCTACGAACCTAAAGGAACTGGCGGATATCGCCAGATACTTTGCCGACCAGGATATCCCGATGCTGATACCGGGCGTCGGCAGTCAGGGCGGGTCCGCGCCGGAAGTCATGGAAAAGCTCCGGAAGGCCGGATACCCGATCTGCCTGGCGCGTATCAACAGCTCGAGCGGCCTGACTCACCCTTGGAAGAAAGCTCCTGCGCCGGATGATTATCGGGAGCGGGTGATGGCAAATCTGGCAAAACTGATAAAGGAGACTTCTCTGTGAACAGAGCTCAAGCGCTTTTACATCACAACCATTTGAGAAAGCAGATCGTTCTGTCCACGGTTTCAGGCATTCTGACGACCGAGCCGAACATGATCAAATACTTTGCAAAAACGGTTCCGAGCTGCGATATCATTACGACCAAAAGCTATCAGGTCGTTCAGACGTTCGGGCATCGTGAGCCGGTGCTGTGCTCGGTAGAAGAAGGCTGCTTCGGCAATTTCGTGGGCCTCCGGAATCCGGGTATGGATGCCGTATATCCGGAGCTGGAGAAGATCGTGAAGAGCGGATTTCGTCCCATTCTGAACGTCAGTCTTTCCGCCAATGAAGTCGGGAATTTCATTACGCTGGTCAAAAAATTTGACAAGCTTGCGGATATGCTGGAGCTGAACTTCTCCTGCCCCCATGCGCAAGCGGGATTCGGCGCATCCATCGGCAGCGACGCGGATATCGCGCGTGCGTATGTGCGTCAGATTTGCCGGGAAGTCCCGGACAGGCACGCGCTTCTGATCGTCAAGCTGACTCCGAATGTCAGCAACATCGGGGAAATTGCCAGGGCGGTCATCAACGCCGGAGCCGATGGCGTCGCGGCCATCAATACGGTCGGCCCGCTGAAGCATGTCGATCCTGTTTCGGGAAGCGTCATTTTCTCGGAAGAGGAAGGCGGAAAGGGAGGCGCTTCGGGCGAATGGGTAAAGCAGAAAGCGCTGGATTGCGTCAAAGAGATCAGGCTTGCCATCGGGGACGATCCGATCGTGCTGGGCATGGGAGGGGTTTCAACGCCGGCCGATGTCCGGAATATGATCGACGTCGGAGCGGACGGGGTAGGGATCGGTTCGGTCCTGAGCCGGCTTGAGATGAAGGATTATGAGAAATACTTTTCCGCTTTAAAGAGCAATACAAGCGTTTCGGAATACATCGTCCCCGGCAACAAGCTGCAATACCGCAGGCATACGGTCCTTTCGGCAAAGACCGTGGGCGGCGACATGAAAGAAATCACGCTCAGCGGGGAACTGGACTGCAAGCCGGGTCAGTTCGCTTTTCTGTGGATCCCGCAGATCGGGGAAAAACCGTTCTCGGTCGCCGGGAATACGCCGTTGAAGTTTCTCATCAAAAAACGCGGAAAGTTCACGGACTATTGTTTCGGCCTGAAAGAGGGAGATACCGTATATACACGCGGCCTGTACGGCAAGCCGATGAAGATCCTGCCGTCTGAGAAAGCATTGCTGATCGCAGGAGGAAGCGGCGTAGCGGTCCTTCCGCTCATCGGGCAGGAACTGAAGAAACTGAATGTTCCCATGACGATACGGGTTGGCGTCGTGGAGCATCACGAGGCCGAACCGCTGCAGAGCGATTTGGAAGCATACGGGGAAACACGGTATATTGCTGATGACGGAAAACCCGGCCGCGTTTTGGATACCATCACAGAAGAGATGATCGACGGCGACACCAGGGTATATATTGTCGGTCCCGGTAAAATGATGGAGCTGGCAGCCAAGAAGCTGGTTTCCCTGGGCATGCCGGAGGAAAGGCTGTTCCTATCCATGGAAAAACTGACGCTTTGCGGCGTCGGCATGTGCGGTGAATGCTTCTGCGCGGACAAGCTGCCCTGCAAGGAGGGAACGTTCTACAGCTATAAAGAACTGATCGAATCCGGAGAACTGGTATGATTGATCCTCATGTTCATTTGCGTGATTGGAACCAGGCAGAGAAAGAAACGGTCGCGCACGGGCTTGCCACAGCAAAGGAATGCGGATTTACGCATGTTTTCGATATGCCGAATACGGATCCGCCTTTGACCGACAGGAAAACGATCCTGAAACGGTTCGAATTGGCGGACGGGATCACCGGCATCGAATATCATGTTTGGGCGGGATTGACCGCGGATCCGGATCAGATCAGGGAGATGGTGGAGGTATATCGCGAACTGCATCCTCGGGTTGTCGGGCTGAAACTGTTTTTAGGGCAGAGCACGGGGAACATGGGCGTGACGCGATATGATGACCAGAAGCTGGTTCTCCGAACGCTGACCGATCTCGGGTATCGCGGCACCGTGGCGGTTCACGCGGAAAAGGAAAGCTGCATGCGCCCGGAAAAATATGTGAAGGGTCACTTTGAGACGCATTCCGACGCGCGCCCGCCTGAAGCGGAAATCGAGTCGGTTCGTGATATTCTGACCATAGCGTATGAAACAGGATTTCAGGGGAATATCCATATCGCGCATATTTCCACGGCAGGAGCGATACGGCTTGTCCGGGAGGCGAGGGCACGTCAAAGAGTGACCATGGGCGTCACGCCGCATCACGCGCTGTTTACGGTTGAGGACGCCAGGGATCATGACCGGTATCTGAAAATGAATCCTCCGCTTCGATCGGAGAGCGACCGCAAAGCGGTGTTTGACGCGTTAATGGACGGAACGGCCGACTGGATCGAGAGCGATCATGCGCCGCATACGCTGGCGCAGAAACAGGCCGGCGCGTCCGGGATCCCGGGATTTCATAACATGCTTCTGCTGATCCACGCTTTGAAGTCAGCCGGGATATCCGATTCACGGCTGAGAGATCTGACCTATACTACCTGTGCGAATGTATTGTTGGATGCAGAGCACCGCTAACCCTTCGATCTCGTCAAACCTGGTCCGCAGTATTACTGTATTCGTCTGATACATCTCCCATTGGTTGATATGCGGCGAACCGGAAATGTCATCATCAGATAGAACTTTAGTGGTTTGTAAACCACCCTTCACAGCATAGCTCTCCGAAGAGAAAAAAGGAACAAATAAAAGCTTATTCCGTCTCTGCGTTTCCAATCCACACCCGCCGAGCGAGGAGCACCAGCCCCAGGGCCATCACAACGAGGCAGCCCTCCACAGCCGCCAACGGCAGCCGGGCGGCCAGGAGCACCGCGGCCCCGTCGAAGGCGGCGTGCAGCAGGATCGCCAGGGGATAGAGCCAGCCCTTGCCGGGCTTCTTTGCGGCGAACCAGACCAAAACAGAGAGGCAGATGTGGGTCGTGATGGCCACAACTCGCTCCACGACGGCCAGCAGATAGACCCAAGCCGGGTTCTCTGTGAGGCCGTTCAGGAGCGTTTTCATCTGCTCCAGGGCGTCCCCGGCCAATGTGGCCGTCAGCACCTCGGTCTTCCCCGCGTTGATCATAAAAGCCATAGCGAGGTAGCTGATATACGTGGCGCTGAGCAGCAAAACGGCCTCGATCCCGCCGTGGCCCGCCCCGTACATGAGGGCGTTTCTGTCGTTCCCCAGCCGCTGCTTCAGCACGGTCTTGAAGGCCAGGAACCGGCCCGTCTCCTCAAAGAACCCCGCCGCCAGGCCCCCGTAGAGGGCGTAGAGCAGAGTGTTCCCCAGGATCTTCTCCCCCACGGGCAATGCTTTGAGGACCAGGTTGTGCACCAGCGATTCCAAAAGGAGGGCGAAGACGACGAACACCCCGCAGCCCACGAAGAAGGGCAGTATGTCTGCGCCTTTCTTCCTATAATACAACAACAGTGCCAGGGGGATAAGAACGCACACCAGGGCGCCCAGGCCCATCATCCCCATGGACAAGGCGGACACGTGACCGCTCATAGCCGTACCGTTCCTTCCTTTTCAGGCCCCAGGATCTTCACCGCCGTGCCGTAGGCCAGCACCTCCGCGGCCCCCTGCATCATCTGGGCGGAGCCGTAGCGGATACCGATGATCCCGTCGGCCCCCAGGGCCTTGGCCTCGTCCACCATGCGCTTCACGGCGATCTGCCGGGCCTCGTTGAGCATCTGGGTGTAGGCCGCGATCTCGCCGCCCACCAGGGTCTTTAAGCCCGCCATAAAGTCCTTGCCGAAGTGCTTGGTCTGCACCACAGCCCCCTTCACCATGCCCAAAGCCTCGATCTTGCAGCCGGGCACATAGTCAATACTGAGCAGCTTCATCTTCTTCTCCTCCTTTGATCTCTTTGATTCGCTGAATGAGCACCGCCACGATACAGATGATGACCACCAACGGCACCGTGATAAGTAGCGCCAGCACCCAGGGCGGCAAGGGGTCCTGCCCGTTGGCCCACAGAATGATGAACAGGGCGGGCAAAATGATGACGATCATGATCGCTGCGCCAAGGGCGGCACCGGCTGCCTTTTTGCGGTGCACGTCTCGCCGGGAAACATCCATAAACGACTGTCCCTCCTTCTCCAACCGTTCGATCTCCTCCAAAGCCCCCTCCGCGTCCAGGTTCTCAAGATCCAGCCCGGGGCGGCCCAGGAGCGCTTTGGTCACGCCCTCCATGGCATTGAGACTCTCTTTCTGCCGGGCCAGGGCATTTAGCTGCCGGGTGAGGCAGGTGTCCAGGGAGATCGCTCCCGTGAGCAGGGAGCGGATGTCCTCCAGGGGCACGCCCAGCTTCCGCAGGAGCTTGATCCGTTTGAGCCGGTCCACGTCCCCCATGCCATACTCCCGGTAGCCGTTCTCTGCCCGGTCCGGGGACAGGAGGCCCTCGGCCTCATAGAAGCGGATGTTCTTTTTGCTGATGCCCACCAGCTCCTCCACCTGCTGAATCCTCATGGCGCCTGCCTCCTTTTCTTTCTATATACAGCTTCCACCAGGGGGAAAGTCAAGTCTTTTTCGAAAAAAACTTCGGTCCCGGGGAAAAGGGGGGTATTTTCCCCTTTCCGGGCGAAAACAGATTCTCGGTTGTGTCCGGGGCCGCCTTGTGGTACAATATGCTCAATATGTGTGAGACAGGGAGCAACGATGATACGCAAGATTTTTCGGCAGATGCTGTTGACGCAGATCCTCTCCGCCATGACGGTCATGCTCTGCATGCTGGTGGACAGCATGATGATCGGCCGGTATCTGGGGGTGGATTCCATGACCGCCTACGGCCTGGCGAACCCGGTGCTGCTCATCTTCGCCGCCTACGGGGCCATGCTCTCCGCGGGCATCCAGGTCATGTGCGGCCGAACCATGGGCGCCGGCGACAAGGCGGGGACCGACGCCTGCTTCTCCGCGGCGGCGTTGCTGGCCCTCAGCGTGTCCTTGCTGGGCACGGTGCTGATCCTGGCGTTCGTTTCCCCTCTCTGCGGCCTGCTGGGGGCGGGGCATCCGGGGCCGGGGAACCCGGTCTTCGGCCTGACGCGGGACTATCTGCGGGGGTTCATCCTGGGGGCGCCGGCGTTCATCGTGGCCCAGATCATGGTGCCCTTCTTACAGATCTCGGGGAACCGGATCCGCCTCGCGCTGGCGGTGGTGCTGATGACCGTCAGCGACATCGGCTTTGACCTGCTGAACGTGTTTGTCTTTCACGGAGGTATGCTGGGGATGGGGCTCGCTTCCAGCCTGAGCTACTATCTGGCACTGCTGGTGGGCGGGGCCTACTTTCTGAAGAAGGACTGCCTCTTCACCCTGAAGCTGAAGGCGGTGACGAAAAGGACCTGCACCCGGCTGCTGAAGGACGGGGTGCCCACGGTCATCAACTCCCTGGCCATGGTGGTGCTGGTGTTCACCCTCAACAAGATCCTGCTGTCCGTCGGCGGAAATCTGGCCGTGGCCGCCTATTCCGTGATCTCCACCGTGGGGAACATCTGCTACTGCTTCGGCTCCGGCGTGGCTTCGGTGGCGCTGCTGCTGGCCGCCATCTTTTACAGCGATGAGGATCGGACCGCCATCTATACCCTGGTCAGGACCATGTGCCTCTATGCCGTCGTCCTGGACGGGGCGCTGATCCTGGCGGTGCTGCTGCTGGCGCCGGCGCTGGCGGGGGTGTTTTTGACCGACCAAGCCGCCCGGACCATGACCGTGCTGGGGCTCAGGCTCTTCTGCCTGTCCCTGCTCCCCTGCTCGCTGAACACCTCCTTTAAGAACTTCTATCAGGGGGTGAACCGGGTCCGGCTCACGGAGCTCATCTCCCTGCTGCAGAACATGGTCTTCCCCGTGCTGGCGGCGCTTCTTCTGAGCCGGTGGCTGGGGACCACAGGGGTGTGGCTGGCGTTCCTCATGGGGGAGCTGCTGACCATGAGCGTCGTCTGCGGGCTGGTCTGGAAGCGGGCCGGGAAGGTTACCCTGTCCGCGGAGGCGTTTGCTATGCTGCCTCGGCTGTTCGGCGTGAAGGATAGGGACAGGATGGAGATGACCGTCCGCACCCTGGCGGAGGCGGAGGAGGCGTCCGAGCGGGCGGAGGCGTTTTGCCGGGCCCACGGGGAGAGCGAAAGGAAGAGCAAGCTCATCTCCCTGTGCGTGGAGGAGATGGTCAGCAATATCGTGTCCCACGGGTTCAAGAAGGACCGAAACGAGCATAGCGTGGATCTGCGCATCCTCTTCAAGGACGGGGCCAGGATCATCCGCATCCGAGACAACTGCGTCAACTTCGACCCCATAGAGTATCTCAAGCTCCATGAGGCGGACGACCCCACCGCCCATATCGGCATCCGCATGGTCATGAAGATGGTCAAGAGCGCCAACTATGTGAACTCCCTGGGGCTGAACAATCTGACACTGGTTTTATAAAGAAACCTATTATAAGCACGATCCTTTTTCTTGAAAGAAAAAGGATCAAAAAGAACTTTCCCCAAATGAAAAAGCTCAGGAAATCCAACCCGTTAGACTTCCTGAGCTTCTCTTTTTTCGCCGCTTTTATTCTCTTCACCGAAGAGAAAAAAGCGGCACAATCAACATCATTTGCCGGAGATCGTGATCCCGTCGAAGGCCAGGTAGGGCAGGACCATCATGCCGTCCGCTACCTGCTCGCGGGAGATGCCCCGAAGTTTATTGAGCATATCGGCCATGTTGCCGGAGATCATGGTTTCGGACAGGGCCTGGCCGATCTTCCCGTTCTCGATGAGGAAGCTGTTCTTGGCCACGCCGGAGAAATCCCCGTTGCTGGCCGGCTGTCCGCCGGAGAACCGGCCCACCAGGATGCCCCGGTCGATGGAGGCGATGATTTCTTCGATGGGCTTGTCGCCGGGGGCCATCACCACGTTGAAGCTGTCGTTCTTGCCCCGGGGCAGCTTCAGCTTGTTGGAAGCGTAGAGTCCCAGCACGAAAGCGTTAAGCTTGCCGTTCTGGATGACGTCGAAATTCTCCGCTCGGAACCCTTCGCCGGTGACCCGATTCCCGCAGACGATCCGCTCGTCCAGGGGTGCCAAGCTGATGGTGATCCTTTCGTCCGCCACCTTCTCCCCCAGCTTCTCCTTCCAGGGGCTGGTGCCGGACAGAAGCCCGCCCTCGCCCGCGAAGTCGGACAGGATGGTATAGAACAGGCTCGCCACGCACCCGGGCATGACCACCATGGTCCCCTCGAACTTGCCCTCCACGAAGGTGGTCTCGATCTGCTTCTCCACGTCCGATAGGTCCTTCTCCAGGGAGCCCAGCTCCAGGAAGGGCCTGTCCAAATTGTCGGTGATGACGCCGCTGCCGAAGAAGGAGGAAGCCTTCTCCCCCTCGTGACCGGAGAACATGAGGCTCACCTCATAGTACCCCTCATGGGTGGAGAAGAGGGAGCCGTAGGAGTTGGCCTTGGCGCTGTAGATCTCCTTGTGGGAGACGATCATCTGCTCCATGATGATCTTGGGGAACCGGGCTCTCACCGCCGCCATGAGCTCCTGGCAGCGGGCAAAGAGCTTGTCCGTGTCGGGCTTCACCTCGCCCTGCACAAAGTCCTCGTTCTGGCTGAGGGGCGCAAAGTCCCAGTTCTCGTCGGGCTGGGCGGAAGCGGCCGCCTCCAGGCAGGCCTGGGCGGAGGCGAGGATGGTCTCCTCATCGTAGCGGTTCTGGGCCACGGTGCCCTTTTTCCCGCCCTGGATGGCGGTCATGGCCAGGGATTTGTCGAACAGGGTGCGGAAGAGGCTGAATTCGCCGCCGTCCACGTTGAACTCATGGGTGATGGTGTAGGAAACGTTGGCCTGGGCCTTGTCCGCCCCTGCGTTCTGCAGGGCAGTCACAGCGCTCTGAGCGGTTTTTTTGATGCTTTCGATCATGGCTCTTTCCTCCTTATCGTCCGCCGATGGTCACCCGGCACCTGAGGGCCGGTCCGCCCATGCCCACAGGCATAGGCTGCTTCTTGCCGCACATGCCGGAGCTGGCCCAGATCATCTCATCCGAAACCATATCCACGGTCTTGAGCATGTCGAAGGCCACGCCGGAGATGGTGGTGTCCAGCAGGGCCCGGCCAAGCTTGCCCTTCTTGATCTCATAGCCGAAGGTGACGCCGTACATGAATTCGCCGGTGGTGTCTGCCTGGCCGTTGTTGGTGTCGGTCAGATAGTACCCGTCGTCGATGGAGGCGATCATATCCTCCAGCTTGGAGGCGCCGGGGAGCACAGCGGTGTTCCGCATGCGGATGAGGGGCTCGTCGGAGAACAGGTACGCCCGGGCGTTGCCCGTGGGCGCCATGTTGAAGCGCTCGGCGGTCTCCCGGCTGTTCATATACCCCACCAGGATGCCGTCCTTGATGAGCAGAGCGTCGGTGGCGGCAGTGCCCTCGTCGTCCACATAGACGGGCAGGGGCGTGGGCTTTCCAAGAGCGGTGTGGGCAAAGTCCACCAGCGTCACCAGCTCGGAGCCCACCCGCTTGTTGAGGCAGGACCCGGCCACGGAGCCGCCGATGACCAGATCCGCCTCCACCGTGTGGCCCACGGCTTCATGGGCCAGCATGCCGGAAAGGATGCCGCCCATGATAACGGTTTTGCTGCCGGCCTCAGGGTAGACGCCCTCGGCCTTCTGGCGGATGCGGTCGTAGAGCTTGTCGATCTCTTCAAAGTAGGCTTCTGGCTTGGAGAAGTTTCGATCGAAGGTACCGAAGCCCCCGCCGATGACCTTATAGAGCTCAACGGGCTTGCCGTCGGCGCCCATGATCGTCATCATAACATAGATGTAGCTCCGCGGGATGATGCTGTGGCCGTCGGTGCCGTTGCTGACGCACAGGAGCTTCTCCATGGAATCGGCGGTGGCCACCACGGTCCGGCTGACCAGGTCCGGATATTTCTGGGCGATGTAGTTGTCCAGGGTCTGGATGAACTCAATGTAGGTCCGCTGCTCCACATCGTTGAGGTCGAAGGCCGTCAGGCTCCTGCCGTTGGCCATGGCCTTGTGGGGCCCCTTGCCCTTGCCGGCGTGGCCCGCCAGGAAGGCTGCGTTCTCGCTGGCCGCCTTCAGCACGTCCTTCACGGTCTCGTCGGTATACTCCGCCGTGGAGGAGAAGCCGTAAACGCCGTTCTCATAGACCCGGGCGGACACGCCGAATTGCTCGGTCCGCACGTTGCCGATCAGGTCGCCGTTGAGGAGGACCGCCCGCCGGGTGAGGTTCCGCTGGGCCCTGAGCTCCGTGTTGGCGCCTGTGGCAAACAGATACTTTTTGTCGGTCAAAAGATCCTGTATCATCTGCACGCTCCTTTTCCTTTTGTCGGCGCTTGCCGCCGCTTATCACAATATAGAATAGCATACTTTTCTCGGTTGGGGAATCATCCAGCGGTTGAGTTCACAAATAATTCCCGCAACTGACGAATAATTCGGCGTCAGAGCAGATTATATGTTGACGGAAGAGGAGGCGATCCTGTACAATAATTGTATATTATGTAAGGAGGAAGCGTCATGGAGAAGAAACCTGTTTACACCAGCCCGTATGAATTCAAGGGGCGCATCCCGCTCAAGTACGCCATCCCCCTGGGTATCCAGCACGTGCTGGCCATGTTTGTGGGGAACCTGACCCCCCTCATCATCATCTGCGGGGCCTGCGGCATCGTGGCGGACAACCAGGCCCTGTATGTGACCCTGCTCCAGAACGCCATGCTGGTGGCGGGGCTGGTCACCTTCGTGCAGCTCTTTTCCATCGGCCCCATCGGCGGCCAGGTCCCCATCATCATGGGCACCAGCTCCGGCTTCCTGGGGGTCATGCGCTCCGTGGCCGCCTCCATGGGCGGGGGCGTCATCGCCTACGGGGCGATCCTGGGCGCGTCCATCGTGGGCGGCGTGTTTGAAACCATCCTGGGCTTCTTCATCAAGCCCCTCCGAAAGCTCTTTCCCCCGGTGGTCACGGGCACGGTGGTGCTGGCCATCGGGCTGTCCCTCATCTCCGTGGGCGTCAATTCCTTCGCCGGCGGCTCCGGGGCCAAGGACTTCGGCTCCCTGGAGAACCTGCTCATCGGCTTTGCGGTGCTGGTGGTCATCGTGTGCCTGAAGCACTTCACCAAGGGCATCACCTCCACCTCCTCCATCCTCATCGGCATCCTGGCGGGCTACGCCCTGTGCACGGTGCTGGGCTTCATCCTGCCCAAGACCGGCGTCACGGCGGACGGGGTGGAATATACCAAGGCCTGGGTGGTGAACTGGAGCAAGATCGGGGAATCCGCCTGGATATCCATACCCAAGATACTGCCGGTGAAGCCAACCTTTGAGCTCAAGGCCATCATCCCCATGTGCATCATGTTCATCGTCACCGCGGTGGAGACCGTGGGCGACACCGCAGGCTGCATCGAGGGCGGCATGGGCCGGGAGGCCACGGACAAGGAGCTTTCCGGCGCGGTCACGGCGGACGGCCTGGGCTCTTCCTTCGCGGCCCTCTTCGGCGTGCTCCCCAACACCTCCTTCTCCCAGAACGTGGGCCTGGTGGCCATGACCAAGGTGGTCAACCGGTTCGCCCTGTCCATGGGCGCCCTGTTCCTGGTCCTCTGCGGCCTTAGCCCCAAGCTGGCGGCGGTGATCTCCATCATGCCCCAGAGCGTGCTGGGCGGCGCCGCGGTGATGATGTTTTCCTCCATCGCCATCTCCGGCATCCAGCTCATCACCAAGCACGGCATCACCAACCGGGTCATCACCATCGTGTCCGTGGCCTTGGGCGTGGGCTACGGCCTGGGCGCCACCGCCGGGGCCATCACGGGCCTGGGCAGCACGGTGAATCTGGTCTTCGGCGGCTCCGGCATCGTGCCCGCCGCCCTGTTGGCCATCGTGCTCAACCTGATCATCCCCAAGGGCGCGGACGACATCGCCGCCGAGGAAGCGGCCGCCCATATGGCCCAGCTCAAGGCCGAAAAGCTCAAGGAGCAGGCCGAGTAAACGAACCGAATAAGCTTGTCAAGCCCGCCCCGTTTGGGGGCGGGCTTTTCCCTTGCGCGGGCAAAATGTGTCCCGAACCTTAAAAACCATGGAAATCTGTGTCTTTTTTCCCATACAAATCACAATTTCATTGCATTTATGCCCTTGTGGTTTCAAATTCGGGGGATAGGATGGTAGCATCAGAAAAGGAGATGAACGCTATGGAATATCCCATGGAGAACAGAACCCGTCGGCAGGGCCGCCTGTCGGTGGGGTTGGGCCTGTTTTTGACCTGCCTCGTGCTGACCGCCATCATCGGCCTCTTTGGGGGGCTCATGATCAGCAACTATACGCACAACAACTATGTGATGTACGCCGAGAAGGCGGATACGGGCACCCAGGTGTCCCGGGAAGCCCTGGCGCCGGCCTTCACCGCCGCCCCCGGCCAGAGCAGCGGTGAAGGGGAAGCCCAGGTCCAGGCGGGCACCACGGTGAGCGCCTTCAGCGAGGGAGGCCAGTTCACCAAGGCCCAGATCGTGGAGATGAGCGCCCCCTCCGTGGTGGGCATCGACACCGTCTCCACCGTGACCACCAACAACTTCTGGTACGGCTACGGCCAGAGCTATGAGGTGCCCGGCAGCGGCAGCGGCGTGATCATCAGCGAGGACGGCTATATCGCCACCTGCGCCCATGTGGTGGAGGGAGCAAAGTCCGTGAAGGTCACCCTGAACGACGACACCACCTACGACGCCTCCGTCGTGGGCGCCGACAAGAAGAATGACATCGCCATCATCAAGATCGACGCCACGGGCCTGACCCCCGCCATCGTGGGCGACTCCGAGACCCTCACCGTGGGCAGCGAGGTTATCGCCATCGGCAACCCCCTGGGCGAGTTGAGGGGCACGGCCACGGCGGGCATCATCTCCGCCACCAACCGGACCATCGAGGTGGAGGGCCAGACCATGACCCTGGTCCAGACCGACGCGGCCATCTCTCCGGGCAACTCCGGCGGCGGCCTCTTCGACGCCACGGGCAAGCTCATCGGCATCGTCAACGCCAAGGTCAGCGACAGCAAGGCCGAGGGCCTGGGCTTCGCCATCCCGGTGAACAGCGTGCTGGATGAGATTAACGACCTGCTGCACTACGGCTATGTGACGGGCCGGGCCTATCTGGGCGTGTCCACCCAGGATGTGACCCTGCGCAGCCGGGACCGCATGTGGTATTACTCCGACGGCACCCGGTGCGTCATGGTGGAGCGGGTCACGAGCGGCAGTGCCGCCGAGCAGGCGGGCATCCAGGCCGGGGATCTGATTTTGAAGCTGGAGGAGAAGCAGATCACCTCCGGAGACGATCTTTCCGCCGCCATCGGCGAATATAAACCCGGCGACCGGGCCACACTAACCCTGCAGCGGGACGGCAAGGAGCTGACCGTAACGGTCACCTTCGGCGAATACGCCCCCGCCAACTAACGCAATAACCGCCGCGAGGCGTTTATTGATACCCCTCACCCCAACCAAAAGGGACCGCCTTCATAAGCGGTCCCTTTTGGATTTATTTGTTTTGTATCAGGGCTTCGATCCGGTCCGCGGCCCAGCTTGTCTGCTCCTCCCGGGAGACGGTGGCCGCGCCGTCCCCCTTCTGGGGACCGTAGTGCCCGAACTGGGCGTGGTTGCCGCCGGGCAGCTCCTCGCATCTGGCGGCGGCGGGCAGGTACTGTTTCCCGGCCTCCAGCTTTTTCCGGTTCAGCACCATATCCTCGCTGCCGTGAAGCTCCAGCACCCCAAGGCGGTCGGAAAGGGGACGGGTGGCATAGGCGGCCAAGAGGATCAGGCCGTCCAGCTTATCCGGGTTCTTTGCCGCGTAGACGGCGGCCATGGCCCCGCCCAGGGAGTGTCCCCCCACATACCAATGGGCATAGGAGAAAGCATTCTGCACGGAGGCGGCCGCGTTGGGGGCGAACACCGCCAGATTCAGGGGCATCTTCAGCAAAAAGCAGTCCACCCCGTCCTCTGCCAGCCGCATCAGCAGGGGCAGATAGGCCGTGGCCTCCACCTTGCCGCCGGGATAAAAGAGGAGGGCGTCCTCGGTGCCGGGACCATCCAGGAGCCAGCCCCGGGAGAGCGTCGTCACTTTTACCTGTTCGCTCCCCTGCAGCAGGGCGGCGGCCTCCGGGGCGGCGCGGTAGTAGGTTCCGAAGTAGATCCCGCAGGCGATGCCCAGCAGCAGCACCAGGCCCAGGATCAATAGGAGGCGTTTTTGCTTTCTGTTCATGGCAGTACCTCCTTATGCGGCGGTGTGGTCATAGTCGCTGTCGATGATCCGAATGGCCCGGGTCATGACGGGGCTGCGGCGGAAGTAGAGGTAGACGGCGGTGTCCGTGATGAGCCAGGAGAGGGGGTAGCACAGGCACAGGGTGAGCAGCACCGGGGACAGGCGGAAGGCGGTGTACAGCCACAGGATGCGGATGCCGCAGATGCCGCCGGCCAGGATGAGGGAGGGCGTGAGCACGTCCCCCACGCCCCGGAGCACCCCGGGGAAGATCTCGATGGGCACCCAGATGATGTAGAAGGGCACAAAGAGGGTGATGATGTACCAGGTGGTGTCGATGACCGCCGGGTCGTCCGTCAGCAGGTGCAGAAGGGGCCTGGCTAGCAGCAGCAGTACAGCGCTGAGGGAGAGGGTGATGCCTCCCAGGAGCAGCAGGCTCTTCTTGGCGCAGTCCCGGATCCGGTCGATCCGCCCCGCCCCGTAGTTCTGGCCCACAAAGGTGGTGAGGGCCGTGCCGAAGGCGCTGGTGATGGCCCAGAACGCCCCGTCCACCTTGCCGCTCATGGCCCAGGAGGCCACCACCACGGTGCCCAGGCTGTTTACGCCCACCTGCAGCAGCAGGTTGCTCAGCCCGTACATGGAGCTTTGGACCCCGGAGGGGATGCCGATGCGCAGCATCCGCCGCAGCAACGACCAGTCCATCCTAAGCCCCCTGAACCGGAGCCGGGTGGGCCCCTTCAGGGTCAGGAGCTTTATGGTGACCAGCAGGGCGCTGACGGCCTGGGCGATGACCGTGGCGAAGGCCACCCCCGCCACGCCCCAGGAGAAGAGGATCACGAAGGCCACGTCCAGCACGATGTTCAGCCCGCAGCCCACAAACAGGCACAGAAAGGGAAACTTGGAATCGCCGATGGAGCGAAGGATGCCGGAGCCCATGTTGAACAGCAGCAGAAACAGGGCTCCCAGAAAGTAGATGCGCTGATAGAGCAGGGCTTGGTCGAAGGTGTCCGCCGGGGTTTTGAGCAGCCGCAGCAGCTCCGGAGAGAACCAGCATACCAGGGTGCCCACCGCCACCCCCAGCATGGCGCACAGTCCGTAGGAGATGCCCATGGCCCGGGTCACCCGCTCATATTCCTGGGCGCCGAAGAGCTGGGCGATGACCACCGCCGCGCCGCCGGTCAGGGCCACGAAGAAGCCGATGATGAGGTTGCTCAAAATGGCCGGGCTGCCCCCCACGGCGGCCAGGGCCGCGGTGCCCACAAATTTGCCCACCACGAAGGCGTCCACCGCGTTGTACAGCTGCTGGAACAGGGTCCCCGCCGCGATGGGCAGGAAGAAAAGGACCAGCTTTTTGACGATGGGGCCTTCGATCAGTTCGTTTCGTGTGTTCATGGCTGTCACCTGTTGTTGCGAAGTGCTCTAAATCTATCCCCGCCGGGGCCGTTTGTCAACCCCCGCCACAAAAAAACGGCCCCCAGGGGGACCGTGAAAATGGGTTCGTTACGGGGTGGGCACCAGGTCGCTGGTGAGAAAGCCCACCATGTCCTGCAAACCCCGCCAGCCGTCGTGCATATACATGGACCGGTTGATGGTCTGGCCCATGAAGACCATCATGCTGGAGCGGCCCCCGTCCAGGTTGTAGGCGATGTCCACGCCGTAGCCCAGCAGGTTCTCCGTGACCTGGGCCAGGGTGGAGCTGCTGTAGGTGGCGGCCAGGTGATGGTAGGGGCAGAGGGAAGCGAACACGGTGCGCATGGTCACGTCGTTGTAGGACAGGGGGTGCTTGTGGATGTCCAGGGCTTTCCCGTCCAGAATCAATGTGGGGCCGAAGACCCAGGAGTCCTTCACGCCCATGGCCAGCAGCTCCTCGGCGGTGACCTTCTTGGGGTCGATGATCCGCATGGAGCCGTCCGGATAGAAGCCAAAGCCCACCTCATCCTTCTCCTGCTTGAACACCACGCCCCGGCGGAGCTGGAGGCCATCCGCGTTGTAGGCAAAGGTGAAGTAGTCCCCGGTGATGGCGAACACGGCCCGGTTCTGCTCGGCCAGGACCCGGGCATGGATGGTCCCCACCGGTTTGTCGCCGCCGCCGGAGAGGATGCCCACCGGCGGATGGCCGTAGGTGCAGATCAAATCCGCCCGGGTGGCCTTGATCCGGCCGCTGTCCGTGTCGAAGGCAGCGATGACGCAGCCGTCGCCGCTGTAGTAGAGCCAGGGCCCCTCGGAGATGTGGCCAATGTACACCGCCTCCGTCTCCGGGGTGTGCGGGGTGGCGGGAAGCTCTTCCTGGGTGCCGCCCTTAAAAAGGACAGTTCCGCTTACATCGCACTGGCTGTGACCGCTGGCCCCGGCGGTGACCACGCGTCCGTCGCTGAGCAGGGCCACGGTGTGCCAAAGCCCTGCGTCCATGGCCAGCACCTTGGGCCAGCCCGCCACGTCGCATTGGCCGCAGCTGTTGTCTCCCACGGCCAGCAGCCGATAGTCGGCGGTGAGCCCCAGGGTGAAATTGCCGCCGCAGCGGATTTCGATGATGTGCTCCCAGCCCGCCACGTCGCATTGTCCGAAGCTGTTGTCCCCCGTGGCCATCACATGGCCGTCGCTGAGCAGGGCCACGGTGTGGCGCAGGCCCGCGTCCACGGCGATCACGTTCGTCCAATCCTGCACCTGGCATTGGCCGTCCAGATCCAGGCCAGCGGCCATTAGGGTGCCCTGGTCCGTGAGCCCCAGGCTGTGGAAGCCCCCGGCGGCCACCTGGATGATGTTGGTCCAGTTCTCCGCTTCGGCACGGCCATATTGTCGGGCGCCCAGGTGCGTCACCGTGCCGTCCCGGTGGAGGATCAGGCCATGGTTCAATCCCAGGGCCCCGTCCTTGGCGTCGGTGATCTGTTCAACGGCTTCGTCTGCGCCCAGGGTGTCCCCCAAAAGGGTTACGCGGCCGTCGGAAATCTTCATCAGGGAAAAGAGACCGTCGATGATCCGATCCTCCGGGGAGAAGCGATCCTTCAAGCCTTCATAGCGCCTGTCCCCGGTGAGCAGAGGCTTTGGCCCCTGGACAAGGGAATACCAGGCCCCGGCATGGAGGCTGTGGGCGAACTTTTCCCGCAGCAGGGGCAGCTTTTCACCCCAGGCCTGGGTAAGCTCCTGATGTAGGGCCGCCTGCCGTTCGGCAGTGGAAAGCTTCGCGGCCAGAGCGACGGCGGCGCTGTAATCCAGCCCATCGAGGGCCTTGCGGGCCTGGTCGGTGAGTTGCTGATCCTGCTCGTCGGCGATCTGCTGCTCGATCTCAGGGATGAGCTCCGGATCCAGTTCGGATTGCCGCAGAAGGTCGATGGCCTCCTCCAGCCGGCCCGCTTCCCGGGCTGCCAACGCCTGGGCCAGCAGAGCCTGCTGAGCAGCCAGCTTTTTCAGGTCCTCCAAGGACCCGGTCAGCGCCTTCACCAGCTCCGGCCGAAGCCCGCTTTCCCTGGCCAGGGAGAGCGCTTCCTCCAGCTTCCCTTCCTCCTGGGCCATGAGCGCCCGGCAGAGGAGGGACCGAGACTTCAAATTCGGCTGCAAGGCGGGGGCCTTCTCACCGATCTCGTCAAACAGCCCGGATCTCCAAAGCTTCCGGGCGTCGGCGGGGGTCGTCAGCAGGGCGTCCGCGCAGGAGAGGATGCCTTCGGCGCCTGCGGCGGGGAAGGGGTTGATGGCGGGGAAGGGGGTGAAGGGACTGTCTTCTAGGAGCTGAGCGTAGGCCTCCATGGCCGAAAGATAGTCCCGGGTGGCTTCAAGGGCCTGGGCCGTTTGGCGGGTGTCGTCCAGCCGCTTCCAGTGGGCCTGAAGATAGCTTGCGGCCCCCAAAGCTGGCAGCAGCACAAGAATAAGGATGAAAATGCGCAGGTTATGTTTTCTTCTTTTAGCTTCCATACCGCTTTATTTTGCGGCATCGACGCGAAAATGTCAATATGCTCTTGATTCGACAAGGGGAATTCGGTATACTTTACACGATATTCGGCCTCGGACATATAAAATATTACGAAGGAGCGTCCCGATAGACGCCTTGAAGGTATACAAAATATGGTGAAACGATCGATCGCAATGGTTCTCTTGCTCTTGCTGCTGTGCGCCTATGTGCCCCAGACGGCGGCGGAACAGACTTCTTCGCCATACCTGCCCTACACCGTGATCCCCCCGGCAGGCAGGGATGAGGCGGTGCCGAACCTTTCCGACGACAACGATCGAACCAAGCTCACCCTGCTCACCCGCCAATCCCTCATCCTCGATTGGACCGAGGAAGCGTCCGGGGTCCTGCTCTGCTGGTACGATGCCCTGAACTATGTGACCATCACCCTCTATGACGGGGCGGGGACCAAGCTCTCCACCAAGCAGTATCAGGGCACGGACTATCGCCTGTTCGTTCCCGCGGCGGGGGCCCGGAGCATGAGCATCACCTGCGACGGCCGGTCCGCCCGGGTGAGCCTGTGCGAGGTGCGGGTCTGCGCCCCCGGCTACACCCCTCTGTTTCAAACCAATCGGGACAAGCTGGATCTGCTGCTGGTCCTCTCCGGCGTCAGCGAGGAGCTGGATCTGCTGGCGGGGGTACTGCCCCTGTATGCCGGGGAGCACCAGATCCAAACGGGCATCGTCTACATCGGCCGGGATTACGGCTACCAGGTCCAGGAGGCCTTCCGGGCCTTTGAAGCCATGGGCATCGACGTGCAGCCCATCTTTCTGCAGATCGACGATCACGCGGCCAGCGTCTTCGGCACCCTGCCCGCCTCCTGGCGGGAGCAGAAGCTGAAGGATAAGCTCCTGCCCCTGCTGCGGCAATATGAGCCCGCGGTGGTGGTGACCTGCGACCCGGAGGATACCCTATCCATGGCCCGGGCCCCCTACACGGCCACGATCATGGGCCGCATCTTCAGCTCCTCGGGCAAGGCTTTGAAGGTGCAGAAGTTCTATCAGCTTTCCGCCGCCGGCACCACCTGCCTCAATTGGGAGCAGCCCCTCATGCACTACGACGGCCGCACCGCTCAAGAGGTGGCCCAGGAGGCCTTTGGCTGCTATGTTTCCGAGGCCAGCTACGGCACGAAGATCCCGGCACAGAGCCGGTTCCGTCTGGCCTACTCCGCGGTGGGCGAGGACGTGAAGGGGAACGATTTGTTTGAGAACATCGACACGTCTGCCCTGATGACCTACGCTGCGCCCACGCCCACGCCCAGCCCCACGCCGGCGCCCACTCAGGCGCCCACCGCCACCCCCGTTCCGACGGCTACGGCGGCGCCTGCGGACACGCCGGTGCCTGCCACCGCCACCCCCGCGCCCACCCAGGCGCCCACGCCTGCTCCCACGCCGGAGCCGACGCCTGAAAAGGGGAGCGCGCCCGTGCCCTATGCCCTTATCCTGGGGGCAGGAGCCGGCCTGCTGCTCATCCTGGGCCTGGCGCTGCTGAAAAAGAGAAAGGGCGTCGCCGTCCTGCTGCTGGTTCTCGCGCTGTTGGCTGCCGGCGGAGCCTACTATCTCTGGCGGATAGATACCCCTCCTTTCCGGCAGGCGACCCAACTGCCCGCGCCGACGGAGGAACCCACCCCCGAACCTACCTCGACTCCCACGGCGGAGCCTACACCCGCCCCCACAGCGGAACCTACGCTTGAGCCCACTGCAGAACCTACGGCGGCGCCCACAGCCACCCCGGAGCCTACGGCTACCCCGGCGCCCACTCCCACCCCCGACCCCAACGATAAGTATTTCCGCCAGGCGGGGGAGCCGGAGGAGGTCATCGTCTCCGACTATGACGGGGGCCATTGGGAGTACCGTTCGGATATCCTTTCCATCATCATCGACCGGGAGAACACCGTGGAGGACGGCAAGCCCTACTGCAAGTATATTGCCCATGTGCGCATGCGGCAGGTGAACAGCTTCCGATCCATGGTCTCCACCCACGACCTGCTGGCCCAGCCCAAGGAGCCCCCCTGGCGGATGGCCCGGAACTACCGGGCGGTGCTGGCCATCACCGGGGACAACATGAACGATTCGGACATCAATTTTAAGGGCATCCTCATTCGCAACGGCGTCCTCTACGGGGAAAAGAAGGGGGAGGCCACCATGGTCATCGACGACGATTTCACCATGCGCGTCATCCCCAAGGGCGGCGCCACCGGCGTGGAGCTCATGGACAGCGGCGTGCTGAACGCCTTCAGCTTCGGCCCGGTGCTGGTGGAGAACGGCCAGGTGAACCCGGATGCGGACAAGCACTTCGTGTCCAAGGAGAACCCCCGCTGCGGCGTGGGCATGATCGAGCCGGGCCACTTCCTGGTCATCGTCACCGACGGCCGGGATTTCACCCGGGCCTACGGCTACTCCATGTCCGCCTTCGCCCAGATCTTCGCGGACCGGGGGGCCCAGGTGGCCTACAACCTGGACGGCGGCTCCTCGGCGGCCATGGTGTTCATGGGCGAGCACGTGAACTGGCATTCCGGCGATCCCCAGCGGACCTGGGCCGACGGGTTGGTGTGGGGTTACTCCCGCCTGGTGCCCCGGGTGACGGACCCCGTTGCCCACAGGGGCGGCGGGCCGAAGTATTAAATCAAGGCAAAAAAAGAGCCGTCCTCTTGGGACGGCTCTTCTTCGTTCGGTCGCTTATCTCTCGGCGCGATGCTTGGCGTAGCAGGCGGAGCAGTAGATGGGCTTGTCGTTCCGGGGCAGGAAGGGCACCTTGGTGGGTGCGCCGCAGTCCGCGCAAACGGCGTCGTGCATCTCGCGGTTCTCGTTGCGAGAAGCGTTCTTGCGGTTGTTCCTGCACTCCCTGCAGCGAACGGGCTCGTTCTGGAAGCCCTTCTCGGCGTAGAATTCCTGCTCACCGGCGGTGAAGGTGAACTCACGGCCGCAATCCCTGCAGATCAAAACTTTGTCTTCGAACATTGTACTTTCCCCTTTTGGTATATTGTGTTTGATGCCGGATGTATGGCTGACCTGGTTTTTGCCCCCACACTCGCCAACTGGAGGGTTCGCTCCTAAGCGTGTCGCTCCCCACTACTACCTCTCTCGGTTTTCCGGTTGGTCTTACTTCTAAGCCGCACCATGCTCACGGGGCTTTGCCCGCTTACGTGGATCGTTTCGCCTGCGACTGGCATCGACTTTCAACCACAGACCCATACAAGAGCACCAAACAAGAGTATACCGTTTTGTTTGGGGAATTGCAAACGGTTTGGCGTGGTTTTGCCCTCGGTAAAAAAATATATTTCTTTTTCCAACAAAAAGGAAGCGCCCCAAAGGACGCTTCCGCCGGAGGCTGGGGTCACCGGGTCTGCTGGATGTATTGGGCCCTGGGGCCGCCCACATACCGGGGCCGGGAGAAAGCCAGCACCAGGTTGGCCGCTCCGATCTTCCGAAGGGGGGAGTGGACCGGCACCACCACCGGCCGCATGTGCATGCCGATGAGGGTATCGCCGATGTCCATGCCCAGGGTGGCCTTAGCTTGCAGCCCTTCCACCATGACCGGGTCGGCGCATTGCTCGTAGTAGGCGGTGATGCATGCGCCGCCGGCGTGGGCGTGGGGCTTCACCCATACCTCCGCAAGGCCCAGCTTCTCCGCGTCCGCCCGTTCCAGGCACAACGAGCGGTTGATGTGCTCGCACCCCTGAACGGCCAGGATGAGCCCCGCTTCTTTCACGGCGGGCAGGATGCCCTTCAGAATGGCCGCGGCCGCCTCCGCGCTGGAGTTGGAGCCGATGCGGCTGCCCACGGTCTCGCTGGTGGAGCAGCCCAGCACCATCAGGCTCCCCGCCTTGGGCTTGGCCGCCTGAAGCAATATGTCCATGGCCTCCCTGGCCTGCTGGGTGATCTGGTCAAAATCCATTCTCTCTCTACCTTCTTTCCTATGCTGCTCTTTAGTATAGCACGTTCTTTCCGTTTATGGTATACTGCAGCCATGGAATTTACACAAGCCCTCTTGCAATGGTATGACGAGCACCGGCGGACCCTCCCCTGGCGGGGGGCGAGGGACGCCTACGCCATTTTGGTGTCGGAGATCATGCTTCAGCAGACCCGGGCTGCGGCGGTGATCCCCTACTATGGCCGGTTCATGGCGGCCCTCCCCACGGTGGAGGCTTTGGCCGCCTGCCCGGAGGAGAGGCTGCTGAAGCTGTGGGAAGGCCTGGGGTATTACTCCCGGGCCCGGAACCTGAAGCGGTGCGCCCAGGCCGTCGTGGCCCAGTACGGCGGCAGGTTCCCCCAGACGCCGGAAAAGCTGAGGGAACTGCCCGGCATCGGCCCCTACACCGCCGGGGCCATCGCCTCCATCGCTTTCGGGCAGCCGGCCCCCGCCGTGGACGGGAATGTGCTTCGGGTCATGGCCCGGCTCCAGGAGGACGGGGCGGACGTGACCAGCCAGCGCACCCGGGACCGGTGGACCGCCTATCTGGAGCCCCGCATGGGCGAACGGCCCGGGGATCTGAACCAGGCCTTCATGGACCTGGGCTCCCTCGTCTGCCTGCCCAAGGCCCCCCTGTGCGACAGCTGCCCGTTGAGACCTTTCTGCGGGGCCAATGCGCACGGGACCCAAGCGGAATACCCAAACCGGGGGGAGAAGAAGGCCAAGCGGCAGGAGCTGTTGACGGTCTTTGCCGTGCAAAGCGGGGATAGCTTCCTCATCCGCCGCCGGCCGGAGAAGGGCCTGCTGTCCGGGCTGTATGAGCTGCCCAACCGGCCAGGGCACCTGACGCAGGAGGAGATCGGCGCCGCCCTGACGGAGCTGGGCGCCCGACCCATCGGCCCCTGGCAGATCCTGACCCGGGAGCATATCTTCACCCATGTGATCTGGCGCATGCAGGTGGTTCGGCTGACCGCGGAGCGGCAGGAGGTGCCGGGCTATGCCTGGTACACCGGGGCGGAACCCCTGCCCGAAGCCTTTTTGAAGTGCCTGCGATAGGCCGGTTTTTGGCCATTCGGGCTTTTTTGAGAATAGAGACAGATTTTCCGCACACAATAGACACCGACCCACATAGGATGAAAAGACAGCTTTTCATCGGAAAGGAAGTACGGTGTCGTCCTGGATCATTCAGACAATGGAATACGATGTGGACTTGGAGGCCCTGCTGGAAACCCGCCTGCGGGAGAGCGGCGCCCCCTTCGTCCTGATGCCGGCCCGGGGCGGCGTGGGCGTGCGCATGGAGGGCAGCCAGGGGCTGGAGGCCCTGTCCCGGGCCCTGGGCGCTTTGCTGGTCCGGGATCTGGTCGCCTTCGAGGTGGCGGCCATGACCGACGAAACGCCCCTGCCCCTGTCCGACAAGCAGCAGATCCTCTCCCGGGCGGTGGAGGCGGCCCGGCAGAAGGAGGATCTTTCTGAAGCCGCATCCCAACTGGCGGCGTATCTGAAGGAGGAGGGGAAGCTGTGCCTGGAGGGGTTTTTGCGCTTTCGGATGCGGCCCACCCTGCTCTTCTGGCGGCTGTGCGTGGAGGACGCCTTCTCCCGGCTGCTGCTGGAGCGGGAGTATGCCCAGGCGGCGGACGTGCTGCGGCTGCTCATCACCCAGCGCCCGCCCCGGTGCAAGGCGGTGCGGCTGTGCCTCCACGGGGATGGCCTCTGCTCCCTTTCCGACGAGGGGGAGCTGCGCATGGAGTATGTGGACGAAACCGGGGAGGGGATCATCAGCCTGCTGGTGGGCCTGGCCCCGGCCCGGCTGGTGGTCTACGACCTTTCCGGCGGCGCCAGGCAGCAGCTGGTGAAGGCCCTGACGGAGATCTTCTCCGGGCGCATCTGCCTGTATACCGGCGACATCCCCTGACAGGAGGGGCCCTGCCCCTGTACGCCCGCTTCTTTCCCTGTGAAACGAAAAAGGCGGGGATAAAAAACCTCATTTTTTCTTTTCTACGCGCGCCGCCTATGGTATACTATACTGACAGGAGGCGCGTATGGCGTATCAGGCATTATACAGAACCTACCGGCCGGAGCGATTCGGGCAGATGGCCGGGCAGAAGCATATCACAACCATCCTCATGAATCAGGTGCGGGAGGGGCAGCTTTCCCATGCGTATCTGTTCTGCGGTTCCCGGGGCACGGGCAAGACCACCACGGCCCGCATCTTAGCCAAGGCCATCAACTGTCTGCACCCCGAGGAGGGGGAGCCCTGCCTTGCCTGCGAAAGCTGCCGGGTGGCCGCGGAGCAGAACGCGGACATCATCGAGATCGACGCAGCCAGCAACAACAGCGTGGAGAACGTTCGCGATCTCATCTCCCAGGCCCAGTTCGCCCCCCTGCAGCTGAAATACAGGGTGTTCATCATCGACGAAGTCCACATGCTTTCCGGCTCCGCCTTCAACGCCCTTTTGAAAACCCTGGAGGAGCCCCCGGAGCACGTGGTGTTCATCCTGGCCACCACGGAGCCCCAAAAGCTCCCCGCCACCATCATCTCCCGCTGCCAGCGGTTCGACTTTCATCGCCTGTCCGTGGCCGAGATCATCGGCTATATGCAGTTCATCCTGAAGGACAGCGGCGCCCAGGTGGAGCCTGACGGCCTGCGGGTCATCGCCCGGTCGGCGGACGGCGGCATGCGGGACGCCCTTTCCCTGCTGGACCAGTGCCTGTCCTTCTGCGGCGGCAAGGTCACGGCCAAGGACGTGGAGAGCGTGCTGGGGACCATGGACCAGGCGTTCCTTTTCGATATGGCCGACAAGCTCCTGACCGGGGATGCCCGGGGGGCCTTGCTGGCGTTGGACGAGGTGGTGCGGCAGGGCCGGGATATGGCCGTGTTCGCCGGGGACCTGTCGGGGCATATGCGCGCGCTCCTGCTGGCCAAGGCCTGCGGGGACTGCGCCGATCTGCTCGCCTGCACGGAGGACCGGATGGCCCGCTATGAGAAGCAGGCCAAGAATCACCCCAACACCCGCATTCTTTACGCCATGGAGCAGCTCATGCGGGTGCAGAACGACATGCGCTATTTTCCCACGCCCCGGATGCTCCTGGAGACCGTGCTGGTGCGTATCGCCCAGCCCGTGGAGGATGGGAGCGTGGAAGCCCTCAGCGCCCGGGTGGCGCTGCTGGAGCAGAAGCTGAAGGAGATCTCCCAGCAGGGCGTGCCCGTCCCGGCCCCGGCGGTCCGGGAACAGGCGCCTCAGGCCCCGGACTACGGCGAGGACTTCTTGCCTGAGCCGCCCCCGGAGGAGGGGTATCTGCCGCCGGAGGCCTATGAGCCGGCGCCCGAGCCCGCGGCGGCGCCAGCCCCGGCGTCCGTCGTTCAGCGGGAGAGCGACCCGACGCCCGCAAAACAGCCCGAGCCTGCCGCAGCGCCCGCTCCGGCGCCTGAGCCGAAGGGCGCGGCCCCGGAACCCGTCCCCGGGAAAGCCGACGCGGGGGAGGCGGACGCCCTGTGGAAGCAGGTCCTTGCCCGGGTGCAGAAGGTGAATGCCTTCGTGCGGCAACTGGCGGCCTATGGCCAGGCCACCGCCCTGACGGAGGACCAGCTCACCGTCAGCTTTCCGGCGGAGTATGCGGGAAAGCTGCGCATGCTCAACACCCGGAGCATCGCGGTGATCCAGGGGGAGCTGGAGGCCCTGCGGCCCGGAGTGCACCTTTCCCTGCGGGAGGGGGAGAGCGACGGGGATGTTTCCGATCTGGTGGGATTGTTTAAGGATAAGCTGACCATCAGCTGACAGCATAGAGAGAAAAGGAATTTGGAGGTATACACATATGGCTAAACACGGCGGATTTCCCATGGGCGGCATGGGCAACATGCAGCAGCTCATGAAGCAGGCCCAGAAGATGCAGGAGAACATGCAGAGAAAGCAGGAGGAGCTCAACGCCCGGGAGTTTTCCGCGGCCTCCGGCGGCGGCATGGTGAAGGTTACGGTGAACGGCGCCCGGGAGGTGCTCTCCGTTGAGATCGACCCCCAGTGCGTGGACCCGGACGACGTGGAGATGCTCCAGGATCTGGTCCTTTCCGCGGTGAACGGGGCGCTGAAGGAGGCGGCCTCCACCATGGAGCAGGAGATGGGCAAGCTCACCGGCGGCATGAATCTGGGCTTCTAACCTATGGCTATCGAATCCATCGAACGGCTGACGGTGCAGCTGGGCCGGCTCCCCGGCATCGGGCGCAAGACGGCGGCCCGGCTGGCCTATCATATTTTGGGCGTGCCCCCGGAGCAGGCCCAGGAGCTGGCGCAGGCCATCACCGACGCCCGCAGCAAGGTCCACAACTGCCCTGTGTGTGGCACCTATACCGACGGGGAGCTGTGCGAGATCTGCGCCGATCCCCGGCGGCGGGCGGACGTGATCTGCGTGGTGTCCGACCCCAAGGACGTGATCGCCATGGAGAAGACAAGGGAGTTTAGCGGCCGGTATCATGTGCTCTTCGGCGCCCTGTCCCCCATGGAGGGCATCGGTCCCAAGGACATCAAGATCAACGAGCTTTTGGAGCGCTGCAAGGACGGGCAGGTGAAGGAGGTCATCCTGGCCACCAACCCGGATGTGGAGGGGGAGGCCACCGCCTCCTATATCGCCCGGCTTCTGAAGCCCCTGGGCGTCACCGCCTCTCGCATCGCCCACGGCATCCCCATCGGCGGCAACCTGGAATACACCGACGAGGTGACCCTGGCCAAGGCCCTGGAGGGAAGAAGAAGCATATAATCTATCATATGCTTGAGGACTGTTTGGGAAGGAATAGTCACATCGTGGAATACAAGGAAAAGAAAGACCTATTTAGCAGTGGATGGGTATGGTTTGTTTGTGTTCTGGTTTCAGCGGGAATCGGGGCGCTGACGTATCATTATGTTCGTGATACTTTCCCGGGTGTTGCTTTCGTTGCAGGAGCCACTTTCTTTCTGTTGGTCGTTCTGATTTCTTTTATTCCTCGAATCTACTTTACAGGCTCATCTTTTCTTGCAATCAAAAACAAAATTGTTCGATACATTACAGAATGCAACGAACTGAATCAGCATATACAAGATTTGCGCGATTCTTTTCTAAACGTAAAGAAAACGGATTATGGTGAGGCTTCATTCACAAACATTAGCAGGTATAACTATAAAAAGCGAATGGTGCAATCAGCAAGATACTCGTCCAATGTATATGATTGCTCCCGTCAAGTTTGTGACAGCGCAAGAAAGCAACCTTTCAAGTATATCTGTAAATACTTTAACATCAAGGCGAATGAGGAGTCATTAGCGGGATTTGAAGAAGTACTTAACAATTTCAGCGCCGCAGAAGAAGGCAAATATCTGCTTATTCGGAAAAAGAAAGGGATTTTGAAGAAAATTGATAAAAAGATTCCGTGGCTAATTCGGGCGATTGCCCCTAAAAGTCTCGAAAGAGAACTCGGTTTCAAAGAGTTTAAGTTTGATGAATTGTATTTTCCAACATATTCATTTCGATACATTAGCCCCGGAGGAAATTCAGGGACGCGGTTTGATATTGAAATGGATATAAAAATGATGAATCGCTTTATCCATTATCTGGCAGAATCCGTAAAATTTTCCAAGAGCGTTGAAGGACAGCGGCGTCTTATGACGCCTAAGCTAAGGCACATGATTATTGAGAGGGATGATTATACCTGCCAGTTGTGTGGTAATTCGACTGATCGTGAGCCGAACCTTCTTCTGGAAGTCGATCATATTATACCCGTTTCCAAGGGAGGGATTACTTCTGAAGAAAACCTTCAAACTTTATGCTGGAAATGTAATCGTCGTAAAGGTGCAAGAATAGCTTAAAAGCAAGAAAAGGTGTCCAAAAGAACTTTAACCATACTAAATTGCTTAGGAAACCGGGCGCTATCCGTTTCCTAAGCTTTTCTTTTAGGCGCAAACAAAAACACCTGTGGAAAATAATATATTATCCTCTTGACGAACGCCGTCGACCGTGGTACAGTAGGGGCAATTTCACAGCAATTAAAGGATAGAGGCGCAGCGTATCAAGAGTAGGGCGGGTGCAAAAGGCAGGCGGAGCCGTTGCCCGCAGCCAAAAGGGGTCGCTGCCGAAGGTCGGTGGGTCGCATAACCGGCCTGGGCATCCGGAGAACATCCGGACGACTGTCGCGTTTGCGGAGAGCTATGCATTGATTGCCTGCGCTGCCCCTGCCTGGGGGGGCGAACAGAGGTCAAGGTGAGCCGGTGCGCGAACGCATCGGCTTTTTTTGCTGGCAACCAAAGGAGAACTGCCCCATGACCGCCCCCCGATCCACCCTTTGCCCCGAGACGAACCTCTGCCCCAACCTGAGCCGGCAGGACGGCCGCCTGCGCTTTGCCGGGCAGGACGTCGTTTCCCTGGCTCGGACCTTTGGCACCCCCCTGTATCTCATGGATGAGGACCGCATCCGCCACAACTGCGCCCTTTACCGGGACACCTTCCAAGACTGCTTCCCCCCGGGCTCCCTGGTCCTCTACGCCAGCAAGGCCGCCTCTTTCAAAGAGATGTGCCGCATCGCGGCGGCGGAGGGCTTGGGCCTGGACGTGGTCTCCCCGGGCGAGATCTACACCGCCCAAGCCGCGGGATTCCCCATGGAGAGGGTCTACTACCACAGCAATAACAAGACGGAGGAGGACATCGCCTTCGCTTTGGACGCGGGGGTGGGCTGCTTTGTGGCGGACGGGGAGGAGGAGCTGCTCTCCCTGGAAGCCCAGGCGGCCCGCCGGGATCGGCGGCAGCGGGTGCTCCTGCGCATCACGCCCGGCATCGACCCTCATACCTACGCCGCCGTGAGCACGGGCCAGGTGGATTCCAAGTTCGGCGTGCCCATCGAAACCGGCCAGGCGGAGACCTTTGTGCGCCTGGCCCTGGAGCAGCCTCATCTGATTCTGGAGGGGTTCCATTGCCATGTGGGCTCCCAGGTGTTTTGGGAAGATGTGTTCGAGCGGAGCGCGGAGGTGATGATGCATTTCATCCGTGACATGCGGGAGAAGACCGGGTATCTGGCCCGGGCCCTGGACCTGGGCGGGGGCTATGGCGTGCGCTACGTGGAGAGCGACCCCGTTATAAACATTCCGCAGAAGATTCGCTCCGTGAAAGAGACCCTGGTTCGCCTCTGCGGGGAGCTGGGGCTGCCCATGCCCCAAATCCTTATGGAGCCGGGCCGCAGCATCGTGGCGGACGCGGGCATGACCCTGTACACCGCCGGGGCCGTCAAGGAGATCTCCGGCTACAAGCGCTATGTGCCTGTGGACGGGGGCATGTCCGACAACCCCCGCTACGCCCTCTATGGGTCGGCGTACACCTGCCTGAACGCCAGCCGCATGGGCGAGGCGCCGGACATGCGCTGCGATCTGGTGGGCCGGTGCTGCGAGAGCGGGGATATCATCCAGCCGGACATCCTGCTGCCCGCCGCCACCCGACGGGGGGATATCCTGGCGGTGTGCACCACCGGGGCCTACAACTTCTCCATGGCCTCCGGCTACAACCGGATGCTCCGTCCGCCGGTGGTCATGCTCAAAGGGGGCCAGGCCCGCGTGGTTGTCCGAAGGGAGACCCTAGCGGACATGGCGCGCCTGGATCTTTGACGGGGGAAAAAAGAACAGCCGGGAAAGGGCTTCCTTCCCGGCTGTTTTCGTTGGGATTTGCTTATTCCTCGGGGAGCTTGATCTCCTCCGTCGGCTCTTCCACCGCTTCCGCCACGGGGACGGATTCGGCGGCGGGCACGGCCTCGGGAGCGGCCAGGGGCTCCTGGGCGGGCGTCGCGGGCTCAGGCGTCACCACAGGGGCCTGGTAGACCGGCTGCTGGGGCGCGACGTACACCGGCGCGGGGGCAGGCTCGGCCACGGGGACAGGCTCGGCCACGGAGGCGGGCGCAGCCGCGGCCAGGGCGTCGCTCTGGGCCTTGCCGAAGCTGAAAACGCGGGCCAGGAAGAAGAAGATCAGGGCGATAACAAGGGACATGAGGTTCAGGCTGATGGACACCCGGTCGGTGGGCAGGGTCAGCCGGCGGATGACCTCGCTGCCCACAAAGTAGGACAGGACCATGCCGCAGACCCAGAAGACGATATACAGAGTGCCCAGCAGGCGTAGCCGGCGCACGTTGCCGGCGGTGAAGGGGGTATCCTCCTTTTTGATATGCTTGAAGAGGTTCCCCGCCACCAGCAGCAGCACATAGGTGGCCACCAGCACCAGCAGCCCGGCGCCCACAGCCATCATCAGCACCAGTTTCAGATCCTTGAGCTCCACCTTCAGCACGCCGTCCTCAATGAGGGAGCCGATCTGGGGGATGCCGCTGATGCCGAACTGGGAGAAGTCCAAGGTGAGCAGGCCGTCCTGAATGTTCTCCAGGGGCAGGTTGTTTTCGTTATACAGGGCCAGGAAGATCAGCGAACCGATCATCAGCACCGCGCAGACGATGAGCAGGATCCGCAGGATCTTCAGCACCACGAAGCCGAAGCCAGCGCCCCGCTGCACTCTTTTAAGCTTTTTTTCCATTTGCATCTATCTCCTTTATGTTTATTCCGCGTTCAGCCGCCGATACAGCTCCAGCACCTGCTCCGGAGTAAGGGCCTCGCCCCGCACCCCCGGGCTCAGGTTCATTTCGCGCAGGACCTCTTTCAGGCCCGGCCGATCGGTAAGATTATTATACAGCGTCTTGCGCCGCATGCGCAAGCAGGCAGCTGCAAATTTTAACAGAGATTGTGGGGATTCCTGGGGAGGGTCGGTTCGCTTCTCCAGCTTCACTAAGGCGCTGGTCACCGTGGGGGGCGGCACATAGGCGCCGGGGGGCACCTCGCCCACCAAAGTCGCCCGGTAAAAGAGCTGGGAAACCATGGCCACCGGCCCGTAGTTCTTCTCTGAAGGCTTGGCGAAGAACCGGTCCGCCGCCTCCTTTTGCACCATGAGCAGCATGCCCGCCGGGCTGAGGGACAGGAGCATGGTCAAAATGTCCGTGGTGATGCAGTAGGGCAGGTTACCGGCGGCGATGAAATCCGGAGGCAAAAAGCCGTAGTCCGTTTTCAGGCAGTCCCCCTGGATCAGGGTGAGCCGGTCGTGGGGCATGTCCCGCTCCAGAAACGCGCACAACCGCCGGTCCTTTTCCACGGCCCAGACCCGGGCCCCCGCCTCCAGCAGCAGCTCCGTCAGCCCGCCCAGCCCGGGGCCGATCTCCAGCACCGTCCGCCCCGCAAGGGGCAGAGCGTCCACCAGCCGCTGCAGCGCGGCACTATCCACGCAAAAGTTCTGGCCCAGGTTTTTGTTGGGCAGCAGCTCCTCCCGGGCCAGGACCTGCTCCACAAAGGCTTTGCTCGCTCTCATGGGAAGACTATACCATCGATCCGGATAAGATGCAAGCCGACAAAAATACACATTCCTTACCTATGGACGAATCGGTATATGTCCCATAAAGGGAAAGACAGGGGTGCGCTTCTTTGCTATACTGGCGGCAGACGAAACAAGCAAAGGGGATGATCGCATGCAGCTGAATCTGAGACATGTGGCGGAACAGAACGCGAAACGATATAGGGAGAATCTGAGTTATTTACGGGGCTACGAGGCGGCGGCCCCGGCGGAGCGGCCTTTGCCTCCCAAATATGCGGAGAAAGCAGGCTGGGTCTGGGCGGTGGAGCGGGTCCGGGCGGACCTGAAGGGGAAGGACCCGGAGAAGGAGCGGTTCTTCGCCCGGCTCTACCACCTGGACGCGCCCCGTTCCGGACACCCGGCCCGGGGGAGCGAGATCGTCAAGCTGTCAATGGAGCTAAACGTGAGTCCCTCCACCCTGTATAAGTGGCGGGAGATGATATTGGCGGACCTGCTCATGGCGGCGGTGCAGATCGGGGTGCTGAAACCATTTTAGGGGGCCTTGCCTTTGGGGCCGAGAGAGGGTATACTGGAAGCATCAGATCACCCGCAAGGAGGCAGGGCCATGGTGCACATCGGCAACGACTGGGACGAGCGGCTCAAGGGGGAATTTGACAAGCCCTACTATCTGCAGCTTCGGCAGTTTCTCATTGAGGAGTATTCCCATCATGTGGTGTACCCCAACATGCACAACATCTTCAATGCCCTGAAGTATACCTCCTTTGCGGATACCAAGGTGGTCATCCTGGGCCAGGACCCCTACCATGGCCCCGGCCAGGCCCATGGGCTGTGCTTCTCCGTGCAGAAGGGGGTGGAGCCGCCCCCGTCCCTGCAGAATATCTTCAAGGAGCTCATGGAGGATGTGGGCATCGACCGGCCCGCTCACGGGGAGCTGACCTGCTGGGCCAGGCAGGGGGTGCTGCTCCTCAACACCGTGCTCACCGTTCGGGAGCATGAGCCCAACAGCCATAAAGGGAAGGGCTGGGAGATACTGACGGACCGGATCATTTCGGAACTGAACAGCAAGACCACACCGGTGGTGTTCCTGCTTTGGGGGGCCAACGCCCGGAGTAAGAAGGCCCTGGTCACCAACCCTCTCCATGTGAAGCTGGAGACCGTGCACCCCAGCCCCCTGTCCGCCTACAACGGCTTCTTCGGCTGCCGCCACTTCTCCAAGGCCAACGCCATCCTGGAGGCGTCCGGGCAGGCGCCCATCGATTGGAACGTGTATTAACCTCTTTCTCTTTCTTGTTCCTTTTTTCTCTTTCTACAAAGAGAAAAAAGGAACCTAAAAAAGAGAAACTTATTCGGGATAATTGGGATAGGGAACGAAAGAAACAAAGCTTCTTAAAGTTCTTTTTGGTCCTTTTTCTTTCAAGAAAAAGGATCAGGCTATAAATCATTACCTATAAAGGAGATTTCTCATGACTAAGATCGAAACCAACAAAGCCCCCGGGGCCATCGGCCCCTACAGCCAGGGCATGGTCTCCGGCAAGCTGGTGTTCACCTCCGGCCAGATCCCCCTGGACCCCAAGACCGGCGAGATCGCGGGCGACACCATCGAAGCACAGAGTGAGCAGGCCCTGAAGAACCTGCAGGCGGTGCTGGAGGCCGGCGGCGCAGCCCTGTCCACCGTGGTGAAGACCACCTGCTTCCTCTCTGACATGGGGAACTTTGCCGCCTTCAACGCCGTCTACTCCAAGTACTTCACCGGCGACTGCCCCGCCCGCTCCTGCGTGGCGGTGAAGACCCTGCCCAAGGGCGTCCTGGTGGAGGTGGAGGCCATCGCGGAAACGCTGTAAAAAATCACGGGGCATCCCGTCAAACGAAACGGGAGGGGCTTGACCCCTCCCGTTTTCTACCTGTTCAACCTCAAGTTTTTTAGCGAAAGGATAACGCTCTCGAACCCTTCCGCCTTCAGCCGGACAGCCACGGCCTCGGCTCGGGCGAAGGACGCGCCGTCGTCCGCCTGATTCAGCACGAACAAAGGGTCGTAGCGGCCGTAGCCCCGGATGAGCAGGGCGGCGAGTTCCGCCTCCGTCAGGGGACCTTCGGGGAGAACGCCCTTCTGCAGAGCCAGATCCGCCCGGTGGCACACCTCACGAAGGGGCCGGCCCAGGGCGCCCAGGCCCGCCAGAACCAGCACCCTATCCGTATACTGGGGGATAACCGGCTCCCACACCGCCGGGAATTTTACCGGATACCGGGCGGCGCCGTCGGCTTCCACCAGGACTCGGTCCGCTGTTTTGCGCAGGATGTTCCACATCTCCTCCGTGGGTCCCCGTAGCTTCCATTGGTCGGCGGGGATGCCCGCCACGGGGGTGAACCCCGCCCGCCAGATGGACAGCAGGTTTCCTTCATCGGGCCGGTCCCACAGCAGGCAGCCCTCCGGCATCTCCCGCTGGATATGGGTGGTGGTGGTCAGGGCCACCCGCTCCTTCTGCAGGGCCCACTCTCGGCCCAGGGCGTAGAGCAGGGACGTCTTTCCTCCTGCCCCGCACAGGGCGATGAGCTTGGCTTTTTCAAGAGATAATTGCTCAACAAGCGACATATTTTTTTGCCGCTTTTTCTTTTCATGAGAAAAGAAAAAGCGGCGGAAAAAGAAAAGCAAATTAGGTCAATGGGTACAGGCACAAAAGCCTTGCTGCCCAGTTGAAAGTTCTTAGGCTGCACCTTTCTTACAAGAAAGGTGCGAGCTTTCAATAAACACCTTTCACTTCACGATATCGTCGTCCGTGAAAGGATCGCCGCACTCGGGGCAGAATTTGGGCGGGTTGGCGGGGTCAGCCGGCTCCCAGCCGCACTTATCGCACTTATAGAGGGGGGCGTCGGCGGGCTTCTTGGCGCCGCACTCCTGGCAGAACTTGCCCTTGTTCACGGTGCCGCAGGTGGGGCAGGTCCAGCCCTTGGCTTCCTCGGGCTTCTTCACGCCGCACTCGGCGCAGAACTTGCCGGTGTTGCCGGTCTTGCCGCACTTGGGGCAGGTCCAGCCGGCCGGCGCAGCCGCCGTGGGGGCCGCAGGCTGGGTGGGGGGCTGATACATATGCATGCCGGCGAAGCCGCCCTGGCCGCCGGTCACGTTGTTCGCCATGTTGCCGGCCATGTTCATGCCCATGAAGCCCATCATGGCGCCGTTCTCGTTGGAGGCCGCGC